>JAFLBP010000009.1 GCA_017303875.1 Chitinophagales bacterium | reverse complement strand
TCGGTTAAGATGTCCGAAATTTGTGCCTTGCTTAATTGCATCGGGTCTTCGTTTTTAGTGATGGTTTTGCGACCACTAAGATGAAGACCTTTTTTATTTTACAGACACACTTTTTGAAACATTACCACTTTTCAGACCCTGAATGGGATGGAGAACCTTTGGGTGAAGAACCAAGAGGCGAATACAAACCAAGAGAAGCAAAAGAGACAACAGAAACAGAACGAAAACAGAAAATCAAAATCAAATTGCGAAACGGAAAAGAAAGAGAAATTCAATCAATGATTTCCACTTCGTTCTGGAGTGCAGACGGCAAACCCATTTCAGCAGAAGATTTTTTAAATAATCTGTTTGGCGAGTTGCCCAAGCTTTTCAAAGACGAAGAAGAATTGCGGAAACTTTGGAGCAATCCAATTACCCGAAAAGCCTTGTTAGAAAATTTGGAATCGGCAGGTTTCCCGAAAGACGATTTGCTGACTTTGCAAAAGTTGGTAGATATGGAAAAAAGTGACTTGTATGATGTACTGGAATACGTATTCAATGGCGACTATATTGCAATGACAAGAGAAGCCAGGGCCAAAGCAGCAGAAGCGACCATTTTTGCTTTACTCAACGACAAACAAAAAGAGTTTATCACTTTCGTCTTGAGTAAATATATTGAAACAGGAGTGGACGAACTCGACCAAGAGAAACTTCCAATCTTGCTGACAATCAAGTATCAATCATTGGAAGACGCAAAAGAAATTTTGGGAGATGTTGCAAACATAAGCCGACTGTTCATAGAATTTCAGGCACATCTTTACAAGCAGAAGGTAGCGTAGCCCCCGCCTAGAATGATCAAAACTGCAAGGTAAGCGTCCTACCCCACCCCAACACCATCAAATACTCCGCGAAAAAGAACACCCAAAAGCGTAGGTAGAAGCGATAGGTGGATACTGTCCCAAAAAGTATGATAACTTTGCCAATCGAAAAAAACAAAAACCCCTAATGTTCGAGCAGACTTTTAAAAATATTGACCATAAACTGCACTAAAGATGCCGGTTGCGGCAGCGAATTGGACGCCCCGGAGCAGACACACTTTTTGAGACTGTATCAAATGATCAAATCCTAAAAATCTTAATCCGGACAACAATGAAAAAACTAAGCGATCAATATTTTTCCACCTACCTTTCTATGCTTGATATAGACATAGAAGCAGCATTTGCACAAATAAAAAAGCGGGAATGGACGGCCGAAAGTTTCAGGTTTTTTACGGCTGTTTCTGTGATGTCCTCTTCAAGAATCGAAGGAGAGTCAATGGAAATAGACAGCTACCTGAAACACAAGTTGCAAAACATAGAATACCTGCCCAACCTTACCGAAAAGCCCAACGACTTATTTGAAGCGTATGAATTTGCGAGGGATAACGCATTAACGTCGGAAAATTTCTTTACTAGCTATAGTATTGCCACCCGGCATTTATTACCCGAAAGCCAGCGAGGCGTTGTAAGAACCGGCAACATGCTGATTATGGAACAACAAACACAACGGGTACAGTATGAAGCAGCCCCGGCTTCGGTAGTCGCAAAAGAATTCGACGATTTTTGGGTGGAGTTGCGTGAGTTGTTACAAAAGGAACTCAGCACAGCAGAAGTGTTTTATTACGCGTCGCTAATTCATTTAGTTTTTGTAAAAATTCATCCGTTTAATGATGGTAACGGACGCACTGCACGTTTGCTTGAAAAGTGGTTCTTAAACGCTAAACTTGGCGAGCAGGCCTGGTATGTTGGCAGTGAGCATTATTACTATAAAAACCTGCAAAGCTATTACCACAATTTAGCAAGGGTTGGTTTATTCTATGATGCGCTGACTTACGAGCAATCAATTCCCTTTCTCTTAATGCTGCCTGATGCACTCAAACAAGCATAAACGAATGAATGAAGTAGACACACTTTCAGCAACAGCATTCATTTTTATGGATAAATATGGATAAATTTATAAAAACAACTAACTTTGTGGACAAATATGGATAAAAATATGGCGTGTTATGCTGGCACAAAATCTTGAAATCACACCGGAGATACTGTTACTCATCGCTGAAATTGACGAGTTTAAAGGCGCATGGCGCGCCTTAGGTAACCTGGCGCCCGATAAATTGCTGCAACTTCAAAAAGTAGCAACGATAGAAAGTATCGGCTCCAGTACCCGAATTGAAGGCAGCCGACTGACCGACAGGCAGGTAGAGCTGCTGTTGTCGGGGCTGCAAGTGCAAAAATTCGAGACCCGAGACGAACAGGAAGTAGCGGGCTACGCCGAATTAATGAACACCATCTTCACTCATTTTAATGACATCCCGCTGTCGGAAAGCTTTATCCAGCAGTTGCACCAAACGCTGATGCAATACAGTGATAAAGATCATTGGCATAAAGGGCGCTACAAACAACTGCCTAATCATGTGGTAGCAAGCGACGCAAACGGGCAGGAGTTGGGTGTCATTTTTGAGACCACCAGCCCTTTCGATACATCTTTGGAAATGGAGCAGTTGGTAACCTGGGCACAGGCTGCTTTTGCCGACGGTCGCCTGCACCCTTTGCTGATTATTGCCGTTTTTGTAGTTCGTTTTTTGGCCATTCATCCCTTTCAGGATGGCAATGGGCGGATGTCGCGGGCATTAACAACTTTTCTGTTGCTAAAAACCGGTTATCGCTACGTCCCGTATAGTTCCATGGAAGCGGTCATTGAACAGGAGAAAAGCGCCTACTATTTAGCCTTGCGACAAACGCAAACCACCCTGCGCCTGGCAAAAATCAACTGGGAACCCTGGATTATTTTCTTCCTCCGTTCGTTAAAAAGACAGAAAGACAATCTGGAAATTAAAGTTAACCGCGAGCACATTTTATTGAACCAACAACCGGAACACGCCCATGTTATTCTTGAGCTGCTGCGGTCAAGGGGGCGCATCACAGTGGGCGAGTTGGAGCGCTTAACGACCTACACGCGCCACAATTTGAAAAAGCGTCTCGAAAAATTAGTCCGAACAGGACAGATCCGGCAAAACGGAGTTGGCAAAGGCACCTGGTATACGTTGGTTTGAGCATGTTCATTCCATCTGTCATGCTGACAGACAGTATATTCTGCGCTAAACTACCCCACCGCATACCCCAACATCAACAAATACTCCGCAAAAAAGAACACCCAAAAACGCATGTAAAAGCGATAGGTGCCTTCGGGGGTTGCAATGGAGGAGGTCAGCACGTGTCCGATAAAGGCGGCCAGCAGGGCACCGTGGCCGATGCTCAGCAGCCAGCTGTGCGGCTGAATGGCCCGGTAGCCATACCCGATGGCCAGCAAATAGGCGCCCATCACCAACAGATTGCCCATGATGAAGGCATAGCGGGCGGAATACAAAAGCGGAAAGGTTCGGATTTGATATTGCGCGTCGCCTTTGGTGTCGTAGAGGTCTTTGAACCAGGCGATGGCGAGGCTGAATACCGACACAAAAACGCTCAGCAGGATGAATTCCGGCCAGTGCTGTATGCCGGGTACGATCAGGCGATCCAATTCCGCGCCGATGGCTAAGTTGACCAGCACGCCCCGCACGGCCACAATACAAAAGGCGGCGCTGATATGGTGTCGCTTCAAGCGAAGGGGCGGCAGGGAATAGGCGGTTCCGAGTCCTAAAATCAGCGCCATGATGAGGCTCATGTTGGCCGAAACCTGCCAGGCGGACAGGAGGCAAACGACAATACCGACGACAATGATTTGCCAGGCCCCGCGCAGGCTCAGGCGTCCTGCCGGAATGGGCAAAAAGGGCTTGTTAATTTTGTCCATTTCCCAATCGGTGATCTGGTTGAGGCCGGTGATGAACACATTGCAGCCGAGTGCAGCGAGCAGCGTCCAGGCATAAACGGGCCAATACAAAAGCGCATTTTCGCCTTTGCAAGCCAGTAAAAAAAGCGTGGTAATGCTTAAAAAAGAACCGATTATGGTGTGCGGACGGGTGAAGTCCCAGAGTAGTTTTAATTTTTTTAACATCGGAAATGGGTCCTTAGATCGGGACTTTGGTAGCAAAGTGCCGGAATGCATTGAACACAATGTGGGGTTGATTGTTCTCGAACAGGCCCTGTTAGCTCGTAGCGATCAAAGCAGCCCTTTATAAATACACCAACCATTTTATGCTGTTGCTTTTTTCAATTTTCCTGTGTATTGGTGTAGCAACAGCTGCGACGCAGGTTTTATCTGTTCGTTTTCCGGCTCAGGTGCTGGTGTTCCGAAAGCTTTTGCACGTATTGGCGGTATTGGGCTGTGCCTTCGCCATTTCCGAATACGACAACACGCGCGTGTTGGCTTTTTTATTCCTCTTATTCAGCGTTTTGTTGTTTGGCGTGGTGCGTTACCGCTGGCTGCTGGTCAGTCGGGGCGAGAGTTGGGGCATTGCACTTTTCCCTTTGGCATTTGGCGTGTTGTTGCTGCTTCCCGGCTTAGACAAAGCACATGTGGTGAACGCAGCTATGGTGCTGGCGCTGGCTGATCCTTTGGCAGGATGGGCGGGCAGTACCCTGGCCCGGCGCTACTGGACGCCTTTGCTGGAGCGAAAATCCGTGTTGGGTTCTGCGGTGTTTTTCGCGACGGCTTTAAGCATCCTGCTGTGGCGTTATGGATGGTCAACCGGGCACTGCTGGCCTTTGGCTTTGCTGGCCTTGCTGGCTACCGGCGCTGAAATGTTTTCGTGGCGCGGCAGCGACAACCTGACAATCCCCTTTGTGGTGGCTTTAGTGCTGCAACAGTGGCAAAACGGGGCTTTACCGGAGGTGGATACCGCTTATTTTTTAACGGGCGGCCTCTTGCTGGGGCCTGTATTCTATTGGCGCCGCTGGCTGAGCGCGGGCGGCAGCAATGCGGCCGTCTGGATGGGCTTGTTACTGACTACGCAGCTGGGGTTAAAGCCCTTGTTACTGCCCCTGGTGTTTTTAGTCGCCGGCAGTTTATGCAGCAAACTCAACCCCGAGGAAAAGGAAAAACAGGGGCGTAGTGCCTTGCAGGTGTTTGCCAACGGTGGTTTGGCGATGTTGCTGGCTTTGTTAAGTCCGGTGTTGCCTGCGGCGTGGGTGGATGTTTCTTTTACGCTGATTTTTGCCGTAGCCAATGCCGATACCATGAGCAGCGAAATCGGGAAATACTATCGGGGGCAGACCTACGATATACTGCGCTGGCAAAAAATCACGCCGGGGCTTTCGGGTGGCGTGAGCGTGGTGGGTACGCTGGCGGGATTGTTTGGAAGTGCCATCATGGTGTTGTTGGCTGGTTTTGTTTTTCCTTTTTCGTGGTTTGAGCAAAGTATGCTGGTGCTCGGCGGTTTCGGGGGCATGTTGCTGGATAGTATACTCGGCAGTGTGTTGCAGGCCAAATACCGGGTAGCGGGACAAATTGAGGAGCGCGGCGCCAAAGCTCAATTGGTCAGGGGCTTGCACTGGTGTACTAATGACTGGGTAAATTTATTGAGTATTTTAGGGATGGTACTGCTTGGGTTGGGGATTATGGCGTTTTGTTGATGTTTTTCTGATATAGACTGTTCAGATTTCTGCGTCTTTGAAGGTGACCCGGCCACGTAGGTTTCACACAGATGTTACACAGATTACCGACACAGATATTACACAGAATATTGATTATCAAATAACTGTAACATCCGTGTGGAAATCTGTGTAACATCTGTGAGAAACCTTACGTGGCCAGGCTCACCCTAAAGATACAGAAATTTGAACAGTCTCCTCGGAATGAACCGTAAACCATTTCCAGCAAAATATAATACTATACTTTGCTGAAATGGCCTATATTTGCATCATTTCAGCAAAGTATAATGAATGGTCAAGTAATAATAATTTGCCAATACAAACATCCAAACGCAACACATCATGGAGCAACAAGACTGGAACGCCCTGACAGACGAAGCGCTTTTAGCCGAAAAAAAGAAACTGAAAAGCGCTAAAATGCTGCATGCCGGACTCATCGGTTTTCTGGCAGGCGTGCTTGTAGTAGGCTTTGGCGCTTGGATTTTATCGCCCAAAAAACAGGTGGGTTTTCTTATTCCCATGGCATTTCCCGTTATTTTTATTTATAGAATGGTTAAAAATTCGGCTAAAAACGAGGCTTTGGAGGCGGTGTTGAAAGAACGCAAGCTGAAGTAACAAACATGCCCCCGTGCGCGATAAACAAGCAGTAGATTGTTGATTCAAATATAAATGTTTTTACCGCCAGCGCGAAGTTCCACTTCGTGTCTCCGATCTGTCGGGTTCCACCCGACAAGCTCGCAACAGGCCAATGACCGGAATAATAATATGCATATCCCATCCACGGGTAGAACCCAACGGATGAAAGACACGAAGTGGAACTTCGCGCCAGCGGAGAGTTTTTCTGCTAACGCCGAAGATACCATCCCGTAAAATAGTGTAAATTTGCGCGTACACTTACCTGCGTAGCAGCCAATATCAGATACAACCACTACAAACCACCACCCGACAAACATGGCGATCAATTACATTAAAGGAGACGCGACCAACCCTAGCAGCGAAAGCAACAAAGTTATTGTGCACGTTTGTAATGACATTGGCGGCTGGGGGAAAGGCTTTGTTATGGCCATTTCCAAACGATGGAAAACTCCTGAACAACAATACAGAACATGGTTTCAAACCAAGGACAATTTCAGTCTTGGACAAGTTCAATTCGTACAGGTAGAAGAAGATCTTTGGATTGCAAACTTAATAGGACAACATAAGATCAACAGAGACGAAGCGGGCAATCCACCAATTCGCTATGAAGCGATACTATCCGGTTTGGAAAAGGTAGGCCAATTTGCGATTGACAATAATGCAACCGTGCACATGCCCAGAATTGGCTGCGGGCTTGCAGGCGGTACCTGGGACAAAATCGAACCACTAATAATCGCAGCATTAACTTCAAAAGACATCCAGGTAACTGTTTACGACTTTTAGGATTCGCTGTACAAAATCTCTCCGCTGGCGCGAAGTTCCCGCTGGCGCGAAGTTCCACTTCGTGTCTCCGATCTGTCGGGTTCCACCCGACAAGCTCGCAACAGGCCAATGACCGGAATAATAATATGCAGATCCCATCCGTGGGTAGAACCCAACGGATGAAAGACACGAAGTGGAACTTCGCGCCAGCGGGTGGATGGCAGACAAGAAGTGGACCTTCGCGCCAGCGGCTACGGGTTATAAGCAGATTTTCCCCTAAACATTTCCTTTCTTTGTCTTCCGAAACAGTCTTTCACCCAAGTACAGCGTTATGCCCAATTCGTTTTACTGCCTCCTGTTTGTGATATGCTTGCCTGTTATAGCCCGGGCGCAAAGTGACAAAGCAGCGCTCCGGCACCAATACGCCCTGCTCGAAGCCCGTGCAGAGCGCGCCAAAGACTCCAGCCTTCAGGCCGTTGTGGAAATCGGCAAACAAATGGCTGAAATCGGGCGACAAATCCCTTCGGATACGGCTGTGATGAATGCCAACCTGCTGCAAGGACAAGCCTACGATTTCCTCGGGGAATTCGACCAGGCGCTGGGCATTTATTACGAAACGCTGAAACGCGCCGATGTGCTCAACAACTGCTACTTTAAGGTACACTTAGCCAACCAGATCAGCAAAATCCAGCAAACGATGCTGAATTGGGAAAAAGGGCTGGAATTTTCCCGACGCGCCAAAGCGGATGCCCTCGCCTGCGGCATGCATGACGATACCATTCAGATCAATTACGGCATCGGCCTGAACCTGTTCAAATTGGGCCAGACGCAAGCCGCCATTCAGATCACTGCGCAGAACCTTGAGGCCGCCCGCAAGGCAGGCTTTTCCATGGCGACCCTGATGGGCATTCAGGAATTGTCGAACCTGTACGCTGAATCGGGCGATTTTAAAAAAGCCCTGGATATTGAACTGGAGGCGCTGCGTATGCCCGACTCCGTGCTGAGCAACCTGAGCAAAGCCCAAATATACGACCGACTGACTCAACTGGCGGTGCAACTGAAAGACTGGGACAATGCCCAACAATACCTCAACGAGGCTTTTAAATATTCGGAAATCATTCAACTGAACGACTACATTTTTGAATGTTATCGCCTGCAATCGGCTATTGACGAGGCCCGGGGCAATTACAAAAGCGCCCTGCAAAATTTCCAACAGTACGCCGCCCTCAAAGATTCGGTGTACCAGTCGGAATACGATGAAAGTATGGCGGCGCTGACAGCCAAATACGACCTGGAACGCAAGGAAAAAACAATTGCGCTGCTCGAAAAAGACCAGCAAATCCGGAAAGGACAAATCCGACAGCAACAAACCCTGATGTTGCTTGGCCTGCTGCTGGCCGGATTAGTGTTTCTGGGTATTCGCCTGAATAATCAGCGCAAAACGCAGCAATTGAAAACGGCGTTTGCACAGGATTTGCTGAAAATGCAGGAATCGGAGCGACAACGCATTTCAAAAGACCTGCACGACAGCGTGGGGCAAAATATCCTCTTCATCAAAAACCATTTGTACCGCCTGCTTCCCTCTCCTGATGAACGCTTGGTGGAAAGCCTTGAAACAACGTTGGAGGATGTGCGCAATATCGCTAAAGACCTCTATCCCAATCAGTTGGAACAATACGGATTAGAATCGGCGGTGGATACCCTCTGCGAAAATGCCCGCGAAAGCAGCGGCATATTTGTCAGCAGCGATTTGCAGGGCATTGATGAAAAACTGGATCGCGAAGCCAAAATAAATTTTTACCGGATCATTCAGGAATGTATCAACAATTCGATGAAACACGCGGGCGCCACGTCCATTCGCATCACTTCGCGGCAAATGCCCGGCAAAGTGGAGTTGATGGTGCAGGACAACGGCAAGGGCTTCGACAAGGGTATGCTGGAGCGCAAGGCGCAGCGCTCCTTCGGCATGATTAATATTGAAGAGCGGATAAAAATGCTGCGCGGCAAATTTGACCTGGAAACCGCTGCCGACAAAGGTGTAAAACTCACTTTTTCCATCCCGGTATAATCCATGAGCAAGCACAGCGTAATTGTTGCCGACGACCATCCCATTTTCCGAAGCGGTATCCGGGAGGTGCTCAGCGAGATCAGAAACCTCGAGCTGCTGGGCGAAGCCAGGGATGGCGCCGAAGCCTACCAGCTCATCCTGGCCCACCGGCCCGCGCTCGCTATTCTGGATCTGGAAATGCCCTTGCTGAGCGGCCTTGATGTCTGCCGGAAAGTACTGAGCGAAAAAGCCCGGACGCGCTGCATCATCCTGACGATGCACAAGGAAAAACACTATTTCCAGGCGGCGATGGAGGCCGGCGTGCACGGATATTTATTAAAAGACAATGCCATTCAGGATTTGATTCGCTGCGTGGAGGTGGTTGGCGCCGGAGGGATTTATGTGAGTCCGGAAATAGAACATCTCCTGACGGCCCATACCGAACAGCATCAGCACCAGGCGGTGCAGGAGGCTATGGCCGTGTTGAGTCCTACAGAAAAAATCATCCTTAAAATCATATCCGAAGGAAAAAGCTCGGCAGAAATTGCCGCACTGCTGTTCATCAGCGTACATACAGTAGAAAATCACCGGGCCAATATTACCCGAAAATTAAACCTGGAAGGAAAGAACTCGCTCCTCAAGTTTGCCATGCAATACAAGGGGCAGTGGTAGCGAATGATGGTTAACCACTATTGTGGGCAGTAGCGCCTGTGCCGACTTTTGCAGCATCATTTTACACCAACACATTTTACTTCCGCTGATGAAAAACGTTTGCACACTTCTTTTGCTTTGCTGCCTCGCAGCGGCCGCTTCCGGCCAAACCCCGTTTACCATTACCGCCAATAATTTCCCTATTTACGGCATCCAGACCTACCGGGGCCCCAACACCGGCCCCAACCTGACGCCCGCTGCAAACGGCAACTGGGATTACAGTGCCTTGTCTGCTTCCGGTACCGTCCAAAGTCCTTACATTGTGGAAACCGATCCGTTTTACACCCAGGCAGGTGTGGATGTTTACATTGATGATTTTAAAAACCTGACGCCGCAGCTGGGCTACATTGTTTACAACGAATTTGATTTTAACAGCGCCGGCGTATTCGACAAAGGCATTTATATCGATCCGCAGGCGTATGGCCTGGGGGCGTTTTCCGGCAACAACCTCGACAGCATCCGCTTCCCGTTTCAGGGGTATATTTACCCGACTTCCAGAAAAATCATGGAATTTCCGGCTACTTTTGGCTCAAACTGGTCGTCGCAGAACCGCCGCTGGGTCAATTTTGACCTTACGGTTACGGCCTTGGGCCTGAACAAAGTACCGGGTCAGCATGTATTTACCACCTTTCGCACCGACAGCATTATTGGCTGGGGCACCATGCGGGTGTATACCGCTGCCGGCCCGAGCATTGCGTATGGGGTGCTGATTGATAAAATCAATCAATATGCCGTTGACAGTTTTTACTTAGCGGGCGCGCCAGCGCCGACTGCCCTGCTGACTGCTTTCGGGATGACCCAGGGACAGCAAACCGGTATCAACAAGCGCTATGCGGTGTTCCGGGAAGGTTATTCTACCCCATTGGCAGTTTTCATATACGGCAGCAACAATTATACAACGCCTACGGCTATCTATTTTGATGCCGATAACCTGACGCCTACTACCAGTGTGGGCGACCTGAACGAATTGCAATACGCGACCCTTTTATTCCCCAACCCGAGCCGTTCGGGGCAGATCAATGTACAGTTCAGCGGCAATTTGCCCGCCGTAACGCAGTACCAGGTCATTGACTTGCAGGGGCGCATCCTGCAAAATGGCCGGGCCGACATCAGTCAGGGATTCTTTCAGGTTCAGCTTGAACAACAGGCGCCGGCTGGCCGATACTTTTTACAACTGACCGATGAAAACAATCAACCTGTTGTTAGCGAATCCTTTATACACCAACCTTAAGGCCATTTCAGCACAGAATAAACAGGTAGTGATTTCATGGTAGCGTTTGAGAGCAGCAAGCGCTACCCTACCCTTCCTTTCAAAATATCTGATTAAAAAAACGTCGTTTCAGTTGTTGAGACGGCGCACAGAGGGGGGTAATCTGTTTGGCGGTCGCCCGGTTTGGGGTGGCCGCCTTTTTTGGTGGGGGGGTAGTGTTAAACGAGAAGGATATCGTTAACATGCTGCCCGCAAACCAAATACCTGTCATTTCAAGTCAATACAAGCAATGGCAGCGAACAAAAAACATTAAACCTCAAAGAGTAATCCCCAAAGCACAAAAAATCGTATTTTTGCCTTAAAATAGTCATTTTATGAGTATTGCGGAGAAATATATTAATCCATTCACTGACTTTGGCTTTAAGAAGCTGTTCGGCACAGAGCCGAACAAGGACTTATTGATTGACTTTCTCAATCAGGTACTACCGGAAAAACATCAAATTCATGATTTGACTTACGCACGGACGGAACATTTGGGCAACAGCGAAGCCGATAGAAAAGCCGTATTAGAAATGCCGAATTTTAATAAAAGCGAAGCTGAGTTAGAAACCAACTTTGACCGTTGGATGTATGTGCTACAACATCTACCCAGTTTAGAAAATCGTCCTGCGGCATTAAAAGACCGGGTATTTCAAAAAGTATTTGAAACCGCCGAAATCGCAAAATTTTCACCGGATGACAAGGCGAAATACGAAGAGAGTTTAAAATATTACCGCGATCTGAAAAACGTGGTGGATACCTCTTATGAAGAGGGTAAAGCAGAAGGTAAAGCAGAAGGCAAAGAAGAGCGGAATATTGAGATCGCCCGTCAAATGAAATCTGATGGAGAATCGTTAGAAAAAATCATGCGTTATACCGGTTTATCGGCTCGAGAAATCGAAAATATATAATAAGGAAGGCCCTTTAAGAGCTTGTTCGGGAATTCATGATCTTGCGAATTCCAATACTGTAACACATTTCCTGAAAAATGCGATATTTATTCCTAATCATAGGCTTGTTTGCGCTTGGCTGCGGCAATGACAAGCGCAATGCCCCGGCACCGTTTAAACCTCCGGCGGAAAGGGCTGTGGCGCAGGAAAATACCGTCACGGATTTACCGGTTCCGGATTCCGTTCCATACCGCGTGCTTATCCTGCCCATAAGCAATGGGTACGACTTTGCCACCGTGGGCTATGATTTCGTTCCGGCGCTCTCCCATGCACTTACAAAACAAAAAGGCATTTCGGTGCTGCCGTTTCCATACAAACGACTGATGGGCACAGCATATCAAGGGGTTTATGATAAAAAATACTGCGCGGCCATCCTGGAAAAGGTGGAAACAGACTTCATCGTGATGTCGAGATACATCCTTCCCAGTTCACCGGATGGTAATGCCTATTCGAATCAATGGGGTTATGAAATCAAAATTCTGGAAACCACAACCATGCGTCAGCGGAATTCCATTGGAAAAACGCAGCTCAAAGACCATTCTGTCATCGAAAAAGACATTTCGGAAAATATTGATCAATTGATGGAGGATATGATCCGTTTGAAGTAACTTGCGGTGCTTGTTTGTTTTAATACGCTGAAAACAATTCACTGCAATCAATAAAAGAAAAAATGCACGAATATTTGTTAAAAAGCATACGAGCGCAAATAGATCTTTCTGATGAAGACGCGGAACGCTGTATCCGGTACTTTGAGCCTGTTGTTTTTCCCAAACACCACATAATTGAACATGAAAACAAAGTTCCCCAACACCTGTACTTCGTCGTTTCGGGTTACTTGCGCCTGTTTTATTACGATGACAATGGGGACGAAGTAACCACGCATATCAATTGCCCACCCGGCTTTATCACGTCTTATTTCAGTTTTATACAGCAAACAAAGGCTAGCGATAATTTAGAATGCATTTCAGCATGTGAACTGCTGCGCATCAGCAAAAAAAATTTAGACCTTCTTACAGCGGAAAGTGATGCCATCAAGAATTTCAGTATTCAGGTGTACCAACAGTCAATAACCTACAATGAAAATCGGGCAAAAGAGTTGGCAACACTTACCGCAGAACAGCGCTATCAAAGATTGGTGGACAATTACCCGGAAATTATCCATAATGTCCCCTTGCAATACATCGCTTCCTTTTTAGGAATGAATCCCAAAAGTTTGAGCAGAATCCGAAGACAAATGATTAAGTAACATTTGCGAAGTGCCCGCGAGAAAGCACCATAGAACTTTGTGCCATCATTTTAAATCAATAAAATATGACACAAAAAAATCTCGCACCGGCCACTGGTGCAAACCCGCTGATGGTACAAAGCACCCGGCAAGCCCGCCGCTTCGCTACCGTGCTCTTTTTCGCAGCGCTTGTTGCTTCAAGTTTATTGGGGCAAAACCTGCAACACCAGCCCGAAACAGGCAAAATTTATGCCTCCATCGAAACAGACCCGGCCTTTTGGATAGGAACTTTACCCAATGGTGCAGGCTTTGACGCCAACATTGATTTCCGATTAGCCAAACATCCGCGCTTCCGGTTTGGAATTTTAGGTTATGCCGGAAAATGGAGTGGCCGTTTTGGTCAATCCCTGCTACTGAGCAAGGACTTCACGGAAAACAATTGGGTGACGCAATGGAATGGCATCGGATTGGAAGCGCAGTATCAGTTCAGGTTCGGATTAAAAAGGGGTGGGCTTCAACCCGGACTCAGAGCACAGTGGAACCTGTTTACGTACACCCAAAACAAGGTGCAAAAAGGCAAAGCCAATCACTTTGTTATCACACCGCAAGTCGGATTTCAATGGTTTCCGTTTAAGCAATCGGGTTTATATATTTTACCCTGGGCCGGCGCCCAAATTCCGGTAGCAGGAACCGACAAAATAAATGTTGAAGGCCAGGCAAGGGCTACCCGAAAAATGATGCCTGTAGTGACCGCCCATTTGGGCTGGGAGTTTAAATTTTAAACAAAAACAAGCCAGACAGAATTGCAGCCGCCACAACCTTAGCCCCAATCCCGCTGTTCTCTATTCAAACAAAACACAATGAAACACCAGTTCATCCGGCTGCTGCTGCTCTGCCTACTCGGCGGGGTAAGCAGCGAGGTCGGGGCGCAAATTTTGTACGCTACTGCCGTAAACAGCGGCGGTGTGGCAATAATTTTACGGGTCAATGTCGCTACCTGTGAAGTTTGTGAAGTCGGCCCGGTCTCTCCCAACGTCGGCACCGACGACCTGGTTTTGTTGCCCGACGGCACTACCCTGAACATAGATGCGGGCGGTATCCGAAGGTTGGAAGCGCCCCCTTCTGTGGATATTATCTGGCAAACCGGCAACCCACAGCGTTATTTATCAGGGCAGTTGGCGCCCAATGGGCTTGTGTACCTCGTCAGTCCGGCCGGACTGGCAGCCTACAACCCCGCCAACAACAGCATTACCTTTATCGGTCCCTGGCCTGCAAGCGTGGGCGGCGTGGGTGATATTTTTATATAGATGGCGTTTTATACGTCAATGCCGTAGATCAGGCTTTTAACGGCATCCTGATTGTGGTCAGTGTGAGCGACCCTGCATAGTCCACCAGCATCCCCTGGAACGCGGGTTACACCGACGGCGAAGGCGGCAACTGGAACGGCGTGGAAGGGCTCTTTTTTGCCGATGCTTCGCAGCAGCTGTATTTTTACAACCCTCAGGATGAGTCGGTGTCCACCCTTTGCTTAGAGCTGGAGACACAATATGCGCTTACCGGCCTGACGACCCTGCCGCCGGGGCTGCCCGAGTTTGCCTGTATACCCGTATGTACAACAGACGCGGGCGAACTTGCGCCTGGCGGGCCGTTCAATATCTGTGTGAACAGCCCTTTTAATTTCCCTGCCGCCGAGCTGACGGATCTGGATGCCAACGACCTGCTGCAATACGTCCTGTTCACCAATCCGGCCGATACTGCGGGCAGTATCGTGGCGGTTTCCAACACGCCGCAGTTTACTTTTGCGCCACCCCTGCAAACGGGCATTACTTACTACGTAGCGGCGATGGCTGGTAATGGTCTGAACGGCAATGTGGATTTGAATGATGTTTGTCTGGATTTTTCCAATGCGCTGGAACTGATCTGGCAGCCGCTGCCCGCCATTCAACTCGCCGCGCCTAACCCCGACCTCTGCGCAGGCGACTGCCGTACGCTGGAGCTGCAATTGAGCGGCACCGGGGCATTTACCCTTGCGGGCAACTTGGTGTCGGGTGGTAATGTTATCGGCACCTTCAACGAGACCTTTAGCGGCAACACAGGCGCCATTATTGTTTGTGTGCCGGGCGGTACACTTCCCGGGCCGGTGCTGGTACAGCCGACGGCGCTGACGGATGCCTGGTGTATTTGTGAGTAATTTTAATCGCTTACCTTTACCCAAAACAACATTCTACATGCACAAATACGTTTGGGTCATTTTAGCTTTTTCACTTTTCGCCAATTTGTGTTCAGCTCAGGAGCAAAAAAATGTAGCCCCGGCACACTGCAAAACAACCTTGCATCATGCCAATATCGGTAAAATATTTTTCACCGATACGCGTGTTCCCTATGAGGCGCTTACTGAAAAGGACTTTCTAAAATCTTATACACTAACCAATAAAAGCAATCTTTTTTTTGTTGCCTATTTCGATCACACACTGAGTCATTACAAACAACAAATACAGCCGGAGGTGTCCCCCGACTCCCTTTTTAAAACCGGTAATTACCAATTTACACTGTATATAGACAATAAACATATATATCAGAGCAACCTACTGCCGGGCGCTCCCCCGGCTAAAAGCCAACACAACGACACCTACCTCAACCGTCCGTTTATAGACAATATTAACGGACAAGGTACCTGGAGTGAATCCTATTGGAATCGCTTTATGCGCAATGGCGGAGATAGCATCCTGACCGACGGCAAGCATTTATTAAAAATGGAAATTCGCGCGTATGTAAAAACAGATAGTATTAAAACAAGTGCGATCATTGCATCTGGCATATTGAAACTTGAAGTTGCGAGACATCCGAAAATTAATACCAAAAAAATCCGTCTGCATCAAATCAGCCCGTATAATGGATTAGCAGTTTCTGATGCTGATTTTAATAAAGCAAAAATAAAGGAACTAAAAGGCGCGATAGATGCCGGTATTTTTAAAAAAATAAATAGTATTATTGTTCTGAAAGCAGGTAAAATACTGATAGAAGAATACTTTAATGGCGCGGGCAGAGATTCGCTCCACGATCCGCGGTCAGTAGGAAAATCATTTGCATCCACACTGACGGGAATAGCCATTCGCGATGGCTTTATTAAAAGTGACACCCAGAGTATTGGCGATTTTTATAATTTGCGACAGTATCAGAACTTCAACCCGTTTAAAGCGAAGGCAAACATCAAAGATCTGCTGACCATGAGTTCCGGATTTGAGGGAAATGATGATGATGACCTCTCAATTGGCAATGAGGAAAACATGTATCCCACACAAGATTGGATAAAATTCACCCTGGACCTGCCTTATCAACAAAAACTTAAAGAAAATTGGCATTATTTTACTGCCGGCGTGGTTTTATTAGGAGATATACTCCACAAATCCGTTCCGAATGGATTAGAAAAATATGCAGACCAAAAACTTTTTGAACCATTGGGTATCAGAAATTACCAATGGCAATTTACACCACAAAACGTTCCCAATACAGCTGGTGGCATTCAGATGAATGCACTCGATTTTGCCAAATACGGGCAGCTTTACAAAAACAAGGGCCACTGGAACAATCAACAAATTTTACCTGAAGATTGGGTGACAAAAACTTTTACCAAACATAAAAGTATAGGCGGTCGAAACAATGAATTTTACGGTTTTCTATTTTGGAATAAAACTTTTACAGCCAACAATAAAGATTACGAAGCCTTTTATTGCGCCGGCAATGGCGGTAATTATATTTTGATATTTAAAGATGAACCCTTGGTCATTGTCATAACCGCAAGTGCGTACGGACAACCATACGCCCACACACAGGTCGCAAAAATGCTGTCGGATTATATTTTACCTGCATTGCTGCCACAAGCCAGTCGCAGATAAAAAAGGCCGACAAGCACCTGACAAAAGACGCAACATGTAAAAAACAGCAAACCGAATTCGAGCAAAAACCAAGTGCCTGTAACCTTTTTCCCCACACCTGTATCCAAGTGTTTTTGCATTACAAAATCAGATTGGATTTTATGAAAAAACAGGTAATCGTATGGGTGTTGCTGATGCTGACTTCGGGCAGTTTTGCACAAACCAAAACAGAGCAATTGGACGAACTGCTGAGCGCTTACGTCCGGAAAAACCAGTTCAACGGCACCGCTTTAGTTTATGAAAAAGGCGTGGTACTGCTCCAAAAGGGTTATGGCCTGCGGGATGCAGACAAAGACCTGAACAATAATGCCCATACGGTTTATCAGTTGGGTTCCGTCACCAAACAATTTACCGCCGCTGTCGTGCTGAAATTGGCCGAACAGGGCAAATTAAAACTCAGCGACCCGTTGAGTCGCTTTTTCCCGGATTACCCCAAGGGCGACAGCATCACCATTCATCATTTGCTGGCCCACACTTCCGGTATTTATAATTACACGGATAATGGCGATTTTATTCAAAACCATGTAAGTGAAGCGGCGAGCCGGGAAACCATGATGGGTCTTTTTAAAGACAAAGCCCTGAATTTTTCGCCGGGCGGCGATTGGGCTTATTCCAATTCGGGTTACCTGCTGCTGGGCTATATCATAGAAAAAGTGACACAGCAGCCCTACGAAACCGTGGTCAGGCAACTGATTTTTAAGCCTTTAGGCATGACGCACAGCGGATTTGACTATGCGCACCTTGCCGTGCCCAACAAAGCCACCGGGTATTTTTCGGTGCAGGAAAATAAAAAAGGCCTGCTGGTAGACTCCACTGTTTCCCACGCTGCCGGCGCTATTTTTTCTACTACGGATGATTTGCTGAAATGGCATAAAGCACTGCTAAGCAACCAATTACTGAAGCGCAGCAGCTTAGAAAAGGCTTTTACGCCTTATAAAAATCAGTTTGGTTATGGCTGGGTAGTGGATAGTTTCACAGGCAAAAAAGGCGTTTACCACAATGGCAGCATCCTGGGTTTTACCAGTAATATATACCGCGTGGAGGCCGATGATGTGTGTATTATTTTGTTGTGCAATATCGGTACGCCAAAAATCGGCGACATTACGGAGGGCCTTTTGTCGGTGCTTTATAACAAGCCCTACACCGTTCCGAAAGATCCCAAAGCAGTACTTTTGTCTGCGGAAGCCGAGCGGGCTTGTACAGGTATTTATGAGTTTTCACCCCGTTTTAAGGCCAGTATCCGGAAGGACGGCGGCAAAATGTACGCCCAGCGGGTAGGTGAAGCGCAGCGGCATTTGCTCACGCCGATAGCGGCGAACCGCTTTTTTGTGCATGATGTGGAGCAGGAACTGGAGTTTACGGACATGGAAACGGGTATTTACCGCAAAGCTATTTTGCATACCGGCGAACAGCCCATGCACGCCCTGCGCATCGGAGATAACACCCCGACCCTGAGCGATACCATTGCGCAGTTGGACAAGGCCATGTTCGAGGCATTCAACAGCCAGGATCTGGAAAAACTGCTGAGCTTTTTCTCCACCGATCTTGAATTCTTCCATGACCTGGGCGGTTTAACGCGTTATGCCGACAACAAAACAGCATTTGAGCAGAACTTCAAGTCGGGCAAAAACATTCGGAGAAGCCTGGTGGAGAGCAGCCTGGAAGTATATCCGGTGCCCAATTACGGCGCCATTCAGGTGGGTGAGCATACGTTTTGCCATCCGGAAAACGGCGAGATGGTATGCGGCACCTTCAAGTTTGTGCACGTGTGGCAGCGGGTGGGCGATGTTTGGAAGATTAGTCGGGTGGTGAGTTTTGGGCATTGAGGGTTAATGCATCGAACATATAACCAAAATACAGGCAAACACTTTGATAATTTCGTGCAATTGCCTATCTTAGGGCCAAAATTCACAATGGGAGTTAATCAAATACTGGATTTGGTGCAAGGCTTGCCGTATCTGGATCAGCTCAAGGTCGCGGAAGCCATTTTGCATGGTATACTGGAAAAAGAACAACCCGGACAGACCGTCTCCGATACGGAGGATGCCAAGCTCATGATTGCAGCCGAAGCTTTGTATGAAGACTATATTGCTGACGAGGAATTAACCATTTTCACCCAACTTGACGGAGAGGTCGTTTATGAACAGGGGTGAAATTTGGCTTATAAATCTCGATCCAACGGTAGGGGCAGAGATAAAAAAGATGCGTCCGGCAGTAATAATAAGTGCCGATGGGCTTGGTAAATTACCGCTCAGGGTAATTATACCAATAACTGACTGGAAGGATCACTATGAAGTGGCCGATTGGATGGTGAAGATTTTACCTAATTCTGGAAATGGGTTGTCAAAATCCTCCTCCGCAGATTGCTTTCAGGTACGATCTGTATCTACACAACGGCTGATGAAGAAACTGGGTGTAATTGAACCGCCCACTTTGGAAAAAATTGGAACTGCCCTGGAGAAGGTATTAAAATTGTAAAGGGAATCTGCTCCAAGCATACAAAAGCCCGCCTGTACCAAAGCACAAGCGGGCTATCACATCCTTACTTAAAATGCTACACTTTTAACAGCTGAAACCATCGCCTGGCGATCGGTTTCCAGTATTTGCATCAGGTCGAATACCTGTATCCCTGATAGTTGAAATTTACCCTGTTCCAAAAGCGCATGTTTGTCCTTGCACCACACACGGGTGCTGCTGCATTTTTGTGCCATGCAACAAAGCTGGCAGCGTTTAGCGTGTATTCTACAGAGCCTGATTTGCCTTGCATAACGGCACACATCCCAATACCGGAAATTTTGGAAGACTGCGCTTAATGTAGATCAGGCAGTACATATCGGCAATCGAATCTACAAATACTACGATAATGGCGGTGTGGTTATTATTTTGAATAACGACTGGGCCTTGTATCAACAGGTTAAAACACTGCCGTTTGAAGCTGTGCAAGCGGCATATAACCTGATTGTCACCAGCGATGCACGCGAAGGTTGGGAAAAATACTTTTCTATTGACGCTGATGGCAATATTCAGGCCGATAAAATGATATTTTTGCCACATTTCACAGCCACGCTGACGGCTGATGGAAGGTATACCATCACAAATGTATCTTTAGTGGAAACGATGAACGGAGCTAATACTTTTAAATGGATTTATGCCGACAACTCGTTTTCTTTCGGCAATAGCCCAGATAAAGCTATACAGCCAACGGAAGCCCTCACGCTGGTCATAAATAATGGCAACGGCAAGCAGGAAACCTATACTGGTGTGGAAAGCATTCTTGCGTGCAGCACGGATAATTTCACCATCACTTATCTGGCCAATAATCAGATTCGTTTTGAGCTTCCGGGATATACCCCCGGCAACCCTTCATTAATTAAATGGGTGTTCAGCGATGGCTCAACTGCTACAAGCAATCCGGTTACCAAAACGTTTACAACCAATGGTACCGCAACCTGTCAGTTGTTCCGCGAAAGTAACGGAACCTTAGCTTGTGAATTTACCAAACCGTATTTCGTGAAGTGTGGGGATAAAAAAACACACTTCGAGAGTCATGTTTTTAATCAAGGTACCCAACGTTGGAAGTTAGATGGCCTAATATGGGTAAAAACCGGCGAGGTGGGTTGCAGGGTTAAATACTTAAGATGGCGTGGCGCACTTTTAGGCTGGCAACCTGCCAACAATCAGGCAGCATGTGCGAATATTAGCGGCACTTACATCCGTGAGGTCTTCAATCCAAATAAAAATTGTATTGATGTACCGGCCGCTGGTAGCACCTGCCTGGGCAATGGTACCTGGCCCACGTCGGTTTCACATACCATTCCGGAAGTTCCAAACGTATTTTCCAAACCCGGCCAACTCTCCGCCGGACTTGGGATAATGGTTAACGGAACCTGGCGCGGATGGGGATTTGCAGGTAAGCCAAGGCTTGTGTTGCCTTAATTTTTCAACTCTTTTACTAACGTTCTCTGGCGTAGGTTTTTACTGTCCGACATGAAGCCTAGCGTCAGGCTCATTAACACCCTTTCAGCATGAAAAAATTGATTGTATGGCTGCCCCTTGCCCTAATAATTTCATATAGCAAGGCCCAGTCAATATCGGCATCATTGGTACAAGTTTATTCTCACACGAAC
Organism: Chitinophagales bacterium; assembly: GCA_017303875.1. Classification (GTDB taxonomy): domain Bacteria; phylum Bacteroidota; class Bacteroidia; order Chitinophagales; family Saprospiraceae; genus M3007. The sequence goes on along the minus strand of JAFLBP010000009.1, from coordinate 162,796 downwards.
GCAGTTGTCCCGGTTGTCAATGGGGGGGATAATTTTGAAAATACAAGTCGAACTTTTGCATTATCTTATGAGCATTTTTTCCGAAACAGTAAATACTCAATATTTTCATCTTACAGTAAATATGATGGCTGTACATTTATATATTTTGAACCGGGAGGATGGATAGCTGGGGGAGGAGAGGCATTAGCTACAGGTTCCTGTCAGGGGGTTAAACTTCATAGATTTGATTTAGGTGTTTCCTATTTACTAACAAAGAAAAATAAAAAATTCTATTTCAAGCCATTTGTGGGGGCAGGGCTTCAAGTATCTCGTAAAACAGAATGGGAGTTTGGGTTGCCAGGTTTACCCATAAACGGCCCTCATTACTTCGAACTCGAACCCATGGAGGCCATACCCATGAACACAAGCCAAATAGTGCCTTCCTTAGGCTTTCGCACGGGTTTTGTTTTTTGGAAACGGCTTGAATTAGGCCTTGGCGTCCATGGGGTTTATGCGTTCAGGCCCTATCAAAAAATGTATCTCAAGTATCAATACAAAGGTACTGTACAACCCATGGCGGAATATGAATCTACTGGCACAGGGTTGTTTGTTACACTCGGGGTTGGATACCGCTTTGCAAAATTGATAAAGTAAACCAAGCACTTTTCTATTGGAATCTGCCCCAAGCATACAAAAGCCCGCCTGCGGTTGATGTCGTTCAGACAAGTACAATAATTCCAAAGGCGTTTCAAAAGATCCGGGAAGGTGATTTTTTTTTGAAAAAACAAAAAAACACCTGAAACGCCGTACCATTGCAATTATCAGAAAACAAACGCAACACAAATCCTTAAACCCTCCAAATCTTTAGTCTATGCCGACAATCATCAAATCCATCCTGCTACTACTGGCCATCGTTGTTCTGGCCAGTTGCAAAAGCAGCGCCCCGAAAAACGCATTTACCCAGGAAGCCGGCCTGTTCAAGGTGGCCATACTCTACCCGGGCGGCGAGGGCAAGTTTTTCGATATGGCCTATTATGAAAAAACACACATGCCCTTAGTGGCCGCATATTTGGGCAAAAACCTGAAATATTATGAAATTGACCGCGGCGTAAGCGGCAGAAGTCCGGAAGAAAAAGCACCTTATGTAGCCGTCGGCTATTTTTATGTGTACGACCTCGGCGCTTACCATCAGGCCATTGCCCAAAACCGGGAGGCTATTGTGGGCGACATTAAAAACTACACCAATATCCTGCCCACGGTTCAAATCAGCGAGATTAAAAAACTGGCTTACAACCCGGTAAAATAAGCTCGGGTTGGAGGAACAGCCGATCACCTTTTCACATTTCCAGCCACAAGTGCTTTTTTGGGATAGTTATGGCTGGAAATAATTTTTTATTTTCAGCCATAAGTAGTACTTTTGCATAGGTTATGGCTGAAAATAAATATTGGGCATGGAAAAAATTATTGGTCGAGCAGCAGAAATTCAAATTTTAAACGATGCTTTGGCTTCGTCCAAAGCTGAATTGATAGCAGTATACGGCAGGCGACGGGTGGGGAAAACCTACTTAGTGCGTACCGTGTATGAAAAAAACATGCTGCTTGAATTTACAGGAATGAACAATGTTGAGTCGGGTGAGCAATTGGAAAACTTTAGTCTGACTGTACAGACTGCATTCCGACAACACCTGGCGCTGCCCTTGGCTGTTCCGGCCAATTGGTTACAAGCCTTTCGACTATTAATCAACCTGATGGAGCTTAACCCGCCGAAAAACAAATGCGTCTTGTTTCTGGATGAATTTCCGTGGATGGACAAAAAAAAATCGGGTTTTTTGGCAGCATTTGATCACTTTTGGAACAGTTGGGCATCTCGTCAACACAATCTTGTGGTGGTCATCTGTGGCTCGGCTGCGTCTTGGATGATACAGAATATCGTGCGGAATAAAGGGGGCCTGCACAATCGCATTACCCGGCGCATTCGACTTGAACCCTTCAACCTCTATGAAACGACGCTATACCTGAAGAGTAACCATGTGCTGCTTAGTAACTACGATGTATTACAGTTATATATGGCCATTGGCGGCATTCCAGAGTACCTGAATCATGTGAAACCCGGTGAGAGCGTATCCCAAACCATTGATCGTTTGTGTTTTACAAAAGACGGCCCACTGCGCCATGAGTTTAAAGATTTATACATGGCACTTTTTGGCAAAGCAGATAAGCATGTGGCCATCATCCGTGCGCTTTCCGGAAAACTTAGCGGCATGAGTCGCAATGAATTGATTGAAGCCTGTGGTTTTAAATCGGGCGGTACCATCAGCAAAGTACTTGATGAACTGACTGAATCCGGTTTTATCAGTGTTTATCTGCCTTTTAATAAAACCGCGAGGGATGTTATCTTTAAACTGACGGATGAGTACTCACTTTTCTACCTGAAATTTATTGAAAACAATAAAAATATGGGTACAGGAGCCTGGCAAACTAAGGCCATTGGCCAATCGTGGAAAACCTGGACCGGATTTGCCTTTGAAAATATTTGCCTCAAACATATCGTGCAAATTAAAAAGGGTCTTGGCATTGCAGGTGTATATTCAGAACAATCCCTGTGGCGAAATCCGGCCAAATCGGGAGAAGCGGGCGCGCAAATTGACCTGCTGATAGATCGGCAAGACCGCTGTATCAATCTCTGTGAAATAAAATTCTACAACCAGGAATGGCAAATGACGCTGGCGGATGCGCAACTGCTACATGCCAAGCGAAGCATTTTTCAACAAAAGACGGGTATAAACAAGACGATCTTTATTACCCTTATCACTACTTTTGGCGTAAAACCCAACGAACATTATCTCGGGGTGGCACAAAATCAATTGCAGATGGATGTTTTGTTTGAGCAGGCCTGATTTTTCCTTGCGCGCGTGCCGCTCATTTATTGCATCCTAATTCGATGGAGCCGAAACAGGCATCGCAAAAATTAACTATGCCGTGCAAAAGACCGGTATAAATATTTTTAAGATAAAAAATCGGTGTATTTTTGCACGTTGCTCACCTGCGAGGCAGCAAAATGAGCCGCCTATAACGGGCATAAGCGCAACTGATGGCTAAGAGGAAGCCGCAATGCGGGTTTTGCTTTGTTGGTAGGTGCGGGGGGGCATAGTCATTTTAAAAACTACAGCAAGACATAAATGGAAATACCAAAATTTGACGAAACATTTAATCCGATTCTTGAAATCCTTAAAGACGGTAGAATTTTAAAATCAAGAGAACTTATCGAAGAGGTAAAAACAAAGTTCTATTACGACCTGACCGAGGAGCAATTAAAAGAAGAAACAAAGTCAGGTGACTTACTCATAGACAACAGAATTGCTTGGGGAAAATCATATTTGAAAAAAGGTGGCTATATAACATTTCCCCAGCGTGGCTTTGTTCAAATTACAGAAAAAGGAAAGAATCATTCAGCAACTCTGACAGTTCGAGATTTAGAAAATGAAAGTTCACTGTTTAACTTTTACAAGCAGGAGAAAAATTCAGCAACCGTTGAAAAGAAATCACAACCTGAAATCTCTTCTCCACAAGATCTTATAGACGAAGGTTTCAACAGGATTGAAAGTGAAGTTAAAACTGAGCTTCTTCAAAAATTAAAGAATATTGATCCTTATTTTTTTGAAAAAGTAGTTTTACGACTATTGAAGAAAATGGGTTATGGGGAATTCATTGAGACCTCAAAATCTAATGACGGTGGTATTGATGGGATTATAAATGAAGACAGGCTTGGACTTGATAAAATTTACATTCAAGCAAAACGTTTCAATGAAGGCAAGGTAAGGGAAAAGGACATACGTAATTTTATTGGAGCAATGAGTGGCGACACAAATAAGGGTGTGTTTGTCACGACTTCAGAATTTGACGACAAAGCCCTTGAAAAGGCCCGTTCAGCACATCATAAAATAATCTGTATAGACGGACACAAACTTGTGACCCTAATGCATGAGTTTAATGTTGGAATTCAGGTAAAAACTATTTACGAAATCAAACAGATTGATGAGGACTTTTTTGACGAACAGTGAATAAAAAATCCCCCGCTCCCAAAAACACTACCTCACTCCCCCGGCTCAATCAAATCCCATAAATTTCCATACAAATCAGCAAAAACGGCCACTTTCCCGTAGGGTTCTGTGCTGGGAGGCCGTACAATACGCACGGCGTGCTCCTGCAAGCGCTGAAAAAACGCATCAAAATTATCGGTGTACAGGAACAGAAATACCCGGCCGCCAGTCTGGTTACCGATGCGGCTTTGCTGCTCCTCCCCTACCCCTTTGGCCAGCAACAATCGGCAGGCCTGCGGGTCGGCCGACGGGGCCACCACCACCCAGCGCTTGGTGTCGCTCTGCGGGGTGTCCTCTATTAAGGTAAAACCCAAAACGCGGGTGTAATAATCAATGGCTTCGTCGTAATCGCGCACCACAAGGGCTATTTGCGCAAGGTAATTGTTCATTGTAAGTTTAGTTGTAGTAAGCGGGTGTTGTTTCACACAGATGTTACACGGATATTTCACACAGCAATACACAGAATTGCTACACTGCTGTACGAAACAACACCCCCCAACTGCTCACTGTTAACTGCTCACTGTTAACTGCTGACTGTTAACTGCTAACTGATCACTGCCGACTGACTCCCCCGCCCGGGCAATGGCGGCGCAGGAAGGTCGTGAACATCGTTTGCAGGTGCTCGCCGGTGCCTTCGCCTTCGCTGATGCCGTGGGTGCGGTTCGGGTAAGGCATGAACTGGAAGTACTTGTTGTGCTTAATCAGTTCATTTACAAGCATTTCAGCGTTTTGGTAGTGCACATTATCGTCGCCGGTGCCGTGAATATAAAGCAGGTTGCCGCGCAGGTTTTTGGCATGTGTAATCGGCGAACCCTTGATAAAATCTTCTTTGGTTTCGCTGGGCACGCCCATGTAGCGCTCCTGGTAGATGTTATCGTAGGTCAGCTGATTGCCCACAGCGGCCACCGCAATACCGGTTTTGTAAATGTCGGGGTATTGGAACAGGCAGTTCAGCGTCGTGGAGCCGCCGCCGCTCCAGCCCCAGATGGCCACGCGGCTGGTATCAATCCAGTTCCAGCGCTGGAACATGGCTTTGGCGCCCATCGCCTGATCGCGGATGTTGACCGTGCCGATGTTGCGATAAATGGCCTTGCGCCAGGCGCTGCCTTTGGGCGCCGGGGTACCGCGACCGTCGAGCGAGGCATAAATGTACCCGTCGGCGGCCAGGTCGCCGCTGTACAGACCCGGATCGCCCGCGCCAAAGCGGTCGCGCACGGTCGCAGATGCGGGTTCGGTGTATACCTCGAACAGAATGGGATATTTTTTGGAGGGGTCAAAATTTTTGGGTTTCACGAGGTAGCCGTCGAGGGTAACGCCGTCTTCGGTAGTCACCTGGAAAAACTCGATGGGATCATCGGCCGGGCGCGGCGCGATTTTGGCGGCTTTGCCCAATGCCTTGTGCTCGGGCAGGGAAATTTGCTCCCGGATATACGGGGTGTAGTGGTTCGACCAGGTATGACGCGCGTATTTGGCATCGGGCGAGAGGTCGTAGCTGTGCACGCCGGGCTGATCGGCGGGCGTCAGGCGTTCCGGTTTTTCGCTGCTGCCGTCGAGGCGCACGCGGAAAAGATAGGTTTGGGTGGCATTTTCCGGCGAAGCCATAAAATACAGGTATCCGCCAGCTTCGTCTACGCGAGAAACACTGATAACGTCGTAATCGCCTTGCGTGAGCAGCAGGTGTGTGCGGCCGTCGCGGGACACGCGGTAGGCATGACGCCAGCCGTCGCGTTCGCTGGTCCACAGAAATTCTTTACCGCCATTCAGCCAGAGTACATAATTGGCCATTGGTGTGCCTTGCAGGTCGATCCAGGCATTTTCCGTTTCTTTATAAAAAGCGCGTGCGGCGCCGCTGGCAATATCGCAGTAAAAAAGTGTGCTTTCGTTTTGGCGGCGGTTGAGTTGCTGCACAAAAATCTCCTGGCTGTTGGCCGCCCATTCCATGCGCGGGGCATAGGTTTGGGTAGGGTCGCCGGGCAGGTTCATCCATTTGGTTTTACGCGATTTTACGTTCACCACGCCTATTTTATAAGGAGAAAGCGGCTCGCCGACTTTCGGGTATTCCACCGGAACAAGGAAGGGGTAAATGGAGTCGGTGTTGTTGATCATGTAAAAATCGCGGATGCCGTTGGCGTCAATTTGCCAGTAGGCGATATTGCGCGAGTCGGGGCTCCAGCGGAAACCGTCGCGGCAGTCGAATTCCTCTTCATACACCCAGTCGAACGTGCCGTTGATGAGTTTTTTGGAGCCTTTTACGTCCGTCAGCGGGGTGATTTTGCCGGAGGCGAGGTCTTCCACATACAGGTTGCGTTCGCTGACATAGGCAACTTTAGCGGCGTCGGGCGAAAATTTGGCGAACATCAGCGAGGCTTCCGGGCGGCCTTTGCCGATCTGGCGCAAGGCGCCGCTTTTGCGATCCAGCACCCAGTAATCGCCCCGGGAATCGGTGCGCCAAACGCGGCGCGTATTGTTGTAAATCAGCACCTTGTTGCCATCGTCGCTGAAGGCAAAACTTCTGACGGGCAATGGCGACTTGGCCCCTGCGGGCGTGAGGGCGGCAGAGTCGACGATAATTTTCCGGCTCATTTCAGGCAGGGTATACTGCACAATGCCGCTTTTTTCGGCGCGGTAAAAACTATGTCCGCCGTCGTTGACCCATTGTGCGCGGAGGGGAAGCATTGCCGGCAACAGGCAAAGCAAAAGCAAAAAACGTTTCAACATGTGTTTCATCTTTATTTGCCTCAAAAGTAATTGTTCCCGACAAATGTATTCCTCCTCTTAAGTGTCAATGCGCCATTATGCCTTCAAAATCCATTAAAAATCGACATAAAAGCAATAATCCACCTTCAAAATCACCTCAAATCCTGGTCTGATTGATAAAAAGTGCGTAAAAGTAGTTATGCCTTCAAAATCCATCAAAAATCAAGATAAAAGCATCCATCCATCCTAAAATCGCCCCAAATCCAGGTCTGATTGATAAAAGAAGCCCCCCACCGACTATCTCTTTCAGCGGAGGAAGCCGAAAATCCCTGAAACGAGTAGGCGCAAATTAATCCAAACTGAAGACCGATGAAATACCTTTTGAAAGGGAACCTGCGCGGGTTCTACTGTGGCGACTGCTTCGATTACCTCAATCAGGTGCGTGTAAAAGCATACGCTGCCGAATCGAATGAAACCCTCACTGCGGCTGTGGCGGTACGGGAAAAAGAAACCTTCCACGAGCGCAGCGCCGAAACCGTAAAAGCGCTTGAAAATCGCCTGCTGGCCGTAGCCGACACCGATGAAAACGGCAATTTCAGCCTTGAACTTTCTGAAAAACAGTACAAAGGCGGCGCCATAGAACTCGATTTTGAGTGCGGCTCCGTGCCCCTGCGCCTGAAACTCAAACGCCCGCCTGTTCCGCCGCGTCCCTTGCAATTCCACCTCGGCAGCATTCAGCCGCTGTGGAAAGAAAACTTTGAAACGCAAACGCCCTTCCTGGCGGCTTATTGGGAAAACAGCATCGCCGCTAACTACTGGTGCCGCCTGCTCCAGCGCCTGGGCCTGTATGTCATCTGCGGCCGCGTGCTCGACTGCGAAAGCAAAACCCCGCTGCGCGGTTTAGTGGTCAAGGCATTTGATGTCGATCTGATTCAGGATGACGCACTCGGACAGGGAACGACCCAGGCCGACGGCAGCTTCCGGATTTATTACACCAAAGCGGATTTCAGCAAAACCATTTTCCCCAGCCTTAATATAGAATGGCCCGCCGGCCCGGATCTGTATTTCAGCATCGAAACGGCAAGTGGTTCGGTGCTGCTTCGGGAACCTCGCAAGCGGGGCCACGAAAAAGACCGCGAAAACGCCGGCAATTGTTTCTGCATAGATTTTTGCCTCAAAGCGCAGGACAATCCGGGCAGCAGCTACGCGCCGGCCATTTTCCAGAAAGTGGGCCAGTACAGCATTGCCTCCGATTTCGACGCCTCCGGTTTCAGCAATGATGCCGAGCGCAATGCCTTTACCGGCAACCTTCCGCTCATAGGCGCCATCCCGGCCCCATATTCCAGCACCGCGCTGGAGTATCGCTTCCGGGTGCGCAACCTCGGCAGCGGGGTTTCACAAATTGTGGATGCCAACCTGATGGGCGCTTTCCGGATTGGTACACTGAATCGAATCAGCAGCGGTTTTGTTTTCAGCTCGCAAGACTATTGGGTAAACAACGCCGGCGCTACCCATAATGTAGTGATGGCTGCCGACGGCTGGATCACCGTGCCGCGCGAAAACGCGCTTTTTGGAAGTACCGGTCAGTTTGCTCCCGGCGAACAAATGGGCGTATTGCTCAGTGAAAAATTAGTGAAGGAATCTTTCAATCTTATTGCGCCAACCACCTATGTGGCGGGGCAGCCATTCCCGGCCGCTCAACGCGCTTCGGTGCATACCTTTGAAATCGTCTGTGAAGTTCGGGAAGTGGGCAGCAGCAGCATTGCTTATGCCAATGTGTTGTCGCGCATCGCCATTTGCAACACCGAATACCTGCAACGCCGTCACCCGAACTGGGCGGGCGGAGATGTCAACATGTACCCGGTGGTGATGCTGGAACTCGGAGAAACGACCCTCTCTGGCGCTGGTTGCAACCGCACGTCCGAGACCATTACGGCGGTTTATTCGGCCGTACATCCGATGCTGGAGCGCATTAGTCTGAGTATGGAGGGCAACGGCGTTTTGCCACCGGCTTTCAGCGCTACTCCGCTCAGTCCGGGCGAATCCATAGGCGCGCACCCTTTCGATATCCGGCCTCTGGATCCCTGCGCATACATCGTCTGGCTTTCTGCCACCTTCCGATTGAGCAGCGGATATGGACGCATTCCGAATGCAACAGTGACCGATCACATTGCCTTTTGTAAAGCATAGGCACCTGTTGGGAAAGTCCTGAACAGGCGTCCGACGAACCATAGTACGAACACATTTTCACTGTCTTTTCTGATGCCGCCCGTTGTACGAACGGGTGGCATTTTTTGTGGGGTATTGCTTGCAAGGCTACTGTAAGGGGCATTTGCGCATCGCATAAATTGTTTGGCTAACGGATAAAAAGGGCGTATAAAGTCCCGTGCAAATATTTACGGCAAAATATTTTTTTACAAAGTGATTACAAGCGGTGTCAAAAAGGGGGTAAAAACATTCAAAATACAGGGCTATTCATACTTACAAAGGGCATGTAATATTTACCCCCCCCATTAGGTTACAAATGTCCCCCCTTGCTAAAAACCTGCTTAGATTCCTTTGCAAGCATATTCTGCCCTTCACCAAATCTGTGACCAAATATTTTGCCAGGCCAAATTGTAGCCAATCAAAATATCAGACACCCAAAAGCCACTTGTTTCTTTCATTTTAAACCTTTTCAATTATGAGGCGAAATTTAACAACACTGCTGAGTCGGGCCGGGCAGTCTGGATGTTGGCACTGGTGCTGATCTCCAATGCCCTGCTTGCACAATCCCGCCGGGTAAGCGGCACCGTGGCAGATGCCGACGGCCCACTGACCGGCGCTACCGTTGCGCTTAAAGGCACCACCACTGGCGCCGTCACAGATCTCGACGGTAAGTTCACCCTTGAAGTATCGGGTGCAAACCCGGTATTGGTCGTTTCCTACACTGGTTACACTACGGTAGAAGTAGGCATCGGCACACAAAGCTCTATGAGTATTTTGCTGGAATCCTCCTCCATTGCACTTGAAGAATTAATCGTATCCGGTTATACGGTGGAGACCCGCAAACAGGCAACGAGTGCGGTAGCCACGGTTAAAACCCGCGACCTGGCCGCAGTTCCTACTGGTAATGTGGAGCAACAGCTTCAGGGCCGCGTGAGTGGTCTGACGGTGATCTCCAACGGTCAGCCAGGCACCACCAGCCAGGTACGTATCCGCGGTTTTGGTTCCTTCTTCGGCAACCAGCCCTTATTTATTGTTGATGGTGTGCCTACGCAAAACATCGACTTTCTGGCGCCGGACGACATCGACAACACCACTGTTATGAAAGATGCCTCTTCGGCTTCTATCTATGGTGCGCGCGCTGCCGGTGGCGTTATTGCCATCACTACCAAACGCGGCGCCAACAAGCCCCAGCGTATGCAGGTTTCCTACGATGCACTCGTAGGCTGGACCGATCCGGGTCAGGGCGTTGAAGTGCTCAACCCACAGGATCAGGCTACCTGGACCTGGACAGCGCTCAGAAACGCCGGCCTGGCCACAGAGCACCCGCAGTACGGCAATGGCGCATCGCCTACCCTTCCGGACTTCATCAATGTTGGTGGTCTTTCCGGTCTTAATGCTTCTCAGGTAAATCTGGAGCAGGAGAAAGCGAAGTACAACGTTAATACGGATAACGGCCCGATCTACCAGATCGTTCGCGCCAACAAAGAAGGCACCGACTGGTATGGCGCCATCACGCGCACTGCGCCGATGACCCGCCACAACCTCGGTTTCCGCGGTTCTACTGAAAGCTCCCGCTACTACATCGGCCTGAGCGTTCAGAACCAATCGGGTATCCTGATTCACAACGATTTCAAACGTTACACCCTGCGTGCCAATACAGAATTTGATGTATTCAAAAAATTCCGCATCGGCCAAAACATGCAGGTTACCTACCGTTCTGTACTCGGCGGCTTAGGTGGCGGCGGTGGCGTAAACGTTGCACAGGACGAAAACCCGATTCTGGGTTCTTTCCGTATGCCGACGATTATCCCTGTTTACGACGAGCTGGGCGGCTACGCCGGCACGGCAGCCAAAGGTTTCAACAACCCGCGTAACCCGTTGCAGAACGCGATGGCGTTGCGGACAACCGCGGCGCCGGTCTCGGTCTTTTCGGTAACCTCTACGCTGAATACGACCTGCTCGAGGGCCTTACCCTGCGCAGCAGCATTGGAGGCAACTACGGCAACTACAGCGGCTTTGGTTACACCCGTCGCAGCTACGAAAACTCGGAAAACAACGCCAGCTTTGGTTACAACGAGTTTTATGGCAACAACTACTCCTGGGTATGGACCAATACGGTTCAGTACAAAAAACGTTTTGGCACTTCCAACATTGAAGCCCTGCTGGGTCAGGAAGCTCTTACCGACGGCCGCGGCCGTGGTATCAATGCATCCGGTCTGGATCCCTTCTCTGAAGATCCGAACTACGTGACGCTGAATACCGTTTCCAACCGCAACGTCAGCAGCTTCCTGGATCCGAACCTGAAGAACTACTTCTCTATGTTCGGCCGTGTACACTACAGCCTGATGGACAAATACTATGCAACAGCAGTAGTACGTCGCGACGGTGTTTCTTCCTTCGGCCCGGATACCCGCTATGGCGTATTCCCCGGTTTTTCTGCCGCATGGCGTGTAAGCGGAGAAGAGTTTATGAGCGATGTGCGCTGGTTGAACGACCTGAAAATCCGTGGTGGCTGGGGTCAGATGGGTAACGAATTGCCTGTAACCCAGGGTAACCAGTACAGCCTCTTTGCTTCTACACTTGGCGGCTCGGCTTACGATATCAACGGTTCCGGCAGCAGTGTAGCCAATGGTTTCTACCAAAGCCAGGTTGGCTTCCTTGGTACCAAATGGGAAGTTTCCACCACCAGCAACGTAGGCTTTGAAGCCCTGCTGTGGAATGGCAAACTCGACGTTATTGTAGACCTGTGGCAGAAGAAAACTTCCGACCTGCTCTTTAACCCGGCACTGCCCAACGTAGTAGGCAGCTTTGCTACTGCACCGTTCAAGAACCTTGCTGAAATGGAGAACAAAGGTATTGACCTCCAGCTGATCAATAAAGGCAAATTCAGCAGCAATGTAGGATACGAACTCACCCTGACAGGCTCTTTCCTGAAGAATGAAATCGTAAAAATTGACGAATCGATTAATTACTTCGATGTAAGCCCTGCCAGCAATCGTCTGGCCGGCACCATGGTGCGCAACCAGGTAGGTCAGTCCATCTCCGCTTTCTTCGGATATCAGGTAGCAGGTATCTTCCAGAGCGCTTCTGAAGTAGCCAGTGCACCGACCCAGGAAGGCGCCGGCGTAGGTCGCTTCCGTTATGCCGACCTCGACGGTTACGACGAGAATGGCCGACTCACGGGTGTACCCGACGGCAAAATTGACGCCGCCGACCGTACGTTCATTGGCAGCCCGGTTCCGAAATTCACCGGCGGTTTGAACTTCAAAGTGACCGTTGGTCAGTTTGATGCTGAAACGTATGTGTACACATTCGTTGGCAACAAAATTTTCCACTTAGCCAAATGGTTCACCGACTTCTATCCCTCTTTCAAAGGTGCTGCCATCGGCGCCCGCGTAACGGAATCCTGGTCGACCAGCAACACCGGTTCGGAAAACCCGATCTTTGAAGACGTTTCGAACTTCTCTACCAACACCCAGCCCAACTCCTGGTATGTTGAAGACGGTTCTTACCTGCGTATCCAAAACCTGTCGATTGGCTACAACCTGTCGCCAGATATGCTCAAGCGCCTCAAACTGACGCGCGCGCGCATCTTTGCTTCTACCAACAACCTGCTTACCATCACTAAGTACAAGGGTCTCGATCCGAGCGTAGGCGGCGCTGCCGACACCAACTTCGGTATCGACGTAGGTAACTACCCCATCACGCGCAGCGTAATGGTCGGCGTGGGTGTAACTTTCTGATCATTAAAGCTCGTTTAATTAAATTAACCAACATTCAGTCATGAAAAATCTGACGAATAAAATACTTGTTCTTGCCGTCGGCGCCTTGTCGATGAACCTCGTTTTGAGTGCTTGTAAGGACAGCTTCTTTGAAACGCCTCCCTCAGCTTCGCTGACCGAGGAGGTACTCAGCACGAAAAAAGGCCTTGATGGTCTGCTCATCGGCTGCTACAGCGTGCTCACGGGCCGCGACCAACTCTTCTATGCCGGTTTCGGCAACTGGGCACACGGCTCCATCCTTGGTGGTGAAGCCAATAAAGGCTCCAACGGTGGTGACCAGGCAGTGGTGAATGAAGTGCAGCGCTATGCAACACTTCCCAACAACAGCCTGCCCGCTCAAAAATGGTCTATCTGCTACGAAGGTATCGCCCGTTGCAATACCCTCCTGCGTGTAGCCCGCGCCAGCACCGACCCGACCGTTACGGCCGACGACAAGAAACGCCTCGAATCCGAAGCGCGTTTCCTCCGCGGTTTCTACTACCTCGAACTGCGCCGCTTGTTCGGCAATGTACCGTATGTAGACGACAACATGACCGCTGAAGAGGCCATCAAAGTACCGAACAACACCGACATCTACCCGCAGATTGAAGCAGACCTCCTGTTCGCTTCCGAAAACCTGCCGGCAACGCAATCAGCACTTGGTCGCGCCAACAAATGGGCTGCCAAAGCATTCCTTGGCAAAGTATACCTGTATCAGAAAAAATACAGCGATGCCAAACGTACTTTCGACGACGTGATCGCCAACGGCACCACGTCCGGCGGTGCGAAATACGCCTTGCTGTCCAGCTATGCCGATGTGTTCAAACCCGAGTTTGAAAATGGTTCGGAATTTGTCTTCTCTGTACAAACGGCTGTAAATACCGGCTCTACTGCCAACGCCAATGGCGAGCACGTGCTGAACTTCCCTTACAACACCGGCTCCGACGGCCCTGCCGGATGCTGCGGCTTCTTCCAGCCCAGCTTCGACCTGGCCAACTCCTTCCGCGTTGATGCCAACGGCTTGCCGCTGCTCGACGGTTCCTACAACAATGCTGCCAATGAATTGAAAAGCGATTTCGGTCTGAAATCCGCCGATCCGTTCACCCCGGATGCAGGCCCGGTTGACCCGCGCCTCGACCACTCGGTTGGCCGTCGTGGTATTCCTTACCTCGACTGGATCATCCACCCGGGCGATAACTGGATCCGCGACCAGGCCTATGCCGGCCCTTACTCGCCGAAAAAATTCGTGTTCTACAAAGGCACACTCGGCACTTACACCGACGGTTCTTCCTGGACGCGTGGCTGGACCGGCATCAACCAACCGCTGATGCGCTATGCCGACCTGCTCCTCATGGCAGCTGAAGCTGAAATTGAAGGTGGTGGCAGCCTTGAAAAAGCCCGCGAGTATGTAAATGCCGTGCGCGCCCGCGCTGCCAACCCGGCTTCATGGGTGAAAAACAGCGACGGCAGCAACGCCGCCAACTACGTGATTGGGCTGTACAACACACCCTGGACGAGCAAAGATGCCGCCAACGCCGCCGTGCGTATGGAGCGCAAACTCGAACTCTCCGGCGAAGGCCACCGCTTCTTCGACCTCACGCGCTGGGGTATCGCTGCTACCGAGCTGAATCGCTACCTTCAGTTTGAAGGCGGCCGACTCACCAACGCACTCGGCGGCGCAACGTTCACCGCTGGCGTAGATGAAATCTATCCGATCCCGCAGGCACAGATTGACCTGCAAGGACCGAGCGTGCTGAAGCAAAATCCGGGCTACTAATTCCGGTAATCGTCATCCCGAATTTTTTAAAAAGACCTTTGAAAAGGTCATCTGAAAAATTTGGGATGACTTTTTTTAGTTTGCTTCATACTTGAGTATCCGGACGAACATGGGCTTGAAAAAGTCTTTTGTTCGTCCATTTTTTTCTTAGCGGCTATTCCACAAAACCCGCGTACTTTTATCGCCCTGCAAACACTTTTCTCCTCAGGGATAATTACTCGCGCCACCCTTTCATGATACCTTTCAAACACAGCCGCATTTTTCCGGTTTTGCTCCTGCTTCCGGCGTTTTTCGCATGTCGTGAAAAGCCGAAAAATCAACGCTTCGAACTACTCGACAGCGCACAAACCGGTTTGACTTTCCGCAACGACATCACCGAGTCGGACAGCCTGAACATTTTTCACGATGAATTTATTTACAATGGCGGCGGCGTTGGCGTTGGCGACTTTAACGGCGACGGCCTGCAAGACCTCTATTTCACCGGAAACCAGGTCGAAAACCGTTTGTTCCTCAATCGCGGCGATTTAAAATTTGAAGACATTACCCAAAAAAGCGGCGCCCAAAAACGCAGCGGCGAATGGTCGTCGGGGATTAACATTTTAGACATCAACCGCGACGGGCGCGCCGACATTTATGTGTGCAACACTTTTGTCCAAAACCCGGAACTACGCCACAACCTGTTGTTTATCAATCAGGGAAACAACCCCGAAGGCATACCCCAATTTAAAGAAATGGCAGCCGAATACGGTATTGCCGATACATCCCACAGCAGCCACGCACAATTTTTTGATTACGACAACGACGGCGACCCCGACCTCTTTATCGGCGTCAATGTGATGGATTCCAAAAACCCGAATCGCTACGTTGAGATCCACAAGGAGGGGACAGCCCAAAACTGCGACCGCCTTTACCGCAACGACGGCAATCGTTTTACGGAAGTTTCCAAAGCAGCCGGGCTGAACTTCGACGGCTACAGCCACTCCACGCTGATCGCTGATTTTAACCGCGACGGATGGCAGGATATTTACGTCTGCAACGACTATGTGAGCAACGACCTGCTTTACCTCAACCAGCGCAACGGCACCTTTAAAAATGAACTGCACGGCGTGGTCAAGCACCTTGCCGCCTCCGCAATGGGCAGCGATATGGCCGATATCAACAACGACGGCCTGCCAGACTTTTTTGTAACGGAAATGTTGCCCTACTACAACAAACGCAAAAAACTGTTCCTCAGCGCCAACAACTATTCCACCTACCTTAACAACGATCGCTACGGATACGAATACCAATACGGCCGCAACGTGCTTCAGGTACACCGGGGCTTCGACCCCGAAACCGGCATGCCGCACTTCAGCGATGTGGCCTTCCAGACCGGCACCCAGGAAACAGAATGGAGCTGGGCGCCCCTGCTTGCCGATTTTGACAACGACGGCCTGCGCGATCTTTTTGTAACCAACGGATTCCCGCGCGACGTAACGGACCACGATTTTACGGCTTACCACAGCAATGTGCGTTTTTTACTTCCACCCATCGAATTACAGGCTAAAATTCCGCAGGTAAAAACGCCCAAATTTTTATTCCGCAACAAAGGCGATCTCAACTTTGAAGATGCCTCCGCCGAATTCGGCGTGAACGTGCCGGCGTTTTCCAATGGCGCCGCTTATGCTGATCTGGACAACGACGGCGACCTCGAACTGATCGTAAATAATATTGACGACGAGGTTTTTCTTTTTAAAAATAAAAGCAACGACGGCCAGCAAAAACCCAATTACCTGCGCCTGCAACTGAGGGGCCGCCCCGAAAACCCCGATGCCTTTGGCGCCGAAGCTACCGTGTATTTTAAGGGACAGGCGCAAACGGCCCTTGTGATGTCGGGCCGTGGCTACCTCTCCTCCCCCGAACGCATGTTGCATTTTGGCTTAGGCGACGCTACGCAGGCCGACTCGGTGCTCATACGCTGGGGCGCGGGCGAGAGCAGCGTTTTAACAGCCGTACAGGCTAATCAGGTTTTAATGGCGAATTACTCAGATTTGCCCAAAAAACAAGATAAAACAAGCAAAATTGCTTCCATTTTCAAAAAATTAAACCCCGCTGCAACTGGCCTGGATTTCGTGTCGGACGATCACGACTACGTGGACTTCAATACCCAGATGACCCTGCCGCACAAATACAGTCAATACGGCCCGGCTATAGCAGCTGGCGATATTGACGGCGATGGCAGGGAGGATTTGCTCATCGGCGCCAGCGCACAAAACGACGCCATCATCTTTTTGCAAACCCCCAAACAAACCTTTACCCGGAAAAACATCAACCTCAAATCTGAATACAGAAAAAGCGAAGAAGACCTCGCTACCCTCCTTTTTGATGTAGAAGGCGACGGCGACCTCGACCTGTACATCGCCCGTGGCAGCGCACAACAGCAGGCCGGCTGGGAGTATTATCAGGATGTACTCTACCTCAATGATGGCAAGGGCAATTTCAGCCTCGCCGCCGAGGCCCTGCCCAAAGAAAATGCCTGCAACCAGGCCGCCAAAGCCGCGGATTTTGACGGCGACGGCGACCTCGACCTGCTCGTGACCGGGCGTGTAAAACCCCTGCAATATCCGCGCAGCGACCCCGGTTTTCTGCTGCGCAACGACAGCAAAGCCGGTGTGGTAAAATTCACGGATGTGACGGCGGAAGTTTGTCCGGAACTCAGCAGCGCAGGCCTGATCAGCGATGCACTTTGGACAGATTTTGACAACGACCGCCACCCCGACATCCTGCTCGCCGGGGAGTGGATGCCGCTTGTTTTTTTGCGCAATGAAAACGGCAAATTCCGCAACATCAGCGCGAGCAGTGGCGTAGCCGATCAGTTGGGTTGGTGGACCAGCCTTGCTGCCGCCGATTTTGACAACGACGGCGACATGGACTATATCGCCGGCAATTACGGAGAAAACACCTATTTTAAATGTACGGCCGCTGAGCCGATGCACCTGTATGCGAAGGATTTTGACGGCAACGGCGTGTACGACCCATTTCTCACCTGTTACTGGCAGGATTCGCTGGGGCGGCGCCGGGAATACATTTACCATACCCGCGACGATGTGTTGCGGCAGCTCATTCCCATTCGCAAAAAATTCAATACTTACGGCGCTTTTGGCGAAGCAACTTTACAGGATGTTTTTTCCAAAAAAGAACTCGAAGGCGCACAAATACTCAGCGCCAACTACATGAGCAGCGCCTACGTGGAAAACCTTGGCGCGGGTAAATTCCGACTCCTGCGTTTGCCCGCAGCAGCGCAGATGGCGCCGGTATTCGGTATTTTGCCCCTTGATTTTGATGCCGACGGCTTATTGGATATTGTGATGATCGGGAATGATTTTGGCATGGAATTGCTCCAGGGCCGCGCCGATGCCTTTAACGGATTATTGTTGAAAAATACCGGAAACGGGCAGTTTAGCGCCATAAACATGACGCAAAGCGGTATTATGATACCCGGCGACGGGCGGGCGCTGGCCCAGATCATGCTTTCCGATGGCCGTGCGTTGCTCCTGGCGACACAAAATGCCGGGCCGCTGCTGAGCTTTGCCGTGCCGGAAACTGCCGGAAAAATGCTGGCGCTGGAGCCGGGAGAAACCTGGGCAGAAGTGCAGTTCAGCGATGGCCGTCGCCGCCGCTGCGAGTTTTTCCGGGGCAGCGGTTTTTTATCCCAAAACTCCCATGCCCTGTATTTACCACAAGGCATGTACAAGATTTTGCTGTTCGATAACAAAGGGCAGCAAAGCAGAATACTTGAAACAAGATTTTAATATCAAACTTATGACCCGACGCGACGCTTTCCAACGCATTGCCTTGCTCTTGGGCGGAATTGCCCTGGCGCCAGAACTGTTAGCCAATGCCCTCAGTGCCCCTGCGCCTTTTTGTCCGCCAGATCGAAAACGCCTGCTGGAGGAAATGGCTGAAACCATCATTCCGACCACCGACACGCCCGGCGCCAAAGATGCCGGTGTTGCGGATTTCATCGCGCGTGCGGTCGAATTTTGCTTCCCCAAGGCACGCCAGGAGCGTTTTTGGGGCGAATTAAACAGCACCGACGATGCCTGCTTCAAAAAAACAGGCAAATCCTTCGTCGACTGCTCCGCCGAAGAGCGCATCGCGTTTTTTACCGAACTGCAAAGCCGCAAACGCTCCGACAAAAACGAACAACCATTCTTCAACACCCTGAAAATGTTGGTATTGCACGGGTATTTTACTTCCGAAATCGGCGCATCGCAGGCGCTGAACTACGACCCCGTGCCTGGCGGCTGGACCGCCGATATGAAAATTGAACCCGACACCAAAGCCTGGACCCCCGTTTTTTAACCCCGTCAAACTTGCTTATGTATACCAATACGACATCTGTCAAAAAAAGGACTTTCGACGCCATTGTAATTGGCTCGGGTATTTCCGGTGGCTGGGCTGCCAAAGAATTTACCGAAAAAGGTCTTAAAACCCTTGTGCTGGAACGCGGCCGGAAATTAGAGCACATCGCCGACTACCATACGGCCATGAAAGCGCCCTGGGAGCTGGAAAACCGCAACATGCACACCAACGACGACAAGGCGCACTACCCTATCCAGACCAAGTGCTATGCCTTCAACGACGGCACCCGCCATCTTTTTGTGCGCGACAGCGACCACCCGTACCAGGAAACCAAATCCTTCGACTGGATTCGCGGTTACCATGTAGGCGGTAAAAGCCTCATGTGGGCCAGACAGACCTACCGCTGGTCGGATTTTGATTTTGAAGCCAACAGCCGCGACGGGCACGGAACCGACTGGCCCATCCGCTACGCCGATATTGCGCCCTGGTATAGTTATGTGGAAAAATATGCGGGCATCAACGGCAATCGGGATGGGCTGCCGCAAATTCCGGACGGCGAATTCCTGCCGCCGATTGAATTGACCGTAGTGGAAAAGCATTTCCAGTCGGAAATGAAAAAGTTTTTCCCCGGCATACCGGTAGTGCAGGGCCGCAGCGCCAACCTCACCGTGCGCCACAATGATCGCGGGCCTTGCCAGTTTCGCCACCTTTGCCATCGCGGATGCCCGTTCAGCGCCGCATTTGCCAGTCAGGCCACTACCCTGGCGGCTGCCGCGCTGACCAAAAAGATGACCCTGCGCACCGACAGCATCGTGCATTCCATTATCTATGATGAAAAAAAGGGCCGCGCCACCGGGGTGCGCGTCATTGACGCCAACACCAAAGCGATGACCGAGTATTATGCAAAAGTCATTTTTGTAAATGCCGGCACCATTAATACCACGACCATTCTGCTGAACTCCGACTCCGCGCGTTTCCCCAAGGGCTTAGGCAACGACAGCGGCGTGCTGGGCCACTACCTGATGGATCACTGCTACCGCGGCCGCGCGTATGCCAGTTTCGACGGCTTTCAGGACCACTACCACAAGGGGCGCCGCCCGACCGGATTTTATATTCCGCGTTTCAGGAATATTCTTGGCGACAAACAAGATAAATTTGTGCGCGGTTATGCCATCGGCGGCAGTGCCGAACGCGGCGCAGCCTGGACCAGCGGAGCATACAAGGAAGGTTTTGGCGCCGACTTCAAAGCGGCCATGACCCGCCCGGGCAACTGGGACCTCGGATTGCACATGCAAGGGGAATGCCTGCCACATTTCGACAATAAACTTACGCTCGATAAAGCCAAAACCGACGCCTGGGGTATGCCAACCGTTAATTTCGACTGCCAATGGCGCGACAATGAAGAGGCCATGCTGAAAGACGGCCTCGCCATGATGCAGGAAATGCTGGAAAAAGCAGGCTTCAAAAATGTAGGCGCCTACGACAACCACGAGCCACCCGGCCGGGGCATCCATGAAATGGGCACCGCACGCATGGGCAAAGACCCGAAAACCAGTATGGTTAATGGCAACAACCAACTGCACGCGGTCGCTAATGTATTCGTCACCGACGGCGCCTGTATGGCCTCCACCGGCACCCAGAACCCTTCACTGACCTACATGGCACTCACCGCCCGCGCCGTAGATTTTGCGGTAAAGGCCTTGAAAAAAAAGGAGCTTTGAAAAAGTGTTTTGGGGTTTGGGGGTTGTGTGTTTTAGTGTTTTAGTGTTTTAGTGTTTTTGTATAAAGTGTTCTTGACACTAAAACACCATAATACCAAAACCCTAAAACACCATAATATCAAAACCCTAAAGCACCAAAACACTAAAACACTAAAACACCCAAACACCCAAACACCCAAACACCAAAACACTCAAACACATAAACACTTACAAAAACATGTTTATCCATCACGTTTTCTTCTACATGTCGCCGGAGGCTACGGCGGCCGACCAGGCGGCTTTGCGCGCCGGACTTGAAACCCTCACCGCCATTGAGGCCATTCAGCAATGGCATATCGGCGTTCCGGCGCCAACCGACCGGCCCGTCATTGAGCGCGGGTACACGTTTTCCTGGCTGAGTATTTTTGCCGACGGCGCTGCCGAGGAAGTGTATCAAAAACACCCCATTCACCTTGATTTTGTTAAAAACTGCGCACACCTCTGGACAAAAGTTGTCATCTACGATGCTATTTAAAAAAGGTTCCGGGCGGCTTCAAAAAACACTAATCGTACTGCTTATGGCCTTTTTGTCCAATACCGCCGGCGCGCAGTTGCGCTTAGCCGACGTGTTCGGCAGCCACATGGTATTGCAGCAAAATACCGAGGTCGAAATCTGGGGCTGGCACCGCCCCGGCAGTAGCGTACAGGTACGTTGCTCCTGGAACGGCAATACGCCCATCAAGGCACAAGCGGACGCCTCGCGTCGCTGGTCGGTTATCGTCAGAACCCCGGCCGGCGACCTGAGGGCCCACCAGATACAGATCAGCGACGGGCAATCGGAAATCCAGCTCCGGGATGTACTCATCGGAGAGGTCTGGTTAGCTTCCGGGCAATCGAATATGGAATGGAGCATCCGCGACTCCGGCTACCCGCCGGAGCAAACCCGCGCCGACGCCTTCCCGCATATCCGCCATTTTAAGGTCAACCACGCCGTCAGCCTGACACCCTTAGACAGCTTAGATGCCGGCCAATGGACCGTTTGCGACGATAACAGCGTGCAGCATTTCAGTGCCGTGGCCTACTTTTTTGCCCGCGACTTAGCCGAGCGCTACAAGGTGCCGGTGGGCATCGTCAACAGCTCCTGGGGCGGCTCGCAGGTGGAGAGCTGGATTAGTCTGGAAGGCATGCGCCAGTCGGAGCAATTCAAAGCCTATGCGGCCAATTTTCCGGCCAACTGGGCCGACGCCGACCGTTTTTCGCTTGAAAAAGTAAAAAATTACGTGTTTGGCGGACCGCGCGCCGATCCCGGCGCTGAGGAAGAAGCGGCCTATTTGGATCCCGCCTGCGACATTACTTCCTGGAAAACGGCCAAGCCCACCTTTGCGTGGGACTGGCAAAATATCTGGGCGTTTCGCGGCAGCGGCTACATGGCGATTGAGTTCAAGCTGGCCGAAAAAGCCGCAACGGCAGATGCCGTTTTGCACCTCGGCCACGGCGATCTGGCTGCCGAACTGTATATGAACGGGCGTAAAATATGGTCGGGGAAAAATCACGGCGGCGTGGAGTTTTCCGTGCCGGCTTCGGCGCTGAAGGCGGGCAAAAACCGGCTCGTATTCAAGCAAAAATTAGCCGATGCCACGGGTTGGGTGGAAATGGGCATGCGCGGACCGGAATCCGATTTTTTCCTGAAAACGGCGATCGGACGCATTGATTTATCCGGCGAATGGAAGATCATGCCCTCGTTTGCCGAGCCGCATTATTTTGTACACAACAGCAACAACCTTGGCGTGGCCATTTACAACGCCATGATTCATCCGCTCACGCATTTTGCCCTCCGCGGCGTCATCTGGTATCAGGGAGAGACCAACGCCATCCGCGCCAAAGCCTACCGCGATGCATTTCCCTTGCTCATCCGCGACTGGCGGCGCTTGTGGAAGCAGCCGGAAATGCCTTTTTTGTTTGTCCAATTAGCCAATTATGAAGCCGCGCACGGCGTCTCGAACACCGGCAGCGAGTGGGCCGAACTGCGCGAAGCACAGGCGCTGGCGCTTCAACTGCCTGCCACCGGCATGGCCGTGACGATAGACGTAGGCGAAAGCCGCGATATTCACCCCAAAAACAAACTTGACGTGGGCCGGCGTTTGGCCCGCGAAGCCCTTCGCGCGGCATACGGGGAAAAGCTGCGTCCGGGAAGTCCCAGTCGGGCAGAAGTCCGCTTCGACGGCGCCGTGGCACAGGTGTTTTTTCCGGGCGAAACCGAAGCTTTGCAGGTGCGCAACCAGTACGGCTATGTGCATGGTTTTGAGCTGGCCGGGGCCGACAAAGTATTTCACTACGCCAAGGCGCAGGTAATCGGCAACACGGTGCAGGTGTACTGCGACGCCGTGCCCCAGCCTGTGGCCCTGCGTTATGCCTGGGCCGACGACCCCAACGACGTCAATTTGTACACCGCTGAGGGTTTTCCCATTGCGCCGTTCCGCACCGACAACTGGCCGATGAAAACGGAAGGTGTGGGGTTTGAGTGAGGGGGGAAGGGGGGCGTTGCGGTCGGGGTAACTCCTTTTGGCACTTGATGCTTAGCGCATTGCCTGTATAGCTTAAATGATGATTACTTGGAGGTATTTTGGTATATTTGCTTCGCAAATCAATACCAAACAGGCCGCCCGTGAAAAAAATCAAAATTTTCCTCGCCTCCTCCAAAGAACTCAAACCCGAACGCGACAGGTTCGAGCAGGAAATCTATCGCAAATGCAAAGCCTGGTTCGATCGGGGCGTTTTCCTGCACCTCGATATTTGGGAAGACCTCTCCGCCCGCCTCGCCTCCGATGGCTCGCAAAGTGAATACAACAACTATGTGCGCGAAGCCGACCTGTTCGTGCTGCTGGCCTGGACTAAGATGGGCATGTACACCGAGGAGGAATTTGAGCAGGCTTTTGGGCAGTTCCAGTCCAAAAACAAACCCTTTATTTTTACCTATTTCAAAACGGCGGATAACGTGCCGACCGACCCAAGCCTCGATGTTTTCAAGCAAAAACTCTCGGATTTGAAGCATTTTTATGCCGTTTTCAACAACGAAGACGACCTGTGGAACCAGTTCAACAAAGAACTGGAACGCTTGGAGGAGGTGGGGTTTGTGGAGTTTCGGCGGGAGGAAAAGACGACAATCGTTTCGATTGAAAACAGCAAAAATGTCGTCCTCGACGCAAGCATCACAGCGGGCGGCGATGTGCATATTGGAGATACAACCATTCAGAATGCCGGGAAGATTTATAATATCGGCCATATTGATAATGCTAATTTTTCTTAACAACCTATGCTCGGAGATTTATTACTCAATATTGGGGCTTCCATTATCTATGATTTTGGTAAAGCCATAAAAAGTAAAACTGCTAAAAATGAAACGGTACAAACGGTTTTAAAGCAGTTAGGTACATCGCCAAATTTGCACGACTTTCCCGACCGTTATGTTGAGGCTTTGGTCGAGTTCCGATTCTTAGAAAAAGACGCTGTTGTTATGGCTTTTTTTAGGGAAGAAAGCATTGGGCAAGTGTTTTTCAACTTTTATTACGGGGAAAAAAATGTACGCAATAGTGAAGCAATGCTCTGGCGTGCGATTGCCCATTGTGTGGAAGCTTTAAAAGTGGGCGATGATGTGAAGGCTAAAAATGTGGATGTAACAGCAGAGATTGAACAGTTTTGGGAAGTGTTTAAACAAAAAGTCCATGAAAGCAGAACGGTAAAAGAAGTAGAGGTGGAGCAAACCCTGGAATACCTCAAAAACAAAACCAGCGATATTCACGAATTGTTACTTGCTTTCCAGAGCATACTAAAAGCACAGGGCAAATCTGATATACAAATTGCCGATAAGATTTACAATATTGATAAAATTGATACGGCTCTTTTTGGTAGTTTATTGGAGAAACCCGCCCGCCTCCTCACCAATCCACCCTTCAACACTGACCTGTTCATCGGCCGGGAAAACGACCTGAACGCCATTGAAACCCAATACCAGGCCCAACATCGCTTATTAGTGCTGGTGAATGGCGAAGGCGGCATTGGTAAAACCACGCTGGCGGCTAAGTACTGGTATGCCCACGCCGAGCGCTACAAACACCTGGCCTGGCTTTATGCCGATACGGGCATCGGAGCGGCTTTGGTGACGCTGAGAAATGCCCTGGGTGTGCATTTTGAGCAGGACGATGATACGGAGGCCCAAGTCCGCCGTATTGCGGTAGCGATTAATAATTTGGATACGCCCTGCCTGTTGGTGTTTGACAATGCCAACGACGCGACGGACTTGAAAAAATACTACACTACGCTCTGCCAATTGCCCAATTGCCATATCCTGCTGACCTCGCGGGTGCGCAAACTCGCCGATATGCAAGTGCATGAAGTGCGGCCTCTGGCGAAAGCAGAAGCCGTAACCTTGTTTAAACACTACTACCCCGAGCTGCCCGACGCCGACCTGCCCATACTGCACGATGTGCTAAAAGCGGTGGGCTACAATACCCTGGTGACGGAGCTCCTGGCTAAAAATATGGCGGTGTTCAATCGCTTTACCCTGCGCTACACTTTGGCGGATTTATTGCGCGATTTGCAGGAAAAGGGCTTGCTGGCCCTCAAAAACAAAACAGTGGCGGTAGTGTATGGCAGCGAGCAACTCCGCGAAGCCGAGCCTAAGGACATTATCGCTGCCCTGTACGATTTGGCTCAGTTGCGCGACGCAGAACGCCATGTACTGAGCAACCTCGCGGTGCTGTCCGCTGAAAATATTGCCTATGCTCTGCTCACTACCTTGCTCCGCAGCGACGAAGAGATTTTAGAGCACCTCGGCAGTCTGGAAGAAAAAGGCTGGCTCGAATACCGAAAAGCGGATAGTACATTTAAAATCAGTCCTGTGATTCAAGAGGTGACGCGTATGAAAAATGCGGAGCGCTTGCTGGAGGATTGTCGAACCTTAGTTGACACCTTAATCACAGGATTGAACAATGACAAGCGCCATAGCGACAACTACCAACAAGCCACAGTATTTGCGCGCCTGGGAGCTGCTGTGATTTATGCCTTGCCTGTTGATGCTGATGTAGCTTATTTATCTCAAAATATCGGTAATTATCACAAAGACACCGGCAATTTGGCGCTAATGCTGCAATCCTACCAAAAAATGCTGGATATACTAACCGCCTTGTGTGCTGCCGAACCCGATAACGCCCATTTCAAAAACGGCTTGGCGATTTCGTATGAAAAACTCGGCGAAACGCACAGCAGCTTGGGTAATTTGGACAAGGCCCTGGAATTTTTTGAAACATACAACCGATTAGAAGAAGAACTCTACGCTGCCGATCCGCAAAATGTGGATTTCAAAAACGGCTTGGCGATTTCGTATCAACACCTCGGCGAGACGCACAGCCGTTTGGGTAATATAGACAAGGCCTTGGGGTTTTTTGAAGAATTTAATAAATTAGGTCAAGAACTCTACGCGGCCGATCCGCAAAATGTGGCGTTCAAAAACGGCTTGTCGGTTTCGTATCAACACCTCGGATTGATTCACAGTAGTTTGGGCAATAGGGATAAGGTCTTGGAATTTTTTGAAGATTCCAACCAATTAATAGAAGAACTCTACGCTGCCTATCCGCAAAATGTGGCGTTTAAAAACGGTTTGGCGATTTCGTATCAATACCTCGGCGATACGCACAGCCGTTTGGGCAATTTAGACAAGGCCTTGGGATTTTTTGAAGCATGCAATCGATTAGAAAAAGAACTTTACGCGGCTTATCCGCAAAATGTGGAGTTCAAAAACGGCTTGGCGGTTTCGTATCAACACCTCGGATTGATTCACAGTAGTTTGAGCAATTTGGACAAGGTCTTGAAATTTTTTGAGGAATACAACCGATTAGAAGAAGAACTCTACGCGGCCTATCCGCAAAATGTGTCGTTCAAAAACGGCCTGGCGGTTTCGTATCAATACCTCGGAATGACGCACTGCAGTTTGGGTAATTTGGACAAGGCCTTGGGATTTTTTGAGAAATACAACCGATTAGAAGAAGAACTCTACGCAACCTATCCGCAAAATGTGACGTTCAAAAGCGGCTTGGCGGTTTCGTATTGCCAATTGGCAGAAATCAGCAGAGCCCAAAACGACAATAAAAAAGCCAAAGCGTATTTTCAATCTGCCGAAAAGCTTTGGCTCGAATTGGTGCGCGATGCGCCGCAGCATGTGGAGTTTCAAAAGTTTTTAGGCAAAGTGCAAGCGGAAATCAAGACATTGGATTGATCCATTCCATCGGCCCGGGTACGCAGGGTTTCGCACAGATGTTACACGGATGCCCACACAGATGTTACACAGGATTTTATATTTAATTGAAAATCAATTTTCTGTGTAACATCTGTGCAAGCATCCGTGTAACATCTGTGCGAAACCCTACGTGCCCAGGCGACCTGACACTATCCCAGAGCATGATACCTTCCACATAAAACACCGCATTCTGTGACATTTGTGTGAATGATCTGTGCCCATCTGTGCGAAACCCTACGTGCCTAAGCTGCCTGACACTATCCCAAAAAATGATGCCTTTGCAAAATGGAAAATAAACCAAAGCCCATATTCAACAAGCGGATTTTTTTGGGATGTCGTCTTTGAAAACATTGACTACGACGCCAAAGCCGCCTTTGTGATCGAGCGCGTGTTCGAGCGGGGCGATGTGGAGGATATTCGCAATTGTCGCCACTACTATGGCGACGAGAAAATTACTGCGGTATTGCTAAATGCCAAGTTTTTACCTGAAATAACCATGTATTTAGCAAGTGCTGTGATTAACAGGCCAATAACCGATTTTAGATGTTACACTTTGAGGCAGTCGAACCCTACACGCTTTCCGAATTAAAACACCAAGTAGGATTTACCCCTCAATTTCCCATTTTACCGGTTTTTACATTTCCAATACAAGCTTTTACATTTATTATTGCCGCCTTCGGCCTTCATTTTGGAAGATTGGCCCAACATTCACCGGGTTTAAAATTTTCCAAAAATGATTTTTATGCATCAAGGCGCCGTCCTTTCTAAAGTAGTACTCCTGCTCTGTTGTGCCTGCCTTCTGGCTTGCAAGGGCAACCAAACACCGCAAACCGTCGCAGGAAACCCCGCAGGCAGGGAAACGAATGCCCCAAAACTTTCCATCGTGCAGCGGCTAAAGGCTTCGGAGCATTTGCCGGTCGGTGAGCGGATAGCCCTGTACCGCAATCTGAAAAAGGAAAACGCGGACGCTTATAATTTTGAAAATGAAGACGAACTCACCATGTACGGCTATTCCAAATTGTGGGAAAACAAGACGACTGAAGCCCTCGAAATTTTCAAACTGATCGCCGAACAATTTCCCCATTCCGCCAATGCGTACGACAGCTTAGGCGAAGCCTATCTGGCACTTGGCGACAAGGAAAAATCCCTGTCGCACTATGAAAAATCGCTGGCCATGAACCCCGATAATTTCGGGGCGGAAGACCAGATCGAACGCATCAAATATCCTGAAAAACCTGTTGAAACGCCCGCCGACAAATTCTCAAAGGTGTATACGGTTCAGGCATACCACGACGATTTGGAACAACTGGGCCAAAACCTGCTTAAAGTACACCCGGCTGCGCTCAAATTTATTTCAGAACAGGACTTCCGGAAGCTCATCGCGCAAAAAAAAGCGCTGATCAACGAGCGCACCACTTTTGCGGAATTTGCCTGGCATTGCAGCGAAATCATCGCCAGCATTCATTGTTCGCATACCGAAATGGGCCGCTTCACGCTTGAAAATGAAATGCTGCCCCCCCAACTGAAATTTCCGCTGCTGACGCGTTTGGTGGACGGGAAACTGTATGTCATTGATGCCCTGAACACGAAGGACATCAGCACCAAAGATGAAATTTTGAGTATCAACGGCGTGGCAGTGCCCCAACTCCTGACCAATATTTATCCGCATATTACCGCCCAAGGGTATATCCAGACCACCAAAGGGCATGTTTTTAATATGTGGACACGGGTTTTGATCCCCTACGCACTTGGTTTTCCTGAAAAATATACCGTTGTGGTGAAAGGAAAAACCGCGCCCATCGCTTTGAACAAAGTGGAGGGCGCGATACCCGTGCGCTATAACCCGATTTACAAGTGCCCGGACGGGCTGTGCCTTGAATTTTTGGACGACCAAAAAACGGCCGTCATGAGCATCACCACGTTCAATTATTACCCTTTCAATAACCTCGATGTGTTTCAGGCATTTGTGGATAAAAGCATGTCGGAAATCAATGCCAAAGGCATCAAAAACCTGATTATTGATGTACGCTGGAACGGCGGCGGCTCCCAACATGCCAGCATTCATTTGCTGCGGTATTTGGTCAAATCGCCTTTCGTGTACTATTCCAACGTGGTATTTGAAGGAAAAACGGGCAAAACAGCAGGTGAAGAAAGCTTCGAGCCGTTTGAAAACAGGTTCAAGGGCAAACTCTTTTTTATGATGGACGGGCTGGGTAATTCCACGACCGGGCATTTTATGTCGCTGGTAAAAGTCCTGAACCTGGGCACTATCGTGGGCGAAGAGCTTGGCTCCAATCAGTTTTGCTCGGCGGGGCAAAAAGTTTGCAGGCTCAAAAACACGAAATTGGTGTTTTATGTCGCCAACAACATTCACGAATCGTCGGCGACTGCGCTACCCGACGAAACGGGCATTTTGCCCGATCATACGCTGCGTCAAAGCCTTGATGATTATTTGAATGGCACAGATCGGGTGAAGGCATTTACCATTCAATTGGCCCGGCAGGAAAAATAAGGGGCGCTGCGCAGGCACAGCTATGCCGATGGATGAGCCGGATAGCTTATCAATCAGTCAAAACCATACTTTTTTTTCAAGTTTTGGCTGATCGCCTTTCAACGGCTGATGCAGCATCTGGAAAACATCAAAGCCGAACTAAAAAAGCTGTTTTTCTCACCATGATTACAACGTATGGCATAGCTAAAAATCAGTACGCGCATCTTGTCCCAAATGAAGTACTCCTGGATGATTTATTCGCCTGAACCCATGTTCGGGAACACCTGATTGTGCTTTTGCGCAATCCTGAATTCCCGAACATGCGCTAAAAAAAAATTATAGTGCGATGCAGCGTTTTCAATTGCTGTATCGCACTTCTTATCTTGGCGGTCAATGATGCACGATTTTACAGAAAACAGCAAAGACCTGGACTTGGCTGCTGCCTGCTCGCAGGGCGACCAACGGGCGCAGTACATCCTGTTCGAGCGGATGAAAAGCCCTATGTTCGGTATTTGCCTGCGTTTTACGGAGAGTCGGGCTGCCGCCGAAGATCTTTTACAAGAAGGTTTTATCCGTGTTTTTCGCGACATCGGGCGGTATCGCGGTGAGGGCAGTCTGGACGGATGGGTGCGCCGGATTTTTGTGCGAGCCGCTATTGAGGATTTTCACAGGCGAAAAAAAATACCGCAAACCCTGGAACTTGAAGCACTTGAAAACCTGCTTTATCATCCTGAATATTTCGACCCCGACGACCCCGACTCGGTGATCCGGCTTCTGCAAAAACTCCCACCCGGATTCCGGGCCGTGCTGAACCTGGCTGTTTTAGAGGAAAAAAGCCACGAAGAAATTGCCCGCGAACTCGGTATCACTGTCAGTACTTCGCGTTCACAACTGACGAGGGCCAAAGCATTTTTGAAAAAAATGATCCAAAATATACCATTCTTAATATGAAAAGCGATCAGCAGCAAGCGAAAGATGCTACCGAAACCTGGCTTCACCAAAGCCTCGGTAACTACCGGCCCGAAGCGCCTGCCGATGCGTGGGATCGCCTCTTACCCCACTTGCCACAGCGCAAGCGCCGCAATCTTTTTGTATTTTGGTGGATATTTGTTGCAGTTGCCGCCGCTGTTGCGCTTATCCTTTTCGAAGGCAGCAAAACGGGGAAACCTGCGCCGGCCAAGTCGGATTCCGCCTCAAACGAAGAAGTTCAGACGCAAGGGCTAACGGTTCCTGCACCTGCAAATCCGAAGCAAGCAGCTGCGCCACTCTTTTCTGAAAAAGCTGTCAGGAGGAATGAAGCACTGCCGGTAAAAAATCAGTCCTCCAATGCCAATAGCCCGATAAGCCGAAAAGCAGTACCTGAAAAGCTAAACATCGCCACATCTTTTGCCCCGGCATTGCAGGGCGATCCCTCCCCGGAATTATTCGGGCTGTCTGCGACCAAGGAAAGCTTACAGTCACAGAACTCCCTCCAACCCTTACCCGTCGGCGCGTTGTCGGCCTTCGCCCTCGAAGGCAGGG
The DNA here is from genome assembly GCA_017303875.1 of Chitinophagales bacterium. Classification (GTDB taxonomy): domain Bacteria; phylum Bacteroidota; class Bacteroidia; order Chitinophagales; family Saprospiraceae; genus M3007. The sequence goes on along the minus strand of JAFLBP010000009.1, from coordinate 131,926 downwards.
CACTGCCCGAAATGCAGCTTCTGCAACAGGTAATGCTGACCAGAAAGCGCCACACAAAGCGTTTTCAATTCGGCATCGAGGCTGGCCCTGTTTTTTTTATGCCTAAAAACAAGCGGGCAGTACCGGATGGCTTAGTGTTTCCTGCTACACAATCCCGCCCAGGAAGCGGCTGGCAGGCGGGCCTTTCAATGGCCTTCAAACCCCTCGACAATTGGCATATTGGCGTTGGTATTCAATACTTTCGCCAAAACTACATGTCTGAACACGCCGCCACCCTGCGACTCATGGACGGCATCTGCCTCAACCCCAATGACCCCGGTTTGAAGGCCTACCAGTTTCAATACGCCGTCGTGTCGGGCGGCGGAAAAAGCCTGCTCACGCTGCAAATGCACCAGGAGCATTCCGGCGCCGTGATGCCAGCCGACGAACCATTCACACTGCACATGCAAACCCATCACCGTTTGAACGCATGGCGCCTGCCCGTGACACTTGAACGCCGAATCAGCAAAGGGAAATGGACAGGTTTTGCAGGTGGCGGCGTGCTGCTGGAGATGACGCAGAAGCGGGAGGTCGAGGTGGCGCATGTCACAGAACTTTGTCGGGATTTATGTTTCCAAAATGGTCATTTGCCAAGTATACAGGTCACTGCTCCGGCAAGCGCATCCATTGGCTGGCTTGCCAGCGCTGGCGTTGAACGCGCGCTTTCCACTTGCATGGCGCTGCGTTTTGAGGCCCTTACAGCCGGCCAGAAAGGCTTTATGCAATATGGGTTAAACCTGGGCCTGGTATTTTCACCGTAACCACACAATCATTTTTATAAAATCATATTTCGATGAAACAAACACTTTTATCCTTCCTGCTTGCAGTTTCGTGCTTTGCAATGCACGCCCAGAACGAAGTTGTCCTGCACCTGGCGCCCCGCCTTGGAGATGCAGCATTTTCGCTCAATCAGGCTGTTAATCATCCGGGTGGAACCTACCAAATGAAATACACCCGCTTTGAGTATTACATTTCGGAAATCAAGATAACGCACGATGGCGGCCAGGTTACGCCCTGTACAGATTTGTACCTGCTCGTAAGGCCTTCGCTTGACTCCATGTACAGCCTTGGCCAGATGCCCGGGATTGTTAATGTAGAAGCGATTACTTTTTCGATTGGAGTACCCCAAGCCGTCAATCACCTCGACCCGGCCGCTTATCCAGCCGGCCATCCGCTTGCGCCTCAAAACCCTGAAATGCACTGGGGCTGGGTGTCTGGCTATCGTTTTGCGGCTATTGAAGGTTACGCCGGAACAAATCTGTCGCAAAACTTTCAAATACATTCGCTCGGCGATGCCAACTATAAAACCCTGACTGTCAGTACCAATGCAGATCAGGTTGCGCCGGACAGGAAAATAATCCGCCTTATTGCCGACTATCAACAGACGGTAAAAAGCATCAATATTTCCGGCGGACTGGTGGTACATGGCAGCAGCGGTGCTGCGGTGACCCTGCTGAACAATTTCAAAAACGTGGTTTTTAAAGCCGCAACCAGTTCGGTATACACAGATCCTGCGTTTACAGGCAAATTCTCCGTTTCGCCAAATCCGGTGTCCAATGCCACGCCAACGCTTGCGTATTCGCTTCCTGCCGGCTCGGGCTATGCACTTACGGTAAGCGATTTGACGGGTAAAATTTTGGTCAATCAGACCCTTGTTGCAGGAGAAAACCAGAAACTCGCACTTGAAAAGTTGCCTTCGGCAGGTTTGTATTTACTGCATTTGTGGCATAACGGAAATGCTGTTGCAATTGAAAAGCTGGTGGTATTGAACTGATTGCTCCATGCGATTTTTTGTTTTCATCGGCATCAGCTTGTTGTTCTTTTGGGCATGCCAAAAAGAACAACAAGCTGATGTACCCCTCGACACCACCTCCCTGCTTGTGGTGCCGCCGGGTTTCCCCTCCCCCGTTTTCCCGGAAGGCAATGAGCTGACGGCAGCGCGTTTTGCCTTGGGCAAGCGTCTTTTTTACGACGTCGCGATGTCGCGCGATAGTACTGTTTCCTGCGCCTCTTGTCATGCGCCGCAACACGCCTTTTCTGATTCGCTGGCCTTCTCGCCGGGGGTGGGCGGACTGCCGGGCAAGCGCAACGCGCCCACATTGGCCAACGTGGTCTATCATCCCTACTTCACCCGTGAAGGCGGTGTGCCGACACTGGAAATGCAGATACTTGTGCCCATTCAGGAACACAATGAATTTGGTTTCAATATTCTGCTGATTGCAGATCGCCTGAAAACCGACTCCGCCTACGTCCGACTAAGCCGTGAGGCTTACAACCGCGATCCGGATTTTTTTGTAATTACCAGGAGTATTGCCTGTTTTGAACGCACCTTGATATCCGGGCAGAGTCGTTTTGACGAGTTTTTTTATGAGGGAAAAACCCGGGCGCTGACAAGCTCCGAACAACGCGGCATGGAGTTGTTTTTCTCCTCAAAAACAAACTGTTCTACTTGCCACTCGGGGTTTAATTTCTCAAATTACGCCTTTGAAAACAATGGCCTGTATGAAAACTACCCTGATCCCGGACGTTTCCGCTTAACTGAAGATACCGCGGATGTGGCACGCTTCAAAGTGCCGACCCTGCGTAATATCAGCCTTACTGCGCCCTACATGCACGACGGCAGTTTGCCAACACTGTCTTCAGTAATTGAGCACTACGATAGTGGGGGCAAAAGTCATCCGCACCGAAGTCCGCTGGTTCGGCCTTTGGGTTTGGCAGCGGGGGAAAAAGCAGACTTGATTGCTTTTCTGGAAAGCCTTACAGATGAAAAATTCATCCATAATCCTTTGTTTAAATGATGGATGCTCAGTGCTAATGGCTTCTAAAAGGCATGTTTTTTTACCCCTTCTTCAATCATTAAAAAAATCCACCCATTTTCAAATTCGCTCAAATCCTGGCATACAATCAAAGTCTTATGAAAAAAATAGCCCTCGCGTTGTCGCTTATGACCGCCGCTTTCCTGGCTTGCGACCCCGCCCCGGTTGAAGAACCTGCTGTGTACGACCCCACGCTTCTGAGCCTCAATTTAAGAGACTTTCCCGACCCGGATTTTCCGGCAGACAACAAGCCGACTGTGCAGGGCGTGATGCTTGGCAGGATGCTTTTTTATGAAAAATTACTCTCCAAAGATGGTTCTCAAGCCTGTGCCGACTGCCATCGGCAGGCCGACGGTTTTTCCGACAGCCTCCAGTTTTCAATCGGCGTGGAAAAATTGAAGGGCAAACGACAGGCCATGCCTGTGATGAACCTCGCCTGGCATAAAAACGGAATGTTTTGGGATGGCCGCTCAGCGCTTGCGCGTGACCAGGCCCTTAAACCGATACAAGACCCACTTGAAATGAACGAAAGCCTGGCAAATGTGGTGGCAAAATTGTCGGCTGAAAAAAAATACACCGACCAGTTTATCCGCGCTTTTGGCGACCCCGCCGTTACCGCAGAGCGCATTGCGCTGGCAATCGAACAATTCGAGTTCACGATGATTTCCAATAATTCGAAATACGATCAGTTCAAACGCGGCGAACTTGCCCTGAGCAGCAGCGAGGAGCGCGGCCGACAACTGTTCTTCACCGAATTCGACCCCTCAGGAGTGAAAAAAGGCGCAGAATGCTTCCATTGCCACGCAACATTCAACTTTACGAATGATGAATACATGAATAACGGCCTTGATGCAGATGCCGAACAAAAGGATGAGGGGCGCATGAAAGTTACCCTTGATGCGGCCGATAAAGCGAAGTTCAAAACCCCTACACTGCGCAACATCGCCCGTACCGCACCTTATATGCACGACGGCCGCTTCCAAACCCTTGAGCAGGTAGTGGATTTTTACAACACAGGGGTAAAGCCATCGTCTACCGTAGAATTTCTGATGCAGTACAACCTTCAACCGGGCGGGCTTGGGCTGTCGGCACAGGACAAAGCCGACCTTGTTGCCTTTTTAAAAACACTGACCGATAACGAATTTTTGTCGAATCCGGCTTTTAAATCTCCTTTTTAAGCACGCTTGTTATAACAGGCAGGCACTGTGGCGAACATAGTGCGCGCCGCAACGCACATCAGCGCCTTATGGTTTTACTGTATATTAAAAACATGGTATGTGCCCGCTGCATTCGTACCGTAGGGCGATTGGCAGCCGAGGTGAACCTGCCGGTGACAAGCATTCAACTCGGCGAAATCGGGTTGGAGGCTATGCCTGCGCCACAACAATTGGCAGCACTTCGCGCGCGTCTTGAAGATGAAGGTTTTGAACTTCTTGACGACCGTAGCAGCCGCCTTGTGGCGCAGGTAAAAATACTGGTCATTGGCGAAATTCACTATATGGCAGGCAGGCGACCGGCGACAATGAATTTCTCGGAGTTTCTGGCCCGTGAAACGCTGCTCGAATATGGGCAGCTCAGCCGCCTATTTTCCTCGGTTGAAGGACTTACAATTGAGAAATTCATCATTGCTCAAAAAATCGAACGCGCAAAAGAATTGTTAGTATACGACCAGTTAACACTTACCGAAATCGCTGATCAGATGGGATACAGCAGCCCGCAGCATTTGAGCAATCAATTTAGGCAAGCCACCGGACAAACACCCTCGGCGTTTAAAAACGGGCATCGGCTACACGGGCGGAAACCCCTTGATGAAGTCTGACAAAACCTTGTACAATTCTCCCAAAATCCTGTAACGATTTTTTTTACGCCCCCCCTGACCTTTGTGTGACATTAAAATCATCAATAATGACACACAATTATCAAGTCTCCGGCATCACCTGCGGCACTTGTGTCGCCAAAGTTAAAAGCCTTTTGGAAAAAATACCCGGTGTTATCAAGGCATCTGTCGGCCTGGACGCACAGGTAGAAATTACAATGGATCGCCATATCGCGACAGCCGATTTACAGGCTGCATTGCGCGATTACCCCCAATATGAGCTTTTTGAAAAATCTTTGCCTATGCCCACAGTAGCGGCACTTTTGGATAAAAAAGACGACGAACGAGGTTTTTTTGAGACCTATAAACCTGTTTTACTGGTTTTTAGCTACATATTTGGCGCAACCTTGCTGATTGAATTTGCTGCTGGTTATTTTGACTGGATGCGCTGGATGCGCCATTTTATGGCGGGATTTTTCCTCGTTTTTTCGTTTTTCAAAATGCTCGACCGGCCTGCATTCGCCGTTTCGTACAGCAGTTACGATGTAGTGGCCCGGCGCTGGCTGGGCTGGGGTTATATGTATCCATTTGTTGAATTGGGATTGGGTATTCTTTTTTTACTTAATTTTCAGCCGGTATTGACCAATTGGCTTACACTAATAGTCATGGGAGTCAGTACGGTTGGCGTAGTGCAAAGCCTTCTGAAAAAACGTCGCTTCCAATGTGCCTGTCTCGGCGCGGTGTTTAACCTGCCAATGTCGCATATCACACTCGTGGAGGATTTACTCATGGTGGTAATGTCGGGCGTGATGCTGTTGATGATACCAGTTTGAGTCTTTGTTCGGGAGTGTGTATCTCAGGAATGAAGCAACGATTAAAGTCAAGTTTGAAATAAAAAAACATGGTTGAAAAACTCGTCCAGCTCTCTTTGCGCAACCGCATATTCGTACTGATTGCAGCAGTGGGCTTGTTTGCGTGGGGCATCTATTCCATGCGGAACAATCCGATTGACGCTATTCCGGATTTATCTGAAAATCAGGTAATTGTCTTCACGGAATGGATGGGGCGAAGCCCGCAACTTATTGAGGATCAGATCACGTACCCGCTGGTTTCCAACCTGCAGGGTATACCTAAGGTGAAAAATATCAGGGGAGCATCCATGTTCGGGATGAGTTTTGTGTATGTTATTTTTGAAGACGGCGCGGATATTTACTGGGCAAGAACGCGGGTTTTGGAACGCCTCAATTACGCCCAACGCCTCCTGCCTGAGGGGATTTCGCCGACGCTCGGCCCGGATGGTACGGGCGTCGGTCATATTTTCTGGTATCACCTCGAAGCGCCAGGCATGGATTTGGGCGAGCAGCGGGCTTTACAGGATTGGTATATCAAATTTGCCTTGCAGACCGTGCCTGGCGTGAGTGAAGTAGCCAGCTTTGGCGGCTTTGGCAAGCAGTATCAGATAAATATTGACCCATACAAACTCAATTATTACAATGTGCCGCTCATGGATGTTTTGACAGCAATCCGAAGCAACAACAACGATGTCGGTGGCCGAAAATTCGAGATGTCAGATATGGCCTACATCGTTCGTGGCCTGGGTTATATCAAAAATACAGAAGACATTGAGCACATCCCTGTTGGTCAGTACGGCTCTGTTCCCATTCGGGTTAAAGACGTGGCGACGGTGCAAATGGGCGGTGATTTACGCCTTGGCATTTTTGACATGGACGGTACGGGCGAGGTGGTGGGTGGCATCGTTGTCATGCGTTACGGCGAGAACGCAAATAACGTGATCGCTGCAGTGAAAGAAAAAATGGAAGAGGTTGAAAAAGGCTTACCCGAAGGCGTGACGTTTCGCGTCAGTTATGACCGTAGCGAACTCATCCAGGCTGCTATTGGCTCGATTAAAAATACCCTGACCGAGGAGATGATTGCGGTATCGCTGGTGGTATTGATTTTTTTATTCCACTGGCGCAGTGCGCTGGTCATATTAATTCAACTGCCGGTTTCCATAGCGGTTGGTTTCATCCTGCTGGAGGCTTTTGGCCTGAGTTCGAACATCATGTCGTTGACGGGTATTGCCCTGGCCATCGGAGTTGTGGTAGATGACGGTATCGTGATGGTGGAGAATGCCTACCGCCATTTGTCGGAAGCGCCCTGGGCAAAAACTTTTTCGGAGCGGCTTTCCATTGTTGAGAAATCGTGCAAACAGGTTGGCCCGGGTGTGTTTTTTTCCACGATTGTGACCATTACATCATTTCTGCCGGTATTTCTGTTGACCGGAGTGGAAGGAAAGTTATTTTCGCCGTTGGCCTGGACAAAAACATTTATCCTGCTGGTAGATGCTTTCCTTGCCATTACGCTTACGCCCGTGTTGATTGTGCTCATTTTAAAAGGGAGATTAAAACCGGAACGGGCAAACCCTATTACGCGTTTTTTGGAAAAAATATACACCCCTATACTGAAAAGCTGTCTGCGTTGGCGCAAAACGACCCTTGCGCTGACGCTTGCCGCCTTGGCACTCAGTATTCCGATGATGATGCGCCTTGGTACAGAGTTCATGCCGCCGCTTGATGAAGGCTCCCTGTTGTTCATGCCCGTAACCTTGCCGGATGTGTCTAACTCGGAGGTCAAACGCTTGTTGCAGGTTCAGGATAAGCTCATTGCCTCCGTACCGGAAGTCAGCCACGTTCTGGGCAAGGCAGGCCGGGCAAACACGGCCACCGACAACTCGCCCATTTCAATGATTGAGACCATCATTTTGCTGAAACCCAAAACTGAATGGCGCCCTGGCTTGAGTAAAGAAGACATCATCAATGAGTTGAATGCCAAATTACAAATTCCAGGTGTGATCAACGGGTGGACACAACCCATAATTAACCGTATCAATATGCTGTCAACAGGTATTCGTACCGATGTGGGATTGAAGGTTTACGGGCAAAACCTCGACACCATTTATTCCGTTGCGCAACTGTTAAAAAAAGAACTTGAAAATATTCAGGGGGTAAAAGACCTCTATGTTGAACCCATTACCGGCGGTAAATACATTGATGTTGTTGTTAAACGCGAGGAAATCGGGCGCTATGGGCTGAGTGTAAATGACGTGAACATGCTCGTTGAATCGGCACTCGGCGGTATGGTGCTGACGAGTACCGTAGAAGGTCGCCAGCGCTTCACGGTCAACGCTCGCTTTGCGCAGGATTTCAGGAATAATCTTGATGCCCTGCGACGGATGCAACTGCAAACCAAGCGCTACGGCGTTATCCCGCTTGAAGCGGTAGCTGATATTCGTATTTCAGAAGGGCCACCGATGATCAACTCTGAAAATGCGATGTTACGTGGTACAGTGCTGTTTAATGTGCGCGAACGCGATCTTGGCAGTACAGTGCAGGAGGCGCAACAAAAGCTTAACGCCGCTGTGCAGCAACTACCCAAGGGCTACTATATAGAATGGAGCGGCCAATGGGAGAATCAAATCCGTGCCACCCGGACACTCCAGCTCATCACGCCCATGGTATTGTTTATCATATTTTTCGTGTTGTACATCACCTACAAGTCTGTCAAAGAAGCACTGGTAACGATGATCACCGTGCCAATTGCCCTCGTTGGTGGTGTTTGGATGGTCTATTTTTATGGGGTAAATTTATCAGTGGCAGTAGCTGTAGGGTTTATTGCGCTATTTGGTGAAGCCATTGAAACAGTTATGGTTATGACGATTTACCTCAACGAAGCGATGCAGCGGCTCGTTGCCGAAAAAGGGAATTCCAGACAGGCAATCGGTTGCGATGCACTACGGGCATATATCATTGAAGGTGCAGTTAAACGGTTGCGGCCCAAACTGATGACCATTTCGTCGGGGCTATTCGGTCTTATTCCCATCCTCTGGGCGACGGGAGTGGGCAGCGACGTGATGTTGCCCATCACCATTCCGCTCATTGGCGGCACGATTTCATCCACCATTTATGTATTGCTCGTAACGCCCGTTGTTTTTGAAATGATAAAAGAATGGGAGTTACGGCGCTCCGGGAAAATTGAGGTGTATGGGGTGCAGGAGTAATGTCAAAAAAAAATAACGATGAAGCAGCTTAATGCATTGATCAGACTTTCTTTGTACGTGATGCCGGCAATTTTTCTGAAAAATCTGCCTGCTCAGACACCTGTTCCACTCGATTCGATTTTGATGCGAATTGAGCAAATCCACCCTGCGCTTAAAGCTCCGGAAGCCCGTATCCGCGAACTTGAAACCTACGCCGGGGGCACGGTTTCAATGCCGGCTCCAAAAGTCGGCGCCGGTTTCTGGATGACCCCTTACAACCCTAAACGCTGGAGCGAAAGTGGCGCGCATGGCGAAGGCATGGGTAGTTTTATGATTTCCGGTGAGCAAATGTTCCCCAACCGAAAAATGCAGCAAGCCGAGGGGCGGTATATGGCCTCCATGTCGGCAATGCAAACTGCCGATATAGGCGTGATGAGGAACATGTTATTTGCCGAGGCCAAAAACGCCTATTTTAATTATATCGTGTTGAAAAAGAAGACGGCAGTTATAGAAGAAAGTAAAAACCTGCTGCGGTTGATGCTCGAAAGCGCAGGGGAACGCTACAAGTTTAATCGCGAAAAACTCGGCAGCATTTATAAAGCTGAAGCTGAAATTGCCGACCTCGACCGGATGCAGGCCATGTATGCCGGAGAAATCCGACTGCAAAAAACAATGCTGCAAACATTACTTCAGTTTTCTCAAAGCATTGATTTTGAGCCGGATACTACCCTTTTTTCTTCATGGAGAAAGCTTCCCGCCCAGCCCGATACAACCCGAATTCTGGCCCGCAGCGATATGCTGGCCATAGAAGCGCAACTCAGAACTGCCCGCCTCGAACAGGAATTCAACCGCGCAAAACTCAAGCCGGAGTTTGGAGTCCGTGTGGATCATATGTTTGCCTTTGGCGGACAACCCTGGCAATTTTCACTCATGGGCATGATGACCGTGCCGCTTGCGCCCTGGGCAGACAAAGACATCAAAACCAAAATTGCCGGTATTGACCACCGAATCAACGCTTTCGGATTAGAAAAATCAGCGCTCGCCAACGATATCCGGGGTGCCCTTGCCGACCGTCTCGTGATGATGCAAACCCTGCAAAACCAGATCGAACGCTATGAAAACGTGATCATACCCAACCAGCACAAACGCTTTCAAAGCACCCTGCTTGCTTACGGGCAGAACACCGAAGAACTGTTCATGGTACTCGATGCGTGGCTCGAACTGAAAATGAGCCGACTGGCGCAGCTCGATATGATTCAACAATTGTTTCAAACTAAAATCGCTTATGAAAAAGAACTGGAAATTCATTGAAATGAACTTTTTGTTCGCCGCCCTTTTACTGGTGTTTTCCGCTTGCGGAAACAACAAAAATGAACATCAACAGCATGGCGCGGCAACCTCCTGGCAATGCCCTATGAAATGCGAGGGCGAAAAAACTTACGCCGAAGCTGGCGCCTGCCCCGTTTGCAAAATGGATTTGAAAGCGGTCGAAAACCACAGCGAGCATAAATCAGAGGGCTCGAAATGACAAAGGCCGCCGGTCGGGTGAACAAAGCATCCGGCCGGCATTGCCCTCAAAAGTTGGCAGTTTTATGAAAAAAAATGGTAAAATTGGCATAAATGCCTTTTGTCTGGTCACCACCATCCTATTGCTGCTCGCTGCCTGCCGCAGCAAAACAAGCGATCATACACATCACAGTGCCACTGCGACCTGGCAATGCCCCATGAAATGCGAAGGCGAAAAAACTTACCCAAAGCCGGGTTCCTGCCCTGTTTGCAAAATGGATCTGCAGCATATCGTGCCAGAGGCCAACACCGCTGCCCACCAAAGCGCCGAACCTGCGGAGCTGGCATTACTCCTCAAGCCAACTTTTGAATATGTTTTAAGCGCTGTAAAAACCCTCAGACCAGCGCGAAAAACCCTCTTAACCAACCTTGAAGCTCCCGGCTACATTACCTACGATGCCCGCCGTGTACAGGCTATTTCCGCCCGATTTAGCGGCCGCATTGAACGATTATACGTCAGGTACCCCTTGCAGCCTGTGCGAAAGGGACAACGCCTACTCGACATATATAGTCCGGAAATCGCCACTGCGCTGCAGGAACTGATTTTTCTATTGGAAAAAGATGCCACCAATACAGCGCTGCTCGAAAACGCCCGTCGGCGTCTGGCATTACTCGGGCTAACGGCCGCACAAATCGCCGAAGCAGAAATATCGCGAAAACCGGCATTGGCATTATCTGTATTCAGCCCGTTTGAAGGGTTTGTTTTTGAAAAACCCTTATCCGCTTCTCTAAATTCCAATGGGGAGATGAACGGCGGAATGCCCTCGGGCAGTGCTTCGGTAAATACCGAGCCTGCGGAACTCTCGGTTAATGAAGTTCTTTTTCTACAAGAGGGCATGTATGTCCAAAAAGGACAGCGGCTCTTCAACGTTCAAAGCCTGTCCAGCGTTTGGGCTATACTCGAATTATATCCCGCAGATTTTTCAGCAGTAAAAATCGGGCAGGCGGTAAGTTTGCACGTTGAGCCGTTTGAAAAGCTATTTTCAGGGAAAATCAACTACATTGAACCCATAATCAACGCCGGCACTAAAAATTTCCGGGCAAGGGTATATCTCGAAAATCCGGGAGGCCATTTGAAGCCCGGCGCCCTGCTTCATGCAAGTATTTCGGCAGGCCATCGCAACGGACTTTGGATTCCTAAAACCGCGGCCCTTGATTTGGGCAGGCAGCAGGTGGTGTTTTTGAAAAAAGACGGGGTTTTCAGGAGCCAAAAAATTGAAGCGGGCAGCCTTTCGGGCGGTTGGCTGGAAGTCCGCTCCGGTATTTCGGAGGCCGATGAGATTGCTGCTGATGCACAGTTTCTCATGGATAGTGAGAGTTTTGTTAAATCCAACTAATTGAAAATGAAAACAGTAAGAAAAAATATTTTTTACCTCTCCCTCTTATTCATCCTTGCCGCCTGTAAAAAGTCTGCGCCGGAAGAATCAACACCCGACAACGTTTATTACACCTGCTCGATGGATCCGCAAGTCATGGAAAAACGCCCGGGTACCTGTCCTGTTTGTAAAATGGATCTGGTGCGTATCGAAATTGACCCAAGCCAAAAACAGGGTGAGCTAAAACTGAGCGGAGAACAAATCCGACTTGCTAACATCCGCACAGACAGCGTAACCCTGCGCCCGCTCGGCGTAGAAATTACCCTTGCAGCAAGCCTGAAAGAAAATCAAGACCTCGCAAACCTGGTATCAGCTCGAATTTCAGGCAGGATAGAGCGGCTTTTTATAAGAAATATTGGCGAACCTGTACAGGCAGGCCAGGCGCTTTTTGAACTGTACAGCGAACAACTCGCCGCCACACAGCAAGACTATCTGCTTGCCCGCCAAAGTCAACAACGCTTCGCCGATACCGACCTGAATTTTGCTCGCATTGCAGAAGCAGCCCGTCAAAAATTACTGTTATGGGGCATGAATGAATCCCAAATTGCTCAACTGGAACAAAACCGCATAAGTACCAATACCCTTGTATACTACAGCAGGTACAGTGGTATTGCTACCGAAGTATCCGTTGCAGAGGGCGATTACGTTTCCGAAGGCTCACCCATGCTTCGCCTCACCAGCATGCACACACTTTGGGTCGAAGCGCAATTATACGTTAGCGACCTGCCATTTTTAATCCACAGCGATGGTACAGCTTTGGTTGAAGTACCTGTGTTTTCAGATAAAAAATTGCGCGGTAAGGTCATTTTTGTCAATCCGGCCCTTGAAACCGACTCCAAAATCGTGATGATTCGTGTGGAAATACCCAATTCCGGTGCCGATCTGCAACCCGGCATGCAGGCATGGATAACTTTGAAGGATAGAACCCGAAACACTGTCGCCGTGCCAACCAGCGCACTCATTCGGGGCAAAGACGGAGCAAGTGTCTGGTTGCGTAAACCCAATGGCGCATTTGAAAGCCGTATGGTTGTGACCGGTACTTCGAACCGAGATTTTACAGAAATCAAGGACGGTTTACAAACAGGTGAGGAGGTAGTGGTCTCCGGCGCTTATCTGCTGCATAGTGAGCTGGTTTTTAAAAAGGGCGTAAATCCTATGGGCGGGGAGGACAGTATGCATGAAGGTCATTAAACATGGATTGCCAGTTTTGCTCAACCTCTGACAGCAGTTGAGAACGGCGTCTCAAATCTGTTATGCGAAGAAGATAAAAAACAGGCGAGCACCTCACTTATCCCTGCGGCTGGGCAATCAATAATATTCTGATTGCCGAGCTGGAAAAAGCAGTGCGCCCGATGCTCGACGGAAAGATGAAATATGCCACAAAATCAAATTTTAGAAACAAGTAACAACGCCTGTCTATAAGTAAGTGCATGCGCGGCCCCGGTCTGAAAGCCGTGGCCGCGCAAACGCAACTCATTTCCCCACCGCCGAAAACAATACCCGGAAGCCGATATACGGCGAGGCTTCCTGCACACCCGCGTAGGTGTCGGGGCCGTCGATGCGGATATCGTAGCCGGTATCGGCAAAAGAACCGCCCTTGGTGCGGCCGTCTTCGGCGATCATTTCAGCGGCGTTACCACACATGTTGTACAGGCCGAAGTCGTTGGGAACAAAGGACTGGGCGGGTGCGGTAAGATTTCCCAAAACACCGTTGGCAGGGCGACCACTGATCATAATGGTTTTCCGCTCAAAGGCGCCGGTCTTGGGATCAGTGTGCAGGTATTCGTCGCCGACATGCCGGTAACTATACATAAACTCCCCTTTGTTGTTGCGCAGGTAATAACCATTGCTGTAGTAGTAATCCTCATGTCCGCCCCGGGCGGCGTACATCCATTCCTGTTCCGTTGGCAGGCGTACTTTTATAAACTGATCGGGGTTTTGGCTTTGCAGTTGCTCCTGGAGCCAGGTGCAATACAGCAGCGCCCCTTCGCGGGTAATATTCACCACCGGGTAATTTTCATAAGCCGGATGCTGGTGGTAATGTTCCACCATCGGCTCATTGTATTGAGCCGCCTGTCTCCAACCCTCGGCATGCACCTGCGCCTTGGCGAGGTCTGCTGTGCGGCCTGCCGCTTCTAAGTGGTGCAAAAACTCGCGGTAATCGAGGTTGCTCACTTCGGTGGCCAGCATAAAAAAGCCCTGGATGGACAGGGTTTTATCGCCGTCTTTCAGGGAGCCGGAGGGTACGTACACAAAGCCTTTGGGGACTTTTAGTTTTTTCTTGTTCACGCCTGGATTTGGGGTAAAAGCCATGATAAACAGGCCGAGTAATCCGAAAAGAAGAAGGTGTTTTTTCATCGTGTTGCGTAATTTAAAAGTTGGTGTAAAAAAAAGTGGTATTTACCAAACGATACAATATACGGGGGCGTATTCCGGTTGTGTTAAAGTCGAACGGCGTATCTTTACAGATCAATTACCGACTATGAAACACCAACGTGTATTTTCCATCCTGATCTTGCTGAGTTTTGCCCTTGCCAGTTGTGCCACGCGTAAAAATTACCCCTCGACCACCTTTTTACTGAGCAACAACAGCAGCAAACGCGTCAACTTTACGGTCACGGTAGATGTGCTGACCTCCTTCGGACTTCAACCCCTTACCCAGCCTTTCAGCGCTAATCCCGGCGATACGGTGCTGGTGCGTAAAGTGCATTTCAGGGCCGGCGCCAATCCGGCAGAAGCGTTTCACAGTTTTGTCCTGTTTCCTGTTGAGGGGCTGGTTTTTCAGGATCCGAAAGCCCAGGCGAGCTGGATGCTGACATTCGACAAAAAAGGAAATCCACAATATCTCTTTGATGTAATTCAACAGCACTAACCATGAAAAAGCAATTACTCCTCCCGCTCTCACTTTTACTTCCCTTACTCCTGAGCGCTCAAAACGCCTCAGAACCGGATATTTTCGCTCGCCTGCAAGGCATCCGACAGGAGCAGGCTGATTTTTTTGAACTGGAAGGTTATGAAATTTTTGCCCAGGTCATTGAGCAACCCTTTACGCCCGAGGGGATAAAAAAGACCAAAAAACAATTAAAAATAAAAACGGCACAAGCCCCTTATCGCTCCGGGGCTTTTAAACCCAATAATTTAGTCTTTCAGCAGAGTGATCAAAAAACGCCAAAACTGCTCAACTACCAGTCCTGGTATCTTTTTGAAGAGGGCACAACCCAAACCCTTTGCATTGGATTTGGCGCCATGAACAAAAAAGATACCCTGCTCGAACAGGCTTTTGTACAGGCCTATCTCACCGGAGCCATTCCTCCTGACTGCTACACGCCGATGCAGGTAGACAGCATTGATTTTGCAGGCAGGTATTTAAGTCTTGGGGGAAGCTGTAACTGGATGAGTGTACATAATATTCAATGTCCGTATTATGGTCAGATGAACTGGTCATTGCACCGGAGCGCTGCGGATGCACAGATCAAACTGGATGCTCAATATGAGGCCGCAACTACCCGAAAAATCGGTAAAGTACTTGACAATAAAATGGTTGACGTAGTTTTTGAAGGGGTCGAAACCCGCGCCATGCGCGTGGTGTACAAGGTCAAAATCCCCGCTATGATGATGGGTGGAAGTAATATTTTGATTATTTACTACGTCAATGCCCCGGTGCGCGGTAATCATGTCTGCTGCGTTATGAGTCATTATACCAATGCTATGCTCAATGCCGGACTTCCACCTTTACTCGAAAAAGTGATGCAATTGAAATAGGCCGAAGCAAGCAGCAGCGGCATCAGCTCTCCACCCCTTTTACACTATTCCACGACAGTAAAAAAACGCCTGCCAGCACCACCAGGGTGCCCAGCAATTGCAGGGGTGTAACGGGTTCGCCCAACACCCAGTAAGCCATAAAAATGGTGGAAACCGGCCCCACAAAACCAATAATCCCGGAGTTGTTGGCCCCAACGATCCGTATACCTTCCACAATCAGAAAAGTTGGCACCACGGTGGCAACAATAGCCAACAGTACACTCAGCCGATACACCTCCCCGGAAAAGTGGAAAACATCCAGGCCTTCGCGCCACCACGACTGCAAGAGCGCGGGTGCCGTCGCGGCAATGACGGCGTAACTGGTGAATTTGGCGGAGCCTACCTTGCGGGCGTATTCGCCGGTAAACACCACATATACCGAATACGTAATGGCGCAGCCAAACACCAGCAAACCACCTTTGAGCAGGTCTTTTTGCGCACCCGGTCCCTGCTCGGCCGCAAAGGCAATCACGACGCCGGTGTAGGTGGGCAGCAGGGCCAGCACCTGCACGCCGCCTATTTTTTCCCGAAATAAAAACGCCGAAAGCAGCAGCACAAGGGTCGGGTAAGTGTACAAAACTAAGCGCTCCACGCTCGCCGTGACGTATTGCAGGCCCATAAAATCGAGCATACTCGACACATAGTAGCTCAGGATGCCCAATCCGCTGATAATGGCCCATTCGCGCCCGCTCAGGCGCACATTGTGGTCGCGCCGGTGCAGCCAAAGCGCCGTCAGTACATAAAATGGCAGGGCAATGAGCATGCGCAGGGCAATGACCGACTCCACCGACACGCCTTCGCGGTACAGAAGTTTGATGAGCACGGCTTTGGCCGAGAAACAAATATTGGCCACCACCAGCAGGAGGATGCCCAAAAGGATATTGTTGCGATTCATATCGAGCTAAAGGTAGGGATTTGGCGCAAATTTATAAAACACTGATTATCAATTACTAACCAAAAAGTGCGTAGCATACTTTTTGGTAAAGCGCTTGTTTGGGAAGCCTGCGCCCCGAAACTTTGTCCCGTAAATTTCAAACAAGGGCGCCGATAACTTCATGTCAGGCAACTTATCGGTGTCATTTTACGGGCCTGCATTTTTACAAATAACATCATGGTAACTGAAGTTCAAGCTTACGTGCATTTTCATGGCGCTCCTGCCAAAGGTAAAATTCTGATGGTCGCCAGTTCGCCAAGTGTCAGTCAGCAGACCGGCTGGCCCATCGGTTTCTGGGCGGCCGAGCTCACGCACCCGCTGCGCGTGTTCCAGGAAGCGGGATATGAGGTGGAATTAGTTTCCACGGAAGGTGGCAGCCTGATGATGGACGGCTACTCCAACCCCACTGATGCCAGCGGCTATTCGGCGCACGATGTGATCTCGCTGGGCTATATGCAGCAACAGTGGTTCAACGATATGCTGGCCAACACCCGCCCGCTTAGCGCGGTGAATCCGGCCGATTACGTGGCCATTTTCCTGGTGGGCGGCCAGGGGCCGATGTATACTTTCCGGGGCAATGCAGCGCTGGAAAAACTCTTTGTCGCATTTTATGAAAGCGGTAAACCAACAGCGGCGGTTTGTCACTCCACCACCTTGCTGCTGGAAGCCAAAAAATCGGATGGCACCTTGCTGGTTGCCGGCAAAACCTGGACCGGCTTCGCCGATGCCGAAGAGGAATTTGCAGATCAGGCAGTGGGCATGAAAATTCAACCTTACCGCATTGAAACTGAAGCCCGGAAACTTGCAGGTACGACCTTTAAAGTGGCCGCGCCCTTCTCCGCTTACGCCATTCAGGATGGCAACCTGATCACCGGACAACAACAAAATTCCGGCGCCGCTGCGGCGGAGTTGGTGGTGAAAGCGCTTTAGGATTTATTTCCCGCAGATCGCGCAGATGGACGCGCAGATTTCGCAGCGTTTTCTGCTTATGGTATCGCACTAAACTCATGAGCGATAATTCTGCGAAATCTGCGCGTCTATCTGCGCGATCTGCGGGAAATAAATTCAAAGAGCCACAAGCTCACAAGTCATTTACTTTCCGGAAAATACTTTTGCTGATGTCGGGGGTGTTAAAATTCACCAACAAACCCAGGCGAATACCGGAAAGCTTGAGATAAGTGAGCAGTTGTTTGTGATGTACTTCCAGCAAATTTTCAAGGGATTTGACTTCGATAATGACTTTTTTTTCTACCAGAATGTCAATTCGATAGCCTACATCCAGGGAAATAGTTTCATGCACGAGCGGGAGCGGAACTTGCTGCTCTACGATGAGATTCAGCTTTTTTAATTCATACGCCAACACGGCCTCGTATGCGCTTTCGTAAAGGCCGGGGCCAAGCGTACTAAAGACTTTAAAGATTACCCCACGAATCTTGTAAGAGAGGTCGTTTTCAACCATATAGAGGAGATTTGATGAAAAAAGAATAGCAATGCAAAAATACGCATGCACCACTCATTTCAGCAAATAATACGTCTGCAAATCTTCAGGGATTTATTTCCCGCAGATCGCGCAGATGGACGCGCAGATTTCGCAGAGTTTTCTGCTCATGGTATCGCACGAAACTCATGAGCGATAATTCTGCGAAATCTGCGCGTCCATCTGCGCAATCTGCGGGAAATAATATCCGCGGGAAATACACCCCAAAAGATAAAACATCACACACATGCCAATTTCATTCAATCGCATCTTGCTCACGGCCTGGACGGTACTCTTGCTTGCCGGTGCTGCCCAGGCCCAGCTCAACGAAAGCGATACGCTCAAATTTCAGCTGCGCAGCACCCTTTCCGGCAATTACCAAAAAGGCAATGTGGAAATGCTGACCCTTAGAAGCCGCCTCGATGCCGTTTGGGCACTATCCGGAAATTTCGTTTTCAAAACGCAGAACAGCACGCTCTACCAGTCTTTTTTCGGACGAAAAGCCGACAACGACCTGTTCAGCCGCAATTACCTCTACTACAAACCCAGAAACCGGGTATATCCCTACGCCATCGCCTACCTGAGTACCAATTTTCGCCGCAAAGTAGATATTCGCTACTTCGCCGGGGCGGGCGCTACCGTCCAAGTCCTGCGCAGCAAACACAACCAGCTCAAGTTGTCGGCCAACGCCGTATACGAACAATCCGATTTTGCTGCCAATACCTTCAACGACAGCCGCTACAACGGCAGCAGCAACATCCGCCTGTGGCGCGCCTCGGCATTTGTGATGGGCAGCTCCTGGCTCTTCCATCGCCGTCTGCGTTTTTTCTACGACGCTTTCTGGCAGCCCGCCCTCTCGCGGCGCAGCAATTACCGCACCCAATTAGACCTCGGCCTCGAAGCGCCACTCTGGAAAGGCCTTTCCCTGAACGCCCTGTATACCCGCACCCACGAAAACGTAGTGCCCCTGAGCACACAAACCACCGACAGCATCCTCACGTTCGGACTGAGCTACGCGTTCAGCCGAAAAAATTAACGCATCGTGATTGTAAAGAAAAACTTCAATCCCCTCGCCGTCGTGCGCTACATGCGCTCGGAACTGGCAGTCTCCAGCCTGCTTTCCCTTGCGGTTTATTGGCTGCATACACAGCAGCAACTCGATAAAATCGGACTGCCGTTTTCCATTGCCGCTATTCTGGGCAGCGCACTGGCCATTTTCTTAGCCTTCCGCAACAACAACGCCTACAACCGCTGGTGGGAAGCCCGAACCATCTGGGGCAGCATCCTCAACAACAGCCGCATTTTTGCCCGACAAATTATTGCCAATGCCGATAATGCCTTGTCGGGCGGTAAAGTCGCCGCCACCACCATTGAAGCCTACAAAAAAGAAATGGTTTATCGCCAGATTGCCTTTGCGCACGCCCTGCGTATGCACCTGCGCGGGCAACACAACTGGTCGGACTTGAGCCACCTGCTGGGCGAAGCCGAATTCGAACAGGTGCAGCATAAGCAAAACATACCCAATTTCCTCGTGTTTATTCAGGGAAAACGGATCAAAGAGGGCACTAAGGACGAGATTTTGGGCGCTTTCGACAACATCAGCCTGGAACCCACACTGGCCGGTTTCAACAACTTTCAGGGCGCCTGCGAGCGCATCAAAAACACGCCCCTGCTGCGGCAATACCATTTTTTTACCAAGCTGTTTTTGCTGGTTTTTATGGCCGTGCTGCCGTTTGCACTGATCGGCGATTTTAGTAAAATGGGCGCGCCGGCCCTGGTCATACCCATCAGCATTTTGATCGCTTTTGTTTTTGGGGTAATGGGTAAAGTGGGCGAAGTCAACGAAGACCCTTTTGAAAACCGCATTACCGACGTGCCGATGAGCGCCTTGTGCACCACCATTGAACGCGACCTGCGGGAAATGCTCGGCGAGACGGATTTGCCTGAAAAAACGCCCGTTTTGGATGGTTTTTTGGCTTGATAAGAAATTTACTCGGCGAAATGTGGTCAAAATATACCACATTTCGCCCACTATATCATCAGATAAAAGCCTGACCATGGACGCTTTATTTGATTAACGCCCCTGCCGATCCACATACTCCCACGCGTCGCTCTCCCAAATGCTGTGCTCGCCGTCTTTAATGGTTTGGCAGCGCTTGCTGACTTTCGCCTTGCCGTTTTCAAACGGGAAAGCGCAGTCGTATTGCGGCGCAATGACAAGGGCGTAGGTCTGCGCGTCGGCGTAGCCGATTTTACCGTTTTTCACAATCCGGATCAGGCCTTCCGAAGGATAATCGGGGCCGTTGTCGTAAATAAACACCTCATACAGCGGCGTTTTTGTTTGGTCGGTGATGACCCATTTTCCGGTCTCGATTTCCGTCATGCTCAGGGGCAATGTTGGCGCGGGTTCGGGCGCCCGGGCTTTCTTGTCGGCGCTTTGAGTGCAGGCGCTACCGAGTGTCAGGAGCGCGAGGAGGAGTAACAGGGGGAAATGCCGGGTTGTCTTTTTCATTGTGTATTTTTATGAAAATGCGTGGAATTTGTTCAGAAGCGCTTGCACTAATCGGTGTAGAATTCCAGTATTGCACTGCTTATTCTTGCATTAATCTTGTAAAACGTACCGGCATCAATGGTGCCCTGCATCCGCAGCGCACTGACCCGCAAGTACCTGGCCTGAAGTATAATCGCCAGTTCATCACCAGTAGCAACCAGTTGTTTCAGCACGGTTTCTACATTGCCTTTCGCGACAAGTTGTTCAATGTCGCTGCCTGCAATTTTACCTGTTTTTGCTGGCCTGTCCGGAATGTGTTCCAATAATGCGACGATAATCCGGTTTTGTTCAATATCCCAGGTTTCAAAATCTACAATGCCAAGCCGGAAGTCCTTATTGCTTTTGTTAAAACGACTTTTTAACAGCAGTAATGGTTCAGTTTCTCGACCACTCAGCAGTAACTGAATTGCCTGACCAGTGCTGTCCAGGCTGATCAGGCTTAAAGCCTGTTTGCCAGGCGTTAAAACAGTATCCGCAAAAACAGAAATCTTGTTGCTTGTTACCTGCTGCGCATTCAGCTCACAGCAAGTGAGCGCAAAAAGCATCAGATGGAGCAGTGTTGTCTGGAGTTTCATCGTTTCAAGCTTGAAAAGGTTTAGAATATGTTCCAAAGACGTTTACGAAAACTTTGAAAGTTTCGTAAACGTTGCGCTTCACCACGCGCGGTGCATCCTGAATTTTTGTAAAAAAAGCAGACTGTCGGGGTTTTGCACAGGCTGAAAACGTGTGGCGGCCCATGCAAACAGTTGTCCGGATTCATGGAGGTATTCCTGCGGTTCCGTATCCGATTCTTTAGGCGGGGTAAATCCGTGGTCGGCGGTTTTGACAAAAAGCCGGGGCGCGGGGCCTGCAAAAAGCCAGGATTCGGAGGCCGTTTGTCCGCCGTCGCCGCCATAAAAATGCGAAAGTTCTGCCACATAGAGGCATTTTTGTTGTTTGGGGTCAAAGATCAGCAGGCTCAGTTTGCCAAACCAGAACTCCTCCGTTCGCAGCAGGGCGGCCCGGAGTCCATGGGCAAACGGGAACTGCCCCAAGGCCAGAAACTGCGCCTCGCCGGTATCAAAATGCAGGCTGGCAAATTGGGCGGAATCCAGGGCGCTTTTCAGCAGCGTATCAGAGAGCGCGATGCCGGCGGTCGAATCAGACAAAAAGCCATGCAGGGTGTCTGGCATGTTGGACAGTTCGGGAAAACGGCTGAGCACCGGGCCGGACGGCGACTGCGCGGGCCGGACGCAAGTGGCCTGAACGAGCAGGAATGCGGCGCAAGCAAGTAAAAAAGTGATTTTTTTGTTCATTTTTCAATGATTTTAATGGGTTTAGAAAGGTTTTACAGAAAATCGGCAGCCCGTTTTGAGGGAGCTCTTTTTAGGTTTTACCCCGAATCTGTTACAAGTTCACTGGAATTTGCCCCGAATCTGTTACAAGAAATCTCAAAATTTGCCCCGAATTTATAACAAGAAAAACCGAGCTTATGATTTTTACCTGCAAGATAGCATCCGGTTTAATGGTTTGGATTCCTGCTATGCATTTTTTTCAGCCAGCAGTTGAAAAAATGTACAGCAGGAAAAGCTATTGTTGATCGTGCGGAAGCCATTACACGGTTTAAAGCTGAAAAGACATACATTCAAATAGCGTTTGGATTTTAATATTCAACTAGGCTGGCCAAATATGTTGAATGGGCGTGGGCCCAAAAAAATAAACCTGTTTCGAGTTTTGTTTAATATTAGCAAATCAAACCCCACAAATCGTTTAACAAAATATAACAAACGCCGTTATACCCTTACTTTTAAAAACGAAAGTTATTATCACCAAACACACAAACACTATGAAAAAGTTTTTTTGGAGCATGCTCCTTATGCTCAGCGCTACCTTCGTATTCACTGCCTGCGACAAAGAAGATGAACCGGTCGATCAGCCCAAAAACATCGTCGAACTGGCGCAGGGCAATGCCGATCTGAGTATTCTGGTTGATGCCGTTGTATACGCTGATCTGGCAACTACGCTTAGCGGCAGCACCCAATTCACGGTATTTGCCCCAACCAACGCCGCTTTCACCACCCTCCTGCAATCGCTCGGCGTAGCCAAAGTTACCGATCTGCCCAAGGCTACCGTAAGTGCCCTGCTGCTGTACCACGTGGTGCCCGGCGAGGTGACTTCCTCTGCCATCCAGACGGGCTACGTGAAATCGGCTTCGCCTTTCGGTACTACCACCAGCAACCTTAGCCTCTACATCACCAAAGACGCCAGCGGCGTAAAAATCAACAACTCCGCTAAAGTGGTTACACCCGACGTGGATGCGACCAATGGCATCGTACACGTGGTGGACAAAGTCATCACGATCCCCAATATCGTTGATTTTGCCCTCAGCAATCCCGACTTCTCCATCCTCGTGCAGGCGCTTACGCGCAGCGACCTCGGTGTGGACTACGTGAGCATCCTCAGCAGCCAGGTTGGTGCAGCCGGTTCTCCGGCGCCCTTCACCGTATTCGCGCCCAACAATGCCGCCTTCACGGCGCTGCTGGCCGAACTTCAGGCGCCCAACCTCGCCGCCATTCCGGCCGCTACGCTCAACAAAGTGCTGCAATACCACGTGGTGGCCGGCGCCAATGTAGTTTCGACTGCCCTCACCGACAACCAGCAGGTAACCACTTTCGAAACCGGCAAACTCACGGTTGATCTTGATGGCGGCGCTGCCCTCATTGACGAAAACAACCGCCGCTCCCGTATCATCGCCACCGATGTACAGTCCAACAACGGCATCATCCACGTGATTGACCGCGTGGTACTGCCCAACTAATCGTTTGCAGAACATCCGTTTTCCCATGAACTAAGAAGCCCTCTCTGTTAAGTCGGAGAGGGCTTTTTTTTAACGAAAAACGTTTTTTGTAACGATGAACGATGAGCGATGAACGATGAATGTTTTTGTAACGATGAATGCCGGGGGCAGCGCTTATTCGTGCATGCGTGGCAAATTTTGTAACGATGAGCGATGAACGATGAATGTTTTTTTAACGATGAATGCCGGGAGCAGCGCTTATTCGTGCATTCGTGGCAAATTTTTCGTCAATACTTGATCTCAATATCCATTTGACGGCCTGCTGCCAGGGCTTTTTTATCCATATTGGCCCCCAGAACCAGACCAATGGCCATACCAATAGGCATTCCCAGCGCAAGTAGCCCGATGTTGCCAACAGCTGTACCGATGGCTGCGCCGATGGGCAATCCGATACCCGACATACCGAGCACCATCCAAAGGGTGCGGTAATGATTTTTAGGCGTGATTTTATGCTCCTTTTCCAAAATTTTGAGGATGTTGGTTTGCTTGCGCTTGACGAGTCGCGCCAAATGCGTGCCCGTCAGCACGGAGTGATTTACTTCTTCAATTTCCGTATTTATTTGATTCAAAACGCTTTGCGAGATTTCTTTTTTCGCAATTTCGCCCAACAGTTGTTTAAACTGGGCATAAAGCCTGTCGAGTTTTACCTCGCCGGAAATTTCGGGTCTGTCTTTGAGTGTGTTTAATGACATGGTATAACAGGAGATTGGATTGATTTTCAATTTTTGCAAAGATATGCGCTACAACACCGTTTTCAAGCGCAATTCAGACTCGGCGTAGTTTTGTTTTTTACGCAAACTTCTGCTTTTGCGAAGGGCATCTTCCAGCGTTTCTGTTATAAAAATATACCCATCCGGGTCGTTCCGGGTTTTCAGGGGCTCAAAGGCGCTGCTTTGTGCAAACACATACAGGTGCTCTTCGCCAAAAGGCTCGGCAGCTTCAAAAAGCGGCCCGACAACTAACCATTGATCCACTTCCGCAGCGCTCAACTGGCGGTCGGCATCCAGGAGCATCAAACGCCCATCGGCCAGTTTGTAAATACATCGCAGGTAACAGGGTTGGTTGGCCTTTGCATAAAAACGCATGCTTTGACCGTTTTTGAAGTATAGATCGCCGCGGCCTTTATTGGTTTTGCAGGTGACGCTCAGAGGATTTGTGGGCTTTACTGAGGGCCGCTGCTCTGCCAACACAGGCGGCGCAGCGGGGGCTTGCGCGGTGCTTGCTTCGCTTTGTGACGCGGGCGTCTGGGTGGGAGAGGGCTGGTCTTTTTTACCAGACAGATCCCGCAGTGAAGACCCATAGAAAAGCAAAACACCTCCCAACAGAACAATCAGCGTTGCAATGGCAACAATTTTGATCCAACGCGTATTGCGCGGCAGCGTGGCGGCGGGTGCATCGCCGAGATGGTCAATAATATCCAGAACCGCCGCATTGATTTTATTCAGCTCAATGTTTAGCACCGAGGCTTCTTCCAGGTTGCCTAAGTACTGCTTTTCATACTGCGCATAACGCGCCGACAAGGCCACAACCTGATTGTGCAGATCATCATCATGGGTGCTGCGCTCCAGTAATTCGGCAATGACCGCTTCGGTTTTGCCTTGGGCGAGTGCGGCCCGGAGGGATTGATTCATCGGTATGCGCTGTTTTTGGGGGCAAAATACAGTATTTCGGGGAAAGTTGGTATTGCCTGGGCGTATTGGGGTTTCGCACAGATGTGCACAAAACGGTTTCACACAGAAAAACACAGATCATTCACACAGAAGTCACTGAATCTGTGTTTTCTGTGTAATTGATCTGTGCACATCTGTGCGAAAACCATCCCCCCTACCCACAAACTTTTTCCCCCAATCTGCCAACTTTTTCCCAAATTTACCCCCCGAAAACAATACCATCATGCGCCAATACCTTCAACTACTCCTGCTCCTGCTGCTCGCTGCCTCCACCCGTGCGCAAACCTATACGCCCGACTGGGAATCGCTCGACGCCCGACCCACGCCCGCCTGGTGGACCAATGCCAAATTCGGCATCTTCATCCACTGGGGCGTTTACTCAGTGCCCGCCTACACCAAAAAAGGCAGCTACGCTGAATGGTACCAGCATTCGCTCGAAAACAATACCAACAGCGGCTTAGTAAGGCAATTCCACCAAAACAACTACGGAAGCCGTACCTACTACGATCTGGCCGACGATTTCCACGCCGACCTCTTTAACCCCGACGACTGGGCAAACCTGTTCGAGCGCTCCGGCGCCCGATATGTGGTACTCACCTCCAAACACCACGACGGCTTCTGCCTCTGGCCCAGCATCCACGCCAACCGTACCTGGGGCTTCCCCTGGAACAGCGTGGAACGCGGCCCGCGCCGCGACCTCATCGGCGAACTCTTCACCTCGCTCAACCGCACCAAAGTAAAACCCGGCCTCTACTTCTCCCTCTACGAATGGTTCAACCCGCTCTGGAAAGCCGATCCCAAACGCTTCGCCCAGGATCATACCATGCCCCAACTCTACGACCTCGTGCAACGCTACGACCCCTGGGTGGTCTGGTCGGATGGCGACTGGGACGCGCTGCCCGAAACCTGGGAATCGCCGCAATTCCTCGCCTGGCTCTATAACCAAAGCAATATCCGCGACCGCGTGGTCGTCAACGACCGCTGGGGCAGCGGCGTGCGCTTCAAACACGGCGGCATCTACACCCCCGAATACCAGCCGGAATTAGATTTTGAAAACCACGACTGGGAAGAAAGCCGCGGCATGGGCTTCTCCTACGGCTACAACCGCGCCGAAGACGCCGAAGATTACAACTCCTCGCAGTCGCTCGTGCTCCACCTCTGCGATAAAGTATCACGCGGCGGAAACTTCCTGCTCGACATCGGCCCGGACGCCCACGGACAAATACCGCCCATCATGCAGGAACGCCTGCTCGACATCGGCCGCTGGCTCGACGTCAACGGCGAGGCCATTTACAACACCCGCCGCTGGCGCAGCACCAATCAGTGGAGCGCCGGCCGCCGCGACCTCAAACCCGAACTGATTGACGGCTGGAAAACCGGCGGCGACCTGCTGCTCAAACAAACCGTGGAGCCGCCCGCCGGCTTCGCCCGCATCGAACATTTTTATACCTACAACCCCGCCACCAACACGCTCTACGCCATCCTGACGCAGTACCCCACCGACCGCAAGGTGACGCTGCGCGGCATCAGCGTGCCGCCCGGCTCGGAAATTACGCTGCTGGGCAGCACCGACAAACTCCGCCGCGAAAGCATCGGCGCTAATACGATCCTGTTTTTGCCCGAATACAATCCTTCAAAAATGAAAACGCCGCAGGCGTTTGTCTTGAAAATCAGCAACTTCGGAGCATTCACGCCCAAGCCGGAAATCGCGCTGCAATACGACCCCAAAACCATGCAGCCTACCCTCAGCCTGCGTAACAGCCTGCCAGATGCTATCATCCGATACACCACCGACGGCTCGGAACCCACCTCCGCTTCGCCGATTTACAGCGCGCCCCTGCAACCCAAAACGGAAATCAAGCTCAAAGCCAAAGCCTTCGCGCCCGGCAAATTGGAAAGCAACACGCAGGAACAGGCCGTAAAAACCTACACCTACATGCCCGCCATGAGCCTTTTCCAGGCACCCAAACCCGGACTGCAACTACTGGAAAAATCGGTGACGGAATACCGCTGCAGCGCCATCGAAAAAGGCCGGACGACCCGGCAAACGGTGGTGCGCAACTTCGATTTGCCCGCCGCCTGCAACGGCAACAAATGCGCCGTGCTCTGGCGTGGCTACCTCAATATCCCCGAAACCGGCGGCTACCAGTTCTGGACCGAATCCGACGACGGCAGCATGCTCTACCTCGACGGTACCCTCGTGGTGGACAACGAAGGCGATCACGGCATGGAAAGCAAAACCGGCTATGCCTTCCTCGCCCAGGGCCAACACCAGATTCAGGTAGTCTACTACGACGCCGGCGGCGGCTACGGCCTCAAAGTGCATTACGCCCCCGTCGGAAAAGATAAAATGCCCATTCCGGAAGGGTGGTTGGGAAATTAAGGGAATGTTTCAAATGCGGAGTGCGGAGTGCGGAGTGCGGAATGCGGAATGAGTTTTGAGTTTCTAATTTTTAATTTTGATTTTTGCGTAGCAAAAATTCATTCCGCATTCCGCATTCCGCATTCCGCATTTGAAACATTCCGCATTTGAAGCACATGTTTTTCTCCCACATCATCGACCTCCACGCCCGGCGCATTTTTCCCGGCGAAATCATCGTCCGCGAAGGACGCATCGAAGCCATTCGCGAAGTAGCTACGGTACCGCCCGACAGCGGGTATATCCTGCCCGGCTTCACCGACGCGCACGTACATGTGGAAAGTTCCATGATGCCGCCCACGGAATTTGCGCGATTAGCCGTGGTACACGGCACCATCGCCACCGTATCCGACCCGCACGAAATCGCCAATGTACTCGGCGCAGCAGGCGTACAGTTTATGCTGGACGATGCCGCGCGTTCGCCCTTCAAGTTTTGCTTCGGCGCGCCCTCCTGTGTGCCCGCCACGCGCTTTGAAACCGCCGGCGCCGCGCTCGACGCCCCGGCGGTGGCCCAACTGCTCGCCGACCCGCGCATCGGATACCTCTCGGAAATGATGAACTTTCCGGGCGTGTTGTTTGAAGATGCGGAGGTAATGGACAAAATCGCCGCCGCTAAAGCCATCGGAAAACCCATCGACGGGCACGCGCCCGGCCTGCGCGGCGATGAGGCCCGGCGTTATTTCGCCGCCGGTATCAGCACCGACCACGAGTGTTTTACCCTCGAAGAAGCCACAGAAAAAGCAGCGCTGGGCGTACACATCCTCCTGCGCGAAGGCAGCGCCGCCCGCAACTTTGAAGCGCTCTGGCCCCTGCTCCATACGCATCCTGCACAAGTGATGTTTTGCAGCGACGACAAGCACCCCGACGACCTCATCCTGGGACATATCAACCAACTCGTAGCCCGCGCTTTAAGCAAAGGCTGCGAACTGTTCGACGTCCTGCGCGCGGCCTGTCTGCACCCCGTGGCGCATTACCAATTGCCGGTCGGACAACTGCGGCCCGGCGATCCGGCCGATTTTATCCGCGTGGCCGATCTGAAAGATTTTAAAGTACTGGAAACCTGGATCAACGGCGTTTGCGTGGCCCGCAAAGGCGAGTCCCTGCTGCCCCATTTGCCCGTCGAAACGCCCAACCAGTTCCTCGCCGAGCCAATTACAGCCGCCGACTTAGCCCTTCCTGCACCGGCAGGCACACACGCCCGCGTGCGCGTGATCGAGGCATACGACGGACAAATTGTAACCGGCAGCACAGAAGCCGATTTGCCCGTTGCAGACGGACTTTGCCTGCCCGATACGGCGCAGGATGTGCTGAAAATTGTTGTGCTGAACCGCTACACCGCCAAGGCGAAGCCCGCCATCGGCTTTGTAAAAGGCTTAGGTTTGGAACAAGGCGCTTTGGCCTCCAGCGTGGCGCATGATTCGCACAATATTGTGGCGGTGGGCACCGACGATGCCGCGCTGGCGGCCGTCATCAACGCCATTATTGCGGCCAAAGGCGGCGTCGGGGCTTATGCCGGGGGCGAAAGCCGCGTATTGCCCCTGCCCATTGCCGGACTGATGAGCGATCTGGACGGCTACGCGCTGGCCCACCGCTATGCCGATCTGGATGCCTGGGCCAAGACGGCCATCGGCTGCAAAGTGCGCGCGCCCTTCATGCTCCTGTCCTTTTTGGCCTTGCCCGTTATTCCCGCCTTAAAAATGACCGATTTGGGCGTGTTCGACGTGCAGCGTTTTGGTTTTGTCGATTTATACCTCAAGGCATAATGGAATAAAGAACAGGAAAGCCATACCTTTGTTACCCTTAAAATGAAGTTACAGGGAAAAGTCATTGGCGGGGTGATCGGCATGATATTGGGTCGCATCCTGTTGAAACTACCGATCGGCGTGCTGGTTGGGTTTATCGCCGGTTCTGTGCTGGGGCACTACTTTTTCGATCAGTTTCGCGAAGCCGAAGCCGAGGACAGCGAAAACAAGGAATACCGGCGGCGGCAAGGTCAATACCTGTACTTTGTATTTGCGCTGTGCGCCAAAATGGCCAAGGCCGACGGAGCCGTTAACCGCCAGGAAATCAACCACATGGAAGTGTTGATGCGCACCCAGTTCCGGCTCAACGACCGCGACCGCAACTACGCCATTAAAATCTGGAAAGAAGCCAAGGAGTCGGAACACGCCTTTGAGGTATACGCCGCAAAATTTTACCAGGAATTTGGTCGCGAGCGCTATCAGGTGATGAACATGATTGATTACCTGTTTTCGATGGCCGCCTGCGACGGAGGCCTGCACCCCTTAGAAGAACAAACCTTATTAAAAGCGGCCGGCATTTTCCACATCAGCCGGATGCAATATGAGCGCGTCAAAGCGCGCTACTACCATGTACCGCCGAGCCGCCAGCAAAGCTGGAATGCGCTCGATCCGTATTACGCCATCCTTGGCGCCGAATCGCATGAATCGATGGATGCGATCAAGAAAAAATTTCGCGCCTTAGCCTTAAAATGGCACCCCGATACGGTTGGCGGCGGAAATGCCTCACCCGAAGTCCTGCGCCACGCCAAAGAAAAATTTCAGAAGATCAACGAGGCGTACGAAAAAATCAGCGAAGCGAGAAAAATAAGAAGCTGAATGATGAATGATGAATGATGAATGATGAATGATGAATGTTTTTGTTTCGCACGAATCAAAAACATTCATCATTCATCATTTATCATTCATCATTACAATCAGTGGTGATGTCCGCCCGGGCCGTGTACGTGGCCGTGTTCGAGTTCGGCCTGATCGGCGTCGCGCACGCCATCGATGTTACCGCTGAAGAAGAGATCGACACCGGCCATTGGGTGGTTGAGGTCGATTTTCACGGTGGTATCGGCTACGGCGGCGACCATGCCCTGGAAGTGGTTGCCCTGGTTATCGGCGAGGGGCAGAACCTGGCCGATTTCGAGCAGGCCTTCCGGGATAGAGCCGTCTTCCTGTTTGAAAATATCTTTGGGCAGGTCCACCAACATGGCTTCGTCGTATTCGCCGTATGCATTAGCGGCTTGGATGCCGAACGCGAACGAGTCGCCGGCTTTAAGTCCTTCGATATTGCTTTCAAAATCGGGGATCATCATACCGACGCCGAAGATGAATGCGAGCGGATCGCGGCCTTCCGTGGTTTCTACCAACGGGCCTGCGGCGGTACCTTCCGTGAGGGTGTAGTGCACGGTAACCACCTTGTTTTTTTCAATTACCATTGTATTGAGCTTGAAAATGAATGAGGCCGCAAAGGTAGCTCAAAAAAATCGGCTATCCCCCTGTTTTCTCGATTTTGTGTTCTCCGGCGGACAGATATGACCAAAATCTTAGGTTTGGGCGAAGTGGGCGTGATTACCAAAATGGCAAAAAATAGCTATGTGGATGACAAATCTGGAAAAATTGCTTGCGCGGGAGGGTGGGGGGGTGTAGATTTGCGGGAGCGCTTCGGTGGTGGGGCGCTTGGAACTTGATGCAATGGAGGGCTGCTTGAGATAGGGGTTTGGTATGGTTTTTGCCTTGTTTTCTGTTGAGGTAACTATCGGCAACTAAAAATGAAAAACAAATCGAACGAGTAAAAAAAGTAAAATGAAGTAAAAATTATTAATGGCAAAAACGTAACCCCGAAATGAAGATATTTGCTAAGATTAGAAGATTTTTTGATAAAGTTCGTTCCCGTTTTCGCAGGAGAGAACCGGGGCAAGGGCTAATTGCGCCACCGATAAAAAATCGCAAAAGGATTTTTGACCTCGTTGAAATCGAGCAAGAGGTAACAGCCCTAAATAAAAAGTTAATCGAGGTTCAAATAAAGCAAAAGCAAATTGTGCCCGTCCATTTACCACAAAACTACAAGACTGATAATGACATCGAGGAGTTAGGGCAGATTTTGCAAAAGCATGACAACAAGCAAAATCTTGTACTTTCAACTTCTGCGATTGAAAAACTCAGAAGTAGGTTTGGGCAGTTTGATAAATTTTTACAAGAGCGGGTACTTGTAAGGAGATACCAATTTAAGGAAGCAGAAAGAATAAAAGAGTTCAAAAAATTTAAACATGAAATTGAAGCACTTCATATTCAAGTAAACAAGCAAATTGAACAAGATGATTTTCAATCGGCAAAATTAACACTTAGAAAACTTGAAGTATTACTTAAATCAATTCAAACACTTTCGGTAAAAATTGTTCAAGGTAAGGCAAAAGAGAATAATCGGATTGTTTCAAATTTGATTAGCAAAACGGGCGAGTTAAAACGAAAATTAAGTTTTAGAGAAACCGAAATTGAAGCAAAACGCCAAGAGGAAGAACTAAAAAGGCAACAGGAGGAAACCGAGCGGAGAAGGTTGGCAGAAGAAGCAAAGCGTGAAGAAGAAAGACAACGAAGGGAACAAGCGGAGATTATTCGCAAGCAGCAAGAAGAAGCCCAAAAGAAAAAGGAAGAAGATAAAAAGCAAGCATTACAACGGCTTCTTAGTAAAAAATCAAATTGGCAAGAATTTGCCCAAGTTCTACAATCAAATGGAATTAACACATTGTATCACTTTACCGATAAGGCTAATATAAAATCAATAAAGGAAAATGGAGGGCTTTATTCATGGTATCATTGTGATAAGAACAATATTACCATATTAAAACCAGGTGGAAGTGTAAAATCAAGGGAACTTGACCGAAGGTACAATCTTCATGATTATGTAAGATTGTCTTTTGCAAGAAATCACCCGATGATGTTTGTTGCCAGAGATGATGAAAGAACCCTAAACCCAATTGTTTTAGAGGTTGGTATCGAGCCATGTTTCTGGGCTGAAACTAAATTTTCTGATATGAACGCTGCAAAAACTGGTCATAAAAGTGGTAAAGAATTAATTGATTTGAACAGAGTTCATTTTCATACTGTAAAGCAACAAAATCACTTTGGACTTGATGAGGCAGAGCGCCCATATTACCAAGCCGAAGTCTTGGTCAAAACTTGGATACCAATTGAGTACATCACTAACATCAATCAATTTTGAAATGATATACATTGAGAATAAAAAGAAGTCGGAAGTAAAGTTACAAGAGAAGTATCCCAACGCAAAAATTGTTGATGTTACTTCAAAGGCAACCACAGGGTTAGTTAAATTAAGCCCTTTCTATCCGCACGGAGAAATACCCATTCCGTTTTCGGAAGGTCAAACAGCCATGTGCGTTGAAGGAATTTGGCAAGGATTAAAAGTTTTTGAAAGAGAGGATATTGACCCGAAAATGTTCAAGAACGACACGATGAAAAATATAAAAAGAACTGTTCGGAAATTCGGGAAGCCGTTAGGGCATCGTAAAGGTATTCGAGGCATGGAACTGTTAGATTATATTCAAGCAAGGATACAAATCTATTTGCCAGCATATTTGTGGGTTTTGGAAAACAAAGTTCAGTACATAATTGAACGGTTGAGAGATGCAAGTAAGGAACAAGACATTGTTTTGCTTGACTACGAAACAAATGATGATGTACTCAATGCTAAAAAGCCTCTATCCCATGCTTTTTTAGTCAAAGCCTATGTTGAAGGGAACTATCCAACCGCTGAAAGTTTGGCAAATCAGAAACCCAAAGCAGACCCAGTAAAAAAAGAAAGAACAGCCAAACCCAAACATCCAAAAGAAAGAAAAGCAAAGTCTAAAAAAATAACAGATCATCAACCCAAACTTTTTTAAACCACAATTCGCAAAACCATCACGAATATGATGATATATTTTGAAATCGGCTTTATTGTGTTGATTGTTATCCTACAACTCTACACATTTTGGGATGTACGAAGAAAGATGCAGGATTTGCGCTCGTTTTTCCCCAAGAACTTTAACGACATCGAGGTAGTAAAATACCTCGTCCCCAAGAGCCTTTTAAAAGACAATTTGGAGTTTGCTTCGTTCATTAGCGGTATTAGCAAAGGTAATCCAACTATTATTGGGGAGGCAACAACCGAAAAAGAAGAAGTTGAGGTTTTGGTGATTGACGAAACCACAAGGCAAAGTCATGAAGAATTTAACGAGGTAATCCTGTCCACAAATGCATACTTGTGTAAGAATAAAGGAGCGTCAGCAGACTTCAATATTTTGCAGGATATATGCGATAGGCATATCCAACGCCTTGACAACAGTATCAGCAACTTGATAAATGTTCCGCTTTACATTGGACTTGCGGGAACATTTGTCGGCATCATAATCGGTTTGAGTGGAATAGACTTTACTACTGCAACAGGTGCAATCGAACCCAAAAGCATAAGCCAATTGCTAAATGGTGTAATTGCAGCAATGGTAGCGAGCCTTTTTGGCTTGGGTCTGACAGTTTGGAACACCGCATTAAATTACAAACCAGCCGTTTACCAAAATGATACCGACAAAAACCATTATTATGATTTTATACAGCGGGAACTTTTACCAGTTTTGAATATTGGCATGGCAGGTAATTTAGTGTCTTTTCGCAACGTCTTACACAACTTTATCCATAAATTTGGAGAGAATATTGGTGAATATCACGATACAGCCGAGTTATTGAATGACAATCTTTCAAAACAGCAACTTGTTTTGGAAGAAATCAACAAATTGAGCCTCACGAGAACTTCAACAACGATAGCCGAAACGTTTGTGAACCTCAAAAACTCATCGGAGCAGTTGAAGATGTTTTTGGACTATCAAGTTTCGCTAAACCAAAATGTTACCGAGGCGAATAAAGTAGTCGGAGGTTTGAACGATACTTTAAATTCATTCAAGTCTTTCAATTCCAACCTCGAAGCAATCGCCAAAAATGTAAACTCGTCAATTGAATTGCAACGACAGTTAAAAGATATGTTGGAGTTGCATTTCCCAACCATCAAAGACCATCGGGAAGTTTGGCGTGGGCAAGTTGATGAACTGAATACAGATATAAAAGGCGTTTACGGAGAGTTGAATAAATATTTTCAAGAAAGCACAAGTATTATTCAAAGCTTTGTAAAAAACAATGAAAATTTCTTTACAGGTTTGAATGATATACAAAACGCAGTCAAAATCTTTGTAAAAAGTGCTGAAATCCAAAACGAACAGTTTAAAACATTAAATATTGGAATGCTTGAAATGCGCCGGGATTTTCAACAGTCACAACAATCAAATTATGAACTGGACAAAGAATTGGTTGAAGCAATGAAGGGCTTAACGCTCAAAATTTCTAAACTTGAAATCATAACAACCCAAGAAACTGATAATGGCAAAAACTAACGAAAAGAAAAAAGACTTTTTTTGGCTGAGTTACTCGGACTTGATGACGAGCTTATTTTTCGTTATGCTTGTTTTGTTTGTCCTGGTTTATAGTATGCAAAGTAGCATAATTAAAGATCTGGCGACAGCAAAGGAAGAACTTGACAGAATAAGGGAAATTGAAAAGACTGTAAATAATATTGACAAGAGATATTTTGCTTACGACAGCCTGAATAAGAAACATATTTTGAATATCGAGTTCCTCTATCCAACTGGTAGCGCAACAATAAACCAAATTACCCCTAATAAATTACCAGAACTAATTGAAGCTGGTAAAGCGATAAAAGAATTGATTTTGAAATTTCCAGAAGCCGAGAATATAAAATATCTCGTTGTTGTAGAAGGACAAGCATCAAAGGATAATTGGGAAGGAAACGATAAATTGAGTTATGACAGGGCGCAATCCCTGATAAAACTTTGGGAAGAGAGTCAAATAGGGCTTGAAAAACTGAAAAATTGTGAATTGGTTGTAGCAGGAAGCGGAGAGAAGGGAATACCTCGAACGCAACCCGATGAACCACCAGCGAACCAACGATTTTTAATTACAATCATTCCCAAAATTGGTGAAATCAGAAAACGAGAATAGTGCAACGGGCGGGGCCAGTGGGCTTCAACAAGGTTTATACCGGGCACTACCGTCCCCGCCAGCGCAAAGTTCCACCTCCTGCCCCTCAATCCCTCGGGTTCTACCCGACCGAAACCGCTGAAACGCTAATCGCGCCAAAAATCAATTTCCCGCAGATTGTTTCCTTCGTGTTCCCTACGTTTACTAAACTTTCAAAGTCTTTTGATTACCCACAGAATAACTTTGTTCTTTGACATGTAACAAATATGCTTGATTCAGATGAGGATCAAATATTCAGAGCGTCAACTTTCGGGTGAATCATTTGGTGATACGCGGCTTAGAAGACGTTTTCAAATGATCTGTGGTCAATTGGAAAACAGATTAAAGAGTACCTTGCCAAGTGTGTTTCAGACCCGTGCTTCCACCAAGGCCGTTTACCGATTTTTTGACAACAAAAGCGTTTTGCCAAAGATGATGATAAAGTCACATTGGGCTGAGATCATGCCAGCGTTACAGAATTGTGGCAAACAACGGTTGCTCCAATTGAGCGACACCGTGGAGTTTGACTTCAGCAGGAAGCGCTCGCGCCAATCGCTTGGCCCACTCAACTATCCTTTTCGCCGAGGTCTAAGAACGCACAATTCCATGATTGTCCGTACCGATGGGGTTCCGATGGGCCTATTGGATCAAAGCCATCACGTAAGGATTGACGAGGACTTTGGCAAGTCTGCCGAGCGCCAATCCGTCCCCTTCGAGGACAAGGAAAGTTTTCGCTGGCTCGAACATTTCTTGTCGGGACAGTCCCTTTGCGAACAAAATCCGGACTTGGAAGTGGTTTATGTGGCTGACCGAGAATCGGATATCATGGAGTTATTCCTGGGCCGCACTTGTGAACGGATGCATTTTGTGGTTCGCTCCAAGCACAACCGCAAACTGGAGGATAAGTCTAGCAACCTCTATCCGATGTTGTCAAAACAGGCCGTCCAGGGCATTTACAAAGTAAGGCTTCACGATCCCCAAACCCTTGAGCAAAGGGAGGCTACCGTGGAACTGCGATTTTGCAAAACTGCTCTGAAGTTGGACAAAACCCTGCCCCGCAAAAAACACCTGGCTGCTATTGAACTCTTCGCCATTGAAGCCAAGGAAATCGACCCGCCCGACAACATCAAAAAGGCAGTCCACTGGGTGCTTTTAACTACTTTGCCCGTGCATACCCTCGAGGATGCCACGCTCATCATCCGTTACTACACTATCCGTTGGCTCATCGAACGCTTTCATTTCCTGCTCAAGAGCGGAGGGGCCGACATTGAGGAACTGCAACTCGAAACAAGCCACCGAATACAAAATGCCATAAGCGCTTACAGCACCGCCGCGTTCAATGTGTTCAAAATTCGTTATTTAGCTCAACAAAACCCCAATCTCCCTATCTATGAGGCTGGAATAACCCCAATCCAACACAAAGTGCTTTACCAATACGCGAATTCAAAAATAAGCTCTTCCATTGCCTATGATCCTCAAAAACAGCCAACAATGCTTGAGTACTGCGTTGTGCTGGGACAACTAGGTGGCTTTATACCTTCAAAGCGGCAGCCTGTGCCAGGGCTAAAAATCCTCAGCAGAGCCGTGCAACAACTCCAAATTCTGTTGGACGCATATTTGTTATTCTATCAAAGAACTGAATGAACTATTCTGTGGGTAATCAAAAGACTTTCAAAGTTTAGTAAACGTAGGGAACACGAAGGAAACAATCTGCGGGAAATTGATCTCAAGAGCAATAACCCTGATAACTGTTCACTGCTGACTGCTAACTGCTAACTGAGCACCGCCGCCTTTTCTCCACTTGCCAAACACGCTTTAAACTGCTCGGCCGTCTCGCGGATGGTTTGTTCAAATGGCAGGTACTCGAAGTTGAACACGCTGCGCGATTTATCATTCAGGTAAGTATATTGCGATACGCTGGCGCGCGCGCTCTCGCGGGTCACGATCGGGTCGATGCCGAGGATCTTTTCCTTGAGCCATTCCACCCGCCAGGCCACTTCGGCCAACAGGGGCGTAACCGTGATCGGTGGCGCTTTTTTGCCCAAATTTGCTGCAATTTGCTTGAAAAAGTCGCGGTACAGCACATTCGCACCGCAAAGCACATAACGCTCCCCGGAGATGTCGCTGTCGAGCAGCAACACCATGAAGCGTGCCACGTCGCGCACATCCACAAAGCCGCTGCGGCCGGTCGGACTGAATTTCAGGCCGTCGTTGATTTGCTTGAAAAATTTGGCGGAGCCGTCGTTCCAGAAACCGCTGCCGAGGATGATGGCCGGGTTCACGATGGCTACAGGCAGTCCTTCGGCATGGGCACGCCAAACCTCCAGTTCGCTCTGGTATTTGCTCAGGGCGTATTGCGAGGTATCGGGACTTTCCACCCACTTCAGGTTTTCGTGCAGTTCTAAGCGTTCTTTGCTGCGGCCCAGCGCCGCGATGCTGCTGACATGCACAAATTTTTTCACCCCGAAATCCATCGCCAGATTGGCCATATTGGCCGTCCCTTCGATATTGACCTGGCGCATGCGGCGCACATCGCGCGGGTGAAAGGAAACCTTGGCCGCGCAATGGCATACATGCGTGACGCCTTCAAACGCTGCTTCGAGGGCCGGGATGTCGGTCACGTCGGCGATCACCCATTCCACCTGATCGGCGATGTCGGCCACTAAGTCCATGGGACTGTTCTCACGGCGCATCGCACGCACGCGCCAGCCTGCGCGCAAGAGTTGGCGCAGGACATAGGCGCCTAAAAATCCGGTGCCGCCGCTGACGAGCACCAAAGCATCCTGTTTCATGTTGCTTATTGTTGCGTTTTCAGGCTGAGCGTGTACTCGGCGACAGCCTGTATTTCTTCCGGACTGAGGATTTTCTCAAAGGGCTGCATCAGGTTGCGTCCGTGGGTGATGACCTGTATGCGTTCGTCTTTACTGAGCAGGGAAGCGCTGAGGTCTTTGGCGCCGTTGAGGCCCAATTTGCCGTCGGCCCCATGGCAGGTAATGCACTGCTGGCGAAAAACCGCCATCCCGTCGGGCGGGCGAGGCGTATCGTTGCGCCTGGGTGCGGGTGCATCGGGGGCGCAGGCGCTCAGTCCGACAAGCAGCAGGGGTAAGTATCGTCTTAAAGCAGTCATTGTGTTACAATCCATTGAAAATCAAAAAACAATCCATCCTGTAAACCTCCAAATCCCGGTCTGTTTCACTGGAGGTTGTACTGTTTGATTTTGCGATAGAGGGTGCGTTCGGAAATGCGCAGTTCTTCGGCGGCTTCCTTGCGGCGGCCGCTGTATTTTTTGAGGGCGCGGCGGATGGCTTCTTTTTCGATTTCATCCATTGCCAGCGGAGAGTCTTCCACTTCACTTTTGTCGTAGCCGCCGTTATTTTTACCCGATTCGATGATAATGGGTCGGGAAGAATGCAGCGGTTCATCCTGATAATAGGTATTGTGGCTTTGCTCCTCAAAATCAGAAGGATGGGCTACGGGCGTGTTTACCTGAAAACTGCCACTGGGCAGGGCCGATTGGAGGGTGCGCAGGTGGCCCAGATCGGGCATGCGGAGGTTATTGCTGCGCACCAGCTCGGCGATGAGCGCCTTGAGGTCGTTCAGGTCGTTTTTCATATCGAACAGCACCTTGTAGAGCAGTTCGCGCTCGCTGAAATCCTGTCGGCCGCCGCTGCCATTGTGTTGCTCGTTGTCGGCGGGCACAGGCAGGTTGCGGTTGAGCAGCTGGGGCATCCGTTCGGCGAGGTCTTCGGCGGTAATGAGCCGGTCTTCGGAAAGGATGGAGAGTTGTTCGGCTACATTTTTCAGCTCGCGGATATTACCCGGCCAGCGGTAGCGTTGCAGGACGAGTTCGGCGCGATCATCGAGGCGGATGGAGTCGTGGCGGTATTTTTCGGCAAAATCGGAGGCGAATTTGCGAAAAAGGGGCGGAATATCGTTGCTGCGTTCGTGCAGGGCAGGCACGCGAATGGGCACCGTATTGAGGCGGTAAAAGAGGTCTTCGCGGAATTTGCCCTGTCGCACCCGTTGTTCGAGGTTGACATTGGTGGCGGCGATCACGCGCACATCTGTGCGTTGCACTTTGGATGCGCCCACGCGGATAAATTCACCCGATTCGAGCACGCGCAGCAGGTAGGCTTGTGTATCGAGCGGCATTTCCCCGATTTCATCCAAAAAAATGGTGCCGCCGTTGCAGGTTTCAAAATAACCTTTTCGGTCGCCGATGGCGCCGGTAAAGGAGCCTTTTTCATGGCCGAACAGTTCGGAATTGATGGTGCCTTCGGGGATAGCGCCGCAGTTGACGGCGATAAATTCATTGTGTTTGCGCGCGCTGAGGGCGTGGATGATTTTGGAAAAAGCCTCCTTCCCCACCCCGCTCTCGCCGGTAATGAGCACGGTTAGGTCGGTTGGCGCCACGCGTACCGCCGTTTCAAGGGCGGCGTCGAGTTGCGGGGCATTACCGATGATGCCGAAACGCGCTTTAATGGATTGTAAGTTGTTGTTTGCCACAGTCACTTTTAAAGTTTACTCATCTGCGGCGGGCTTATTTAATTGCCAGCCGAGTCCGACGCGAAATTGCGCCAGGGGGTATAATGCACCGAAATCGAACGTTGTGTTTTCCTGTTGTGCAGGCGTCAACGCAGGATTGTCAATTTTGCTATAGTCGAAGCGCATCTGAAAGAGTTGCACCGGCATGCTGACGTTGAGGTCAAAACGTTTGCCCAAGGGCAGCGAAAAACGAGGTGTCAGGCCGAATTGTATATCGTAATACCGGCGTTCTTCACTGAAAAATGCCGGGTCTTGTGATTTCATGTCGAAATTATTAACAGAGTAGCGCAAAAATCCGCCTAAATAAGGTTTCAATTTACGCCCGATCACCTTAAATCCGCGCCCGGTTTCCAGGTGCAATTGCATGGTTCTGTTTGCATAATTGACGAGTGGGGTATCCAGAATGGAGGCGAATATATTTCTGGATATAAAAGCCCGATTCCCGTCTATCGGACCGTCGTAGCGAATGCCTGCTTCAAAATAACGGCCTGTTTTCAGGGTATGCATATAGGCCAATGCGAGCACGGGCCTTGCCTCCGTCACATCCCGAATACTCAAGGCTTTCAGGATGCCTTGTTCGCGGAATTCCAGCGGCCGGACGATGTTGGCGGCTTCCATACCGAAGTACAGGCGGAGGCTGGAGCCGGGCTGCTGGGCCAGCACCCGGGCCGCAGCGACCACAAACAACATGCAGAGTATGTTTTTTTTCAACATGGTTTTGATTTTTTAGATGAATCGGGATTAGTTTTTGGGCGTTTTTTGGAGAATTTCCAACCAATTCCTAAGCGAAATTGAGTTTGTATAGGTTGTATATAATATTCAAAATGTGAATAATCCTGATTTTCACGAGGAATGCTTGTGTCGTTTTTAAATCCATACCAGTAATTTAAGCGCATAAAATTTAAAGGTATACTAATGTCAACATTATAGTTATCACGAAAGGGTATTAAAATTTTTGGCGTAATACCCGCATACACGTGAAAATTCCTGTTTTGATAAGCTGTTACATCACTTAAAGAGCATTCTGATGAGTAAATATTTCCTTGTCCGATAAGATGTATCCCAAGATAAGGTTTTACTTTTCTCAAATATTTTTCCGCAATACTCCAACCTTTTTCAAATCGCATTTCAAATTGACGATTTACGTACTCGGCATATGGTGCTTCAGTTATATTTGGAGAAAAACCTGTAAAGGCTGGAAATGACTTTCGCTTGGGCGCCAGTTGACCTGTATAGCGCAAGCTACCTTCCCAATAAGTTTTTTTCTTCATTTGCACAATGGCAAGCTGAACTACGGGTCGATATGTTTTTTTTATACCCGCAATAATTTCCCAAGATTTTCCACTTTCAATTACAAAAGCATATGGTCTCATTTCTTCGCCTTTTTCCCAGCCCAGATAAAGCTGAAAATAGCTGTCTTTGTTTGATTGACCATAAACGCCTGTAACAGCTATAAGCCCCAAAAGCAAAAGGGGTGAAGCGTAAATATTCATGAGTTATCTTTTTTGCATTAGATAAGTGTCCATTTGAATCCATTGGATTTTACCCATTAGTGTTGATTAATCCTAAACTTTGCGCCTACGCGTATTTGCAAAAAGAGCGGAATATCAAAGCTCAGGATATTGTTGGTATTTTGCGAAGGGGTCAGATCAGGTCTGTTCAGGTTTGAATGATCGTATTTTACCTGCAACAATTGAAATGGCAGACTCAAATCCAGTTCCAGCTTTTCGTTTGCCGCAAATGCGAGGCGTGGTGTAAAGCCCAATTGCCCTCCTGCCCATGTACGAGTTGCAGCGGGCAAAACACTCGTATAGCTTTCTGCATCGTACCATTGTCCTTGCAAACGCCCGAAAAAACCAATTCCGGGTGTCCATCGGGTGGGTGCTTCCGTGGGAAATCTAAATCCAAATTCGCCAAAAATTTGGGCGCTGTAATTTTGGTAACGCACAATGGCATTGCTGCCCGTACCGGGTAAGTTTGAAAAATCAGCAGCCTGACTGCGTATTTTTCCTGCGTATCCTGCGCCAATTTCCCAATAAATATGCTCTTTTTCGGCTCCAAAAGCAATACCGAGGTATCCTTTCAAAGCCCGATCAGTTACGGTCGAGATTGCATATGCAAAACTATCGCGCACTAAAATGTCAGGTTTTACGGATGGGGATAATTCAGCGCCGACATATACACGCATGAATTTTTCCGTTTCGTTTTTTTGTGCATGCAAGGCTTGTGTAAAGCCAAATAACAGTAGCAAGATTTTGAATGTCTGTTTCATGTTTTTTAAATTTTTACAAAAGAACACCACAAAACTCAAAAAACATATCCCGGCAACTGCCCCCAAATGAGCATTCGTCGGGAATTAACAAGCAGGCGTAATAAACTGCCCCAAAGCTGTCAAGGAACAAGCTGAACCGGCTTTTACACCAGCTCGCCCAGCAAGGTAGCGCTCGTGGCATCCTTGATGCGTACCTGCGCGTAATCGCCGGGGCGGAGGCCCTCCCGCTTGGGGAAAACCACCATTTTATTCTGTGAGTTGCGGCCCGCAAAATCCTGATCGGATTTGCGGCTGTCGCCCTCAATCAATACTTCAAAGGTTTTGCCGATGTCGGCCTGGTTATGGCGCAAACTGACGGCGGTTTGCAGGCGGATAATCTCATTGAGGCGGCGTTTTTTTACCTCCTCCGGAATATCATCGGCGTATTTGCGGGCCGCCAAAGTGCCCGGCCGCTCGGAGTAAAAGAACATGTACGACATGCTGTAATTCGCCCACTCGATCATGCTCAGCGTGTCCTGGTGTTCCTCCTCGGTTTCCGTGCAGAACCCGGCGATAATGTCGCTCGATACCGCGCAATCGGGAATAATTTGGCGGATGGCCTCGATGCGGTTCATGTACCACGCGCGGTCGTAGGTGCGGTTCATCAGTTCCAGCACGCGGCTGTTGCCCGACTGCACCGGCAGGTGGATGTATTTGCAAATATTATGGTGTTGGGCCATGGTGTGCAGCACCTTGTCGTCCATGTCTTTGGGGTGACTGGTGCTGAAACGCACGCGCAGCAGCGGACTGACTTGCGCGACCATCGCCAGCAGGTCGGCGAAGTCTGTTTTTTCGCCCGTATCAGGGTTTTCCCACTTGTAGGAGTCCACGTTTTGGCCAAGCAGCGTGACTTCGCGATAATTTTGTGCGAACAGGTCGGCGGCTTCCGCAACAACGCTGAAGGGGTCGCGCGAGCGCTCGCGGCCGCGGGTGAAGGGCACTACGCAGAAGGAGCACATGTTGTCGCAGCCGCGCATGATGCTGATAAAGGCCGTGATGCCGTTGGTGTTGAGGCGCACCGGACTG
Source organism: Chitinophagales bacterium (assembly GCA_017303875.1). Classification (GTDB taxonomy): domain Bacteria; phylum Bacteroidota; class Bacteroidia; order Chitinophagales; family Saprospiraceae; genus M3007. The sequence continues at coordinate 88,836 of JAFLBP010000009.1, read as the reverse complement.
ATGTCGGCATATGTTTCTTCGCGGCTGAGGATCACGTTGACCATACGGTTGCCGTCTTCGGCAGCGCCGATGAGGTTGGGCAGGTCTCGGTAAGCATCGGGGCCGACGACAAGATCAACGAGTTTTTCCTCCTCTAACCATTGCTTTTTCAAGCGTTCGGCCATACAGCCGAGGATGCCGACCATGGTGCCGGGGCGCTCTTTTTTGATGTTTTCAAACACGCGCAGGCGTTTGCGCACGGTTTCTTCGGCTTTTTCGCGGATGGAGCAGGTATTGATGAGGATGAGGTCGCTTTGTTCCATGTTGCGCGTAGGCACATAGCCCACTTCATTGAGGATGGAAGCGACAATCTCCGAGTCGGAGAAATTCATCTGGCAGCCGTAGCTTTCAATATAAAAACGCTTGAGGCCCGGCGCATCGGATGTTTGCCAATGCTCTTTGAACAGGACGCTGCCCTGCCTGGCTTCATCCATTGTTTTAAGACCTTCGAGTGTCGGGTTGTTATCGTACATGCGTGCTTAAAAGTGTTTTTGTGTTTTCGGGTTTGGGTGTTTTGGCTGCCTTTTTAAATGGCGGGCAAAGGTATAAAATTTATATGACAAAATGGCAGCAAAATCAAATACCTGTGCTTTGGCGGCGCGTGATTTATTCCTGCCAAATCACCTGCTTATGCCAGACCTGTCCGTCGGGGGCGCTGATTTGCAGCGTATACACCCCGGCAGGCAGGGTCGGGCCGATGTGCTGCAAACCGGCGCGCAAAGTGCCGCGCCAAACCGCCCGGCCTTGTAAATCCAGCAAAACGCCTTGTGCTTCGGGAATTTTCAGGTCAATATGCACCCCCCCCGATGCCGGGTTCGGGAATACCACCGCAAGTGCCCTTACGTTTTTCGGTGCGCGGGTATCGCTCAGTTGCCACTGGTTGTACAGGCGTTGGAGCGAGTCGATGGGTTCCATGCCGGCGGGCAGCGAGGGCACATTCAGGTCGAGGTAGAGGTCATTCAGTTGGTCGCCGGGTTTGGCTACGCGGATAAAGGCCGAGAGCGAGGAGGTGCCGTTGCTGAGGCAGCGGGAATCGGCGCCGGGGATATTGGCGCCTTGCAGGGCGGCCATGAGGCGTTCGACAAGCGGGCCGCTGCTGTTGAGGTAGCGCTGCTCCATGCTGTCGAGTACCGCCGTGGAGATCAGGATATTGCCCTGAATGGCGTAGCCCGGGCCTGTGCGGTGCGCTTTTTCATTGAGGCAGGTGCTGCCCGTGAAGGCGGCGCTGCGGGCATTATAGATGGTGTCGGCATTGTACAGGCGCACAATGCCGTACTGGCGGCGGTTGCGGCCGAGCAGTCCTTCGGCGTCGTTGGCATAGAGCCAGGCGAGGATTTGGTCGGGCGACAAACCTTCCTGCATTTTCAGGCGGGCATTTTGCTGGTTGACTGTATTCCAGTACGATTGCGTGTGGATGACGCCCAGGCCCGGCAGCACATCGCTGATGATGCGCGCGCCCCCGCTGCCCGGAAACTGCGTGTTGTCGAGACAACTTGCGCCCGCGCTGCCCACCTCGCCGGTGAGCGTGTCTACGGCGACGATGGAGAAGGTGTCCTGGGCGGAGAGGGCTTGGCTGAGGAGGCAGAGCAGAAAAAGGAGGTAACGCATGTTTATAACGATGAACGGTGAGTGCTTCGAGTGTTTTTGTGTTTGAGTATTTTTGTGTTTGAGTATTTTTGTGTTTGAGTATTTTTGTGCTTTCGTAAGTACTCAAGCGCAGCGCCATTCGTGCATTCGTGGCAAATTTTTGTAACGATGAACGATAAACGATGAATGTCCGGAGCGGCGCTTATTCGTGCATTCGTGGCGCTATGTATTTTGTCGCCACGAATGCACGAATGGCGCTGCGCTTGAGTACTTACGAAAACACTAAAATACTCAAACACAAAAACACGCATCACTCATCGCTCATCGCTCCACTCGGCAATTTCCAACCGAAACGCAGTACCAATATCCGCAGCGCAACAATGCTCACGATCGCGATGGCAGCCGAAACGGAAGCGTTGATCTCCAGGGCACGACAAACAAAATACAACAAGCCGCCCAGCAAGGAGGCCGAAGCGTAAATGTCTTTGTGAAAGACTAAGGGAATTTCATTCAGCAATACATCGCGCAAGACCCCACCGAAACAGCCCGTCACCATGCCCAGTGTCACACAGATACTGGGCGACAAATCGGCCTCCAAGCCGCGCTGCACCCCGATGATGGTCGCAAAACCCAATCCGATGGCATCAAAAAAGGCTAAGGTATGCTGCATACGCCGGAGTTGTGCGCTGAAAAGCAGGGTGAGCAGGTAGGAAACCACGATAACCGAGATGGTCTGCTGGTCTTTCATCCAGGCCACCGGCGTGTTGCCGATCAGTACGTCGCGGATGGTACCGCCCCCGACGGCCGTCGCGAAGGTGCACACCAAGATACCGAAAATATCCAATCGCTTCTGCCGGGCGGCAAAAGCGCCGGAAATGGCAAAAGCAGCGGTGCCGAGGGCTTCGAGTATATCGCGGTAGAGCAAGGGGGTTAAAGTTTGGCTTCACGAATAAAAGTTCCAAAAAAGCGCACCCGTGCAATATCTTGTGGATAAAATAAAAAGGGCTGTACATCTCTCGCCGCAGCATCCAGATCAATCATTTCCACAACAGCAATCATTTTCTCGCGGAGTGCTTCCCGATTAGAAACCCCTAATTTCATTTCAAGATATTCATAATTGGGTAAAGTACGGGCGAATAAGAAAGTAGCATCAAAAAAATCTCGCCCTTTGGGTTGTTTGCGATTACAAATGGCATATAACTTTTGGGAAAGTAGTATATCTAATGGCGTAGTATTAACTACTGTAAATACATCAAAGCGGTTAAGCACAGTCGTTTGAGGTACAAAAGGAAAGTATTGCGCCTCTGTATCCAATTGAATAAGTATTTTTTCTTCCCTGTGGCCACTAAGTCCAGTTTCAAACAACAAATTAGGAAACTTGATATAACAATGGTAGGCACCACGCATCACATTTCGCATTTCAACTTCCAAACCTTCTTTTTCAAGACCAATACGAAGTGCATCAGAAACCAGCGCAAATTCATCTGAACTAAGGTGGAAGTTATCAAAATCCAAATCTTCTGAAAAGCGATTGTTCTGATGAATCAATCGCAAACAAGTTCCACCCAAAAAGGCAAATTTCTCAGCAAAGGCGCTTTCAAATAACAATGCAAGTATTTTACACTGCAAGTATTCGCGTAGTAAAAACTGCTGGAATCCCTGTAGCGGTAACGGATAAAACTGTTGTATTTCACGAAATGTCAGCATGGCTATGATAGTTTTGAATAAACAACATTAAATTTAAAGCCCTCGCGCTTAATGCCTTATTATTTGAAGCCTGAACATATGTCTCAAATCGTTCCGGATTAAAAAGACTTTTTAACTCAAACATATTTAAACGCAAAGCTTCAAACTGGACTGCTGTTTCAAGTTCGGGGCGTAAGTACAAAAGATCCAACAAAGCTTTTTCGGGTTCGGCAACAGCTGCATAAAACTGTTGTATTTTTACCATTTGATAACCAAAAAACCAGAAAGGTTTGACGTTGGAATATTGAAAATTGCCAATGGGCGTTTGAAAAAGATTTGTCTTCAACGGAGAAACTGATTGTATACTAAACACGCCCTCCGGTATCAAATGATAATACGACAATGCCGACTCCAGCGATATATAAGAAGGCGCGTAGATTCTGTTTGCTGCCCAAAAAAGCAAAACCTCCTCCCAGCGTTGGTCGCTAAAAGTATACCAATTGTTACGGATGCGCAACAAATACCTCTTATCCTGCCAACGCACCAGATTTCGTACATTAAATCCGGGATCATATTTCCGTATGTCTAACGTTGAGAATACCGGAAATCCCTGAAATGTATTTTTAAAGTCCAAAAAATTCACTTTATTTCTATTTTAGGACAAAAATAGGAATTTTTGGAAACAAAACAAAAAAACATCCCATGCCCATCTCCACCCATACCGCCCCCTTCCCCGAACAACTCAGCGAAACAATCTGCACGCTCTACCGCACAATTTTTGATACCCCCGACGATCAGAAAGTCCGCCAGCGCCTGCGCACACAAACCGGCATGACGGTTCAGCTCTTCTGCGATGCGCAAGAATGCCCCCTCGGCTTCAAACTCGGCTACCCCGCTGAAGCAGGCGTGTTCTACTCCTGGCTCGGCGGCGTGCTGCCCGAAGCCCGCGCACAAGGCATCGGCGCCCAACTCATGGCCGCCCAGCACGACTGGTGCCGCGCCGCCCGTTACCATACCGTGCGCACCAAAACCCTCAACCGCTGGCGCAGTATGCTGTTGCTCAATATCCGCGCCGGATTCGATATTGTGGCGCTGGAAGATAAAGGCGACGGCATTCCGCGCATAATTCTTGAAAAAGCGCTGTAAATCCCTCTCCGAACACCCGCGAAGCGCTATCTTCGCGCCCATGTTTTCAACAACGGCTAAAATCGGTATTCTCGGCGGCGGACAATTGGGCAAAATGCTCTGCGAAGCCGCATCCCCCTGGGACCTGCACACCTGTGTGCTGGAAACCAGCGCCGACTGCCCCGCCAGTACGGTCTGCAAAGAACTCCAGGTAGGCGATTTCCGAAAATACGAAGACGTAATGGCTTTCGGACAGGACAAAGACCTGCTGACCATCGAAATCGAACAGGTCAATACCAAAGCCCTGCGCGAACTGGAAGCCGCCGGCAAAACGGTACACCCACGCCCGGCTGCCCTGGAAATTATTCAGGACAAGGGCCTGCAAAAACAATTTTACCTGGAACGGGAACTGCCCACCGCCGCCTTTGAGTTGTTTGAAAATGAACAGGCGCTCGTGGCAGCCATACAGGAAGGCCGCTGGAAACTGCCTTTGGTACAAAAAGCCCGCACCGACGGCTACGACGGCAAAGGCGTGGCCATCCTGCGCCGCCCCGAAGACCTCGACAACAAACTGCTGCAAGGCCCCTGCTTAGCCGAAGTGCTGGCGCCCATCCGCATGGAAATTGCCGTCATCGCCGCCCGCAACGCCAACGATGAAGTGGCGGTGTACCCGCCCGTGGAAATGGATTTTCACCCCGAGGCCAACCTCGTCGAATTCCTGCTCTGCCCGGCCCGCATCAGTCCGCTCGAAGCCGCCCGCGCCGAAGCCCTGGCCGAACAGGTCATCCGCGCTTTTGATATTTGCGGCCTCCTGGCGGTAGAAATGTTCCTGACGACTACCGGCGAAATCCTGATCAATGAAGTGGCGCCGCGCCCGCACAACAGCGGCCACCACAGCATCGACAGCGCCGTGACCAGCCAATACCAGCAACACCTGCGCGCCATCTGCAACCTGCCGTTGGGCGATACCGCGCAAACCCGGGCCGCCGTCATGCTCAACCTGCTCGGCGAAGCAGGCCACAAAGGCCCGGTGCGCTACGAAGGCGCCGCCGAAGCACTGCGCATCCCCGGCGTCTACCTGCATTTGTATGGTAAAAAAATGACCGCGCCCTTTCGGAAAATGGGCCACGTCACCATCACCGGGCACAGCAGCGAAGCCGCCCTACAAAAAGCGCAACAGGTGAAAAAACTACTGAAAGTGATTGCACAATGAGCCTTTTTGTGCTTTTTGTCGAAATATAATCATTAAAATGAGGAACAGAACGACCTCTTTTGAATCGCATCAAATTCTATGATAAAATTAGCTGAAATCTCTACCCGCGCACCCGAAGGCTGGGATAAAAAAGAAACCGAAAAAGAGACGGAAAAACTCGTCAAAAAACTCGGTAAACTGCACCACAACCTCTACGCAGAGAGCAAACAAAGCGTTCTGGTCATTTTGCAGGGTATGGACGGCAGCGGCAAAGACGGCGCCGTACGCAATGTGTTTTCAGATTGCACGATCGCCGGCCTCGACCTCGTCTCTTTTAAAAAACCTACCGAAGAAGAATTTGCGCACGACTTCCTTTGGCGCGTACACCGCTGGGTACCCCAAAAAGGGATGCTCACAATTTTTAACCGCAGCCATTACGAAGACATCCTCATCCAGCGCGTACACGGCTGGATTGATATGGAACGCGTACAAAAACGCATGAATGCCATCAACGCTTTTGAAGACTTGTTGCAATTTGACAACAACACCAAAATCTTCAAATTCTACATGCATATCTCCAAGGAAGAGCAACTGGTGCAACTCCAGGAGCGCATCGACGACCCCGAAAAACGCTGGAAACACAACGACGGCGACTGGAAAGAACGCGAACACTGGGACCAATACATGGAAGCCTACGAATACGCGATCAACAACAGCACCACGCCCTGGCATATCTGTCCGGTAGACCAGCGCTGGTACCGCAACTACTTCATCGCCAAAACCCTCGCAGACAACCTGTAATTCGAAGCTCCGCTTCGAATCAGTACCCCGAAGCTTTGCTTCGGCAACCACACAACAAAACACAACTAACGCCTCCCGAAAATATATCATGGAGTACAACCCAAGCGAAATTGAGCCCAAGTGGCGCAAATGGTGGCAGGAAAACGGCACCTACCAGGTCAATAACCACAGCGAAAAACCGAAATACTACATCCTCGACATGTTCCCCTACCCCTCCGGGGCAGGCCTTCACGTCGGGCACCCGCTGGGCTATATCGCCAGCGATATCATGGCGCGCTACAAACGCCTCAAAGGTTTTAATGTGCTGCACCCCATGGGCTACGACTCCTTTGGCCTGCCCGCAGAACAATACGCCATCCAGACCGGCATCCACCCGGAAGTAGCCACCGAACAAAACATTACCCGCTACCGCGAACAATTGGAAAATATTGGTTTCAGCTTCGACTGGAGCCGCGAGGTACGCACCAGCAGTCCTGAATATTATCGCTGGACGCAGTGGATTTTCATGCAGCTGTTCGGGCATTATTTTGATAAAAAAGCCGAAAAAGCACTGCCCATTGCCCAATTGGAGCAATATTTTGCCCAAAACGGCAATGCCGGTATTCAGGCGGCCTGCGACGACGATACGCCCGCATTCAGCGCCGCCGAATGGAATGCCATGAGCCAAACCGAACAGCAACAAATGCTGCTCAAATACCGCCTGACCTTCCCCTCCGAAGAGTTTGTCAACTGGTGCCCCGGCCTCGGTTCCGTACTCTCCAACGACGAAGTGAAAGACGGCGTCAGCGAACGCGGCGGATACCCCGTGGAGCGCGTCCTGATGAAACAATGGGTCATGCGCATCACCGCTTACGCCGACCGCCTTATCGACGGCCTCGATACCGTCGACTGGCCCGACCCCATTAAAGACCAACAGCGCAACTGGATCGGACGCTCCAAGGGCGCTTCCGTCAAATTCGGTGTAGACGGCTACCCCGACTACCACATCGAAGTGTTCACTACCCGCGTGGATACTATATATGGTGTGTCGTTTATGGTGCTTGCCCCCGAACACGAGTTGGTGCGCGAACTGACCACCGACGCGCAGCGCAGCGAGATTGACGCCTACGTCCGCTGGGCCGCCTCCCGCTCGGAGCTGGAACGTATGTCGGAAGTCAAAAAAGTAACCGGTGCATTCACCGGCGCCTACGCCATCAACCCCTTCAACGGCGAACGCGTACCCATCTGGATTGCCGATTATGTGCTGGCCGGCTACGGTACCGGCGCGGTCATGGCCGTGCCTTCCGGCGACCAGCGCGACTGGAACTTCGCCCGTCATTTCAACCTGCCCATCATTCCCATCCTCGATGCACAGCAAAACATGGAGGAAGCCGCCGACCCTACCAAAGAAGGCCGCTACATCAATTCCGGCATGATCAACGGCATGGACTACGAGACCGCCGTGCCCACGCTGATCGAATGGTTGGAAAAAAAGGGCCTCGGAAAAGGCAAAACCCAGTACAAACTGCGCAATGCCGTGTTCAGCCGCCAACGCTACTGGGGCGAACCCGTGCCCGTTTACTGGGACAGCAACAATATTCCCCACCTCATCGACGAGGCCGATCTGCCGCTGACCCTGCCCAAAGTAGATAAATACCTGCCCACCGAAACCGGCGAACCGCCGCTGGGCCGCGCCAAAGACTGGTACTATAAACCCAAAGACGGCTCCGAAGGCGGCCCCCTGGAAATGAATACCATGCCCGGCTGGGCCGGCTCTTCCTGGTACTTCTACCGCTACATGGACCCCAAAAACGGGGAGGCCTTTTGTAGCCCTGAAGCCATCAACTACTGGCAGGATGTAGACCTCTACATCGGAGGTTCCGAACATGCTGTGGGGCACCTGCTGTACAGCCGCTTCTGGAACCATTTCCTGTTCGACACAGGGCTGGCGCCTAAAAAAGAGTTTGCCAAAAAACTCATCAACCAGGGCATGATTCAGGGCCGTTCCAGCTTTGTGTACCGCGCAAAAGAGCGTTTCTTTGAAGAATACCTGATGCTCAAAGTACTCAAACCCTTCTTCAATGAACAAGGGCCGTTTGAAGTACATGCACCCGATTTTGAAGAAGCCTGGCAATATGATTTTGCTTTCGGCGCCAGCGATCTGGTCATTGAAGTAACTTCCTACAAGCTCATTGATAAAATTGAACAAATCCGCGCCGCAGCCGAGAGCGACCAAAAGCGCCTGCTTGTGTTGAGCGTGGAAGAATTGGCCGATAATATCAACCGCCCCGACCGCATCGCCGAGAAAATCTCCGACGCCCTCAAAAGCAAGGAGAAATTCATCATGAGCCGGGAAACCCCGAAGTCGGAACAACTCTTCGTGTCTTTCAACCTCGTGCATAAATACAATCCGGAAAACCTCACCCGCCTGCACGTAGACATCAGCTATGTGAACAATGATTTTCTGGACACAGAAAAGGTGCGACAGCTGTCTATGTTCAAAAATGCAGCCTTCAAACTGGATGCCGATGGCAAATTCCTGACCTGCCCGGAAGTGGAAAAAATGTCGAAATCCAAGTATAATGTGGTTAATCCCGACGATATGGTCGCACAATACGGCGCCGACTGCTTCCGCATGTACGAAATGTTCCTGGGCCCCATTGAGGTTTCAAAACCCTGGAATACCAATGGCATAACCGGCGTTTCGGGCTTTTTGCGCAAGTTCTGGAGCCTGTTCTTCGACAATGCCGGCCAGTGGAAAGTAGTGGATGGCGAGCCAAGTGCCGACGAACTGCGCGTACTGCATACCTGTATCAAAAAGGTGACGGAAGATATTGAGCGTTTTTCCATGAATACCTGCGTGAGCCATTTTATGATCGCCACCAATGAGCTGCGCGACCTGAAATGCAGCAAACGCGCCGTACTGGAGGCCATGCTGGCCCTTATGGCGCCCTTTGCGCCACACGTTTCGGAAGAACTCTGGCACCTGCTGGGGCATACCAGTTCCGTCTGCGATGCCCAATGGCCCGTTCTGAATGAAACATATCTGAAAACGGACAGTATCAACTACCCGATTCAGATCAATGGCAAATTGCGCGCACACGTGGATTTGCCAAGCGGTTGTACCGATGAAGAAGCGATTGCGGCCGCACTTGCCGTCGAACAGGTGAAAAAATGGTTAGATGGCCAAACACCCAAAAAAGTCATTCACGTCAAAGGACGAATGATCAATATCGTGGTGTAGCATGTCATCGGCCATTACAAAACGGAAAATATTAGACAATGCCCTGCTGTGTTTTAACCGGGAGGGCTTGTCTAACGTCCGTTTGCAGCATATTGCCGAAGAGGCCAATATGAGCATTGGCAACATGACCTATCATTTCCGCACCAAAGACGACATCGTACGCGCCGTTTGGCGTGAACTCTTGCAGGCACAGCTTACCCTGCTTTCAGAGTTTCGGGTTTTGCCGCTCTTTGAAGACATCGAGCGTTTGCTGCGCAGCACCTTTGTTTTGCAGCAACAATATGCATTTTTTTATGTTGATACGCTCGAAGTAATGCGCGCCTATCCGGATATTCAGGCAGAACATCGGCAACACATTGCCTGGCAGGAGCAACAAATGGCCCTGGCCCTTGCCTTCAACCACGCACGTGGAGCCTTGCTTGATATACTGGCTGAAGAGGAAGAAAGGCAGCTCCTGGCGGCCCGTTTCTGGACGCTTACCGACACCTGGATATACCGCTGCCAGGTAAAAGGACTTTCGGCGGATCACTATGAATTGTTTGCCCGGCAGGTTTGGGATTTGCTTTTTCCTTATTTCACACAAACCGGAAAGAATGAATTCAGGCAAATGTTGTTTCTGTTTTCCGAAAAAAGTCCTATTTTTGAGGGAAAAGATAACAACGAATGAAATCTGCTTTTGTACTTTCCCCGGCACTTTACGGAAAAATGCTGGATTTGCTCAGCAGCCTGCACTTTACAGAAAAGCTTGGCAACCAGTCGGATATGAATTTTTTCCGACAGGATGAATGGCTTTATGACACCGCAGTAATCGAGCAGGTAACGGCCAGAAAGGGCACCTGGGAAATTGGTTTGCTTTTTGCACATCATCAAAAGCCGATGAAATTTCTGAGCCGTAAAATCACCAGTCATGCCTGTCCGAAACGCGCCAATATGATCGCCGTTTATATGCGCCGGCAAGCCGCCAAAGATCAGCGGGGAACCCTTAGCGTTAGTCTCAGCGGTTTCAAGCTCGGCCTGAATTAAGTTTTCTGATTATCCAAGTTCGTTTCCATGCATCAAACCACCAAACAGCGTATAATAGAATCCTCCATCCGGCTCTTCAACACGGAGGGAGTGGCCAATGTACGCCTGCAACAAATTGCAGACGAAGTGGGGATCAGCGTCGGAAATTTGGCCTACCATTATAAAAATAAAGAAGCGATCGTATCAGCGGTTTACGAAAACCTGTTTGAAGCCTTCTCCGAAATCCTGGCGCATTTCCTCCAAAATCCCGGTCTTAATGATCTCGACGAACAGCTCGACCTTTATCATGCCTTCTTTTCCCAAAATAAATTTTATCTGATCGACCTTTTCGAGGCGGAGCGTTCTTACCCCGACATCATCGCCCAATGGCAGGGCTTCGTCAGCAAAATGCTGCTCCAACTCCGGAAACGACTCGATTACTGTGTGCAGCGCGGCCTGCTCATCCCCGAACCGGCCAAAGGCATTTATGATATTTTGAGTAATAATATCTGGCTGACCATCGTCTTCTGGATCCCACAACAAGTCCTCAAAGGACAACCCTCCAGCAAAAACTTATTTAAAGAAGCCGTCTGGATGCAAATCAATCCCTACTTCACGCCCAAAGGATTGAGCGAATACACAAGCGTTGTAGCGCCCCTTAGCGGGCAGTTTTAAGCTCAAATATTGAAAATCAAGGCCCAATATCGGAGTGCGGTTTTAATATTTCGCTACTCCGGTATTGGGCTTTGTCGTTCAATAGTTGCGCCTACACAAAGGTGCTTGTCCGGAATTTGTCTAAATTAGAAAATTTTTTCTAATTTTTTTAGAAAAAAATTCCTAATTGTCAGCCGCCTGTTTACATTTGCCCTGACAATGATTTGTCCGAATATTTGTTCGGCCATATTGTAATCATCAAAAATAAATATCCAGTTATGGCAAATGTGCTTTGGTTGCAGGGAGGAGCATGCAGTGGCAACACCATGTCTTTCCTCAATGCTGAAGAGCCGACAGTCGTCGAGTTGATTACCGATTTTGGTATCAATATTCTTTGGCACCCGTCCATCGGCCTGGAAATCGGGCAACAGGTAGAAGACCTGCTGCACGAAATCCTCGCGGGGAAAGTTCAGATGGACATCTTCGTGTACGAAGGTTCCATTATTCAAGGCCCCAATGGCAGCGGAACGATGAACTACTTTTGCGACCGGCCAATGCAGGACTGGGTGCGCGAGCTGGCCGCCGTGGCCGGTTTTACGGTTGCTATTGGCGACTGCGCGACTTGGGGCGGTATTCCGGCTGTTCCGCCCAACCCAAGCGAAAGCACGGGTATGCAATTCCTCAAAGAGAAAAAAGGTGGTTTCCTGGGAGCCAATTATGTCTCCAAAGGCGGTTTGCCTGTAATTAATATTCCCGGTTGCCCGGCTCACCCGGATTGGGTTTCACAAATTCTGGTGGCCATCGCCACAGGCCGCATCAAAGATGTGTTGATTGATGATTTCCACCGTCCGAAAACCTTCTTCACTGATTTTGTTCAAACCGGCTGCACCAACGCCATCAGTTTTGCACAAAAGGTAGACGGCGGCTTCGGTAAACGCGGCGGTTGCCTCTTCTACGAAGTGGGTTGCCGTGGCCCGATGACCCGCGCCAGTTGTAACCGCATTTTGTGGAACCGCCAGTCGAGCAAAACCCGTTCCAACCACCCCTGTCTGGGCTGTACGGAACCCGGTTTCCCGCACCACGATCTGGTGAAAGGCAGTGTGTTCAAATCACTGAAATACCTTGGCTTCCTGCCCAAAGACGTGCCCACCGGCGTTTCGCGCCTCGGCTATTACACCCGTGCCGGCGTAGAAAAAGTAATGGGCGGTATGGAACGCACACTTGGGGTTGATCAGGAGCACTTTGAAACCTCCAAGTAAACGCTGATTTTTAAACATTTAAATCACATTCCGAAACGATGTCAACGGTTAAGGAACTCAATATATCTCCCGTCGGTCGTGTTGAAGGCGACCTTGATGTGAAAGTGTATATGGAAAACGGGGTTGTCACCCGTGCCCATACACAAGCGGCTATGTTCCGCGGTTTTGAAAAAATTATGGAGGGCAAAGACCCGCAGTCGGGCCTCATCGTCACGCCGCGTATTTGCGGTATTTGTGGTGGCTCGCACCTCTATTGCGCTTCATCGGCGCTGGATACAGCCTGGAAAACCAAATTGCCGCCCAATGCCTTGCTGCTGCGCGCCATTGGTCAGGCAACGGAAACGATTCAATCCATTCCGCGCTGGTTTTACGCCATTTTCGCAACGGATATGGCGAATAAAAAATTTGCCAATAAACCCCTGTACGCCGAAGTAGTCAAGCGCTTCGCCGCATACGTGGGCACTTCTTTCCAAAAAGGGGTTACCGCTTCCGGCCGCCCGGTAGAAGTATATGCGCTGTTTGGCGGACAATGGCCCCACTCTTCCTACATGGTGCCCGGCGGTGTCATGTGCGCACCAACGCTCAAAGACATTACCCGCGCCCACGCCATCATGAACCACTTCCGCAACGACTGGTTGGAGCCGGTTTGGCTGGGTTGCTCCATTGAGCGTTACCTGCGTATTAAAAGCTGGGACGACCTCATGGCCTGGGTGGAAGAAAATGAAAGCCAGCGCAACAGCGATCTCGGCTTGTTCATCCGCGCCAGCTTAGAGTTCGGTCTCGATAAGTTCGGACAGGGCGTTGGTAAATACCTCGCTTTTGGTACTTACTTGCACAAAGACTTGTACAATACGCCCACAGTAGAGGGCCGCAACCAGGCACTCATCAGTTCCTCCGGATTTTTTGACGGCACCAATTACCACACCTTCGACCACATGAAGGTTATGGAACACGTCAAACACTCTTGGTACGCCGATGTGCCCGCCGCCCACCCCTGGCAGGAACCCATGCCCACGCCAATGCAGTCGCAAAACCTGGCTGATACCGATTTCAACGGTAAATACAGCTGGGCCAAAGCACCGCGCTACGACAACTACGCCGCAGAGGCCGGACCACTGTCCCGCGTGATCATGAACGCCAATCCGAACAACCTGAGCCATCAGATTCAGGATCCCCTGTTTGGCGACATCATCAAACGCCTCGGCCCAAGCGTCTTCACCCGCACCCTCGCCCGCGTGCACGAAGCGCCGCGTTTGTACGAGTACATTAATGAATGGCTTACCCAGATTGATCTGGATGCAGAATTCTACATCAAACCGGAAGAGCGCGATGGCGTCGGTTTCGGCGCAACCGAAGCCGCCCGCGGCGCCCTGGCACACTGGATTGAAATCAAAGACGGCGTGATCAAAAACTATCAGGTGATGGCGCCCACCACCTGGAACGTTGGTCCGAACGACGAAAAAAACAACCCCGGCCCCATCGAAGCAGCGCTGGAAGGTACAGAAATTGAAGATCCGCACGATCCCGTTGAAGTAGGCATGGTTGCCCGCTCCTTCGACTCCTGCCTCGTTTGTACCGTACATGCCCACGATGCACAATCGGGTAAAGAATTGGCGAAATTTAAACTATAAGCGGTCTGAATGCTTAAAAAAACAGCAATTCTCGGATTCGGGAATCCGGTGCGCAGCGACGATGGTATAGGGTGTTACGTGATCGAACAGCTTCGGCAACAGTTCGATCCCTGCCCCGAATGGCTGAATCTGCTGGATATGGGTACTTCCGCTTTTGAAGTGCTGTTTCAATTGCAAGGACATGAGCGTATCATCCTGGTCGATGCTGTGATGAACAGCGGCGAACCGGATGGTACGCTTTTTCAATTGCCCGCTACCGCCGCCATGCGCGCCGTGATAGATGATCCAATGGTCTTTTTGCACAGCCTGAAATGGGATCAGGCACTCTCCTATGCCCATAAAATTCTGGGCGATCAATTCCCTGCCGACAATATCGAAGTCTACCTGATTGCCGTCAGCGACCTGCGACTCGAAATCGGCATCAGCGAACCCGTAAAAGCGGCGGGCGACAAAGTGTGTACCCTCATCCATTCGTCGCTGCTTGTTGCATGAGTGCCGTACAATTAAAAAACCGTCATTTGCTGATTGCCGCAGAAGTTGCCCAAAAGGTTTTTGGCGATGCCCCGCAGGTTTTCATCGTGTACTACCCGCAGCAAAAAGCCCTTTTGCTGGCGCCCTCCGACGATGAACTCTTCCCTACCATCCACAGTCCTGCGCAGCAAATGCTGAAAACCCGCAACCTGATCGGCGATCGCAGTTTATCGCTCGAAGAAATCCTGATCGACAATGAATTGGAAGACAGCGACCGCCCCCTGCCTTTTTTACATCAGGAGGGCCTGCGCCTGTTGCATATAACGCTCTGACGCCGTACATTCGCTACCAGTAAAATTCACTTCCCGAATGCTTTCTATTTATACAAGTGCCGAACTGATACCACAAATTGAAGCCATTATTGCACAAGTGTACCGACTTGATGAATTGGTTACAATTGTTGATTTATTGAAAAAAAAGCCGGAATCTTCTGCCTACACCTTGATTGTTCGGCCCAAAAACGGCATTCAACAAGTAATTGACTGGCAAGACACCCTGCCGCCCTACCTGCTTCCCGAATCCATCGAACTGCGGCCCGAAACCCTGCTTGGTTTGATCTTCGCCCGGCTCGGCAACATGCCCAAAGCCGCAGAATACCTGGAACAGGAAAATACCCTGCTGCATGAGCTGGAAATGATACAGCGCCTGCTCAACGGTATGCCCTGCGATCCTTCCGAACTGCATTCCGACTTCCACCCTTTTGAGGAATACCGCTTCTGCCACAACTCCGCAGTGCTGCTGCATTATGGCCATACCGAACGCAATTTTGACCCCAATAAAATCCGGTATTTTTATGAAGAAGCCCTTAAATGTGCGCCCGACGGCGACTACTCGGCTTTCAGTACCAAACATTTTGCGGCTTTCCTGACCGACATGGAAGACTACGCCACCGCCGCCAGGGTACTGGAACAAGCGCTGCCTTTTACCCAATCAGAAGTAGCCCATATTTCGCTTAAGTCGGTGCTGTATCAGTCGCTGATGCGCCACCTCGTAGTGCCGTATGACATCGCGCTGATGGAACGGATTAAGACCCTGATTTGGGAGGTTTTGGAATATTATCGAAAGTCGGAACAGCCCCTGGAGGAAGCCATCGCATTGAGCGACGCCGCGCAACTGGCCCACTATTCCGACAGCTTTGCGGAGGCATTGGGCTATATCAACCGCGCTATCACACTTTTTCAGGAGGCGGAAATACCGGAGTTGCTCGCTGAGGCGCATCACCGCCGGGCCATGCTGCTGTATACGTGGGTGAAAAACGGCAGTCCGCAGTTTGTAAAAGGCGCGCTGGACAGTTTCAAGGAAGCCCTCAAGGTCTTTACTCGCGAAAATGCCCCGGAAACCTTTGCCAACATTCAGCAATACCTCGGCATTTTATACGCCGAAATGCCCGATGAAACCCTGAAACGCAGCATGTGGGCAGCCGTTTCTTCGGCTGCATTTCAGGATGCCCTGAAAATTTATACCAAAGAAAATTACCCCTACGAGTATGCCATGGTGTGCAATCACTACGGCAACGCACTCACCAAATATCCGGCGGCGGTGCATTCCGATAATATTGAAAAAGCACGCTTTTATTATACCGAGGCATTAAGTATTCGCAGCCCGCAGGCCTGGCCCTTCGAGCGCGCCACAACCCTGCTCAACTATGTGGAAGCCTGCTGGCAGCTTGGCCTGGAGGCCGACCAAAGCGGCCAGACCTTGTACCACGAAATGCTGGCCAAAACCGAAGAAGCCCTGCAGCTGACTGCCGACCCCAATATTCAGGAGGAAGCCCGACAACAATTACAAAAACTGGAAGTACTGCGACTGGCGCTGGAACAGGAATCACTGCCCTCTGCCAGCGCTTGAAAGCGATAAAATATGCATGAAATTTCTTTGGTTCGCACCATTTTTCGTACCCTCGAAGCGGAGTTCCCGGCTGCGGGACTGGATGGCCTGGAGCGCATTGAGCTGAAGGTCGGGCCGCTCTCGAATGTGGAAACGATTTTATTGCAAAATGCCTTTAATGCCGTAGTGGAAGAAGAAGAACAGCGTTTTCAAGGCGTACAGTTGCAGGTAAATCTGGTACCAATCCTGATTGAATGCCCCGAATGCGGCCAAAGAACGGAAGTGGAAAACTATCGTTTTGTTTGCCAATGTGGCCGCCCTTGTGCCAATGTGGTGCAGGGCAACGAGCTGATGATCGAGCGGGTGGTTTTCAAGAGTTAATTTGGAGAATGTCCTGATTAAAAAATTCCGAATAGGTTACCTATCGCTACCCACGTCGCTGCGCAATATAATTTTGAATACGGGCAGCACTTTTATAGTCCTCTTTTTCCACAACACGGCGCAGCAACTCCTCTAATTCTTCCAGGGAATATTCAGCCAGCGAGCCTTTGCGCTGCCGGCCCAAAATGGAGGAACTGAGCAAACCAGCCTCTTCAATAATCAGATCATAACTATAAATTGGCGCACTACAGCGAATGGCCAAAGCAATGGCATCGGAGCTGCGCGCATCTACCACAATACAAGTGCCATCGGTTTGCTGAAGGTTCAAATGCGCAATAAACATGCCGTCTTCGATATGCGAAATAAGCACTTCCTTTAACACCACGCCGAGGGCATCAAGGGTGTTTTTCATCAAATCATGCGTAAGCGGACGCAGGGGCTGCATTTTTTCCATAGCAATGGCAATGGCCTGTGCTTCGCTTGCGCCAATCACAATCGGAATACGCCGCTGCTGATTGAGGTCCTCCAGAATCAGGGCAAAATGCTCGGGGTGCGACTCACTTTCCGAAAGGGCTACAACACAAAGTTCAATTTTCTCTTCCATCAGCCGTAGTATTTGATGAATTGACAAAGTTCTTCCAGATCGGCAAATGGCGCAATAACCTTGCCCGCCGATTTTAGTTTATAAATGCCATTTGCCTCAATTTCAATGGAATAGTCTTTTTCCAGTATTAAAATACCAGTCTCCTCATTTTCCGAAAGCACCCTTAGCTCATAGGCTTTTAAGGCTTCCAGCAATTTCGTCCGGGCATTCAAAGAATCCTGATTCATGCTGCAAGATTTTCCCAGATTACTTTTAACCCAAACCCGATGCACAAAAGGGAGGATAGCACGGTCAGACCGCGTTGCAGGTGCAGGTTGCCGGTTATTTTTTGTGAAAATGGCAGGCTGAACACACCAGAAGCAAGCATCATACCGGCAATAGAGCCGACGCCAAAAACCAGCAAATAGGCCAGGCCCTCGCTGCTGCTTTTCATTTCCTGCAACACCAATAAGATCAGCGCACCGCTCCCGGCGAGCCCGTGCACCAAACCCACACTGTACGCCAGCCGATGACCGTGCAACACGTTGTGTGCGTGCGCGTGCCGGTGCGCGCGGGTCTGTTTCCAGGATTTCCAGAGCCGATGTATCCCCAGTACGACCAGCATAAGCCCGACGGCCGCTTCAAACCAGCCGAATGTTTTATCTTCAATGGCCACACGCGCGATCAGCATGAGTACGCCGATCGCCAGAATGGTGGAGCTGTGTCCAAGTCCCCAAAAAATGCCGTCTTTGACCGATTGCATGACCGAATCGCGGCGTGTAACAATACTGCTGACGGCCAGCAAATGATCGACCTCAAAAGCATGGGTAAAGCCGATGACAGCGGCAAACAGGATGGGAAGATAGTTTTCCATAATTCAATAGTCAAAAAAAACAATACGATGATTACCGGTATCAGCAGCGATCAGCAGTTCGCCGGCCGTACAAATAGAAAAAGGCCAGTACAGACTGCCCTCGGTGCCAAACAGGGTATCGGCATTTTCACTGCCGGTCTGGAAATCGCGTTTGCCCCACAAAGCAGTAGCTGCCGGGCTGTTTTGTTCCGGCCATAACGAAAACCCCGAAATACGGCTGTTCCCCGTATCAGCTACCAGCAATTGACCGGCCCGGAAGGCACTGTCATAACACCAGCTCAGGGTATGTGCCTGCGGATACAGTCCGTATTGGTTCTGCCCGTTGCTGTCCAAATCCGGCTGACCGAGCACGCAGGCGGCGGGCTGCGTAAAGGCATCCTGCCAATGCTTCCACAGCAAAACCCGGTAGTACTGCGTGTCGGTAATGGCGAGTGTGCCCTCGGGACCGATTTTGACAGAATAGGGCCAGATGGCGTCCTGATTTTCATAATCGCGGGTATTGAAATCGGGTTTTCCGATCACAGCATCGGCAGGACAAAAGCTGCTCGACGGAATTTCACGAAAATACAATACGCGGCGATTGCCGGTGTCGGCCACCCAAAGCGCATGGCCGTCGCTGAACACGCCATACGGCCAGTACAGGCTGTTGGCGGCAGGCGCAGCGCCAATACCTTGTACATTGGGCTGATTGCTGCTGAAATCGGGTTGCCCCAGCACCACATCGGCGGCCTGGGCGGCGTGTTCCGGCATTTTATGCCAGATCAGTACCCGGTGATTCCAGGAATCTGCAACAATCAAACGCTGTCCGTCAGACCAGATACCCGACGGATATTGCAAGGTATGCGCCGACACAGCGCCCCCGGCATTGCGGCCCGTGCCGTCGGCATCGCCCTGACCCAGCACCACATCCGGTTCCTGAAAAAGGCCCTGCGGTATCTGGTTCCAGATAAAAACCCGGTTGCGCCCCGTATCCGAAACCAATAAATTGCTGCCATTACTCCATACCCCGCGCGGAGCGAGGAAGGGCGTGCGTTCCGGCCCTTTAAACCAGCGACTACCCTGCGCCTTTCCTGCTTCCACAGGCGATTGCGCAGTAGCTGCCACCCCTTTTTTGAGGGTAATATTCAGAATGGATTCGGACATAACAGCTTGATAATATTCAAAAAATGAGCTTGCTCGGCATTTCCCGAACAAACCCTAACAAATCCTCGGCAACTGCTCCCCCACCGGCATGTTCACCACGCGCTTTCCGCCAATTTTACTGTGCAGCAATACCTGCCGCGGGTGCTCGGTCGTCACAGTACCAATCAGCGCCGCCCGGGCCGTTTTTTCCCGGCTTTGCAGGGTTTTCAGCACCGCATCGGCGATTTCCGGGGCTACTACAGCGATGTAAATGCCTTCGTTGGCTACATACAAGGGATCAAGGCCCAGCAGCTCGCAAGCGCCCATCACTTCTTCCAGCACCGGTATCTGCGCCTCCGTCAGGTCCATCCCCAGGCGCGTATCGCGGGCCAGTTCGTTCAAAACGGTGGCCACCCCGCCGCGCGTGGGGTCGTGTAATAAACGGATGCCGCTGCCGAACTGATCCAGCAATTCCATGACGCTGTCGTTCAGGTTGGTGGTATCGCTTACCATAGCCGTTTCAAATTCCAGTCCCTGCCGCACACTCAAAATGGCGATGCCGTGACTGGCAATGGGGCCGCTGACGATAATTTTATCGCCCGGCTGTACCCGGCCCTTCCCGATGTCAGATTTGGGATGCACCATCCCGATCCCGGAGGTATTGATAAAAATTTTATCACCTTTGCCGCGCTCCACTACTTTGGTATCGCCGGTTACAATTTTCACCCCGGCATTTTCGGCAGCAAATTTTATCCCGACAAGCACTTCCCAGAATTCTTCCATACGCAAGCCTTCTTCAATGATAAAACCCAGCGAGAGGTATTGCGCCCGGGCACCGCACATGGCCAGGTCGTTGACGGTGCCGTTTACGGCTAATTCGCCAATATTCCCGCCCGGAAAAAAGATAGGCGAAATCACATAGCTGTCGGTTGAAAAGGCCATTTGCCCGTTCGTGACGGGAAAACGCGCACCGTCGTGCCGCTCGTCGAGCAGCTCATTTTTCAGCAAATCAAATACGCCGCTGTCGAGCAGGCGATTGGTGAGCAGCCCCCCGCTGCCGTGTCCGAGCGTGATGATGTCGAAGTCGAGCTTCGGCATGGGGCATTGCAATTGCATTTTAATCTTGTCCATCAAAAATATTTGGTCAAAGCTATGCGTGCAAAAATCGGGGTGCCGGGGGTAAAATGGATTTCCTCCACCCCTTCGGGTTCATTTTGCAGGCGGCTCAAGGTAGCAAATTGGGTTTCTTTCCATTGGGTATTCAACAGGTTTTGCACATTGAAGCCCAGTTCCCAGCTTTTAAAGCGATAATTGAGTTGCAAATCCGGCACAAAATAGCCTTCTGCCACAATGGAGTTGTCTTCATTTGCCAGCCGGTCGGCCATGTAGCGATAGCGCAGGGAGCCGCTGAAGCCTTTGATCGGAGAGAGTGACAAACCGCCGACCGTTGTAAACCTCGGCGCCAGGGGCAAAAAATTGGCGTCGGAAGGCTCGCCAATGGCACGCGGATTGGTCCAGTTGACGTCAATATCCGCAAAAAGATGCTTGGTAAGCTGGTAGCGCACACTCAGGTCGGCGCCCCAGCGACGGGTACGACCACCCGGCTCCACTACCCCGGCATCACCGACGTACACAAACTCTTGCTCCAACCACAGGTACCACAGCGCAGTATTCACATACAGGCGGGGCAGAGGTTTCCAAACCGCCCCCAGGTCGCTGCCATAAGCAGGCGGCAAAATATCGCGGCCATCCTGCGGCACCGCCACCCGCGTGTCGTTGGAGTGAAAACCGCGACCCGCATTCAGGTACCATTGCAGGTATTTACTGCTGGTATAGGATACATTCAATTTTGGAGAAACAATACCCGCCTGTGCATTGGCCGTCTGATTGTCCTGCAGGCGATCGGTGTAACGGTTGAAAAAATGATCGTAACGCAGCCCCAATTCGAGGGTGATTTTTGAAGATAATTCCAGTTCTTCCGACAAATAGGTCGCCACATTGGCCTCGCGCACATCACCGAGCTGGATATTGCTTTCCGTAATGCTGCGGTTGCGGGTATGCGAAAGCTCCACGTCATTTACCCAATCCTGGCGATACTGCACGCCGGCCTGAAAACGGCCGCGCAAGCCGCCAATCCGGTTGGGCTGCGTAAAACTGCCAGTATAACCCAACAGGTTTCGGCCCTCTTTTTGCCGGATCTGGTCGCCATTGATGCTATCTTCTAAGAAAAAGGTAAAATTGGAATACAGTTCAAAATTATAATTGCTGTAAAAAAACTGGTTTTTCAGCAAGCCGCCACCACCGGTTTGGGTGAGCAGTTGTACATTAAAATTGCTGCGGGAGGTTTCGCCGCCTTCTGAAGGGTCAATTGCCCCGTAAAAGCCAATCAGGCCGGAGGCAACGGCGCGGTCGGGAATTTGCCCCGAATGATTCCAGCGCGACCAGAAATGCGAAGCACTCAGGTTCAGGCGCGTAGCGGGCGTGAGGTCAATATTGTATTTGCCCTGCACATTGGCGCGGTTGAAAAACTGCGGCGCATCGAAGTAGCTGTCGGAATAGCTGTACTCGCCGGCCAAATAGGCGGATTGATTACGGGCGCCGCCGCTTTTTTTACCCAAAAGATCCAAACCCAGCACGCTGCGCGCAGTACCGTATTGGCCCAACTCCAACTTGGCAAAGCTGCGGTCCAGGGTTTCCCGGGTACGGAAATCCACCCAGCCCGCTGTCACAAAATTACCTTTATCGGCACGGTAAGGGCCTTTTTCAAAATTTACCTGCTCCACCAGTTCGGGAATGACAAAGTGAAGGTCGGCATATCCCTGGCCATGCGCGTGACTGACCATATTGACCGGCATGCCGTCTACCGTCAGTTGTATATCGGTGCCGTGGTCAATATCAAAACCGCGCAGGAAAATCTGTTCGGCTTTGCCGCCACCGGCGTGTTGCCCCATAAACAGGCCCGGCACCATGCGCAGAATTTCCTGTGAATTGAGGATGGGCCGCAGGCGAATATCTATTTGCGACAAGACCCCGCGCTGGTGGCTGCCTGCCGCCTGAACGGTAATTTCATTAAGCGCGACATTACCTGTTTCTAATTGAAAATCGGCTTGCAGGGTTTCACCTTCACGCAGTGTAAGCTGGCGCTCCTGCGTGGTGTAGCCCGGAATACTGACGCGCAGCAAATGGGTTCCGGCGCTCAGTCCGGCAAAGTAAAAAGAACCGTTTTCGGTGGAAATGCCGGTCTGACCATCTAAGGTCACGCTGACGCCCGCCAGGTATTGCCCCGTTTCTGCATCTGCAATTTTACCGCCGACGGCAGCGCGCTGGCCCCAGGCCAGCAGCGGTAAGATTATAAAAAGAAAGGTGTGCAGGTTTTTCATGGCTGAACATTTTCAAGCAATTGCGAGAAATGATAATACGCCGCGCAGGCGCCCTCAGAAGAAACCATGGGCGCGCCAAGGGGAAACTGCGGGGTACATTTTTTGCCAAAAGCAGGGCATTCATGCGGCTTTTTGATGCCTTTCAGCACCAAACCGGCAATACATTCCGGGCTTTCGGGTACTTTTTCGATGTTGACGGCAAATTTTTTATCAGCATCATAAGCGGCCAACTCTTCCCGCACCTCGTAGCCGCTGTGCGGAATATTCCCAATGCCACGCCATTCGCGGTCGCTCTCCTCAAACACTTCCCGAATCACCTTAATCGCTTCAGGATTGCCCTCGGCGCGCACCACCCGGCTGTACTGGTTTTCTAATTTGTGTTCGCCGCGCTCTAATTGCCGCACGGTCATTAAAATACCCTGCACTAAATCCACCGGCTCAAAACCGGTTACCACAATCGGAATTTTATAACGCTCCACCAACGGGCCATACTCGGAAATGCCCATAATGGTACACACGTGGCCCGCTGCAAGAAATGCCTGAATCTGCGCCTCCTCATCATTCATGACCGCCTCCATGGCGGGCGGCACCAACACATGCGAGGTGAGGATGGAATAGTTTTTTACGCCTAATCGTTGGGCATGCAACACGGAAAGCGCGTTGGCCGGCGCGGTAGTTTCAAAACCGACGGCAAAAAAGACCACCTCGCGCCCGGGTGTTTCGGCGGCAATTTTAACCGCCTCTAAAGGGGAATATAAAATGCGCACGTCGGCGCCTGCCGCCTTGGCTTCCAGCAAACTCATTTTGGAACCCGGCACGCGCAACATATCGCCGTAAGAGCACAAGATTACACCCTTGTCGAGCGCCAGATGCACCGCCTTGTCAATAAGGTTGAGGGGCGTCACACAAACCGGGCAGCCCGGGCCGTGCACCATGCGCACCTGTTCAGGCAGCAATTGCAGGATGCCGTTTTTGACAAGGCTGTGCGTTTGTCCGCCGCAAACCTCCATGATCGTCCAGGGGCGCGTTACCGTGCGGCGAATTTCTTCCATGTATTGCGCCACCACATCGGCGTCGCGGAATTCTGTCATAAACTTCATAAGATCAGACTTGGGTGTGTTCAATTAACTCGTCAATTTCTCCGATTTGGGACAAATACTCGAATGTTTTTTGCGCTTCTTCTTCATTTACAATGCTGATGGCCACGCCAACGTGCACCAGTACATAGTCGCCTTCTTGGGCGCCGGGCACCATTTCAAGGCTGGCTTCTTTGGTGATGCCGCCAAATTGCACTTTGGCCATGCGCACCAATCCGTCATAACGGTGTTCAATGGTTTTAATCAGACCAGGAATTGCAAGGCACATGTTTTTCGCTTTTTCAATTTAATAATGTTGTTTGCGACAGTACCCATTGGCCAACCGAAATACACTCGTCGTTGGGCGACAAATGCTGGTGAAAATACAGGCGGCAGGTATCCGAGAGCCGATCAATCAGGCAATCGCAAAGCAAGGTATTCTGGAATACCCCGCCGCTGAAGGCCAGGTCTTGAACGCCATAAAATTCGGCGGCCGCTTTCACCACAAGCGCGAGCGCATCGTGAAATTGCAGGGCAATATCTTCCGGTTTGCGCCCGGCTCTTAAAGCTGTCCAGATTTTTGCGATAATCCGGCTACTGTCAAAGGTATTGTGCACAGGGTCGAACACCCCGTTTGCGTAGTCATTTTCGGGTAAAATTTGCCCCTTTGAAGCCAAATGTTCGAGATACATGGCCGATTGACCTTCAAAGGAATTGCGCGCGCCCAAGCCGAGTATACAAGCTACGGCATCAAAAAGACGGCCCACGCTATTGGTATCTGCCCGGTCTTTGTGTTGCAGGGCATTTTGATAAAACTTCCATTCTGTTTCACTAAAATGCGCCTTTAATGCGGCGGCATTTTCCGGAATACTCCAGGACAAAGCCAAGGCCGACAGCCGGGGCTGCTGCGCCATCTGATCGCCGGCCAGCAAGGTAAATGCCGACCATCCGGGCAAATATTGGGTGTTCCCGTTTTTTCTTAAAAAACATTCGCCGCCGCGCGCTTTGTTGCCCGGAGCAAGCCCGGTACCATCCCAGACAAAGCCAAGCACCGGAAACGGCGCCTCCCAGAGTTTGTTCTCGGCTAAAACAGCGGCAAAATGCGCCTCGTGATGCCAGTAATGTTTTATTGCTGCGTGATTTTTTTCCGCAACTGCGCTGGCAATGGCCGTGGAAAAATAGCCCGGATGCGCATCCGCGACCACCCGTGTTGGCTGCTTGCCAAGCAACTGCTCAAAATGCTGAAGGGTTTGCTGAAACCGCTCCCCCACCTCGTAATTGCTCAGGTCGCCCAGATACGGACTTACATACAGGCAGCCGTTTTGCGACCAGGTAAAGGCTCCTTTCATATCGGCGCCGGTGCAGAGCAGTATTTCCTCGCTTTGGACATGCAGGGGCAATTCGAGCGAAGGTGCAAGCCCCCTTGCCCGACGCAGCCAAACCGGCAGGGCATATCGGGCGCTGAAACGCAGTACGCTGTCGTCTTGTGCCTGAGCAATAACGCGATTATGGAGCAAAAACAAGTCCGCAATATCGCCAAGCAAAGCCAACGCAGCCTGTTCATCCCGAACAATGGGGCTGCCGCTGAAATTGGCGCTCGTGGCCACCAATGGCTTGCCAAAGTTTTCAGACAAAAGTTCCAGCAATGGCGCATACGGCAAGAGCACCCCCAAATGCCCCAGGCCGGGCGCTACAGCCTCCATGGCGATACCGCTTTGCGGATTGGATTTTACGGGCAATAAAACAATTGAAGCAACCGGCCCTTCCAGCGCAGCACGTGCTTCCGGAGAAATCGTTACATCGGCCGCTGCTTGTTGCAAATCGGGGTACAAAATTGCAAAAGGTTTGTGCGGGCGATGTTTTCTGGTCCGCAGCAATTGCACCGCCTCCGCATTACAGGCATCGCAAAGCAGCAAATAGCCACCAATGCCTTTTACGGCAATAATTTTTCCAGCCTTCAAAGCCTCCTGACACAAATCCAGGATTGCGGCTTGTGTCGTTGCCAGTGCATTGCCCTGCTTGTCGCTCAGGCTTAGGGCAATACCGCAGGCCGGGCAGGAGTTGGTCTGGGAGTAGTAGCGCCGGTCGGCCGGATTATCATATTCTGCCTGACAATCGGGACACATGGCGAAGGGCTGCATGGTCGTCGTTTCGCGATCGTAGGGCAGCGTATTGGCAATGGCGTAACGCGGTCCGCAGTATGTACAGGTAATAAAAGGATATTTGTAGCGGCGGTTGCCGGGCGTTTTCATTTCCTGCCGGCAATCGGGGCAAAGGGCAAAGTCGGGCGCCAGGAGCAGTTGTGGCACTGCGCCGGTCTCGCTGTGGAGGATGGAAAAGTCGGGATAAACTTTATCCGGAACTTCCGAAAAGTAGTGTGCCGTAATTTTGGCCAATGGCGGCGGCGCATCCAGCAGGGTCTGCAAAAATGCCCTGGCATCGGCTTCATTGCAGTGCAATTCCACATGCACGCCGTCGGCAGCATTATTCACCCAGCCTTTCAGGCCCATTTCCCGGGCCAGACGCCAGACCTGCGGACGAAAGCCCACGCCTTGTACACGACCGAGTAAATGCAGGTGAAAATTGCTCATGTTGCCGGGCGTTTAGGCCGAAACAGATTCGAGGCTTGCTGCTTTTTTGGCTGCGATGCGCGCCAGCAGCCAATTACACCAGGCCTCCATACCTTCTCCGGTAGTAGACGACACCGTGATGGTTTCTATTTCCGGATTGACGGCGCGGGCATCTTCAATGGCATTTTCCACCTTAAAAGGAATGTAGGGCAAAAGATCTGATTTGGAAATCAGCATCAGCTCGCTGGTGAGGAACATGCGCGGGTATTTTTTGGGCTTGTCGTCGCCTTCTGTTGAAGCCAGCAGCGTCACGCGGTAGTCTTCGCCGAGGTCAAAAGCGGCCGGACAAACGAGATTGCCCACATTTTCAATAAACAGCAGGTCAAGTCCGTCTACTTCAAAATGATCAAAAGCCTGTTGAATCATTTGCGCTTCGAGGTGGCAAACGCCATTGGTCACGATTTGCATAGACGGCACACCGGCCTCGCGGATGCGCACGGCATCGCGTTCGGTTTCCAGATCGCCCACCAAAACGGCCATTTTAATCTGGTCTTTCAGGCGGCGGGCCGTTTCCTGCATGAGCGTGGTTTTACCGCTTCCGGCCGAAGAGGTAATATTAATGAGCAAAGTGCCCTGTGCCTGCATCCGGTCGCGGATGCTTCTGGCCATAAAGTCGTTGGCTTTGAGCAGGCTGAGTGTCGTATTATCGCATTGAATTGCGCCGACAGGCAAGCGATTGGATTTTGCAAAGGCCATAATAAACCAGGATTTGGATGACTTTTTAACAGTAAATATTTAATCGCATTTGGGATAAACAAAGGTAGAACAGGAAAAAGAATTAGAAAAGGCTTTCTAAATATTAGGAAAAGATTCCTAAAGCAGGGACAATGGTCCAAAAGTTTTTCCTTTTGTGTGTACTTTTGAGCTTTCAAGCATCTTACGTTCGTCAGCTTTGTTCAAACGCCTCAACATAAACAGCGACAGCGCCGTTTCCGATGAACTGCTCCTGGAACGCTTCCTGCGTTCCGACGATGCAGGCGCATTGGGCGTCCTTTACGGCCGTTATATGCCGATGGTGTATGGCGTTTGTTTGAAATGGTTGCAAGACAGCGGAAAGGCCGAAGATGCCGTGATGAGTATTTATGAGGAATTGGTGCGCAAATTGCCCCAACAACAAGTAGAATCCTTTCGGGGATGGCTTTTTGTGGTGGCCCGCAACTACTGCCTCATGGAACTCCGCAAACAACAACGACGCCCAACCGACCTGTATGCACCGGAAGACATGCAGCGCTACGACGACGCCAGTGCCGAAAGCCCCGACGCCGAGTTGCCGCCCGACCACAGTAAACCCCTCGAAAAATGTATGGGTGAACTGCCGGACGCGCAACGCCAAAGCGTGCAATGGTTCTATTACGACGACAAATCCTATAAAGAAATTGCCGACCTGATGCAGGAAGAAGTAGGAAAAGTGCGCTCATTTATCCAAAATGGCCGCCGAAACCTCAAAATCTGCTTAGAAAAAGCCGGCGTTCAACTCGATAACCCACTGTGATGCCCCTGCGCAACGATGATCTGCGTTTTTTGGAATTACTGGATAAATGGATATCCGGCGATTTCACGCGTACCGACCTGCTGGAAATCCGGCAGCTGGCGGCTTCCGATCCGTTCCGGGCAGAAGCCTGGGAGGGCTTTAATGTCTTGCCCGAAACCGACTATGAGACGCAGCTGGATGCCCTCCGCCGTCGCCTGAACCAGCAACCCGAAAAACAGGTCGGTGCACGTCGCTGGTGGTTTTACGCCGCCGCCGCTGCCCTGCTCGTACTGGGAATTGCTTTGCCCCGCCTGTGGCAGGACAAAGGCTTAATTGAACAACAGCAGGCGCCCTTAGCTGCCGCTTCGGACAAACCCGCGCAGCCCGACAGCGCCTCCGCAATGCCGTCAAGCGCCACCGAAACAACTGCTGCCCCGAGTACCGCAAAATACAGCGGCACAAGCCCCCAACAAGCGGCGCCCGCCGCTATCCAACAGCCGGACGCCATAGCGAGCAATGCCGCAGCGCCGGGCGCACCTATGTCCGACCAGGCGCCAACGCCCGTTGAAGCCATCGCGGCCGGCGGTGAGCTGGCCGATGAAGTACTCGCCGAAGCCCCGGCCCCACGTACTGAGTCAAGTGAGGACAAAGTTGTTGCTGCGCCACCACCGGCGCCGGTTACGCGCAGTACAGCGCCACTGCCCGCCGCCAAACCCGCCACTTCAAACCTCGGCAAAGCCAAAGCCAAACGAGAAAGTCCTGCAGCCCAGAGTAAAGACTGGGCCGAAACCGATACTAAATCCAATATGGACTCCCTGCGTCGGGAGGCCCGCAAAGCCGATAAACCCGCAGAAAGCGAACCCGTCAACGGCTGGGATGCTTTCAACCAGTTTGCCCGGGGCGCCGCCCGCCTCACCCCGCAAGCCCGCGCACAAAACGTAAGCGGCAGCGTGCGCGTGCAGTTCAGCGTAAGCCCTGAAGGCGAACCACAGAATTTCGTGTTTCTGCGCCGGCTCGGATACGGACTTGACGATCAGGCCAAAACCATTATTCAAAACTGGGCCTGGATTCCGGGAGTAAAAAACAGCGTCACTGTAGAGATTTCATTTGTGCGTTGATGCCGGTTAACAAATTATTATTCGACAAAAAACGCCCTTTTCATTTCCGAATATAATTCTGCCAAGCATCCTGATGCCATAGCTATGCCAAAGCAGATCAGGGTATTCACCCAAAAAACAAACAAAATTTCAATTAACATAAGGATTTTCAAGCACTTAGCACATTTAACCCTACCTTTGTACTGTGACGCCCCATAAACCTTGCGTTAAAAAACCTGTTCAGTCCCGTATACAGTGGCTGCTGCACGCACACATGGTGAATAGCCGTAAAGCCTCATCATGCTACGTTCATCAATCCTACTTTTGCATTTTGAAGTCCAACATTCTCGTCATATTGTCCCTGCTCCCGGCACTGTTATTTGCCGGAGATCCGCCGCCGACCGATTACTCCCGTGCCGACACCGATGGTCCTTATGTGTTGTATCGCGGTCCGGAAATCGTGGTCAAATCTGTTGTTCGCCGCGACTCTCAGGCGTTAGTCAGTGCCCGCAGCTACCGCAAAAAAGCGGACCTTCAGCTGCGCAGCATCGTGTCGGAAACACGCGATACCTTTTATTTCCCCTTGCATGATTTCCCAAAATCGCAGCCGGATGTATACGAGTTGCCTGAGCGTATGCTGGTCATTTCTGATATTGAAGGCAATTTCGCGGCTTTGAAAGGGCTGCTCCAGGGTGCAAATGCCATTGACAAAAAGTTTAACTGGAATTTCGGTAAAGGGCACGTGGTGCTTGTTGGCGATTTTTTCGATCGCGGCACCCAGGTTACCGAATGCCTGTGGCTGCTCTATAAATTGGAAGCCGAGGCCGAAGCTGCCGGTGGCAAGGTACACTTCATCATGGGCAACCATGAAATTATGAACCTGGCCGGCCAGCACGATTATGTACGCCGCAAGTATTTTGAAAATGCCGAACTCATCGGCGAGCCGCTGTACCGCTTGTACGACAAAAACTCCGAACTGGGCCGCTGGTTGCGCACAAAAAATGCAGTGGAAAAAATCGGCACTTATGTCTTTTGTCATGGTGGCATCAGTCCCGAACTAACCCAGGGCAAATACAAAATAGACGAAATTAATGCCCTTGCACGCGAGTTTTACGGTTTCCCCATGGCGGAAATCAATCACCCCCGCGCTCAAAAAGTGTTTGATTATCAGATCGGTATCTTTTGGTATCGCAAAGCCGCCAAAAACCAGTCGGATTCAGAAACTATCTCCACAACCCTAACCGCCCTCGATGCCAAACGTATGGTGGTTGGGCATGCCCTGCATGATGACCTGACCGCTTACTACGGCGGACAACTCATCTGTATTGACCTGTATCATGAGGAAAATATGCGTCGGGGCACGCTCAAAACCCTCTACATCGAAGAGGGCCGCTGCTACGGATTAGACAGCAGTGGGGAAAAAAGCTCCGTATTTAACGTCGTTTTCGCGAAAGGACAGTAGAATAACTATGAACTATGAATGATGAACTATGAATGATGAATGATGAATGAATTTTAGATGCTTGATTTTGGATTAATTTTCAAGTATTAAAAAAATCAAGCATTAAACATCAAAAATCCAAAATCAATTCATCATTCATCATTCATCATTCATCGTTATCAACGCTTAGCCAGAAATTATTCGTGCCCTCTCCCTGAATCAGGGTGAGGGCTTGTTCGTTCAGGAGTTCGAGCAGGGCCAGAAAGGTAACGATGGCGTGAATTCGGTTTTCAAGCCCCTGGAAAAGGGTTTCAAAATTGGTTTTTTCTCCTGGTTTAATTTGCGCCTTCAGGTAAGCGCGCTGCTGCTGAATGGTATAGTTATAATTATAAACCGTGTGGATGCGTTTTTTGGCATTGTCCTCGTCGAGCCGGGCAATCAGGCGTTCAAAGACCCGCAGGAGTTTGTATAGAGAAATACTCTCCATTTCTGCATCCGCCATGGCCTGATCAGCGAGTTTGCGCAACTCCTGGGAGGCGAACCCGCGTGGCGACATAAACGCGCGCACTTCTTCGAGGCGGCGCAGGTCTTCCAGCACACTTTTGTAGCGTTTGTATTCCAGCAGGCGATCGACTAATTCGCGGCGCGGGTCAATTTCATTGCCTTCTTCGTCGACCTGCTTGCGGGGCAGCAATAATTTGGCTTTGATCCGCATCAGCGTAGCCGCCACGACAATAAACTCCGATGCCAGATCGATATTCATGGCTTCAGCCTGATGCAGGTAGCCCAAAAAATCATCCGTAATCCGGGCGATCGGAATATTGTAAATATCCAGCTCATCGCGTTCAATAAAGAACAGCAAGAGGTCGAATGGCCCCTCAAAAGCGGGCAGCTTGATGGTAAAAGTTTCCGCCATTGACCTTATTTCGAAGCATTTGTCTTGCCTACAATTTTCCCGCTTTCATCGAGAAACAACAAGGCGACACGGCGATTCATTTTCCGGTTTTCGGGCAGATCAACACCTTCGTCGCTGCTGCTGCGATCTACATTATCTGCAACCGGACGGGATTCTCCAAACACCTTGACAAACATCCGGTCGGCGCGTATGCCCTTTTCTACCAGGTAGTTGCGTACGGCGCGTGCGCGATTGGTCGCAAGTTTTACATTGGCTTCAGCGCTGCCGATGGCATCGGTGTGGCCAAAAATCTGGAGCGTGTATTTGGGATTGGCCCTTAGGGTTTGGGCCACTTCATCGAGCGTTGTTTTGCCTTCCGGGTTGAGGCTGTAGCGACCGAAATCGAAGAAAACAGCTTTTTCACCTTCTTCTTTAACGAACATACGTCCCGGGCGGAAGTAAGGGCAATCCGTACCGCAGAGCAGGCGCTGTTCGGCAAGGTCGATAATGGTGCTGTTCGGGAAGCCCTTGGCAGCCAGTTCGCGGAGCAGCACTTCGGCTTCTTCCCGCGTATTGAAGGTTTTGGAGGCAAAATAGCGGTAAATGCCGAGTTGGTCGCGGCTGACGATGATGTCTTTCACCTGCCGGTCGCGGAAATAGGCGGAAGGCATGGAGTCGGGGTAGGCCGCAACCTGAACGCGGAAGTCCTGGGCTTGCGTTTCGGAGCTGAAAAGTAAGGCGCTCATCAGGGCGCAGCAGAAGCAAATGTGGCGCAGCATGGATTAAGTGTTTTCGAGTTTTTGTGTTTTAGTTGTACGGAGGGGCTTACAATACTTCAGCCACTACAAATATACTGCCAATCACAACAATCAGGTCGTTCTTGTCGGCAGATCGTTTGGCGGCAGCCAACGCTCTGGGTACCGATTGGTAGTGACGTCCATATAAACGCCACTGTGCCGCTTTTTCGCGCAATTCATCGGCAGGTAATCCGCGTGGAATGTTGGCTTTGGCAAAATAGTAGCGGGCGAAGGTAGGAAAAAGTGCCAATGCTTTATCCAGGTCTTTATCGTTGACAAATCCGCAAACCATGTGCAGGCGTCTTTGCCCCCCTTCGCACAAGGCCAGAATAGCCTCAAATGCCGCCCGCAAGCCGGCTTCATTGTGTGCGCTGTCGCACAAAATATCCGGTTGCCGCCCGATCCATTGCCAGCGCCCCATAAACTTTACCCGCCGCCGCAGATCGGAAAAACCCGCTTCAATGGCGGCATCGCTGATCTCCGGCAAAAGCTGCTGAAGGTACAAGGCCGCGCGATAGGCCGTTGTGACATTGCGTTCCTGATAAGGCCCCCCGGCATCCACTGCTAATTCGGAATGCGGAATCTCCATCCCTCGCAGGGAGGGCCGGGGTGGGTTGCGGAGTGCGGAATGGGGGGGGCTAATCCGATAAATCGAATTGCCGTTTTCGTGTACACCTATATATATAGCGTGGAGTTCCTGGTCGGCGAAATGAATTTCAGATTTGGTTTCGGCAGCTTTTTGGATAAAAACGGGGGCTGATTCGGGATGTGTTTCTCCTACGACTACCGGGATGCCGGGTTTGATGATGCCGGCTTTTTCTGCGGCGATTTGCGGCAGGGTGTCGCCCAGCAGGTTCATGTGGTCGTAACTGATATTGGTAATGACGCTGAGCAGGGGGCTAATGACGTTGGTGCTGTCGAGTCGGCCACCGAGGCCTACTTCCACGATGGCGATGTCTACTTTTTCGCGGGCGAAATGATCGAAGGCCAGCGCTACGGTCATTTCAAAAAACGAAGGTTGTATATTTTCCAGCATTTCGCGGTGCCGGGCTACAAACTGCACCACCCGCTGCCTTGGAATATACTGCCCGTTGACGCGGATGCGTTCACGAAAATCCTTGTAGTGCGGACTGACGTAGAGGCCGGTTTTTAGTCCGGCGGCCTGACAAACGGCTGCCAGCATATGACTGACGGAGCCTTTGCCGTTGGTGCCGGCCACGTGTACACTGCGAAATTTTTCCTGCGGGTTGCCGAGCTGCGCACACAGGGCAATTGTGTTGCTCAGGTCTTTTTTAAATGCCGGCGCGCCGATGCGCTGGTACATCGGGAGCTGCTGGTACAGGTAGTCGAGTGTTTGCTGGTACGTCATGTTCAGTTATCAGTCATCAGTGAGCAGTTATCAGTCAACAGTTATCAGTCATCAGTGAGCAGTCAATAGTTAACAGGGAGTGTCATGCTGAGGCCACCGGCCGGGCCTGGCCACCAAACCGGTAATGAACCACTTGAGCGTATCACTTAAGGTAATTTTCCCGCAGAATTCGCAGATTGACGCGCAGATCACGCTGATTTTTTATGTTATCTGCGTAGGCAAGCGTAAAAGTTCTGCGCGATCTGCGAGCAAATCTGCGAAATCTGCGGGAAATTGAGCTTCGGAGTTTATCATCCGGACAGACATCACATTCTGCTTCTCAAACTAAATTGCCAGGCGACACGCTCTAATGGTTCATTACCGGTTTGGTGGCCGGGCCGGTGACCTCAGCATGCCCCCCCTGATAACTGCTCACTGATAACTGTTCACTGCAAAAGTAGTATGTGATTTTGAACATTTTTCAGGCTTTTCTTGGATAATTGAAGGGGATAAGCGTATCTTTGCGTTCGTTTTTGAAAAAGGTAGCTTAAAACACTGCGTTTTTCATTGATTTTGAACAAGTTACAAACATTTGGATAAGAAAACTTATGCCTACCATTAATCAATTGGTGCGCAAGAGCCGCGAGAAAGTGGAGTACGCAAGCAAGAGCCGCGCTTTGGATGCTTGCCCGCAACGCCGTGGTGTCTGCACGCGTGTGTACACTACCACGCCAAAGAAGCCGAACTCTGCGCTTCGCAAAGTTGCCAAGGTACGCCTCACAAACAGCATTGAGGTGATTGCTTACATCCCGGGTGAAGGCCACAACCTTCAGG
Source organism: Chitinophagales bacterium (assembly GCA_017303875.1). Classification (GTDB taxonomy): domain Bacteria; phylum Bacteroidota; class Bacteroidia; order Chitinophagales; family Saprospiraceae; genus M3007. The sequence continues at coordinate 54,350 of JAFLBP010000009.1, read as the reverse complement.
AGCACTCCATCGTGCTGGTGCGCGGTGGTCGTGTAAAAGACCTTCCGGGTGTACGTTACACCATCGTACGTGGTGCACTTGACACGGCTGGTGTGAACAACCGCAAAAAGAGCCGCTCGCGCTACGGCACGAAACGCCCGAAAAAATAATGATTTCGGCTGCTCTGCTTTTGCAGGCAACTTGTTCATCATTCATCTTTCATCATTCATCATTTTTAGAAAATGCGTAAGCACAAACCGAAACCTCGAGTATTGTCGCCCGACCCGCGTTATTCCGACACAATGGTTACCCGTTTTGTCAATAACCTGATGTGGGACGGCAAGAAGAGCGTGGCTTATGGTCTTTTCTACGATGCATTGGACATCGTGAAAAGCCGCACCAACGAGGACGAGTTGCAGGTCTGGAAAAAAGCGTTGAACAACGTGATGCCACAAGTGGAGGTCCGCAGCCGTCGTATCGGTGGCGCCACCTTCCAGATCCCAACAGAATTGCCGGCAAACCGGAAAATCTCTATTGGTATCAAGTGGATGGTCAAATATGCACGCGCCCGTAGCGGTAAAGGCATGGCCGAAAAACTCGCCGCCGAAATTATCGCCGCCAGCAAAGGCGAAGGCGCTGCCGTAAAAAAACGCGAAGACACGCACAAGATGGCGGAAGCCAACCGCGCTTTCGCGCACTTCCGTGCCTAAGACGCCCCGCGCGTCCGATCCTGACCTTTACCGTCGCAGATTATACAGCCTTGCACATTTTGCGCATTGCCTCGTAATCTTCGGCGGTATCGGTTTTTTAAGCGGTAACTTTTCAGGAAACATTCATTTATTTCCCGAAAAGCACCAAAAGCCACAAGCTGTTTTGAAAAAGCGAACTTACGCCAAGATTCCTTCCTCAAAATCAGCCCACAAGCCCCAAAACACTTCACTACAACTTTTATCATTCAACCATAACTGAATTATTCGTCATGGCAAGGGATTTACGGTTCACCCGCAATATTGGTATTGCCGCGCACATCGACGCCGGTAAAACCACCACTACAGAACGTATTCTTTACTACACCGGTGTGAACCACAAAATCGGTGAAGTACACGAAGGCGCTGCTACCATGGACTGGATGGAGCAGGAGCAAGAGCGTGGTATCACCATCACCTCCGCTGCTACCAAATGTCAATGGCAAGTTGAAGGCACACACTACGACTTCAACATCATCGACACACCTGGTCACGTAGACTTTACCGTGGAAGTTAACCGCTCGCTGCGTGTACTCGACGGCCTCGTGTTCCTCTTCTCCGCCGTTGACGGCGTAGAACCGCAGTCTGAAACCAACTGGCGCCTCGCTGATAACTACCGCGTTCCCCGTATCGCTTTCGTTAATAAAATGGACCGCGCCGGCTCCGACTTCTTCATGGTTGTTAACGACATGAAGGCAAAACTCGGCTCCAACGCGATTCCGCTTCAGGTGCCCATCGGCGCCGAACACAACTTCAAAGGCGTTGTTGACCTCGTAACCAATCAGGCCATTATCTGGAACGAACACGACCAGGGTATGACCTTCAACGTGGTGCCCATCCCCGACGATCTTAAAGAAACCGTTCAGGAATACCGCCAGAAACTCGTTGAGGAAGTTGCCGCTTACGACGACAACCTCATGGAGAAATTCTTCGACGATCCGGACAGCATCACCGTGGAAGAAATGCGCGCCGCTATCCGTGCTGCCGTTTGCGACATGAAAATGACGCCGGTAATGTGCGGCTCGGCCTTCAAAAATAAAGGTGTACAAGCTTGTCTCGACGCCGTTTGCTACTTCCTCCCCTCCCCCGTTGATGTGGACGCCGTTAAAGGTACACACCCCGACACCGAGGCGGAAATTACCCGCAAACCAACCGTAGACGATCCGTTCTGCGCCCTGGCGTTCAAAATCGCTACCGACCCCTTCGTAGGCCGTCTGTGCTTCATCCGCTGCTATTCCGGTTTCTTAGATGCCGGTTCTTACGTCCTCAACACCCGCACCGGTGATAAAGAGCGTATCAGCCGTCTGTACCAGATGCACGCCAACAAGCAGCACCCGATCGACCGCGTAGAAGCAGGTGATATCTGTGCAGCCGTAGGTTTCAAAGATATCCGCACCGGCGACACGCTGTGCGACACCGGCAACCCGATCATCCTGGAATCCATGGTGTTCCCTGAGCCGGTAATCGGTTTGGCAATCGAGCCGAAAACACAGAAAGACCTCGACAAATTGGGTATGTCGCTGGCTAAACTGGCCGAAGAAGATCCCACGTTCCGCGTAACGTACAACGAAGAAACCAACCAGACCGTAATTTCCGGTATGGGTGAGTTGCACCTTGAAATCATCGTTGATCGTTTGCGCCGCGAATTCAAAGTAGAATGTAACCAGGGTGCACCCCAGGTTAACTATAAAGAGGCACTCACCAAAACGGTTCAACACCGCGAGCGTTTGAAAAAACAAACCGGTGGTTCGGGTCTGTTCGCCGATATGGAATTCACCCTCGGCCCTGCCGACGAAGAGTTCCTCAACAGCGACGACTTCAAATCCGGCAAGAAAAAGCTCCAGTTCGAGTGGGCTATCGTGGGTGGTGCTATCGACAAAAACTACATCAAACCGGTTACCGACGGTTTCACGCAGATGATGAAAAACGGCATCCTTGCCGGTTACAACATCGACTCGATGAAAGTACGCGTAACGGATGGTGGTATGCACGCCGTTGACTCCAAGCCGATCGCCTTCGAACTTTGTGCGAAAGACGGTTTCCGTGAAGCTGCTCCGAAATGCGGACCGCAAATCATGGAGCCGATCATGAAACTCGAAGTGATCACGCCCGAAGAGTATGTCGGTTCCGTTATCGGCGACTTGAACCGTCGTCGCGGTTTGCCGAAAGGCCAGGAAACCCGCATGGGCGGCGCTGTAGCCATCCAGGCTGAAGTGCCCCTCGCCGAAATGTTCGGTTATGTAACCCAGCTCCGTACCCTGACTTCCGGTCGCGCCTCCTCGACCATGGAATTCAGCCACTACGCGCCGGCGCCGAACAACGTATCGGAAGCAGTTATCAAAGCTGCTAAAGGCGGTAAATAGTTTTGAGCAGACGCGGCGGTTTATTTCCGTCGTAACATACAGCCGCCCCGTGAGCACATTTTGCTTGCGGGGCGGCTTTTTTTGTTTGCCGGTATCTGGACTATCCCCTCAAAAGCGATTAAAATATTTTTATCTTTGTACTTTAAGGAACCTTGTAAATCACCTTTTCCAATGAAATCCCTCCCCCTCCTCTTTTTTCTATACATACTCCATATTCCTGCACTCTTTTCGCAGGACAAGCATGATTTCACTTGGATATTAGGATATCGCCCTTATGTACCGAATAGCACATTTGGAGGAAGTTATATTACTTTTCACAACGGGAAATTAGAATCTTATCATTACGATATACCTGTCACCATGGACAGCGGTACGTCAGTGAGCGATGAGGATGGCAATTTGCAGATTTACTCCAATGGCTGTAAAATCATCAACGGGCAGCACGAAGAAGTATTTAACGGAGCAGGGTTAAGTCCCGGGATCTATTACGATGCTTCTTGCCTTGATCCATGGAGTGCCTATTTACTCTATCAGGGTTTGCTGGCCCTGCCCTTTCCCGATGAGCCAACCCGCTACATGCTTTTCCACGGAGGCCGCGAACTCAATTATCCCTTGATGAACCTGCATGCAACCCTTGTGGATATGCGCTTGCAGGGCGGTCAGGGCGAAGCCTTTCAGAAGAACCGGCTTCTGGTACAAGATACGCTATCGCTCACCTTTACGGCTGTAAAACATGCTAATGGCCGCGACTGGTGGATTGTGGCCCCGGTACTGCAAAGGAATATGTTTTATCTGTTCCGGCTCGACCCGCAAGGTATTCACGGGCCATACATCCGGGATATGGGCGGCGCGTGGCTGGGTCCGGATTCAAAGGGCAAGGCCATCACCTTTTCACCCGACGGCAGCCGTTTCCTCCGGATGGGAGAAAAAAAACCAGCTGCTTTTCAGCTCTGGGATTTTGACCGCTGCAGCGGCGAGTTTTCCAACCTGCGGGTCATTACCCTGCCTGATACCCAGACCTACGCGGCCTGGCCAGCCTTTGCACCCGGCTCGCGCTACCTTTACATCAGTAACAACCTGGACAGGCTTTATCAGTTCGATACCCATGCGCCGGATGTTGCCGCCAGTATACAATTGGTTGGCCAATACGACGGGTTTCGGGACAACCTGAATTTGCCAACTGCCTTTTTCAGTATGCTGCCAGCTCCGGACGGCAAGATATACCTTTCATGCCCGAACAGCGTCGTTTACCTGCACACCATCCACAACCCCGACGGGCCGGGCACACGCTGCGATTTCAGGCAGCACGATACCCGTATCAGCTCGCGTTATGCCTTTTACCTGCCCAATATGCCCAATTACCGCCTGTATCAGGAGCGGGGCAGCCCCTGCGACACCCTGGGTGTGCGCCCGCCAACAGTAGCCTACTGGCGCAGCGAACCCGACACCATGCCCGGCTCGGGTACGGTGTGGTTCAGGGATTTGTCGTACTATGAACCCACTGCCTGGTACTGGACTTTTGGCGACGGGCAGTCTTCCAATCAAACCAACCCGGTGCATACCTACCGGGAGGCAGGCACTTATGAGGTTTGCCTGGTGGTACAAAGCGCCAATGGCGCCGACACCCTTTGTCGGGAAATCACCATCAAGCAGGTGGATGGCATGGGGCCTGGCCCGGATTCCACGGCCTTTGTACTGTACCCCAATCCGGCCGATCAGCGGCTTGTTTTTTACAGCATACAGCCACCGCCCCTGAGTTTTGTGGAATTGTACAATGCGCTGGGGCAAAAAGCGCTGCACGTGCCCTTAGCCTGGACAGATCAGGAGGCCATTATCCCGGTAGCGGATTTACCTGCCGGTATATACTTCTGGCGTGTGGCGGCGCCGGGCGGCGCGGTTTTGGGCAGTGGCAAAGTGATTATCCGGCATCGGTAAGGGGCGGGAATGGAGGCTATACCTGGAAATATCTATCCGAAAATGACACTTATTTCCAGGTATAGGATTATAATTGGTAATAAGTCCTTATTTTTAATACTTATTACCAATTATAGCTATGATTATCATGAGCTTGGGCGGTATTCCATTTTATTTAGAGCAAATCCGGCGGGGAGAAAGCTTTGCGGCGGCCATTGAGCGTTTGTGTTTTGCGCCAACCGGCATTTTGTACCACGAATACAACAACCTGTTTCAGGCATTATTTAAAAATGCGGCCATACATCAGCAAATTGTAGGCGCATTGGCTGAAAAAAACTACGGATTAAGCCATAGCGAGATACAGGAGGCAATTGGCCTGAAGCAGGCAAGCGGCACGTATCAGCGTACTATTGAGGAGCTATTGGTCTCCGATTTTATTACTGAAGTATCACCTTGGGGCAAACAAAAACGTGGCACGCCGGAATTATTGGTAGAAATCAAGTTCAGCACCTCGACAAGCTCTTTGAATAATCACCGCCCCCTTACAAACGTAAACACCCAGCTGAGGCCATCAGCACAGCGCAACTGCCCGTAGTAAGCCCCCGGCGAAAGGGCTGAAACAGGCACTTGCAGGGCATCGGCAACAGGCATAAGGGTTTGATCGAGGGCCAGCTGCCCGGAAGCGTGGTAAATCAGCACCCGATACGCCGCTGCGGCATGGCGCTGAGGCAGTGTAATGTTGAGCAGCTCATCGGCGGGATTGGGGAACACGGCCGCACGGGGCAGTTGCTCCGGCCCTTCGGTTGCAGATAGCTCGCAGGAAGCGCCGGGCTTCAGGTACAGCGTTTCGCCGTTTACCTTGAAACATTCCAGCAGGTCGGTGGGGCCGTCGAGCGGATTAATGCATTGTATTTCGCTGAAGAAAAACTCCTCCAGGTTGCCCATACCTTCCACCACAGTATGCAGGGGCGCGGTGCTGTCGGCGGCGCAATACACCTGCATGGTTTTTCGCGGTATACCGTCGCTGTACATGACCGTGCCGACCGAGGCCACCGCCCGGGTAAAGTAATTGGGCGCATCAATGGCGGGCAGGGTATCGCTCGCGCCGAGGTTCAGGTTGTACACCACCGGGCCGTTGTAGCGCGTCACCACGCCCTGCGCTTCGCGGTAAAAGCGGCCCGAGGAATGCGCGCCCAGAAAACTGTCTTCGTACTTCAGCTCGCGGTAATACTGGCCACCGAGCAGCACCGAATCGCTGGAGAAGCGGTATTTGCGGCGGGAGGAAAGGAAGAGTTCGTAGTGGGCGACCGTCCATTCATTGGCCGGGCTGACGATGGGTAGCCAGGTGGATTTTTGGACGGCGTCTTGTGGTGCTGTTTGCGCCGTAAGCAGCACCGTTGCACAGAACAGGAGTAGCAGGATCAGGATGTAGCGATTTCGCATGGTTGCAAATTTTTGGAGGTGAAGAAAAGGCAAAAGATGGTTCATTTAACTATACTTTTCAGGTAGCCCGGGCTACCTCACATGCACAGCAACCTGAACCGTCTCGAAAATAAATATACGGATGAAATTTTAACAGCTATGAAAATTCATGCTGAATGTATAAAATTGGCTAAATATCAGCGGTTTGTATCTGTCAAACCCTACCCCCTGTCGAAAAACCACAGCCGGAGCGCGCAGACATTGGCACAAATTTTCGTATATTTACCCCATGATGAATCACCTGTTATTGCCTTCTTTTTCCGAACAAGGATTGCTGCGGGCGGTTGTGGAAATTCCGGCCGGCACCAACCGAAAATACGAGTACAACAAAACGGAATGCCGCTTTGAACCGGATATGCGCAACGGCCAACAGCGCATGGTGGAATTCCTCCCCTACCCCGTCAACTACGGATTTGTACCCAATACCCGAATGGATAAGGAGCGTGGCGGCGACGGCGATCCGCTCGATGCTTTGGTGCTGGCTGAACATTTGCCCACCGGAACGGTTATAGAGATTGTGCCAATTGGTTTACTGCAACTCAAAGACCTCGGCGAACTGGATCACAAGGTGCTTGCCATCCCCGCCGACCCCGCCCTGCGCATTCTTGAAGTGCGCGACTGGCAGGATTTTCAACAGCGTTACAGCGCCATCCGGCATATTCTGGAAACCTTTTTTCTGTATTACGACGGGCTGGGCACCATGACCCTCATGGGCTGGGCCGACGAGCAGGCCGCACTCGAAGAAGTAAAAAAGTGGCAAATCCCAGCATGAGTACAACTATTCCGCACCCTTTGCGTTTCCTTTGCCGCGAAGCAGCGCAAAACACCACCGGCATGATTTCCCAACCCGCCCTTAAAACGGCCGCAGCTGCCACCACGGCCAATGTGACCTTCCGTTTTTACCGCAGCATTGCCGCAGCCGCGCGCGATTGGGATGCGGCAGCACCGACCGATAACCTGTTTCTGCAACGCAATTACCTTCATGCACTGGAGCAACATCCGCCGGAAGGCATGCAAATGGGCTATTTGGTTTTTTATAAAGGGGAGGTCCCGGCTGGCGTTGCCATTTGCCAAATGCAATATTTCCAGGCCTCACAGAGCATTAAGGAGGAGGAGCCGACTGAAAAAACTACTTGCTTTTTTACCGGATTAGCCCGCTGGTTCAAGCGCAAAATTGCCACGCAGGTTTCGGCTGATATTCTGATTGTCGGCAACATGTTGTTTACCGGAGAAAACGCCTGGTATGTGCGTCCGGAAATCCTGTCGGAAACAGAATTTTTGCCTCTGCTGGAAAACAGTCTTGGTGAAGTAGGTAAAATCATGGAGCAGGAAGGCGTGCGCCTGCCGGTGATCCTGCTGAAAGATATTTGTCCTAAAAACCCCACACCAGGCACCTTCGCCCGTACACAGGGCTACACGGAATTTGACATTCAGCCCAGTATGGAAATGGAACTGCCTTTCCATACTTTTGAGGAATACCTCGGCGCCATGAGCACCAAGTATCGTACCCGCGCCAAACGCGCTTTCAAAAAAATGGGCGATGCCGTTCAAAAACGCGAAATGAACGTTGCCGAAGTGCAGCGTTACAGCGCCAACATGTTTTCATTGTACCAAAAAATTGCCGACACCGCAGGGTTCAACATGGTGCAGTTGCATCCGGATTATTTTACCGGCCTGAAACGGCAGATGCCCGAACAATTCCGGGTATTCGGCTTTTTCCAGGAGGAGCAGTTAATCGCATTTTTCACCACTTTTGATAATTACGGCGCCCTCGACGCGCATTTTATCGGCTACGAACCGGCACTCAACCACGATTTGCAGCTGTATCAAAATATGCTGTACGACATTGTGCGCGTAGGCATTGACATGGGTTGCCGGCATATCAATTTCGCACGAACGGCATTGGAAATCAAAAGCACGGTAGGTGCAGTACCGGTAGCTTACTGCTGCTATGTGCGCCACCAAAACAGCTTCGCCAATCAGTTTGCCGGCAAATTGGTGGATTGCTTCAAACCCGTGGAAACCTGGGTGCAGCGGCATCCGTTTAAGGAAGAGTTGCATACGGCATGAATTGAATAATTTCGAAAGGGGGCAGCCCCGTGGTCAAATTTGCCTTTAATTTAATATCGGAAAGCCAGCCATGGCCGTACCTTGGCATTCTAATCATTTTCCGATGAAACAGTTTGCCCTTATTGTATTGCTCTTGGTAGCTGCTCAAATTGCCACAGCCCAGCATTTCCCCCCAAACCTTAAACAAATACAACGCCCGCAAACGCTGCAAACCACTGCCCGCAGCGGTTTTGATCCGGCGCTTAAACCTTTCTACCACGGCGTTGCTTCCGGCGACCCCGGCACCAGCAGTGTAGTGCTCTGGACGCGCATCACGCCCGATGCCGGACAAAATACCCTTTCCGGCAACTGGTACCTTGCCCTTGATACCGCCTTTAGCCAGCCGGTTCAAAACGGCAGCTGGAGCACCGACGCAGCACGCGATTTTACGGTAAATATTCAGGTGCAAAACCTCGCGCCCGGCAGCACTTATTACTATTATTTTGAATACAATGGACAAAACTCCTTAGTGGGGCGCGCCAAAACCTGCCCCGATCAGGCGGTAGATAACCTCAAATTTGCCGTCGTGTCCTGCTCCAATTACGAAGCCGGCTATTTCAATGCCTACCGCAGCCTCGCCGGGCGCAACGACCTCGACGCTGTGCTACACCTCGGCGATTATATTTATGAATACGGCGCCGGCACCTATGGCCTCAACCTGCCCGATCGCGTGAATGAACCCGCCACGGAAATCCTGACCATAGCCGATTACCGCACCCGCTACTCGCTGTATCGCCTCGATCCGGATCTGATTCGCCTGCATCAGCAACATACCTTTATTACCATCTGGGACGACCATGAGTCGGCTAATGATTCCTATACCGATGGCGCCCAGAACCACCAGTCGGGCGAAGGCTCCTGGACAACGCGCAAGGCCGTTTCCAAAAAAGTATACTATGAGTGGATGCCCATGCGCGCGCCTGCGGCCGACAGCTCGGTGTACCGAAAAATCAGCTACGGCGGCCTCTGCGATATTTTTATGCTTGATACCCGTCTTGAGGGCCGCGTTGCGCCCCCGCCACATTTCGACACGCCCGACAATCCGCCTCGCAATATCATTAGTGCCGCGCAATTTAACTGGTTGGTCGGCGGACTGAAGCAATCCGGCGCGCGCTGGAAAGTATTGGGCAACCAGGTCTTGTTTTCCACTTTTAATGTCGGTTTTGCTGGCGGTGCTTTCGACGGGCAGCCCGATCCCGCCAACATCGACTCCATTCGCGTAGCAGAAGACGCATTTATTGACAACTGGGAGTCCTACCCCACCCAGCGCAATGCCCTGCTGGATACCATTCGGAATGCTGATATTGACAATGTAGTAATCGTTACCGGCGACTCGCACTGTTCCTGGGCCTTTGACGTGACCAAGCAGGCCGTCAACTATCCCAATCCGTCCTTTTTCAACATCCCGCAGCCCAATTTGTACAATGCTGCCACCCGCGAGGGTTATACGCCGGCTACCGGCGATGGCTCCTGGGCGGTGGAGTTCGGCACGCCTTCCATTTCTTCGCCCAACCTGGATGAAACCGTGGGTGCTGCCACGACCACACAGTTTGAAACTTTCCTGAACCAGCCCATTCCGCTGCTCTTCAACGCCAACTACAATCCGCACCTGAAATATGTAGACCTCGACCGACACGGCTACACCTTGCTCGACCTCAAAGCGGAGGCCGCGCAGGGTGATTTTTACTACGTTCCGAGTGTACAGGTACCTGGCGGCAGCGCAACATTCGGTACAGCGGCACGCACCTTGCACGCGGCAAACCGCCTGCAACTCAGCACCAATGCGGCGCCGGACAAGCTGCAACAGGACATTCCAACGCCTACACTACCTTTTGGGGTGAGCAGTGCGCCCGAGGCCGCAGTGGCGCAGATCTTTTCCTGCTTTCCCAATCCGGCGAGCGATGTAGCGTATGTGCAAATGGGCTTTAGTCGCGGCACGGATGCCCGGGTGTTGTTGTACGATCAGGCTGGCAAACTATGCCGGGTTGTGGTACCGGGCAGTCGTTTTGAAGCAGGCGTGTACAACCTGCGCCTGCCGCTGAGCGATTTGCCGGCTGGTGTGTATTTCCTTCGCATGGAAAGCGCCGCAGGAACGGGGGCGAGTTGGAAGGTGGTGAAAAATTAAGTGATTGATCTTTTCTCAAAAATCAATCCTGGCAAAACCACCTTAATCTCTTTTTCGGTTTCTTTATTTGTCCAATATACAATAAAGTTGACCTTAGCTTCGGATATGGCATAACCTGAACGCTGATAAAGATCAATTTGGTCGTGAAATTTTTTTGAAAATTTTAATATCAATTTGCCACTTGAGTCAGATAAACCCTCGGATTGAATTTGTAAGTACTGACCACTTGTCAGCGCGGAAATACGCTGTTGATGATATGAAAAATAACCGAGATTAATGTCTCTCATGGTAAGTTGAACGGCAATTTTGAGGGGAGCCTGCCATATTCCGCTGTTTTCAATACGCTGCATATCCGGCAAGTGGATATGATTGAAAGCTTCGGTATTGGTATGAATGACCAGACTTTTTTGGGCACGAGTCAATGCCACATAAATCTGCCGTTTGGCTACGTCATTGGAGTCATCAATATCATTTAACAAGATAAAAACATGCTCAAATTCACGTCCTTTGGCTTTATGTATAGTGGAGACAAAAATGGTATCATTTTCTTGCCGATAAAAATTTTCAATTTTTGATTCGCGCACAAAAGTTTGAAAATCAGACCAATACTTACTTTTGGGATTAATTTCATGAAAGTCTTTAACCAAATTCACTACGATTTCAAAATTGGGGCTGGATTTAAACTCATTGTACACAGTGCGTTTAGCTGTTTCCCAGTTTTCAGGAAGGATGCTGGTTGTTGGTGTACCTAACGCATCTATAAAAAAACGCACCTCCAGTAGATTATGAAGTGCAAATTCGTCATTACTTTGGATAAGTTTGGCTCGACGACCATGCTGAATCAGTAATCCTGTAATTTGAGCGGCTTCTTCATTGGTTTTCGTAAGTACACAGGTTGTACCGCTCAAATCGGTAGCCAGCAAGTCGCTTACCAGTGGTACGATTAGGTTTTTACTTTGATAATGAACGAGTTTCAAATGACCTGCAGCCGTTTGAGCGGGTAAGATTTCTTTGATCTTCATCCGCGTGTTGATACCTTTGACGAAAGTATTGGCAAATGCAACAATTTCCGGGCTGCTCCTGTAGTTCGTTGTGAGCTCGTATTTACTGGCTCTAAATTGATCTATGAGTTGGCGCATGTAGCCTGAATCAGATCCTCGGAATTCATAAATATTTTGGTCGTCATCACCAACTGCAATCACGCGCAGGCCTTCATTCTTTTCCATTAAAACCTTTACCAAAGCAAATTCATCAGCATTCATATCCTGTGCTTCATCAATAACCAACACTGCTTTAGTGATGCGGTTGATTTCAATTTCGCCATTCCTGATGTTGGTTATAGCATTTTGAAGAATACTATCTGATTTTTCGAGGTTACCTACACGCCCTAAAAGGTCAAAACAATATGAATGAAAGGTTTTGATTTCCACAAAAAGGGCTGCGTTACCAATGAGTCCAATTAATCTTTTTTTAAATTCCGTTGCAGCTGCCCTTGAAAAGGTGAGCATTAGCAATTGCTCATGTTTAACATCCTCCAAGAGCAAGAGTGCTGCGAGCTTGTGAGTAAGTACTTTGGTTTTTCCACTGCCGGGTCCGGCAGCTACAACAATATGTGGGCTAACCGAATCGTCAATAACCTGGCGCTGTATTTCAGAAAGCGACTCAAATAATTGGCGGTATTTTGCGGGTGTAATATTGCGTTTGATTTCTGTTCCACGTGTTCCGGGAAAATATTTTCCTAAAAACGACGAATAATTCAACTGAAAGTAATCATCTACAAAGCGTAATGCACCCACATAGTCATACACCATTTTTTTAGCGTATTCGCCCACAATGTGAATCTGTTGTATCTTATTTTCATAAAATTGATTGAGCTTTTGATAATCTTCGTTTTTATATTGAATTTTGTTGTTCTCCTCCAAGCGTACAATGTTCAGCCGGTTATAGACAACCATAAAACCACCTTCGATTTTCATAGCTTCTATTCTGGAAAGATAAAAAAGCGCATCCTCAATTGCTTCAGGGGTGGTTTTAAGTTGAAAGAGACCGGAAAGGCGTTCAAAGTTTTCCTTCAATTCCAATACCGAAAACTCAACAAGCACCTCTTCCGTTTGTCCGGTTTCTGCTTGGGTGATTTTGCTTTTTTCGTACAAAAAATCGATGATAGAACATGATAGTGTGTGCCTTTGGTTCAGCTTTTGCAACAAATTTTCTCTTGAATTGAGGGTTTTAACCACAATGATCTGATTGGAAAAATTTCTTTGTGCCCGTTTTATCCAGTTTTTGATAGCCCAAAAATTCAATATAGTTTTGATGCGCTGCGGCGAAACGCCTTTACATTCAGAGACCTCGGCTGCCTCATTGAGTGTTTTAAGGGAAAATTCACGCTCATTCTCATCGAATTGTGTTAATAGAAACTGCTCAATTTGTCTGAAATTTTCAATTATAGCCAGCGAGCGATTTTTATGCTCACCACGCTTAATGAAAGCACTTAAATCTTTTGCATCAGCGAGAATTTTTTCTTCACGCAACAAATTTATGATTTGAATAACTTCTTCTTTGACGATACCAAGATGGTCACTGATGTAATCTATACGCGATTCGGCGGCTTCAGTGTCGGTGGCTTGTGCCTTACTTTTGCTTGAAAACAACTTTCTTATAATGCGAACAGCATTTTCTCTTTGGCGCTCATTATCAAAACGGGCAGATTTTCTAATTTTGTCAATCGCCTCTTGTGCCGTTTTACTCAAGATACTATTCGCGTAGATGCGAGGCATATTTTGACCGCGCCGTAAGTAGCCCGCTTCTTCGAGTGCCGCAATGGCTGTAATGACACGGGTTTCAATTTCTGAAACACTATCATCCCAACCTGCCCGCCGTGCAATCTCAAGCGGGGAATTGGAAACACTTTTTCGGTATTTTGTTATAAATTTAATGGCATCCCAGATTTGTTTGATTTCCTGAATGTTGAGTTTGGTCTGATTGAGCAGTACAAAATGTTTACTCAAATCATCTTCACTGAATAAAACATAACAATCAGCTTCAATTTTTTCATCTCGCCCGGCTCGACCTGCCTCCTGCACATAATTCTCCAAAGAATCCGAAATATCAAAATGGATAACCAAGCCTACATCTTTCTTGTCTACACCCATCCCAAATGCTGAAGTAGCAACCATAATCTGAACGTCACCTTTAATAAAAGTGTCTTGGTTTTCCGTTTTTTCTGTTGCATCCATCTTGCCGTGAAAAGCAAGAGCCTTGAAGCCATCACCTGCCAGGCGCTTGGCAAGTTCGCTCGCTTTACGCGTGCGCGATACATAAACGATAGTCGGACAGTTTTTCTCCTCAATCAAATTTCGTAGCGCATTGTACTTTTCATCATCTCCCTCTTTTTCAAAAACCTTATAGTGCAGGTTGCTCCGATTAGCTGAGGCTTTGAAAATATCGAGTTCGAGATTAAGCTTCTCCCTAAAATAAGCACAAATATCTTCAATGACCTTCTGTTTGGCAGTTGCTGTAAAACAGGAGACAGGAATTGGGTCACTCAGATTTTTCTTTTCCTGCAAATTTTTGATAAAATCAGCGATGTAAAGATAATCTACCCGAAAGTCTTGCCCCCAAGCAGAAAAACAGTGCGCTTCATCCACCACAAAACGCGCAATTTTCCGACCAAGTAACAGGTGCTCAATGGTTTTGGATCTAAGTGATTCTGGTGAAATATAAAGTAATGAAGCAGAGCCGTTTGCTACTCGTTCAAAAGATTTCGCACGTTCAATAGGATCTAACAAACCATTAATGGTAACAGCCTCGGTAATACCCGCACGCTCAAGGTTATCTACTTGGTCTTTCATCAACGACTGTAAAGGCGAAATCACAACCGTTAATGCTTTCATGGTTAGCCCGTTCATCAGCGCAGGTACCTGAAAAGTGATTGACTTGCCACCTCCTGTCGGAAAAACGGCAAGTAGTGAACGATTCTGAATAGCAGCGCGAACCGCATTTTCCTGCAAAGGCTGACCATCGTAAACTCTATAGCCATCAAAACCAAAAAAATCTTTCAATCCTTTAAAAATATCAAAACGCTGGCGGCAGTATACACAACCTTCGAGACAAGGTTTATTACGCAGATTCGCCATAACGCTTTCCACTTCAGGATAGTTTTTCAACACCCAGGGCGGTGTAAGCGAAAAGCGACTACGGCAATGAATTAATGCAAGGGCATAGGCTAATGCAATAGGATACCGCGCAGACAAATATGCGATGTTGGAATTTTCACAAATTTCAGTTTGAAATTTTGCATGAATCAATGCGGCAAGGTCGCTATTAAGAGGCTTGTAGTCCAAGTAACTAAAAAAGGCTAAAAACGAAGGCTGATTATGTAGTAAATCGTAAAATATTTCTTTTAAACCTGGATCAAGCTGTAAAAAAGTCACTACTTCATCATGAAAAAGCGCTCTGGCTTTTTGTGCGTCATTAAGCGGATTATTAACCGCGTCCGTTTGGAGCTTATCATCTTTTAATAACCGGTGGTAAGGTTGTTGAGGGAAAAGCAAAGGCGACCAAACTAACGTATCAATAGCATTTTCAGGCGTAATCCCGGCTAATGTAATTGCCGAGGAAAGAAATTTTAGATCGTGCTGAAAAATATTGTGCCCACAAACAAAATCCACCCCCTTGATAAAAGAGGAAAAGCGATCAAGGGAATTTTCATGAAAAAATCTGCCATCGTCGTAACAGGCGCCTATATCAAGAATATTCTTCCCGTTCCAATCAGTTTCGATGTCAAAAAAGGCAATTGAGGCCATAAAAAATAATTCAATTGCATGCAAAAATACAATTCTATTACCTAATTAAGTCTTTTGATGTCAAAAATGTAAACCATTTTTCCGGCCATGTATGGCACATAATTAATGTGAAGCCTATAATAACCACCTGCCGTTCCAAACACACAAGTTGTTCTCATCATTCATTCCTTACCCCCAATGCACCCGCAAGGGCAGCACATACCGAACCCGAACCGCCGGGAAATTGTGCCGGCGTCTCCACATCATAAAGTTCATATACCGTTGTATCGGCAACCTGACCCCAAAGCCCCGAAAAACAAAACATAAAAACAAAAATACCTATATATTTCATTCAAAAATCAATTTATTCATCGTTCATCATTCATCACTACTTCCACCGTATATGCAGCGGAAATTTCATGCGGCAGCGCACCGGAACGCCGTCTTGAAGGGCGGGTTTCCAGCGCGGCATTTGCTGTACCACCTGAATCAGGTTTTGCGTACAATCCTCATTTTTCTGCATGGTAGGGACCGATTGAATCGTACCATCTGCTTCAATGATAAATTCCAGTACAAAATCGGTGATGAATTTGCAGTCCTGACGCGCACTGTTCATCAATAAATTCTCCTGAATATAGAGGTAAAAAGCCACCTCATCGCCGGGGAAGCGCGGCTCCTCCTCCACTTCATAGTGTTCATAAATCGTTGCATCTCCGCTTGCCGGCTGTGCGGCTAAAGCGCCACACAACAACATAAACATCAATAGTGCGTACACAGGTTTCATTTGCAGTGCTTTTTTCAGGTCAAATAATACTCAAAGTACTTTCCAGCTATCGCCCGACTGGTAAATAAATACTGCGTCGGGGTGTTCGCCTTTAAGCGTGAGTTCATACCATTTGCCTTTAAATTCAACTTTATACTGGTCGGTTTCGTAATCGCGGGCGCCCAGTCCGGCATGCCACCACCAGTTGCCCCATTGCTCAAATTCCACGCGGATCACGCCATTGGCTTCGCGCCGGGCGGTGATACCGTCAGACAAGGTATTCATGTTGTAAAATGCGACTTCGTGGAGCGTTTGTCCGGTTAATTTCCGATCTTTTACCAAATCCATCGCATCGGCAATGGAAGATTCGGGGGTGTAAATACGGTACATCCAGATGCCCCGGTAATTATCGGCGAGCGAAAGGACGAACACTTCTTTTTTGTCCTGCCACTGGTATTCATCCAGCAATTTGCGGTACACGGTTTCCATTTGCGCCCACCAGCCGATGGTCTGGAATTGCAGGTAAGCCGAAAACAGCACAAACAGTACCGCAGGAATATATTTTTCCAATAAAGGCAAAAACGAGAGCAGGATGGCTAAGGCCGGCAAGGCAAACAGGGCCGTCAGGTAGCCGTAGCGGTCATTTTCATTAAATAAAGTCCATTCAAAATGCAGGGATGCCACCGGCAGGGCCGCCACCAGTCCGCACCAAAGCAGGAAGACGAACAGGTGGATGCGCTGGGAAATCCGTTCCCGGAAAAAAATGACCACCGCTGTGCCGGCCAGCAGCAAAGTGTACAGCAAAATCAGCCAGCCCGGCTGGTTCAGGGCTTCAAAAAATGATGCTTTGAGCTGATGTGGCCAGTGGCGCACAAACATCGGGTATTTGAAAAGGTACTTCATGGGGTTGGCCACAAAGCCCATACTGTCTATTTGCAGGTGCCGTTCTTCGCCGTAATGCCCCACCCAGCCGCCAAGCGTGAGTTTGTTGAGTATAAAATACGCGGCATACAGTCCGGCCTGCGGCAAGGTCATGTTGCGAAACAGGTGTGCCCAGGGGAAAGGCCTGCTTTGCAAACTTATTTTGGTCGGCCGGATCGTCCACCAGGCAATACAGAGAGCATGCGTGAGTAAAGGGATCACCAGGGCCAGCTCCAATGTGAATAAGTTGATGGCCATGAGCAGGTGGGCGGTAAACAGGGAGCGGCGGCGGCCGCCTTCCAGATATTCCACCGTGAGCAGCATGGCGCCCAACAAACAAGCGGCCGAGATGAGGTAATGCAGGCAAACCCGCCATACGGTTACCTCCGGATGGTAGGGCGACAGCAGGAAAAAAGCAGCGCCAAAAGCGGCAATCCAGTTGTTGTGCCGGATCTCCCACAAGCGGCCGATACGCAGCAGAAAAAGGTAGAGCAAATAGGTGTTCAGCGCATGTAAAGTGCTGAATATGAAGTACCAGGCATTATCCGGCACCCCAAAAACGCGGTAGATGGCAGCATTGATAAATTGCAATACCTGCTGGTGGCCGTGGTACCCGAAACTGTGCAGAAAGTCGGTAAACGGATCGTCGCGGTAATGCTTTTGCCAACCGAGAAAATCGGAAATAAAGCCTGCCTTGCGCGCCGGCCAATGCAGCAGCAAACTGAGCAGCCAAACGGCGGCGAAATACCAAAGATGTCGGAAAGAGATGCTTTTCATCGCCTGTAATTCGGGGCGCAAGATAGAAAGCTGCGGCGGAACAATGTTAATTTCCTGTGGAAAAACGGAGGATAACTTAACTTCGCCAAACAGACAGGGATGCGGCAATTGCTTGTATCTTTGCCGCTTTGAAGCATTCGTTATGAAAATTACCTACTACGGGCATTCCTGTTTTCTCATCGAAGCTGGCGGCAAACGCCTGCTCACCGATCCCTTTATTTCCGGAAACCCGCTGGCCTCGGCGTTTAAAGCCTCAGACATCCGCTGCGACTACGTCTTGCAGTCGCATGGCCATGCCGATCATATCTACGATCTGGAAACGGTGCTGCAAAACAACCCTGAAGCCATCGTGGTCGGTATCTGGGAAATCCACGACCGCTACAGCCAGAAAGGATACAAAACCCACCCCATGAATATCGGCGGCAGCTGGCAGTTCGATTTCGGCAAGGTAAAAATGGTTGCCGCTGTACACAGCAGCAGCTTCCCCGATGGCAGCTACGCCGGCCAGGCCGCAGGTTTTGTAATCGATACCCCCGACGGCGTGCTTTACTTCGCCGGCGATACCGCACTTACCCGCGACATGGAGCTAATCCCCATGACCTGCCCCGCACTCGACGCCGCTATTCTGCCCATCGGTTCCAATTTTACGATGGACTATAAAGAGGCGCTTATCGCTTCCGATTTTATTCGCTGCAACCGCATCATCGGCTGCCATTTTGATACTTTCGGCTTTATTGTAATCGATCATGAGGCCGCAGTGAATACCTTTGCCGAAAGCGGAAAAGAATTAACGCTGATCCCCATCGGTCAGCACATTGAAATCTGACCCCGAACTTTACCCCAAAAGCAATACAAACTTTACTCGCACACACTCTAATCGTTTCGATACACTATGGGCAAGGTCATCACCATCGCCAATCAAAAAGGCGGCGTAGGCAAAACTACCACCGCCATCAACCTCGCTGCTGCACTCGGCATCCTGGAAAAACGCATCCTGCTGATTGATGCCGACCCGCAGGCCAACGCCTCCTCCGGCGTCGGTGTCCTCGACGACGGACAACAAAACAGCCTGTATGATTGCTTAGTTAACGACCTCGACCCGCGTCAGGCCATTCAAAAAACAGAAACACCCAACCTCGACCTGCTGCCCTCCAGCATCAGCCTCGTTGGCGCCGAACTTGAATTAGTCGACAAGCCCAAACGCGAGTACATCATGCGCAGCATGATTGCCCAGGTAAAAAGCGAATACGATTATATCTTCATCGATTGCCTGCCTTCCCTCGGCCTGATCACCGTCAACGCCCTCGTGGCCGCCGACGCCGTGCTGATTCCCGTGCAATGTGAAATGTTCTCTTTTGAAGGACTCGCCAAGCTAAAAAACACCATCAGCCTCGTAAAACAGGGCTACAACCCCGAATTGCAGGTAGAAGGCCTTATCATTTCCATGTACGACAGCCGCCTGCGCCTCGCCAACGCCATCGTGGAAGAGGTGCGCAACAGCTCCTCGGATTATGTTTTTGAAACCATCGTACACCGCAACAGCCGCGTAGCGGAAGCCCCCATGCAGCACACGCCCGTTGCCCTGTACGATGTAAGCAGCAAAGGCTCGACCAACTTTTTCAACCTCGCAGAAGAGTTTTTGCGCCGCAATCAGAATTAAAGCCCAGCTCCTAACCTTTTTACAACTTATCCGCAATTGGCGCGGATTTCAGGGAATTTTTGATCAAAAATGAACAAAAAAACAAATAAACAGGATTTTGGCAAGGGTATTCGCGCCCTGCTCGCCAACCCCACACAATTAGAACAGGCCGTTCAGGAAAATCCGGTTGAAGTGATGCGCGAATTCGCCACCAACTTCGCCATGATTCCGCTCGACCAGATAGAAGCATACAGCGGCCAGCCGCGCCAGGAATTCAATGAAACCGCACTCGAAGAACTGGCTGCCAGCATCCGCGTACACGGCATCATCCAGCCGCTCACCGTGCGCCGCCTCCACGATAAAGCCTATCAGCTGATCTCCGGCGAACGCCGTTTCCGCGCTTCCAAACTCGCCGGACTCACGGAAGTGCCCGCCTATGTGCGCCTCGCCGACGACCAGCAAATGCTGGAAATGGCCCTCATCGAGAACATTCAGCGCGAAGACCTCAACCCCATCGAGATCGCCATCTCTTATGCGCGCCTCATCGAAGAGTGCAAACTCACCCACGAAAACCTCTCCGACCGCGTCGGCAAACAGCGCTCCACCATCACCAACTACCTGCGCCTGATGCGTCTGCCCGACGATATTAAAAAGGCCATTAAGGATAAAAAAGTGTCGATGGGCCATGCGCGCGCACTCGTGGGCCTCAACGAAAACCCCGCGCTGCAACACACCCTCTTCCACAAAATTATGCTGGAAGAGCTTTCCGTACGTGCCGTTGAAGACCTCATTTCCCGCTATAATGAGGAACGCAGCACCGCCAAACCCAAAAGCAACAATCGCCTGCCCGATAACCTGCGCGGCATTCAGGATCAATTCCGCGCCTTTTTTGGCGCCAAAGTAGACCTGAAACGCAGTGAAAAAGGCAAAGGGCAAATTGTCATCAAATTTGAGAGTGACGCCGAACTCAACCGCCTGATCGACCTGGTGGAACACCGCGGCGAAGCCTGAGCCTATGGAAATTCACCCTGCGAAAGACAAGCCGGTTTTTCCGGCCCATGTGTTCGTCGCCCGGCTCGACGGTGCGCAATGCCGCACCTTGCGCGCTTTTTACCCCCGTATTGCCAAAGTCCTGCATTTTCCCGATTATTTCGGTAAAAACCTCGATGCCCTCTTCGATTGCCTCTGCTCGCTGGAGGCCGTCGGCAGCGACCACATCGTGCTGCTGTTTGATAATTTCGACGAATTCCTGAGCAAGGAAAAAGCAGAAAAGCGGCTCGCAGCGCTCGATGTGCTGCGCGATGCCGAAAAAAGCGACAACCGCTACGATAATGCCCATTTTCAGGTAATCGGTCTGAAATAAGTCCGATCCCTGACCTATCTTTACCGCGCTTAAAGTTCCCGGCCTCGCACCGGGATTAAAAGGGAATCCGGTGTAAATCCGGAACAGTCCCCGCTACTGTAAGTTTCAGCCAAAGTTCAGGCAATATGCCACTGTCAGACCACGATGGGAAGGCGCCCGAACCGAAACAAGTCAGGAGACCTGCTTTAATCGTATACATCCATCACCTTCGGAGGAAAGGAAAGGATAATGATTTTTTAGTGTTTAAGTGTTTTTGTGTTTAAGTGTTTTTGAACTTATTACTTCCTGGCACCTTTTCCATGGGTCGGATGAGATGATTTTTTCAAAAACGAAAACACTAAAACACCTAAACACTAAAACACATTATTTCCCCTTCGCAGGTGTTTTTCTTGACGTTTTTTAAACTTAAAACATGAAAAACACAAAACTGCTGTTCACCCTTTTTGTATTGCTGAGCTTTGTTTTTGCCTGCAAAAAAGACGACCCCGAAACAGGTCGTTTTGAAAAAGGCGTCATTGTCGTCAATGAAGGGCCATTCCAGACCGGCACCGGCACCATTACCCACTACGACCCCGCCACCAAAACCGTCAGCAATGATATTTTTGGCGGCGCAAATGGCGGCGCCATCCTCGGTAACATCGCTCAATCCATTACCTACCACCAGGACAAAGCCTACATTGTTGTCAACAACGCCAACAAAATCATGATTGCCGAAGCCGGCACCATGAAATACCTTGGCGAAATCCGCGACCTGGCCCTGCCGCGCTACTTCCTGCCCGTCAGCGACACCCGCGCCTGGGTGAGTCTCTGGGGCGCTAATGGCATCGACGGCGCCGTGGCACAAATTGACCTGAGCAGCAACAAGGTGCTGCAAACCATCCCCGTCGGCAAAGGTCCGGAAGAACTTTTCCTCGACGGCAACAAGCTCTACGTGCCGCTCTCTGGCGGCTACGACCGCGACAAACGCATTATCGTACTCGACGCCAGCAGCGGCAACCTGCTCAAATCCATCGAAACACCGGCCGACAACCCGACAGCTATGGTGCGCGATGCACAAGGCAATCACTGGTGCCTCTGCAAAGGATACTTCGACTTTATTACGCCGGCCAACTCCACCCTCGGCACCTTGTTTCAATTAAAAAATGATGTGGTTCAGGCCATTCTGCTGCCCGTTGCTACAGGCACCGGGCGCATCGCCATCAGTCCGGAAGGCAACAATATTTATTACAGTTCTTCCAGCGACATCCGCCGCATCAACATCAATGGCGTACCCATTTTACAGGAAATATTTGCCACCAAAGCAGGATACAGCCTCGCTGTAAACCCGCAAAACGGACAGGTGTATGCCGGCGATCCGATCGACTACACCGGCAACGGACTGGTACGGATTTTTAATGCCGGTGGTGTACAACAAGACAGTTTCCGCAGTGGCATTATCCCGACCCATATCACCTTCCGCAACGAATAAGATGATGCTTCGTTGCCTGTTCACCTTGTTGTCCTGCCTGCCGGGCCTTGTGCTCTGCGGGCAGGACAGCCTGGTTTTGCGCCCTGTAGAAATCAGCGCCCCCCGCGAGCAGGTGTTTGCTGTCGGGCAATTTTCCCAGCAATTCGACAGTACGACACTGAGTCGTTACCAGGGCAATCAGTTGCCCTTATTGCTGGCGCAGGAAGCATCCACGGGGTTAAAACAATACAGTCCGGCGGGGTTGAGTACACTTGCTTTACGCGGCTCGGCGGCCCAGCATACGGCTGTTTTGTGGAATGGTTTTCCGGTTCAGAGTCCGATGAATGGCTTGCTTGAATTGAGTTTGCCGGCATTTGCGGCCCTGGATGCCATTCATTTACAATATGGCGGTTCGGCGGCGTTGTACGGCTCCGGCGCGGTAGGCGGCGCCTTGCACCTGTACTCGCGTGCGGGTACGCAGGAAGGATTTCACGGGCATTTAGGACTTGGCGGCGGCAGTTTTCGGGCTTCCAACGCTGAGGGAGGTCTCTCCTGGCGTCGGGGGAAAAGCGCCCTGAGTGTACGCGGTTTTTTCCAGCAGGCGGCCAATGATTTTGTGTTCAGGGGAAATTTCGGGGTAAAACAGCGCATGCCCAATGCGGCCATGTGGCTGGGGGGCGGTATGCTGAATGCGGAACGCCGGACAGGGAAATTCGGCACATTACAAATTGCGCTCTGGCATCAGCAGTCTGCAAGGCAGATACCGCCAGGCCGGGCGGCCGAAACAGATTCTGCCCGGCAGGCCGATCGTTTTTGGCGTCTCAGTGCTGTCTGGACGCGTCGGCGCGGCCCTGTGGTGTTGAAAATGCGTGCATTTGGCAGCCGCGAATCGCTTGACTATGAGAGCCTGAGCACGCCATTGGCAGAAAGCCGACTGCAAAATGCCATTGCAGAGACGGAGGCAAGTTATCGGCTCGGCCGACAAGTTTTTCACCTCGGCCTGCACACCCAATATAACCATGCCACCTACACCGACTGGCAGGAAGCGCGCACGCGCGGGCGGGCAGCACTTTGGGCAGCCTGGCGCCGGAGCGGACGGCGCGCCGCCTACAGCTTTGCCTTGCGACAGGAATGGGCCGACGGTGCGGCACAGCCCTTTACCGGATCGGGTGGCGCGGAATGGCAATTGGGCAAACATTGGCGGGTACGCAGCACGCTGGCGCGCAGCTTCAGCCTGCCGGGCTTCAACGACCTTTACTGGCCCGTGCTGGGCAACCCCAATCTCCGCCCCGAACGCGGCCTGAATGCCGAACTCGGATTGCAATACCTGGCTGGCAACTGGGATATGCAGCTGGCCCATTTTCAGATCCTGATACAGGACTGGATACAGTGGCGTCCCGGCGCCGACGGGCAGTGGCGCCCCCTGAACCTGCTCGAAGGCTGGAGCCGGGGATTGGAATGGCGGGGGCAATGGCACAAAAAATTTGGCGGAGGTGTTCAATTGCGCGTACAGGCGCAATACGCGTACACCCGTGCGAGCGATTTAAAGGCGTCAAATGAAGCCTTAAAAGGCAAACAGCTCATCTATGTGCCTGAACATCAGGGCAGTATACAGGAAATTTTATTTTTTAAAAATTGGGAATGCCGTTTGATACAGCGCATGAGCGGCAAGCGGTACAGCAGTGCCGATAACCTCAGTTCCGTTGCGGCTTTCGGTTTGGCCGACCTGTATGCGGCCTGGCATAAAAAGACATTTAGCGCCAATCTCAGCCTGCAGAACCTCTTCAACCGGCAATACGAAATCGTTGCTTTCCAGCCGATGCCCGGAATACAGTTACAAGCCGGATTGAATTGGCGTTTTTAGGAGATTAATCTTTATCTTTGCAGGAAATTCTCCCTATGCGCCGATCCTTGCTTTTAAGCGTTTTCGCTTTTGTTGCGCTGCTCCAGACGAGCAGGGCACAGGAAGTTCAATACCAGGAAGAACCCGGGGTATCGCAGCTGATGCGGCTTTGGATCAATCAGAACCGCGCAACCCCGCGGGTGGAGGGCTGGCGCATCCAGATTATGGCCAGTACCGACCGCCAGCAGGTGGAAGATGCCAAAACGCGTTTCAAACTCCTTTATCCGGAAACACCGGCCGACTGGATTCACGAGAAGCCTTATTATAAATTGCGGGTTGGCGCTTTCCGCACCCGCCAGGAAGCAATGGCTTTTTTGAGCAATTTACCGGAATACGCTGGTGCATATCCGGCCAAGGACGCCAATATTCACCCCAGAGATTTTTTGCAATTTCAATAATCCCCTACCCCCGATCCGATCTGCATGGCCGCTTCCGCGAATACGAGCAATACCTATTTTGCCAATTACGACCGCCGTACCTTAGTGCTTTACATCGCCTTGGTATTGGTGGGTTGGCTGATGATCTATACCGTTAACTACGACCCGAAAGACCCCTTTAATTTTTTGCTGTTGAAAAATGAGAGCGGCAAACAATTGATTTTTATTATTGTCAATTTTGTCTTGTTGTTCGTCATTATGCTGACCGACTGGAGTTTGTGGCGAACCTTTTCCTTTCCGATTTATATTTTCAGCATATTGATATTGCCCGGCACCCTGATATTCGGGCGGGAGATTAATGGTGCGTACGCATGGTATCAGTTGGGCGGTTTTTCGCTTCAACCGGCGGAATTGACCAAATTTGGCACCTGTCTGGCGATGGCGGGTTATTTGAGTTCGACGAACAGTAATTTACGCGATTTGCGCACCCGGGCCATTGCCATCGGCATTTTTATGTTGCCGGTGCTGATGGTTTTGCTGCAAAACGACACCGGATCGGCGCTGGTATTTTTCTCCCTTATGCTGGTACTTTTCCGTGAGGGTTTGTCGCCCAACTGGTATATTCTGAGTTTCAGCACGGCAGGTTTGGTGATTTTGGGCCTGATTTATCCGCCACCTTATGTGGTTGCGTATCTGATGCTGCTGTTCAGTGGTGTGCTGATTAATCGTTTTAAAGAAAAAAAGAACCTGTGGTGGGGCGCATTTGCCTTGTGCGCGGTGCTGGTAGTGAGCTGGGAAAAACTCCTTCAGCTGCTTCGGGAGGAAGTAAAAATTCAATTTGGCCCCTTGGAGGGCTTTACCGATCAGTTGGTGTTGATTCCGAGTGTTGCTTTGTTATTATCGACATTTATACCCAGTTACCGGCGTAAAAACAGCCTGATTCAGGGGCGTTTACAAATCTGGGCCTTGTTGCTGGCTGCCGGCTGCACCTTAGTTTATTTGTCCAACTTTGCAGTATACAATGTGCTGGCGCCGCACCAGCAGAAACGCATTACCATCTGGCTGAAACCCGAGGTGGCGGCTGCCGAAATGCGCGGCGCGGCGTATAATGGCGAACACGCCAAAATGGCCATCGGCTCCGGCGGCTTTTCGGGCAAAGGCTGGCTGGAAGGCAACATGACCAAGCTTCGCTACGTACCCAAACAAAGCACCGACTTTATCTTCTGCACCATCGGTGAAGAACAGGGTTTTATCGGTACTGCCGGCCTGATCAGTATATTTCTGCTCTTGCTTTACCGCATTACCGTGCTGGCGGAGCGACAACGATCCAACTTCTCCCGAATTTACGCTTATGGCGTAGCGGGCGTCATTTTTGTGCACTTTATTATTAATACGGGTATGACGATGGGACTGTTTCCCATCATTGGTATTCCGCTGCCCTTTATCAGTTATGGCGGCTCATCGCTGCTTGGTTTCACCCTGATGATCGGGGTACTGTTAAAGCTCGACAGCAACCGCAACCTTGCCTGATTCCTGACATGAAATTCACCTTATTACATACCGACCCGCAATCGTCTGCGCGGGCGGGCCTGATTGAAACCGACCACGGCCTGATTGAAACGCCCATTTTTATGCCGGTTGGTACGGCCGCTACCGTAAAAGCCGT
Organism: Chitinophagales bacterium; assembly: GCA_017303875.1. Lineage (GTDB taxonomy): Bacteria > Bacteroidota > Bacteroidia > Chitinophagales > Saprospiraceae > M3007. The sequence continues at coordinate 27,992 of JAFLBP010000009.1, read as the reverse complement.
TCATCAGCACGAGCTGACAGAGGATATTGGCGCCCAGATTTGCCTCGGCAACACCTATCACCTTTACCTGCGCCCGGGCCTCGAAGTATTGCAGGGCGCCGGCGGCATTCACGGCTTCAATGGCTGGCAGGGGCCGGTGTTGACCGACAGCGGTGGCTACCAGGTCTACTCCCTGGCGCATCGCCGGAAAATCAAAGACGAAGGGGTTACATTCCAGAGCCATATAGACGGCAGCAAGCATCAGTTTACGCCTGAAGGCGTTATGGACATTCAGCGCGTCATCGGCGCCGATATTATTATGGCTTTCGATGAATGTACGCCCTACCCTTGCGAATATAAATACGCCTCCAAATCGCTGGACCTGACCCATCGCTGGCTCGAACGCTGTATCGCGCGATTCGACAGTACGGAACCCGTTTACGGACATCAGCAGGCGCTTTTCCCGATTGTGCAGGGCAGCACCTATAAAGATTTGCGCATTAAATCGGCCGAATTTATTGCAGCGCTGGGCCGGGAGGGCAACGCCATCGGCGGCTTGTCGGTTGGTGAGCCGGCCGAGGAAATGTATGCCATGACCGAGGTGGTGACCGCCATTTTGCCCAAAGACAAGCCGCGTTACCTGATGGGGGTAGGCACCCCGGAGAATATTCTGGAATGTATAGAACGCGGCATTGATATGTTCGACTGCGTGCTGCCGACGCGCAATGCGCGCCACGGCGTTTTGTATACCACCGAGGGCATTATCCATATCCGCAACCAGAAATGGCGCGCCGACTACAGCCCGATTGACGCGGGCATCCCGACGCCGACGAGTCAAAAGCACAGCCGGGCTTACCTGCGTCATTTATTTATCAATGACGAAATTCTGGGGATGCAGCTGGCCACCCTTCAAAACCTGGGCTTTTACCTGTGGTTGGTCAAAAACGCCAGGCAGCACATTTTGGATGGCAGTTTTACAAGCTGGAAAAAGGAAATTTTGCAAAAAATCACAATTCGCCTGTGAAGAGGCAGCGTTTTAACAACAATAGGTCTCTTCCTGCTGTTGATTTAAAACAGCCTTGAATTTTAACAGTTTCCCCAAAATACGGCAAAGCGGTCAGTCGTTTTTCAACAACTTCCGTTTTGACATAAAGGCTTGGCAAGTTTTGATTTTCAGGCACTAATGCGCGCCTGCAAGACAAAGTGCTGCATCTTGATGGTTAAAATTTAAACTCATTGGCTTGGAAGTTTGGAGTTGCCAAAGCAAAAAACTTACCTTCGCCATTCTTTACAAAAAAAGGTTGGGTACTTTTACCCGCCCACCAAACATCTCCGCTGATTATCCAACCCAACACGGTACGTTTGTTTATGAAAAAAACTACCCTACTCTTTCTTACGATTTGCCTGTTTGCAGCAAGCATTCAAGCACAAGACATTCACTTTTCGCAGTTCTACATGAGCCCGCTCAACCTGAATCCGGCGCTCACCGGTGTAATGAACTGCAATCACCGCCTGGTCGCCAACTACCGCAATCAGTGGGGCTCTATTCTTAAGCAAAATGCTTACAACACTTATTCTGCTTCCTACGACCAGAAACTTCCGGTCGGACGTTATGACTACTTCGGCGTGGGCGGTACCTTGTGGGGAGACAAAGCCGGTGCTTCGGAATTCGCAACACTTCAGGCGCGCATGTCCGGTTCTTATGCCAAGAAGATGGGCGGCTACCGCCGCAAAGCCCACTACCTTGTATTGGGCGCCGACGTGGGCGTGAGCCAGCGCAGCATCAACAGCGCTAACCTCCAGTGGCCCAGCCAACACAATGGAAACGGCGGCTTCAACCCTGGCGGCCCCGTTGAAACCATTGACGACCCGAGCTTCTACTTCGTAGATCTTTCTGCCGGTGCGTTGTGGTTCAGCGTATTTGATGAAGACAACAATTTTTACTTTGGCGGTGCATTCAGCCACCTGAACCGCGCCAACCAGTCGTTTGAAAACCAAAACATTCCGCTGTACAGCAAATTCACTTTCCATGCCGGTGGTGAATTCATGGTGGCACAGCGCATGGGCATCGTACCGGGTCTCGTAACTTTCCTGCAAGGCCCGTCCTTCCAGGTTAACGGTGGTACTTCCTTCAAATTCCTGCTCGGCAATAGCCGTCGCTACCACCAGGCTTTCCAACTCGGCGCCTGGGCACGTGTATCGAACCGCCTCGACAGTGGTAAATTGATGGATGCGCTCATCCTCAGCACCCGCTTCGACTACGAGCAGTTTACCATTGGTTTCAGCTACGACATCAACACCTCGAACCTGCGCGCCGCCTCCAATGGCAACGGTGCTTTCGAGTTCTCCATGTTGTATAAAATCTGCGGCCCGGAACGTCGCGGCGTATACTGCCCGAACTTCTAATCAGTTATCAGTGAGCAGTCAGCAGTTATCAGTTGATGATTACGGCTGTTTGTAAAAAAAGGTTTTTGGTTGCCCCGTGCATCCAAAAACCTTTTTTCATATACAATACAATCATTGCCAAATCTCCCCCTGCTCACTGATAACTGCTCACTGATAACTGTTAACTGATAAATTAAACATACCTTTGTGGCGGTTTTTAGCGTTTAACGCGTACCTTTGAAAAACCGACCTGTTGTATTGCAATCAAACAGGAACAAAACCGCTTCAATGATATGGGCCAGCTGAGTTTTTCAGAAGGCATCATGTTTAACAGGCATCCCCCGGTGCTTTCAAACAAGCAATAATATGTTCGGAAACAATAATAAAAGTACAGAAGACAACAAAAAACCGGCCACTAATAGCGGCAGCACCTCAAGCGGCGGTATCAATACGCTCACCAAGGGTACGGTAGTAGAAGGCACGCTGCGCTGCGATAATGATATTCGCGTTGACGGTACCATCAAGGGCAAACTCAACTGCCAGGCAAAGGTAATTATCGGCCCTTCCGGTGTAATTGAAGGGGAAGTTCGTTGCCAGAATGCCGTAATTGAGGGCAAACTGCACGGCACACTGGTCGTCAGCGACCTGCTTAACGTACGTGAAACAGCCGATATTGACGGTGATATCACTACCAACAAACTGACCGTACAAAGCGGCGCAAAGTTTAATGTCGCCTGTAAAATGGAAACCGGCCTCTCCAACGGCGCTGCAAAACCCACAGATGCAAAAGCCAACTCCCAAGCCGGATCAATCGCCGGAGGAAAAACGGAAGTCCGCAATTAAGGCAACTGCCAAGTACAGCGGTCTTGTTGCGCAGTTGCTGGGCGCTTGCCTGGCAGGTGTATTTATTGGCCGCTGGTTAGACGCCAAAATGCAACTCGAACGCCCGCTTTGGGCGGTTTTCCTTACCGTATTGTTTATGATTGGCGCAATGGTCTCCCTCTACCGGCAGTTGTTGCGCGACTGAGTTTCTGCTATGAATACACGCAGTTTTTACACCCAACTGATCAGCATTACCCTCATTACCGGTGCTACCTTTGCAGCACTTTGCTATGCCGTTCCGGGTATGGAGCCCTTTTTTGGCTTTAGTGCCCTGAGCATTGGCTTGTTTGCCGGCCTTTGTATACTGTTATACTACCTTGGTGTTTCCGCCTCCAAAAGCAGCAGCAAAACAGCGTTTACGAACCTGATTTCCATTTCAGTATTCGGAAAAATGGTGTTGTCGCTGGCTTTTTTGCTCTTGTATCGCCATTTTGCTGCGCCACCGAATCAGTGGTTTGTCCCTATTTTCCTGATTGCCTATATCGTGTATACGGCGTTTGAGGTGCGTTTTATGATGAAACTCGCTAAAGGCTGAATCAGCGGATTAAGGTTACATCTCCGTACTCCGTCGTTGTAAACGTGCTGCCATCACGCCGGTAACCACTAATTTTTGCTACCCAAAGATATACACCCGCAGGCATGGGTTTTCCGCGATATTCTCCATTCCAGCGCGTTTCGGCGCCTTCTCCCGCAAATACCAGTTCTCCCCAGCGGTCATATATTTCAAGACGCAACTCAGCGATTTCTACGCCTAAAATACTGAAATAGGCATTTTCACCGGCATCGTCATTCGGACTAAAAACATTGGGTGCGTAAAAACGGGTCGGGCAACGCGCCGTCACTTCAATACTATCCCGGTTTACACAGCCATTCATATCGCGTACTTCCACCCAGTACAGCCCGCCATTTAAAACGCTCAGCGTTGGTCGTGAAGACGCATCCGACCAGTTGTAGCGCTGGTAATTACCGGGATTGAGCAGCAGCAGCGGATTGCTTTCCAGCGGACAAACCACGGTATCGCGCCCTAATTCCGGCGCCGGAAGCGGATTAACCGTTACCAAGACCTCTGCCGGATAAGAGGCACAGCCAAGGCGGGTGCCTGTAACGGTATACTTTCCGGCAAGTTCCGGCGTGGCAGCGGGCAGGGCGAGGTTGGCGCCGACGTCGGAAAATCCATTTGGCCCCGTCCACTCATAACTTGTATTGGCTACCGGGTTCACGCCAATCCCGAAAGGTGTTCCTGCGCAAACGCGCACATCGCCGAGCGGATCGGGGGCTTCGCGCAGTATAATTTGCAGCTCCCGGCTCAGGGTATCACTGGTATTCAGGCAGTTATCGGTCACGATTACCCGCGCTTTATAGGTTCCGAGTGCGGCATAACGATGCATCACAGTGGGAGTAGTGGCCGTAGTGCCGTCGCCCAGATCCCACTGGAAGCTGTGGCGTGGTTCGCGCAGCCCGATGTCGAATAAAAGGGTATCACTCAGGCAGCCGCCGGGTGGCAGCAGACCCGCCGCATTGATTTCCGAAAAAGCGGCGCCGCCGCCATAAGCATAAGATTCGTAGGGGCCATATCCGTAAGCCGTAACAATGACGCCGCAGCCCGCAGAAAAAATATTATGGGTACCGGCCTGTACTTCAATACGGGCGTAGGTGAAATCGCCGATGGTACCGGCGTCGGGGTTTAACGTACTGAGTGTTTGTCCGTCGAGGGTAACGGCATTGTAGTCGCTGGTTTTGGAAATAATGGTCAGGTAGTTTTCTTCGATGGCTTCAAAGGGAGAATTGTAGAGGGTAACGGAATCGCGGATTTGCTGCACGCTGTTGACCACGATGACGGCCGGATCGCCAACGGGGTGGCCGCTGCATTCCGACCCGATGAGGTACTGGCCCACCAGAACAGGTTTGTTGGCCGAGATCAGCGTTGCCTCCGGCGATTGGTACTCCACCCATTTGCCGGCATTGATGGTATAGCTTTGGGTAGCGCCGCTTTCGCGGGTGACCGTTACATTGGTGCCATTTTCGGAGGCGATAATGCGATACACATCGTAGGGCATTTGAGCAAAAGGGGCCGTAACAAACTGTTTGCCCCAGGTACTGAGCGGAGGCATTTGCTCCAGCAGGTTATCGCGGCAGCAGCAGCCCAGGGGAACGCCTATCCAGCGGCCACCGCCGAAAACATTGACTTTTTTATCGGCTTTCACGCGTGAACCGGTCAGGTCGTTGGCCGAATTGGCAGCCTGTACCTGATAGCTTTCTCCGCGATCCAGCATTACGGAAATGACGGAGCCGGCCGGTAGCCCTTTTTCCGTGGCCGCACTGAGCGTAATTTCCACATTGGTGTTGTCTTCCATGCCTACCACCAGCAATTCGGAGGGATAATTCTGCCCCTGGTCTACGATGCCGGCATGGGAGAGCACGTAATATTCGGTGCCGAGTGAGCTGACGGGCAGCACCAGCGTTGCCTCCGAGCGTGAAGCATGGTATTGGTGGATGTATACTGAAACCGGCGCCTGCGACTGCACGACGACGCCTTTATCGGCTACCTGCTCCGATGTTGTGTGCTCTGCGCTCAGGGGTATTTGTACAAACGTAACCGTATTGGCGCTTACGGTAAAATTCTGCTGCCAGTTATAAAACGGCAGCCGCACGGTTCCGCTGGTATTGTAGCGGGAAGTAATCATGGCTACCATTGTATTGGTACCCACATTGCGGTGTTCCATAAACCCAAACCAGAATTCCGTTCCTTCGTTGGTTTGTGCCTGTACGCGCGTGAGGCAGGCGCACAGACACAGGCATAAAATGCTGTAAACAAATTTCATCATAGTACATTTCAATTCAATCAAGGCATACCTTTGCTTTGGAAGCCCACAAATTTAATTCAAAATATGACACTGACACTTTCCGAGATCGAGGCCATGTCCCGAATTCCGCGATTAACCCTGATAAATGCCATTACTGGCTATAAAAGTGCCAATCTGATCGGTAGCATTGGCGCCGACGGGGTGCCCAATCTGGCCATTTTTTCTTCTGCGGTGCATCTTGGCTCTGATCCGGCACTGCTGGGCATCGTTACCCGCCCGGTTGATGGCGCCATCAAACTCACGCGACACACGTATCGCAACATTCATCACAATGGGCATTTTACCATCAACCATGTGCACCACTCCATGGTAGAAGCGGCACACCAAACCTCCGCGCCGTACCCTGATGAAGTCTCCGAGTTTGAGGCCGTGGGCCTGACGCCGCTTTGGCGCGATCCGCTTAAAGCGCCTTATGTTGCAGAAAGCCGCATTCGAATCGGACTGGAGTTTGTGGAGGAGTACCACATCAAAGCCAACAATACGATCCTGATGATCGGGCGCGTGTTGGAGCTGGAGCTTCCTGATGGCTGTCTTGACGAAGCCGGCAATCTGGATTTAAAGATGGCGGGCAGCGTTGCGCTCAGCGGATTAGACACTTACCACGACACCCAGGTGCTCCACCGACTACCATACGCAAGAATTTAGGAAATGGTAGCGTCGAAATCATTAAAAAATATGAGTTCGATCATTCTTTGCAAGATTTAAGCAAGACTTTGCAATGTAGGAGCAATCGAAAACACTACATATCGCACTACATTTGTGCACCTCAAATGAAGGGCCAACTGAAAACACTTCAACACGGAATAACGAAGACAGATCATAGATAAGGCATCATGTATGCCTGAATCCCCGCCGCTGTAAAGTTAGCGGGGCTTTTTTCCCAAAAATTTCAAGAAACTCTTAGCGATAAAAGTTTCGCGAAGGTCCTGGAAATCAAGGGAGACAATTTTCCTAAGAAATATTTCGCCCGCTGCAAAGTGGGCGTTTTTTATTTAATGCCTTCCCGCCTTTAAAAATTCAGCCAAATAATGTGTTTCTTTGCCATGGGGAAATAGCCATGCGAAGTATCTTAACCTGTTCAGTATTACTGCTGTTCCTATCCGGACAGTGGTCTGTTGTTGCCCAATCTGCCTTATTAGAGAAAATCTCCATTGAACGGGGGCTTTCACAGGGTTTTATTACCGCGATTTGTGAAGACAAAAACGGGCTGCTTTGGTTTGGCACCGGCGCAGGGCTTAATCGCTTTGACGGCTATCGTTTTTACATTTATAAATCCGACCCTTCCGACAGTTTTGCCCTTTCCAACGATCATGTAGCTGCACTTGCGGCAACGCCCGATTTTTTATTAGTCTCTACCCTTGAGTCGGTGAGTTTACTACATCTGAAAACCAAACGCTTTTACCGTCTCCCCCACCCCCAGCTTAAAGTGCGGAGTCGGAACAGCAAATTGCTTGCCGAGCCGGATGGCCGGCGTATCTGGCTGTCTTTTTACAACTCTTCCAGCTCCTCTTTGTACCAACTAAACCTGGCGCCGGATCTTGAACAAAAATTAACCCAAAGCGATAATATAGAAAAAACCCTTCTCGAAAACATCAGGGTTGAGTACAGGGCCGCTTATGGAACAGAAATGTGCCTTTCCGGCGATAAAAGTACTTTATACGCCATTGATCGTTCAGGGGCATTATACCGACATAACCTGCACTCCGGCATTAAGGACTCCCTGCATATTCCTGAATTTAGCAATGATGTTTTTTACATATTTCCCGGCGTGGGTAATGACGTGTGGATGAACCGGCGCGGGAAATATTTGCTAAATTATCAGCCCGATCAGCCACCCGAAGCGCGTTTCCGAAAATATGCTGTTGAGTCCAACCTTCAGGTAGCCTTGTTCGACCATGAGCATCGCAGCATCTGGCTTTCCAACGACCAGCATTTATGCCGTTTTAATATAACCCAACTGCCCGCTTCCTTAAATGAAGGCAACAGCGTCCAAAAACTTGTTGCCAATATCCTGATTCGCTTCGGCTTGATTGATCATAACGGCATTATTTGGTTCAATACCGATGCGCAGGGTCTGTATAAATACAACCCGCAAACCCAAACGTTTTCCAATTATTTGCAGGGAAAATCTGTTTACGGACCGCCTTATGCCGATAAAAAAGGAAATATATGGATAGGGCGTTTCGCCATCGTCGATAATAACTACAGAGTAGATCGCGCAACGGGCAAAGCGGTGCAGTACATTCCTCCCGGCTGGAAAAATGATTGGTTGTATGCACAGGTATGTGGTAATGCCTGGGGCGACATCTGGCAGGTGCTCCCAAACCGAAAAAAACCGGAATTATTGATCCGCTTCCTGCCTGATGGCGACAGCACCCGCGCGGAGCAGGTATTCTTGCCTATTCAACCTTGTGAAGCGCATTTTTCCATTCAGAGTATTGGTAATGACGCAGTGCTAATTGCCTTTTCCAATCAGGTTTACCTGTACAATCGACTTATCAAGCATACGCAGGTATTTGACCTGACTTATCTCGGACTTGGGTGCCAGACAATAAATGCAACAGCGGTCACGGCAGACAATGTATTATGGATGGCATCTGCGGAAGGCCTTCTGAAAGTACCGCTGGCAACGGATGCAAAATTTGCAGCTAAACTGCTTAAAAGCAATCCCAATGTTTCCAACAGCTTGTCGGGCAACAGCTTGAAATCCCTGTACATCGACCCTTCCGACCCACAGGTACTTTGGATCGGCTACTCCGGCCGCGGGCTTTCACGCTACCATATCGGCAAAGAGACTTTTGAGCATTTCAGTACCAAAAACGGTTTGCCCGACGATGTGGTATATGGCATTTTACCCGAACTCAGCGCCTACAAACAAGGCAATGCCGTACTGTGGCTGAGCACTAACCGCGGGCTGGCACGTTTTGATTATACGAATAACACCTTTCGCTATTTTTCCAAATCCAACGGTTTACAGGAAACTGAATTTAATACCAGTGCTTACGGCATTACACCCGACAGCGCGCTGATGTTTGGCGGCATCAACGGACTAAGTGTTTTCCATCCGGAAAAAATCACAACCAACACCCGTATTCCCAAGGTGCTCATCACCGGCATACGGGTAAACGGAGAATACATTACCCCCCATAAAAATCCTGATGTATTACAATACAGCATCGAATACAGTCCGCGTATCAGTCTATCGCACAAACAGAACAATCTGGTCATCGAGTTCATGTCCAACGACCTGACCAAGCCGGAACGCAACCAGTTTACCTACTACCTTGAAGGCGCCGAACAAGCCTGGCAGCACCGCAGTCTTGAACCCTCCGCACAATACCTGAACCTGACGGCAGGCACCTATCACTTTAAAATTCTGGGGAGCAACAGCGACGGCGTGTGGTCTACAGAACCATGTACCATTGAGATCACGATACGCCCGCCTTGGTGGGCTTCGCTTTGGGCCATTTTGTTTTACCTCTTTTTGGGCGGAACTATCGCCTACCGCGGCTACCTGTTTCTGGACTCCAGGCGCCGCGCACGCGCTGAAAACCAACGACTCAAAGAACTTGACGACGTAAAAAACCGCTTATACACCAATGTCACCCATGAATTCCGTACCCCACTGACCGTCATGCTCGGTATGGGCGATCTGATGCAGCAAGACCTCGCGCTCCTGAAAGACCACAATACCAAACAGGTTTTAGCCGACAAACTTCAGTTGATCCGCAATAACGGCCAGCACATGCTCCAGCTTATCAATCAGATGCTGGAACTGGCAAGATTAGAAAGCGGCTACCAGGCCCTCAAACCCGTGGCCTGCGACGCCGTGGCCTTTGCACGCATGAATACAGAATCATTCAGAACGTATGCACAGGCCAAGGGCATCACCCTTTATTTTGAAAGCCAGATGTCGCAGTTTCACCTGCATTGCGATGTTGAAAAAGTGCAGGCCATTATCGGAAACCTGCTGGCCAATGCAATCAAATACACACCCGCCGGGGGGAGCATTAAAGTATCGCTCGAATACCGCGAACAACAGGGCATTTCCCTGCACGTCAGCGATACCGGCCCCGGAGTACCGACAGAAATGCAGGAGAAAATTTTTGAACGTTTCTACCGATCGGGCAACAATGGAGAATCTACCGGCGTCGGGCTGGCATTGGCCCGGGAACTGGCTCGCCTGATGGGCGGCGATATTTACGTCAACAGCAGCCCGGGTGCAGGCGCCACCTTCAGCCTGATGCTGCCCTACACGGTACAGACAAGCGCTGTCGGTATTCAGGAAAAAAATGATGATGGCGCGGTGCAGATCCATACAGGCAACAAGGGGCCGGACAGCCCGCTAATTCTGTTGATCGACGACAACCCCGACATCATGCAGTACCTCTCGGCCTGTCTCAGCCAGCAATATCAATTACTCCAGGCCGACAATGGCGAAAGCGGAGTTGCACTGGCCCTGGAGCACAGCCCGGATCTCATCATCAGTGATGTCATGATGCCCGGCATGGATGGTTTCACCCTGTGTGAAACCTTAAAAAATGACGAACGCAGCAGCCATATTCTGATTATTTTGCTCACGGCAAAGTCAACAGATCAGGATCGGATCGACGGGCTGCGGCGCGGCGCGGATGCGTATCTGAGCAAGCCCTTTAACCGGGAAGAACTGATGGTGGTGATTGAAAAACTGCTGGAAAACAGACGCCGGTTTCAAGCTTATTACAGCGGCAAATCATCAGACAGCAGCCCGGCAACGGAGGCGTCGCATCCTATTGAAGATGCTTTCCTTCGCAAGTTACGCGAAGTAGTGGAGGCCAATCTTTCCGACTCTGAGTTCGATATGCAGCAACTTTCCCGCGCCATCGGGATGAGCCACAGCCAGATTTTCAGAAAATTGAAAGCCCTGACGGCACAATCGCCCTCTGTGTTCATCCGCAATACCCGGCTTGCGCGCGCTCGGCATTTGCTGGAAACAAGCGATATGACGGCCGCTGAAATTGCCTATGCCACCGGCTTTGCATCGCCGGCGCATTTTTCTACCGTATTTTTAGAAATGTACGGGCAAACGCCCGGCAGTGTTCGGGAAAAACTGCTTAAATAATATCCAATTTTTCCAGCTCTGCCATCAGCAGGTTAACGCCCTGCTCGGTCATGTGGGTAAGGGGCAGGCGCACCTCACCGGAGCAGATGCCCTGCAATTCAAGGGCCGCTTTTACCCCAACGGGGTTCCCCTCGATGAAGAGCAATTTGTACAACTCAAGCAACTGATTGTTGAAACGCTGCGCCGTCGGCAGGTCCTGACGCAAACCGGCACGCACCATATCGGTAAACGGACGCGGAACGGTATTGGCAATGACGGAAATGACGCCGTCGCCGCCGCAGGCAATCAAGGGCAGGGTGATAAAATCATCGCCGCTGAGCACCAGAAATTCCTTGGGTTTACCCTTGATAATTTTCATTACCTGATAAATATCGTCGCTGGCTTCCTTGATACCGAGGAATTTATCGCTGGCATTGGCCAAGCGCAGGGTGGTTTCGGCACTGATGTTGGAAGCCGTCCGGCTGGGCACATTGTAAATGATAATGGGCTTGGGCGACGCATCGGCAAGGGCCATATAATGGCGAAAAATACCTTCCTGGCCGGGTTTATTATAAGACGGGTTGCTTGAAAGGAGCGCGTCGATGCCTTCAAAATTGAAGGCCCGGATTTTTTCCGCCATGGCGGTGGTATTGTTACCGCCAAAAACGCCGGCAACAAGCGGCAGCCGACCGCGATTAATTTTAATGGTAAAATCGAGAATGGCGCGGTGCTCCTCATCGCTGAGCGTCACGGATTCTCCGGTTGTACCGAGGCTTACCAAAAATTCAACGCCTCCGGCAATCACATGTTCAATTACCTTTTCGAGGCCATCCCAGTCAATTGCCCCATTTTTAAAAGGAGTAACCAGGGCTACTCCGGTACCACGGAAACGCTCGTGTAGCATAGGATCAGCTTATTTTATCAAGGTAATGATGTAATTGTTCAAAAAAGAGCTTCGGCGATATGGGTTGCGGCAATTCCAGCGCGAAGTCGTAATCATTGGGTTTTTCAGTGGCCAGACCCGTTTTCATAGCCGCTGCCGAATGTGCGGCTAACCAGTCGAGCGGCAAATGCGCATTGGGGTTGATGCAGATGAGCAGGTCGAAATTTTCTTTGCAGAAGGCCAAAGCTTTTTCATTGGTCGGAACGCCTTTCCAGTTCATTTCCTTGCGGAAAAAGCTGTCGAACCCGGGGTTTTCAGGCGGTTTAGGACTGTCGAAATAAGCCAGCAGCGCAACTTTTTTGTCTTTGCCGCGCATTTTCTGCGCATATTGTTCTACTTCCCGGCGCAGATTTTCCATACCGGCATCAAACAGGATACCGATGCTGCGGGCTTTGTCGGGCGTAATGGCCTTTCTTCGCCGTTGGTTGTTGTCGAGCGCCTGCTGCAAGGCTTTTTTAAAGAACAAGGCGCGAAAAAACTGGAGCATTTAGGCTTTTTTTCTGGACTTGGATTCTTTGCGCGACGTGGGGGCCGGCTCTTCGAAGATGCGGTATTGGCCCATTTTACCGTATTTATCGATACGCTGCTCGATGCGGTCGTCCGGATCCAAGGGCGTCAATTTGGCCAGCTCGCCGAGGATATGCTGTTTCAGCGTTTGGGCCATTTGCTCCGGCGCCTGGTGGGCGCCGCCAACGGGTTCCTTGAGAATACCGTCGATGAGGCCAAAAGAGAGCATATTATCGGCGTCGAGCTTGAGGGCTTCGGCGGCGCGTTCTTTGTAATCCCAGGAGTGCCACAGGATGGAGGAGCAGGATTCGGGAGAAATAACCGAATACCAGGTGTACTCCAGCATGAACACTTTATCGCCGAGGCCGATGCCGAGGGCGCCACCGGAGGCGCCTTCGCCGATGATATAGCAAAGGATGGGTACGCGCAGCTGGGCCATTTCGAAAAGGTTGCGGGCGATGGCTTCTGCCTGGCCGCGTTGTTCGGCTTCGAGGCCAGGGAAAGCGCCGGGCGTGTCAATGAGCGTTACGACGGGGAACCCGAAGCGTTCGGCCATTTTCATCAGGCGCAGGGCTTTGCGGTAACCTTCGGGATTGGCCATACCGAAGTTGCGGTATTGACGCATTTTGGTGTTGATCCCTTTCTGGTGACCGATCACCATTACGGTTTGCCCATCGAGCGAAGCGAGGCCACTGACGATGGCGTGATCATCGCCTGCATAGCGGTCGCCGTGCAGCTCGATGAATTTATCGCACATGGTGGTGACGTAGTATAAGGTGTAGGGGCGTTCCGGATGGCGGGAGAGCTGCACCTTTTGCCAGCCGCTGAGGCTGGCATAGATTTCTTTTCGCTTGGCCGAGATTTTCTCTTCCAACTCGCGAACGGAGTCGGTTACATCCACTTCGCCTTGCTGGGCCACTTCATTGAGTTTGGCCAGTTGTTCGTACAAGGTTTCCAGCGGTTTTTCAAAATCCATGAAAACTGTTGCCATGGGTATTCAGCCGTATGATTGAGTGAAAAGGTTACGGGGCTGCAAAGGTACACAGAGCGTTCGGATATTTAGCGTTTAAAGAGGGGTCGACATTTTTTTAAAAAAAATTTTAAAAAAAGTTTGGTGGATAAAAACTGATGCGCTTATCTTTGCCCCGCTTTCAAAGCAAAGCACGGATTGGTAGTTCAGTCGGTTAGAATGCCGCCCTGTCACGGCGGAGGTCGCGGGTTCGAGTCCCGTCCAGTCCGCAACAATTTTTAAAGCGCAATAGTCTGATATTCAGGTTATTGCGCTTTTTTGTTTTGCCTCACACTACAACAGCTCCGCATTTTCCCGGCACCAGGCTGCCCGTTCCAGAATTTTAGCGCGCTCCTCCCCTGCCATGGCATCCCAGACTTTATACATCATCCCGATACGCGGGTTGCGTTCGAGTTTGGCGCGGTGGCGGTCGTAAAAATCCCAGTAAAGGCTGTTGAACGGACAGGCGTCGGGGCCGTAGCGCTGGTCTTTGTTGTAGGCGCAGCCCGCGCAATAATCGCTCATTTTATGGATATAATTGGCGCTGCTCACGTAGGGTTTGGTGCCCACGAGGCCGCCATCTGCAAACTGGCTCATGCCCCGGGTATTGGTAATTTCCACCCATTCAAGGGCATCCATGTAGATGCCGAGGTACCAGGCATCGGTTTCGTCGGGATGCACGCCGAGCAGCAGGGCGAAATTGCCCGTCACCATAAGGCGCTGAATGTGGTGCGCGTAGGCGCGTTCTAAGCTCTGGCCGATGCTGTGTTGCAGGCAGCGCATTTTTGTGTTGGCCGTCCAGAACCACCCGGGCAGCGGTTGTTGGTGTTCAAAAAAATTCAGGTCGCGGTAGCCCGGCATTTCAGCCCAATAAATGCCGCGCATGTACTCACGCCAGCCGATAATTTGTCGGACGAAGCCTTCCAGCGCCGCAAACGGCACGGCATCGGGCTTTTTTTGCCAATGCGTCACGCAGGCCTCCACTACTTCCAGCGGGTGTAACAACTTGATATTCAGCACAAAAGACAGGCGGGAGTGAAACAGCAGCCAGTCGCGGCCGCTCATGGCATCCTGGTAGTCGCCGAACTGCGAGAGGCGCAGCTGCACAAACTGCCGGAGGGTATCGAGCGCTTCGGCGCGCGTGAGGGGCCAGTCGAAATGCCGGGCCTCTATGGTACCGATGGTGCGCACGCCCATGCGCGCGAGCATCTGCACGATGTCGGTGACCTCGCGGAAATAACGCGGCGCGGGCGGCACGACGATATTTTTCGGGAGTTTTTTGCGGTTTTCGGCATCAAAATTCCATTGGCCATGCAGGGGCGTTTTGCCGTCCGGCGCCATCAAAATACCGTATTGGGCGCGTATTTTTCGGTAAAAAGCCTCCATGAGGTAGGTTTTTTTACCGGCGAATTGCTGCTGTACCGCTTCGCGGGGCGCCAGAAAATGTTCGGTATCAAAGGCTTGTGCGGGAATATCGAGGCTGCTGGCAAAGGCTGCCAGTTGCTGATCCACCCGGTATTCATCGGGCAGCAGGTATTCAAAACGGGTAGCGCCGAGTTCGGCAATCAGGGCGCGACAATTGGACTCAAAACTTTGCTGATTGTCGGGAGCATCGAGGGTGAAATAACGCACCCGATGCCCGGCCGCTTCCAGCTCGGCAGCAAACGCGCGCATGGCTCCAAAGAACCCGACCACCTTCTGAATGTGATGCGCGACGTATGCCGTTTCCGGCAAAATTTCCATCAGGGTGTAGCAGACTACAGGGTCAGGATCAGCTTTAAACCAACTGTGCCCGATATGCAGCTGATCGCCGAGCAGTAAACGAAGAAGCATTATAACGATGAACGATGAGTGATGAACGATGAGTTTGAGGTTCGGAGGTTCGGAGGTTCAGGGTTCGGAGGTTTTTGAATAATGAAAGGGGTGGCGCCATTCGTGTATTCGTGGCGACTTTTAATAACGATGAACGATGAGTGATGAACGATGAGTTTTGGGGGTTCGGGTTTGGGAACAATGAACGTTTGGGGGCGATGAATGTTCTGAAAGCTATACCTATGAATACTATACAATCAAAAATCAAACATCAAAAATCAAGCATCAAAAATCAAAAATCAAACTACCTTTACTGTATGCACTGGCCTGCTGCCATAGAACAATTTCACGCCTGGTTGCTGCTGGAACGCGGCAATAGCCCCAACACCATAGCGGCATATCTGAATGATGTACACAAGCTTGTGCAGTACTTTGAATTGCAGGGCCGGGAAATATCCCCTTTGGCGGTAAGCCGCAGCGATCTGGAAAACTTTATTCACTGGATCAACGATCTGGGCTTGGAAGCGGGCACCCAGGCGCGCATTATTTCCGGTATTCGGGCATTTTACAAGTTTTTGTTAGTAGATGACCTGTTGGACGAAGACCCGACGGAGCTGCTCGACGGGCCGCGCCTGCGCCGAAAACTGCCGGAAGTACTCTCGATTTCAGAAGTAAAAAGCCTGTTGGAGGGCAACGACCTTTCTGATCCGCTTGGCGTGCGCAACCGCGCCATGCTGGAAGTATTGTATGCCTGCGGTTTGCGCGTCAGTGAATTGGTCGGCCTGCGCCTGAGCAATCTTTTTCCCGACGCCGGATTTATCCGGGTCATTGGTAAAAACGACAAGGAACGTTTAGTGCCCATCAGCCCGGACGCCGTCAGGTACCTGCGCATGTACCTCGATCACCATCGGCCCGAAAAAATCAAGCCCGGCGCGGAGAACGTCGTTTTTCTCAACCGGCGCGGCGCGCCACTCACCCGCGTGATGGTGTTTTATATTATCAAGGAATTAGCGGAACAGGCAGGTATTTTGAAAAATATCAGCCCGCATACTTTCCGCCACGCATTCGCTACGCATTTAGTAGAAGGCGGCGCCGACCTAAAAGCCGTGCAGGACATGCTGGGCCACGAAAGCATCACGACCACCGAAATTTATACCCATTTAGATACGGATTACCTGCGGGAAACCATATTGATGTACCATCCACGGCTGAAATGGACGCGAGGTGAACCATAATATGCCAAAAATGTTGAAAAAATATGAGAATAGGACTTCCTACCCACTCGGAGCGCTTTGGTTCCAATCTTTTTTATTCCGTTCAAAAGGTATATGAATTGGATGCCGGCCCGGAATTGGACCCTGAATTTTCAAGCCCTTTTCATGTGGTTCGACAAATTCCGCATGCGGCACTGCATCAGATTGAACAGGATATGGCCATTGTCATTCCGGTAAAAAATGAAAAATTACGTTTACTGGAAGGTGTGCTGTCGGGCATCCCGAATGCCTGCCTGCCCATCGTCATTTCCAACAGCCAGCGCGAGCCGACCGACCGTTTTCAGATGGAATCGCTGCTGCTCAATAATTTTTGTCATTCAGCCAAGAAGAAATACCTGCTCTTTCATCAACGCGACCCCGTACTGGCATCCTTGTTTGCCGATAATTACCAGGAGATTCTGGATGAAACGGGCCTGATTCGCAACGGCAAAGCGGAGGGTATGATTGCCGCCACAGCCCTCGCGCACGCGCTGGGCAAAAAGTATATCGGGTTCATTGATTCCGATAATTACTTTCCGGGTTCTGTTTTGGAGTACGTCCGCTTGTATGCCACGGGTTTTGCACAGGCGCAAACCGATCATACGATGGTGCGTATTCAATGGCAAAGCAAACCAAAGATTGTGGACAATGAGTTGTACTTCGCAAGGCTGGGTCGGGTTACGCGCATTACCAATCAATACCTGAACCAATTGCTGAGCCTGCATTCCGGCTTTGAGACCGATCTGCTCCTGACCGGAAATGCCGGGGAACACGCCATGTCTATGGATCTGGCCCTGAAACTATCCTTTGCTTCCGGTTTTGCCGTTGAAACCAATCACTTTATCAGTCTGCTGGAATACTTCGGCGGGGTGCTGCCCTCGCCTTTCCCGGATGTGATGAAGCAGGGAGTGGAGGTATTTCAGATGCAATCGCGCAACCCTCATTTCCATGATTTTTCAAAAGGCGACGATCACCTCAACGAAATGATTGAAGCCTCTCTGGCAGTCATTTATCATTCGCAGTTATGCCCGAAAGTGCTTAAAAAACAAATTCAGGAGGAGCTTAAACGGTTGAAAATTCTGCGTGCCGGCCAAGAGCCACAGGCCCCGCGTCAGTACAAACCTTTGCTGAACTTAGACGTGAACAAATGGCGCAAAACGCTGGATTGGTCGCGTTACGGCAATTATCAGGGCCTTTGATGAAGTATTTGATTTTTACCGACCTTGATGGCACACTGATTGACCATCACAGTTACGATGGTGCGGCTGCAATTCAGGCAGTGCAGCGTTTGCAGCAAAACGGCATCCCGCTGATTTTTTGTTCTTCCAAAACCTTTGCAGAACAAGTGCCGCTTCAGCGCTATTTTGGCCTCCGGCAACCTTTTATTGTAGAAAACGGCAGTGCAATTGCCATTCCGGAGCATTATTTCCCCAATTTGCCGGAAGGCGCCCATCCATTCTCCGAAGGGTATGTTCTGTTGCCTTTAGGGGAGAAAAGTATTCGGGACATACGTCGTGTATTGGCCCGCATCAATCGACAGCGCTCCTCCAAACTGTTTGGGTTTACCGCGCTTACACTTGGCCCTATTGCAACAGCAACCGCACTGAGCCGAAAAGCCGCTGCCCTGGCCCGGCAGCGGCAGTTTACCGAAACGCTGCTCTCTGAGCCACCCGATGCTTCGGCCATGCAGGTATTGGAAGCTGCAGGATTCAGCTGCTCCCGGGGCGGCAGGTTTATCAGCATTCAGGATAAAAATATTGATAAAGGGAAAGCGGTATTGCGACTGCTTGCGCTCTTTCAGGAGCATTTGAAGGTTCATCCTGCTACGATTGGGATCGGCGACAGCCATAATGACTTGCCCATGCTTGCCGCTTGTGATCGCGCGTTTTTAGTACAAAAACCGGATGGCCGCTATACCCAAACCAATGCTACACATATAAAAACCCTTCCGGCGGTGGGACCGGAAGGGTTTTCAATGATGGTTGCGCAATTGCTGCAAAAAAATTAGTGCCGCTACATCGACATCAGCACAAACACCAGCACGCCTGCCAGATAGCCCAGCGCTGCGAGCCACGATACTTTTTTCAGGTACCAGATAAAATCTATGCGCTCAATGCCCATCGCGGCCACCCCGGCCGCCGAACCTATAATGAGCACGCTGCCGCCCGTACCGGCGCAATAGGCCAGTAATTCCCAAAAATAATGATCCTGCGGGTATTGCTCCAGCGAGTACATTCCCTGGGCTGCGGCCACCAAGGGCACATTATCTACAATGGCCGACATGAACCCGATGATAACGCCCGTGAGGGTAAGGTTACCGACAGTTTTATCTAACCAATGCGCTAATCCTTCCAGCATACCGTTGCTTTCCAGCGCTGAAATGGCGATCAGAATACCCAAAAAGAACAAAATACTCGGCGTATCCACTTTTCGCAGGGCATGTGCCACCGAGCGCGTGCCTTTGTCGGCTTCATCAAGGCCGCCGTGAATAATTTCTGTGATGAGCCACATAACGCCTAAACCCAGGAGCATGCCCATAAAAGGCGGCAAATGTGTTACGGTTTTAAAAATGGGCACAGAAAGCAATACACCCAGTCCGGCAAAAAAGACGGTGTTGCGCTCGCGCGGTGTGCAACGCGGCCGGTCGTCGGCATCGGGCAGGGGCGGACGTGCAATTTCCCCTTTCATTTGCACGTGCAGCACGAGCATGGGCACCAGCAGGCAAACCAGGCTCGGTACAATCAGCATTTTAATGATATTGATGGCGCTGATCTGGCCTTTGATCCAGAGCATGGTCGTTGTGACATCGCCCATGGGCGACCACGCGCCGCCGGCATTGGCTGCAATCACGATAAGGCCGGCAAACAGAAGCCGGTCTTCCCGGTCGGAGATAATTTTACGGATCAGGCTGACCATTACGATGGCTGTGGTCAGGTTGTCGAGAATGGCCGACAGGAAAAAAGTGATGAGGCCAATCGTCCAGAGCAGGCGTCGTTTGCTGCGGGTCCGAATGCGTTCCGTGACGAGTTCAAAGCCGTCGTAGGCGTCCATCAACTCCACCACCACCATCGCGCCAAGGAGGAAAAACAGGATGCCGGCAATATTGCCCAAGCCACTTTCTAAGTGATGCACCACGGCGTGGTAATCGGGTGTATAAAGGATATAAACCGTCCAGCACAACACGCCCGTGAGCAGCGCCGACGCGGCCTTGTTCAGGCGCAGCGGATGCTCAAAGGCAATAGCCAAATAGCCCAGCACAAAAACAGCGATCATTAAAATTTCCATCATTCATCAAATTTTTAAAAGATTAAAAAAAATCCACATTCCCCATTTACTCCTCCGTCACCGGCCCGCGTTCCACAGGATTATCTTTATACAAAATAGATCCCAGCATGAGTACGAGAGAGGAAACGAGGATAACAAAAAACAAAACCCCTTCTTCAAATTCCGGAATTTTGAGGCGATCGGGTATTTTGTAAAACAGCAGCACGGTTACCAAACCGCGCGGGATGTAAAACAGCTCCGGCAGCAGGCGTTCGCGGTGCAGAATACGCAGGTAAAAAAAGCGCAGCACCACAAAAGAAATCACCACCGCACCGCCAACCCACAATACCTGTGGTAAAAGCAACACTTCCGGATTGAGGTTGAAACCGAATATGAGGAAGAAAAAAGTGCGGATCAAAAATGCACTTTCTGCGGTAATCGGGCGCAATAAGTCGGCAATTGCTTGTACATTATCGTCGGAGGCATATTTTTTTAAGGGTTTATAAGGAATAAATTCCCAATTATTGACCACCAAACCAAAACCCATTACCGCAATCAGTGAGGGCAGGTGCATCCATTTCCCAAATACATACGCCATAATAATCATGGCAAAAATGAGGAAGTACTTGACCTGAATATGGCTGCGCACCAAGAGGAAAATCAGGGCCAGGCATAGCACAACCGACAAGACCAGCGCCACCGGAATACTCCCCACAAACCAACCCACTTCTCCCAGGCCGATTGTCTCATTTTCGGCCAGGAAATTAAAAGCCATAATGCCAAGAATATCGGAAAAAGCCGATTCATAGATCAAAAATTCGCGTTTTTCCTTGTTTAGGTGGTGTACGCTGGGCATCACAATGGCGCTGCTCACGACACTCAGGGCCAAGGCATAAGCGGCGCAATTGGCCACTGGCATATCGCCAAAATACCAGTACAATAAGGCGGTAATACTCACTGCCGATACCAGCAAATTCCCCAAAGCGGAAGTAAAGGCGGCGCGAATGAGCTTAAGGTGCTGCTTGCGGATTTCCAGATCCAAACTGGCCTCCAACACAATCATAATCAGACCAATAGTACCAAGCGCCTCCAAAAGCAGCCTTGGGGCAGTAGCCGCGTATCCGGCCTGGTGCGCGCCCCAGCGGATCAACATTCCCGTGCCCAGCAGCAACAATACTGAGGGCATACGAATCGCTTTTTGTACCAAGGAAAAGAAATAGGACAGCACAATCATCGTGCATAAGCCCATCAAAATCTCATAAGCCGATAAATTCTCCATAATCGCGAAGATAAGGAGATGTTACCGGCCGTACAAACCCGAGAGCAAAAAACACGTGCTTAGTTCTCGTGGCGCATAGCCTCAATGGGCGACAAACGCGCCGCCTTCATGGCCGGAAACACCCCGAATACCACACCAATAATAATGGCGACAAAAGTGATGGTCAGGGCAGAACTGGTGCCGATCATGGCGGTAAATTTTGTATTCAGCTGATTACTGATAATGGGCGAAGCGATGGCACAAATGAGCAAGCCCAGCAAGGTGCCCAACAGGGTACCCAGCAGGGAAATAGCCAGCGCCTCAGCCAGAAATTGCAGGGCGATAAACTTGCGTTTGGCCCCGATCGCCTTGCGGATGCCAATCTCGCGGGTGCGCTCCGTGACCGACATCAGCAGTACATTCATAATGCCGATACCGCCCACAATAATGGAAATACCTACGATCAGGCCCATTACTGCTTTAAAAACCCCGATCCCTTTGCTTAACTCCTTGAGGTAGGATTCTCGGGTAAATACTTCAAAATTCTCTTTTACATTACTAAAATTTCGGTTCAGCCAGGCCTCCATCGCTGTTTTCATTTGCAACAACTCTTCGGCTTTATGCGCAGAAATACTAAGTACTGGTGGTTCTTTTTTATAATCCGCTTCTGCCTGCAGGCTTATTGGATACGCTAATGCAGGGTTTTCCTCCGGCTTTTGCTCCAGCACCCCCACTATCTTCAGTTGCATATTTTTCACATGTATCATCTGGCCAATCAACTGATCGGGCGTCAGGTGGCTTTTCAGACGGGTGGCTAAGGCGTGGTTGATCACCACCACGCTGTCGCGCCGGTTGATATCCTCCTGTGTGATGGCGCGCCCGAATTGCACGATGTTTTTACTTTCAATAAATCCGGGCGTGGCCGCTACGCAATAGGCGCCGCGTCTGGCGGTATCCAGCGTCACAAAATCGCGAAAATCATAGGTCATCACCACAATCCCGCTTTGGCCAAAAAGCGCATTGAGTGAATCTAAAGATTTCGGACTGATATACAGGAAACTGTCGCGAGGAATGACAACCCCATCCACCTCGGTACTGGTTTTACTCACTACCATCATCCGATCCAGGTCGGTCGAGCTTTTGATTTGCTCGCGCCCGAAGCGCTCCATACCGTCGCCGAGTGCCAGAATGGAAACCAATGCACCCACCCCGATCAGGATACCGAGGGTGGAAAGCAGGGTGTGCAAAATGTTATTGCGCAGGGTTTTAAAGGCTTCCGCGACGGAGATGGCAATGATGCTAAACATGGGCGTTCATAATTTTTTTAATGGTCTCAATGTCGCTTTCCCAATGCCAATTTTCCAATCCGGGCAATCCGTGGCCTTCATACGTGGATGCGGCCTTGACTTTTCCCGTAAAATGAAATTCCTGCGCGCCGGTTTCATCGGCAATAGCCTTGATATTGTCGGCATGAATTCCCGAACCGGGCATGATGGAAATACGGGCAGCAGCGTGTCGAACCATCGCGGCTAAACGATGCCTTCCTTCGTATGCGTCGGGTGCCTGCCCGGAGCTGAGTACCCGATTGATGCCCAAACCGATCAGTGTATCAAGCGATTCAAAAGCATCGGGTGTCATATCGAAGGCGCGATGACAGGTTACATCCAATCCTTGCGCTGCTGAACAAAGATGTTCCAGCACTTCCACATCTAAGCGGCCTTTTCGATCAAGCGCCCCGATTACCACACCGCGCGCGCCATTTTCCCGACAAAAGCGAATGTCTTCGGCCATTAAATCCACTTCGGCGGGGGTATAACAAAAATCGCCTTCCCGCGGCCGGATGAGTACATACACCGGAATATGAATGGCTTTGACGGCTGCTCGCAGCAGGCCGATGGAGGGCGTCAGGCCGCCTACATCAAGCGCCGAGCAGAGTTCAATGCGGTTGGCGCCGGCGGCTTGCGCGGCAATAGCGGATTGCAGGTTGACTGCACAAATTTCAAAAAGTGGCATAGTGGTTAGGTGTGGATGTGTGTGTAATAGAAGGTTTATTTCCCGCAGAATTCGCAGAAAGGTTTCGCACAGAAGGGCACAGATCATTCACACAGAAGGCACTGAATCTGCGAATTCTGCGCGGAAATACATGCGCTACCGACTCACCTGAGCAATCAGGTTGGGATAATCGGTGATAATGCCATCTACTCCGAGGTGAATGAGCCGGCGCATGGCGGGCACTTCGTTGACCGTCCAGGGAACGACTTTCATGCCCAGTTCGTGGCATTTGCGGACAACTTTTTTGTCCAATAATTTATAATACGGACTGTAAATGGCGGGCGTGAAGCTCAGTTTTTTCAAATTCGCGTCCAAACCTTCTTCATTTTCCACCAAAAAGGCAAGCGTAATACCGGGATCAAGCTGGTGCATGGCTTCCACGGCGCGGGGATCAAAAGACTGCACGGTGCTGCGCTCGCGGATACCCAGTCGGTTCAGTTCCGCGACCACGAGTCGGGCAAATTCCGCAACCGGCGGGTGGCGCAGGCCGTCCCAGGCCGGCTGACTTTTAATTTCAATATTCCAGCGGATTTGATCGAACCGTTCGGGGTATTTACCACGCACAAAATCGCAGACTTCGGAGAGGGTCGGCTTGTGGGTACTTTGTAGTTGTTGTTCGGGAAAACGCGGGTGCGGGCGCGAGCCGCAGTCGTAGGCGCGGATTTCTTCGGCCGTCAGTTGGTACAAGAGTAAAGATTCGGCCTGTGTTGCGGGAATGGTATCACCATTAGGCAGCTTGCAAATCAGTGCATTGAACCAGGGTTCGTGGCTGACGATAAGTTGGCTGTCTTTGGAAACCGCCAAGTCTAATTCCAGCGTGGTGACTTCCTGAAATTCAAGGGCTTTCAGGAAAGCAGGAATGGAATTTTCGGGCGCCAGTCCGCGGGCGCCGCGATGCCCCTGCCAGTCGAAACCCGGCGGCGGCGCAACGGGTTTATCGGTGGAAGGTTCGCAGGAAAACAGGGAAAAAAGGGCTGCAAAAGGCATAAACAGGAATCGAAATCGGAGGTGCATACCGGAATGCGCTTGAGGGTGAAATGTCGGGCGAAAGTAAGATATTTATAAAAAGAAATTCCACATTCCGCAATCCGCATTCCGCATTAAAAATCCGTCTTACCTTTGAGCGAAAATACGCCACTACATGATTGACATCAAAAAATTCCTGACAGACCTGCCGGGCAAAGTAGCGCCCGAAGCCATTGAAGGGCACAACACCTGCTTTCACTTCGACGTCAAAGACGCCGGCCAATTCACCGTAGCCATCACCGATGGCGTGATGAACGTAAAAGAAGGCTTAGAAGGTGAAGCCTCCTGCAAAGTGAGCACTTCCGCCGAATCTTTTTCCAAACTCATCAGCGGCGACCTGAACCCCATGATGGCCATGATGACCGGCAAACTCAAAATCTCCAACCCCGGAGAAATGCTCAAATACGCGAAAATGATGGGACTTATGTAACGATGAACGATGAATGATGAACTATGAATGATGAATGATGAATGATGAATGATGAATTTTGGATGCTTGATTATTTAAACAATTGATAATCAATTAAAATTCATCATTCATAGTTCATAGTTCATCGTTAATTAAACAGGTCTCTCATGTCATCATCGTCTTCGTCTTTGAGGTTGCCGGTGATGAAGTCTTTAAAGACGAGGCGGGTTTGGAGGAAATCTTTGTCCAGCACTTCAAATTCGGAGAGACCGTGCAGGATGAGTTCCATAAATACCGGCTTATCGGCGGCGGGCAGCCCGTCGAGGGTATCGCATAATTTGGCGAGACCGGCTACACTTTCAAGGGCGCGGAGGTGTTTTTTATCCTCGGCATCCGAGAGCAGATCAACGGCATTGCCGGCGGCAAACCAGGCACGTACGACACCGTAAGGGTCGCTCTCGCGGCCGCGTTTGAGCTTGGTCGGGTCGGGGAAATATTGTAAAAAGATCTTTTTCAGCGCCTCGCCGATAATATCCATCGCCACGCTGTGCGCGCCTTCCTGTTCGCCTTCATACACCATTTCCACCTTGCCGGTAATGGAAGGAATGACGCCCCAGAAATCTCCGATTCGGGCTGTAACTTTCTTTTCGCCATTGCGCAACATACGGCGCTCGGCAGCAGCGTGGAGCAGCTCGAAGGCCGAAATGGTAAGGCGGGCGCTGACGCCACTTTTTTTATCTACCAGATCGCTTTCGCGGGCGGCAAAGGCGATTTCTTCTACTAAATTTTTCAGGATTTCAGACACATACACGCCTTCGCGCTGCGGCGCACTGAGGCGAGCTTCCTGTTCGGTAATCTTGCGGCCGATCTCTATTGACGTCGGGTAGTGCGTCGTAATCTGGCTTTCGATACGGTCTTTGAGCGGCGTAATGATGCTGCCGCGGTTGGTATAATCTTCGGGGTTGGCGGTGAATACAAACTCCACATCTACGGGCAGGCGCAGCTTGAAACCGCGAATCTGCATGTCGCCTTCCTGGAGCACATTGAACAGGGCTACCTGTATACGCGCCTGTAAATCAGGAAGTTCGTTGATCACAAACAGGCAGCGGTGCGCGCGCGGGATGAGGCCGAAGTGGATCACCCGCTCGTCGGAGTAAGGCAGGCGCAGGTTGGCGGCCTTGATGGGATCCACGTCGCCGATGAGGTCGGCTACGCTCACATCCGGGGTGGCAAGTTTTTCCACATAGCGGTCGTCGCGGTGCAGCCAGGTGACGGGGGTATCATCGCCTTTTTCCGCGATCAGGTCGAGCGCGAAGCGGCTGATGGGTTGTAGCGGGTCGTCGTTGAGTTCCGAGCCGGCAACCACGGGAATATATTCATCGAGGAGGTGTACGAGTTGTCGGGCGATGCGGGTTTTGGCTTGTCCGCGCAGGCCGAGCAGCAGGATATTGTGTTGGCTGAGGATGGCGCGCTCCACATCGGGCAGCACCGTATCATCGAAGCCGAAGATGCCGGGGAAAACGGTTTCCTTGCGGCGTATTTTTTCGATCAGGTTGTCGCGCAGTTCTTGTTTGACGCTGCGGGGCGTATAGCCGGAGGCGCGCAGGGCGCCGAGGGTCTGGATGTGCAGGAGGTTTTGCATGGGTGGGGTAACAAGTTGGCGGGGGAAAGGTTCATGGTGGATTCAGGATAGTCGCCCCGATACTATTTGTACTGCATTGCCTGCCGCACTATCAACCTGAACCTTAAATGAAACTGTGCGTTTGATATTGGTAAACCAACCTGAATCGTGAAATGAAGTCTTTCTTTTTTACAAGTGTTTTTTGCTGCTTTTCATTTTTTTTGAATGCGCAAAGTGTGCTTTGGGGCGCTCCCACTGAGTTGGGATACGGTCAGATCATCAGTATAGATCTGCTGACCTGCACCGAGACGGTCATCGCTGACAACTTGCCGCCGGGCAACTTTCTTGATTTTGTACTGATGCCCAACGGAATCATCTATTTTCTGGGTGGTACGCAGTCCGGCTCTACCATTGTTCCGGCAGTGAGTATACCGGATCCGGCAAACCCCGGTTCCTGGCTTGCGCTGGCCGCCATTCCCGGCCCGCCATTAGGAGGAGGGATGCTGGCCCTCAACGACAGCATTATTTTAATAACCACATTAGACGTAGTAAGCACTTTTAACATCAATACCAATGAATTGATCGTGCTTGGCTCCATACCCGGCTTTTCCGGCTTTGGGGAGATGTTTTTTTATAATGGCCAGATTTATACCACGCAGTCGAATGGGGGCAGCTATCCAAATGGCACCTATATCCTCAACCTGAATCCGGTTAGTTTGACACCGTCTACTATCAGCGGAGCGTTTCTGGTTGGCGTTTGCGACCAGTTAATTGATATATTGGAGTACCCTGTTCAGGAAATTGATCCAGTCACCGGCGCCGCCAATCCGTTGTGCGATATTTTTACTTCAAATGTAGGCGGTTTTATCAGTACTGCTGCCAGCCCCTTTGGCAGTTCGGGGCCGCTATGCGATTGCGATACCGATTCGGGTACTTTTTCAAATTCATCTCAAACTATTACTGTGTGCGGCAACACTCCGATTACGCTGCCTTATAACAATGATCCTACTTTGCAAGCAGACGATGGGTTGGTGTTTGTCGTGACCTCCAATTTTATCCTCACGAATTTTCCGAATAATATCCTGGCGGTTTTTGAAGATCCAATCATTCCCTTTCAGCCGGGGCTGTTCGAGCCAGGGGAATATTACTATGTCTATGCCATTGCTGCCAATCAATTGGGTGCAGGTATTGACTATACCGATCCATGTCGTGAAATATCAGCGCCGGTATTGATTCGATGGGACGAAGCACCGGCGGTAACGTTTACCCAGAACACGCAAAACTGTGCTCCGGGCGGATGCCAGTCCATTGAAGTGGCGTTTACCGGGAATGCTCCTTTTACGCTGACCTATGAAGTCCGGATCAATAATGTGGTACAAAGTACCGCCACGCAGGTGTTCAACAGCCAGTCGGGCAGCCTCCAGATTTGTCCGCCGGCAGGATACACCGGGCCGATGGAGGTGGTAAGCACCTTGCTGCTTGATGCGGAATGTAGTTGTGGGCCTTGAGTGGGGGGGGGGGCCAGGGCAAACGCATCAAATTCCGAGAGTTTTCTCACGATATTGATCTGATAGGGCGCATTTATTGCGTTTTCGGTTAACACTGATTTTTTCACTTTGTGCTTTCAAAAGGTTGAGTGTTATTTTTC
>JAFLBP010000008.1 GCA_017303875.1 Chitinophagales bacterium | reverse complement strand
TTGTAAGTGCCGTCGCATACCGGAAGGGGCTGATCGGTGTAGGTTACATTCAGCTCGCAGTAGCCAACATTGGGCCACAGCGTCCAGGTCTGGCCAAGGGCCGTAACCGTCGGAGCGCCGGTGTTGGCAGGGCTGGTGTTCGGGTTCGTGCAGTCTACTTCTGCATCGCCCGGCAGTACAATCTGCGTGAGGCTGATGCGGCGGAAGTAGATGTATTGCAGGCAGGTGCTGCTGTTGCCAAACTGATCCTGGGCCGTCCATTTGCGCTCTACATAAGCGCTCAGGTTTTGCTGACCGTTGAAGGTTTGACCGCAGGCCAGATCTACCCAGGTGTCTACATGCGTCAGCGTGTAGCTGGAGCAGTCGGTAACCGTTGGTGTGCCGGCAGCGATGCCCAGCGTGTTCGTGATGTAGGACGGGGTGTAATTCGTGATCGGGCAGAACAGGTCGACGTTCTGGCAGCTGAGTACCGGAGCCAGTTTGTCTTCGATTTTTACTTCGCCCCAGCATTTGTTGCCGCTAACTAAGTGTGTTACACGTGCCTGGTAGGTTTTACCCAAATCGGCAGTGCCCACCACGGCAGGAACCCAGGGGCCGTTGCCGAATGGGGCGGTTTTGTCGAGTTCTACGATATAGTCATCGAAGCAGCCGTAAGTGCCTTCCAGGATCATATCGGGTGTGATTTCTGTAACGCAGTCAACATCCAAAGAGATGTTGACAAAATCGTTGCAGCTCAAGGCCGAAGGCGTGGCTACAACATTCACGATCTGGCTGACCGTTTGTACGCAGCCCGGGTCATTGGCGCCTGCCGCTTTGGGTACGCCGCCATCAACGCGGTATACGATGGTGTACTGGCCAAGGCCTGCACCGGGATCGAAGGTGGTGGCAGGAACGCCATTTACCGTAAAGGTTGCTGATACGAAATTCGCATCACCGGGGGTACCCGTGAGCGTAACCGGATCGGAGTACAGGCAGAACGGACCAGTCAGGTCGGAAGTGATGGCAGGGTTCGGGTAAGCGCAGCTGTTGCCGATCGAAAGGCTTGTGCCGCGACCGTTGCTCACCGTTACCGTGTAGCCGATGGCGTCAATATGACGGCCGCTGAGCGTATAAGTTGTACCGGAAGCGCTCAATACGGTGCCTACATTAATCGGTGTGGGAGCTGTCGGCGGAGCCGCACTGGCGGTACTGAACAGACCGTTGATGGCCGTTACCGTCCAGGTTTGACCCGCAGGGGCATTTACCGTGATGACCTCGCCAAATTGTCCGTTTTCTAAAGTCGTGGCGTTGTTCAGGCACACGCAGGGATCAGAGATCGATACACCGCAGGAGATAATGCTAATCGTAACCGAGCCGCTCATGCTGGCTGTACAGCCGCTTGTAGTATTCGAAGCAATAACCGTGTAAGTACCCGCCGGAAGCTGACCACCAAAGCTGATCGGGTTGCCGGTACCTGCTACAGGTGCACCAACGTTATTGCCATTGAGTTGCAGTTGGTAGTTGACACCAGATTGTGAACCGGCAAGACCCACCGGAACACCCTGGTTATCTGTGTCGCAGCGCTGACCACCACCGGTAAGGGCGAAGGCCGTTGGGAGCGGATTGACCGTGATCGTGCGAGTAGCTGTGGCAGAGCAGCCGTTGGCATTGGTTACCGTAACCGTGTAAGTAGTGGTCGCAGCAGGGTTGACTGTAATTGCTGCCGTGCTGGCGCCAGTGCTCCAGGCGTAGGAGGTGCCGCCGCTGGCTGTGATAGTCGCTGAAGCGCCCACACAGATGATGCCGTCGTTGGCTGTCGTGCCGGAAGTCTCAGCAACGGTCGTTACTGCTGTGGGCAGCGGATTAACCGTGATGGTGGTCGTTGCAGTAGCAGAACAACCATCGGCGTTGGTTACCGTTACCGTATAGGTGCCGGCTGTATTTACCGTTACGGCTGCCGTATTCGCGCCAGTGCTCCAGGCGTAAGCAGTGCCGCCGGTAGCTGTTAATGTAGCAGATGCACCTTGGCAGATAGTACCATCATTCGCTGTGGTACCAGATGTTTCTGTCACTGCAATTCCGGGTGTCGGAAGCGGGTTAACCGTAATCGTCGTTGTAGCCGTGGCCGTGCAACCGTTGGCATTCGTTACCGTAACCGTGTAAGTGCCAGCAGTATTTACCGTGATCGCAGCCGTTGTCGCCGAGGTGCTCCAGGCATAAGCAGTGCCACCTGTACCGGTTAAGGTAGCGGATGCGCCCTGGCAGATCGCGCCATCATTCGCCGTGGTACCCGATGTTTCCGTTACTGTAATGCCCGGTGTCGGCAGTGGATTGACCGTAATAGTTGTTGTGGTCGTAGCCGAACAAGCATTGGCATTCGTTACCGTTACCGTGTAAGTACCTGCTGCATTTACCGTGATTGCAGCTGTATTAGCGCCGGTGCTCCAGGCGTAAGCAGTACCACCAGTACCAGTTAAGGTAGCCGATGCGCCTTGGCAAAGGATGCCGTCATTTGCCGTAGTGCCTGATGTTTCCGTAACAGTAATGCCCGGTGTAGGCGGTACGTTTACCGTCACCACCGTACTTGCTACAGGACGACAACTTGGATCAGCAGGCGTAGGGCTCAAAATGGCGTATATGGTATAACTGCCAGGCAATAAAGTTACTGAAGCCACAGCAGTTGTGCCGCCACCAGACAATGCGCTATTACTAACAGTAGCCAAAAGCACACCACCTGTATAAGGACTTCCGGAACTCACAACAAAGCTGATACCGTAGGTATTACCCATATTAGACAGGCCACTGGCGGTCAAAGTAGTTGTCGTGTTGGAACACAATGGTGTGGAAACAGACACAGACCCAATGGTCGGGCAAGTTGCGCATCCGGTAGGAATGCCCAACGTATATGAAGTAGAAGCCGTACAGCCATTGGTAGCAGTTACCACAACGGTATATGTTCCTGCGGTAAGTCCGGTAGGATCTTCATTGTCTTCCTCGCCGGCAGGAATATTGCCGGATCCGGAAGTCGTCCATGCGTAAGATTGTGGTGTGGCGCCGGCTACAGCGATATTGATAGCACCGTCAGTAGAAACACAAGTTGTTGGTTCTGTGAGTACTACACTACCGAAGGATGGTGCGGCCAAAACTGAGGTAACAGTTGAAGTTGACGCAGTACAGCCATTGGCATTGGTAACCGTAACGGTGAATGTACCGGCTGTAGTTATTGTAGTTGACGCAGTTGCGCTGCCATTGCTCCACATATAAGTGCTACCGCCGCTTGCAGTAAGGGTCGTTGAACCTCCCGCACAAAACGAAGTAGTACCCGAAATGGATGCTGTAGGTAATGGATTAACCGTGATCGTAGTAGTTGCAGTAGCAGAACAACCGTTTGCATTGGTAACAATTACGGTGTAAGTTCCGGCTGCTGTAACATTAATTGCAGCGGTGGTTTCTGTGTTACTCCACAAATACGAAGTACCGCCGGAAGCCGTCAGGGTTGCAACAGTGCCCGCGCAAATAACACCGTCATTATCAGTAGTACCCGATGTTTCGGCAACTGCAATAGCAGCTGTTGGCAGCGGGTTAACGGTAATTGTAGTAGAAGCAGAAGCGGTACAGCCATTTGCATTGGTCACTACCACAGTGTAGGTACCAGCAGTATTCACTGAAATCGCGGCTGTCGTTTCACTGGTATTCCAAAGGTAACTTGTGCCACCGGAAGCCGTCAGCGTAGCAGATGCACCCGCACAAAGAGTGCCATCATCGTTCGCAGTACCGGAAGTTTCTGCAACAGCAATAGTGGGTGTAGGTGCAGGGCTTACCGTAATTGAAGCTGTTGCCGAAACGGAGCAGCCACCATCGGTCACTGTTACCGTGTAGGTACCAGCAGCCGTAACCGTAATGGATGCGCTTGTTTCATTATTACTCCAAAGATAAGTAGGTGCTGTCGTAGTACCACTCAGGTTTGCAGTCAGGGTCGCAGTGGCCCCATTGCAGATGACACCGTCGTTGTTGGCAGCACCGGAGGTTTCTGCAACAGAAACTGTAGCAGCAAAAGTCAAAGGAAGCTGGTCGGCGCCAATAGTAGGCGTTACTGTACGTGCATTACAATCAATATCGGTATTCACAGCAGTCTGAATTCCACCGCAGGAGAGCGTCGGGTTTGCACCCGCTTGCAGATGCAAATCAGTACCTGAAACAAATACAGGTGCAATATTTTGTGAGTGCAGGTTACTTCCCAAGTTGGTTTGAATGGACGCCAATGTCGGCATCAGGATTGGCGTAGCACCAAAACGGCCAATATTCGGACCTTGTGAATAGTAATCATTGTAGTCAATTGCCGAAAACACATTAATCGCCGATCCTACAACAATTGAAAAACGCCCACTTGAGGCCAGAGTTTGGTTATTGGCAAAAATGTTGTTGAGCAGGCTGATAGAACTGACTGTGGTGATACCGGATGTAATATTAATAGCTGCCGGCTGATCAGTCGAAGTAGCATCAAACTGGTTGGTATTCATATTAACTGTATTAAAATGAATATTATAGCCACCACCCGTTACAGCAATAATACCATAACCATTATCAGCAACGCTTACGCCGTTAAAGCCATCCGCCGCAACATCAGAAATGAAATTATTTGCAATTGTCAGGTTCGATGCAGGCGTAACGGTAGAAGCATTCAGTTGCATACCGTTTGCACCAAATCCTGATGTATTGGTATTTTTAACATCACTGATCGTATTGTTACTGATACTGCCGCCAGAGAAAGTACCCGCAACGCGAATACCGGAAGTGGTGGAAGTGGTAGAGGTAACAACTCCCGTGATGTTGTTGAAGGTACAATCAACATCCTGTTGCTGGAATAAAGCAACACCGTTAAAGCCAATTTTGCTCGCCGCAACCGTTGACCCAATCAGATTGCCCTTTACCTTGTTGTTTGTCTCATTACCGGTAGGGCCAACTAAGCCTATACCGTATTGTGATGCAGTAATAGCATTGTTTTCAAATGTATTATTGCTGTTCGGCGCTTCTGCTACACCACCAAAAGTAGTTCCACTCGTGATAATACCTGCAAAGGTGGTCGTTGGGGCATTGCCCGTAATATTACAGTTTTTGATCGTAATATTCGTAGCGCCGTTGCCTGTCGCTGCACTGCTGATCCAGATCACAGCACTGCTTGTTCCAGTATTGGTATTGGATATGGTCAGATCCCTTGATGCCGTTACCACGGGCGGGCAAAATGAGTTCACTGTGCTGCCGCTACTACCATCAATCGTGATAAAATCTCCACCATTGATACGAATAATTGACCCCGCCGAAGAACCGGTGATGGCAGAAATACCTGTCGGCTTGATGGTCAGCGTATTGGTAGCAGAGGCATCCGGATTGCTATTAATTGTAATCGGAAGTGTCTCCGCTGTATACGAAGGATCTATCAGGCTAAAGATCACCGGACCGCTCAGGCAACTATTATTGTAAGCGTTAACAGCAGCTGTAAGCGTAGGATAAGTACCCGAAGCGCCTACCGTATACGTACCATTCAGAGTGGTCTGAATTAGATAGGAATAAGGTGAGGTTGGCGGTGTGGAAGCAGCTGGCGGATTAGCCGTAAATCCGGCGGAACCAGCCAGCGGTGAAGTACCCACATTGCCCACATTATCCTGAGCAGCAATGTAATAGAATACGTTATCGCCAACAGCAGCACCGGCCCCAAAGCTGAAACTATACTGATCACTACCCAGGAAAGTGGCCGTTGCGGCAGTGTACGCACCTGCATTGATACGCCAGTACAATACCGGCAAACCTGCACCGGCAGTAGGCACTCCATCAGGGTCAGTAATGGTAGCTACCAAGGTGCGAGCGCCAGAAACACAGGTTGGCCCAAGTGGTGTCAGGGCAATCGATGGAGCATTGGTAAAATTGCCTGCATCTGCGCCAATATCTACCGGCGACAATGAGGCGCGTGCTTGGCCGTCGTAATCAACCGTTACGCTCGCAATCGGAGTGCCGGAAGACTCCACCACAGAGGCGGGCGGAAATACAACATGCAAATCAGCAGTTGCCGTATTGACAAAGTTGACAGGAGTACCGGAAATGGAACTGCCATCGCCTGCAGAGGCGGCCTGCCAACCGGCAAAAGTCTGTGCCGACGTCCAGTGACCGATCGTATTAGGGTCAGCACTATTGAGTACGTTAAAATTGGAAGCCCAACCGGTTGCACTCAAGGTTGTTGCATTAAAGTTATTTGAGATGGCAAAATGCTGTCCGGTACCACCACTGCGACTGTTTTGCAAAATGTTGTTTTTAACATCTACCGTCACCGTATTGGCAGTCGCAGAGATATACTGCGCGCGCAAATATCCAAAACTGGGCAGCGCACCCGAAGCCGCTGTACCACCAATGGTCACACTATTGTGATAAACATTCGTGCTCGTGGGATTGGGCGTCGAACCGTTATTGTTCCAGATACCTATAAAAGAAGTATTGGTTGTCTGACCCTCACCAAGCGAAATCATATTGTTGGCAATAGTTGTAACACTATTACCCGAACGAACGCCGATACCAACCACCATAGGCGGTGTAAGGGCCGTTGTTCCAATAGTCGAATTGCTGAGGTTCCAGATACGGTTCCGGGTAATATCCGTACCCAGGGTAGTAGTTACTGTACCATTGGCCGACATAATACCCGCAACGATGATATTCGTAGTTGCAGTGGTGTTGATGTTGGCAATATTACTGATCTGGTTTTGTGAAATTACACAACCCTGAGACGACAAATGGTGAATACCCAAAGCAGAGCATACACCGCTGCTAATACCCGTGGTAGCGGCATTGGTCGTCAGGTTGGTGATGGTATTATTGGAAATGCTCCAGCCGCTTGCCGTGCTTGAAGACGAAAGCGAGGTCCAAATACCACGAACAAAACCAGAAGTACCGGTACCATAAGACGTCAAATTCTGAACCGTATTATTATTGATCGTAGCAATAGTGGGAATAGAGGGCAGGTTAATACCCGATACCAACGAAGAGCCGGTAGTCAGCCCTAATGTACCACCTTGCATATTATTGGCAGTCGTATTACCAATAGTATTGTTAGAAATATTCATCGAAACAGCAACACCGGATACGTTAATACCGGTAACGCTGCCCGCAACCGCTGCGGTAATACCAGAGGAGAACAAACCACCAATAATGTTATTCTGTATGCTGATATTTCCGGTGGAAGAGGAGTTAATCCCCACAACCAAACCACCCGTTGTGGTAGCTACAGCCTTAAGCAGCTCAACACCGCTCGAGCCGCCAAGGGTATTGCCGGTAATGGTCCCAATATTGGCATCGCCACCAGTAACATTGATACCACACAGAATACCGTTGAGGGTAGTTGCACCGCTGGAGGTGTTCAACATAATATTCGTGACAGTATTGCCCTGCACCGAAGAAGCCGGCGCACCGGCAGTAAGGCCAAGATTAATCGCAATAAATCGGGTAGCAATGGTGCCAGCCATGGCATAAGTGCCTGTACCGGAGGCATTGGCAAAACCAATCGTATTGCCACTGATGGTGTAGCCAGTACCAGAGGTAATGTTAATACCATTATGCGTATTGGCAGTGGTGTAGGTACGAGTAGCCGTTTGGAAAAGTTTGTTATTGGTAATCGTCCAGCCGGAGTTACCGGTATTGATATTCATACCGTTAGTGGCGGAACCAGCGCTGAAAAAGTCGGAAATGTTGTTTCCCGTAATCGTGTTTCCGCTATTGTCAATGGCCGCACTGGTACCGAGGGAGTGGATACCATTTAAAGGCAGGGCAGCACCCGCCGGGCCAATATTACAGTTGCTGATGGTGTTGCCGTCGTTACCGGTTGTTGTACCGGAGCTGAAAGACACTACGCCAAAAGAGGCGTCGCCGGAACCCAAAAGCGAGCAGTTGGTAACGAGGTTATTGGAAGCATCGTTGACAAAGCGAAGGGCCGTAGATGCGCCCAACGCCGTGCTCGAAATCGTCAGGCTGTTACCCCCTGTATTCAAGCCGTTAATGCTCACATTGTCGGCGCCGTTCAACTCGACAAGATGACCGACAAAGCTGCCTGTAATAGTGCGGGCAGCGCCACCGCTCGGAGTGATGCTGAGCGTGCTCCAATCGTTTTGATTGAGCGCAGCAGTAGCTGCTTCTGTGGTGTTGCCAACGATGGAGACAGTGATGGTTGCGCCGGTTTGCGCCCCGCCGTTGATGGCCGTGAAGGCATCGCCGAGGGTCGGATAAGAACCGTTACCGACAAGCGCGCCGGCAACATTCACATTCTGTGCCTGTAGCGCAGGCGCCAGCACAAAAGTGAACAGCGTAAGTGCAAACAGAAGGCCTGAACCAAAGCCGGGCTTGGGTGTAGCTGTTTGATGCATAACTTTTATGAGATTGTATGATTAGTAAAATGAAAACAGCCGCGGCGATTAGTTCTCCGACAGGCGCACGATCAGTTCGTCTTTTTTAGCATCCATATCGCTGATCACCCAGGAACGGGCAGTAGCATTGGATACAGGCTCATTCTTCATTTGCTCAAAAGCAAGTTTCAAGGTATTCTCGACATCAGCTTTGGGCTGTTGCAGCCCTGCCTGAGCAAAAGTCAGCATGCTGCGATACGCAAGCAATGAAGCCTCCGCCCAATCTGTCAGATTAGGTTGCGCCAAGGCAACTTCTGTTTCGCCTAACTCTTGTTGAAGAATCTGATTGATCTGAGATTCGCTCTTCCATACCCGACCCGACTGTGCGTCAGGAGCATTGGAAAAAGCAGATGTTTGTGCGTTTAATGCCCCGGAGGTAGCCCCCAGTAACATGATGCACAACGCGCAAAAAGCGGGCAAGAAGAATGTAATTTTTCTTTTCATGAAATGCTGAAATTATTAATCGCCGACAACGCAGGCGATAAAAATGGAAACTTGCAAAAATGATTTTATGAAAAATCAGGCAAAGATACACTTTAAAAACAACCAAATTTATTAAATGGGCATTAAAATAACCCCTAAAGAGGCTAAAATATGTTAATGCTTGCGCTTTTTAATGCTTCAACGGCAATAAATGTAAAAAAAACGGCCGCCCCGCGAGTTTGTACTCGCGGGGCGGCCGTAAATTGCGGTAGCGCCTCAAAACGCATCATGAACTACTCAATCGCAATCCTCCCCCTACTCTACCTCAAAACGCCGCTCGCTGTACAACCCAAAAATACCCAACCCGTTCTCTAAGTTGTTGTACACCGAAACCGGCTCCACAAAGGGATTGCCCTGGTTCTGTGAACTCTGCTCATACGATTTCGACCAGAAATAGTACTCCTTCGAAACGCTGCGCAAAATAAAAATATAAGGCTTCGGGTCTTCCGGCTCCGAATACGGCGCGTAAAAACGCCCCCGGAATTTGTACGTCGCCCCGTCAAAATAACGGTCGCTGAGCAAAATGGTATTGTTGTACCCCGATACAATATTGGGGTCAAAAGTGTTTTCAAAATACGCATTGGCCTCATACCGAATCGTATCAATCAACCAGTTACCCATCGAATCCTGGCCCTGATACAAAACAAACTGCTCCTCTTTGATCAAACGCATTTCATAATACTGCGCAACACCCGCCACATCCTTGAATGAAACCTCCAGCTCATCCAGCTTTGTACCATACTGATCGCTGCTCACATTCCGGCTCAGCTTCACATCCGAAATCGCTTCCGTCGGCTGGGGCATTTGCTGCTCCGCCCGAACCGGCAGATAATCCGGATGCGACACCCGGATCTCATACGTCTGCCCGGGCTGTGGCGCTGCCGGCAATTTGCCCACATACACAAAAGCCGAATCCGCACTCAGGGGCGATAAGGTCAGGGCCTTCTGCCCGCCCGACCACCACTCCACCGTAGCGCCCGACACAAACCACTTCCGGTCGTCGTTGACCACCTCCAGAATCCCGTGGTTCCGGCTCAGTATGAGCCGGATGCTGTCTTCACTGTCCGACAACAACTGATGAAAAACCAGTGATTTTTCGTACTCCGGCGGGTCAATTTCCACCACCTGAGAGAAAAAACCTTCACAAGACGCGCCAAAAACAGACAAAGCGCAAAACAGATATATCGCGAGACGATTCATTTTTTTTAAGTGTTTTATATCAAGATTTGGGTGGATTTGAAGATTGATGGATTCTTTTATCCTGATTTCCAAAGGATTGCAACAATATGGTTTTCACAACCACTTCGTGGTGGCTATAGTATTTTGGTGTTTTAGTGGGGGTTAAAATTTAAAACTCCAATTGAAATAAGGCACAATGGGGAAAAGTGCGGCCTTTTTAAGCACTTCTGTGCGGGTCGTCGTGCCATCGGGATTGAAGGAAACATTGGAATCGCGGAATAAAAAGAAGGGATTGGCCCGGCTGTATCCGTTATACGCCCCAAACGACCAGGTACGGCTGTAACGGCGTTTTTGTTTGGTAAAATCAATTCCAAAATCCAGTCGGTGGTAAGCGGGCATCCGAAAATTATTACGCTCGGGCGTATGCTCCTGCTCATATAAAAATGGCGCAAAACTGTCGTAGGGCTGCGGCCCGATATACCGCGAATTGGCAAAAGTAACGGCGTTGCCCGTGGCATATACCCAGGTCGCTGCCAGCGACACCCGCTTGTTGAACTTATAAGCGCCTGTAATTTCAAAATCATGCCGGCGGTCATATTTATACGGGTAGCGTTCGCCGAAATTGATGTTATCAAACTGCCGCCAGGCCCAGGAAAGGGTGTACCCTACCCAGCCCGTGAATTTTCCTTTTTTCTTCTGAATAAAAAATTCTGCGCCGTAGGCCGTGCCCAAGCCCTGCGAAACGCGATCCTCCCAGTTCTGAAACTCAAAAGCACTGGCCCCCTCATTAAAGGCAATCACATTATCCATTTCCTTGTAAAACAGCTCAATACTGCACTCGTATTCCTTGTTAAAGGTCTTTGCCGCGCCCAATGCCACCTGCCAGGAACGTTGTGGTTTAATCTTATCGGTAGAGGGCAGCCACAGATCCGTCGGCAGCCCGATGGTCTCGTTGGTCAGCAGGTGAATATACTGCTGCATGGTACTGAAACCAGCCTTCAAAGACCAGTTTCCGGCAAACAAATAACGGGCATTCAAGCGCGGTTGCAGCGAAAAGTAGGGCTGACCTTTCTGCGCAAAACCCGAAAAATGCAGGCCGGCATTTACCCGCAAACGATCCGTTACTTTCCAGTCGTCTTCGGCGTATGCCGCAAACTCGGTGGCAAATACATTCGGCTCAATAAAATTGGTATTGATTTTTGAAGAATCATTCGGGGAAATACTCTCTATCCGCGAGCGAAATTGTCCCGGTTGAAAGGTGTGGTAAATCACATTGGCGCCAAAACGCACATAATGCGCCGGATCGGGCACATAATCAAAATCCATTTTCACCGCCCAGTCGCGGATACCGGAAAGGTAGTTCAGCACAAAATCTTCACTTTCGGTCTGGACGTTGTTTTCAAAATAACGCGACGTATACGCAAAGTCGGTCTCAAATTTATACCGACTAAACGTAGCGGTGGTGTTGGCAAATAATTTGGGTGAAAAAACGTGGTTCCAGCGCAGGGCCGCCGTTCGGTTGCCCCAACCCAAGCCATTGGAAAATTTATCTTCATAACGGTTCACACTATTCGCTGAACCAGATTTTTCCGTAAATCGCAGGTAAAAATCGTCATTACCGCCATAAAAACTCAGGTACAGGCGGTCTTTATTCGACAAACGATAATTCACCTTGGCATTTACATCATCAAAGAAATAACCCGCAACGCCTTCTCCGCCATCGGAGCGAAAAGCAGACTTGATGATGGGCCGCGCCAATAAATCAATATAGGTTCTCCGTCCCGAAACAATAAAAGACGAGCGTCCTTTTTTGATCGGCCCTTCCAGCGTCAGTTTGGAAGCCACAATGCCAATACTGCCTTCGCCGTGGAATTCATTTTCATTGCCCTCTTTCATATTGATTTCAATAACCGACGACAAACGCCCGCCGTAACGCGCCGGAAAGCCGCCCTTGATCAGCGACACGTCTTTAATTGCATCGGCATTGAACACGGAGAAAAAACCAAATAAATGGGAAGCGTTGTACACCGGCACGCCATCCAACAGAATAAGGTTCTGATCGGGGCCACCGCCGCGCACGTAAATGCCGCTCTGCCCTTCGCCGCCACCCGACACGCCAGGCAACAACTGCAAGGCGCGCAACACATCTTTTTCGCCCAGCAAAGCCGGCACGTTTTTGATCTGTTCAATCGGAATATCAATGCGGCTCATTTGCGCGCGCTCTTCAATGCGCTCGTAGCGCTGCCCTACAATTTCCACTTCTTTCAGCACCGAGGCTAATTCGAGTGATAAATCAAGGCGTTGATTAGCCTGCAAGGCAGTTTTTAACAACAACGGCTTGTAGCCTACATAACTCACTGAAAGCAAAATGCTGTCGGCCGCCGGAATGGTCAGGCTGTAAAATCCGTACGTATTGGCCGATACGCCTTTTTTGGAGTATAATTCCTGCACTGTAGCGCCAATCAGCGCCTCGCCGCTGCTGCGGTCGGTAATGGTTCCGCTCAGGGTAAAACGCTGCTGCGCCAGGGCGCTCCCGCTCAATAACAAAGACAGCACAAAAAGCGCAGGCCGCAAAGAAGGGTAATACATGGTCTGGACAAAGGTTGAAAGATAAAAACAGGTTCGTTCAGGCATTAAGGACGCCCGCGTTTTTAAAATGGTTGGTTGCCCGTAAATCTTTTACCCCGCCCCCCTACTGCCGTACCAACACCAATTGCGCACCATCGGCCTTGCGGATATCCGACAGAAATTTCTTCAGTGCCGTATACTCAGCGGCCGGTAGGGTAATGGCGCAGGGCCGTTTTGCGGCCGATGCCGGGCAGGGAAGCAAATGCATTAACCGATTGCTCTATAAGTTTAGAGGAGAAGGGCATGGCACAAGTGAAAATTAGCGGGCAAAGATAGGGGATTTTGGGGAAATGTGGTGGAGGAAACCTGCCTGCCCTGGCAACTCGGTAAATGCCTTTTCTAATGGTGCTTCGGTGAATTTCATGGCTTGGGCTTTTGCAGCTTTTTAATGTCTGCTTCCAATTCTTTAAAACTTTGCTCTTTTTCTATGGCGCGTTGGGCAAGTTGAAATTTTTCAAATTCCTCCTCTGACTTTTTCAAAGCCATCTCATGGCTGATTTTTCCGGCGTGGGTCAGTAATTCTCTGCCGTTGAGTTGCAGGATGGCGTCCAAGCGCTGAATCCAGTCTTTCATGTACATGGGAGTACGCTGTTGCGCCATCGTCTCGGCAAAGGCAAGGTATTGCTCCACCAATAACCCAAGCAGCTTGATTTCATCTTCGTTCAGGTAGTTTTTGGCGATGCTGACCTCCGATTTTTTAATGGGAAGGGTTCCTTTTTTGTCGTAAGACTGCATGCCCATCAAGGGTAGCTGCGCATCGGCCCTTCGATACACCAACTCGGCCGCCGTTTGATGGCTGATGGCCCACAAAAGTTTGTTTTGCACTACTTTAAAAAACGCGATGGTCTTTTCGTCTTTGGGGTCGTAATCAATGCTGGTGGTGTAAATATCCTTGATTTTTTGATAAAAAAAGCGTTCAGATAAGCGAATTTCCCGAATGCGCTCTTGCAACTCGTTGAAATAGTTCATGGAATTGCCCGTCTTAAATCGGTCATCATTCAAAGCGAATCCTTTGATGATGTATTCTTTAAGCCTTTGGGTAGCCCATATCCGAAACTGTGTGCCCTGAGGTGATTTTACGCGGTAGCCCACCGAAATAATGACGTCGAGGTTGTAGTAAAAAGGAGCTTTTTGCTGAAATTCGGAAATTCCGAATTTCTTCATTGTAGCTGATTCTTCCAACTCGTTCTCCTCATAAATGTTCTTAATATGCTCGTTAATGGTAGATTTTGCCTTGCCAAACAAAGCAGCCATTTGCTCCTGCGTCAACCAAACGGTCTCCTCAGCTAAGCGAACGTCAACCTGAATGTTGCCTTCTGCGTTTTGATAGATGATGATTTCGCTGTTCATAATTGGTGGTGGTTTATGTTGACGGCTTTTATAATTCGGCAGATGCCTTTTTTAATGGGGCATTGGTGAGTTTCATTGTACAGTTATGCTTGTTTTTATGCTTTCAGTTAGAAGATTGCATACCTATCAATTCAATTACTTGCCAGCCTGCTTCTTCTAACTCTTGTTTATCTCTCTCGAAGTTTGCCAAACTACTTTTGTGAATAGCAATACAAAGAAGGTGCGTAGGACGAGACATACCTACATAGGCCATTTTAAGGGTTTCCTTTAACTGTACCCCAAAACTGCTACTTCGATTTTCTTTTTTTGCTAGACAATCCTTAAAAACACCCTTTTGAGTTTCGTACTTGTCTTTAAAAGTTTCCAAATACAAGGTTCCTGTATGTGTTTCACCTTTTACACTGTGAATAGTAGCAATATCTATTTTGAATTTGAAATTGTCACTTTCATATTCCAAATAGTTTTTAGGCTTTTGGTTATTAACACCTTGCATTTTTTGGGAATTACTAATAAAAGTATTTAGTTCGGTGCTGCAACTGTAATTAAAGAAATCTTTTAAGTCATTGCAAATAAAGACTTTGATCTCCTCTATGACATCAACACCTTGAAGAATATTTTTAGTCCACGAAATAATCTTAGATAGCAGTTTATCCGTAAACACTCTATCTGAATATACTTTTTGCCAAAAAGTAGTGGAATTGTAATGTTTTTCATCTTCTTGTTTTTTTCCAACAGTACGCAGAACCTTTAAAAAAGCATTCGTTATAGCATCTTTATATAACTTTGAAGCATTAGGCTGCTCTTCCCCATTTTCATTCTTGGGCAACGCTTGTTTGAGGAGATAGTCTGCTAAATTATCACAGGTTTCTTTGGTCTTACTTTCCTTTTTGTAGATATTTTCTTTAAAATAATGTTTAAGAACGT
The DNA here is from genome assembly GCA_017303875.1 of Chitinophagales bacterium. Taxonomy (GTDB): domain Bacteria; phylum Bacteroidota; class Bacteroidia; order Chitinophagales; family Saprospiraceae; genus M3007. The sequence continues at coordinate 177,766 of JAFLBP010000008.1, read as the reverse complement.
GCTTTATTTGCCCGGTTGATGTTTCTTCATCTTTATCCTGCCCAACCCAACCTATTGCTTTAAACTTAATTTTTTCAGGATTTTGTCCTGTGATTTCAGGGATATGTAGTTTGTGTTCAATGATTAAATCTTTGAATTTGATTATAACCTCTTTGATTTGACTATCCTCAAAAAAAATGATATAAGGTTTAATTTCTTCACTTGTTCCGTCCTCTTTTGGGACTTGCCTGATACTATTTCCTGTTAATGGCAAAGAATTATCAAGTCTAATATTTTGAATAGCATTAGCAATTTTTGTAGAAAAACGTTGGCTATCTGAAATAGGCAAGGGATTATTAGGTTGCCAAGGACAAACCTCACTTACAGAATTGAAAATAGCTTGATTGGGGTCGCCAATACATTGATAAATAATGCGTTGTTTGTCAAATATTTTATCAAAAATATCTATTTGGTGTTTGTAACTGTCTTGCATTTCATCTATAAAAACGAATTGAAAACGGTTAGCAAATAAGTTTTTGAGTTGGGTTTCGTAATCCTTTATGTAAAGGTTGGCTAAGGTGTAGGCATCATCAAAACATAGTACACCTCTATCTTTAAAAAGAGTATTGTATTTTATTGTATAAAAATCATTATAAGCAGTGCTTTTTGACTGAAATAAGTTTTCACCATTAAAATTTTTAAGCAATTGAAGATTGTTTATGTCGTCATTCCGTAATGAAAACCTGATTTTGCATAATAATGTGATGGGGTCTCTTTGATTTTTCAGCCAACCTTTTGCGCTTTGCCAATGCTCTGTATTTACATCATTTAATAAGTAATTTCCTATACGATCAAGTGAATCATCATACCAATCATTATCAATACGTGCAGGTCTTTTTTGAAAGCTTTTCACATACATAGGCACCGCCAAAAACTTATCTACAAACGCCTGAATTGTACCAAAAAAGTTAGGATAGTTCAATAATTTGGCATTTGCCCCTAATTTTTCTTTGATTTCATCTATCGCTACGTTGGTATGAGTAAGAACACAAATACCCTTGTTCTGTGGTAAAGGCATAAAAAATCTATCCAAAATCACCAATTTGGCGATAAGGGCGGTTGTTTTGCCACTTCCTGCACAGGCATTGACATCTCTTGTTTCCATACATTTGATAAATGCTCGTCTTTCATCATTGAAATCACAACCATGTGGCAAAAGTTCTTTTTCAATGATATTGATATGGTCATCTGTGATAATCATAACATTAAGATTTTGAAGTAGCGTGTTTGATGGCATCTACAAGGTATTTGAGATATTCATCTGTTTCGATTTCTTGTTTAAGTGCTGCTTTTTGAGTAGCCTCTTTCATCTCTATTTCCAAGATTTCGGCAAAGAAATGGGCAACGGTGGCTTTGGAAGTTTTATTTGTTCCTTTGCCCATCATTTCTACCCAATAAATTTGATATGCAATTTGTTGAGGCGTTTTGCTTTCAGTAACCCATTGTGCAATTTGAGTTTTAGCTCGTTGCTCATACGTCTCTAATTCCACAAGTACAAAATAATCGTAATCCTTAGCCATGAGAGTTGCTGTAAAAAATTGTTCTTTCAAACTACTTAAAGCCAACTCATATTCTAGCGTCCAATATGTATTGACAAAACCTTTTACTTTATCGTTTTCGGCGGGGGAATGTTGTTGTTCTTTTAATGTTTTGACTTGTTTCTGATTATTGGATAGTTCGGCTTCTGTAATTTCACGTCTGATAATTTTGGATTTAACAAAATTTTTAAATCCATTTGGAAGCCTTTTCTTTCCATCTTTTAGATAACTCCGAAAATAGACTAAAACCCCCTCTTCAAATTTTTCAAAAACACTTTTCGTTGTATCAAATATCAAATTTTCAAAATCGTCTGAATATTGAGCGATTACATCGTCAATAACACTTTGACTCAACTCATAGCAGTCTTCAATATGTTTTTCATTGTCAGTATCATCATAAAACTCCCAGACTTTTGTATCAACATCTGTAACAACTGCCACAGGAGTATTCATTTGTTCTGCTTGTGGTTTATCTTTCTGAATAAATATCCTTTCATAGTATTTGAAAGTCAAACCACCCAGATTTATAATAGAAACCCCATTTTGCGTCAAATCGCAATCAATAATTTTGGCAATGGTAGGTAAAAGTAAATTTTCGGCATCACCTTCCACCAAAATTACACCTTTGGCAAAAAACAAATTGGCTTTGGTTACATCTAAAAAGCGCTCTAAGAAAGCGTAATCGCCCTTTTCGAGCATCGTATACTCACTGCCCATTGGATAGGCATAATTATCTCGGCAGATAATCAGGTTTTCTAACTTCACTTTTGAGGCTAAATTGGGGCTGTGTGTGGTCAAAAGCATTTGTACGCCTTTGTTGCTGCATTCCTTTTGCAGATATTCGACTAGACGCATTTGAGCTTGCGGGTGCAAATGAGCCTCAATTTCTTCTATTAATGCCAAACGCAAGCCCGTAAAATCATCTTCTTTTTCCAAAAGTAACAATTCAACTGCAATAAAAAGTAAATTATGAGAACCTAAGCCTGCGTTTGTTCTATCCAAATGCAAACTGAGTCGTTCTAAAATCCCTCTTAAATTTGTTTCCGAAATTTTAAATTGAGATGATGTATCAATACCGAAGAAATTTGAGAGGTAGGCATTTATTCGATTGGCAAGTTCATCTCCTTTTTTATCCGAATCATGCAAATAAGGATTAAACTTTTCTTCTATTTCCGGCATCAGCGTGTTTTCTGAACCCAAAATTTGTTTGATTTCATCAAGCAATGTATGATGATGTGATTTATTTCCCTCGAAAAAATTAGTAATTTCTTTGTTCGCAATCTTTACAGTTTTTGTAAGAAAGTGATTGTCCTTTTCTGCAAAAGTAGAATGACTGTCTAAAACTTGAGAAAGCCGAGAGCCTTTCTTGGGTTTTAGTTCTTCTTTGGCATCTCTCAATGGTTTAAGGTAGGTAATTCGTAATAGCTCCCTTGCACGAGCATCTAAAACCACCCCTTCATTATCCATGCCCCCACGAATATCGTAAGGTTCTATCTTGCCATTTTTTTGCTCAGCTTCAAAAAAAATTCTCAGTTCAAACTCGCCTTTATCGTTAAAGTGCCCCCAGTCTAAGAAGTTTTTAGCCTTGCTATCATTATCTTCGGCATTAAACTTAAAATGACACTCAATTCTTAGTGTTTGTTTTTTATCTTTAGAAATTTGATGATAGTTATAAAAATCATCTATTTCTAGACGAATGTATTCCCGACTGTTCGTAAGTAAAACATACTTGATTGCATCAACAATAGCTGTTTTACCGCTATCATTTTCGCCAACAAGCAGGTTAAGACCTTTTTGAAAAGATATGATAAAATCAGGTTTATTTCGGTCAAAATTACTATTTGAGCCGAATTTTCGAAAACTCCAAAGTTTGAGTTCTGATAGGTACATGGTTTATAATATTTTATTATTACCAATCTCGAAAGTAGCAATTCCTTGAGTTCAGGCAGTTTTTGGTTTCCAATGATTTTTACAACATATTGAAGCCTTGTTGCAAGAGTCCCTGTCCTCAAGCGTAATCCAATGAAAAAATGAGCTGACAAGATTAGTTTTTAGCTTCGAAACATAAAAACAACCAAGTGGCTCATGGCAAAGATAGACGCTTTATCCAATCAAAGCAAGCCTAAAGACAAAGTATACGCTTATTGTACTCCCCCCCAATAAAAAAAACCGGTGGCGTCCCTTACGGGCAGCCACCGTGCGAAAAACTATCCTGTTATGTCCAAATCATTCTTACGTCATGTCAAATCTTAGGTCAGCGGAACACTGAGCACCGGAATGGGCGAGTGGTTCACCGTATCTTCGGTAAGGCTACCAAAAAGCAGGTGCGACAAGCCGCGGCGCTGGTGGGTTCCCATCACAATGAGGTCGGCATTTTCTTCTCGAGCGAACTCAATAATGGCCGCTTCCTCATTAAAGGTGTTGGAGCTGGCAAAGAGGTTGTAGTTTTTGAGGCCGGTTTCTTTGGCAATCTGATCGGCAAATTGTCCGATTTCCTTGTCGTCATCCAAGCCTGCCGGATTGTTCAGGTACAGGATTTTTACTTCAAGCGGGAAAAACTGTTGCCACTCGGCAATTGCCTTGAACGCTTTGGTCTGGTCGGCTTTAAGCGTAGTGGGCAACACTACCGTTTTAGGCTCGAAAATGACATCAGACAGTTCGGGCACGCTGAGTACCGGACAAGTGGAAGTGCGAATTACTTTTTCGGTGTTGGAGCCTACAAAAAACTCCGTTGCACCGCTGGCGCCTTTAGTGCCCATCACAATCAGATCGGCATCGTCTTCCGATGCTGTACGACGGATGGAACTGTACAGAAAACCTTCTTCAACGCGGGTTTCAATCTCCAATTCAGGGTATTGGGCCGACAACTCCTTCTTGATGCCGTACAATTGTTCGGCAGCCATGGTGTAGTAATCGGTCATGTCAAACTGATCCGCAGCTGAATATTCCGGTAATGGCGCAGCATAGGCCATCGCGGTATTGGTATGCAGGATTTCCAGTTTGGTTTTGGTTTTGTTAGCAATAGCAGCAGCGATTTGGAGTGCATGCTCGGCATTTTTGGAGAAGTCTGTGGGCACCAGGATCTTTTTCATAAGGCGAAATGTTTGCTTAAAGAACTGGCACAAAGGTCAGTGCACCACAGCCCGCCAACAATGACCCGCGTCAAAGCGCGCGGTGAGTATGCTCAACAAACAGGGGAATAAAAGTCAGTGCTGCGCAGTATTTACAACTCAAAGTTCGGCGTAAGGCTCTTGCCTTTGTAAAACTCATTGATAATCTGCACGATTTCGTCTTCGCTGTCGGTAATATGGAAGAGATTCAGGTCTTCTGCATTAACATTGTGATAGCGTTCGAGCATGACGTTCACGATCCAGTCGCGCAGGCCCGACCAATAATCTTTGCCGACTAAAATAATGGGCACAGGTGTAATCTTGTTGGTTTGCACGAGGGTGAGCACTTCAAAAAGCTCGTCCATGGTGCCAAAGCCGCCGGGCATTACTACAAAGGCCTGGGCGTATTTGACGAACATCACTTTGCGCACAAAGAAGTAGCGGTGCTTGAGGTTGAGGCCCGGCGCAATAAAAGGATTGTGGTGTTGCTCAAAGGGCAGGTCTATGTTCAGGCCGACGGAGGTGCCGTTGCGCATCCAGGCGCCTTTATTGCCAGCCTCCATGATGCCGGGGCCGCCGCCGGTGATGACGCCGTATCCCTCTTCGGTCAGGCGGGTTGCTACTTTTACAGCCATTTCATAATAAGGCGTGCCGGGCTTGGTGCGTGCGGAGCCGAAAATGGAAATACAGGGGCCAATATTATTGAGTACTTCAAAACCGTCGACAAATTCGGCCATTACCTTGAACATCGTCCAGGCATTTTCACCTTTGGCTTTGGCCCATTCTTTTACCTTGCGCGGTTGGGCGCCATGCTGCTGATTTTCATTTTCTGTGGTGGTGGGTTGATTTACTTGTTTTTCTTCCATGATGTTGATGAACAAATGATGCGGTAGGAGGTATCGGGCGTAGCTGTGGCGGACAAACAGGCTTTCGGGCTATACATTACCGCGGGTGAGTAAGAAATAAGGTTAGGAACGAGTACGGAAATGACGTTCCAGTTCACTGTAAAAAGTTTGCGTTTGCCGCCAGGTTGCTTCCATATTTTCAGGCAAAACCTGTCCGGCAAAAAGGGCTTGTTCGCAGCGCTGCCACACTTGCTCCAGATGGCTGAGGGTAAGCTCCGGCGCCCGGCTTTGTTCTAATTTTTGTCGGATCAATGGCCAGGTCATTTCCGCCGGACTCAGGTGCAGCCTGTCGGACAGGTATTGCTGCAAGGCTTTGTACAAGGCATCGTAAAACGCGCGTGCATCGGGGTTATTGCGCAGCAAACGCGCCTGTTCAAAAGCGGTTTCAGGCAATAAGTTGCTTTTTTCGACATTTGTATCGGGCATTGCCACTTGTTCCGGCGCTGGCGTCAGAACCAAAGGTTCGGGGCTTATCACGGTGCTTCGGCGCTTGCCGAGCAGGTAAAAAGTGAGCGCGCCCAGTACCAAAGCCAATAAGATACTCCAGAACCAGGGGCTTTTCCACCAGCCGGCACTGTTGCTGCTGCTGAAAAACACATCTTCGGTGGCCGGCGGTAAAATGGTGATGCGCATGGTATCACCGCGCAGGAATACATAGCGATTGCTGTCGACATCGAAAACACAGACCTGCGGTACGAAGACAAAATTGCCTGCGGCGGCGGCGCTGACGGGATAGTCAAGCACTCGGCTATGCATCAGCTCGGCAGTATTTTCGTACGTTTCTTCGTTTTTCAGGGTAGGCGTCTGAACCAGTAGTTCGGGAATGCCTAAGGAAATCTGCGGAATGCCAAAACGCTGCGGATCGCCATTGCCTTCAAAATAGGCATTCAGGGTAAATGCTTCGTTTTGCCGGATGGTATCGCGGAATTTTTCAAAAATAACGCCGTATCGGCCGACGAGGCCGCTGAACAATGCCGGCGCCGGCTGTGGCAGTTTCCGAATACAGGTTTCAATCGTCTGGCTTTGCAATACCTGCATGTCTAATGCGGCATAGGGGTCGCGACGGCCGGGTGGCAGTAAACCTGCCCGGACGCGGGCTTCACCGATTTTGAGGGAGTCGCCATCCGAAGGGAAAACACCGGCTTCAAAAATCGTGCGTACGGCATATGTTTTTCCTTTCAGGTTAATTTCCTCCACACGAGTGTCGTAGCGGCGTTTTTCTTCTGCGCGGCCGCCTGTTACCTGCGGCAGGGCAATCAGGTCCAAACCTTCTACATCAACAGCCGTATACAGGCGCACTTGCAGGCGTGCCTGCTGACCGGGGTAGGCTGAATCGGGGTATAGTTCGGCGCGGAGAAATATTTTATCGCCGGAGCCGGCTTTGGCCGCTTTGATGTTGAAAACAATTGGCGTTGTGCGCAGCGTGCGGCCATTGACGGTGATGGTGGCAGGCCCGAGGCTGACGGCGCCGGGGGCTACGGCCACGTAGGTGTAGCTCCAGGATTCGCGGTAGTAGGGTCTGCCGTTTATAAAGCCGCCACCTGACGAAAATTCCTGACGCCCGACCTTGCGCAATTGCGGTGCAGGGGCAGGTACCTGAAGATTTTTGCCATTGCCGTTGCGCAGGGTAAATGTGACGGTTACGGTATTGCCGACACTCAGTTCCGTGCGCTCGGCCTGAGCTTCAAAAACCGGTTCCGATTGTGCAAATAATAAAATGCCGGGCCACAGTAAAGGGGCGGCAACAAGCGCAAAGCGCATCAATGTCGGCTTAATGCGTAAAAACCACATAATTCCGTGCAAAAATAAGATGTTCCGATGGGATTGAATTGCTACTTTTGCCCTTCATTTTAAAACAAAACTTTTGCTGCGGCGTTTTGACCGTGCAAATATTTATCCAAATTGCTATAAATCCGCCAATGGCACAATTTAAATCGGATGTTGAGGCTGTAGATGCGCTGGCACAGGCCTACAAATCGCTCTCTCAGGAAGTTGGAAAAGTGATCGTCGGGCAGGAAGATGTTGTCCGCGCAGTTATCATTTCTCTGTTCTCTAATGGTCACGCCTTATTGGTAGGGGTGCCCGGCCTTGCAAAAACGCTGCTGGTCAGCACCATCTCTCAGGTACTTGACCTCGACTTTAAACGCATTCAGTTTACACCCGACCTGATGCCTTCCGACATCACCGGCTCGGAGATTCTTGACGAAGATCGTCATTTCCGTTTTTTGCGCGGACCGATTTTTGCGAATATTGTCCTGGCCGATGAGATCAACCGTACGCCACCCAAAACGCAGGCCGCCCTTCTGGAGGCCATGCAGGAGCGTGTGGTTACGGTGGGTGGCCAGCGTCACCTGTTGCCTTCGCCCTTCTTTGTACTGGCAACGCAGAACCCCATTGAGCAGGAAGGCACCTACCCCTTGCCTGAGGCGCAGCTCGACCGTTTCATGTTCAATATTCCACTCACTTATCCTACTTACGAGCAGGAAGTGGAAGTGGTAAAAAATACAACTTCTTCGTTTAAAGCAGAGCTGAAGCATATTCTGACTGCCGAAGACATTCTGGCTTTCCAGCAGGTGATTCGCAAAATTCCGGTTTCTGATAATGTGCTGGAATACGCCGTCGGATTGGTGGCCAAAACGCGTCCGGGTACACCGCGAGCCGTTAAGGAGGCCAACAGCTACTTAGCCTGGGGCGCCGGCCCGCGTGCCAGCCAATACCTGGCGCTTGGCGCGAAATGCCACGCTGCGCTGCGCGGTAAATACTCGCCGGACATCGAAGATGTGCAGGCGATTGCCAACCTCGTGCTGCGTCACCGTATCGTGCGCAACTACAAGGCGGAGGCCGAAGGCGTAACAGAAGAAAATATCATCGAAGCGCTGTTGTGATCGGGTCGCGGCGAATAACGGGCCTTTACGGGCATGCCGTTTTTGCCGTGCTGACGGCCTGGGCACTTTACTGCTGGCAGGCCCGCACCCTGATCTTAGATGCCGCTTTTCAAAGTTTTCAGTTTATTGCCGAAGGCCGGCCGGTAGTGATGGTCGAGCGCTTCGGTACCGCACTGATGCAGGTTTTGCCGCTTGTTTTTGTAAAAGCGGATGCGCCGCTGAGCATGGTTTTACAAGCCTGGTCAGCGGCTTTTGTTTTGTATCATTGGGGATTGTTTGCCATAGCTTTTCACGGTTTAAAAGACCATAAAACGGCAATTGCCATCGCTTGGTTTGCGCTGCTGTTTACCGGCGATTGTTTTTACTGGATACAGAATGAATTGTTGCCCGGCATTGCTTTACTGCTCCTCGGCATAGGATATTTAAGGGCTTATTCGCTTAAAACGCCCTGGCAATGGGCGTTTTTGGCCGCACTGATGTTTACCCTTGTGTATATTCATCCCCTGATGATATTTCCGCTGGGCTATGTGGCGCTGCGAAATGATGCGCGCCTCAATACACGTGCGATGATTGGCGCCGCTGGTTTTGCGATTTTGGCTTTTGCTGCAAAATACCTGCTGCAGGCACCCAACTTTTATGATCGCGGGATGACCGGACAGTATATCCGGGAATTTCATTTTTCACTCCGGGCCTTTTTGCAGTCCCAAAGCCTGCGCGATTTTACAGCCCATTTATCCCAAAACTTCCTGTTGCTGCTGCCCCTGCTCTTGCTGATCAGCTGGTTTTATGCACGGCGGCGGCGGTACCTTCATCTGAGCTGGCTATGGTTGGCTGTAACGGGTTATACATTCATGCTCATGCAGCGTTTTTTGCAGGATGACCGATGGTATATTCAGGAGAGCCATTATCAGGCATTAGCCTTGTTTGTTCTGGTTCCGCTTGTTTGGGACTTGCTGCCGGAAATGCGCTGGAGGCCGTGGCTGACAGGATTGGTAATGCTGCTGACGCTATGGCGACTCGGTGGTATTTTTGTACTGCACGAGCAGTATGCAGCGCGCCTGCAATACGTGCGCGGGTTGATGCAGGAAAGCAAATACCCGCTCAGTGTTGTAGCCGAGTCAAAGCTCGATCGGAAAAAACTGCTGATGACCTGGGGACTGCCCTATGAAACATTGCAAATATCAGCCCTTGAATCGCCGGATTCAATTCGGATTATTGCAGTTGCTGACAATGCGGATACGTTCAGCAAGGCCATTTCAAGGGATTCCATGACTACTTTTTTAATGTTTCCGCGCAAAGCATTCAGGGACTTGCCGCAACAATATTACCGTATTAATCCGGGCGAAGGCTGGAAGCCATATTAAGCGCTGGTATTGGATCAAATAGCATTTACCAGGGCAATGTTTACTTCAAAGTAATCAGCAATTGCTTCATCGGTCGGAGGGAGGGGGCGGAACAGTCTTGGAAACGCTGCTTATATAATGCAGGGTGTATTTAACGATGAATTAAAAAAACAGGAGTCACCCCGAATTCCTCGGAATGACTCCTATAGTATACCTTCAGGCCGCCTGGGCGGTCCTCAATTACTTCTGCGTAGCTTCACCAGCGCAGGCCTTTTTTTCAGTGCCACCGGCACAGGCTTTCTTTTCGCTGGGCGAGCAGGTTTTTTTATCGCCACCAGCGCAGCAGCCGGCTTTTTTAGCAGCACCGGCTTTGTCGCCTTCAGCAACAGCTTTGGTAGCCACGTTTACAAAAGTATTGGAAGCGGCATCATACTGTACATTTACGAAATTTACCGCACCTGTTTGCGTGGTTTCTTTGCGTACGTAGCTTACGGTGCCGTCCTCAGCTTTGCGCTGTTCGATGGTTGGGTCGGAAGCAGCAGCTTTAGCAGCGCCGGTGAGTTTGGAAGCGCAGCAAGCTTTGCCTGTACCGGCAGCAGCGCTTTGGCACTGTGCATTGGCGTTAGCAATGGCGAAAAGTGCGATAAAGGGGAGGAGCAACAGAATTTTTTTCATTGCGGGAAACAAAATTGTTGGGTTAACAAATCAGGTTAGAAGCTTTTTGTTGTCTAACGGGCCTCAAAAGTAAAGGTTTTTGGGAGAATGTGAAGGAAGTTTGCAAATATTTAACGTATACTCCGGAGGTGTTGCATCTGTGTAAAAGAATCATCGTTCATCATTAGCATCATCGCAGCCGCACCCAGCGCACAGCCGGCACTGCCAGCAACCACAGGCCCACCACAATGCCGAAGCCGACACGCAGCCCAAAATGCTCGCCCACAAAACCAATAGCCGGAGGCCCGGCCAAAAAACCCATAAAACTAAAGGTCGCGTAAGTGGCCAGCCCCGCGCCCGGCGCCAGTCCGGGTACACGCGCACAGGCGTTGAATAAAATCGGGGCACCCATTGCCACGCCCGCACCCAGCCCCAGGAAACCAAGCAGCGCCAGCCAGGGCCATTGCGCCACAATGATTAAAACAATGGATAAAAGGCTCAAAAATGCCGTAAAATACAAGAGTTTGCGCTCGCCGTACTCCGGAATCAACACATCTCCGGCAAAACGCATGGCCATCATCGTCAGGGAAAAAAAGGTGAAGCCCAGAGCTGCCGTTTGCTCTGGAGCACCCAACTGATCGCGCAGGTACACCCCGCTCCAGTCAAAAGCAACGCCCTCGCTCAGGCTTACCATCATGCCGATAAAGATCATCAGCAACAAATCCCGGTTGGGCAAAATAAAAACGCTGCCCTTGCGCGGTTCCGCCGACGGCTCGGGCCGACCCGCGCCGGGAATCTGCATCAACAAAGGCCGAATCCAGAACAAAGCCAGGCCGGCAACCAAGGTCGCAATAACGCCAAGGTGCAGGCGCGGATCTACTTTTAAAAAAATCATCGCCGCCGCCAAACCGGAACCCAACATACCGCCCATGCTCCACAACCCATGGCAGGTAGACATCAAATGCGCCTTGTGCGCCTCCTCCAAACGAGTAGCGCAGGTGTTCATCGCCACATTCAATACCGCCACTACCATCCCCACCAATACAAGGGCCGCCATCAGCGTCCAGCGATCGGGCATCCAGACCGGCAATGCAAAGGCGAGCATGAGCAGGATGGTGGTCAGGGTAGTAATACGCGCCAGTCCGAAACGCGCAATCAACATCGCCGAAAACGGATTCATCAGCAATAGCCCCAAGGGCATGCCAAACAAAGCTAATCCCAACTGGGCGTCGTCCAAGGCCAGCTTCGACTTGACAAAAGGAATGTATGCCACCCAGGAACCAAACATGAGGCTGTCGGCGGCAAAAGTAAGTCCGGTGGCCAGCGCCGGACGCAAGGCCGCAAACCGGCACAGGTTGGAAAGTATGGAAGGAAGCATTTTTTTTAACGATGAACGATGAGTGATGAACGATGAGTGATGAGTGTTTTAGAGTTTTTGTGTTTAAGTGTTTAAGTACATATCCTCTAAAACACAAAAACACTCAAACACAAAAACACTCAAACATTTAATTCTGCCTGATCAGCCTTACAAGCGTTTGCTGGCCGTTGGGCGCTGTCAGCTTGAGCAGGTAGGCGCCGGCAGGGTAGGTTTTCAGGTCAAAACGCGACTGATTTCCGGTAAAATACAAGCGTTTTTCAGTTAATACACGCCCGTACAAATCGCTTAGGCAAATTTTCAAATCCGCAACATTTTCGCATAAAATCGTGATTTCACCATCAGTCGGATTGGGGAATATCCCGGCTTGCAGCGCAACGGATTGGGTTGAGGAGAAATCATCCACCAATCCGTTGCAGTCGTTGTCTAAGTTGTCGGCCAGTTCAGGCGCACCGGGATAAACGGCGGCATTGGCGTCGTCGCAGTCTAAATTGTTGTTGATGTAATTGGCCGGCGCTGTCTCCGCGCAGGTATCCAATTTACCCTGTGCGTTGCCATAGCCGTCGCCGTCTTGGTCGGGGAAATAGGAATACAGCACCAAGCCATTGTCGGTCAGGCCATCGCAGTTATTGTCAACGCCATCGCAGGTTTCTGTTTTATTGGGGTTGATGTCCGGGTTGTTGTCATCGCAATCCAGGCCATTACCTACATAGTTGGCCGGGCCGGTTTCCGCACAGGTATCTAATTTGCCCAGCGCATCGCCGAAGCCGTCGCCGTCGTTATCGGGGAAATAGGAATAAATAGCGAGGCCGTTATCGATCAGGCCATCACAGTTATTATCGATCCCGTCGCAGAATTCCGGTGCATTGGGATAAACATTGGCATTTTGGTCATCACATTCTTCATTGTAGGCAAAGCCGTCGCCGTCGCGGTCGGGATAAAACAGGGATTTAGCCAGTGCATAGGCATCCAGCCCTACTTCCATACCAATTTTTCGGCCCGGAATATCATCAAACGGCGGGTGAATACCGCCCCAGATACGCGACAGGCTGGTTTGGTCGGAGGCATCGCGGTAGGTTGCCCATTGCAGCGTCACATCTACTGTGGGGCCTTGTTCGAGCACTAAGAAATTATTATTTGCCGTAATGTGAAATTCCCCCATGCCGCCGGGAAAAAACGCGTCGCCGGTGACAAGCGTCAGCACTTCGGCTGCTGCCCGGGAATAAGTTGAGTGTCCGGAAATATAACCTGCAAATGGCGGCGTAACAAATGTTTTACGCTGATAAGGCCACCAATTTTCGGCCAAAATCCAGCCGGTTTCCACGGTCTGCATCACGGGGTTCAGAATGGTTTGCGGGCCTTTCCAGGTGTAAAATTTAATTTTATTGATATGTTCGCCATTGGTACCTGCCAGCGGGTCGCCCGTTTTTACCAACTCAATTAATCCGGGAATAAGGTGCACACCGGCCGGGTGATAGGAAGGCTGTGCGGGATCTGAGCACTGCCCTTTACCGGCCATATAACGCAGGGCCGTTACCGGGCGCGGGCCATCGTACCAGCCTTTAATACCCCAGGCGCTGATGGCGGCATCGTGCATGGCGCCTCCGAGGGTAAAATAGGCTTTTACATCCCATTCCAAGGGATCCAGCACAGCACCCTGCCCGCCGAAACGGCGCACAAAATCGGGGTGATCCATTACTTTATTGAGGATGGAAAACCAGTGGCCCGGCGGTGTTTCGGAGGTTGGGCCGTCGGCCCAAAACTGCGCCAGCACCCGCGTGTAATCGCCGCGCGGTACATATTGCGGGGCATATGGCTGACCGGTTTTGGGATTTAACGCATGGCCGATACCGCCGCTGTCGCCGCCTTCGGAAAATTTGTAAAAGGTATGGTATTCAGCCAGGGTGTTGGGTAAAAACTGCGTATTGCCGATACTGCGCGGAGAAATATCCCAAATTACGCTGTCTTGAGTATCCAACTGAGCACTCCAGGACAACACGAGTTCATAATTCCATTTAAATTCCTCCGAGAAGCCGCCACCTTCAATGGTATCAAGGCTTGGGAACGCGCCGGGGTCGTGGTAAACGACATATTCATACCCATTACGGAAATAACTTTTACGGTCGGCATTGCTCAATGCAAAAGGCTGTACGCGGCCCCATTCAGGGCTTTGGAACACCTGTAACGCCGGAATGGGATTGCCATTTTGATCAATGGCATTGCTCAGTTGAAGCGGTTGCCAGTGGTTGATGTCTACAACATTGGGCGCCCCGGAGTACTCCATATTTAGTGGCGGGTTAAGCGGCATATAGTTGAGTGCGCCGTAATTGCCGAACTCATTGGAACCATCCTGCCAGCCCATTTGCACGATCGCCATCCCGATATAATTGCCCAAAGCGGCCGGGTTGCCCGATTGATAATCGGTGCCGGTGTAAGTCCAGTCGTACCCCAAGGTAAGCATCAGGCCGATGATACGAGAGTACATTTGCCCGGCATTGGGCGAGGTGGAAAAGCGGTTGTACATGAGGCGGAAGCAGGCAAAACTGATGGCTTCCCGGCGTGCGGCTTCCACGTCGGCAGGTTTAGGAATACCTTCAAAAGTGCAGGTATAATTACCAACGGTTTTGCCCAGCAAAAAAGGCTCCGCCAAACTATCATAAGCTGCCCAGGCATCGTACATGGCCAGGCCCATGTGGTGCAGGTTGCGCGCGTGTACGGGCGGGCGGGCAAAGTCTTCGCGAATAGATTGAATCAGGGCTTCATTCCAGCGGCGTGCCACAGAAGCCTGCGCAACGGCTTGAATGGCTATTCCTGCAAAAAACAGGCAGCACAACAGGATTTTTGTTTGTTTAAGCATCTGCAATATACATTTAACCAAGTCAGAAAAAACAGGAAGATCGAAAAGCAAAGGTATACCAAGATTCAGGTGGAATGAAAAGAATCCTACTGCTATCTTTCATTTCGAAACAAGCCCTGAACTATCTTTGAGCTTTCTGTTCAAACATCCAACTATTCATCCCATGCGTTGCTTTTTAGCTGTATTCCTCCTTGTGCTAACCCTGGCCAATGCTTCGGCCCAAACCTGTAATTACCTCGCCTACGAGGGCTTTTCCTATAATCCTAATCTGCCCCTGCACGGACTTCAGGGCGGAACCGGCTGGGCTGCGCCCTGGGAAGTACAGGTCGGCAATACCAACATTCCCGGTTATCAAACTAATTCCGGGTCGCCCATGACGTATCAGGACCTGCAAACCCTTGGCAATTACGAAACCGGCAGTTACCAGTACCTGAGCGCCGGCCGCAACTTCAACCTTAGCAGCAGCGGGCCTTTTCAGCCCTGGCTCGACGGACAAGGCGCCATCGGACAAGCAGGCACGACCCTCTGGGCAAGTATTTTGCTGCGCAAAACCGCCAACAACAACGAGACTTCGGCTGCATACTGGCATCCCAATAATATTAACTGGTGCTGGAACTGCTCCACTGCCCGAATCGGCGCCGGTTATTTCGGCGAACCCTCCAATGATCCCAATTCCGGTATCCGCTACTGGTCTTTGTTTCTGAACAACAATGTGTACCGCAGCAGCATCCCGGTAAGTGCCGGTGCTACGGCTTTTTTAGTCTTAAAAATTGAATTCGGAGCGAGCCAGACAACGGTTTCTCTCTTTGTCAATCCCGCTACGCTGGGCAATGATATTCCCGCCCCCGATCTGGTGCAGAGCAGCAGTTCTCCGCTCGTTATCCGCAGCCTGGCCTTGTACCAGGGCAGCAATACCAATATGGGTGATGCCGATGAAATTCGCATGGGCGCTTCTTACCCCTGCGTGGCCCCGGATGCTGATGTGGCGGTTAATTTGCCCCCAAATGCAGATTTTACGTTCACACCGCCATCCGGCACGGCGCCGCTAAGTGTCTCTTTTGACGGCAGTATTTCCAATGACCCCGACGGCAGTATCGCCGCCTATTCCTGGAATTTTGGCGACGGCACTCCCATTGCCAGCGGTCCCAGCGTAAACCACACCTTTACTGCCACCGGTATACTGAGTGTCGCCCTCACCGTAACCGACAACCTCGGCCTGCAACATACCATTACCAAAAACGTCACTGTTTTTAATCAATACGGTACATTCACCTGCCAAATGCGGCTGAACTGCGAACAATTGCCCACCTGCACACAATCGGTCGGCCGTTTCAGAGTACCCAGCTACAATAGCAACTATACCCTCACCCTCCGCGACGGCGCCAACTCTATCGTCCCCCCCAACAGCGGCAACGCTGCCCTGTATGAAAACCTGGCGCCCGGCGCCTATAAATTCTATGTTTCAGGTAACAATGGCTGCCGCGACACCTTTGATTTGTTTATGCCGCGCGACAGCAGCACCTGCCCGGGTTGGGAGCCGCAGCCCTGCGCCATGGGTATGGGCGTCGGCATTGAAGGATTAGCCTACTGGACGCCCAGCCGTCCCTTCAAGGATTATTTTAAATCTACGGGCTACTGGGTCACTTATAACCCCGCCAGCGGCCCCTGGGACAGCAACGACCAGCAATATATTCCACTCGACGTCAATGGATACCCCACCGTAATCCCTTTCAGCACCCCTAATGGCGACCGCGCCGTGCGCAACGTCATTTCTGCGGAAGGCCATATCCCTACCAATACACCCTTGCGCCTGCTCTACGAAGGGCAGGGTAGCATTCAAATGCAGGGAGGTCTTACTGTTAATGGTACCGGTACCGGATATATTGATTTTACAATAAATAATACCGGAAATATCTGGTTTCATATTACCCAATCGCAGCAGGGCGATCATATCCGCAATATCCGAATTGTAGCCCACTCCGACCTTTCCACTTACGAAACCCAACCATTCCGGCAGAGTTTCCTCGATAATTGTAGTAAATTCTACAGTATTCGCTTTATGGACTGGATGGGTACCAATGGCAGTGGACAAACGCAATGGTCGGGCAGGTCCAAACCCGGATGGTTCTCACAAGCCAACAATCCGAATGGCGGCGTGGCTTATGAATATATCATTCAATTGGCCAATACCATCAACCGCAACATCTGGATTTGCGTACCGCATCAGGCCGACGACAACTATATCACGCAGATGGCCACCATGTTCCGCGATCAGCTGAACCCGGGCATCCAGGTATACCTTGAATACAGCAATGAAGTCTGGAACTGGATCTTCTCGCAAGCGCACTGGGTAAATGCCAACGGCCCGCAAAACATCAGTTATCCCCGCCGCTACACCGAGCGCGCGCTGCACGCCTTCGACATCTGGCACAATGTATGGGGTGCGCAAAAAACAAGGGTACACCGGGTGCTGGGCACTCAAATGGGCTATGATTGGGTAAGTGAGGAAATACTCGCACACGCCGATCAGGATCGCTACGACTACTTCTCCCCTTCCTGGTATTTCGGACTGGATCACAGCGCCAACGGCAACCCCAATCTTCAGAGCCTTGGCAGCAACGCAACTGCTACAGATGTGCTCAGCAACTCCCGCAATGCCTGGGTGGCTGCTCTTCCAGGCTGGCGAACCGCCTACCGAACAACCTTTATGTATGGAAAAAAAATCATCAACTACGAAGGGGGCCAGCATTTTACCGACTTCAGTGTGCCTCCCTATATCCAGGCCATGTACGACGCGCAGGTGTATCCCGGCATGTACGATCTCTACAACGAAGTACTCGACACCATGCGTCGTATGAAATCAGAAATGCCGTATGCCTTCATCATGACCGGCCCCTGGCAGTCCGTCTATGGTTCCTGGGGACACCTGTTTGAGGAAGACGACCCAGCGCCCTGGAATGACCGACCGAAATTCCAGGTGCTGATCGATCAAATGAATCAGTGTGCTACCAGTCCGCTGGACGTGGAGTGGACCAATTTCAGTATTCAGTGCATCAAAGGCGACCTCTTGTTTCAATGGCAAACGGCATTGGAATACCAGACGACCCATTTTGAGGCGGAAGGTTCGGCAGACGGGCAGGAATGGCAAACCCTCAGCCGCCTTTCGGCACAGGGTAAAGGCGCGTATCAGTATCGATTTAGCAACAAAAAGGGCCTGCAATATTTCCGCATCCGCTCGGTGGATGAAGATGGCAGTTTTTCTTTCACGCCGATCCGGCAAAGCACCTGCGGCACAGCAGGGGAAATCACCCTGCAACCCAATCCGGCCGGCTCAAACAGCAGATTACAGGTGCCTGCCGCCTGGCTGGAACGCAACCTGACGGCGCGTTTGGAAAATGTACAGGGCCGACTGATCCGTCAGTGGAATATCACCGCCGACCAAAGCGAGATTCCACTGACGGAACTGCCACAAGGCCTCTACTTCATCCGGGTATTTGATTCCGACAATGGCCTTCTGCTTGATGCTAAAACACTGGCTGTTCAAAAGTGATTTTTAATTTTTGATTTTTGATGCTTGATTTTGGATTTTTGATGCTTGATTATAATATTTTGAAATTGAAAATATTAGAAATCAAAAATCAAGCATCAAAAATCCAAAATCAAGCATCCAAAATCAATAATCAAGCATCAAAAATCAATAATCAAACATTAAAAAAGCGCTTCGTTTGGGGGCGGGCATTTCCGAATGTTCGCCCCTGATTGCTTTCCAGAGGAGCTGGTTGAACAAGAGATCGGGCACACGGTCTTCTCCGGCAAAATCAAACTTGTCGAATTCGCGGGCTAAGGGCGTATTGAGCGCATTGCGATCGTCCAGATTAACCTCCGGCACCCGGGCCTTGAAGGGCCGCAGGTCGGGCGTGGCCGTAAAAGTGCGCCACATGGGTGTGGCCGCGGCATCGTGCTGGCTCATGGGCGGCATGCCAAGTATCAGTTCTATGGTGCGCAGCATGGAATTGGTGCTGTACAGCGTATGATCTACAAAATTGCGGCGCGTGTACGGGCTGGCTACAAATGCGATGGAGCGATGCGCATCCACATGATCGGCGCCGTTTTGCGCGTCGTCTTCCAGGATAAACACTGCTGATTGCGCCCAAACCGGACTTTTCGACAGGTATTCCACAAATAATCCGACGGCCAGATCATTGTCGGCCACTTGCGCAAAAGGCGTGGCTTTGCCCCTGCGCAGCCCTTCCGTATGATCATTGATGAAACGCAGGGTATTGAGTTGCGGCAACTGCCCGACAGCCACCAAGGAATCAAAATCGCGCTTCCATTGGGTGAAACGGGTCGTGTCGCGCACGTCTGTATCCCAGCTGGTAAAATACGTGCAGAAATGTCCTTTCAGCGCTTCTATATTGGCTTTGCCATCGTCGGCAAATTCACCGTAAGTGCGGTAGCTGATGCCAGCGCGCTTGCAGTGATCCCAGATAAAACCGTCTTTGGGATGTGCAATTTTGGCCTGCCCTTCATATACATAATCGCCGCCGCGATCTCCGTAGCTTTGAATCCAGGTTTTTTCCGTAAAATCGTTGGCATACGCGGCGGTGCTCCAGTTGTGCCCGTCGGCACTTACCTCGGCAGCAACGTAAAAGTTATCCAGCAGCACAAATTCGCGTGCCAGGGCATGTTGGTTGGGCGTAATTTTTTCGGGAAACAGACAAAGCGCCGGATCGCCATTGCCTGCCGTCATATCGCCCAGAACCTGATCATAAGTACGGTTTTCTTTAATGATATAAAAAACGTATTTGATCGGCGACGTTTCGCCCACCCGGCGCGGAATGGGGTTGCCGGCTTCGCCCTCGGCCGCTTTGAGGCGTTCGGCAGTAAAAGGTGAGTTGCGGTACACCTGCGCCGAGTATTCCCGGAGTTTGGCGTCGTTGGGCGCATCAACCATGCTTATCGTTCCTTTCATCAGGTTGCCGATGTACTGAATTTTCAGCAGCGCCGCCGTGTCGCCTTTCTGGTAAGCCACCTGTTGCGATTTGCTAAGCGGATCGGGGCCTTGCGGGTTGGGAAAAGAGGAGAACCCTTTGCCGTTGGCGATAAAAAGTTTTTTGCCCACCGTTCGTATGCAGGTCGGGTACCAGCCTGTCGGAATAAACCCTTCCGACGCGCTTTGCCCCGGATTTTCAACATCAAAAACGGCGAGGCAGTTATTGTCGGCATTGGCGACATACAGCGTTTTGCCGTTGGAAGAAAGCGCCACGCTGTTGGTTGTGGAGCCGGTTGGGGCATTTGGAAACAGCGTAGCAACCAGTGTTTCTACCTTTTTTTTACCTGCCATCTCCACAACGCTCACTGAATTATCGTCGGCATTGGCGACAAAAAGATAGCGGCCGTCGGCGCGGAAACAGAGATCGTTGGGATTGTCGCCGACTGTAATCCGCGCCATTTCCTGTTGGCTGGCGGGATTCCAGAGCAGCACCTGCCCTGCCCCCCAGAGCGTGATGGCCAGCACTTGACCGTCGGGGCTGAGCGCGCAGGTGTAGGCTTCGGCGCCGAGCGGGTGTTGGTAGCGCAGGGTGCGGGTTTTGAGGTCGAGTGCGTAAAGGCTGTTGCTCTCTTTGCTTACTACGTAGAGCAGTCCGCGGGCGTCGTCTACGCAAAGCCCGGCCAGCGAAATACGCTCCGGCCAGGGTTTGCCAACGGTGAGGGTATCGCGCAGGGTGAGCTGATTGTTTTCTACGGCGTAGCGATATACGGCGTTTTGGTTTCCGCCGGATACAAAAAGTGATTTTTCATCGGCTGAAAAAGCTAATCCGAGCCAGCAGGTGGGTAACTGTTGGTGGTGCAGCACCTTTTCTTTTTTAGTATCAAGGAGTTGCAGACTGTGTAGGCCCTGGCCGCTGTTGATGACGGCGGCGCGTTTGCCGGAGCGGGATAGGGCGATATTCATGGGAAAATCACCGGCGGGCAGGGAGCGGCCTGCTGGGCTGAGCGACCAGCCGTTGGGTAGCAGCATGCGTTTGCCGCCTTCTTGTGGCCCGGGCAGCGTGGCTTGGGCGTAGACAGCAAGAGTTATCAGGGCAAGGGCGAAGGAAAGACTTAGTTTTTTCATAGCGGACAAAGCTAATGCCTGCTATGAAAATTGGAGGTTAATTATTGGTGAAGTATACTTTTTCTTCCACGCTCATGTTGGAAGATGGATTTTCGAGGGTTTGCTGAACTGTTTTGGAAACGCTGGTCATATAAAGCAGGGTGTATTTAACGATGAATTGAAGATTTGGTTCAACATGAAATCGCTTTGCAAATATAAGCACTTTTTTCCAGTTTTGTCGCAAATACGCTTCATTACGACTGAATGATTTCCAGGGCGGCGATCCGATGTTGCAGCAATGCCCGAACGTATTTATCGTGCGGATGATGCAGGTAATAACGAATATCGGCCGGATCATTAAACGCCGACATCTCTTTGTTTTCATCGTTGAACATAGAGGCATGATTGATTTTTCAGGGGCAAATATAAAACAAAATATTTTTATTTTAAAAAAATTTGTTTATAATTTTTTATATCAAAAAAAGAGGCAAAAATGGTTTACTCCCATTTTTGCCTCAATTCAAGGACGATTTTTAACTAAAAATCATCCAAAATCATCAACTGATTACGGCATATCTGTTTTGAACATCTGGTAGTAGCGCTTCATCTCTTCGTCTTTTTCGGCCTCTTTAATTTCCACAACCATTTTACGCAGGGCTTCTGCACGTACATCATCGCGTTTTACACGCTTGAAATACATAAATGCCTCGTACAGGGCACGCACGGAACCAAAACGACGCCAGTCCTGCGCTTTCGGGTCCAGACCCATAGCCCGCAGGCGCTCAAAACCCTTATCCATAATGGCTACATCGCCAAGGGTGCTAATCATGCGCTGATAAGAGGAGTAAAACGCCACGGCATTACCGCCTTCGGCTTTATAGAAATTTTTATCAAAGAAAGCAAGGTGCGCCGTGTCCGGGTTGCTGGCGTACACGCGGGCGATGATCGGCAGCAGTGCTTCTTTATCGAGGGCCTCATATTGTTTGGCATAGCGCAGGGCGGCAGGTTTGTCGATCTTCATCAGCGCGCCGAGGGCCGCGCCCACTACGGAATAAGGCTGTTCACTGGTAAGCCCGCCTTCTACAATTGCCTGATAGCGTTTGTCGCCGGCGGCGCCGAGGGCGCGTTGTGCGGCAGCACGTACTTTGGCCTCCGGATGCGTAGCGGCAAGCTCGGCCGCTTTGGCAACGGCTACAGAGTCTTTGTGCAGGCCTGTTTCTTCATTAATCATTTGCAGGGCCTTCACCAGAATACCGTTGGACTTGTCGTTTACTGCTGCAGCAAATACGGGTAATGCCACTGCGGCTTCTTCGCTTTCTTCCAGGGCTTCGAGCGCCTCCCAGCGGTCCATGAATAAAGGTCCGTGTTTGTAAATGAAGGCCCACTCGTCGGTGGTATGGTTGTCGGTTTTTAATGCGAGCAGGGTTTTGGTAGCATCTACGTTTACAAATGCCGGTTTGGTGGCCGCATCAAATTCGAAGCTTTGTTTGCGGCGATTCACGCGGATTTGCTCCCGACGCGCTTTGCCGTCGGCATCATACACGTCAACTGCCAGCGGAAGATCAAATACATTGGGCACGCCATCTTCAGGCTTTTGCATTTGCTCGATGGTTACAATGGCTTTTTTACGAGCTTCATCGTAATCGTAGTTGATGTCGAGCACGGGGTGTCCGTTGGCAAAAAACCACTGGTTGAAGAACCAGTTGAGGTCCTGGCCCGTAAGGTCTTCAAATGCCAGACGCAACTCATGGGCTTCGGCGTCGGTAAATTCATTTTTCTTCAGGTATTGCTGGAGCGCGGCAAAAAACGCCTCGTCGCCCACTTGCGTGCGGAGCATGTGCAGGATGGCGCCACCTTTGTTGTAAGAGTGGCCGTCGAACATGTCTTCACGGCTGTCATAACCGAAGTGAATCAGCGGGTGGGCGCCGTCTTCGGCATCGCCGAAGTAGCCATTGCGCTCGCCACGGGCATATTCGTCGGCGGCAAGGCGACCGTATTTATGCTCAATCCACAGGTACTCGGAGTAGTTGGCAAAACCTTCGTTGAGGGTGAGGTTCGACCAGCTTTCGCAGGTAACCAGGTCGCCGAACCAGTGGTGGAACATCTCATGCGCTACAATAGACTCGTTCATGAGGTGCTGGTCAGCCAGTTCGCGCTTTTCAGCTTGCATAAACTCGCCGAAAATAACAGCGGAGGTATTTTCCATGGCGCCGCTCACGTAGTCGCGTACAACCACCTGTGAGTATTTGGGCCAGGGGTAGTTGTAGCCCAATTTCTGGGAAAACATTTCCAGCATATCAGGCGTATACGGGAAAATATCGCGTGCAACGGATTCAAATTTAGGCTCTACGTAGTAGTTTACGTCGATACCACGCCATTTGTCTTTTACTACGGCGTATTCACCGACCGCCATCATAAAGAGGTAGGGCGCGTGGGGTTTGTCCATGCGCCAGAAGTCGGTGCGGCTGCCGTCGGCATTTCTTTTCGTGCCGGTCATTACCCCATTGGAGAGTGTGACGTATTTATCGGCCACGGTAATTTCCATTTCCTGGGTACAGCGCTGGTTGGGCTTGTCGATGGTGGGAAACCAGAAGGAGTTGCTCTCGGTTTCGCCCTGCGTCCAGATCTGGTAGGGTTTGGTGGGGTTGGCGCTGTCGGGCTTGATGAAGTACAGGCCTTTATCCTGGCGGATGGCATCGCTGCCGCCGATTTTTGCGCGTTCATCAGGTTTGGCGGTGTATTGAATTGCCACCTTGAATTCTTCGCTGCGCTTGAACTTTCGGCCGAGTTTGATCCGGATCTGTTCATTGTCGTAGCTGTACTCCAACTGTTTGGAATCGCCTTCAAAATTGACTTTTTTAATGTCAAAATTTTTGGCGTCCAGCGTCAGCATATCGGTTTCGTAGAACCAGGGGCGCAGCGTAATGGTCGTGGTAGCGTTGGCGCGATTTTTTTCCCAGTCGAAAGCGATCTGAATTTTGGTATGAATCAGGTCAAATTCGGAGGTTGCCGTAGCGCGATACACGGGCAAGGTATCCGCTGGTGGAGTGTACTTGGGTGGCGTTACCGTCAGTTCTTCGAGGGTCTCCTCGGCAGTATCGGTGGTATCGGCCGGCGTGGCAACGGGTTTCCCCATGTTGCTGAATGTCTTCGGCTCCTGCGGGTGTGAAGGGCCGGCGTTTTTAGGCGTACAGGCCAGAATGGATAAACACAGGAGCGTCAGGGAGGCTACCTGGAGCGCATTTTTTTTCAAATTGATCACTGTTTTACGTGTGGTTGAATTCTGTGAACAGAATAAATGAGTCGGACGATGTTGAAACATGCCCTAAGCGTTTGAATTTATTTGCAAAAATGGGCATTCTGTTTGGTCTTTTTCACAAACTTTGCCGCGTTTTCGGCAAACGTTCATTTTTCCCACTTATTTGACCGAATAAACAATCTTTATAACAATGGAACAATATTTAGACGATTTCACCAAGCTGGCCTGGGCATATGGGCCCAAGATACTTTCGGCCATACTGCTTTTTATTGGCGGTTTATGGCTGATTCGGCGCCTGACCCGCGGTTTTGATGTTTTTTTGCGCAAAAGAAAGGTAGATGAAAGTCTGCGCCCTTTCTTTACGTCGCTGGCCGACACGACGATGAAAATTGCGCTGCTCCTCGTGGTGGCCAACCTCATCGGGCTGGAAACCACGTCTTTTATTGCTGTCTTTTCGGCTATTGCGTTCTCCGTTGGCCTCGCTTTGCAGGGCAGTCTTGGCAATTTCGCTTCCGGCGTGCTCATTCTCCTGTTTCGTCCTTACAAAGTGGGCGACCTCATTAATGTGAGCGAAAAAACCGGAAAAGTAGTAGAAATTCAAATTTTCAATACCATTCTGCATACCAGCGAAGGCAAACGCATCATTATCCCGAACTCTAAAATGACGGAAGGGCCGATTGAAAGCATCTCCGAAACCGGCGAAATACAGGTGGAAGTGAAGGTATTGGTAGAGGCCAAAACCTCGCTCGACCTGCTGCGCGCCCTGGCCGATGAGGTCATTAACCGTTATCAACACGCTGTTCCCGGCAAACCCGCAGAAGTGACCATTTCCGGCATCAGCCGCGATGATATGAAAGTAGTGATTGCATGCTGGACAACGGGTACTTACTACGAGGACACGCTCGATTATATGTATGAAAACCTGAAACGCGCGTTTGATGCCGCCGGCGTACTGCTTGCCAAGGAGCGTCGCCGCGACAATGTGGATGTGGACTGGGATGTGTAAAAATTAATTCTCCACTAATTTTTTTCTTGAAAAATAGGCTGCGCGCAACCTGTAGGTGCTGCGCGGCGCGGCATCGGCCTGCTCGGAAACTAAGGTATCTTTGGGCGTGGCTGGTTTTTCGCTGGGTTGAATGCCCTGAAGCCGGTCGAGCGCACGTTCGATTTCAAGCAGTGCGGAATCAATATCCGGCAATGGGCGGTGAATCACCATCCGTACAATGCCGCCGGGGTCAATCACTACGGCAAGCCGATCGCAACCCGGCTGCGGGCGACGGCCGGAGGCTAATCCGTACATCCGCGCAATGCGAAAATCAAGGTCTTCAATGACCGGAGCGCGCAGGTAAATACCCACATAACGGCGTGCTTTTTCAGCCCAGTCGTTGCTGTGGCGCAGCGGTTCGTTGCTCAGCCCCAGTACTTTGATGTTGCGGCTGTTCAGTCGCCGCTCTTTCATGCCCAGAAAAGTCGAAAACATAGCCCAGGCAGAAGTAAAATTGGCCGGATGCGCAAAAAAGACGCACCAGTGACCCTGTGTGTATTGGGAGAGCGAAACCCGACCCTGGCGGGACTCAAACTCGAAGTCGGGCGCTATATCGCCGACTTGCGGAAATTCTGGCGTCTGTGAAGACATGATCTTTTTATGAATTGGCCTCAAAAATACGGTTTTTTTCGATACTGCGTCAAGGCTTTCCGATTCCTTCCCCTATTTTTGCCCCATTCTGGCCTTGCAAATTAGCAATATGCAAAAAATAACGCTTTTTTTTACGCTTTTATTCTTCCCTATGCTCTCGGAAGCCCAAGTTAACTTCAATACCCCAGGCGCGCCGCAACGCAGCACCGTTGACGGCGAATGGACTTTTCGACAGGCCCAAAACGGCGACTGGAAAAAAACAAGCGTGCCCGTCAGCGTGCATACCGCCCTGCTGCAAAACGGTATGATCGAAGACCCTTATTACCGCGACAACGAATCCAAACTCCAGTGGATTGAACAGGCGGACTGGGAGTTTCAATGCACGTTCCAGGTCTCGGAAGCCCTTTTGCTGCGCAAACACATCGAACTGCGCTGGTACGGGCTGGATACCTATGCACACGTCTACCTCAACGACTCCTTAGTGATGGAAACGAACAACATGTTCCGAACCTTTACCAAAGACGTCAAAAAATGGCTCAAACCCGGCGCCAATACGCTGCATGTATACTTTGAAAGTCCGGTAAAAAAAGTGGAAACCGAATGGAAAAACCTCGGTTACGAACTGCCCGGCGGTATCCGAACCATGACCCGCAAAGCGCAGTTTCACTATGGCTGGGACTGGGGCCCGCGCCTCGTCGGTTGCGGCATCCTCAAAAAGCCGGAGCTGGTGGGCTGGGATGATCTCATTATCGACAATATTTACGTCACCACCAAAAGTTACACCCCCGAACGCGCGGTGATGATCGCCAACTTCCGCTATCGCTGCGATTTTAAAGAAAAAGTAACGATTTCCGTGCGCTCGGAAGGCCGGAAATCCATTGAAGACCATAATTTTCAAATTGGTGAACATACCGACTCCACCACCTGGGATATTGACAACCCAAAACTGTGGTGGCCCCTCGGCATGGGCGAGCAGCCGCTCTACGATTTTAACATCGACGTAAAACGCGGCACCCGGGTCATTGAAAAAGTTGACATCCGCGCGGCCATCCGAACGGTACAATTAGTAACGCAAAAAGACGACAAGGGCGAACCATTTTATTTTAAGGTAAATGATGTGCCCGTCTTCGCAAAAGGCGCCAACTACATTCCGCAGGATATGTTCCAGGATCGTGTGCGCCCGGAACAATACAAGCGCCTGCTCGACGACGTGGTGGCCTCTAACATGAATATGCTCCGGGTTTGGGGCGGCGGTATTTACGAAGACGATCTGTTTTACCAGCTCTGCGACAGCCGCGGTATCATGGTCTGGCAGGATTTTATGTACGCCTGTGCCATGTATCCCGGCAGCGGCGATTTTTTCAAAAATGCCTCCAAAGAAGCCTACGAACAAATCGAACGCCTGCGCCAGCACCCCAGCATTGTACTTTGGTGCGGCAACAATGAAAACAGCGAAGCCTGGCATCACTGGGGCTGGCAAATGCAATTCAACGAGCAACAGCGCAAAAAACTCTGGCGCGACTACGAAATCCTGTTTAAAGACGTGCTGCCTACCTACGTAGAAAACTACGCCGGCGGCGTGCCCTATTGGGAAAGTTCGCCCAAATTCGGCCGCGGCAACCCTAAATCGAACTCGGAAGGCGATTCGCACTATTGGGGCGTGTGGCACGATGAGGAGCCTTTTGAAATTTTCAATAAAAAAGTGCCGCGCTTTATGAGTGAATACGGCTTCCAGTCTTTCCCGGAATGGCGCACCATCGGGTCGTTTACGGTGCCTGAAGACCGTGAACTGGAAAGCAAAGTAATGCTGGCGCACCAGAAGCACCCGCGCGGCAACGCGCTGATTGCCGAGTATATGAAGCGCGACTACCGCAGTCCGAAAAAATTTGAAGATTTCGTGTACGTCAGTCAGATTTTGCAGGCCGAGGGGATGCGAACGGGTATTGAAGCACACCGCCGCAACAAGCCCTATTGTATGGGTACTTTGTACTGGCAACTCAACGATGTATGGCCGGTGGCCTCTTGGGCCGGCCGCGACTATTTTGGCCGCTGGAAGGCGCTGCAATATTATGTGCGCGAGGCATTTTCGCCGGTAGCGGCACTGCCCATCGTGGAAGGCGAATTGCTCAGCGTGTATGGGGTTTCGGATAAAACAAGCGCGCAAAAAGTAAACCTGAGTGTGCGTGTTTTAGAGTTTGAAGGCGCGGAAGTCAGTCATGAAATCCTGCGCGACGTACAGCTGAAGCCCGACTCCAGCAAACGCGTCTGGCAGGGCGCTTTGAAAACCCTGCTCAATGGCCGTAAAGCGGAGAATGTGGTGGTTGAAATTACCCTCAGCGACGAGGCCGACAAACAGCTCTACCGCCGCTTGATGTACCTCACGCCCGTGCGCAAGCTGACTTTGCCCAATGTGAACATTAAAATGCAGGTGCAGGCCGTAAATGACGGCTTTAACTTAGTGCTGGAAAGCGACAAACTCGCCAAAAACGTGCTGCTGCAAACCGAAGCCGAAGGTTTTTTCAGCGATAACTATTTCGATATGTTGCCCGGTGAGCGCCGTACCATTCTGTTTAAAACCAAGCGCATTATTGATGCGCCGGAGAAAGCGTTTTCGGTGATGAGTTTGGAGGATACGTATTGAAGAAGGTAAATTTCGTACCTTTGCCCACATAAAAGCATCATTTACAGTGGACAATACAAGCAAACGCCCCCTCCGCCAATTGCACAACCGCGTCAACCGGCAGGAATTGAAGGCGCGGATGATGGCCAGCACCGAGCAGCGCGTTACGCTCTCTTATTATCGCTACGCACAAATAGCCGACCCCAAGGCTTTTCGCGACGAGCTCTACCTGCGCTATGCCGAACTCGGCGTGCTGGGGCGTATTTATGTCGCGCAGGAAGGCGTCAATGCACAACTATCCGTACCGGAAACCAACTTTGAAGCCTTCAAAGCTTTGATGGACAGCATTGATATTTTCCAGAATATTCGCCTGAACATTGCGGTGGAGGAGCCGGCACAGGCCTTTTTTGCCCTCATCATTAAAGTGCGCCCGAAAATTGTAGCCGACGGCATTGACGACCCCGCGTTCAACCCCTCCAACACCGGCATTCACCTCAATGCAGAAGCCTTCAATGCGCTCACCGACGACCCCAACACCATCGTGGTGGATATGCGCAACCACTACGAGAGCGAAGTGGGGCATTTTGAAAATGCCATCACGCCCGATGCCGTGACCTTCCGCGAGGAATTGCCCATGGTTGCCGAACTGTTGGAGCAGCACAAAGACCGCAACATCGTCATGTATTGCACGGGGGGTATTCGCTGCGAAAAAGCCAGTGCCTACATGAAATACCGCGGCTTCGAGAACGTATTTCAGCTCGAAGGCGGCATTATTGAGTATACCCGTCAGGCCAAAAACAAGGGCCTGCGCAACAAATTTATTGGTAAAAATTTCGTGTTCGACGAGCGCCTCGGCGAACGCATCAGCTCCGATGTGATCGCTAAATGCCATCAGTGCGGCGCCACCTGCGACGACCATACCAACTGCCGCAACCTGCATTGCCATATCCTGTTTATCCAGTGTCCTGCCTGCGCCGAAAAGTTCGGAGGCTGTTGCAGCACGGAATGCCATGATTTTATGCAGTTGCCCGAAGCGGAGCGCCTCGCCAAAGCGCCTATGATGCAGTTTCAAGGCTCAGTCTTTGGCAAAGGTGTGTACCGGGCGTTTCGGAAGAAGGCGCTGAGTTTGCGGGGGGAATAGCGGTCTTCCGGATATTTTCAAGATTTGTTCCTTTACTCCCGCTGCTTTTTTTACTTTCGCGGCGTGAATACGCCGAACACATGAGCAAAAAACAAAAACCTG
Source organism: Chitinophagales bacterium (assembly GCA_017303875.1). GTDB lineage: Bacteria > Bacteroidota > Bacteroidia > Chitinophagales > Saprospiraceae > M3007. Next base: position 148,205 of record JAFLBP010000008.1, on the reverse strand, counting down.
AGCAGCGCCCCGCGCCCGCGCGCAAGCCCGCACCCGCCCGCGAAAGCGCCGCCGCCACAGCGGGCATAATGCCCGAAATCCTGCGCAACAGCACCTGGCATGGCATCATTGTGGCCGTTTTGGCCGTGGTATTGTACGCCAATACGTTGGGACACAAGTTCGTCCTCGACGATGGTATCGTGATTACCGACAATATGTTTACCCAAAAAGGCGTCGAAGGGCTTTCCGGTATTTTCAGCAAAGACACGTTCTTTGGCTTTTTTAAAGTAGAAGGCAAGGACGCATTGGTAAGCGGTGGCCGTTACAGACCGCTGACCCTGGCGTTTTTTGCCGTTTTACACGAAGTTTTCGGCGATAAACCCTTTGGGTATCACCTGTTCACCATCCTCTTGTTCGCACTTACCTGCTTTGTGCTGTACCGTACGCTACTGCTCCTGTTGCGCGAAAAAGGCCCGGATTACGCCGCGCCGGTCGCTTTCATGGCCACGCTGCTGTTCACCGTACACCCGGTACACACGGAGGTGGTGGCCAACATCAAAGGTTGCGACGAAATCACCACGCTCTTGTTCAGTCTGCTGGCCTTGTACAGCGTATTAAAAGCCTGGGACACTAAAAATATAAGCTGGACTTTCCTTGCCGCAGGGAGCTTTTTCCTGGCTGTACTGGCCAAGGAAAACGCTGTGACTTTCCTCGGCGTCGCGCCGCTGGCCCTGTATGTTTTCCGTAGCAAAGACGGGCGCGCCATTGGCGCTGATGCCATGCGGGCCTGGATTCCGCTCCTGCCGGCTTTTTTGCTGTTCTTTATCATTCGAGGTTTCATTTTGCATTGGAAATTCGGCGCCGCGCCCATGGAATTGATGAATAATCCGTTCCTGAAAAATGTCAACGGCGAGTGGCAGCATTTTAGTTTTGCCGAAAAAGCAGCCAGCAATTTTTACACCCTGCTCAAATATATTCAACTGCTCATCGCGCCCTTCAACCTCACGCACGATTATTATCCCCGCGTGGTGCCGGTGATGAGCCTGAGCAATCCGCTGGCCCTGCTTTCTGTGGTGTTGCATATTGGTTTGGCCGTTTGGGCCACCCGCCTGCTGCTGCGCCGCGACCCTATCGGCTTTGGCATCTGGTTTTACCTGATAACGCTGAGTATTGTTTCCAATTTTGTGTTTCCCATCGGTACCAGTATGGGCGAGCGCTTCATTTTTATGCCCTCGGTAGGCTTCTGCCTCGTGGTGGCCGTTTTATTATACCGTTTAAAAAATTACAACCTCGCGCTGGGCGTCCTCGGTGTGGTGGCGGCCTTGTTTGCCTTTAAAACCATTATGCGAAACCCCGTTTGGGAGAGCAATGAACGCCTGTTCCTGACCGACGTGGCGGTATCGGGCAACAGCGCTAAAATCCGCAATGCCTGCGGCGGCGCATTGTTCGACAAGGCGGCAAAAACGGAAGATGTAAAAGTCAAAGAAACGCTGTGGCGCGAAGCCATCGGCCATCTGGATAAGGCCATAGAAATTTATCCCAACTACAAAGACGCGTACATGACCCGCGCGGCCAGCCATTATTACCTGAAAAATTACGAAAAAGCGATTGCCGACTACCGCATCGCCGAGCGTTTTGCCGAAGGCGATACCAAGCCGCGCACTTACCTCGCGGTGGCCCTGCGCGACGGCGGCCGACAAGCCGGTGAAGTGAAAAATGACCTGGCAACCGCAACCAAATACCTCAACGAATCCTGGGAAATTAACCCCACCGACCCGCTCACCGCCCGCCTGCTCGGCGTGGCCAATGGCGTGCAAAACAAACATAGTGAAGCCATTGCCTGGTTCCAGAAAGCCGTTGAACTGGCACCCGAAGAACCGAGTTACCTGCGCGATCTGTCTACGGCCTATATGATGTCGGGCAATACCGCTAAAGGCAATGAGTTGCTGGTGAAAATCGCCGAATTGGAATCGAAAAAAGCCAAAGAAGCCGCCAAAACGCCCGCTAAATGATCAAACGCATTGTCAAAATGACTTTCCGCGAGGAAGCCGTTCAAAGCTTTCTGGATGATGTTTTTGCGCCCAGCAAATCGGCCATTCGCGCCTTCCCCGGCTGCCGCCACATGGAGTTGCTAAGGCATCAGGCCCAGCCCAATGTGCTTTTTACCCTCAGCCTATGGGATGGCCCGGAGGCGCTGGAAAACTATCGCCAGTCCGAATTGTTTCAGCAAACCTGGATCAAAACCAAAGCCCTCTTTGCCGATAAAGCCGAAGCTTGGTCGGTCGAACTCCTCGACCACGACCCGCGCGGCCAACTCGGCGCCATACACCACCACGCATGAAACAAGCAGTTATTGTAGGCGCCGGCTTGGTCGGCAGCCTTTGGGCCGTTTTCCTGGCTCGTCGCGGTTATCAGGTTAAAGTATTTGAACGCCGCGCCGATATGCGCAGCGCCGGTTACGTCGGCGGCCGCTCCATCAACCTGGCCATGAGCGCGCGCGGCTGGGCCGCCATCGACAAAGCCGGCATCCGCGAAAAACTCGAAAAAGTAGCCCTGCCCATGCCCGGCCGTATGATGCACGCCGTAGACGGCGCGCTTACTTATCAGCCTTATGGCAAAGAAGGCGAGGCCATTTACTCGGTCTCGCGCGGCGGACTGAACTTAGAATTGCTGCAAATTGCCGACAGCTTCCCCAATGTGGAGTTCTTTTTTGAGCACCGCTGTGTGGAAGTGAGCCTCGACAAGCCGGAAATTACTTTTGAAAATATGGCTGGCGGAGAGGTATTTACCGTAGAGGCGCCCCTGATTTTTGGGGCCGACGGCGCCTTCTCGGCCGTTCGTTATGCCCTGCAACGCACCGACCGCTTCAATTATCGCCAGCACTACCTGGCGCATGGCTACAAGGAACTGAATATTCTGCCCAATGCCGACGGCACGCACAAGCTCGATCCGAATGCCCTGCATATCTGGCCGCGTGGCAATTTTATGTTCATCGCGCTACCCAATGCCGACGGCAGTTTTACCTGTACCTTGTTCCTGCCCTTTGAGGGCGAGGTAGCATTTGAGCACCTGAAAAGTGACGCCGATATTCAGGCGTTTTTTGCCAAATGGTTCCCGGATATTCCGCCGCTGATGCCGCATTATCTGGAAGACTTTAAAAATAACCCGACTTCCTCGCTAATGACGCTGCAATGCAACCCCTGGCAGTGGCAAAACCGCATTTTGCTTATCGGCGACTCCGCCCATGCGATTGTGCCGTTTTACGGACAAGGCATGAACGCCGGTTTTGAAGACTGCACCATTCTGGACGGGATGTATGAGGAATTTGACGGCGACTGGAGCAAAATCATCCCGGCTTTCGACAAAAAACGCAAGCCCGACGGCGATGCGATTGCCGAGCTGGCCCTGCGGAATTTTATTGAAATGCGCGATTTAGTGGGCGACCCGAAATTCCTGTTGCGGAAAAAAATCATGGCGCACGTACACGCCAAACATCCGGAGTTTTTGCCTGTGTACAGCATGGTGTCGTTCAGTAACACGCCTTATCATATTGCCTTGCGCGAAGACGACGCCCAAAACCGCCTTTTTGAAAAAATACTTGCGCTGCCGGATATTGAATCGCGCTGGGATAGTCCGGAGGTGGAAGCGATTTGCCTCGAACATGCTCGCCGATCTCTTTGAACTGCCCTATTACGCCGTCATTTTCTCCACCATCCGCACGGAAGGGGATAATGGCTATGAAGCAATGGCCGAAAAAATGGCCAATTTAGCCGCCACCATGCCCGGTTACCTCGGCGCAGAGAGCGCCCGTTCGGATATCGGCATTACGGTTTCTTACTGGAAAGATCTGGAAAGTATCCGCCACTGGAAATACCAGAGCGATCACGTGATGGCCCGCGACCTGGGCCGGGAGCAGTGGTACAAATGCTACCGGCTCAGGGTGGCGAAAGTGGAAAGGGCTTATGGGTTTTGAATTTTTGATTTTGAATGCTTGATTTTGGGTTTTACGCGTCTGATTATCAGCAATTTGGATTAAAAATCAAAAATCAAGCATCAACAATCAAAAATTATCGAATGATGGAGACCGGCATTTTCGGGTCGTAAGTGCCTTTGATGACCGGGCTTTGGCGGTTGCCGGTGTAGTCGCGCACGCGGGCGTACACGTAGTCATAAAGTTCCTCGACCGTTACAAATTTATCTTTATTGCCATCGGCTTCACCTTTGAGGCCGCGGATGAGGAAGTGGCTGAACACGCCCTGGCGCAGGCCTGCGGATTCGAGCGAGGTTTCTTCGCCCTTGGACGACATGATGAGCGCCGTGCCGGAAACGGATTTCGACAACACATTATAATATTGATTAATGACCGGCTCGGCGTCGTTGCGCATGGCAAAAATGCCGCCGGAGTGGCAGGCGTCGGCTAAGCAAAGTTTGTACTTGGCGCGGCATTTATTGAATTTGGCGGCAATTTCCTCGTGGGTCAGTTTGTTGTTGAACCCGTCAAAATCGGAGGGCAGGAAAGAGCCATTGAGGCCGTGACCGGAGAAATAGAATACCACTAAGTCATTGAGGCCGGCTTGTCCGAACAACTCATCAACGGTATTGAGAATGTTTTCGCGGGTCGCATCTTCATCAATCATGATGCGTACCTGATCGTCGGGCAGCGCGCCGCCTTCAGGGCTTTTGAGGAAAGCAAAGAAGCGGTAGGCATCGTCGTCGGTGTAGCGCAGTACGGGCATGTGGTCGTAGGAGGCGACGCCAACTACAATGGCCCAGATTTTAGGGGGCGGACCAGCGGTGACAGGCTGTGCCGGAACCGGATTGACCTTAACTGCCAGCTGGCCGTCGGGGCCGTCGGCGCCCTGATATTCACCTGCTTTCCAGAAGCCGCTCACTACTTCGCCGATATGCTTGTAGAGTATACCCGGGCCGTCGAAAGCGCCTTCTTTCCATTCGCCTTCGTAGCGGTCGCCGTTGGCATAGGTGCAAACGCCTTTGCCGTGGGGCAGTCCGTTCTGGAAGCTGCCTTCATATTTGGCAGAGCCTTCTTTGTAAACAAAAATTCCTTCTCCGGCGTCACAATCGCCTTCAATACAGCCGATACGGCCATTTTCTGAAAGGTCGGCGCCCAGAAACTCGCCCTGTTCCCAGCGACCGGATTCCTGCTTGCCGTCTTTGTACACACGGGTGCCGAAGCCGTCGGGGTAGTTGTTTTTGAAACGGCCGGTGTATTTGTCGCCGTTGGCGAAGTAGAAGGTGCCCTGACCTTCAAATTTGCCACTGAAAAATTCGCCTTCGTACTTGGAGCCGTCGGGGTAAGCGAATATGCCAGGGCCATTCTGGCAGGAGCCTGACAGGCAGCCCGACTGAATATTGGTGCCGTCGTCGGCGCCTTCTTCTTTCTTTTTGGCAATGTATTCTTCGAGGATGTTGCCGTTGTCGTCAACGGGTTTGCCTTTGAGCCATTTGCCGGTGCGGGTGGTACCGTCGGCGTAAGTTTTGGTGCCACGCCCCTGGGGAAAGCGGCTCGACCATTCGCCCTGGTATTTGGAGCCGTCGGTGTAGTAACACACGCCCACGCCATCAATTTCACCGTTTTTAAAGTCGCCGATGTATTTGGCGCCGGAAGGGTAAATGTAAATGCCGCGTCCGGTTTGGCAATTGCCGGAAATGCAGCCTGTTTTTTTATCGTTGTTTTTTTGGGCACTCAGCGGAGCCAGGAAAATGCAAAGCAGTGCCAGCACCGAAAGGGATCTCAACATAGGTAAGGGAAAGTGTTAAAAAAGATAGGGTATAAACAGGTTTCAGCGCGTTTTATTGTATGATTCTTGAGGCTTTGACGTTTTCTTAAATGATAGAAAAAAATCTTATCTTTATACAAATAATATAACAGTATGGGACATGTCCACTTTATTTTTGAAGAACTGGCCGACCTTCTCGGCACTATGGCTCCGGAGCAGGTGCTTGCATTTCGTACCTCCTCCAGGGCACAAGCCCGACTGAATGCGTTATTGGAAAAGAATAAATCTTCTGAATCGCTAAGCGATATGGAAGTTGATGAAATGGAGCAATTCATGTTATTGGAGCATATTGTGACGCTGGCTAAGGCTAAAGCTTTCAAGTCGTTAACTTAACATAGTTTTTTTAATTGCTTTATATCGCGGAACCTCCTGGCATTGTTACTTTTTTGTCTTAACACAAAAAAGTAACCAAAAAAAGTCAAGGCTGTATTCAAATCCAGCGATTTTTTTGGAATCTACGGGGGCGCGAAAAAAACTCGCCCCTCCTTCGTCGGGGCTCAAACAGTTTTTCGCTTCTCCCCCATCCGATTCCAAAAAATCGGGATTTGAATAAGGCCGTTTAGAGCACAATCAATTGACTTTCAAACGAGCATATAGGTATCTGAATTCAGGTAAAGATTATGGAATGTATTATCGGCGGTGTGCAACAAGTTTTATGCTGTATTACCTCGGCTTTCTTTGTAGCAACTGCCGCGTTGCGCTCATCGCAACAAGGTTACATCGCCCTCAAACACCCGCGGCACACCGTCGGAAAAAACAATTTCAGCCATCCATATATAAACGCCCGACGGCAGGTTACGCTCGCGGCGATCCCGGCCGCTCCATTCAAGTTCGCGGCTGTTGGGCAGCGCATTTTTGACCTCAAATAAAAGTCCGCCCCAACGGTCGTAAATCCTGAAACGCAGAATAGCTGTAGCGCTTTTACCTGTAAAAATGGAAAAAACGCTGTTTTCGCCGCCGCTGTCGTCGGGCCGGAAAATATTGGGCGCGTACACATCCAGGCGCGGAGCAACTTTAATCAACAAACTGTCTTCGGCAATGCAGCCCTCCAAACTCGTGGCGCGTACCCAAACGGGCAAATCGAACAAGGGCATGGCCACCGGATCGGGGCAATCGGCGCAACTCAGGCTGTCGGCCGGCATCCATTCAAAACGCAGGTTCGGCGCGTTCACCAAGGCCTGTAATTGAACGGTGTCGCAGGCGAGAATCTGCCGGTCCGGCCCCAGCGAAACCAATACCTGTGGCGGGTCGCTCAGGCGCAGGGGCAGGCGCAGGGTACAACCCAAAGAGTCTTTTACCACAATGGTGTAATTGCCGGAGGGTAAATTTTCCAGCAAAGGCGCTGCCTGCGGCAGGCCATTTTGCAGGGCATAACTGAGCGGCCCCACGCCGCCCTGCCGGTTGAATACCCGAACCCAACCCGTGCTGTCGCCAAAACAGACCGGGTCTTCGCCCTCGGCTTCCGCGCTCAGCTCCACGCGGTACACCTCCAGCACATCCGTGGCGGTGCAGCCGTTGACGGTGGTGATGGTTACGGCATAAGCGCCGGGCTGCCCTACCGACAAAGTGCTGCTGTTCGCACCCGTCGACCATTGGTAGGCGGCATAATTTCCGGCTTCCAGTGTACCTGGTGCGCCGTTGCATACAATGGTGTCGGTACCGCCAATGGCAAACTGGCTCAGGTCTTCCAGCGCCGCCTGAATGGGGAAAGACACGGCGCGGCAATTGGGCAAGGCGAGGTTGGCCGCGCTGCTGGCTACCACCACACGGTAGGCTTGTCCGTCGGCCGGATTGGAAACAGGCTGGTTCAGGTTCGTTGCGCCGGGAATATCGTTCCACTGCCCGCTGCTGTATTGCTGCCATTGGAAAAATGGCGTCTGATAGGGCGAATTGCTTACATCTACCGACAAATTCAAGGGTTTGCCTTCGCAAAAAGGAATCGTGTCGGGCGTGATGAGGCGCGGCCCGCAGGCACGGAAAGAGATATTATCAATGGCAATATCGTTGCCGTAGCCGCCGGGGGCATTGTTGCGGAAAGAGAGCGTAATCTGGTTGTCGGTGGGCGCTGTGGTAAAGGAAAAACGATAGGTGCGCCAGGTGGCGTCGTGGGGAATATTACCGGTAGCGCAAACATCCTGTCCATTGATGAGAAAAGCGACATTCGACTGGATATGCGAGGAGGCCTGATTAGGCTGTACCACCGAAATCAGGTCGACCGACATTTCATACAGCGTATTGGCGCAGACGGGGACGGTTTTTTGGTAAAAAAGTCCGGGTGCAAACGCGGCATTTACCACCATCATATAGCCGTTTACTTCCGGGCCGTTGTCTAGTAATTTTATCCAGTTGGATTGTGCAAAGCCGCCCCAGTTGCTTGTATTGTTGGTAATGCAATAGAAGCCGTCGTTGGGCGGCGGAATGAGTTGATAGCCATAACCCGGCGCGATACCGGGGTTGGTCTGGACAATATTGGGCAGGCCGCTGCCGAAATCACCGTCGGGAAAAATGTTGTCGCCCAGATTGCCGGTGCAAAAACTCCCGCAATTGGCAATATTTTGCGTAAAAGCAGGCATTGCAAGGACTATTATACAGGATACAATGAAGAATTTGCGCATGATTTTGTTTTGATGGCATCGGAAAACAAGGCGGCATCGTATTTTTCGCCGATTAATTTCACTCACAAATTTACCTTTTTCAAAACATGTCAAGCAGAAACTTTCTTCCTTTTGGTCTCCTGACAGCTTTTTTAATATTGACCATTGCCTGCAACACTGCATCCGATGCCTGGACAAATTTTACAAAATGCGCTTCCAACGCCTGTGTCAAAGAGGCGCTGGCTGTTAAAGACGCTTTCCTCAAAGACCCTAAAACGACACTCGGACAATTTACCGCCACTTATGAAAAAGGCGACGACCATGTGATTGGCTGGCTCTACCTCCTGCGCGACAGCGTGCTGCTGAATGAAAAATTCAGTCCCACCGCCGACCGCGTGGCCCTGCAACAACAACTCGTAGAAGCCGCCCGGCCTTTCCTCGACGACCCCAAACTCAGCGAAATGGCCAAATCCGTTACCCAGGAAATTGAAAACCTCGCCATCCTCGCCGAAACGGAAGACGGCGTTCTGGAAACCATCACCGGCACTTACGCATACGAGCAAAACGGGGCTTCCGGGACCTTTAAGGTGCTGGCTGTCGGCGCCGACTCCATCCGCTATGCCCTTGAAATATTCGGCCCGGCGCCAGCCCATAACCAGGGCATGATGGAAGGTTTCGCCAAAATTAACAGCCAGGGCGTGGCCCTGTTTGGCACCTCCGAATTTGGGGGCAAATGCAACATTGAAGCTACTTTTAAAGGCGAAAGCGTGGTACTCAAAACGCTTTCCGGCGATGATGCCACCTGCGGCTTCGGCCACAATATCCGCGCAGACGGCGCCTACAATCGCAGCGACGACCTCGATCCTTTCCGCGCCGAAGGCGGCGACCCTGCACCGGCAAACCTGCTCGGCCGCTGGAAATCCACCCAGGACCCCAAGTCGGAAATCGAGATCACCGACAAGGAATATGTAGATATTTACGACGGCAAAACCCTTGAGCGCAACCTGTACGCCTATTTTAAAACCTGTCCCAAAGATTGCGCACCGGACACTCAGGAGCCTTGCCTGCGTGTGAGCGCGCAGGACGATATGTGCTACACCGTGCTTTTTGCCGACGGTAAAACCCTGCAATTGGTGTACCTTGGCGGTACCGGAAAAACGCTGACCTTCAAGCGGAAATAAATTTTTCAGATGAGCAAAAAACAAAAACCAACATCCCAACCGGCCGCCAGACCCAAAACGACTGCGGCTGCCACCCAGGCCGGCACGCCACTTTGGGAACAGCACTGGTTTTGGCCTTCCGCCCTGGCCCTGGCCGTTTTTATCCTGTATGTCGGCAGCCTCGGCCACGGTTTTGTGCTGGATGACGCCCTCGTCACGGAACTCAACAACTATGTGAAACGCGGCATCGGCGGCATCGGCGATATCCTGAGCCACAGCTACCGCGCCGGCGCCAATGTTTCCACCGATTCGGAGTACATGTACCGCCCCCTTTCGGTGGCCCTGTTTGCCTTCGAATGGTCGCTGGCCAAAAACACGCCCGGCATCCACCACTTCATGAATGTGCTCTGGTACGCCGGCGGCATTGCCCTCACGTTCAACACCTTACGCAAGGTTTTTGGCACGGCCTATACCTTGCCCTTAGCTTTGGGCATGTTGCTGTTTGCCGCCCACCCGCTGCACACCGAAGTAGTGGCCAACATCAAAAGCCGCGACGAAATCCTGAGCTTTTTCTTCAGCATCCTCGCACTTTCCTGGCTTTGGGACGCCGCCGAAGGCGCGCAGCCGCGCAAATTGGCGATGGCCATGGGCGCGCTTTTTTTCGCCCTGCTCGCCAAGGAAGGCGCCGTGACCATGCTGCTCATCGCGCCGCTGGCCTTGTATTTTTTCGGAAAAAACAGCGATTGGCGCAAATCCCTGCAATACGGCGCGCTGCTGCTGGCGCCCTTCCTGCTGTGGTACGTGCTTCGCTACATGGTGATGAAGGGCAACACGAGCTATATCCCGAACGTGAACGACAACCAGCTCGCCGGGGCCGCTTTCGATGTGCGGCTTGGTACCGGATTATTGGTGTTGCTCAAATATTTCGCCATGCAGTGCTGGCCGGCCCGGCTTTCCTGGGATTATTCCTTTAATGAAATTCCGAGTGTGGGCTTGTCCGACTGGCGCGCTATACTCTCCGCGCTGCTGCATACGGCGCTGCTGGGCCTGGGCATTTGGGGCTTCAAACGCCGCAATGCCTACGCTTTTTTTGCGCTGGCTTACCTCATTTCGCTGGGTTTGTACTGCAACCTATTTTTGCTCATCGGTACCCTGTTTGGCGAGCGCTTAGCCTTTATGGCCTCGCTTTGGTTTTGTTTGGCCCTGGTTTGGGCCTTGTGGCAGTTGATAGGGCAGAAAAATCGCACGGCTTTCCTCGCCCTGGCGGCCCTGCTCGCGCTGGCGTACAGTGTGCGTACTTTCCAGCGCGTGCCCGAATGGGAAAGTAATTACACCCTTTTTACCGCCGATACCGAAAATGCCCCCAACAGCTTCCGCACCTGGCAGGGCGCGGGCGAGCAATACCTGATCCGCTACTCCCAGACGGCCGAACAAACGCCCGATACCGCCCTCTTGCGCCGCGCCGAAGATTGCTTCAAACGCAGTCTCGACATTAAAAAAACGGCCACGCCCCTGCTGGGCCTCGGCAATGTGGCGAGCTTCCGCAAACAATACGAGCAGGCAAGCGAACTGTTCAAAGCCTCTTTGGCCGAGCAGCCGCTGCAACTCACCCGTCAGCGACTGGCCGCTACCTACCGCGACTGGGGCCGCCAGGAGGGTATGGTCAATAAAAATTTAGACAAAGCCATTACCTGCTTCACGGAAGCCTTGCGCTACGACAGCACGCAGGCGCGCGCCTGGGAAGACCTCGGAACCGCCTACGGCCTTGCCAACCGCCATGCCGAAGCCGCCCAAAGTTTTGAAAGCGGCCTGCGCTTCGCCCCGCAAGACGCTGCCCTGCGCCGCAACGCCGCGATGGCCTACCGTTTGATGGGCAATGAGGAGAAGGCGAAAATGCTGGAAAATTGATTCTTAAATTTTTGATTTTGGATGCTTGATTTTTAATTTAAACAATTGATAATCAGTATTTAAAAATTAAAAATCAAGCATTCAAAATCCAAAATCAATTTTCAAAATCCAAAATCAAAAATCAATTTTCAAAATCAATTTTCAAAAACAGGCTCCACCAAAGGCTTGAGCGAGGGCTTGGGCAGTTCGGGCCGGAGTTGGTAAACCGCAAAGTGTTTGGAAAAAAGCAGAATACCCCAGTTGGCTTCGCTGTTCAGGGCAAAATCAGCAATTTCAAAGCCGGTTGGGATGATGCGGAGCAAATTGCCCCATGCATCCCGCTCCTGTAATGCGCCGCTGTGGGCAAGGTAGAGCCGACTGCCATCGGCGTTGTAGCGCATCATCGTCATGACGCCGGGAATCAGGGATTCACGACGACCGAGGCTGTCCATTCCCTGTATCCAAAGCGATTTGGTCGCGCCGTTGATGGCTGCAAAATGCGCGCCGTCGGGCGAATAGCGGATTTGTTCAAACCCATAACTAAACGGCGCTTTCCAGCTTTGTCCGGGCACGCCGCTGCCAAGAAATTTGAGGTGACGCGCCATACCGTCGGTGGCATGGGCCGTCAGGATGCTGCTGCCATCGGGCGAGAGGTCAAACGCCTGAACCCCCGGCGGGATAATGCCATTGGAGAAAGGCCCGGTCATGTAGTTGGGTTTGCCGTCTTCAAGGCCCTTCCAGATGAACAATTGCCGCTCCCGAATATCCATCAGGGGGTGATCGGATGCCGGCGTCCAGAATCGCAGCAGACCATCTGCGTAACAGGACACGAGTTGCCCTTCCAAGCGCATCCAGACAATATCCACAACTTTCGATTTACTTTCAACGCCGGTATCCCATTGCTGGAGTAATTTTCCGGAAATACTATACAGAAAAATACGCTTGCTTTTATTGGATAACACTGCCAATAACTCGCCGTCGGACGACCAGCACAGGGCGTCCGGTGCCGCAGCTGCCGGAAATTTCGGATAACCGATCAGGCGACCATCTGTACTGTAATAGGCTAATTTCCCTTTGCCAGCCACTGCGACGACAGGCGACAAGATATTAGGAGAAACGGCTATTCTTGAGGCGAAAAAACCTAATTGAATGCTTTGCAGCAGCGTTGTGTCTGCCTGTTGCTGCGCCCGAAGTTCAAAAAAGCAAAAGAGCAGCAGACAAAAACCCGGTAGCCACTGTTTCATAATGAGGTTATCTAAAGTTTTCAACAGAAAGGAATTGTATACGCACGATGGTAACTCCAATCGGAGTTATCGTTCTTTTAATGAGGCTACTCCGAACAAGCCCTTGGAAGCAAAGTAAGCGATTTTTTCACCAAAAATGCAAATTTATTTTACCGCTTCAGCACCTTAAACCCGAATTCGCGCCCCAGGCCCCGGAACATCGCCAGGTTGATCCAGAAAAAAGCGAACTGCTCCATAAGCTGGAACTTGTCGTTGCCCCCCACATCATAACAATCGGCAAAGCCTGCGTCTTTGGCGAGTTGAATGGCCGCAGCTTTGCCGCGCTCACTATCGCCAGCTACAAATAAGTCCAACGCCGTGTCGCCGTATTGTGGGTTTTCCATGTTGTTGTAGCCTGTGGTGTTAAAGCATTTCACCACATCGCGGGTGGCCGTATGCGCCAGGATGGCGTCGGCGGTGTTGCTGAAACCCGCCGGTCCGCGCCCCATCACGACGTTCATGGCGTCAATGATGATTTTGCCGCTGGTGTCGCCGAGCGATTGCGCCACCTCTACGGCCGCCATGGCAGGCGTAGCCAGCAGAATCACTTCTGCCTGTTGTACCGCCTCCTGAATGGGCAGCGCACGGGTGTTGGGGTTGTCGAGCAGCGCTTTGCCTTTGAAATTATCTAAGTCTCTGACGCCGATAAAAATCTCGTGTCCTTTATTGGCCCAGTGGCGTGCCAGCGCGCCGCCGACATTGCCAGTTCCGATAATTGCGATTTGCATGTTGATGTATATTTATTTGAAAAATCTGCGCAATTCTGCGAAAAACCAAGCCCTTGGGCGTTCGCAGATATTGCAAAAATACCGACATCATCCGCAGACGCACAACAGACTTACCGCAAAGTGCCTTACTAACTTTTGGGTAAGTAAGCTTTTTAAAAGAAAAATGTCACATTCGCCGCCGGAATCGCAGCGCCAATAACCGAAAGCTGATAAGCCTTGTTCAGGCCGTTGCGGTCGCGGCGGAAAAAGACGGAAAACGGATTTTCGCGCGCATACACATTGTAAATGGAAACATTGAGCGTCCATTTCAGGCCGCTGATGCGCGAGCGGGTTTTATCGATCGTCATGCCCACATCAAGGCGGTGATAATCGGGGATGCGCAGCTGGTTCCGCTCACTAAAATTCGGCACCAGTACATTGCCCACCTGATAAGCACTTTGGGGCGCCGCCACTGGCCGGCCAGTGCGGTAGGTAAAGTTGGCCGTAAAAAAGAAGGCCGGATTAACTTCCATTTTGGAAAATAAAATCACCTGGTGCGGCTGGTCGAAATTGGCCGGAAACCAATTGCCGTTGTTTACTGTAAAATCTTCAAACTCGGTTACCGCCTGCTGAAAAACACGGGAAAACGTATAGGAGGCCCAGCCCGACAAACGACCCTTGTTTTTGCGCACCAAAAACTCGCCGCCGTAGCTGCGCTGCTGACCCACAATGATCTCCGTTTCCAAATGATCGTTCAGGAACAACTCTGCAAAATCCTTGAACACCGGCACATCGGCGGTTTTGCGGTAAAATCCTTCAACCGAATATTCCCAGCGACTGGATTCCGGCGTGAAAAACCAACCTGCGCCAAAGTTGTCGCTTCGTTGCGGTGGCAGATACGTGTTGCTTACCTGCCAAATGTCGGCCGGCGTCGGCGCTACGGTATTGGAAATCAGGTGTACAAATTGCCGCAAGCGGTTATAACTCAGCTTGAATGCATGCTGGTCGTTCAGGCGAAAATTGAAAGACAGGCGCGGCTCTAATCCGCCATAACGCGCCGACACGGCATTGTTGGCATAAAAGAGGGTATCTACAATATTGAGTACATCATAGGGCTTGCCCGATTCGTAGCGGAAGCGGGTGTGCGGACCGCGTGTCTGGAAAAACACCTGGCGTAAACCCGCCGACAAGCTGATTTTATTGTTGATTTTCCATTCGTCTTCAGCAAAAAGGGCGATTTCCGTGCCGCGCTCCAAGCTCACTGATTTGGGCGCAATGCCCGAGCCATCGCGCGAACGCAAGTCCTGATCCAATGGCGCATTGCTGTTCAGCTGTCCGCCAAATTGTATTTCATGGTTTTTCCAGAGGTGTAAATTGCTTACTATATTGAGTGTACTGAATTGCAGGCCGTTGTACAAATCAAAGGCATCTGTGCCGGCCGGAATGAAATAATTGTTTTTTAAACGTCCAGTGGCTGCACTGAAGTTGGTACTGAATTTTTCGGACCACGACTGTCGCCACGAAAGGTTGCCGCCCATCGTCTGCCAGCCGTAGCCAAAAGCGTCGGCATAACGGAAGTAATCTTCGCTGCGATGGAAACCAGCGTTAATCAACGTATTGGCGCCCGGCCGATAAGAGAGTTTTGCATTCACATCGTTAAACCAGGCGCTGCTGCCCTTTACCTCCGGCAGTTTGGCTTGTTTCAACATCCAGTCGGAATAAGAAGCCCGCGCACCGATAAGCACCGACAGTTTTTCTTTTACAATCGGCCCTTCTACCGCCGCTTTGGCGGAGGCAAAACCAACACCGGCCAAACCCTGCCAGCGGGTGAAATCGCCTTCGCGTTGCCTGACCTCCAGCGCTGCCGCCGAACGGCCGCCAAAACGCGCCGGTACGTGCCCCTTGTACAGGGTGGTGCTGCGCACTAAATCGGGGTTAAAGACCGAGAAAAAGCCCAGTACGTGCGAAGTGTTGAAAAAGGGGATATCGTCCTGAATCACTAAGTTCTGATCCACATTACCGCCGCGCACGTTAAAGCCCGAAGCACCTTCCCCGACGGTGCTCACGCCGGGCAGGGCGAGCAGACTTTTGACGACATCGGCCTCACCCATGAAGGCCGGAATTTCTTTAATGGTGCGGGTGCTGAGCATTTCCACGCCGGTTGCCACCGATTTCTGCCGATCGGCCAAGCGGTTGCCCTGAATTTCCACGCCTGCCAGTTCAAGGGCGCGGATTTCCAGCGGCACCAGTATTTCTCCTGATTGCAGCAACTGGACATTAAGTGTGGTGCTGCGGTAGCCGAGGTAATTGACTTCAAAAACATAAGCGCCGGGCTGAAGTGTAATGCGGAAACGCCCTTCGGCATCTGTTACGGCGCCAGTGCCCGGCGTTTTGCCGGCAATCGTTACACCAACAATACCCTCGCGGCTTTTGGCATCTATAATTTTACCACTGAGTACCTGGTTTGCAGTAGCGGCGGGCGCTGTGCCGACGCTAAAATCGAGTACCGAAGGAGATAAAAAATCGGGAAGTTCAACGGTGCCTTCGTCCCAGCGCTTCAGCAAAGCACGCAGGTAGTCGGCATAAAGGTCGCTTTTTCGGCAAATAATGATCCCGTTTTCGCGGGCGGCCGTGCAGGTGAGGCCATTTTGCGGCAGCACCTTTTGCAGCGCCTCGTAGAGGGTAATATCTGTAAATGTATAGTTGATCTGGTAGTAGGGCAGCACCGTCGGCTCGTAGTAAAACTTCACCGGATAGCGCTTTTCCAGGTCGAGCAGCATTTCAAGAAAAGTTATTTCCTTGTAATTGCCGCTAACCGGCAGGCTGAAAACAGCTTGCGCGCGGGCACTGAATTGGCCCAACAAACAAATTAAAACAAATAATGAAATGATTCGGGCACTGCCTTTCATGGTAAGTCATTTTAAGCCTGCGAAGATCGTATAAATCTTCCAAAACCCGATCATCTATCCTGAATCTGCATGGAGTTTTCCAATTTGGCTTAAAATTTGATTAAACTTTAATGCCTTTTGCTTAAAAAAAGGGCCTTTGGCTTTTATTTTGCACCACAAAAAATCACAAATTACCAATAAGCCAGAAAACTTGGACACTTCTTATTTTCAATCCTTCTAACACAGTCTCATGAAGAAATCTTACTTGCTTTTTGCAGCGATCACCACTTCGCTGTACTTGCTTTCCTGTGAACACGACGCCGTATTCGGCCTTGATAAACAATTGGCAGAAACGCTCGACAAAACAGCACTCGGCGACTCGCACGAGTGGTACATTCTTCCCTCCGGAGAGCATTTATCGGAAATCCCCAATCAGGATCCCAATAACCCGATTACCGATGCCAAAGTGGCCTTGGGTAAAATGCTGTTTTTTGAAACAGGTATTGGCCTGCAACCCAACAAAGCTGTTTCCAAAGAGACGTATTCCTGCGCCTCCTGCCACGTTCCGGAGCGCAGCTATACCGCCGGTCGCTTTCAGGGCGTTGCCGATGGCGCGCTTGGTTTCGGCACAACCGGTGAATTGCGTTTTAAAAACCCGCATTACACCGGCGATCAGGTAGATGCACAAGGCGCCCGCCCGCTGCCCAGCCTGAACCTTGCCTATGTGCGCAATGCGCTTTGGGCCGGCACCTTTGGCGCACATGCCGAAAACGTAGGTACCGAATCCGCCTGGCATCAGGATACACTTGTGGAAATCAATTTCAAAGGATTTGAAGGCCTGGAATCCAACAACATGCGTGCGCTTGTCGTACATCGCCAGGTGATGAATAAAGCCGTTGCCGACTCGCTGGGCTATACCGAAATGTTTGATGCTGCTTTCCCCGAGTATCCGGAGTCGGAACGCTATACCCTGCAAACCACCGCCTTTGCCATCGCTGCATATTTTCGCACTATCCTGACCAACCAGGCGCCTTTCCAGCTTTGGTTGAAAGGAGAGGAATCGGCTATGACGGAAGAGCAAAAACGCGGCGCCCTCTTGTTTTTTGGTAAAGCAGGTTGTGTCAACTGCCACAACAGCCCCTCGCTGAACAATACCAAGTTCTTCGCCCTCGGCGTCAATAACCTCTATCAAAGTGGTTTTGAAGTATTCCGTACCGGCCCCGAAGACAAACGCAACTTGGGCCGCGGCGGCTTCACCGGCCGGGCAGAAGACATGCACAAATTCAAAGTGCCACAACTCTACAACCTGAAAGATGTGGGTTTCTATTTCCACGGCTCCAGCAAACGCAGCCTGCGCGAAGTAGTGGAATATTTTAACGCCGGAATTCCGGAAAATCCGCTGGTGCCCAAAGCACAGATTTCCGGCGCCTTCCACCCCCTCAACCTGAGTGCAAAAGAAGTAGATCAATTGGTTGACTTCCTCGAAAACGGCCTCTACGACCCCAATATCCTGCGCTATAAACCGGAAACCACGATGTCTGGCAACTGCTTCCCCAACAATGACGCACAATCCCGCGCCGATATGCGCTGCCAGTAATTGATTTTTAATTTTTGATGCTTGATTTTTAATTTTAAATACTGATTATCAACTTTTTAAATTAAAAATCAAGCATCAAAAATTAAAAATCAAAAATTCAAAATCATCTCAGCGCCTTCCTGTCCGACAAGCGTTCCGATGGCCACGCCCATACCACTGAGTCGGACGGAGACCACCACGTTGGGTGATACCCTTTCAATAATTGGCTTTTTAACCGGACCGAGTCCCATAATGCCAGTCCACCAGCAATCAATTTCCGGCTGTGCATCCGGCACAATAATGCGTTTAAGCAATTGTACCAATGCCCTGCGGATCATTTCGTTGGAGCCGAACTGATCAGTAGCTTCTTCATCGAAGGCGAGGTGCCTGCCGCCTCCCAGCAGGATGCGCCCGTCGATGTTGCGGAAGTAATAATAGCCCCTGTCATAATGGAAACAGCCCTCAACTTTGAGGCCGGGAATGGGCTTGGTGACAAGCACTTGATTGCGCGCAGGTGAAAGTTCCATATGGCTGAACAGGCGTTTGGCATAGCCGTTTACAGCCACTAATACTTTGGGGATTTTCAGGGAAAAACCCTGTTTCATATCTAATTCCACCCCTTGTTTGCTGTCTTCGAGGCGTTCAATTTCAAGGCCATTGAAGATACGAATACCCATCGATTCCGCTTTTCGAATGAGGGCATTCATCATCATGCCGGTATGTACCTGCCCTTCTGCTTCATTCAGAATGAGCCGGCGCACCCCTTTAAATCCGAAGCGATCAATACGATCATTAACTGCCGAATAGATCTGAGGCCGGCCGGTGATGGCGCCAATTTTTGCATTAAAATCCGGCATGCGGGCTATACAGTGCTGATAAACCTCTTCCTCATCGTCGGTAAACATTTCATAGCCGCCATGTTCCTGAAAATCCATTGCTGCATCGCCGATGAGCGCACGCAGGCGTTGCAGGCCGCGCCAGCGTTTTTCCACGGTGCTCAGCACTTCGTCTTCGCGCATCCGCGTAAGATCGTCGATCAGTTCCGTCATCGAACCAAAGCAGGCAAAACCCGCATTTCGGGTACTGGCGCCGGCGGGTAAAGCACCGCGTTCCAGAATAGCCACGTTGAGCTTCGGATCCTGTGCTTTGAGGTGTATGGCGGCCGTAAGGCCAACTATGCCGCTGCCAATAACAGCAACATCAATATTGCCAAAAAGTGTTTCGCGTTCCCAATAACTGAGGCTGTAGGCAGGGAGCGTAGTTGTGTGGGTCATGCTTTTCTCTTTTACAGATTACAATACATGTTCAGGGGGAAATACACCGTACTTTATCAAAGCTTTGCGCAAATTGACAACACCTTTTCGGTTTAGTTCAAGTGTATTTATGGTAGCCCGCCCAACAGATGTTTTTCCAATAATGATACTTTGCGTATCATCCCAGTGAAAATGTTGCTTCCAAATGTCTAATCTCGGATGAAATAACGGAATTATTTCTTGTGTGATTTCATCCAATCCATGGGTGAAATCATATTTTCTGGTATTACAGCCTCCACAAGAAAGCCCAAGATTACCCAGTTCATTACTTCCGCCTTTTGACAAGGGCATGATATGTTCGATATCAAAGGTTTCAGGAGAGAAATCAAGTGGCGCTATGCAATACTCACAGTGATATTGTGCCCGTTGTTCGATAAATGAGCGTTCGGCAGCACTGAATCTTCTTCTACGCATACAACTCCTGAATTCGCATTTGTTTTCGCAGTTCGGACAAAGTAATATTTTTCAGCGAAGCTAAACGCCCAAGAAGTTCAACCCTTTGAGCACTTTGCGTTTCAAGAAAATCAGCTAATACACGAAGCTCTTCCAGTTCCTTGGCAGAGATGGTTTGATTGTGCTGCTTCCGATGTAGTTGTTGAAATCGGCGAAGTGCCGAGGCTGGAATAGCCGTTCTTATTTGACTTAACAGGCCACTTTCCTCAATAGAAAGTTGATCTGATCTTATTGATAAGGTTTCCTGAATTCGTTTTAACAAGGTGTTCAAGTCGCTTGTCTCCAAACGGGAAACTGATTCAATCAGCTCGTCAGTCTTGACGAGCACTCCTTTTTTGATTTCAATACTTTGCATAAGACAACAAATGACAGACAAATTTACGGTTTTTTCTTAAAATCATTCACTCATATACAACACCGTATCTACTTTAGGTTGTGTTGCGAGGTCAATGGTGAAGGGCAGGCTGCCGTAAAGCGGATGCGGTTCAAAGTGGTAAATACTGTCGACGCCATGCGCTACCAGCCAGTGTTTGCCTTCCGGAATGGAGGCGTAACAACCGCCGCCTTTAGGTCCGCCCGTCAGGAAGGAGGCATCAAAAAAGGAAGGCGGCTTGTCGTAACCGGGGAAGGTATCGCTGAAAAATTTGATATACACCGTAGCGCCGCGCACCGGATTGAGGTGGTGGGAGGTGACAATGCACAACTCGGTGGGCAAGGGCACGGTTTCGGGGGCTTTCCGGCAGGCGAAAAGACTCAGAAGTCCTGAGACAAGCAGTATCGTGTTGAAGTGTTGCATAGCGAGACCGACAAATAAGGGGTACTCCAGATGAACTGGAATACCCCCCGTTTTATTGTAAACGCTGAGGCTTACATATTGTTGATGATCTCGGTGCCAAACTCAGAGCATTTGAGTTTGGTTGCGCCTTTCATCAGGCGTTCGAAGTCATATGTTACGCGTTTTTTGCGAATAGCGCCTTTCAAGCCTTTGACGATGAGCTTGGCGGCTTTATCCCAGCCCATGTATTCCAGCATCATCACACCGGAAAGAATCACGGAAGAAGGGTTTACCACGTCTTTGCCGGCATACTTGGGTGCGGTACCGTGGGTTGCTTCAAAAATGGCGTGGCCGCTGAGGTAGTTGATGTTGGCGCCCGGAGCAATGCCGATACCACCTACCTGAGCTGCGAGGGCGTCGGAAATGTAGTCGCCATTGAGGTTCAGGGTGGCAATCACGTCGTACTCAGCCGGGCGAAGCAGGATTTGCTGCAGGAATGCGTCGGCAATAACATCTTTCACGATGATTTTACCGGCAGCTACGGCTTCGGCCTGCGCTTTATTGGCCGCTTCTTCGCCTTTTTCGGCTTTGATGCGGTCGTATTGTGCCCAGGTAAACACCTTGTCGCCATATTCACGCTCAACGAGGGCATAGCCCCAGTCTTTGAATTTGCCTTCGGTAAATTTCATAATATTGCCCTTGTGCACCAGCGTGAGCGAGTTGCGCTTTTGCTTGATGGTGTACTCCATGGCGGAGCGCACTAAGCGTTCGGTGCCTTCCTGCGAAACCGGCTTGATGCCGAAAGAGGAAGTTTTCGGGAAGCGGATTTTTTTCACGCCCAGTTCTGTTTCCAGGAAATTGAGCATTTTGTTTGCCTCATCCGAACCTGCGAGGTATTCGATACCGGCGTAGATGTCTTCCGTGTTTTCACGGAAAATCACCATGTTTACCAGATGCGGCTCTTTAACCGGACTTGGTACGCCTTTAAAGTACTCAACCGGGCGCAGGCAGGCGTACAGGTCGAGTTGTTGACGCAGGGCCACATTGAGCGAACGGATACCACCGCCTACGGGCGTGGTAAGCGGGCCTTTAATGGCCACTTTGTACTGATCGATCACCTTGAGGGTTTCATCGGGAAGCCAGTTGCCGGTTTTATTAAAGGCTTTTTCGCCGGCCAATACTTCCTGCCAAACGATTTTCTTTTTGCCTTTATAAGCTTTTTCTACGGCTGCGTCCAGTACGCGTACGGAAGCGGCCCAAATATCGGGACCGGTACCGTCACCTTCGATGAAGGGAATGATCGGGTCGTTGGGCACTTTCAGCTTGCCCTTTTTGATGGTAATAGCAGATCCTTGCATGACTTGTTGTAGTAATAGTGAACCGGTGTTTGCCGGGCCGCAAAACTAACAAACTTTGTATTGTCCGTTCCGGAAATACAGACAGATTTCAGCAAACTTACTGCAAAATGACGTTAATTTTTATACAATCGGCATACTAAACGATGCTGCCGTCATTCATCAACTCCAAAAAACGTGTTTTTGCCGTCGTCGGATCAAAAAGATCATTGCCGTCGGAAGAACTTCCTTCTGCAATAATGATCTCGTGTTCTTCATTAATGGTCGTCACCGCACGCGACACCAGCCCCTGCGCCACCCGCGTATACGCAATCACTTTGCGGTCAATAGCCTCGCCGCGCTCATTAAATGTTGCCAGGGTGTATTCATAATTGAGCAGGCCGGCTTTCCACCAAACCAGCGCAATAAAGTGCTCGGTATCGTTCAGGGAAAAACAAGGCACAAACTCGGTCATCTCATCGTAGTCCGATTCAATGAAAATCTGAATCATCTCATCGGTCAAAGGATCGTTTTCCGCACTGAAAACATGGTGCGTGTCCTCGCCCAACATGACGGGCAATTCAACAATCGGAAATTTATTTACAAAATCAGCAAATGCAGTGTTGATACGCATGAGGTAAAAGTTCGGAGGTCCGGAGGTTCGGGGTTCGGGGTTCGGAGGTTTGGGGTTCGGAGGTTCGGATATACTTTCGCATTGCAGCGATATATCACGCATCGTTCATCACTCATCGTTCATCGTTCATCACTCCCTCAATACCCTGCTTCTTTGGCGAATGCGACAAACTCCTCGAAATTTTTGCCTTTCAGTACGCGGGGTACTTTGGCCTGACCGTTCATTTTGCCGCGATTTTCGAGCCAGTTCAGGAAAATATCATTGGGTACAATCTGTAATTCTACCTTTTTGAGGGCATAAATTCGCTCTACGGCATAATCGTCGTTCAGTTGAGCGAGCGCCTCATCGAGTACTTTGGCAATTGCTTCGGCACTTACGCTGTTGTTTTCCACCGACACGAACCAATGGTGCTTCCAGTCGGTACCATTTTCATCGCGCACTCCTGCTACGGTAAATTCGCGGATACCCACGTTGAGCAGTTCATCGGCGCGCTGTACAGCGGCATTGAGGTTGTCGATACTCAGGTGTTCGCCACAAACGGAGAGGTATTGCTTGGTTCGTCCGGTCAGTTTCATTTCGGCATTGGCCGCATCGGTAAACTGTACGGTATCACCCAGGAGGTAACGCCAGGCGCCAGCGGTGGTACTGATGAGCATGGCGTAGTTCTCTCCTTCGCGCACGTCGTACAGGGTATGCGCTTCGGGGTACGGACTGCGCAGGTCGCCGTTTTCATCAAAATTCTGATCGTTAAAAGGCACAAACTCAAAGAATATGCCGCAGTCGGTCAGCATTTTCATTGCCCGGTTGCTCGGGTGGCGCTGATAGGCAAAAAATCCCTCCGATGCTAAGTAACTGTCGACGTAATTGATCGAATGGCCCAGCAGTTTTTCAAAAGAGGGGCGATATGGATCAAAAAACACGCTGCCGTGTACAAAAACATTGAAGTTGGGCCAAAGCTGATGGATGTGCTCTAATTTGTATCGGTCAATGATGCGCTCCAGAATCAGCTGCAACCACATGGGGTTACTGACTGAAAAACCGATATCCCAACCCGGCGCTTCCTCGGCAATCCGATCAATGCGCATATTCCATTCGGGCAAATCGGTGATTTCACGGCCGGGACGATAATAGCGCTCCAGCCAGATCGGGCGGTTGAGGCCCAGAATGCCCGACAAGTCGCCGCTCCAGTGCAAACCCTCGCGCTTGGGCGCGGTGCAGGAGCCAACCATGAGCATGTGTTTGGTGAATTGATTGGGGCGAAGGCTGAAATTGTTCATGTCGTAAAACAGGCGGCGCGAACCGCGTTTCATCGATTTGAACATATCCTCCGTAACGGGGATGATTTTTGAAGCGGCCTGACTGGTGCCGCTCGACAAAGCATAATAAGGAACCCGGCCGGGCCAGCAGACATCGGGCGAATCGCAGAGATAAGCCTGCGACCACCAACGCTCGTACAGGGCGTTGTAATCGGCTGCCGGTACCTGACGCTGGAACGCTTCTATCATGTTGTAGCTTTCCCGAATGTCGGTAAACCCGTAAAAGCGTCCGAAAGCCGTATTGCGGGCTTTTCGGAGCAGGGCATACAACTCATAGTACTGCTGATCGGCAGGAGTCAGGCGATTGGTTTCGGCAAAGGCGCCGATACGTGCGCTGTTTTGGATAAGAGAACCTAAGAGTGACATACGATGCAATGTTTTCCGGTTATACGTTGTGATGAGGGCAAAAATTACGCGCCGCAAAGATACGCCGAAATCGGATTGTTGTATCGGCCTAATGTTAACGGCACGTTAGCACTGCGCCGCGTATTTTTCAGCAAAGCCTCCGGCAAATCTTTTTAGGAGTTTTTTAACACTTCAAGAAATGACTTATTGCAATTTGAATGGTCTATAAGAGGTTCTAAAACAAAAAAAAGTTACAACAATGCTTAAATTCATGCGTCCGTTCTCCCTCAAAACCCTGATGCTCCCGCTTTTTGTATTCGCTGCCACGCTGGGCGTAAATGCCCAGAATGCCGTTAGTCGCCCGGCAAGCGAACCGGCGCCCGAAGTTGTTCAGGCCGAGCAGGAAGCCGACGAAGCTGCTGCCGCCAGCGAAATGAAACTCAGCAAAGAGCAGCGCGACAAAATCAAGCAGATCAATGCCGATTATAAAAAACAACGCGAAGCAGCCAAAGCGCAGCAAAAAGCTCAAAAGGCCGATCACAAAGCCGCTATGAAACAGGCTCGCGAAGAACGTATCCGCGCACACAAAGCCGTTATGACGCCTGAACAGGCGCGCCAATACGACGAGATTCTGGCTAAAAAAGAAGCCAAACGCGCTGAAAAAGCAGCTCAAAAAGCTGAAAAAAATGCCGGAAAACCGCAAAAAGGCAAGGCCAAAGGCAAAAAACAATAATTGTCTATTCCTGATTGCATGAAGCGATCAGGGTTGCTTGCAAACGAGCATAAAAAAGGGTTTCTTATAAGCTGACACAAATGTGAACGCTTGTAAGAAACCCTTTGATATTAATAGTCAAGTCTCAATCAACCCACAATCTTCAGACTCAGGTCGAGCGGTTGTGCGGAGTGGGTGAGTGCGCCGGCAGAAACAAAATCTACGCCGGTGAGCGCGTATTTCCGGACGTTGAACAGGGTAATGCCGCCCGATGCCTCGGTTTCGAAGCGCTTGTCTACCATCGCCACGCCTTCGCGCAGGATGGGAATTTCAAAGTTGTCGAACATCATCCGCGTGAAGCCACCGATGGAAAGGGCTTCTTCTACTTCCACGAGGTTGCGCACTTCGAGGGTGATGCCGAGATTGAGGTTGTGTTCGCGCTGGTATTCGTGGGCGCGGTGCAGGGCTTCTTTCACGCCGCCTGCGGCTTCCACGTGGTTGTCTTTGATCATGATCCAGTCGTACAAACCCCAGCGGTAGTTCTGGCAGCCGCCGATATGCACCGCCCATTTTTCTAAAAAGCGAATCAGGGGGGTGGTTTTGCGGGTGTCGAGGATTTTGGTGGGCAGGTCGCCGACTTCAAAGGCAAAACGGCTCGACAGCGTCGCGATGCCGCTCATGCGCTGCATGGCATTGAGCACTAAGCGTTCGGCTTGCAGCAGGGCGCGGGTATTGGCTTCCACCTCAAACGCGATTTCGCCATAAAAAACATCTTTGCCCTCGGGCTTGTGTACCGTGACCGTAGAGGTCGGGTCTACGTGCCTGAAAATATGCTGCGCCAGCTCCACGCCGGCCAGCACGCCATAGTCTTTTACTTTCAGGACGGCCTTGCTGCGCTTGTCGGCCGGAATAGTCGCCTGAGAGGTATGATCGCCGTCGCGGACGTCCTCAAAAAGGCCTGCAACGATAAAGTCGTGGATATGCTGATCTGTAATTTGTGTCGGGCGCATCGCTGAGTATCGCTAAAAGGTTGATGATTAATTGGTTTCGTCGTTTTTCCACTTGATATTACAACCACCGGAAGGGCGCTGAACGGCTAAGGGCGCCTTACCCTGAAGCAGGCCCTCGAGCGCAGCGCGGAGATCATCGCCGGTGGAAGGAATGGGGTTGCGTTTGGGGCGGCTGGGGTCGAGCTGGCCGCGGTATGTAAGCTTCAGCTCCTGGTCGAATACAAAAAAATCGGGAGTGCAGGCGGCTGAGTAGGCGCGCGCGACTTCCTGACTTTCATCGTACAGATAAGGAAAGGTATAGCCCACCGCTTCGGCATGGGCCTTCATTTTATCGGGGGCGTCTTCGGGATGGGTTTCGGCGTCGTTGGCGTTGATGCCGATAAAGGCGACACCTTGTTTTTCAAATTCCGAGACCAATTGCACAATGGTGGGGTTGACGTACAACACATAGGGGCAATGGTTGCAAAGGAACATTACGACCGTTGCTTTTTCCCCGCGCAGGTCGGACAGGGCTGACATTTGGCCGCTTTGCAGGTCGGGCAATTCAAATTCCGGGGCGGTGGTGCCCAGGGCCAGCATCGTAGATTCGGTATAAGCCATAGCGTGGATTTTGGTTCGGAGGGCCGCAAAGATACGATTTTTTCTACTTACACGCGTCGTTTATCCCCAATACATAGTGCTGCACGATGCCGATGCTTTTGGCGGTTTCAGCGCCGATGAAGCCCTGTATGTCTTCATCTTTGAGGTGGCTGCGGTATTGTTCGAGCAGTTTTTGGGAAATGGGGGTGTACGACCAGTGCCATTTTTCCTCAAAATAGCCGTGCGGACGCCCGGCGGTGTAGGGTTGGCAGAAGCCGTATTCGTGGGCATGGGCTTGCAGCCATTCATAGAGTTTGGCGTATTTACCCTTGCCTTCAAAGGCGGGGTTGTTAAGATCGTTGAGGTCAATATCGGTTCCCCAGTGGTGGCGGGAGGAGCCGGGCATAGAGGAGTATTCCAGGATTTTGAGGGCGCGGGCCTGGGCTTCGGGCGCCTCGGCGGCGAAGCGCTGCCACTTGCCCTCCCAGATGCCTTTTTGCTGCGCGAAGGTGCGGGTGGAGGAGATGATTTTGAGCGTATGACCGTCTTTTTTTGCGGCTTCGTACATTTTTTTGAAGGCTTCGAAGCATTCCTGGCGGAGTTGCATCCCGGCGCGGTCGGAGTAGGGAGCGCCGACGGTTACAAAATCCGTGCGCTCGGCGGGGTTGAATTTACCGAGCAGGTAATTGCGCATTTCGGGGCTAAGTTCGGGCGGCGGAGCGGGTTGCGGGGCATTGTTTGTTGCAGCAACCGGAACGGGGTTGGGGGTATGGTTGCAAGCGAAGAGCAGCAAAAATGCCAGTGGAATGGGGAAAAAACGTTGCATGTTGTGTGAGTTTTGGTGGCAAAGTTAACAAACGTCAAGTTGCCCTACTTGTTGGCATGCGGACAAAATATTCGGCGCAGGTCTTTCTATTTTTGTGCCCGAAACATTAAAACCTTCCTGTTATGAAAATCTTCCTGTGGGCCTTGCGCCTTATTGCCGCTGCCATTTTGCTGCAAACCCTGTACTTTAAATTTACAGGCGCTTCGGAAAGCGTACACATTTTCCAGACCCTCGGCATGGAGCCTTGGGGCCGTTATGGCTCCGGCGTGGCCGAGCTGATTGCGGCTATTCTGTTGCTTATTCCCCGCTACACCATTTATGGCGCCCTGATGGGTATGGGTGTTATGGCCGGCGCCGTTTTCAGCCACTTATTTACGCCGCTGGGTATTGAAATTCAGGGCGATGGCGGGCTGCTCTTTGGACTTGCCGTTGTGGTGTTGTTGTGCTGCGCGGTGTTAGCCTGGGTTTTCCGCCGGGAAATTCCGTTTTTGGGGAAACGATAGTTTTTTCTACATTTGCGGCCTATGCTGCATCTAACTCCGGCTTTAGTCATTACTGTATTGGTCTTGTACTTCCTCATGCTCATTGGCGTGGCGTGGTTCACCGGGCGCAATGTGGGCAATGAAGGTTTTTTCTTAGCCAACCGGAAAGTACCCTGGTGGGTGGTAGCTTATGCCATGATCGGCACGAGCATCAGTGGCGTAACTTTTATTTCCATTCCCGGCGCTGTAGGCGGTTCAGGCATCAATATGGCCTTTTCCTACATGCAGGTGGTGATGGGCTATTTGCTGGGCTATCTGTTTATCGGCACCGTGCTCATGCCCTTGTATTATCGCTTGCAGCTCACGTCCATATACGGGTTTCTGGAGCAGCGCTTCGGGCATTGGTCGTATAAAACGGGAGCGGGTTTCTTTCTGCTCTCCCGAACATTAGGTTCGGCTGCGCGTATGTTCCTGGCAGCCAGCGTGTTGCAGATTTTTGTTTTTGAAAAATTAGGGGTGCCGTTTTTCGTCACCACGGTGCTGATGCTGGCGCTGATTTACGCCTACACGTTCAAAGGTGGCTTAAAAACCATCATTTGGACCGATACCATCATGACCACTTTCTTCATTCTGGCCTTGCTTTTTACGGTATATACCGTATCGAAGGCCCTGAATATGGGCGCCGGAAATATGTTCTCTACGGTATTAAGTGGCAAATACGGACAAATTTTCTTCTTTGATAATTTCCTGAGCAATCCCAACCACTTCGTCAAGCAGTTCATCAGCGGCGCTTTGGTTGCCATTGCCATGACGGGTCTGGATCAGGATTTGATGCAAAAAAACTTAGCCTGCAAAGACCTGCGTTCGGCGCAGAAAAACATGCTGGTATTCAGTGTTTATCTGGTTATTATCAATTTTCTTTTTCTGGTTTTGGGCGCCTTGCTGTACCAATATGCCGGTACATTGGGTATTGAAGTGCCGGCGCGCACCGATCATCTTTACCCCAAAATTGCTTTCGACCACTTGGATGCAGCGGCGGGAATTTTCTTCATTCTCGGTCTGATTGCCAGTACCTATGCCAGCTCCGATTCCGCGCTTACGGCCCTCACCACCAGTTTCTGTGTAGATTTTCTGGATTTTGAAAAAAAGCTGAACCTCCCCACCGATCCACATGCCAGCGAGGCCGCGCAAGCGGCCGAAAGGGCGCAACGCGAGCGCGCCCTGAGTCGCACCCGACATTGGGTGCACCTGGGTTTCTCGCTGATTTTCGTGCTGATTATCATTGTACTCAATTGGTTCAGCAACACGGCCGTCATTACCCTGATTTTCAAAATTGCAGGTTACACCTACGGGCCGCTGCTGGGTTTGTTTATGTATGGCTTATTCACCAACCTGCGTCCGCGCGATTTTTTAGTACCGTTTATTTGTGTTTTAGCGCCTTTGCTGACCTATCTGTTTGAACTGCTGATGAAACATTTAGCCAGCGTGGATGTCGGCTTTTTGACCATTCTCATCAACGGATTGATAACCTTTACCGGCTTGTTGGTGATAACTTACTGGGATGAAACCCATGAAAAAACTATATAGTGATGAGTGATGAGTGATGAGCGTTTTGGCACATCTTTGTGAAGCCCGGACGTTTCAATACATCATCACTCATCACTCATCACTCATCACTCATCGCTATAAATCTCGGCTCAAAAAAGATTTAAAAAATACTGTACTGGTCGGGCAGCATTTTTTCTCCTCCCTGTATCTCCACTTTTGCGTACCTTCGGGATGAATTAATCCACATGTGCACTTGAACGAGGAAGCCATCATCAGAGGTTGTTTGCGCGGGTCGGCGCAGTGCCAGCGGCAATTGTACGAGCGCTTCGCCGGCAAGATGTATGCCGTATGCCTGCGTTATGCGCGCAATCGGGATGATGCCGCCGACATGCTGCAAGAGGGCTTTGTGAAAGTTTTTTCAAAACTCGATCAATTCCAGTTCAACGGCTCCTTTGAAGGCTGGGTGCGGCGGATCATGGTCAATACCGCCCTCCGTACCTACCAGAGGCTCCGATTCGATCAGGAACACAGCGGTCTGGAACATATTCCCGAAAAAGCGGTTGAACCCGACGCCGTCGCTTCGCTCTCCGAAGCCGAACTGCTGGGCCTCATCGCTCAATTGCCCGAAGGATATCGCGTGGTGTTCAACCTGGTGGCCATCGAAGGCTTTTCCCATGCCGAAGCAGCGGAAATGCTCGACATCCAGGAAAGCACCTCCAGATCCCAACTGACCAAAGCCCGACGCTGGCTCGGCGAACAGCTCCAGCAACTTGAGGGTAAAACGCAGCGTAATGAAAGAACCATTAAATAATATCGATCAGCAATTTAAAGCGCGCCTGTACGACGCTGAAGTGCCGCCACCCGCCTTCGTGTGGGAAGGGGTGGAACGTCAGTTGCAACGCAAAAAACGCCGCCGCTTTATCTTCTGGCTCTTCTTTGGCCTCGGCCTGAGCGGCTTGCTCGGCTGGCAGGGCCTTTCCCTGTTCCAACGCAGCCCGCAAGCCCTGTCGCATACGCAGTCCAATCCTTCAGACGCCGTACAAAAAGACGCTCAATCCGCAGCGGCTGCAAATGCAACTGTGCTAAAAGCCGCAGAAGCGCAAGCAAACCCCATCGCTACAGATTATAGTAAGGCCGCCGAAATACCGCCGGCTACAAGCAATACGCCCCATTTGCCCGCAAAAGCATCCTTCCACTCCGAAGGCCATAACGCCGGCAAACCAGCCACTCAGACGCCCAAGGCCCCCGTCGCCGACGCGTTGCCGCCCGCCGTTGCCCTGAAGTTCTCCGAACACGGCGGTGCGGACGTGCCGCCCCCCCCGGCCCTGGAAAACACCCAAACACCACCACCCATTCCGCATTCCGCATTCCACATTCCGCATTTCACATCCCGCATTCCGCACTCCGCATTCCGCATTCCCCCACCCCCTTCCCTGACGCTCAACACCGTCAAGGTAAAAGCCCCCAAGCCTTTCAAAGCGCCAATCAAAAAATGTTATGATTTTTCGCGCAGCGGAATGGTATTGCTGTTTGATGCTTACGCCGGACCATCTTTTACCAATAAAGAACTGCTCGTCCGCGACGCCGAAGACCTGCCCTACCGCAACGCCCGTGCCGCCACAGAAAGCGATGAATGGGCCGTAAATGCGGGCGTGCGTGCCTCCCTGATGCTGCACCGCCATTTCCTCATCCGGACAGGTTTGCATTATGAGCAGTTTGTAGAGGAATTTGAATATTTCGACCCGGAAAACACCAAAGTACAGGTTGAATACGAAATTGGCCCCAATGGACAGGTGGTCGGTATTGATACCATCGGCATCATCTATGGGGAAGATTATACCCATACCTACAACCGATTCGGCATGCTGGATATTCCCTTTCAGGCCGGTTTCGAGGTGCGCAGCGGCCGTACCGGCATCAACCTGAGTGCCGGCGGTTCGGTGAATCTGCTGTTCTGGAAACGCGGCGCCATCCTGACTTCTTTAGATAATCCTGAATATTTTACACCTGGTAAGGACAACAGCGTGGCGGTGTTCAAGCAACGCGCAGGACTTAGCGCCATGGGCAGCGTGCAGTGGTTCTACCACGTCAAACCCCGTATTCGTGTGTTTATAGAGCCGTATTACCGACAAGTAATTCAACCCGTCAGTATTCAGACGCACCCTGTTGAACAGCGTTATGGCGTCTGGGGCTTGCGGCTCGGACTTACAAAAATTGTCAATTAAACACCAACATGCCACACGAAATGACATATCCGCAAATGCATAAACGTTCGGCCCTGAGCCTGTTGCTGTTCAGCGCCCTGCTGCTGGCCGGCGTATCATCGTGCCGCAAAGACGAACTCACCTTTACCCCGGCTTCCAATACCTTGCCGGCGCTGGACTTCTTCCTGAAGCTTATTCCCGAGCAACAAACGCAAACGACATTTCCCCTTAATGGCGCCACCCTCGGCGATACCATGCTGCTGACGAGTTCCGGCGTGCGTATTTTTCTGACAGATCCCAATACGCTCTTTAAAGACGCCAGCGGCAATCCTGTGCCCTGTGTCGATTGCCAGAGTGTTACCCTGCGTGTCACGGAAGTGTTTTCTAAAGGGGATATGCCCGCCCGCGACATAAATTCTGAAAATCCGGAAGGCATCCTGCCCGAAAGTGCCGGAATTTTGTACCTCGAAGCATTTTGCGACGGCAAACCTTTACAAATTATGGAAGGCCGCACGCTTAAGATTCAAATTCCCGCAGCTACGCCCAACCTGTTGACCGATATGCGCATCTGGAATGCAGCGTTGAATGCAGATGGCGCGTTTGACTACTGGATCATGACCCCCGCAGTGGCTTATTGGGCCGACTGGCTGCCCTCCGGCGGCTCCGGTACACCCGTTAAAGGGTATGAAATATATCCGGGTGCTTTGGGCTGGGTGAATTGCGCCCGTCCGCTCAACAGCTCGCCCGCCGTAAGCGGTCAATTCTGCGTCAAACTGTCGGAAGCATTCAACGGTGAAAACAGTGTCTGCTACCTTGCCTATAAAAATCGCCTCATCCTGCTCGAAGCGCAGGGGCAGGCTGGCAGTCGGGAATTTTGTTTCGGCTCGGTCGTGGAAGGCTTTCCTATCCGGGTATTGGTGATCAGTAAAATTGGCGCGCAGTATTACAGCGCTACGTTTGACACCGAGAGCAGCGCTAATGCCACCATCAACCTTAGCCCACAGGCCGTAGAGGCCCAAACGCTCAAACAAACCTTAAAATCATTGTAAAGTATACCGCCTTTTGCGGTTCAAGAATACCCGTGTTTAGTAATTTTGTTATAAGCCGAGCCGGAAAAGTCTGGTTTCGGCTTATTTTTTTGTATTCGCCTGAACATATCTGCTGCTTTTGCTGTAAAGTATCTTTAAATACAAGCATATTTGCGCCAATAGATCTGTAACGGCTTATGAACATCAGTATCCTTACGACCAAGGGCATCACGGTTATGGTAGAAACCGCCTACCTGCCCCTGCACTCCGACCCACGGGCCGAGCGATTTGTCTTTGCCTATTACATTACCATCGAAAACGGGAGCAATCAGACCGTACAGCTCCTGCGCAGGCATTGGTTTATTACCGATGGCGCCGGTCAGGTACGCGAAGTAGAGGGCGAAGGGGTAATCGGCGAAAAACCGGTGCTGACGCCCGGCGCAAGCCACAGCTATCAGTCGTATTGCGAATTGGATACGGATATTGGTAAAATGCAGGGCAACTATACCATGCAACAACAAGCCGACCGGGAATTATTTGAAGTGGTTATTCCGGAGTTTGTGCTGACGGTGCCCGCGCGTCTCAATTAACACCGCCCGGCGCCCTTAATATTTCCTTGCAGGGTTTTTAAGTTTACCCTAACAGATCATTTATAATCAATTCATTGTTAACACGTTTGGATATTTGTATTGCCCGGAACCCGACAAGCAGCCGCTTGCGTTTTGACCCGTGTAATATCGCCTAATCATGGACCTTCGGAATCAATTAGCTGCTGTCAGAAAAAAGATCGCGGAGGGCGATACCGCCGCCGCGCTTAACATGCTGATCGCTATGTTCGACAGCGACCCGCGCTGTAAAGAATTGGCCAATGCCGCTCGGATACAACAGGGGCAGCTGGCCCAGCTCCAGCAACAACTGCTGCGCGGCACCATTTCCGGCGAAAATGCCGTGATCGGCGGCAACCAGATTGCTGCCGCAACGCTTGATCTGGCCGCCCACTATGAGCACGGCCGTTTTATCCCCACAGAAGCGCTGCCGCCCTCGCGCAGCCTGCTCTGGCGCTACCTCTCGGCAGGTGGCATACTTGCCCTGGCAGCCGCCTTTTTGATCTGGAATTTCTTTTTTAAGACGCAGGATGAATGCCCGGAATTTGATAAAAGCACCGAATTTCGGGTACTGGTGCTGCCTTTTGCACAAACCGGCGTAAAAAATGCAGGTAAAATTGAAGTGGAAATTGCCGACGGCCTCAACAGCCTGATCGCCAAATATCCCGGCCTCAAAGCCGCTGCTGATGTGAAAAGCAGCAGCGCCGGAACGGAGTACATCAGTCCGGCAGAAGCAAGCCGCATGGGTCAGGAATGCGGCGTACAAATGGTGGTGTGGGGAAAAATCAATCAGGCCGAAGCCGATAGTGTATATAAATTTGATGCGCGCTACGTACTGCTCAACAAAGGTGGTGTTTATGCCGCCGGCGATACGAGTGTAGGCGACCTGTTGCGCCTCAAAAGCAGCGGCCAGCGCCTCGCCGGCGATGTGGAGGCGGTTACCCGTTTCCTCTATATCGTGTTGGCCAACCGCGCCAAAGTGCCCATTGCGTCCAATTTCTTTGCCGCAGCATTGCCTAAAACAACCGCTCAGGATATGGCGGGCGCTGAAATGCGCGTCGCCGTCGCCGATACAGGTATGATCCTGCAACAGGCCTACAATTTAGCCATCAGCGGAAAAACAGAAGCCGCTATCGGCATGTATTCCGATTTACTGGAGCAATTCCCCGATTTTAATACCGCCCGTGAAATGCGCGGCGCCTTATACCTGCAAAAAGGCAATTACGAAAACGCCATTCAGGATCTCCGATTGGTGGAAGGCAGCGAAACCGACTCCACCCTGCTTAAAGCCCGCGTGGATGCCGCCCTGAAATCGGGCCACGTGCAACTCGCCGACGATTACCTCAAACTGCTCCGAAAAGTGCCCGGCGGCGATAAAAGCTGGATTGCCTTACGCGAAAACAACCTCCGCGACAGCGTAGCCCGCACCGAAAAACGCCTGCAAGTGCTGGAATCTGCCGCCAAAAAGAAACCCTCCGCACGCAGCCAGATCGACCTGGCCCGGGAAAATCTCAAGCTGGGCCGCAACAGCGAAGCCCTCAAAAATGCAGAAGCCGTGCTGCGCAAAGACGCCAAAAACGTGACCGCTTACAGCATCAAGGCCGAGGCCCATTTGCTCGACGGCGATACCGCCGCAACCCGAAAAACCCTCGAAACGGCAGACAAGAACAAGGTCAGCGTCAAGGGAATTATCGAGCAGGCGCCGGTGGTCAGGCCGTTGGCGAAAAATGATTTTTAATTTTGGATGCTTGATTTTTAATACTTGATTATCAATGTTTTAAAACAAAACTCCAGAGCCAGACAATCAAAAATCAAGTATTAAAAATCCAAAATTAAAAAAAATCATTTTTTGATTTTTTGCAGCTCGTCGGCCTTCTCCAGCAGCCATTTTTTGGAAGTGACGGATTTGCATTTTTCAATGCGTTGCCGCACCTGTTCAATTTCCGTTTGTTGCCGGGGTAGCAGTGAGGAGAGTTTTTTGACAAAACTCAGGAAATTGCCGTATTCCGTTTTCAGGTTTTTGGAAATAAGCTTGTTGCGGCGCAGGTAAATACGAAAGCTGTCGAGCAGCGAATCGAGCGCCAGCATTTCATTGGTTTCATAATAGGTGTACACTAACAGTACTTTTGAGCCAAGGGCGTATACCACATCGCTGTATTCCACATTCCGGAGCAGCTCGATCACGCGGGCATGCTCGCGCCGGCGCGAGTAGAGGTTGGCTAAGTTGAAGCTGCGGGCATTTTCGCGGATAGACTGCGGCAAAAATTCGGCGTATTCCCGGATAAATTTCTCGACCCAATCGTACTCGCCGACACGCAATCCGGTGGTGACGATATTTTTGAAAATGCCTTCCTGTAATTGTCCGTTTTCGAGTAAAATTTCCTGTTCAATAATACTTTTATACAGTTCAAAATTTTCCTGATAATATTCGGTCCGGCCCTGATTGATTTTGAATGCGCAATAATTTTGTGCGATCAGGTAGCATTCGCGCAGGTCGCTTTTGCCGATTTGTGCGGCATGGGTATTCAGCAAGGTGCGCAACTGCCGGTAATGGGTTTCCTGTTCGGGATCGACAAGGCAGTGCAGCACCTGTCGGTAGGTTGCGATCAGCGGGTTGTCGCGGTAGTGCTCCGACTCGGTCATTTGAAGAAAACCTTCGGGGAGGCTGACCTCGTGTGCGCCTGCGCGCATGCCGGAGAAGATGAGCCAGGCGGTGTAGAATTTGAGTTTTTGGAGCAGGTAAAAATTGTCGAGGGCGCGGTCGGCAGGCGCTAATTTTTCCAGATAATTACTGGTGTCCACCACCTTGGTGGCGCGGTTGAAAATCTGCCAGTGCAGCTGATAGGATTGCAGGTAATGCGCCACATCGGGTGTTTTTTCCTGTTCTAATATTTTCAGGGCTTGTTTTTCGAGGCTGCCGAGGTGCTTTCGGAGTTCGGGCCGGTCGAGCGCATCCTGCTGGTCGAGGAGTTCGCGCAGCGGATTTTCCCGACGTTTTTCTTCACTCAGAAATTGCAGTCCCAGTTGGGTGAGGTCGGAAGCCAGGCGGCGCAATTGGGCGTCGTCGTATGGCTTTTTGTCGTACAAACTTTTCCAGACGCTTTTTTTGTCCAATACCCGGAGGGCATCTTCATTTTTGCGCAGCAGCAGGCGCAGCAGTTCATACAGGCGGACGACATCGTCCTGTTCGTTGAACCAGGGGGAGCGCAGAAATTTTCCAAAGCGGTTTAATTCATATTTGGAAAAAGATTGCAGCAGCGTTGTTAATTTATCGCTGAACATATTCGGGATTTTTCAGGCATAAAAGTAAATTTAAATTTCTGACTTTGAACTTTTTATATAAATTTTTTATACTAAAAAAAATCGACAGAACAGAAAAATTGTATATGTACGCTACCGAAAATGGTTGCATCTTTGTAATTGAAAAAGTGTTTGCCGGATATAGGCCCGGCGAAATACCGGGCCTTGTCCGATTAAAACTCAGGAATTATGGAAAAAATGTACCAGCAAGTTCGATTACTCTTGTTTATCGCCCTCTGCCTTGCGGGCTTTCAACAGGCGCAGGCACAACAATGCCTCGGCTGGGGCAAAGTGGTTGATGCTGTTCCCGGATGTGGTATCGTCATCTCTGCCGAACCCGGCGGCGAATTGTATTATGCCGTTGCCGGATTTGCGGGAACGCAATCGGGCGATATCATCACGTTTACTGCCGAACCGGCAAGCCTTCCACAGGGCTGCCTGGCCTATCCCGGCGCCGAAGTAGTCAAGCTGACTTGCCTCGATCAGGTTCCTGAGTGTCAGGCCTCCTTCCGGGTCATTCCCGATGCGTCCCAGCCCAATCGTTTCCTGTTTATTGCGGATGTGGGCAACCCCAACCTGCAATTGATGGAATGGAATCTGGGCGACGGCAAGACGGTGCAGGGCCGCACCTTTTTTCATACCTACAGCCAGCCCGGCCCCTATAATGTTTGCCTGACGGTAAGCGATGCCTTCGGCTGTTATACACAGTACTGCGAAACCGTAACGACCAACCAGGCGCTTAGCGACTGCGGGTACAAAATCAGCACAAGCATTAACGGTACGGTATTAAACGCCGGTTTGGTGCCCAACGGCAATGCGGCGCCGCTCAAATCGGTGAAATGGCGCAATGCCGTCAGCGGACAAATCCTTTCCGAACAACAATATTTTCAATATCAGTTCCCCGGTTTCGGGCTGTACTACCTCTGTGCGGAGGTAGAAAGTGGTACGCCGGGCAACAGCGATCACTGCGTAACGACCATTTGCCGCGGCATAAATGCCTTTGAAACCGGCTGTTTCAGCCCCGGTATGGTAGGCAATACGCTGGAATGCGGCAATGAATTTGCTCCGGTTTGCGGATGCAACGGGGAGACCTATCAGAATGAGTGCATCGCCATGCGCAGCGGCTTGCTGGCCTGGTGGTCGGGACCATGCGCGGCGCAGAGCGGCGATTGCCAGGCCGAGGTGGAAATTGTTTCCATCAATGGCAACCCGGTGAATGGTTATCGGGTGCTCTTCCGCAATAAGTCGGTAGGCAACTTAGTGACCAAACAACTGGATTTCGGCGACGGCGCCTTGCCGTATACCGGTGTGCAGTGGGATACCGTCAGCCATTTTTATCCTTATGGCGGCGTTTATCGCGTGAACCTCACAATCTGGAACCATTTTACCAGCTGCATTTCCTCCTACACGCGGCTCCTGGTTACAGATGCGAATTTCATGAAAACCGATTACCTGCCCGGTACGACGGATTATGTGCGTCCGGGTGATGCCAACGGCGACCAGCGCGCCAACGTAATCGACCTGCTCAATATCGGTATCGGATACCTGAAATCCGGTCCGCCGCGTCCACATGCCAGCGCCGACTGGAAGCCGCAATTTGCGCCCAACTGGTTGGAAAAAGTCAATAATGTGGTGGATTACAAACACCTCGATTGCAACGGCGACGGCATTGTGAACGAGTTTGATGTTGATGCCATTGATCCGCACTATTCCGCCATTGATACCACCGAGCTCGCCTTTATCCCGGGCAAGCCGCAGCTTGCTATAAAATTTCCCCTGGATACCCTTGTAATCGATGCGCAGAATCCGCCTGCCAGCCTCGAAATTGAGGCGGAGCTGAGCATAGGCCATCCCACCAACCCAGTTTTCGACCTTTACGGTCTGGCCCTCGCT
This sequence comes from Chitinophagales bacterium, assembly GCA_017303875.1. GTDB lineage: Bacteria > Bacteroidota > Bacteroidia > Chitinophagales > Saprospiraceae > M3007. Next base: position 109,976 of record JAFLBP010000008.1, on the reverse strand, counting down.
TTACGGTACCCCGATTTTATCGACCCCAACCCGGAGGCCGACTACGAAGACAACTCCTTCTTCGGCTTTACCAATCACATCCTGTGGTATCCCAAGGACGTGTACAACCAGCGCCAGCTCGACATGGGCTTCACCCGTAAAAACGGGCAGGGCGCCAATGGTTATGGCAGCCTTGCCAAGCTGACGTTTTCTACCAACTACATCATCATTGTGGACATTACCGGCCGTACGTCGAGCCTGACGGTTCCGGTGGTGATTCCGGTAGGCGGCGTGGTGGCGCAGGATGCGCAGGGCAACCTGATCAGCCTCAGCGCCCCGACAGAAATGGATACGCTCTGGATCAAGTTAGAGAATGTGGTATTGACGAAGGATCGGCAGCTCAATGAACTGGTGCGCCTGCAACCCAACCCGGCAGGCAGCTACACCGACCTGTTTGTTGGCGACCTGCAAGTACAGCGCATTGAAGTGCTGAACGTGGTTGGTCAGACCATTCAGCGCATTCAGCAGCCCGCGCCTTCGTTTACTTACCGCATGCCGCTGGGCAATTTAGACGACGGTATGTACCTGATTCGGATTTACACCGATAAAGGCATTGCGGAGAAGCGCTTAGTGATTGCGCGTTAGGGCAGGCGTTACTGCAATGGCAGGAAGGGCGTCGCTTCGGGTTTTGTTCGGGGCGACGCTTTTTTGTTATCACCTTTCAGGATTTTGTGTGGCAACGCGATGCTTGTAAGCTATCATTTTGCCTTGGTATGGGTATGGGTATGGGTTTGTTGTAAGTTTAATTTGGGATGGGGCAAGGGTTGTGCAGGGCTTATTTCCATTGGTAAACGGTGATGAAAATGGATAAACATACAAAAGAGATTTCAGGGCTACGCTCCTGTTACACCTTATTCATATTTTTTCTACGAAGATTTTAGGGCTACGCCCCTTTTTTTGAACCCAAGGGCGTAGCCCTGAAATCTTCGTAGCGAAGCACAAAAAAACCCAAAAAGGGGCGTAGCCCTGACACCTTCGTAGCCACCGCGAAGGTAAAAATTACGCTCTGACAACCTTTTGAAAGCCAATGCATTCATCTGTCTTTAAATTCGCACCAAATCTTAATTAAAATGGCAAACACCTACACACAATTGTACATCCAATTCGTCTTTTCCGTGAAAGGACGAGAAAGCCTGATCAGAGAATCATTCCGGGATGAATTAGAAAAAGTAATCTGCGGCATTGTAAACAATCATAAATGCAAAACCTACGCCATCTATTGCAATCCGGATCATACCCATTTGTTTGTTGGTATGCACCCAACCCTTTCGCCCGCGAAATTGATGGAACAGGTAAAATCAGGTTCATCCAAATGGCTCAATGAAAAAAATTACATACCCGGTAAATTTTCATGGCAAGATGGCTACGGGGCATTTACCTATTCAAAATCACATATTGACAATGTAGTGAAATACATTTTAAATCAGCCCGAACACCACAAAAAGCAAACATTCAAAGAGGAATATCTCTTGCTTTTACAAAAATTTGAAATTGAATATGATGAAAAATATTTGTTTGAATTCTATGAATAGGAAAGATTTCAGGGCTACGCCCCTTTTTTGATATTTCGGTTTTCATTCTACGAAGATTTTAGGGCTACGCCCCATTTTTTTGAACCCAGGGCGTAGCCCTGAAATCTTCGTAGACGAAAACCGAAACATCAAAAAGGGGCGTAGCCCTGAAATCTTCGTAGCAAAGACCCCAACATCCAAAAAAGGGGCGTAGCCCTGAAATCTTCGTAGCGAAGCACAAAACAACCCAAAAAGGGGCGTAGCCCTGACACCTTCGTAGCAAAGACCCAAACAACCAAAAAAGGGGCGTAGCCCTGAAATCTTCGTAGACGAAAACCGAAACATCAAAAAAGGGGCGTAGCCCTGACACCTTCGTAGCAAAGACCCAAACAACCCAAAAAGGGGCGTAGCCCTGACACCTTCGTAGCAAAAACCCCAACATCCAAAAAAGGGGCGTAGCCCTGACACCTTCGTAGCAAAAACCCCAACATCCAAAAAAGGGGCGTAGCCCTGACACCTTCGTAGACGGAAAACAAAACATCGGCATTAATAAAATATAACAGACAATAGCCAAACACAACTCGGCAACACCCTTTGGAAAATCGCAGACGAACTGCGCGGCGCTATGAACGCCGACCAGTTACGCGATTATATGCTTTCCTTTTTGTTTTTGCGCTACCTGAGCAACAACTACGAAACAGCAGCCAAAAAAGAATTAGGCAAAGACTACCCCGATCCGGGAAATGACGACAAGCGCAGGTACTGTCCCAAAAAGTGTGTCTGCTGAAGGTTTCCCCCATCACTTGTCCCCAAAATCCCCTATCTTTGCTCGCTAATTTTCAGTCCTGCCATGCCCTTCTCCTCCAAGCTTATAGAGCAATCGGTTAATGCATTTGCTTCCCTGCCCGGCATCGGCCGCAAAACGGCCCTGCGCCTTACCCTGCATTTGCTGAAGCAGGACGGGAGCGTAACCGAGCAATTCGCCAACGCCCTGAGCGCCATGAAAGCCGGGGTGAAGAGTTGCCGCGACTGCTTCAATTATTCCGACCAAGAGTTGTGCGAAATCTGCGCTGATGCGCGCCGCGACCGCAGCCTCATCTGTGTGGTGGAAAGCGCGCGCGACCTCATGGCCATCGAAGAAACCGGACAGTTCCGAGGTTTGTACCACATCCTTGGCGGCATCATTTCGCCCATTGAGGGCGTCGGGCCGGCCGATCTGAACATCATGCCCTTAGTGGAGCGCTGTGGCCGCGGCGAAGTAAAAGAAGTAATTATGGCCATCAGCCCAACCATAGAAGGCGAAACCACGATCTATTATATATCGCGTCAATTGCAAAATTCGGGTGTTGCCCTCAGCGCCATCGCGCGCGGGGTTTCTTTTGGCGGCGATCTGGAATATGCCGATGAACTTACGCTCGGCCGATCCATCGTAGCCAGAACCCCCTACGCCGTTAAATAATGCCATTGCGCCGATATTCAAGCGCCAGGATATAGATTGCCGCCCCGGCGTCGTACCTTTGCCGCTTGAAATTACCAACCTAGCTCTATGAAGCAAGCAACCATTAAACAGGCCACTTCAGTAAGCGGAGTCGGGCTGCACACCGGGAAAAAAGTTACCCTGACCTTCAAACCTGCTGCCGCAAACTCCGGTCTGCGCTTTCAGCGCGTCGACCTGCCCGAACAACCTGTCATTCCAGCCGACGTCAAACTCGTTATTTCCACCAATCGCGGCACTACCCTGAAAGTAGGCGACGCCCAGGTCTCCACCGTCGAACATGTGCTGGCCGCGCTGATGGGCCTCGGCATCGACAATATGGTTATGGAAATTGACGGCCCGGAAATGCCGATCATGGACGGCACGGCCATGCCCTTTGTAGCGTTGATTCAGGCAGCCGGTATTGAAATGCTCGATATTGACCGCGACTTTTTTGAGGTCACAGAACCCATTTCCTACCGCGATGAAGTGACCGGCACCGAATTGCTTGCGCTGCCCGCCGACCACTTTGAGGCAGCCGTTATGATAGATTTCAGCTCCAAAGTGCTGGGGCCGCAATACGCCACTTTGCAGCATATGGATCACTTTATCAACGAAATTGCACCCTGCCGAACATTTGTTTTCATTCATGAGGTGGAAAAGTTGCTGGAAATGGGTCTTATAAAAGGCGGCGACCTGGATAATGCCATTGTGATCGTCGACCGTAAAATGGAACAGGAAGAACTCGACATTTTGGCCCAAAAAATGGGCAAAACCGGCATCAAAGTAGAAGCAGAAGGCGTTCTGAATACGGTACAATTGAATTTCCAGAACGAGCCGGCCCGACATAAACTGCTCGATGTGATCGGCGATCTGGCCCTCATCGGAAAACCCTTGCGCGGAAAAATTGTTGCTACAAAGCCCGGGCATACCGCAAACGTGGAATTTGCTAAAATCCTGAAGAAACAACTGACGGAAAAAAGACGTTTGCTCGGTATTCCCAAATACGATCCCGAAAAAGAACCCGTTTACAATACCGTTCAAATCATGGAAATGCTGCCCCACCGCTACCCTTTCCTGATGGTCGATAAAATTATCGAAATCAGCGAGACGCATGTTGTGGGGGTCAAAAACATCACCATGAACGAGAATTTTTTCATGGGGCATTTTCCCGGCAATCCGGTTTTTCCGGGCGTATTGCAAATCGAGGCGATGGCCCAAACCGGCGGTATCCTTGCCTTACACAATGTAGCCGATAAAGGAAACTGGGACACCTATTTTCTGAAAATCGACAATACCCGCTTCAAGGCAAAGGTCAGTCCCGGCGATTCCCTCATCATAAAACTGGAATTACTGGAACCGATCCGTCGCGGCATCGTTCACATGCAGGCTACAGCTTACGTGGGCAGCAAATTGGTGAGCGAAGGCGAACTAACCGCCCAGATCGTCCGCCGCGCTAAAGAAGAAGAACGCAGCACCGTCAATTAGCCTTACGTTTTACCCAAACAAAGCGCCACTTTCAATCCTTTTGTTTCATCCGGCTTCCGGGCCGACGAAAACTACACCCTTGTTCTAATGAGTTTTTCTAACGGCTTGCGGGACATACACCCTAATGCAAAAATCGGAAAAAACGTCACCATCGGCGCTTTTACCGTCATCGAAGAAGATGTTGAGATCGGCGACGACTGCTGGATCGGCAACAATGTCACGATCATGAATGGCGCACGCATCGGTAACAACTGCCGCATTTTCCCCGGAGCGGTTGTGAGTGCTGTTCCACAAGACCTCAAATTCCACGGCGAAAAAACAACGCTGATCCTTGGCGACAACGTGACGGTACGCGAATGCTGCACCCTTAACCGGGGCACCAGCGCTGCAAATACCACTTATATCGGCAACAATTGCCTGCTGATGGCCTACGTCCATGTGGCGCACGATTGTATCATTGCCGACAATTGTATTTTAGCCAACAACGTAACCCTTGCCGGCCACATTGAAGTGGGCAAACAAGCCACACTCGGCGGTATGGTTGCCGTGCACCAGTTTGTTCGTATCGGCGAACAAAGTATGATCGGTGGCGGCTCCTTGGTGCGCAAAGATGTACCGCCTTTTGTAACGGCGGCCCGCGAGCCCCTTTCCTACGTGGGCATCAACACTACCGGCCTGCGCCGCAGGGGCTTTAGCCGGGAAGACATGCACCACATTGAAGACATCTACCGCATTCTTTTTGTGCGCGGACTGAGTGTTCGCCGCGCCTTGCAGATCATTGAAGAGGAAATTCCGCACACGCCCTATCGCGACCAGATTGTCGGGTTTGCACGCGGCGCCAAACGCGGCCTGATGAAAGGCTTCCGCACCATGGGCGCTTCCGGCAAAATACTTGAACACGCCCTGTAATCGCTTCGTATTCAATGGATATTGTGCTGGAGCAAGTCGGGAAACGCTATCGTCTGGAATGGATTTTCCGGGGGATAGATTTTCGTTTTGAGGGCGGACAACGCTACGCCCTTTTAGGCCCCAACGGTTCGGGCAAATCCACCTTGCTCAAAGTACTCTCCGGCCATGTCACGCCTTCCAAAGGCGAACTTTCCTTCCAGACAGGTGGCAAAAAAGTGGACGCAGAACAGGTCTATAAACAAATCAGCTATGCCGCGCCCTATATCGAGCTGATTGAAGAATTTACCCTCGAAGAGGCCCTGGATTTTCATTTTTCCATGCGCCCGCTGCTGCCGGGACTCCAACTCCGCGAACTGACAGACATACTGGCCCTGCCCCGCGCCAAGGGCAAAGAAATCCGGCAGTTTTCTTCAGGCATGAAACAACGCGTCAAATTGGTACTGGCACTTTGTACCAATACGCCGGTGCTGCTCCTCGATGAGCCGGCTACCAACCTCGATCTTCAGGGAATTGCCTGGTATAAAAACCTGATTGAACAATTCGCCGCCGAACGCCTTGTTATCATCGCTTCCAATGACCCGCACGATGCGGAATTTTGCCCCACGCATTTGAATATTCTGGACTATAAGAAAAAGTGATGCGGAATGCGGACGCTCCCTTCCTTTCAGGGAGGGCCGGGGGGGGTTGCGGAATGCGGAATGCGGAATGCGGAATGCGGAATGCGGAATGCGGAATGCGGAATGCGGAATGCGGAATGCGGAATGCGGAATGCGGAATGCGGAATGCGGAAAAAATCATTTTTGCGCAGCAAAATCCAAAATTAAACATTAAAAATTCAACATTCATTCCGCATTCCGCATTCCGAACTCCGCATTCCTAATGTTCTTCCTCTATAAATTCCAGTAAAATTTCCAGCAACATCCGGTGTTCGGGCACAAAAAGCTCGGCATTGAGTTTGGCCACCGGGAACCAGCGCAGCTCGACGATATCGTCGCTGGCTACTGGTTCGCCTTCTTCCAGCCGGCAGGCGTAGAGATGGGTAATAATGCTGTCGGCCGATTCGCGATAGCGCCAGTCGTCGATGCGGGCCGAACCGAGATAGGTCAGGTCGTCGACGATGATAGGGCCGCACTCTTCGGTAAGTTCGCGCATGGCAGCGTCTTCGTAGTTGAAGTCGGAGGGATCGGTAAAGCCGCCGGGAAAACGGTATTTGAGTTCGTTGGCCTTGCGGGCGAGCAGCACCTCATCCCAGGTTTCATTAAAGACGGCAATGTCCACGGTGGGGTAAACGGTCGGGTAACGCCGCAGCGCGCCGTACAACACCCCAAGCCGGAAATCGCGGTGATTGGTGACGGCTTCCAGCGGCAGAATTTCTTCCGTTTCTACTTCATCGCCGTCGAGTACAATGGCGCTGAAACGTCCGGAGTAGCGATCAACAAAATTATCCTTTGAACCATATAGCACTACTTCCGGGGCAGGGCGCAGTTCCATAATCCGGCGGTCGAGTTCCTGGCTCCAGACGCGGTCGTCGGAAAGGTCAGGCATATCTTCAATCTGAATGGCATTTCCGAAGGCATCCTGGAGCATTTTCCAGCGGAAAACCCAGTCGAGCGGGTTATAATTACTGGGGGCGGGGTTGCTTCCGAGGAATACAATGACCCGATCGTGTTTTTCCAAAACAGATTCCACCAATTGTCGGTGCGCCGGGAGTAGTTCAAAAGTTTGAAAACGGGCAACGAGAATGCCTGTTCCTTTAGTTTGTGCTGGCATAGGCGGTGTTATTAAGTATCAGGGTTTTGCGTATCGGCACTTTTGATACTTTGCCGCTTGATTTTATTCGCAGACAAAGGCATCGCAGGGCAAGCCGGGGGGACAAGGTAAGGCTTTTCGGCACAATTCAAGGAATATCGGCACAAATCCGGGCACAGGATTTGGATAGATCAAGGTCTTGTATACCTTTGTTCGTCTATTAAAACCAATTCATGGCAGAATCCAGTTTTCCGGCCATTGCGCTCAATGCTTCAGGCGACCTGCCCGAAGCGGTGTACGAAAGCATCGTACAACAAATTGAAGAAGGCTCCTGCGTACTTTTTCTCGGGCCGGCCGCCATTACTATGCGTATGTCGGGCGGCGCCTACAAGCCCGTCACGGCTGCCTGTGCCAACCACCTCGTCCGGCTTTATGGGCTACAGCTCAGTCCGCAGGAAGCGGATTCCCTGACCTATGTAACCAGTCTGCTGCTCAACCGCAGCAACGAGCGTGTAGCCGATATTATCCTGCGCCGCGAGGTGCAGAAGTTTTATGCGGAGTGGAGCAGCAAGGTGCAACTGCCTGCTTTTCTGGAACAATTGGCCGATTTGCCTTTCCGAATCATCATCAATACCACGCCCGACGATTATTTCGCCGAGCTTTATGGTTCCTTTGGCATTACCGTTCGGCGCGGGTATTACAATTTTGACAAACCTGACGCCGAAGACCCGCTTTACACCTTTGAGGCGGGCCGCGCACCTTTAGTGTACAATTTGCTGGGCTACTACAAAGACAAGCCGCAATCGATGGTGCTGAGTTACAGCGATCAGCTCAGCTTCATCAACCGCATTACCGGGCAGCAAAATGAAGGACTGCCGAACAGCCTGCTCAAGGAATTGGACAAACCGGTGTTCCACCTCTTCATGGGTTTTGACTTTGAAGACTGGAGCCTGCGAGTGTTATTTAATGAAATTTTCAAGCACCAGCGCAAAAACATGCAGCCCTTTGCCTACAAACCGCAAAACAGCGCGGAGGCCGATGCGCAGTCGCGGGTGTTTTTTCAGGGTGAATTTGGGATGGTTTTCCCGGAAACGGATATTGAAAAATTTATCAACACCCTTGTTCAGACCTTTAAAAATATGAAAAGCCGGCCGGCTCCGGCGGCTCGCCCAAAGGGGAAATATTGGTGCTACACAATGAAAATGCCGATGAGGACGGCTTCCAGGCCCTTCAAAAATACCTTAAAACCCTGCCGGTTACCATTACCTCCCTCAAAGACAGCCTCGGCCAGGGCGATCAGCAAGCCTGGATACGCGGTGTGGTGCAGCGCTGCCACGTGGTACTGATGTTGGTGACCATAGATTTTTTTGACGAAAGCAACCGCGCGCTGCCTTTGTTAGATGAAATTGTAGCGGCCAACAATACCAAAAATAACGGCGAACGCAAATTACTGGTGCTGCCCCTGCTCCTCAAACAGGCCGACATCAAAGACAGCGTCTTCGCCGGCATGCGCACCCTGCACCCTTCCGACGGCAAGCCCGTGCTCGGGGAGGGCAACGAAGCCCGGCAATTCGCCGAAGTGACCGAAACCCTCAAACGCTACGTCGAAAAACTGGCTGCCGTATGACCCCACTCGCCATCAACCTGCCACGGCGCTACCCGGGCCTCAAACCCTTTGAACGCGCGCAAAGCTCGATTTTTCACGGGCGCAAAGACGATATTCAGGTGCTCGCCAACAAGATTATGCGCGATCGCTTGGTGGTCTTGTTCGCCAAATCCGGCATCGGTAAAACCTCGCTCTTACAGGCCGGTGTAGCGCCTGAAATTGAACGCGAGGGCTATGTCAGTCTTTTCTTCCGCGCCGACGATACCTCGCGCTCCCTGACCGAGCGATTCCGCGAAACCCTGCTCGGTAACAAGCAAAACGCCGGATACAACCAGACCGACGCCGGTGGCGCAGGCGCCATTACCCTTTGGGAATTTATGAAGCGCATCGAGTTCGACTTCAACGGCCTGCCCGCCACGCCCGTTGTGGTGCTCGATCAGTTTGAAGAAATATTTACCCTGCGTCATAATGAAGTTGGCAGGAATACCTTCCTGCACGAACTGGCCGACTTAGCCAACGGCTCCATGCCCGAGGGCCTGCGCGATACCCTGACCAGGCGGCATGAAAACGGACAAATAGACGGCGACACCCTGCAATGGTGGGAAACACAGCCCGATGTCAGGATTGTAATTGCTATTCGCTCCGACTTTTTGCATCAGCTCGACGACATCAGCACGCTGATTCCCGGTATTTTACGCAGCCGTTTTCAATTACAGCCCCTTAATCGCAAGCAGGCGGCTGAAGCCATTTGCGCCCCGGCTATGGAGTCGGACAATACTTTTGCCAGTCCGAAATTTACCTATACCGATGAAGCGGTGCAGATGATTCTCAATTTCCTGGCAGCCCGCACCCTTGATGCCGGCGTACAACAGGCGGTGGAGGAAGTGGGTGTTTTTAAAAAGAACGACGAGATAGAATCGTTCAACCTCCAGATCATTTGTCAGTACATTGAAGAGAAAATTATACAGAGTCGGCAGACAGACGGATTTGAAGTAAAATCTGAATTTTATGAGGGGAAAGCCGGTCTGGAACGCGAGATCAAGGAGTATTATCAAAATCAGATCAATGCGCTGCCCGACACCTTCAAGCGCAAAACCGGGCAGGATGTTCAAGACGCCGAGGCGTTGCGGCAACTGGCGCGCATCATGATCGAAGAGAGTTTGGTGACCGCCAATGGCCGCCGTTGCAGTATGGTCGATGATCACCTGATGGCCAATCACCCCGGCGTGACGCAGGACTTTTTAGATATTTTGGTAGATACCCGTCTGCTGCGCAAAGAAAACCGCTTGGACGATTTTTACTACGAAATCAGCCACGACACGCTGCTGCCTGCCATTCTGGAATCGCGCGAAAAACGCCGTTTGCTCGAACTTTCCGAGCTGGAAAAAGCAGCATACGAACAGCAACTCGCCGAGGAAGCCAAGCGCCGCGAGGCCGTGGAGGCCGAGCTGAAAATATCGCGCGAGCGCCGCCGCAATGCGCGCCGCGCCCTGCTCGCTTCGGGCATAGCGCTGTTCACCACCATCGTATTTTTCCTGTGGTTTGGGTATAACTGGCACCGAAACCTGCGCAAAGAGCTGGAATTAACCCGAAAAAGCCTGTCGATAGAGCAATATGAAGCGGCGGTGGAGGGCTTCAAAAGTTTGAAGGCGGAAAACTTCAAGGCATTGATCTTGCAGCAATTTACGCCCTACGCCAATGTCGGCGCCGAGTTGGACAGCGCCCTTGTGTTGCAGGCGCAATACAACAATAGTATTTTGAGAAATCTGATTGTCGGCGACAGCCTGTTTTTCAACAGCAACTCCGATACGGCACAGATTAGAAATTATTCTCCTGCGCTTAGCGCCTATCGCCGCGCGCAGGATGCATTGGTGCAGTATAAAAAGCAGAATGAGGCGTATTTTATCGCGACCGGAAAACACCGCATCCGCCCGCAAAACATCAGCGAGATGGAGCGCACCTTAGAGCAGCGCCGCCGAAGTGCCTACCTGACTTTACTCGACAAAATTGTGTTGCGCCAACGCCGTTTTGAAGATTTTAAAGAAGCCGGCGCCTGGAACCTTGCTTTGTACAGCCTCGAACAGGTCGTGTCGCTCCTGCCCGAATACCCGGACGATCAGGAAAAAATTAAAAAAGACCTCAAACTGAGCAGCGAATCGGAAAATGTACGCGCGTATTATTTAGGCGAAATCGCCATTTGTCAGCGGCATTTGTAGGGCATACGTATTCGTGCATTCGTGGCAAGTTATTGTAACGATGAATGTTTTAGAACGATAAACGATGAACGATGAATGGCTTCGCGCCGCCCCCTCTAAAACACACAAAATATTCATCGTTCATCGCTCATCGTTTATCGGTTATCGTTCTAAAACATTCATCGTTCATCACTCATCGTTCATCGTTACAAAAACATTCATCGCTCATCGTTCATCGTTCATCGTTCATTAGCTTACCCCCATCGGCACTTCCATCAGTAGCAGTTCCGCGTCGTCGGAAATGGCGGTGATGTCGAGGCTTTCAACGTTCCAGACGCCGAGGCCATCGCGTTCGTTGAGTTCCTGGCCGCTTATGCGCACGTCGCCTTTAATGACAAAGGCATACACGCCGTTGTTTTTGTCTTTTAAGGCGTACTGCGTCTTAAAATCCTTATCGAAGCGACCGAGGTGGAACCAGGCATTCTGGTGTATCCACACGCCTTCGTCGTCGGCATTGGGCGACAGGATTTGTTGCAGTTTATTGTGGCGCTCGCTGAGGTTCAGCGTGATCTGGTCGTAGCGCGGCGTGACATGCTTTTTGTTTGGGAACACCCAAATTTGCAGGAATTTGACCGCTTGATCTTTATTTTTATTGTATTCGCTATGGGTAATGCCCGATCCGGCGCTCATGACCTGAATATCGCCATTTTTGATGACGGCGACGTTGCCCATGCTGTCTTTGTGTTCCAGATCGCCTTCCAGCGGAATAGAGATGATTTCCATATTGTCGTGCGGATGCGTGCCGAAGCCCATGCCGGGCGCAACGCTGTCGTCGTTGAGTACGCGCAGCACGCCGAAGTGCATGCGTTCGGGGTTGTAGTAGTGGGCAAAGCTGAAGGTGTGGTGGCTGTTGAGCCAGCCGTGGTTGGCATGGCCGCGGGTGCCGGCTTTGTGCAGCACAGAATTTTCCATAATGTTGGACATTGTATTGGGAATGTGGTTAAAACCAAGGAGGTTGAGGGGCTTGAGTTCGTCGATGTTGTTGCGCACCAAAGTGGCGCCTGCGCCGGAGGACGACAGGATAAAGGTGCCCAGAATACCTTTTTTGATGAAGTCTTTTCTTTGCATAAGCACGTTTTTAAGCTGTGAAACAAAAGAGGACACAAAGTTGCGGTATGCCTTGGGCAGAAAGCATTGATCTGGTTTAAGAAACGCGTTTGGAGGTGCGCAGGCGGCTCAAAAATTCGGGCGTAATGCCCAGATAGGCAGCGATGAGGTATTGCGGAATGCGCTGGGGTAAATGCGGGTATTTTTCAAGAAATGCCGCGTAGCGCTCGCGGGCGCTCAGTCCGACAAAACCGAACAGGCGCTCCTGAATGGAGCCGAGGTGGCGTTGTACCATCAGGCGGAACATCCGTTCCAGTTCCGGAATATCTGCCAGCAGCCGGGCCTTGCTCTGTGGCGTCAGGAGCAGCAATTCGCAGGGTTCCAGGGTTTGGATGAACATTTTTCCGGGCGTTTGCTCCTGAAAACTCATAATATCGCTTACCCACCAGTTTTCTGTGGCAAAGGCGAGGATCAGTTCTTTGCCCTGCTTATCAATATAATAGGTTTTAATACAGCCTTTTAAAACAAATGCCTCGAATGCGCATACCTCGCCGGCGCGCAGGAGAAACTGATCGGCCGGCACACTTTTTTGTATAAAAAACTGATCGAAATGCGCCAGCTGTGCATCGCTGAGTGCCGTGCAGGTGCGCAGGTATTGGTGTATGGCTTCGTATGACATACGGCAAATATAGTGCAAGTTGGCCGCCTGTTATTATAGAAATCATCTCCCAAACAAGCAATAGTTTGCAAGGTAGCAGCAAGAATTAATCAGAAGCCGCAAACAAGGAATATTTACTATGTTTGCATCCTAAATAATACCCATATATGTCTTCCGCTTCTAAAGCTTTTATTATGTATGCCCGGGAGGATCAGGAGATGCTCCGTGCCCTGATTAATCAGCTTACGCCGCTTAGGAAAAGTGGCAAACTAAGTATTTGGCATGATGAGCGTATCTTGCCAGGAGACAAGTGGGACACAGAAATCAGGAAAAACCTTAATGAAGCCGACATTATAGTACTGCTTGTCAGTTCCGATTTTCTATCATCTGAATATATAGATCAAGTTGAATTCAAACTGGCGCTGGAGCGGCACCGACAGGGTAAAGCCATCATGGTGCCTGTTATTGCCCGGCCATGTTTGTGGGAGGAGGAGGCTACAATCGTCTCTTTACAGGCTCTTCCTCGTGAAGGCAAACCCATTAGTACCTGGCATAACAGAGACGAGGCACTGTTTGACACGGTTAAAGGTGTCTCACAACTTCTGGCAGATATTCATATCAAGGCGACTGAACGCCGACAATCCATTGAGGCAGTAGAAAAAGCTCTCAGTCTTTATGACGAGGGGAAGCACCGGGATGCCTATGAACTTCTGGTAAAACATGCGAAAGAGGAGCACGGCGTAAACCCAAGAGGCTTTCATATTTTAGGAAGAATTTATAACCTTAATGAAGCTAATGTTCCGACTAATCTGGAAGAAGCGATTCGATTGTATAAAATTGCCGGAGCGCTTGGGTATAAGTATTCTTATAATAATATTGGAATGATATACAGGGATAAACAAATGTTTACCCAAGCGCACGAATGGGCACAAAGGGGCGCTGAGATGGAGGATGCCCACGCTTTAAACCTATTGGGTATTATGTATAACCTTGGCGAAGGTGTGAATTTGAATAAAGTACTGGCAAAGCAATACTTTGAAAACGCAATTCGGTACGAAAATATGTATGCTATGTATAATCTGGCCCGTATATACCTTGACGAACAAAACTATAAGGAGTGTTTTGCATTGTTTGAACGTGCTGCATCAATGGGCCACATGGGAGCGCAGTATGAATTGGCTGAGCTTTATCGAAATGGCATTCCGCCAAATATGAATCAAGCGATTGTTTGGTATGGAAAAGCAGCTAACCAGGGTAGTATTGAAGCTGATTTCAAACTTGGTGAAATATTCTTCGAGGGGATAAATGGTGTTACTAAGGACATGGTTGCCGCAGAAATACATTATGGTAAAGCGGCACAAAAAGGACATTCCGATGCACAATTAATGCTGGGATATTTGTACTCAAATATAAAAAAAGATGTGAAATCAGCCATGCGTTGGTATGAGGCTGCTGCTGCTCAAAATAATCGGGTCGCTGAATTTAATATGGGTGTTATTTTTGAAAATGGTGAAAATGGCAAACCTGATCAAGCGCTTGCTTTAGAATGGTATAAAAAATCGGCGGCTCATGGGTACCCGGAAGCGATAAATCGGTTAAAAAAATTGAACATTTCCGGGTATTGAGCAACTTTGCAAATGTAGGGTCAGAAACAATTCGATTAGAACTCAATCCGAATTGTTGAATAGAATTCAACTTTTTCCGTTAATGCACGCTGGTAAGTAACATTTGCATTTCCAACCAAATAAGATGCCTGGGCAGCAATATCAAGATTGGTTTGTACACTTTCTGTTAAAGAAACTTCCTGTGTTACACTTTTTAAAGGGTTTGATGCACTAATATTATGGCGCATTTCGAGTAGGGTGGAGATAAAGCTGTCACCTGCCAGATTGCTCTCTCGTGCTACTTTCTCAGCTTGTTTATAGTTTGCTGTACCTCCTGCGAAATTTGTTTTCAATCTGAATTTACTCCATAAACTCTTTAAATCATTGCTTTTGATTTGTAAATCTCCACTTAGAACCGGACTTGAACCGGATATTTTCAGGTCAGAACCAGAAGTTTTATCCAATATTCTTGAGTTTTCTATTTCTACCAAACTTGCCCCGAGTAATTGTGCAATATGCATAATTTTGGTAATCTTTGAATAGGCAACCTGTATCCTTGCGCTCTCCGCTGCGATATAAATTTTGTCACTAAATGGCGACAATACAAACATTGAGGCATCAGTAGGCACAACGTTGTCAGCAATATTAAAGGCATTTAAAAACTTGCCGGAATCAGATAGGCCAACAACGATAAGTTCAGGATTGCGTAAAAGTTGGCGCCCGTTATTCCCATGCTGTAAGTTGTAGAGTGAAGTATCTGAAGCAAAGTACACGACTTTTCGCTCAAATGCATTATCCCATTTTCCTTCCATGTTTGTTTACTTTTTTAAAAAGCGAAGTAATACGATGAGTATCAAAAGTAATGCGGCTCCTCCCAAGAGGACTTTTTTTTTGGAAAAATCAATTCGAGATAAAGAAGCTTCAATCTTTGAGCTTACAATGCTCATATCGTGCTCGCTTATTTTATAACCGATTGTCTGAAAACTTTTTTTAAGACTTGCCAATAATTCGTTAGTTTGCTCTGTGCTATGAAAGTTATACACTGCAAACATTATGGGCATTGATCTTCCAAAATCATCCAACCAGGTACTCTGCATTTTTACTAAAAAGGCCCCTTGTTGTTTTTCAATTCTAAAACCAGATTGGTCATCAAACAGTACTTTGCCCTGCGGGAAAGCCAATGATGTAATTTTACTTATTACATTTTGCCTTTGTGAAGTGTCTTCTACTGATAAAAGCGTCCCGTTGCTAACCACAAAGTCAGGGGAGGAATTATCAACAGATTGCATCCATAAATAAATTTCTATCATTTAGATTTAGTTTTGATTGTTTTAAACAGTTCGGTGACTAATTTTTCCTTTTCCTGCTCGGTATTCAAATTTCCAACAAAAACAACCGGAGCTTCATTCAATTCAAGTAGCGCGTTCTTAATTATTTCTTCTAAATGACTACGCAAACGATTAGAATCGCTTTCATTTGTTATTAAATCGGTAAATGAGCAAATAATATATACGACCTCATTCCTACGTCCAATTTCTCTTAATATTTCAGCAATTTTTGCTAAGTGAAATTTTACCAATTTTATATACTCCTGATCCTTATTATAGACCTTTGAACTATTGATCAGGTAAAAAACAAAATTTGCCTGACTGATAACCGTTTTCCATTGAGAGACAAAATCTTCTGAGCCTGAAATGTCAATTGAAGATTTAATCACCAAATTTAAATCTTTCAGGCGCAGAATGTTCTTTTCCGTCTTTTCCATCCCGGTTCCCCCAGAGAGTGTTCCTGCGCTTAGAAAATTATGCAAGGTTGTTTTGCCCGTAGCTTTCGCACCAAGAATTGCAAAACTTTTACCTTTAAAATAGATGGTAATATCATCCCAATAAGCAGCTACAGTCGCTCCACTAATTAAGGCAGCAGCTATCCAAATAAAAATTGGTATCGGCATAGAATGTTTTTTGGCAAAATTACACCATTATTAAGCACTTGTCAATAGCAGTCACAAATATTCGTATAGCAAAAAATGTCTATGCATTTTTTGCCCCTCGCGCGTGCGCCCACAAAAAATCCCGAAGCCCACATACGTGAACCTCGGGATATTGGGACGGTGCATCGCTCCGAAAAGCCATGCACCGTAAACCTGTTCGTTTGGCTTAACGACGGTCGCGACCGCCACCGCCGCCACGACGGTCGTCGCGGCCACCGCCACGGCGATCATCACGGCCGCCACCACGACGATCATCGCGGCCGCCACCGCCACTCGGGCGGGCGCGGGAAGCGTTCTCCTCGTCGGTTGGGAGGGTACCATCGGCTTTCGGCGTGATCGCACGACGCGAAAGGCGCATTTTATTGGTTTTCGGATCAATATCCAGCAGCTTCACCTGAATCGGATCGCCCTCTTTGAAGAGTTCAGCTACCGAATCCAAGCGGCGGTGATCCACCTCGGAAATGTGCATCAGGCCGGTTTTGCCCTTGAATTTTACGAAAGCGCCGAAGTCTACAATCTCCTCGATCACGCCATCGTAGATCTCGCCCACGGTGGGTACGAACACGATGTCCATGATGCGGGCGTAGGCCGCGTCGAGCGCAGTTTTGTCCGGACCAAAGATGGCCACAATACCGCCGATCGGATCTTCTTCGATGGAGATCGTTGTGCCGGTTTGGCGCTGCATTTCTTGGATGATTTTACCACCCGGGCCGATGATGGCGCCGATGTACTCGCGGTCCACACGGAACTGAACCACACGGGGTGCGTGCGGCTTGAGGTCTTCACGCGGCTCGGCGATGGTTTCAGCCATTTTGGAGAGGATGTGCAGACGACCCCGGCGTGCCTGTTCGAGGGCTTTAGCCAGCATGTCGTAGGGCATCCCGTCAATTTTAATATCCATTTGAGTGCCGCAGATACCATTGGCGGTACCAGTCACTTTGAAGTCCATATCGCCGAGTGCATCTTCGTCGCCGAGGATATCGGAAAGAATAGCGATGCGGCCTTTGTCGTCGGCTATAGCGCCCATGGCAATACCGGCAATGGGGGCCTTGATGGGCACGCCGCCATCCATAAGCGAGAGACAGCCTGCACAAACTGTAGCCATGGAAGAAGAACCATTGGACTCCAGAATATCGGATACGATACGCACCGTGTAGGCAAAATCGTCGGGCATCACCTTGCGGATGGAGCGGGCAGCCAGGTTGGCGTGGCCAACTTCGCGACGGCCCGGGCCGCGCATGGGTTTAACTTCGCCGGTAGAATAGGGCGGGAAGTTGTAGTGCAGGATGAAATTATCGTCGTAAGAAGCCAGTGCTGTATCGATGAGCACCTCGTCTTGTTTGGTGCCGAGGGTCATGGAGGTCAGCGACTGGGTTTCGCCACGGGTAAAGATGGCGGAGCCGTGTGCAGCTGGCAGGTAGTCAATTTCGCTCCAGATGGGGCGTATTTCGTCGAACTTACGGCCATCAAGGCGGATGCTATCGCTGAGGACAACGTCGCGGATGACAAACTTTTTGCGTTTGTCGAAATAGCGGCTGGCTACTTTTTTCCATTCGGCCATGAACTCTTCACCGAATTCGGCGAGCAGGGTTTCCATGGTGCTTTTTTCGAGTTGTTCGATGCGGCTGCGGCGTGTGGCTTTATCAGCCGGATTGCGCGCGATGTCGTAGAGTTCGTCGGAAGTGAGCTGTTCGATGCGTTGTTTAAGCGGCTCGTTTTCGGCGATTACCGGAGGGGTACGCTTCACCGTTGCTTTTTCGCCTACCAATTCGGCGAGTTGCTCCATGGCAGCAATCTGCGTTTTAATCACCTCGTGTGCCAGTTTCATGGCTTCGATGAGGTCTGCTTCCGAGCATTCGTTGGCTTCGCCTTCCACCATCGTGATGTCGTGCTTGGTAGCCGCCACGATGAAGTTCATATCGGCATTTTTGAGGGCTTCGCGGCCGGGGTTGATGACGAACTGGCCATCAATACGGGCTACGCGCACTTCAGAGAACAGGGCTTCGATGGGGATATTGCTCACGGCTAAGGCGGCAGCTGCTGCGAGGCCGGCGATGGCATCGGGCATGGCGTCTTTATCTGCCGAGATGAGCGTGATGATGACCTGTGTTTCGTTCATGTAGCCGTCGGGGAAGAGCGGGCGCAGGGCGCGGTCTACGAGGCGGCTGATGAGGATCTCATAGTCGGACAGGCGGCCTTCGCGGCGGAAGAAGTTGCCGGGGATACGGCCTGCGGCGGCGAATTTCTCCTGATAGTCGACAGAGAGGGGGAAGAAGGGTTGGTCGGGTTTGGCTTCGGGTGCGCTGACGGCGGTTGCGAGCAGCATGGTGTCGCCGAGGCGAATCATGGCGCTACCATCGGCCAGGGCGGCGAGTTTGCCGGTTTCGAGTACAATTTCGCGGCCGTCCGGCAGTCGGGCGGAGGTACTCAGGGGAATTTGCTTTCCCATAATCTGAAAATAGTTTATGCCCCGGTGGCAGGTGCATTTGCAGGTGTAAAAAAGCTGCAAAAATGCGGGAAAACGCTTGGCGCTTAAAAACGGTGGGAGGACCGGGAGGAAGGGTCAAAAACCCGTTAGAGCGTTGCGTAGCGCTCCAAACACACAAAGAGACCGGGAGTTGCACTCAGGTTTTGCAGTAAAAAATGTTGCTGCAAACCGGTGTCTTTGTGTGGGGGAGGGAAATCCCCGTTTTTGAATTGTCCTTCGTCCGTCCGGGCCGTTTGGCGCGCGTTTTGCCCGTCATGCCTGTTCCGGAGCGGTTGATAAAGATATAATAAAACAAAGCGGGCTGTCTTGAAAAAGATTCGAGACAGCCCAGCGTGGTGTTTTTACTTACGGATACCGAGTTTCTCGATCAGTGCGCGGTACTTGAAGATGTCTTTCTTCGCGTAATAAGACAGAAGGCTTTTACGCTGACCAACCATGGCCAGCAGCGCGCGACGGGTAGAGTGATCTTTCTTGTTCTGGCGGAGGTGAGCCGACAGACTTTCGATGCGATACGTGAGGAGCGCAACCTGCGCTTCAGTGTCCCCGGTGTTTTTGGCGTCGCCACCGTATTGTGCTACGATTTCAGCGACTTTTTCCTTGTTATAGTAAACTGCCATTTTGAAAAAAATAAAAAGATGAACGTTGCTGCCGAGTGCGAATTTCAGCGGGTCAAACGGCAGTTATTGCCTATCCATCCGCATTCAGCGCCGCAAAAGTACGGATATTTGGGTAAATATGAAATTTTTTTGAAAACAATCACCAATTTTCAAGTTTCAGTACTATAGTGCTGCCCTGTGCATTCAAATAAAAACGCGTTTCCTCCCAGGTGGCAGCACGGAATTTCGGACGCGCATTGTTGGAAAACCCGTAAGGCTCGGAAGGAATACCCACTAAGTTTTTATCCAATTTGGCATTGCCGTTCAGGTCGTGATAGCAGGAAATGGCGTATTCGCCGGGCGGCAGGTCATTGATGTTCACTTGAATGGTTTGGGTACTGCGCACCTCAATACTCCGCAGCACGCTCGCTTTTTCAATTTGCATGTAATTACCGGCACTGTTATAAATGGAAAGCAGGATTTTGCCCTGCGCAGATTGTATGCCGCTGATTTGAATTTGCAATACCGGCGGCGCCGGATGAAAGGACAGGAACGGAAAAAGCAGGAGCAGCCCTTTGAAAAACAAGTGTTTTTGTGGTTTCAGGGAAAGGAATTTTGGCATTTTTATACGTATTTGAAAAAACTTGGAGCATGTTGGCTATTTCACAACATGCTCCAAACAACTAAATCCGTCAAACGTTCATTTGCCTTTACGGCAGTTTGAAGCCTTTCAGCCATTCCCAGTGTACCTCGGCGTTTTTCATCCAATGGTTTGAGCCGTTGGGGTACGCATGCGCCAGGTTTTTAACCATTACAAAGCGAAATTCGTACCCTGTGCCGCTTGCCGGCAGGTAGGAGGCCACTACTGCCCTGCTGGTGTCGCCACTGATGCTGAAATTCGGGTTGAGCTTGAAATTTCTGATATGTGCATTGGCTGTTCTGTAATGTTTCCCATTCAAATAGCTGAGCCCGGGGGTGGAAATCAGGGTATCGAGGTAAGCAAGTGGTACCGCCGGCCCTTCGTGATCGGTGCCATAGTCGCGATCGCCGACCTGGTACAACACCGGTAAATTGCGTTTGGGTATATACACGGTGTCGAGAAAAAATGAGCCGGCATTTTCGCAAACAGCTGCAAGCACATCACTCATTTCCACGCTGCACCTGGCTGCCATCTGGCCGCCATTAGAGAAACCATTCAGGTAAATGCGCTTTGCGTCAATATTAAATTTTCCCTTCAGTTCATCAATGACGGCACGAAGAAATTTAATGTCGTTGAGCGGTGTTTGTCCGGCGCAAAACGTCCATTCACAATCCGGCGTCGTATTCCATTTGGTGGTATTCTTGGTTTCCCCGTCGTCAATAATGCAGTAGCGGCCGGAGGAAGGAAAAACGGTGAGGAAATCCTCAGTTTCTCCGACCTCTTTCCAGCCGGAGATGTCGTACATTTTTTCGCCGTCGCCGCTGGTGCCATGCAGCATAAAGACGAGGGGGGTGGCGCTGTTGTCGTTGTAGCCGGCAGGCACATGGACGTAATATTCGCGCTGCACCCCGTCGATACTTACGGTGTAGCGGTTCTTTCCGACGCTGTACATAGGATCAACGGGGTCTGCTTTGTCCTTACAGGCAAGGGTAAACAAGGGAAGGGCAAGCAAGAGCAGCAAAAGTTTTTTCATTGTGCAGGTTTTGAATGATTGAAGAATAGCACAAAGATGCCTGCTGCTGCTGCTGCTGCCTGTAATACCAAAGGGTGATTTATGTGTCGAGATGGATGTCTTTTTTCTTGTCCAGTCCTAACTGATGCAACAATCGATCGAACATCCAGTACACTACGGGCACCACGATGAGCGATAAAAACATGGAGGAATTAAGGCCACCGATGATGGCCCAGGCTAAGCCGTTTTTCCAGTCGGCGCCGGCGCCTTGTGCCATCGCGATGGGCAAAAGCCCGATTACCATAGCAATATTGGTCATCAATACCGGCCGGAAACGCAATTTGGTGGCCTTGAACAAGGCCGCTTTGACCTCCATCCCTTCATCGCGCAGCTGATTGGCGAAGTCGACCACGAGGATCGCGTTTTTACCTACCAGACCAATAAGCATCAGCAGGCCGAGGCCGGTAAACACCGTCAGGTTCTCCCGCGCCAACGCCAGCGCCAGCAGGGCGCCGATGAGGGAAAGCGGAATGGAGACCAATACCACGAGCGGATACACCCAGTTGTCGTACAGTGCCACCATAATCAGGTAAACGAGCACGATACTGGTCCACAGGGCAAAGCCCATAGAGCCAATGCCTTGTTTCTGGCGTTGCAAATCGCCGCCATAGCGGATGTATGTGCCCGGGGGCATGGGCATTTGATCGAGCCGGGCCTTGATGTCGCGGCTGACGGCGCCGCCGGAGCGTCCGATCACCTGAGCGGTGAGCATCACCGAGGGCGAGCGGTCGCGGCGTTCCAGACGGGTAGGTGCGGTGCCGCTTTTTACCTCTGCAAATTGTTTGAGGTACACCGTGCTGTTGAGCGGGTTGAGGAAAGAAAGCTGCTCTACGTCGGTGGCGCTGCGCCGGTCGAAGGCATCGAGCGAGACCCGGATCGGGTATTCGTTTTGTCCTTCGCGGTACTTGGCATCGCTGTTGCCGCTGAAAGCCGTTTGCAGGGTCATGCCCACCTGTGCCATGGTGAGGCCGTAATCGGCCATGCGCTGGCGGTTTACTTCCACACGGATTTCCGGGTTGCCGCCCTCAACGGTTTTTTCAATTTCCACACAGCCCGGCACGTCGCGCATCACCTCGTACACACGGTTGGAGAGGGCGATCAGGGTGTCGGTATTGGGCCCGATCAGTTTTACTTCAATGGGTGCAAAAGAGAGGCCGAGGATGTCGATCGGCGAGGCTTGTATGCGTGCGCCTGCGATGGTTTCGCTGAGTTTGATTTTTGTTTTTTGAGCAAATACGAGGGTACTTTCCGCGCGTTTTTTACCGATAGGTGCTAAAAACACCTGAATTTCTGCGAGATAAGGGGAATTGAGGCCGAAGGATTTATTATTGGTACCGATGGTGGTAAACATATCCACCACTTCGGGTTGTTGTTGCAGCCACTGCTCCACCTGCTTGGTTACGGCGTCGGTTTGCTTGAGCGAAGCGTCTTTGGGCAGCTGAATTTGCAGCAAAAATTCACCGCGCTCGCCCGGCTCGAAGAAGGCATTGCCGATAAGGCCGGAAGTAACCAGGAAGAAAGAGCCACCGAAAAGCCCGATCGCCAGGATCAGGGTTGTCAGGCGGGTACCGGTATTTTTTAATGCCCAGCGCAAGGCCGAAACAAAACCGTCGGAGAACCAATCGAGGAAACGCTCGAAGTGCAGCACAATTTTTCCTCCAATATTATTGCCCACAAAACGATGCACTTTGCCAAAGCGGGAGGTGAGGAATGGTACC
The DNA here is from genome assembly GCA_017303875.1 of Chitinophagales bacterium. GTDB lineage: Bacteria > Bacteroidota > Bacteroidia > Chitinophagales > Saprospiraceae > M3007. The sequence continues at coordinate 87,132 of JAFLBP010000008.1, read as the reverse complement.
AGCGTAAAGGATACAAAGAGCGACATGAGGGTGGACGTAAGCACCGTCATGCAAAACTGCCGCATCAGGTTGGGCACCAAACCCGCCGTAAAAATGATGGGCAGAAATACCACCACATCCACCAAAGTGATACTGATGGCGGTAAAACTGATTTCATTCCGGCCATCATAGGAGGCCTGGGCCTTGTCTTTGCCCATTTCGAGGTGCCGGTATATATTTTCAATAACCACAATGGCGTCGTCTACCAGAATGCCGATGGCTAACGAAAGACCGAGCAGCGACATGAGGTTGAGCGAGTAGCCAAATATTTTCATCATCACAAATGTGCTGACGATGGAGGTCGGGATAGACACCAGCACGATAAGGGCATTGCGCAGGCTGTGCAGAAAGAGCAACATTACCGCTGCAACCAGCAGTACCGCCACGATCAGGTCGAAAATTACTGCGTCGGTGGCTTTGCGGGTGAAGTTGCTGCTGTTGGCTACCACCTGGAATTTTACGCCTTCCTTGCTGTAGGTTTCCTCAAGGACTTTGAGTTTTTCAAGTACCAGATCCGACATTTCCACGCCATTGGCGTCGCTTTGCTTGCGGATGGTAAGGCCCACGGCAGGTTGGCCGCCCGTGCGGCAAATGACATCGGCTTCCCGGATGCCGTCTTGTATTTCGGCAATATCTTTCAGGTAAATGGAGGAGCCGAATTTGGTTTTCCCGATCACGAGGTTGCGCACATCTTCGAGGGTCAGGAACTTGCCGGCCAGGCGGATTCGGATGGAATTGTCTTCGTTGCTGACTTTGCCGGTTGGGAAGTCGAGGTTGGCCATTTGTACGGCCTGTGTTACCTGAAGCAGGGAAAGGCCGTATTGCTCGAGGCGCTGGCTGGAAATATTGACCTTGATTTCGCGGGCTTCGCCGCCAAGGATATTGACCTGTGCGACGCCTTTGACGCGCGCGATGTCGGGCGCGAGGCGGTTTTTTACCAGATCATAAAATTCCGAGCCGCTGACGTTGCCGGAAATACCGAGACGCAGCACGGGCAATTCTTCGAGGGCGAATTTATTCACCACCGGCGGGCGCACCTCTTTGGGCAGGGTGGGCAGGATCTGGTTGATTTTTCGTTGAATTTCCTGCACCGCCCGGTCGAGATCGACCGTTTGCTCCATTTCCAGGGCAATAAAGCAGGAACTTTCCATGGAGCCGATCTGGATCTGAATGATACCTTCGAGGCTGGAAACGGCATTCTCAATCGGGATACTCACGCCATTTTCTACTTCTGCCGGAGAGGCGCCGGGATAAATGGCCATAATGGTCACGACCGGCGGGCTGAACTTTGGTACCAGTTCAATGGGCAGGGTGTTATAGCTGGCCACGCCCATAAAGGTGAGTACGGCAAAGATCACAATAATGATCGAGGGGCGTCGGATGGAAATTTCGGTAAGATTCATGTGCGGGAGGCGTTTTCTCCAACGCCGGCGCGCAAAGATAGCGAAAGGTGTTGAGGGAATGGGTAAAAGCTGATTTTTACTACCTTAGCGCCATAAAAATCAGTCAGTACGTATGGCTAAAAAACAGCAACAACCCGTAAAACGCCCGGCACAGCAAGTGCCTCCACGCCCAAGTGCGCGTCGAATCGCTGAACAAACCTGGAATGCGTTGGTGGAATTACCGCCTTTGCCCGCCGGATTTCTGGTTTTCGGCCTGGTGGCAGCCGGCCTCGGAATATTGCTTTACCTGAACACATTGGGGCACAACTACACGCTCGACGATTTTTCTTCCATCAAAGACAACTGGGTGGTGAAAGGCGGGCCAAAAAATATCGGCATCATTTTCAGCACCGAATACCGCTACGGTACCTGGAGCAGTCCCGGCTCGCTGTATCGCCCGATTCCGCTGTTGATGTTTTCCATTCAATGGATTTTATCGCCTGAAAATCCTTTTCTCGGGCACCTGACCAACGTACTTTTTTACGGCCTGAGCGGCTGGGTCATGTGGCTTACCTGGCGCCGGGTCTTTGCGGCTTATCCGCCCGTGCTGGCTGCGGCAACTACGCTTTTGTTCATTGCGCATCCGGTACATACAGAAGTAGTGGGCAACATCAAATCGCTGGATGAAATTCTGGCCCTGCTCTTCAGCCATGTGTCGCTGTACGCCCTGTGGCGGCATTTTGAAAACGGCAAAACGACCTGGCTGATGGGCGCCATTGTGGCTTATGCTGCGGCCTTGTTCAGCAAAGAGGGCGCGATTACCTGGACGGCCGTTTATTTCTTCTGCGTCTGGTTTTTTATTGAACCTCAAAAACGCGCGGCCGCATTTTCCAAGGCTTTGATGATGCTGATTCCGGCGGCGGTTTTCCTGCTGACCCGCTATTTGGTACTGCGTACGCAGGGCGGCAAGGAGACGTATTCGGAATTGGATAATTTTATTGTGGCGGCACAAAGCAACTCAGAACGCTTGGCTTCTGCCCTGATGATGTGCTGGGAATACCTGAAAGTGCTGGTTTATCCGGCGCAATTGGTACACGACCGCGGTTTTCCGCAATTGCAGCCGGTGGGTTTCAGCGAGTGGCGCGCCGGGTTGGCCTTGGTTATTTTTGCAGGCCTGAGCTTTTGGTCCTTATGGGCGGCCATTATGCAACGCCATGTGCTGGCTTTTGCCTGGCTGATGTTTTTAGCGCCGTTTTCCCTGTTCAGCAATGTATTGTTCCAGATCGGTACTTCTTACGGGGAACGCCTGTTGTATGCGCCCTCTATCGGTTTGGCCATTGCCATTGCCTATGGCCTGATGAAGTTGTTTAAAATTACAGAAAAAGATCAGATTTTTAATACCCGTCCGGCCATGCTGGGCTTTTGGGCCTTTACGGCGGCAATTGTGCTGGCATATAGCGCGCGCACGATATTGCGCAACCCGGCCTGGGAAAACAGCTATTCGCTGTACGAAACCGACATTAAAACCTCGCCCAACAGCGCCAAAATGAATTACCACCGCAGTCTGGAAATCACGCGGGTGGCGCTGGATGAAGAAAAAGGCATTGTACTGGATTCTGCGCAGGTGCGCCGGGGCATTGAATCGTATACCCGCGCCATTGAGTTGTTTCCGAAATACCACGATGCCTATGGCAGTCGCGGACTGGCGCATTTCCGCCTCGGGGAAATTGATCTGGCGATGGCCGATTACCTGAAATGTGTGGAATATCGCATAAACAGTGCGACCGTATGGTCGAATATGGGCTTCATTTATATGATGAACAATTCCAAATATTATGATCCGTCGAAAGCCGTAGATGCTTACCGCAAGGCCGTGCAATATGATCCGCGCTTTATTGATGCGCGCCGCAATCTCGGGGCCGTGCTGGCGCAGCAGCGCAAATTCCAGGAGGCGATTGCGCAATGGCAAGAGGGCCTGAAATACGAACCCAACAATGTCACCCTGCTGCAATACATCGGCTCGGCTTACAGAGATATGGGGCAACCTGAAGCGGCGCAGCCCTGGTTGGAAAGGGCGGCCAAAGCGCAGGCAATGAAGCAATAAAACAATTTCAAGCCGCAACCCTTAAACGGCGGCATTTACAATACTAAAAGCGCCGCTCCTGGAAGTATCCGGGAGCGGCGCAATTGTTTAATTGTACCTGGTTACGTTGAGCCAGTTAATCAGGGAATCCGAACGATTGTAACCGGAATAACCTGGTTTTGGCTTGGCGATTGAATGCGTACGAAGTATACACCGTTGTCGAAGCGGGCGGCATCCCAACGCAGGTTGAGGATACCATTGGCTTTATCGTTGTACGGAGTAGCAACGATGCGGCCCTGTGCGTCGGCGATGGTGATATTGAGCATTTCCTCCTGCGTGAGCACTACTTCAATATTGAGGTAGTCGGTCAGCGGGTTGGGGAAGCAATCAACGGATACTTTGGAAGCGTTCAGCTCGGCGTTGCGTTTGGAAGAAGGTTTATTACCGCAGGCATTGGCAAAGACATAAACAGAACCCTGGTCGGCATTGCTGCCAACATCATCACGCTGCGAACCAATGAGTACATGATCGGTATCAATAGCTACTGCTGTACCGAAGAGGTCATTGGCAGCGCCGTCATTGGCAGTAAGTTTATCTGTTTGTCCCCAGTTGTTGGCGCCGCCTTCGTTCTGGTTAAACACATAAGCGGAGCCTGCATTGGAGCCGAGGTCGTCATCATTGCGCGCACCAACCACAGCGTTTGTGCCATCGATATCGACAGAGAAACCAAACTGGTCGCCAGGCTGCTGGTCGGCAGCGTAGATTTTCAGCACTTCACCCCAGTTGTCGATACCGCCTTCATCTTTATTAAAAATGAATGCTGTACCGGCGCTGGAACCGCCATCATCATCCAGCGGTGCGCCAACGATCACGTTGTCGCCACTGATTGCTACTGCCTGGCCGAAGTTATCGCCACTCAGGCCATCAGAGGCAAAGAGTTGTGCTGCGAGGCTCCATCCGGAGTTACGATCATAGATAAATGCTGCACCGGCGTTGGCGCCAATATCATCGTTGTTACGGATACCCACTACGCCGTAATCGCCGTCGAGGTCAACGCTGATACCAAAGTTGTCGCCAGCTGCGCTGTCGTTGAGTTTAGTAACGAACACCCAGTTTCCAGGTGTGCCGCTGCGTTCAAAAACGAATACAGTACCGCTATTGGTAGCTGCGTTATCATCATCCAGCGGTGCGCCTACGAGGACATTATCGCCGGAAATAGCAACACTTGTTCCAAATTTATCGCCTGCTGCGCCGTCTGCGGCCACCAGTTTAGCCACCTGACCCCACTGGTCGCTACCGCCCATATTGCGATAGTAAACATAGGCTGCACCACGGCTGGTATTGCCACTTGGATCGCTTTCAGGCACACCAACAATGATATAATCACCGCTGATGGCTACGCTGGAACCAAAGAGGTCGTATGCTGCGCCATCGGACGCAAGGAGCTTTTTCACGCTCACCCAGGAAGTACCATTGTAAGACATTACATAAGCAGCACCGGCATTTACCGCTGTTTGGTCGTCGTTCATGGCGCCAACAACAGCGATCGTGCCGTCAATATCTGCAGCTGTACCGTAGAACTTATCTGCGCCGGCATTATTCACACCAATTGGCGTGAGGCGCTCGGTCTGATCCCAGCAAGCTGAAACAGGCGGCGGCGGGGGCGGCGTTGTCTGCTGTGTTACGGTTACAGATTGGTTACAGGTAGCTGCATTGCCACCGGCGTCAAGCACTGTCCAGGTAACCGTTGTGGTTCCAAGCCCAAATCCGGCCTGTGGTGCATTACTGGTCGGGGTTTGCAGTCCCGGATTAACGCAGTTGTCGTTGCCCGATGGTGTACCAAGGGCCACCTGTGTTGGCAGCGGTGCATTTGCCGCAAGATTTACGGCTACGTTAGCCGGACAAGTGATATTCGGCGGGGTCATATCGCGCACAGTAACAATCCAGTTACAAGTACCGATGTTACCATTGCCATCGCTGACAGAGAAGGTAACCGTTACATTGCCAACATTAAAGGTTGCCGGACGATTGTTGCCGATACTGAAACTGGAAGCACAGTTATCTGTAACAGTCGGATTTAAGACAGGCACCATGCTGTTATCCACGCTGCACTGTTGTTGACTGGTATTTACCGTGATCGGTGCAGGACAGGTCAGTACTGGCAGACTCTGATCCAATACCTGTACAATGCGAGCGCAGGAGCTTGTTGCGCTGCCATTGGTAGCCGTCCAGGTTACGGTTATGTTGTTATTCGCACTAACAAAAGCACCGCTTGCATTATTTGTAATCACTACGTTACCACCGCAGGCATCCGAAGCCGCAGGGTTATTCTGCGCCATCAGGGCATTGGTGACCTGCGCCTGGCAGTTGGCGCCAGCCGCAATGGTGAGCGGAGCAGTCGGACAAGTAATCGTCGGAACTGAAGAGGTAATAACTGTTACGGTAAACGTACAGGTACCGGTATTACCTTTGGTATCTGTAGCGGTATAGGTTACCGTAGTGATGCCACCTTGGAATGTCGATCCCGGAGGTGTAGTAGTGGTGGGCGTGCGTACGCCGTCGCAATAGTCGTAGGCGTAGAGGTTGGCGGCGTTCGTAGGCCAGCTTACTGCTGCACTGCAACCCGAAGTAGCATTCACGGTACGGTTAGTCGGACAGGTCATTTCAGGGCCTGCATTATCCACTACTGTGATGGTGCGGGTACATACGGACGAATTGCCGGCGGCATCGGTAGCTATATAGGTACGGGAATAAGTACCGGGCGCCAAGCCCACCGTCGAGTTTGTCGGTGCAACGCTCAGGCTACCGTCGCAGTTGTCATTGGCGCTAAGTGAGCCAACAGTGGCATCACAATTGGTAGTGCCGGTAGAAACTGTCACGTTTGGACATGCGCTGATTACCGGCGCCTGATTATCCACAACTGTTACCGGGAAAGAACAGAATGCCGGGTTTTGATAAATATCGCGGCCAACATAGCTGATGAAGTTAACGCCTTTGGGCAGTTGTGAGCCGGCAAGCAGGTTCTGCGTTACGCTCGACGGATTGGTCCAGGTTACCGTTGTGGTTGCCATACCGCAGGGATCGCTGAAAGACGGAATAGTCCAGCTCGGCAGTGCATAGCACTGGCCGGCAATTGTATTCAGTGTTACGCTGCTTGGGCAATTGCTCACGGTCGGAGCAGTAACATCAGAAACACTTACGGAGAACTGGCAGGTAGAAGAGTTGCCAGAGTAGTCGGTCGCCACAGCCATGAGCGTGTGTACACCAATAGGCAGATCAGAATTCAATGCTACCGGTGTATTGTTCGGCAAACGACGGAAACTCAGGGTGCCTTCTGTACAACCCATGCTGATATCACGTGCAAGATCTGTGCTGAAAGAGCTCATCGTAAGGGTGTAGCCACATACACCGGCAGAGGTCGTTACCGATTGTGCCACACCTAATCCGTTAGGGCAATTGGTAAAGATTGGCGCAACATCATCACGGACAGTCAGGGTAAAGGAGCAAGTGCCCGTATTACCACTGTTGTCGGTCACATAATACCTTACAGTGTGCAGGCCCTCACCCAGCACAGCGGATGCTGTAAATGGCGGGTCGTTATCGATAACAAATGTTGCAGTACTCGGGCTGCTCAAAGAACCACCGCTGATTTCATAATACGGTGTATTATTGTTCAGTCCGGTAATACCGGTACAATTGTCTTCCACAATCGGGTTGTCCCAGCTGATGGTAGCCGTACAAGTACTCATCAGGGTAAGGGTTTGATTGGCCGGACAATCGCTCAGTACTGGCTTTTCTTCATCATTTACAGCAACCGTGAACGTACAGGCATTGCTAAGCCCCTGGTTATCCGTAACGAAGAAGTTAATCGTATGCATACCGCGGGATAAGCGGTAGTAATTCGGACCGAAATTGACAGGTGAAGCATTCAATGGAATGCTGCTTTCAAACGGGCCGCTTACAACTGCACCCGGGCAGTTATCAGCTACCTGCGCACCAGAAGGCGTGAAAATCAGGAAGTCTGCATTGCAGCGACCAGGCGCGGTAGTCGTCACTTGATTCGACGGGCAGGTAACGGAAGGCACCTGACCATCAGATACCACAACAACGGCAGAAGTGACTGCAACCCGATTGCTGCGGCTATCCTGTGCATAATAGGTGATTGTGTATGTACCATAGTCAAAAGTAGCGCCGGACTGATAGTTTGTCGGGCCGCTGGGCACACTGGTACGTACTACTTCTGTTACAAAGCTTACCGGGCCGGAACAGGCATCCGTTGCGGTAAAGCCGGTCGGGTTACCCCAGGTTACAACGCGGCCACAAACGTTTTGTGCTTGTGCTTGTACAACCGGATTAATGCTCGACGGCGAACCGCTAATTACAGGTGCGGTATTGTCTGAAACGGTAACTGTAAAGTTACACATGCTGGAATTGCCGGCTGCATCCGTAGCCAGATAGGTTACTGTATGCGGCGAATTTGCAAGGGTAAATGTAGCGCCCGAGTTGTGGGAATTGATCAGGCTGCCTTGTGACGGCGGGTTGAAATCGCCGGTGCAATCCTGAAACACCGGAGCAATCCAGGTAGCGCTTGCCGTGCAGGTATTATCGGCATAAACCGTAATATTTGCCGGACAAGACATGCCAGCAAAAGGCGCCGGATTGGCTGTCACAATAATCGACTGCGTGCGTGTAGCGGTATTGCCGCTGGCGTCAGTGTAAGTCCATGTGATCGTATGGGTGCCTGTTCCCGTAATATTGATCGAGGAGGGGCTGCCAACGGGTACAATTGGGCCATTGCAAACATCTGTGCCATTAAAAGCAGTAGCAGGAGGTGCAGGCGTATTATAAGCGAAAGGGCTGCCGCAATAGGTCAGGTTAACTGGCGCCAGCGATGCCGGTGGTACCGGTGCTGTTACATCGCGTACCACAACACTGGCCGTGCAGGTAGCCGAGTTACCGGCGTTATCGCTGGCACGCAGGTTGATCGTGTAAGGCGTGGTGCCAACATTAGAGCAGTTAAAGATAAAGCTTGGGCTGGGTTGGCTCATCACCGTCCAGTTAACGGTACAGTTATCCGTAGCACTCAAACCGCTAATGCTGGCAGGCGTAACGGTACCGAAGGTGCCATTACCGGAAGCATTCAGGTTAATAAAATAAGTGCCGCAATTACTCGGGTTACTGATTACCGGGGCAGCATTATCGCTTACAGTTACCGAAACGGTGCATGTTGCGGAGCGACCATTGGAGGGGTCGGTTGCCGTTACCGTCACAGTAGTGGCCTGGCCAGCATTGGAGCAGGTCAGTACACTTGGTGTGATGGTCGGTGTGATGGAGTTAGAGGTACAAGCAGAAGTTGCGGTAGCTGTACCGCTGAACACATCAGAGAGCACAAGTGCATACTGCCCATTCGCATCCAGGGTACGTGCAATGCTGGTATTGCATGCAGAACCAAAGGTGGGCACGGTCGTGCAGGAGCCATTTTCGAAATAGGTAAAATTACCATCCGCACGACCTACCAGTAAATCCATGTCGCCATCGCCATCCAGGTCACCAAAAGCAGGCGTAGAGAAATCAGTGCTACTGCTGCCTACATCTGCCAGATTGGAAAGTGAAGAGAGGGCAAATGTTGATTGCTGGAGTGTGGGAGAACATACATTGAGTGTTCCTGAGTAGAAAGAAAAATCTCCATCAGTTCTGCCGAAAAGCAAATCACTGTCTTGGTCACCGTCAAAATTAATAAAAGCAGGAACAGCATTGGGAATGTTGGCATTATTAAACGGGTTGCCCTCAATTGATGCAAAAAGGGTATTGTTGCAAGGATTGTAAGCACCTGTTTTTTGTGCAAAATCCGCGCTGGAGGGGTCTCCCTCATTGCGGAAGTACAAAATCGAACCAGTATTGTTACTGCGACCGATAACGCAGTCAAAGTCGCCGTCTGAATCCGTATCTCCAAAAGCAGGGGCCGAATTGGTGCCTACATCAACGCCATCAAAAGGATTGGCAGCGCCAATTTGAAGCGAAAAAGCCGGCGCAACAGCAGAGCCTGTATTCCGGTAAAAATAAATGTTACCGTTGTTGGCGCCAACAAAACAGTCTTTGTCGCCATCGCCGTCAATGTCTACAAAAGCAGGTTTGGCATTAGAGCCAACCGCTACCGCATTCAGGGGATTGGCAGTTCCTGTCTGTTCAACAAAATTAGGCGTGGTGTTAGTACCGGTGTTGCGCAGATAACGAACCGTGCCTGTATTGCGGCCAATAAACAAATCAAGGGTGCCGTTGCCGTCAATATCTACAAAGACCGGCGCAACGCGAACACCCCAGGAGCCACTCAGGCTGCCCGGTAGGGCCACTTGATTAAACGGCTGTGCATCTGCCGACACACCGCCCAAAAACATAGCCAACAATGCAGGCAAAAACTGCCGCAAGCCAGCTGATCGGTTGTACGCCAGGAGACGTGAGACTGTCTCAATGGAGTAATGGGTAAAACTTTTCATGTGAGAAAAATATGGTTAATGAATGAAAACAAACGGGGGGCTAACCCGTCCGGGGAATCCAAAACTGATAAATCATGCAGCTATTCGCCTGCGCGCGGGATAATGTTATGTATGCCGCAACGGTCATACGCATGGTGTGTAAGCGCTCCGGAGCGAACCGGAGCCGATTAAAGGATTATCGTCTTAAACTAAAGATTAGAGAGGAGTGTAAGCGCGGAGGATTATGTCAAAGGCGGAATATGTAAACGGAGAGTAAAAGAAGATGTAAAAGTAGTTGTTTATCCATTAGCAATACCTTTTGAGGGGTAGAGTTTCTGCAAGATAGCTGACAAATAACCGTTAATGTGGCCTGTCCGTCGTTTTGACAGGCATAACCCGGACCCCGGCCTTTACAGCCCGCAAAAGGCGAATTCTAAGCTGTATCTTACGAATTTATTTCGGATTGCTAATAAGTAAATTATGCAAGTTGCTGATTTTCAGCAGTTTTGTCTTTCGGCACAGGATTTATGTATAATTAAACATGCAAGCGACTTTAACAGCCAAAAATATAAACCGCATGGGCAAGCAAAATCTCCTTCCGCAAACCACTTCAAACCAACACCGAACCAATCAACAGGTGAATGGGTACCAAATTGATGCAAGGAATACTCACTACGACGAGGACGAGTTCACACTCGAACTCCGGAAAAAATAAATCAGGCATACGTTCAAATCAAACATACAAAACACAATGACGACTATCATCATTCTCATCCTGGCCGCCGCAGTGGTGGTGCTGTTTGTGGCCCTCAAATTCTCGCAAAACCAGCATCGGTACTATCATCCGCAAGACCAATACTGGCAGCATGATCCGTATCATCCATACGGGCATCGGCCTCCTTACGGCGGTGGCCCCTACCCACCGCCACAACACCACACGCCTTATCCGCCGCAATATCCGGATTATCACCATCCCTATCACGGGCCGCAGCAGCAAGCGGGGCCTCACGGCCGCCATGAGGAATATGAGCAGCAAAGCAGCGGCATGGGCGGCACCATCATTGCCATCCTGTTCCTGGCCCTGGTATTCTACTTCCTCGGACCGGGCCTGCACTGGCTCAATCAGTAATACATCATTATATGATTTGCGATTGCTGTTGGGAAGGATCACAAAAACAAGCGCCGGCCTGAAAACTCAGACCGGCGCCGTTGTTATCGGGCTATCCCTGTGTATTTTTTAGCGCTTATTCTGCGTCGTCGGCGTCATCTTCAACAGCCACTGCGCGCGAGCGTGTGTTGACTGGTGCAGCATGAGCCTTTTCCTTGATTTTAGCTTCAATTTCCTGGGCCACTTCGGGGTTATCGTGCATAAATTGCTTGGCAGAGTCGCGGCCCTGGGCAATTTTAGCGCCGTTGTAGCTATACCAGGCGCCACTTTTCTGGATGATCTCGAAGTCGGAACCGAGGTCCACGAGTTCGCCGGCTTTGGAAATACCTTCTCCGAAAACAATATCGAAAGATGCAACACGGAAGGGCGGCGCAAGCTTGTTTTTTACTACTTTCACTTTTACCTGATTGCCCACAACGTTGCCGTCTTTATCCTTAAGGGCTGCACCACTTTTGCGAATATCGAGCCGCACGGAAGCATAGAACTTAAGGGCGTTACCACCGGTAGTGGTTTCGGGGTTACCGAACATCACACCGATTTTTTCGCGCAACTGGTTGATGAAGATACAGCAGCAGCCGGTACGGCCGATGTTGGCCGTGAGTTTGCGCATGGCCTGGCTCATCAGACGGGCTTGAAGGCCCATTTTGGAGTCGCCCATTTCGCCTTCAATTTCAGAACGCGGTACAAGTGCCGCTACAGAGTCAATAACCAGAATATCCACGGCGCCGGAGCGAATGAGGTTCTCAGCAATTTCGAGCGCCTGCTCCCCGTTGTCGGGCTGGCTGATGAGCAGGTTATTGACATCTACACCCAGCGCTTCGGCATAAAAGCGGTCGAAAGCGTGCTCGGCGTCAATAATAGCGGCAATGCCGCCTTTTTTCTGACATTCCGCGACGGCGTGAATGGCCAGTGTGGTTTTACCGGAAGATTCAGGGCCGTAAATCTCAATGATACGACCTTTAGGAAAGCCATTACAACCCAACGCTACATCCAGGCCGATGGAGCCGGTAGAAATGACGTCAACCTCGATGGCCTGCTTGTCGCCAAGGCGCATGATCGTACCTTTTCCGTAGGTTTTGTCGAGCCGCTCAATGGTGGCTTGCAGCGTTTTGAGTTTGTTTTCTTTTTCAGTTGACATGATAGAGGTGCTGTTAGTTAAGTTTTCAGAAATGTGTGAAGTGAATGTGTGGTGTGAATTTGCGCGCCAAATTAAATGCTTTTCACAGCTTGCGTGTATTTATCCGCAACAATTTGACGAAAGCGAAGGCAAAATTAAACAAAATGTTTTTATGTGCAAACTTTTTTTGTATTTTTGCCAATAAAAAATTTCATTTAAATTTTAATTTGCTGAAAATCAGCGAACTAAGCGTTTAAGTGTTTTTGTGTTTAGGTGTTTTAGTGCGTTGGAGACTTACCCTGCCCGCAGTAGATTTATTTCCCGCAGATTTAGCGGATTGCCGCGAAATCTGCGGGAAAAGAAAATGCCAGGCTGTTGTGAATGCACTTACCTTTGCCACCGCCCCTCCCTAAAACACTAAAACACTAAAACACTAAAACACTCGAAAACTCAAAAACACTCAAACACCACTATATATATGTCGAAAAAACTTTTCCTGCTCGATGGCCATGCCCTGATTTACCGGGCGCATTTTGCCTTCATCACCCGCCCGCTGTTAAACTCCAAAGGCTGGAATGTTTCGGCCATTCAGGGTTTTATGCGCACCCTTTGGGATTTGATCCAAAATGAAAAACCTACCCACCTCGCCGTGGTATTCGACCCGCCAACCGGCACCTTCCGGCATGAAAAGTTTGAAGACTACAAGGCCAACCGCGAATCGCAGCCCGAAGACATCAGTTTCGGCATCCCCTGGGTGCGCCGCATCATCGAAGCAATGAATATTCCGGTGCTCATTGTGCCCAATTACGAGGCCGACGATGTAATCGGTACGCTCGCCAAACAAGCCGGCCACACCGGCTATGAGGTTTATATGGTTACGCCGGATAAAGATTACGGACAACTGGTGGAAGACAACATCTTCCTATACAAACCCGGCCGCCAGGGTAATGAGGTGGAAATATGGGGACCAAAGGAGGTCTGCGAACGCTGGGGCATCCAACGCGTAGATCAGGTGGTGGATATGCTCGGCCTCATGGGCGATGCCGTCGACAACATCCCCGGCCTGCCCGGTATCGGCGAAAAAACGGCCGCCAAACTACTCGCAGAGTTTGATAACGTGGAAAACCTGCTGGCCAACGCCGACAAACTCAAAGGCAAACAACAGGAAATTGTACGCAACCACGCCGATAAAGCCACACTCTCCAAATGGCTGGCCGCCATCGAAATCAATGTGCCGGAGGTGCAGTTTGAAGATAAAGCTTTTGAAATAGAACCCTTCAACCGCGAAGCATTGGTCGAAATCTTCCGCGAGCTGGAGTTCCGCTCCCTCGCCGAAGCCATCCTCAAACACCCGCTGGCCTCCCCGCCTGCCGGTGCTGCTCCTGCCGCCAAAGCCCCCTCCAAATCAAACGGCGATAGTCGCCAAGGCTCGCTCTTCGGCGACGAAGAAGGCTACGCGCCCGATGCCAACGCACCGGTGTCGGAAATGGCCCGCGCTACCCGCAATATCCACAACACGCCCCACCAATACCACGTCGCGGAAACCATTGCCGAACAAACAGCGCTGCTCGAAAAACTCCAGGCCGCTAAAGCAGTTTGCTACGACTCCGAAACCACCGCCCTCGACGCCACACAGGCCGATCTGGTAGGTTTCTCATTCGCCATCAGCGCCGGAGAAGCCTGGTATGTGCCCGTGCCTGCCGACCCTGCCGCCGCCCGCGAAGTGGTGGAGCGCTTCCGGCCGTTTTTTGAAAACGAAAACATCGTGAAAGTCGGGCAAAACCTGAAATACGATGCCATTGTTTTAAAAAATTATGCGGTGGAACTGCGCGGCGCATACTGGGACACCATGATTGCCCACTACCTGCTGGAGCCCGACATGCGCCACAACATGAACTACCTCGCAGAAACCCTGCTCAGCTATCAACCCGTCAAAATTGAAGAATTAATTGGTAAAAAAGGCGCTGCACAAGGCAATATGCGCGATGTGCCGCTCGAACAAATCAAGGAATACGCCGCCGAAGACGCCGATATTACCTTTCAGTTGTTTGAAATTTTGAAGCCCAGACTCGAAGCAAGCGGCGAAGAAGTGGTGCAATTATTTGAAACCGTTGAAACGCCACTGGTCAAGGTGCTCGCGGCAGTAGAATCGGCCGGGGTGCGTATTGACCCCGATTTTTTAAAGGAATACTCCGCAGAACTGGCCGGTCAGATTGCCGCATTGGAGAAAAAAGTACTGGATGCCACCGACCTGACCTTCAACGTCGCCAGCCCCAAGCAAGTCGGCGAAGTGCTATTCGAGCGCTTGAAAATTCCCTATCCGGGTAAAAAAATGAAAAGCGGCCAGTACTCTACCGACGAGGAAATTCTCAGCGAACTGGCCGAACAATATCCCATTTGCGCCGATATTCTGGCCCACCGCGGCCTGATGAAGCTCAAATCAACGTATGTGGATGCGCTGCCCACGATGGTTAATCCGCGTACCGGCCGCGTGCATTCGTCCTTCAATCAGACCATTGCCGCCACGGGCCGCCTGAGCAGCCAAAACCCCAACCTGCAAAATATCCCCATCAAAACGGCGGAGGGCCGCAAGGTGCGCGAGGCGTTTATCCCGCGCGATGAAAACCACGTACTGCTCTCGGCCGACTACTCCCAGATTGAACTGCGCCTGATCGCCGAAATCAGTAAAGAAACCGCCATGCTGGAAGCATTCCAGAAAGGGGTGGATATTCACCTCGCTACCGCCGCCAAAGTATTTGGCGTGGCGCTGGAAGCCGTCACGCCCGAGCAGCGCCGCGCCGCCAAAACCGTCAATTTCAGTATCATTTACGGGGCGGGCGCCAGCAACCTGAGCAGCCAATTGGGCATCAAACGCACGGAAGCCAAAGACATCATTGACAGCTACTTCCGCGAGTACAGCGGCCTGAAACGCTACATGGATGAGATTGTAGAATATGCCCGCGAAAACGGCTACGTCAAAACCCTGCTGGGTCGGCGTCGCTACCTGCGCGACATCAACTCCCGCAACGGCATGCAACGCAGCATGGCCGAGCGCATGGCCATCAATTCGCCCATTCAGGGCACGGCAGCAGATTTAATTAAAGTAGCGATGATCAATCTCCATCAGGCGATGGAGGAAAAAGGCTTGCAATCCAAAATGATCCTGCAAGTGCACGATGAATTGGTTTTCGACGTGCCCAAAGACGAGCTGGAAGTATTAACTGCCCTCGTTAAAGAGAAGATGAGCAACGCACTCCCCAACCTTCAAGTGCCAATCCTGGTCGAAACCGGCGTGGGCAACAACTGGCTACAAGCGCATTGATCAGTTAGCAGTTATCAGTCAACAGTTATCAGTTAGCAGTTAACAGTTATCAGGGTTGTCATGCTGAACGGAGTGAAGCATCTGGCCAGGGGTGATCACAAAGCCAAGCTTTCTGCGCTCTCCCGGCCAGATGCTTCACTCCGTTCAGCATGACAACCCTGATAACTGTTGACTGCTCACTGTTGACTGATCACTGTTCACGATAACCGTTCAATAATCCCAGCGATGCCTTGTCCGCCGCCGACGCAGGCGGTGACCATACCGTAGCGTTGGTTGCTGCGGCGCATTTCATTGATGATTTGTACGGTCAGTTTGGCGCCGGTACAGCCGAGCGGGTGTCCGAGGGCAATAGCCCCGCCATTGACATTCACAATATCGGGGTTCAGGCCGGCTTCCTGAATTACCGCCAGCGCCTGGGCGCCGAAGGCTTCATTGAGTTCGATGGCCTGAATATCGTCGAGTTTCATATTCGCTTGTTTGAGCGCTTTGGGGATGGCGGCGCAAGGGCCGATACCCATATACAGCGGCTCAACGCCGGCGACTGCGCAGGAAACGAGGCGCGCAATCGGCTCAAGGCCTAGCGATTTCATCATGCGCTCCGACATCACGAGCACAAAAGCGGCGCCGTCGGAAGTTTGAGAAGCATTACCGGCCGTCACAACGCCGCCCTGGGCGAATGCCGGGCGCAGTTTTGCCAATCCTTCCGCCGTGGTTTCGCGGCGTACCCCTTCGTCGGTATCCACCGTAAAGCTGCGTTCGCGGCGTTTATCATTTTCTACCCATACTTCGGTGACATTGATGGGCACGATGTCGTCTTTGAATTTGCCGGCATCAATGGCAGCGGCAGCGCGTTGGTGGCTGCGCACAGAAAATTCGTCGGCGGCTTCGCGGCTGATGTTCCATTTGCCGGCTACCGCTTCGGCGGTGAGGCCCATACCCACGAGGTAATCGGGTGTTTGGGCGGCAATATTGTAGTTGGGCGCCAGCTTGTAGCCCGTCATGGGAATAAGCGACATGCTTTCCGCGCCGCCGGCGATATAACATTCGCCCATGCCTGCACGGATTTTTGCTACGGCAATACTGATGGTTTCGAGGCCCGAAGCGCAGTAGCGGTTGACGGTCATGCCCGGCACTTCTTTGCCGAGTGCGCGGGTGGCGATCAGGCGGCCAATCTGGAGGCCCTGTTCGCCTTCCGGGTTGGCGCAACCCACAATGAGGTCGTCGACAAGTTTGGGATCGAGTTGCGGCGTTTGGGCGAGCAGGTGACGGATCACGTCTATCGCCAGGTCGTCGGGACGAACGCCTTTGAAACTTCCTTTGCCGGCTTTACCGACCGCGCTGCGGTATCCACTGATGATATAGGCCTCTTGCATGCTGTTAGAGCTTTTTTAACCACACTAACCAGACATTCTTTTTCCGAAACGGATTCAGACCTTCCAGGTTTTAAAACCTGGAAGGTCTGGCGACGCGAAAAATAGAAATGCCAGGTCGTGTGCTTTTTGACTTTAAATTTTCGAGCAGCGAATTTACGCTATTTTTCAAAATTCCTCATTTAAAATCAATAAACATCCAGCCGTGCCATTCGTTCAGTTGGAAGGTGTCTTTGTGCAGTTGGTAGGTTAAGTTTTTGGTAAACAGCAAGATACGTCCGTCGGCCTGATTGGCAACAAAAGTTGCGGCGCTGCTGTCAACCACTTCATCGGCGTTTTCTTTTTGATGAATTTTGGATAAATAGGGCTGCACATCAATGCTGTCTATGAGCAGGCGCCTGCCATTTTCCAATTTATAACGCATCAGGTGTGTCTTTTGGCGGTTGATGGTAAACAGCGCGCTGCTGTCTACGCCCGTATCATATTGCTCCGGCGCGTACAGGGCAATTTCATGGAATTGATCGTAGCCGCTAACTGATAATCCGTTGTTTGGCGGCACAATATTCACATATTGATTGCCGGCCCGGCGCTCCGGCTTTTGGCTTTCTATTTTTAGAAAATTCAGAATGCGCTCTGTTTTGCCCGGGTATTTGTTTTTGTCCACCTGAATACTGTCTATCGGCAGCGGCAGCCAGGCTTGCACACCATCCAGCGCGTTGCGGTATTCGAGGTATTGCAATTTGCTTTCCATCATACTGTACGTTGCGGAATCCACTTTTGCTTCAAGGGACTTGAGTTTGCCTGCTTCAAAATGGCCGCTGCTTTCAAACAGGTCGCGCAGATGCCTTGTCTGGTTGTCTTTTGACACCGCAAAGGCATTAAACGGCCCGAAAGCATAGGAAAGGATAAAAAACATCAGGGAAATGGGGATAAATTTGATGTTGTTGCCTTTCGTCAGGAAAAAATAAATACAACTCAGCGAAAGCCAGATGCCTGTGTGCGCAATGAGAAAACGCGGCTCCGTCACGCCGTAATCGGCCAAACGGCGACCCACACCCACAAAAAGCAAAATGGTGAGCGGCATCACGGCCGGCCAGAACCAACGGTGATACAGCCGTACAATGGCGCTGTCATCAAAGGCTGGAAGGCGATAATTGAGCAGGTACGTGAGAATTCCCGCTGCGGAAAATCCGATCACCAAAGAACTGACCCAACCTTTGGGCAAATTCCAGGAAATGAGAATTTTACCGGCATATGCGTATAAAATCAGGAAATACAGGATGACGATGGGGATGAAAATATATTTGCATAAAATCTTGAATGCCAGCGTAAAACTACCTTCTTCAAACTCAAACCGACGCGGTACCTGATTTAAAAAATATACCGTATTGAAAATACCGGCCAGGCAGATAAACAGCTTGGGATAAATTGTATCCCTGAATTGAATATCAAACAGGTTGTCTGCTGCAAGAATCGCCGCCGATATACCAATAAACAAGACGAGGGTATAAAACCCGCCAATGACCAAATTTACGAACAAACGCTTGTTATACTCCCAAAAATCGGCCACCGAAAAGTTGTTCAGGTAAGGCGCAACCGCTACCCATAAATGGGCCACAGCCAGTAAAGCCATGTAGCGCGGCAACTGTATGTCTTCAAACAAAGGATCTCCCGGATTGAGTACCCAGCCATAGCCGCACAAGGCCAAAACAATCACCCCCTGCAATCCCCAGTGAAACCGCGCCGGCCAGTTCCGGGACTCCGAAAACAGCACCGCGCCGCTCAGAGCCGACAAACCCAGCAAACAAACCATAAACACCCGAACCCACTGATCGGCCATATCGCGTTTGGCATCGGTATAGGCATGATTGGACTGAATATCAATCACCAACCACAAGGCCACAACGCCAATCAGTGCCGATAAAATGGGCAGCGGAAAACGCCGTGCAATGTTGACAACACCGGCTGTAATGGCTGAAAAACTGGGTAATTTCATGTTTGTTTCCGTTTTATTGATTTGTGTATTCCTTTACGGCAGGTGTGGTTCAAGGCTCAAAATCGTCGCCCAATTCGATAACAGGATCCCAGAAGCGGGCCTTGAAATCCACCGCGCGATCGTCTATCACCTCCACGCCTTCGGCTTCCAGCAGTTTTTGCATCACGCCCGGCCCGAAGTGCAGGCGCCCGCTCAACTCGCCCTTTCGGTTGAGCACCCGATGCGCCGGAATACCGTCGCCCAGGGAACAATTGTTCAGCGCCCATCCCACCATTCTTGATGAGCCCAGGGCCAGAAAGTCTGCAATGGCGCCATAATTCGTCAGTCGCCCGGCCGGAATCCGGCGCACCACCGCAAATACAAGTTTATGGTAATCCATGTTTTATAACGATAAACGTTTTAGAACGATGAAGTATGAACGATAAACGATGAATGATGAACGATGAATGATGAATGATGAATGATTTGGAGCGATGAATAATTAAAACCGGGGTCATGCTGAGGCAACCAGCCGGACCCGGCCACCAAACCGGAAATGAACCATTAGGGCGTGTCAATCTGCGAATTCTGCGGGAAATTGATCTTCGGAGTTTAAGATCCGGACAAACTTCATTTCCTATTCCGCTGATAGGCTTCAATACTAATTGATTGATTTTCAGATATTAAAATCAATCCCGGAATCGTGGTTCATTAGTAGCGAAGCGAAGCATGACACCCGGTTTTAATTATTCATCGCTCATCATTCATCGTTCATCATTAAAATTCATCGTTCATAGTTCATCGTTCATCGTTAAATCAGTGTTCGTCTCCGATTTCTGCGCCTTCGGCAGAAACGTAATAAGCACCTTTCAGCACAACCTTTGCGCCCGCCGGCAGGGGTGTTTGGGGGCGAATGGCAACAAATCCATTGGCTGCGCCACTGCGAATAACGGATACTTTGGTGAATTCGATGCCATCTGCGCTTTCTTTTTCTACAACAAAAATAAATTCGGCTTCGCCTTCGCGGACGATGGCTGCGTCCGGAACGGCGGGCGCAGGGCTGTTGTCGGCTAAAGCGACCTGCGCTTCTGCATAAGCACCGACGGTCAGACCAGCCGGGCGGCTGCTCAGACGGGTATGAATACGCGCAGCGCGTTTTTCGGCATCCAGTACCGGGTCAATGGCGTATACCTGAGCCGGCGTACTTTCCTGTCCACCCGCGCTCAGGCGTATGGAGGCTTGCTGCCCATTTTTAATTTTACCCAAATCCTGCTCATACACCCAAAAATCGGCATGTACCTGGCTCAGATCGGCGATGGCGCAAATGGGAGTACCCAGCTGAACGGCAGCACCCACGTTACTGCTGATGGCCGTTACCACACCGCTCACCGGCGCATACAGCGTGAGGGCGGTGCTCAGGTTGTCGGCGCGCAGTTGATCCGGATTGATCTGGTATTGGCGCAATTTGGCAGCCAGTACCTGTTTGGTGGTTTGTGCGCTGCGCCATTCCGATTCGGCGCGTTGCAGGTTTTTGGCAGCGGTTGCATCGGCGCTTTGCAAACCCTTGTAGCGCTCGTATTCGCTTTGCAGCAAGGGCAGGCGATCATTCAGTTCGAGGAATTGCTGCTGCAAATCCAGCAGATCCGCCTTGCGGATGCGGGCCACGGCCTGTCCTTTTTGTACCGAAGCATTCAGGGCTACCAGAATTTGCTCTACCACGCCGTCGCTGCTGGCGCTCACCTGAGCCGTATGTTCGGGGTGCAGGGCGATATTGCCGTTCAACAGCATGGTTTGTGCGATGCGCTGCTCGCTGATGGCGCCCAATTCCACCCCGCCGTTGCGCAGTTTTTCCTGCGTCACCATAATATGGCCGTCTGCGTGTTCATGCGGTGTTGCGGCTTCTGGCTGAGGGGTATTTTCGTTGCTGCCGCAGCTGCCGGCGAAAAGGCTTAATGCGATTGCTGCGATTGAAATTTTATGCTTGAACATATGTGTTTTTTTATTTTTTGTGAAAAAAAATGCGCCCCTTATTGCTCAGTAATGGCCTGCAAAGCCAGTACGGTCAGGTTGAGCTGGTACAAATTTTCCAGGTATTCCATTTCGATGCCGGCGGCCTGGTTGGCGGCGCGCACGAAATCGGTGTAATCGCGTTCGCCGAGGCGGTAATTGAGCTCTGCATTGCGCAGCAGTTCGGCAGACAGCACCCGGCCTTTTTCGTTGTAATAGGCGATCAGGATGTCGTATTTTTCCTGCTCGTGCAGCAAGTGAGCCATTTCGGAAGCCTGGTTCAGGAGTTGGTTGCGGTACTCCGCTTCGGCCGTATTGGTTGCCAAGGCGGCCGCTTCAACCTGCTTTTGCAGGCTTTTTCGGGCCAGCGGCACATTAACGCCTACCTGCCATCCGGGATAAACAAGGCCGTTGGCGAGGTATTGACCGTAAGCGGCCGCAGAGATGGTAGGGCGTTTTTTGCTGCGCTCCATGTACTCGTCGGCGCGGGCGAGGTCGACCAAGCTGCTGCTGACCAATGCGCGGGCCGAGCGCGACAACAAGGCAGTGTCGGCCAGCGAAAACGAACGGTACTGCAGGGGTTCCACGAGGGGCTGTACGGAGCCGCCCAGTCCGAGCAATTGCCCCAGCACCACCTGATCGAAGGCGATTTCGTGGCCAACGGTTTCTTTTTCTAACCGAATGCGCTGTGCCTGATTTTCAATGGACAGTTTTTCGGCCAGGTCGGCGTCTCCGCGCTGATAACGTTCTGCACCCATGGCAGCCGTTCGGTTATACAGGCTGTCGAGCCGGTTGAGCAGCATGGTTTTGCTGTTCAGGTAGCTCAGGTGCTGATAAATTTCCCGCACCTGACGCGTGATTTCACGGCGGGTGAGTTTGCCGCGCGCCTGCGCCACCTGCGCGAGCCGGTCAAAACGGGCGCGTGTGGCGGCCGTTTGTCGCGCCGAAGGGAAATTTTGCTGAATCCCCAGGGCCACCGTACCGAACATACCCAAATCAGGGTCGGCGGTGGTGTTCTGGTAAATTTGCGCCGGATCCCAACTCGCAGCCGCACCACGCAGGGTTTGCTGACGCTTTACCTCCAGTTCGCTTGCCTGAACAGCCGGATGGTTTTGTAAAGCCAGCGCTATGGCCGCTTTTTCGCTGAGAATCGTTTGCGCCTGTAGCGCGCCCACAAAGCCCAGCAGCAACATATATTGTATTGAAATTTTGATAATTCGATTCATCTGAACACTGTTTTTGGCAACGACGCGGCAAGTATGCCCTTTATCGCTGCGTTTAAAAAATCCAGGACAGCGGATTTGGCAGAATTTTCCCCGCAGGTTTTTCTGCAAATACGAATCAGCCCTTTTTGCCCCATTTGTGATTGAGCTTGTAAAGTGCCGGCAGGACAACCAGGGTCAACACCGTTGCGCTCAGCAGGCCGCCGATGACCACCGTTGCCAGAGGGCGCTGCACTTCCGCTCCGGCGCCGCTTGAAATCGCCATGGGCAAAAAGCCGAGCGAGGCCACTGCAGCAGTCATGAGTACCGGGCGCAGGCGCACCAATGCGCCGCGTCGTATGCGTTCGTCGATGTCCTCAACGCCCTCTTGTTCCAATTGCTTGAAGTAGGAAATTAAAACAATGCCATTCAGCACAGCCACCCCGAACAGCGCGATAAAGCCCACACCCGCAGAAATGGAGAAAGGCATATCGCGGGCAACCAGCGCCAGCACTCCGCCAATGGCCGATAGTGGAATGGCGGTAAAAATGAGCAGGCTTTCGCGCAGGCTGTTGAAGGTAAAAAAGAGCAGGATAAAAATAAGAATCAGGGCTGCCGGCACCGCAATGCCGAGGCGGGCCTTGGCCGCTTGCAGGTTTTCAAACTGTCCGCCGTACTTTGAATAATAACCAGTGGGCAGCTTCAGTTGTGCATCCATTGCTTTTTGCACATCAACGATGGCGCTTTCCACGTCGCGGCCACGCACGTTGGCACTCACCACGATGCGGCGACGGCCGTCGTCGCGGCTGATCTGTGCAGCGCCAAGCCGGAAATCTACATCTGCCACTTCGCTCAGCGGAATCAGTTGGCCGGAGGGCAGGGCCACGGGCAGCCGGCGCACATCAGCAAGATCGGCGCGGGCGCTGCTGTCGAAGCGCAGCACGAGGTCGAAACGGCGTTCATCTTCAAAAATCACCCCGGCGTTTTCACCGGCAAATGCAGCGCGCAAGGTGGTATTCAGGTCGCGCACATGGAGGCCATGACGGGCAATTTTTCCGTAATCATATTGTACGGAAATTTGTGGCAGGCCTTCTATTTGTTCCACTTTAAGGTCCACGAGACCCTCTACATTGCCCAATATATTTTCTACGCGGTGACCGATGCGGGCGAGTGAGTCGAGGTTGTCGCCAAATATTTTTACGGCAATGTCGCTGCGTACGCCGGTCATCATTTCATCAAAACGCATTTTGATGGGCTGTGTAAATTCATAGGCCATACCGGGTACCTGGGTCACTTTTTCTTCAATCATGGCCACCAGCTCCGCCTTGGATTTTGTCTTTTTCCAAAGTTTTTTGTCTTTTAACAAAATCAAATTATCGGCCGTTTCAGGCGCCATGGGGTCGGTGGGAATTTCCGCTGTGCCGATTTTTGAAATGACCTGATCTACTTCATCGGGAAAATTTTCCAAAATTACTTTTTGTGCCAGCCGATGGCTTTCCAGTGTTTGGGTGAGCGAAGTGCCGGGGCGGCAAAATCCGTGCATCATAATATCGCCCTCGTCCAGCACAGGAATAAATTCGCCGCCCAGCCGCGTGAACAGCACTACCGAAACCGCAAGCGCCAACACAGCGCTGAACACCATCATGCGCGGTTTTGCCAGGGCAAAACCCAGTGCGGGCGCATAAGTGCGCTGCAAAACGCGGATAAGTTTGTCGGAAAAGGTCTCGTCGTGCCGTATTTTTTTGCTGATCACCAATGCCGACATGGCCGGTACATAGGTCAGCGACAACAGCAAAGCGCCAATCAGCGCATAAGAGACCGTTTCGGCCATCGGCTTGAACATTTTCCCTTCCACGCCGGTGAGCGATAAAATCGGCAGGTATACCAATAAGATAATGGCCACGCCAAAAACCGAAGAACGGATGATCTTGGAAGAAGCGGTTTCCACCTCTTCATCCATTTCGGTTTGCGAGAGCCGCTGCCCTTGTCGCAAATGATGCAGGTAATGCAACGTGGCTTCCACGAGGATCACCGCGCCGTCGACAATCAAGCCAAAATCAATGGCGCCGAGCGACATCAGGTTGGCGCTCACACCGGTGAGTTGCATCATGCCGATGGCAAACAGCATGGCCAGCGGAATAACGGAGGCGATGAGCAGTCCGGCCCGCATGTTGCCGAGGAAAAGCGTCAGGATAAAAATGACAATCAGCGCGCCTTCAATGAGGTTTTGCTCTACGGTGCTGATGGTGCGGTCTACTAATTTTTCGCGGTCGAGAAAGGTGGTGATTTGCACGCCTTCCGGCAGGGAAGGTTCAATTTCCTTCAGGCGTTCTTTGACCCTGGTCACCACTGCTGCGGCGTTTTCACCTTTCAGCATCATCACGATACCCAGCACAATTTCGCCCTCAGCGTTGTGGCTGACGGCGCCGTAGCGGGGCGCCGATCCAAGGCGTACGGTTCCCAGATCGGCGATGCGCAAGGGAGCAACGCCGCCGCGCACGACGATTTTTCCAATATCCTCAAGCGATTTGGTCAAGCCTTCGCTGCGGATAAAATACGATTGGCTGTTTTTCTCGATGTAAGCGCCGCCGGTGTTTTCATTGGCACTTTGCAGGGCCTCATGCACGTCGGTTACGCTGACCCCGAGGGCGCGCAGGCGCTCGGGTTGCAGGGCAACTTCGTACTGCTTGAGGTAACCGCCAAAACTGTTGACCTCCACCACGCCGGGTGTGCCCGCAAGGCGGCGTTTGACGATCCAGTCTTGCATTTCCCGCAATTGCATGGCTGTGTAGCGGTGTTCATAACCGGGTTTCGGTTCGATGCGGTAGTGCAGGATTTCACCGAGGCCGGTGCTGATCGGCGCCAGTTCGGGCGTGCCGAAACCTTGCGGAATTTCGTCTGTGGCCTGCCGCAGGCGTTCGTTGAGCAGTTGGCGCGCTAAATAAATGTCGATATCATCGCGAAAAACAACCGTTACCACGCTCAGGCCGAAACGGCTGATGGAGCGCAGCTCAATCACGCCGGGGGTAGTACGCGCGGCATTTTCGATGGGGGTAGTGATGAATTGCTCTACCTCCTGCGTTGCCAGCGTCGGGCAAACCGTCAGCACCTGCGCCTGGTTGTTGGTGATATCCGGAATGGTATCAATCGGCAGCCTCGTAAAGGCGTAAATGCCCCAAAGCGCCAGCGCGAGCGTGCCCAACAGCACCAAGGGTTTGTTTTTTATGGATAAATGAATGATTCGTTGCAACATAGTACAAAGGGAAGTGCCTGCGACGCAAAGCATCGGAAGCGCAAAAATGCCGGTTGGCAAATTAAAAAAAGGGTGAAAAAGGGTAGCGCAGCAAGCAGATTTTTAAAACTTATCTACTTGTAAGTTCTTGAAAATCAATTGCATCAATAAATTTACAATATTCGGCTGCGCTATGCGGTACGCATACATTTGGGCGGTTGCCAAATGTCGAAAACGGGTGCGCTAAAAAAGAGCGCGACATCAGGAAAAGTACTGCGCCTGCAAACAGGGGAAGGCCATTGAAAAGAGGGGATGGCGCAGGGAATCGGCTCCAAGGCAAACACAGAAGCGCTCAGGGCCTCGTGCTTGTGGTCGCCGCATTTAAAAGGTAATTTGTCGTGTTCATGCGCAGCGCGGTGCTGGGCATAACCCTGGCCGTAGTGTAGCCGGAGGAATTTGGTA
The DNA here is from genome assembly GCA_017303875.1 of Chitinophagales bacterium. GTDB lineage: Bacteria > Bacteroidota > Bacteroidia > Chitinophagales > Saprospiraceae > M3007. Next base: position 61,300 of record JAFLBP010000008.1, on the reverse strand, counting down.
ATTGTGGTAGCCGGGTCGCTGCGGAGGTGTTCGTGATAGTGTTGGATCAGTTCCGGAATCAGCTCAAAATCGTCTTTTAGTGCCTGCGGCAGCAAACTGCTGAGCAGGAAGGGAAAAAGTAATATGGTGATGACAAGACGATTCACAAGGCAAAGGTAAAAATATAGCGCAGTTTTTGCAGATATGGCGCTTGTTAATCCTATTCAAACGGGCACATTAAAATAATGGTTGCCCGGCAAGGTATTTTTCCTAAAATTTGCCCCGCACAATTTAAATGGTACGCATGCACAAATTCTCTGCCGACTGGGTTTTTCCCATTCATGACGCTCCCATCCGCAACGGGGTAGTGGTTGCCGACAACTACGGCAAAATTTTATCGGTTGATTTACCCGAACAACACGATCCGGCCTCCATAGACCATTACCAGGGCGTGCTTGTACCGGGTTTTGTCAATACACATTGCCACCTCGAACTGTCGCACATGCTGGGCAAAGTGGATACCGGCACCGGCCTTATTCATTTTATTAAAGGCGTTGTCACCAGGCGACAGGCCGATGCCGGGCAGATTGCCGACGCCGTGCGCCGCGCCGAAGCGCAAATGCTGGAAAACGGCATTGTGGCGGTTGGCGATATTTCCAATACCACCGACACGTTTGCCGCGAAGGCCAAAGGCCATTTGCGCTATTATACGTTTGTGGAACTCTTTGATTTTTTTCAGGAAAATGGCACTGAAAAAGCCATGCAGGACTGGACGGCCGTGCTGGAACAGGCGCCACAAGTGCCGGGTAGCAACCAGAACCTCAGCCCGCATGCACCCTATTCGGTCAGTCCGGCCCTGTTTCGACGCATCCGGGAATACAATGCCGGCCGACACCTGACCATCAGCATCCACAACCAGGAAACACCTTCGGAGAACGCGCTTTTTATGGATAAATCCGGCGAAATACCCGGATTTTACCAAGGTTTTGGCATCGGTATGGATCATTTTGTGCCTACGGGCAAAAGTTCCATTTACTATGCCATGCAACACCTCGATCCGGCCGACAAAACGCTTTTTGTCCATAACACGCTGACCACACCAACGGAAATTGCTGCCGCCCATGCCTGGAGCGATCAGGTGTACTGGGCCACCTGCCCCAATGCCAACCTCTACATCGAAAACCGCCTGCCGCGTTACCAGCATTTTATAGATGCCGGCGCCCGCATGACCGTTGGCACCGACAGCCTGACTTCCAACTGGCAGCTCAGCATTCTGGAAGAACTCAAAACCATCACTCGTTTCCAGAGTTTTGTGCCTTTTGAAACGCTGTTGCAGTGGGCAACGCTCAATGGCGCGCAGGCATTGGGGTTCGACGATACGCTCGGCAGTTTTGAGGTCGGGAAAACACCCGGCATCCTGCTGCTGGAAAACATAGACCCCAACGCACCCGCTTTACAGGCAAGCAGCAGTGTAAAACGCCTCCTCTGACCCATGTCGAGCCAGGAACGCCATACCGACCTCATCCGACGCGAAGCGCAGCGCCTGGGTTTTGAATTTACCGGCTTTGCCCGCGCCGAACGCCTCGACGACGAAGCGCGGAAATTAGAGGCCTGGCTGCATCAACAGGCGCACGGAAAAATGGAATACATGGCCCGCAACTTCGATATGCGGGTAGATCCCCGCCTGCTGGTGCCGGGCGCCAAATCGCTCATTTGCCTGACCTATACCTACCACAACCCTCAAAAACAGGAAGATCCGGAAGCTCCGAAAATCAGTCAGTACGCCTACGGGCAGGATTATCACCTCGTCATCAAGGAGCGCCTGCAAGCTTTGCTGGAATTTATACGCACTGAAATCGGCGCCGTCGACGGCCGTTGTTTCGTTGACAGTGCACCTGTGATGGAGCGCGAATGGGCACGTCGGGCCGGTTTGGGCTGGAATGGAAAAAACACCCTGACGATTAATCCGCGTCGCGGCTCCTGGTTTTTTCTGGCGGAAATTATTTGCGACCTGCCCTTAATTTATGACGACCCCATCCGCGATCATTGCGGCACTTGCCGACGTTGCATTGAGGCTTGTCCGACCGAGGCCATTAGTCCGCAAGGATATTTTTTGGATGCAAGCAAATGTATTTCCTATCTTACCATCGAATTAAAAGATGCCCTGCCGACGGAATTTAAAGGTAAAATGGACAACTGGATGTTTGGTTGCGACGTATGTCAGGAAGTTTGTCCCTGGAATCGTTTTGCACAAAAACACCAGGAACCGGCTTTTGAGCCGCACCCGGATCTTTTACAACTCCGGCGGCACGAATGGATGGAAATTACCGAAGAAGTTTTTCAACGTGTGTTTAAAAAATCTGCGGTAAAACGAACGAAATTTGCAGGATTGAAAAGAAACATTGATTTCTTACAATAGCCCTGCCTCCTATCAACTGCCTACAGATTATGCTTTTCAACCTTAGCGACCATCCGACCATTGCCAATGCCTTCCTCGCCGAACTGCGCGATGTAAACAAGCAGCAAGACCGTCTGCGCTTCCGCCGGAACATGGAGCGCATCGGGGAAATCTTAGCCTACGAAATTTCCAAAGCCCTGCCTTACGTAACGCAGACCGTAGAGACGCCACTGGGCAGTGCCGCCATTCCCCTGCCCGCGCAACGGATTGTACTGGCTACAATTCTGCGCGCCGGCCTGCCTTTTCATCAGGGTATGCTGAATTATTTTGACGATGCCGACAATGCTTTTGTGGCGGCTTACCGACGCGAACACAAGGACGGCACCCTTGATGTTCAGCTGGATTATGTGGCAGCGCCCGATCTGGAAGGCGCCGTGCTGATTCTCTGCGATCCGATGCTCGCCACCGGCAGCTCCGTAAAGCTGGCGCTGGATCATTTGCTGCGCTTTGGCACACCGGCTCAAATTCATATAGCCGGTATTATCGGCGCTTCTGCTGGTGTAGAGGCCATCCGCCGACACAGTCCGCGGGCCAAAGTATGGGTCGGCGCCCTGGATGAAGAACTGACCGCAAAATCCTACATCGTACCTGGCCTCGGCGATGCCGGCGACCTCGCGTTCGGCGGCAAACTGTAGTGCGAAGCTCCGCTTCGCAGCCGTACAGCGAAGCTTTGCTTCGTATCAGTACAGCGAAGCTTTGCTTCGTACAGTACAGCTACCATTACTCCTCATCATCGGCGAAACAAAGTTTCGCCGTACAAATTTGCGAAGCGAAGCTTCGCAATACGTTATGTACGAACAAATACAAGAAGCCGTCGCATATATCCGCAGCCAAACCGACTTTCAGCCGCGCAGCGGCGTTATTCTCGGCACCGGATTGGGGAATTTCACCGACGACCTGCAGGTGCTCGCGGAAATCCCGTATACCGAAATTCCGCATTTTGCCCGCAGTACTGTGGAAAGCCACAAGGGTAAATTGGTCTTCGGCCTTCTGGGCAAGCATCCCTTAGTGGTCATGGCCGGCCGCTTTCACTACTATGAAGGCTGGACGATGCAGCAGATCACCTTTCCGGTGCGCGTCATGCGTTACCTCGGTATCGAACGGCTCATCATCACCAACGCCTCCGGCGGCGTAAACCCGCATTTGCAGGGTGGCGATATTGTGGTGGTGCGCGACCATATCAACCTGCTACCCGAACACCCTTTGCGCGGCCCCAACGACGAGCGCCTCGGTCCGCGTTTTCCGGACATGCTGCATACCTACGACAAAAACATGCGCCGCATTGCCTTGGATGCTGCCAAAGCAATGGGCATCCGTGCTTTTGAAGGCGTATACAGCGTACTGCAAGGCCCCAACCTGGAAACCCCGGCGGAATATGAAATGCTGCACCGCTTAGGCTCCGATTGCACCGGCATGTCCTCCGTACCCGAAGCCCTGGTGGCCAAACACATGGAACTGCCGGTGGCCATGCTATCGATGGTGGCCAATGTGTCTTACCCGCCTTCGGCCATTAAAGAAACCAGTCTGGAAGACGTCATCGCCGTTGCCAGGGAAGCCGAGCCAAAACTCCGCCGATTGGTAGCCGCAATCCTTGAAAAAGTATAAGCCCCCACTCATCACTCATCGTTCATCACTCATCGTTCATCGTTACAAAATAATGCTTGTATCCGCCATCGTCGCCGTCGCCAAAAACAATGTTATCGGCAAAGACAATCAGATTCCCTGGTATTTGCCGGCCGACCTGGCCTGGTTCAAGCGTTGCACGCTGAACCACCATGTGATTATGGGCCGGAACAGCTTTCGGAGTATCGGCCGCCCATTGCCCAAACGCACGAATATCGTGATCACCCGCGATCCGTTTTTTGTAGCCGAAGGCGTGGTGATTGCCCGCGACCTGGAGGAAGCGCTTGGCATTGCGTTCGACAATGGGGAGACGGAGGCTTTTATCATCGGCGGCGGAATGATTTACCGCGAGAGCCAGGAATTGTGGGATAAACTCTACCTTACCGAGGTGGAACTGGATACGGAGGGCGATGTATTTTTTCCGGAAATTGATTTTGCCGAATGGCAGGAAACCTTCCGCGAAGCGCATTTGCCCGATGAAAAAAACGAATACGCGTTTACTTTCCGGATCCTTGAAAAAACAAATGACGAAGCGCAAGACGCGCCCTGAACCGCACTAAGACTATGCAAACCATCCGCACCCGCGCCGGGCAAACCCTCGCATTCCAGGCTTACGGCACGCCGCGCAACCCGCCCCTGCTGCTGCTGCACGGCTTTTGTGAAGACAGCTCCGTGTGGGCAACCCTCATCCCGCTGCTCGAAGAACAATACGTCCTTGTGGCAGACCTCCCCGGTTTCGGCGCTTCCGAACGCTCCGTCGAAGCAACGCTCGAAGCCTGGGCCGACGCCATCGCCGAACTCCTCGAAACCCTCAGCCTGCCACCCGTAGCCTGTTGCGGTCATTCGCTGGGCGGGTATGTCGGACTGGCGCTTGCCGAGCGGCATCCGCATTTGCTCGCTGGTTTGTCGCTGTTTCATTCGCATCCCTATCCCGACAGTGCAGAACGCATCGAAGGGCGCCGACGCGCCATTGAATTGCTGCAACAAGGTAAAAAAGACCTTTATGTGGCGCAGTTATTTCCCAACCTGTTTGCCCCCGCATTTGCAAACACTTATCCCGACATCTTAGAGGGCCTGATCGCCAACGGCCGCCGGCAAAGCGCCGAAGGCATCACAGATGCCCTGAAGGCCATGATACAACGCCCCGACCGACACGCCGTTCTGGAAAACCTGCAAATGCCCTTGCAAATGCTGCTGGGCAGTCAGGACAACCTCATTCCCCTCGAAGACGGCCTGCGCAGCGCCCTCAAAGCTGCCCGGGTGGAAGTGAAAGTCTGGCCGGAAGTCGGCCACATGGGCATGTATGAAAACACCACGCAAAGCGCCGCCGCATTGGCCGGTTTTGTGGCCGATTGTATACTTTTTCAGGCGCCATAATGCAACAGATGCTCACCAATATCGCCGCCGTCGTGCCGGGCCTGCTACTCTGCTGGCTGATCTTTCGGGTCGACCGTTACGAACGGGAGGGCTTGTGGCCATTGTTGCTTTGCCTTTTGCTCGGCGCGCTGGCAACCTTGCCGGCCATCAATATTGAGCGTTGGTTTATAGAAGTGTTTTATCCGCAGCATAAAAATTTTGCCACTACCCTGCTGCTGGCTTTCGGCGTGGTGGCCGCCAATGAAGAACTGTTCAAATTCGGGGCATTATTGCTCGGGGCATTTCCCTACCGCTTTTTTAATGAACCCATGGACGGTATCGTATACGCCGTGATGGTGGGCATGGGATTTGCGACGGTGGAAAACCTCGCTTATGCCGACCGCTTCGGACTGGAAACTGTGTTGGTGCGCTCCCTTACTGCCGTGCCGGCGCATTTGGTCTTCAGCATCGTTATGGGTTATTATATCGGTAAGGCCCGTTTCCGGGTGGGCAGCCGTTTTGCTTTAATGGCCAAAGGTTTTTTGATTCCTTTTGTACTGCATGGGATTTATGATTTTCTGATTATTCAGGAAATGTCGGCCTGGCTGACGGTGCTCGGGGCACTCAGTGTTTACCTGGGTTTGTATTACGCCCGATTGATGATTAACGACCATCTTGATCATTCGCCTTTCCGGAAATAAAATGCCTGCAACACTTCAATTATACGGCATCCGGCACCACGGGCCTGGCTCGGCCAAAAGCCTGTTGCAAGTCTTGCAACTTGATCCGCCCGACCTGATTCTGATAGAAGGCCCAAGCGATGCGGAGGCATTGTTGTCGGTAGCGGCCGACCCCGGTTTTGTGCCGCCGGTAGCGATGTTGGTATACAATCCAAAGAATTTTTCACAGGCCAGCTTTTTTCCTTTTGCCGAATTTTCTCCTGAATGGCAAGCCATTCAATTTGCATTACAGCAGAAAATTCCGCTTCGCTTCATGGATTTGCCGATGAGTTTCAATTTTGTGCTCAGCGAGCAAATGCCCGAAGCACCGGAATTGTTTGAAGAAAATGCAAGTGGCGAAGTGCCGGAAATGCAGGATCCTTTTTCCACCATTGCAGCTTTGGCTGGTTATGCCGACCCCGAGCGCTGGTGGGAAGCCGCCATCGAAGGGCCGGGCGCTTTGCATGGTTCGGGCGGCAGTTTTGGCGTCGTACTGGAATTAATGCAGGCCCTTCGGGAAAGCAAAAGCATCGCCGAGAGCGCCGAAACCCTGCGCCGCGAAGCGTATATGCGCCAGTGTATCCGCGCGGCAGAAAAAGAGGGTTTTGGAAAAATTGCCGTGGTTTGCGGCGCCTGGCATACGCCTGCATTAGAAGCCACGCCGCGCATCAAGGCGAGCGCCGATGCCGCTGTGCTGAAAGGGCTAAAAAAGGTAAAAACCGAGGCCGTCTGGATCCCCTGGTCGTTTGAGCGCCTCGCCAAACAAAAAGGATACGGCGCCGGCGTATTGGCCCCGGCCTGGTATCGGGTGCTGTTCGACTGCCTGCTGCGCAAAGGAGACAGTGCCGAAGCGACTGCGCGCTGGCTCAGCCATGCCGCCCGACTATTGCGGGAAAAAGACCTGGAAATATCATCGGCACATATCATTGAGGCCACCCGATTGGCCGAACAACTCGCTGCCCTGCGCCACTTGGCCCTTCCGGGCATTGAAGAACTGCGCGAAGCAGCGGTCAGCGTACTTTGCGGCGGCAGCGAGTTGCAATTGCAACTCATTGACGAACAGCTGGTTATCGGTGATGTACTCGGCAGTATTCCGGCGCATTTACCTGCGCCGCCGTTAAAAGCAGATTTTGAAGCTGCGGTGCGCCAATGCCGCCTCGAACTCAAGCCCGGCGCGCAGCACATTGCGCTTGATTTGCGTCAGGATGCCCATTTGCGCAAAAGCGTCTTGTTTCACCGCATCCTCCTGCTGGGTATTCCCTGGGCACAGGCTTTAGAGCGCGGTGAGGGCAAACAAGGCAGTTTTCATGAAAACTGGAGCCTGCGCTGGCTGCCCGATTATGAATTAAACCTCATTGAAGCCGGAAAATGGGGCAACACCGTTTACGAAGCGGCACTTACGGCAAGCCTGGCACGCGGTCAGGAGCTGGCGCAACTTCCTGAACTGGTCGGGCTGCTGGGCCAGAGCCTGCGCGCCGATCTGCCGGCCGCAGTGCCGGCCCTGCTCGCGCGCCTGCGCGAAAGCGCTGCCCTGGCAACCGACGTATGGTCGATGGCCGCCGCCGTACTGCCCTTGGTGGAAACCCTGCGTTATGGCGCCGCCCGGCGCTTAGACGTGGATAGTTTGCAGCAAATTCTGGAGGAATTAGTGCCGCGCACCTGTCTGCTGTTGCCTTCAGCCTGCGTACACCTCGACGAAGAACAGGCGGAGCAACTCCGGAAAGTCATTTTTGCCTTCAACAAAGCCCTGGGGCTGATTGAAAATGCGCAATACGAACAAGACTGGCAACAGGCGCTTTACCAGCTTTACGAACAACCCGGCTCGGCGCCCTTGCTGGCCGGTCTGGCCCTGCGCTTGCTCTTTGATAAAAAACAAATTCCCGCCGAAGAAATCGCCCTGCAAATGGGTTATCGCTGGTCGGCGGGCTACACCCCGCTGGAAGCGGCCAACTGGCTCGACGGTTTCCTCAGCGGCAGCGGCATTTTACTCTTGCATTACCAGATGCTCTGGCAAGTGGTGTATGAGTGGGTGGGACAGTTGCAGGCCGCAGATTTCAAAGAGAGCCTGCCCTTGTTGCGGCGGGTATTCAGTCGTTTTGGTGGCCCGGAGCGACAAAAATTGCTGGAATTAGTGAAGGCTGGACCGGAGAAAGCAACTGCCAGGAATATCGGTCAGGCAGCAGACTGGCATGCGGAGCGCATTGCGCGAGTAAGTCCTTTGTTGAAGCAGTTGGTTAAGGAGTGAAGCATAGAATTCTATACATATCCTTTATTTACTACGATTCAATCTTCGTTCAGAAAGTTTTTTCCAAATTGTGTGAGCAAGTTTAATTTCTTTTTGAGTTAAACCAAAAGACTCTTTTAAAATGACCTGATTAGTCATCTTTAAAACTTCCTCGATATCCGTTTTACTACGGATTAGTTTGTCTATTTCAGGAAGCAGGGCTTCATTTCCTTTATGATAAGGAAGTAAAACCCTCTCCGCCTCATTTGGCATAAGCTCTAAAACCCCTCCACCATGACTTCTTCCACAAACTTCTGTAAAAGCCAACGAAAGCGAATTATAGTAACTAGCAGTAAATGCTTCTAAGTTTGTACTTGATTTTAGAAAAACACGATGCATCGTATCCGTGGAATATGCCCTTGCTTGATTAATTATCAATTTTGGATATAGATTATTCCTTCGAATGAACAATGCATCTGAAATTTTCAATGATGGAACAACAAACCAATCATCCCGTATGCCTGTTTTATAACCTTTGTGTATACCTAAACTTTCGCCATATTCTATATACTGTACTGCGCCATTTTTTTCTTTTAAGTTATTGCGATCAGGGAATGTAAGTAAATGTGCTCTAGCTGACGAGTTTTTGTTTTTTTCCCAATCGTTTTGTGTAAAAATTACGCTGTTAACCTGTACGCTTCTCCCAACCATCGGTTTTGCGTAGTCATGCAAACTATATGCTTCAACAGTTTCCAGCGGTACCGTAAAATACTCGTTTGAACCCGTTGTAATTCCTACTTCAACCTTCGCAAATTTTCCAAGCGGAAAAATATTTCTGTCTTTTGAAATATTCTCTAAAAAATCAATTTCCTCTTGCTCCAAAAAGTAAAAAGTCCATTTGTTGCTTTTGAAATCAATCTTCTTATAGGGGCTTTTAAGCCTTGAAATATCGAGGTTTTTTAATTCACTTGCATCATGCAGTTCAAGATGTTCGATTTTGTGGTCACCTGTATTATTCTTCTCACACAAGAGAAGAATAACTTCCTGCTGAATATCAGGAAATACAAGTTTTTTGAATGAAACGATGTTAATTTTATTGTAAAATTGAGCGATGAATTTTCTAAGTTGCTGAGCATAAGAAACCTGTAGAATTTCTGCGGGTAGAACAAATCCGATTTTCCCGCCATCTTCTTTAAGCAGCAACGAAGAACCCACAACAAAAGAAACCCAGGCATTTGTTAGCTTGGAGTAGGTTAAACCCGCTTTAATAAAAATGTCACTCGCTTCTATCTGCTGTAACCTGTCAAAAAATTGATACCGAATATAAGGCGGATTCCCAATAACTAAATTGAATCTTGCATGAGTATTATTGCAATATGTATGAAAATCAGTATTTATAACTTGTTTGTTTTTTAGATCAATTTTTTCTGCCTTTGCAGCTTCGGCTTCATCAAGCTCAATTGCTGTAACAGAGTTATAATTCAGATTATTTTTTGCGAGTTGTTCCAAAAAAACACCATCACCACAGCTTGGCTCAAGTATATCAAAATCACTGCTACCATTGATACCCCAACGCAAAATAAATTCTGCGATTGGTTCAGGGGTATAAAAGCCACCTCTTAACTTCTCTGCGGATGCTTCTGTGATCAGTTTCATGTTAAGATGTTTTTTTTGTTTTTAAGTATTGTACTTTTTGTTCTGCCACTTTAAGAACTTCTGTGGCAAATTCTTCCTCATCCATCACTTGATATGCAACTGAATCACTGATGAAAGCCACCATCAAGTCTTTTTCGTTTACACTAAAATACATAGCAAGTTTTTCAATGACCTGTTTAGTAGGCTTGCGAGTGTTTTTTTCGATTTTAGCCAACGTTGATATGTCTATTTTTAAAGCATCAGCAACCTCACGCAAACGAAGTTGCCTTTCGTCGCGTAGTTTCCTGACGGTTTCTCCAAATGTTTTCTCAAGTATCATGATTTGGACAGATTTTGTCCAAAGATAAGGCTATAAAACATTTCTTCAAACAAAAAATTGAAAAAATATTATCAACAACTCATCAAAGACAGACAACTAATTGATTTCGAGCACAAACACATTGTTTTTCCTCGTTTTGTACAGTCTCGCTTGCTTTCCGATAAGTTCTGGTTTTGCTATATGTTCTTTTGCGAAACCCCAACTAACCTGAGTCATGGAATTTTTCTGTTGATACGAGCGACTACCTGTATCGCTGTTATGTGTTAGAACTAGGTCAAAAGTGCCTTTACTTTTACCGTCAATAGTTATGTAAAAAGTAGCAACTGCTCGTTCAAGATGTGGATGTTTAGAGGTTGCATCCTTTTCCCATTTGAGCTTAGAAAATACTACTTCTCTGAAATGATGTCGTTGATCTATTCCTTGCATTTGACCTTTTTTAAACAACATAGAACCTGTAGGATTTGTATTTGAAGCGCTGGGAATATTTAAATCCCTTTCCGTCAAATTTTTACTCTCCCAGACAAGTGCCTCCTTGCGTGGAGTCCCTTTCCTGGAAAGTGCTTTCGGGGAGACGACTGTGCTTCTCGTTCCTCTTCCTCTAAACTCAGGAGGAACTTTAGCTGTTAAACGTTTAGGAAATATTTTCAGAATAAAATCTACCGCTTCATGCTTTTCGGGTTTGTCCATTTTGTCTTGTGCAGCTTTTCGCTCATCTTCCGTAGGGACAATTTTAGCCTTAACTAAATCATCAATGATGTCTTTGGAAATTTTTTTAAGATTTGGGTCTGAAAGATCAAATATACCTTTAAAATAGGCTTTAAGTTGTTCAACTATACTCCAATGTGTATCAGAGCTGCGGTTAAGTGAAAGATGTAATGAAGTCTCAATATTTGTAAAAAGTCCTTGTGACGTCAGGTTTGATGAACCAATAATCAACTCGCATCTATCGTTGCCTTCAAACAAATATATCTTGGGGTGAAAAATTGTTACTGATGGCTGATAGAAAATGTATGCATCAATACCTAAAGCCAAGAGCGCTTCAAGAGCTTCTTTTGAAGTCCCTTTTTGGTCTACACCAGTAACGATAGTAATCTTTGCCAGATGGTCTCTGGCCATCTCAATGTGACTTGAAAGTCCTTTGACACCTGCAAGGCTCGCAAAAGCAGTGATTCCTGTAAATGTGTGAAACGCTTTGTCGCCTAAAAATTTAATGAGATAGTGTCCAACTGCATTTGCAGATTCATGCTCAAAACCTTGTCCAAGTATTTTTATATTCATAAAGCTGGCTTATCCCTATTATTGAAATGTATGAGCTATATGCATCTATATGCACTCCCTTAATGGCCAAATGCCTCCGGCTGGCGGATTGATTGCCACGCAAATATATGGAATGTGAGTAACCGAAGAGTTTTTTAAGGCTGGCTTTTTTACATTTTTTATAAGACACAAGCAGTCACGATTTCTTTATTCATCCGCTCCCTCCTTAACGATTCCCGGTTTATCTTTGCAGCCAAATTTAAACCATTCACCGTATTTTTGAAAAAATACAGTACAAAATATTGATTATCAAAATTTTGTACTTTTTCAAAATACCGGTTAAAAGCTGATACACATGCTCACATTTCCCGATAACGCGCCAAAGGCGCAAGTATTTGATCTGGTTCGCGCCGAGATGGAGCGGCTGGGTCTTGACATTGTAAAACACGACAGCGAACGCCCCTGGGGCGGTTTTTTTGTGCTCGATGAGGCACAGGCCCCCAAATTTATTGAAACCTATTTTCCACACCTGAGCATTGAGGATTTTAGCGGCTTCGCCAAACTAAGCCCGAAAATTCTGATGGTGGCGCCCGACAAACGCCTTTCCTGGCAGTATCATTTCCGTCGTGCCGAAATCTGGCGCCTCGTAGGTGGCGTTGCCGGTGTGGTCATCAGCGATACCGACGAGGAAACCGAGCTGCGCACCCTCGAACCCGGCGAAATTATTGAACTCCGGCAAGGCGAACGCCACCGATTGGTGGGCCTTGACGGCTGGGGCATGATCGCGGAAATCTGGCAACACGTCAACCCCGATTTCCCGTCCGATGAATCGGATATTGTACGTCTGCAAGACGATTTCGGGCGTTAATGCTGCCGAAATACCTGCTTTTTGTATTTTTTACACGAAGTGGCAGAGAAAAACCTTATCTTTGCCGCTGCACTTGTATTTTGACGTAAACAAAAGCTTCAAAATGCTTGTTTCGCCAGCTTTTTGGCAACTTTTTTTAACCATAACGACATGTCAAGTATGGTCGGCAATCTGACTCAAAACGGCGCAAAACTCAAGCGCATATTTATAGAACCCAAACTCCCCGACGGCCTTTCGCCGCTTTATGAACTGGCCCACAACCTTTGGTGGTCCTGGAACCACGACGCCATTGAGTTGTTCCGTTCCATTGATCCGGAAAAATTTGAAGCCAGCAATTTCAACCCCGTTGCTTTCCTCGACGAACTGGGCATTGAAAAAGGCCATGAATTGCTTTCCAACAAAGCATTTATGAGCAAAATGCGCACGGTTTATGCCGATTTCAAAAGCTATATCGACAAAAAACCGAAGGAAAAAGAAGTTTCCGTTGCATATTTCTGTATGGAATACGGCCTGCACCAAAGCGTGCGCCTGTATTCCGGAGGTCTGGGCGTATTGGCCGGCGACTACCTGAAAGAGGCCAGCGACCGCAACTTCAACCTCGTTGCGGTGGGTCTGCTTTATCGCTATGGCTATTTCCAACAAGGTATCTCCCTCAATGGCGAGCAGATTCATCAGCTGGAACCCGCAAAATTTACCCAGTTGCCCCTGCAACCCGTACGCGATAAACGCGGAGAATGGATCAAAATCCACGTCAACCTGGCGGGCCGCACCGTCTGGGCCAAAGTCTGGGAACTGCCCGTGGGCCGCATCTCGCTTTACCTGCTGGATACCGACATCGACGACAACCGCTGGGAAGACCGCTCCATAACGCATCAGCTGTATGGCGGTGACAATGAAAACCGCCTGCGCCAGGAACTGATTCTGGGCATTGGCGGCTTCCGCGCCCTGCAGGCCATCGGCATCAGCGCCGATGTGTACCACCTGAATGAAGGCCATGCCACCTTCCTCGGCATGGAACGCATGCGCCATTACATCAAGGAAAACAACCTGAGCTTCAGCGAAGCCCTCGAAGTAGTGCGCTCCACACAGCTCTTCACCACCCATACGCCGGTGCCCGCCGGTCACGATACCTTTAGCGAAGCGCTCTTGCGCGAATATGTTTACGAGTACACCTACGCATTGGACATCAGCTGGGAAGCACTCGTGGGTATGGGCCGTATCCATCCCGGCAACCCGGCCGAACTCTTTAATGTAAGCCATTTCGCCATCCGTACCAGTATGGAAGTAAACGGCGTAAGTCGCTTGCACGGAGAGGTGAGCCAGCACATGTTTAATGAGCTGTACCCCGACTACAACTACGCGGAAAGCCATGTCGGTTATGTAACCAACAGCGTACACTTTCCCACCTGGGTGGCGCAGGAATGGCTGGAGCTGTACCGCGAGAAATTTGGGAAAGGGTTTGAAGAACACCAGAGCAACCACAAGTTTTGGGCAAAAATCAATGAAGTACCGGCTACGCGCATCATGGATATTCGCCGGAAACTGAAAAAACGCCTGTTCGACTGGGTGCGTCAGAGCCTGCAAACCGACCTGACCCGTCGGGGCGAAAACCCGCGCAACACCTTTGAAATTATCAATTCCCTGCGCGATGATGCACTCGTTATCGGCTTTGCACGCCGTTTTGCTACCTACAAGCGCGCCACACTGCTGTTTTCAAATGAAAAGCGCCTCGCTGAAATTGTAAACAACAGCGATCGGCCGGTAATCTTCCTGTTTGCCGGTAAGGCACACCCCGCCGACAAGGGCGGCCAGGAGTTTATCCGCCTCATTTACAATACCACTAAAAACCCGCTGTTCAAAGGAAAAGTCATTTTCTTAGAAAACTACGGTATGGAAATGGCCAAATTGTTGGTGCAGGGTGTCGACATCTGGCTGAACAACCCCACGCGCCCCAAAGAAGCCAGCGGAACCAGCGGCATGAAGGCCGTGATGAACGGGGTAATGAATTTCTCCGTACTCGACGGCTGGTGGTGCGAAGGCTACCGTCCCGGCGCAGGCTGGGCATTGCCGGAGCACGATACCTTTAAAGATGCCGACCTGCAAAACGAACTGGACGCCGAAACCATTTATAATATTCTGGAAAATGAAATTGTTCCGGCTTACTACGACCTCAATGCAGATGGCGTAAGTGAGCGCTGGGTAAGTCATATCAAAAAGACCATTGCCGAAATTGCGCCCAACTTCGTGATGACGCGCATGCTCGAAGACTATGTGTCGCGCTATTACAGCAAACTCATCAAACGCAACCAGCCCATGCTGAAAAATAATTTCAGCAAAGCCCGCGAACTGACGGCCTGGAAAAGCCGCGTCCGCAATACCTGGGATGCCATTGAACTGCTGGAAATGCACGCGCCTGATACTTTTAACCGTTCCCTGCCACTCGGCGATCATTTTCAGGCAACCATCGTGCTGAATGTACAAAACCTCGATGGATCTGATATTGGCGTGGAATTGGTTTTCTTCCGCCGCATTTCGGAAACCGAACTTGAATTGATGGATACCCACGAATTGCAACTGCGCAGTTCCGAAGGCACCACTGCCTTATACTCCTGCGATATTCAACCGCAGGAAGCCGGCGTGTTTGAATACGGCTTCCGCATGTTCCCAAAACATCCGCTGCTGGCCCATCGCCAGGATTTCGGATTGGTGCGCTGGTTATAATCGTATCCGGCAGGCATAAAAAAGTATGAGCCATATCAGGATTATCCCGATATGGCTCATTTTTTATGGCCTGTAAAAAGCGTTCAGATTAGTGGGCAACCACCAATTTACGCATACTTACCTGCTCGCCATTGCGCACCTGTACGAAGTACATGCCATTTGCAAGGCGGTTCAGATCAAACTGAATACGGTTATCGCCTTTGCCCAATACGCGGTTTTGTTCCAAAGCAACGCGACCGGCGCCGTCAACAATGCGTACCTGCACATCGCGGTCAGCATCCATCGGCACTTCAATCGTTACTTCGTTGTTGGCCGGGTTGGGGAAAATGCCGAATGCTGCATTTTCGAACAATACCGGAATTTCACCTTCCACTACATCACCGTCGGTGCTGCCGTCGGTACGCCAGTTGCTGGAGCTGAGGCTTACACGCAGGGTGTAGCACTGGCTGTTGCTGAAGGCGCCGTTGTAGCCGTAAACGCGAGCGTAGTAAGATGTGGAAACGGTTGTGGTGTTGGCAATGAGTTGCTCGGCAGTAGTACCTGCATTCTGTGAAGTACCCAGTAACGTGGTGTTGCGATACAATTGCAGATCGTAGTCGAATGGCAGGTTGGTCAGATCCACTTTAATACGCGGGGTGGAGCTGGTATTAGAGAAGCGCAGCCAGTCGATATCGGAGCTGGTAGCGATCTGCATATTAATGTTCGTGTTCACCGGAATCACCTTGGCGGTGTTGCGGGTGTTATTGGTCTCGTACTGGTCGGTACAGCTGCTGGAGCTTTGTGTAGTGAAAGAAGCTGCTGCAGAGTAGCTGCTGGAAGTGGCACCACAAACCGTTTGCACCTGGTAGTTGTAGGTGGTGTTAGCGGTCAGGCCGCTGAGGCTGTAGGAAGTACCCGTCAGGTTGCTCACGGTCGTCCAGGTAGAAGACGAGGAGAGTTTCCACTGGAGGTTGTAGGCGGTTGCACCGCTTACTGCGCCCCAGCTGAGGGTAGCTGCGGTTTGCGTAATGCCAGTGGCGCTCAGGCCACTCGGAACAGCACAGCCGCCACCGCCGGAGGGCGGTTGGCAACCCGGTGAAGTGAGCAGCGAAGCGCGCGCGCCGCCAGATACAAAGAGCGCCTGAGCACGGCTTTTCTGGCCGGCAGTGAAGGCATTCATACAAGCGTCGTCGGTGTAGTCCATATAGTTCATGAACATATCGCCGTTGGGGCCGTTGCTACAGCTTACTTGCGGGAAAACGGGGCAGCCATAGTTTTCGTCGGCCTGGTTCGGCGTGTCGGCAACCTGGTCGCTGCCAGTGCAGGAGGTATTGTCATCGCCCCAGATGTGGTAGAGATTGAGCCAGTGGCCCACTTCGTGGGTGGCGGTACGACCGAGGTTGAAAGGCGCGGTGGCAGTACCGGTAGTGCCGAAGTACTGGTAGTCGATCACCACACCGTCGGTAGCCGCCGGGCCGCCGGGGAACTGCGCGTAACCAAGAATGCCGCCGCTGATGTCGCAAACCCAGATATTGAGGTATTTGCTGCGATCCCAGATGTCGAGACCGCCCTGAGCCGTGTATTTAACGGCGTCGTTGGTACCAAAGGCGGTAACCGTGGTTTGGCGGCGACGAATGCCGGTGGTTGCTGCGCCGGTGGGATCCTGGGTAGCGAGGCAGAAATTCACCTCACAATCCACAGAAATACCCTGGAAAGCAGCAGGGGTGTTGGAAGCATCGGCATTGAGTCGACGGAAGTCGGCGTTCAATACATCGAGCTGAGACTGGATTTGTGCATCAGAAACGTTTTCGGCAGTGGTATTCCAAACGACGTTTACAACGACCGGAATGGTGACCACAACGCGATTTTGGGTGTTGCCGCTATTTTGGATAAAATCGCGGGTTTGTTGTTCAATTTGGTCGCGCACTTCCTGCATGAATGGATTTTCCTGCATTTGCTGGTGCAGAATGTCATGCGAAGGACAAACACGTTGTGCGAACAAACTCCCAAGGCTGAGCACAGAGAGCAGGGTAGAAAAGATTAAATGACGCATGTGACTAAAATTGGTTAAGATGAACAGTTTGATTTGGTTGAAACCTGAGTTTCAGATGAAGGAATAAAGAAATGGGTCTCTCAGGAGTGGAACATCGGACATGAGGAACTTCAGGCCCGAATATTTTTTTGGATTGCTTTACATTCTGCGTTTAAAAGTGCGGGGCAAAAGTAGAAAAACCGAATCGTGATTTTTTCAAAAAATTTTGCCCTTTTTATGAATTTTGATTTTCACTTTTGCCCTTCAAAAAAAATTCGCTAAATCGTTTGCCCATGCGCACCTTTCTCCATCTTTTGAGCCTCGGAATAATATTTCTATTTTTGCCCGAATGCAAGCAAAATAACAATTCCGACGCCAGCAAAAATGCCAATTCGCAAGATATTATTTTTCCGAATAAAGCATACGGTGCTTTGTTCGCCGCCGTACAACAGGCAAAAATCTTTCCCGACGGAAAAACTTTCGCTGATTGTACCCCCAAATTTTCCCCGGAAGAAATTTTAAAAAAATATGAGGCCGCCGCCCAAAAGCCGGATTTTAATCTGGCCGCTTTCGTTTCCGAGCACTTTAATACGCCCGTTAACCCAAACAGCGGATACAAAAGCGACCTCAATGAAAGCCCCGAAGCCCACCTAAGCGCCTTGTGGTCGGTACTCACCCGACAGCCCGACCAACAGGCCTCCGGCACCCTCCTGCCCCTCCCCAAATCCTATATCGTGCCCGGCGGTCGGTTTCGCGAAATTTACTACTGGGACAGCTATTTTACCATGCTGGGCCTGGCCGCTGATGGCCGTTTCGATATGATCGACAATATGCTCGATAATTTCGCCTACCTCATTGATACCTACGGCCATATCCCCAACGGCAACCGATCCTACTACCTCACCCGTAGTCAGCCGCCCTTTTTCAGCCTCATGGTAAAACTCGCACAAGACAATTATAAAGGCGCGCCCGACAAAGCCCCTTACCTGCGCTACCTGTCGCAAATGGAAAAAGAATACGCCTACTGGAACAATGGCAGCAATACACTCGGCCCCGACAGTATCGCCGGTCGCCGCGCCGTCTGGATGAGCGAATCCATCGTGCTCAACCGCTATTGGGACGATGAGCCTGCCCCGCGCCCCGAATCCTGGCGCGAAGACTTCGAAAGTGCACAAAGCCTCCAGGGCGCCCGCAGCCCGGAATCCTTGTACCGCGACATCAAAGCCGCCGCCGAATCCGGCTGGGACTTCAGCAGCCGCTGGGGCGCTACCGACAACCTCAGGGAAATCCGTACGACCGATATTATTCCGGTCGACCTCAATTGCCTGATGATGCACCTCGAAAACACCCTCGCCGACGCCTGGGAAGCACAAAATGCCCTGAAATATTCGGAAGCCGGACAACAAAAAGCTGCTGCTTATCGCGTGGCTGCCAATCAGCGCAAATTAGTGCTCCAAAACCTTTGTTACGATGCCTCCAAAGGCTGGTTTTTTGATTACAACTGGAAAACAGGTGAAAAAACCGGCGTATATGCCCTCTCCGGGATTGCCGCGCTTTATTTTGGCGTGGCCACACCGGAGCAGGCCAACGCCTGTGCCAAAACGGTGGAAAAACAATTTCTACGCCCCGGCGGCCTCGTCACCACCCCCAACCATACCGGCCAGCAGTGGGATGCCCCCAACGGCTGGGCGCCCCTGCAATGGATGGGTATTGCCGGTTTGCGCCGCTACCAGCACAATGCCTTGGCCGCGACCGTTAAACAACGCTGGGTAGACCTCAACGTGAAGGTCTATCAGCGCACCGGAAAAATGTTGGAAAAATATAATGTGGAAGACCTCAGTCTGGAAGCCGGCGGCGGCGAATATCCCGTTCAGGACGGATTCGGCTGGACCAACGGCGTGCTCCTGCGTTTGCTGAAGGAGCAGGAGCAATAAGCACTTGTTCGGGCAAGCGGAATCGCATGATTCCGCTTGCCCGAACAGCGCTACGCTTGCCGGCGCGATTTACTGGCCGGCACTTTTGCCCAAAGAAATAATGTTGGCAAACAAACGATATGCGCCCGGCACCCCTGAAGGCAACTGGCGGAAGAACGACAGGCCGGTGTATACAAACTGACCTTTGCCGTAAGGCGCTATCAGCAGGCCACCGCTGTTGGCTTTTTCGCCAGGGTCGTTACAGGAAAGCGGAGCAGCGAAGGCTTTATCCCATTCGCTGGCGAAATACAGTCCGCGCTCTTGTACCCAGCCTTCAAAATCGGCGGGGCCGAGTTTGTTCGGGAAGTTGAATACCGGGTGAGCCGGATCGGTAAGGCGCATTTCGGCCTTTTCGTCGGTCACGCGGGCGCGACCGAGTTTCATCGGATAGGGCGCAACATTGTTGGCATACAGTTCAAAACTGGTGTTGTATTGCGTCACGAGGGTGCCGCCGCCCTGTACGTATTCAAACAATTTGGCCTGGTGGAAGGCGATATTTTCCTTGGCATTGTAGGCGCGTACTCCCAGTACAATGGCATCAAAGGCGCGCAGGTTGTCGGCAGCCGCAAAGTCTTTTTCTTCGAGCATGGTCACGGTACAGCCCATTTGCCGCAGCGCATTCGGAATATCGTCGCCGGCGCCCATGTAGTAGCCCACATTTGGCGCTTTTACCTGCACATCGGCGCGGGCGGCCTGTACTTCGCAGGGCAGCAGTACGGATTGCTGCGGAATATGCGGATAGGCTACATTCACGAGCCGCATGGTGTAAATTTTACCATCCACTTCAACAGAGGCGCCGAGCTTGACCTCTCCTGTACCAGCCTGAATTTCAAAATTAAACGTTTGAATTTCACCTTTTTTCTTAAAAAATGCCGTTTGCGTGCCACTGGCGTTCACCCAGCCTTTGCCGGGCGCCTGAACGGATACCCGGGCGCTGACGCTGTCGCGACCGGCTTTTACCCGCACCGTTATGCTGCGTTTGTTGCCGGTAAACAAATAAGAAGGCTGGTCGAACTCCACAAAGGCAGGCGGCAACACTTCAAAAGGCCGCCACACTTCACCAATGGCCGATTCTTCAATTTTATATGCTACCGGTGTTTCCAGTTCCAGCGCTGTACCGTTCACACTGAGGTTCCAGCGCACACGGAACTGACGCGGACTTTCCGGCAAACCCCGCATGGCCTGATCGGGCACAGTGTACATACCGAGGTTAAAGTTTTCGCGCAACCAGTAAGGCGCGGTAAAGGGGCTTTCAAGGGGCAATCGGATCTGGCGTTCCAGCACCATGGCTTTATTGGTGGCCAGCGTCAGATTGGTCACAGTATCAAAGAGGGCGGGCTGAATACTGAGGGCGTTCAGTTGCACATTTGAACCGGCCTGATTGGTTGCTTCCAGGCGCAGTTTCACCATTTGGCCAGAGGTTGCGCCGGGTTCGGCAGCCGTTGCTTCCAGGTACAAGCCGAGGCAGCCCTGAATGGCAGTTTTAATTTCCTCCAGCTTCAGGCGCTTCCAATAGCCGTCGGGCAGTGCTTTGATCATTTCCATCGCCTTGAGCAGGTCGGGTACGGAGGCAGCGGGGTTATCCGAGCGAAAATTGGCATCCACTTTGGCCAGCAATTTGCCGATTTTTTCGCCACCGGTCACGCGGGTCCAGGTGGTATTGATGCCTTCAAACATATCCTGCGTGGCAGGGCGCTCCCCTTTGATGAAGTCGAACCAATCGGTGCTTTCGCCGCGACTACTCATGGCGCCAAAGCCCTGACAGCGGTGCATGGAGCGCGCTTCGGCGGCCACCTCTGCATTGCTTTTGCCTTTCAAGGGCAGGAAAACGCCAAGATCAATGGGAAATAATTTGCTTTTGTCGGTTTTTTCAAAATTCTCGCGACTGCCGAAAAACCACCAGGAAGTATTGAAAAAAATACGGCGCGCTTGCCAGGCCTGCGTGTATTTCAACTGTTCGGCATAGGCATCGCTTTTGCCGGCCAGGTCAAAAGCTTCCACACTCAGCATCGCCGAGGCCGTATGGTGACCGTGGGTATCGTATTTTTTATCATGGTAAAAGCGGTTGACAATCACATCCGGTTGTGTTTGCCGAATGGCCCAGACCACATCAGACAATACCTCGTCTTTGTTCCAGATCGCCATGGTTTCATCGGGTGATTTGGAAAAGCCAAAATCATTGGCTCGTGAAAAGCGCTGCTTGCCGCCATCAATGGAACGGGCCATCAGCAGTTCTTCCGTGCGCAAAACGCCCAGCAATTCCCGGATTTCCGGGCCAATCAGGTTCTGACCGCCATCACCACGTGTCAGGGACAGGTAGGTGACATCAAACAGCTTGTGGTTGGCGCAATAGCTGATGAAACGCTGGTTTTCATCGTCCGGGTGGGCGGCTACATACAAAACAGAGCCTAATACATTCAGCTTTTTAATGCGCTGATGCAGGTCGGCGGCAGAAGGTTTTGCGGGCTGTTGGGCTTGTGCAGCATTCAGACAAAGCAGCACAAACAGGAAGACGGGTAAATATTTCATGCGTTGGACAAAACAGTGTTTCAAGTGTGTAATGCGGCGTGCAGCAGCAATCACTGCAACACCTTGTTAAACCTGCGAAGATAGAGAAGAGTTTAGATTTTCGATTGCTGATTGTTGTTCGGGGTTCGGGGTTTGGAGGTTTGGAGGTTCGGAGGTTTGGGGGTTTGGGGTTTGGAGGTGCATTTCTTATTAGCTGGCAGAGACCCGAATAAAACTCAGGGAAGCGCTGAACCTCCAAACCCTGAACCTCCGAACCCCGAACCTCCGAACCCTGAACCTCCAAACCCCGAACCTTTAATACTGCCGCAAAAGTTCGACGACCCGAGTTAGTTCAGCTTCGGTATTGTAGTAATGGGGCGACAGGCGCAAGGCCCATTCCACCTGTTTTTCCCGGAAATCAATCTGTGCGACAGCGAGGGTGCTGGCGCGGGCATTGACCCCGTTTTCCTTTAAATATTGCAAAAGGGCTTGCATTTGCCACTGCGGCGCGTGTGCTGTTACAATACCACAGCGGCGTTCACCGCGGTCGAGCACCTGTACACCGGGAAGGTCGCTGAGTTCCGAACGCAGGCGGGCCGCCAGTTCCGTCACACGGCTTTCAATCCAGGGCATACCCATTTGCAAGGCGTATCGAACGGCTGCTGCGCTGCCCAGCAACAAGGCATAAGATTTCTCCCAGAACTCAAAACGCCCGGCATCGGGTCGCATTTCATAGGTATCGGGGCCGGTCCAGTTGGCCCCAAACATATCCGCCACAGGCATTTCCAATCCGGCTTCCAGCACGCGGTCGGAAGCGAATAAAAAGCCGGCGCCACGAGGTCCGCGCAGGTATTTCCGCATGGTGGCCGTCAGGAAATCGCAGCCAATTTTGCTTACATCAAGGTCGATTTGTCCGGCCGACTGACAGGCGTCAACAAGATACCAGGCGCCGTTTTCGCGACAGGCTGTTCCGAGGCGTTCCACGGGCTGTACCAGTCCGCTGTTGGTCGGTACATGGGTAACTGCCACTACAAGCGGGCGCAGCGTGCGGATACGTTCCAGCATGATCTCGGGGTCGAAGCCGCCGGCCGGGCAGTCGGGGCAGCGATGTATTTCAACGCCGTAGCGTTTCCGGATGGCCATAAAGGCAATCTGGTTGGAAACGTAGTCGTGGTTGGTGGTCAGGATAATATCGCCGCTTTTGAAGGGGATGGCGCAAAGGGCGCGTGCATAGGCGTCGGTAGCGCTGCCGGCGAAGGCGATGTTGCGCGGCTGCGTGTGCAGCAGTGTTGCTGTGGCGGCGTAAAAATCTGCGGCGGCCGACTGGTGCTGATCGGCGGTTTCGTAGCCGCCCATTTGCGCTTCGGTCTGGAGATAACGCAGCATGGTTTCGGTTACGATGGCAGGTGGCAGGGCAGCGCCGGCATTGTTGAGGTGGATCATGGCAGGAAGTTTTTTCGTAGCAGGAAGGCGGACAAAAGAAAAGGCCGTCGTGCGGATTTTCGAGGATCAAAAGCTCAAAAACGGCGTTTTTGAATCTTTACAAACATCGGGAATCCGTGCGACGGCCTTATCAGTGCCTGTTGGCCAATTTGCGCAGCAGCTTATTCGTCTTCGTCGCGGCTGCGGTCCATGCTGTCGGCATCGGGGGTGTAAGCGCTTTCGCCGGGTGTGGGGTCGGCGAAGGGGCGTTTACCGATGAGGGATTCGAGGTCGCTGCGGTGCAGTACTTCTTTTTCCAGCAGGGCATTGGCCAAGGCGTCGAGTTCTTTGCGGCGATCGCGCAGGAGTTGTTTGGCGCGGCTGTATTCTTTTTCAATCATGTCTTTTACTTCCTGATCGATGATCCAGGCCGTTTGTTCGGAGAACGGACGGTTGAAGGAATCATTGAGCATGGAGTAGTAGGAGACATTACCCACTTTTTCACTCAGGCCGTAATTAATGACCATTTCGTAGGAAAGACGGGTAATATGATCGAGGTCGCTTTGGGCGCCGGTGCTGATTTTATCAAAAACCACCGACTCGGCAGCACGGCCGCCAAGGGTCATGCAAAGATCATCGAGCAGTTTGTCTTTGCGCGTGATGTATTGCTCCTTGGGCAGGTACTGGGCGTAGCCGAGGGCGGCTAAGCCGCGCGGTACAATGGTCACTTTAACCAGCGGATGGGCGTGTTCGAGGAACCAGCCGCAAATGGCGTGGCCGGCTTCGTGATAAGCGATGATCTGTTTTTCTTCAGGGCTGATGATCTTGTTCTTTTTCTCCAAGCCGCCGATTACTTTGTCGAGGGCGTAGTTGAAGTCGTCGAGATCAATTCCTTTTTTCTCGCGGCGGGCGGCGATCAGTGCGGCTTCATTGCACACATTGGCAATATCGGCGCCTACAAAACCGGGCGTCATTTCGGCCAGGGTAATCGCGGTAACTTCCGGCGACACCTTGATGTTTTTCATGTGCACCTCGAAGATTTGCTTGCGGCCGTTGAGGTCGGGGCGGCCGATACCAATTTGTCGGTCGAAGCGACCCGGGCGCATCAAAGCAGAGTCGAGGATGTCGGGGCGATTGGTTGCGGCCATCAGGATGACCCCTTTATCGGTCGGGAAACCATCCATTTCCACCAGTAACTGGTTGAGGGTGTTTTCGCGCTCGTCGTTGCCGCCCTGAACGGCGCCGCGGCCGCGGGCGCGACCGATGGCGTCAATTTCATCGATAAAAATGATACAAGGCGCTTTCTCGCGGGCCTGGCGGAAGAGGTCGCGTACGCGCGAAGCGCCTACACCGACAAACATTTCCACGAAATCGGAACCGGAGATGGAGAAGAAGGGCGCACCGGCTTCGCCGGCAACCGCTTTGGCAAGCAGGGTTTTACCCGTTCCCGGAGGGCCGACGAGCAGCACCCCTTTCGGGATTTTACCGCCGAGGGTGGTATATTTTTTAGGATTTTTCAGGAAATCTACAATTTCCATCACTTCCTCTTTGGCTTCATCCAAACCGGCCACATCGGCAAAAGTGATATTGACGCGGGAATTATTGTCGAAAAGCGTCGCTTTGGATTTGCCGATATTGAAAATCTGAGAGCCGGGGCCACCTGCTCCACCACCCACGCGGCGGACGATAAACATCCACAGCACAACAAAGAGCAGCAGCGTGAGGAGGTAGGGGAAAAGCGTCGACAACCAGTCGGTACGCGGGTCGTACTCCACATTCAGTTGCGGGCGTTTTTCCTTTTCCTTGAGCAGTGCTTCGTTGATGGCCTTAACGCGGGTTTCGAGCACTTCGGGTTTGCCGATTTTCAGGATATACTGCGGAGGGGCCTGATTGCCGAAGGTTTTCTGATCGGGTTTGATGTCTTTGTGCTCGCCAAAACCAAGCGAATCTTTAACGATATACACAAAGGCTTCATCGTTGTTCACGACGACTACGCGCTGAACTTCGCCTTCTTTGGCCCATTTGGCCAATTTGTCGTAGTCCATTTTTCGGGCGCCCCCGATCATACGCGTCATCTGGAAGCCGAGGGCTGCCAGAGCGATCAGAATGAGTAACCAGGTAAAATTAAAGCGCGGCAGGCCGTCGTTGGAGTCATCGTCCCGGCGGGGGCGTTGCTCTTCATCGTCGCGGCGATTGCGTCTATTTTGTTCTTGTTCCATTTTTTTTAAAACGTAAAAAGAGGAAAAAAGCTGTTGGGGTTTAGACTTCTCCGAATTCCGTCACTTTGGCATCGCTCCAAAGGTTTTCGATTTCATAGAATTCGCGGGTTTCCGGATAGAAGACGTGTACCACCGTGGTGAAATAATCCATCAGAATCCAGCGGGCATTGCTGGAGCCTTCAGTATGTACGGGCGTATTTTGTAAATCTTCTTTTACGCGTTTGTAAACGCCGTCGGAGATTGATTTTACATGTACGTTGGAGTCCCCTTCACAGATGATAAAGAAATCTGCCGGGGCGTCGAGGTTGCGAAGGTCCAACTGAACGATATTTTTACCTTTTTTATCGCGGATGCCTTCCACGATGGCCTGGTTGAGTTGTTCTGAAAGGCCGTCGTCGCGACGGGCACGTCGTTGAAAGATGCTGCTGGTGCTCAAATGCTGTAAAAAATTTTGTTTGTGTCGTATTTGGGTGTAAAGGTAACTTTTTTGCGTTAGTTGTGCAAACAAGCACTTGATTGGACTTTTGAGTAGTTGAATTTCCAAACAAGTGTCTGATGTTTTCGCAGGAATATTTTTCACCTTTGTGGCAATAAAGCTGCTATGCTAAACACGATCGTTATCGGAAAAGTTCTATTACAATTCGACGAACTTGGCTCTACAAACGACTATGCTGCCGAAATCATTGCAAAAAGCAGGCCGAACGAAGGTACGGTCGTTTGGGCTGACAGGCAGACAGCCGGGCGCGGCCAATTTGGCAGTTCCTGGGAAAGTGCCCCGGCGGAAAACCTGACGCTAAGTGTTATTTTTTACCCAATTTTTTTGCATCCGCAGCAGGCTTTTCGCCTCAGCCAGTGCGCTGCGCTTGCGGTATTAGATACGGTGCAACATTACCTGCCCGATGCTGCATCCGCCATTAAATGGCCGAATGATATCTATATCGGCAAGCAAAAAACAGCCGGCATTCTGATTCAGAACAGCCTGAGTGCCAGCCAGATCAGTCATAGCATTGTGGGCATCGGCCTGAACGTCAACCAGACGCAATTTCACTCCGATGCCCCCAACCCTACCGCTCTTGCACTGCACTACGGCGGCAGTTTGTCGCGCCAGGCAGTGGCTGAAATACTTTTTGAAGCACTGTCTCAGCGATATACCCAATTGCTGCACGATTTTCACAGCCTCGCAGCTGATTATCAGCAGGCGCTTTTCCAGCTCGATACGCCCGCGCGCTACATGGATCAGCAAGGAAATATTTTTACCGCCACCTTGCGCCGCGTGCTCGACGATGGCCGTTTAGCCCTCGAAACGGAAAATGGTTTTGCCTATTTTGATTTAAAGGAAATCAGGTTTGTACTTTAAGCTGGCACTAAATCCGCTTCTTGTAGGTGTAAACCGCCAGTCCGTTCACCACCAATCCGTAAAGGATTACCGCCAGCATATTGCTTCCGATTTCTGCCAGCCCGGCGCCTTTAAGCAGCACCAAGCGCATAAATTCCACGAAATACTTCACCGGATTGAGCATATTGAGCCATTGCGCCCACTCGGGCATACTTTCAAGCGGCGTAAAGAGGCCGCACATGAGGATAAAAATCAGGATAAAAAACCAGGCGGTGAACATGGCCTGCTGCTGCGTTTGCGCAAAATTGGAGATCAAAAAACCCAATCCCAGCATGGTGGGCGCAAAAGCAATGGTGTACAGGGCAATCAGCCAGATGTCGCCTTCAATCGGGATGCTGAAAACGAGTTTGCCGGCAGTCAATCCCACCGTCATCATTACCAGCGACAGGCTCCAGAAGGGCAATAATTTGCCGAGGATAAATTGCCATTTTTTTACCGGCGTAACGTTGATTTGCTCAATGGTACCCAGCTCGCGCTCGCGCACGATGTTGAGCGCGGTGAGGAAGCAAATGATGAGCGATACGATTTCGCCCAAAATACCCGGCACCATAAATACCTTGTAGTCTAAACGCGGGTTGTACCACAAATTGTCCACTGTCAGGCTCGGCGCATCCATTGCCGAAGCGGCGATACCACCGGCGTAAGCCAGCCCGACACCGGCTTTGTTGGCATTGATGGCATTGGCCGTCAGGCTGAGTTGGGCCTGCCCTTCGCGGATAAAATCGCGCTCGTAATTGGCCGGAATCTCCAGAATAATATCGGTTTCTTCGCGGGCCATGGCTTCGTCGGCAGCTTTGACCGAAAAGTATTGCCCCTGCAATTGAAAATAAGGCGATGCCTCAAATTTGGCGGTCAACTGCCGCGAACTGGGCGACAAGTCGTGGTCCACTACGCTCAACGCAAGGTTTTTGACCTCATAGTTGGCCGCAAAAGACAACAGCAGGGTCTGGAATACCGGCATAACCAGGATCATCGGCAACATGGTTTTGTTGCGGAAAATTTGCAGGAACTCCTTCTGAACCAGAAAAAATACGGTACGCATAATCTTGATTTAAAGACGGTCTTTGAAATTGCGCAGGCTGAGCACCAGAAAAACCAGGCCCATACCCGTAAGCACCAGCAGGTTTTTCCACAATACTTCCAGCCCGACGCCTTTAATCATTATCCCTTTGATAATCGGGTTGAACCAGGTGGCCGGAATGGCATTGCCGATCACCTGCAAGGGCAAAGGCATACTCTCCCGCGGAAAAATGAAGCCGGAAAGCAGCATGGTGGGCATCAGCAAACCCAGGGCCGACATAAACATCGCCGCCTGCTGGGTTTGCGCCCGTGTGCTGATAAAAATACCCAGCGACAAAGCCACAAACATGTACACCACACTCGATAATGCCAGCAAACCCGCGCTCCCGCGCAAGGGCATCCCAAACACCAGCATACCCATTAACACAACCACCAGAGCATTAAAAAACGACAGCACCAAATAAGGCGTCGTTTTGCCCAAAATAATATGAATGGGCTTCAGCGGCGACACCAGCAGCACTTCCATGGTACCCATTTCTTTCTCCCGCGCAATGGTAATGGAAGTCATCATCGCCGAAACCAGCATTAAAATAAGCGTCATCACGCCCGGCACGAAATTGAACACCGCTTTTTGCTCCGGATTGTAGCGCATGCGCGTGATGATTTCCAGGCGGGGCGCCCCGATCGCTTTTGCGCGCTCCTGCTGCCAGTCGCCCACAATGGCCTGGGCGTAATTGAGCAGTGTCACGGCGGCATTCGGGTCGCTTGCATCGCCGATAAGCTGTACACGTGCATCCGGCTGCCCTGCGTTTTTGGCAAATTCATTGGGAAACACCACGGCCATTTTAATTTTACCCGATCGGAATGCCGCTTCCATTTCTTCCGGCCCCTTGAGGTTTTGCGCCAGCCGGAAATATCCGCTGGACACTAATTTGCCCACCAGCGCCGTACTGGCTTCGTCTTTGGAGGGGTCGTACACCGCGATCGCGGCATTCTTGATTTCGTTATTCAAAACAAAACCAAAAAGCAAGACCTGCACCACGGGCATGCCGAACAAAATCATCAGGGTGCGGCGGTCGCGCAGGATGTGCAGGAATTCTTTTTTTATAAATGCGAAGAAATGTCTCATTTTTTGCCGGATTTAAGCGTTTTTTGCTTGTCGTCGGGGCGGGCAATTTTTCTGAAAACCTCATCCATATCGGCGGCATCAAATTGTTTTTTGAGTAAATGCGGTGTATCTAAGGCCGCAATACGTCCGTCTACCATCATACTTACACGACCGCAATATTCGGCTTCGTCCATGTAGTGTGTGGTTACCATAATGGTGACGCCCTGTTCGGCAGTTGCGTAAATCAGTTCCCAGAACCGGCGTCGGGTGAGCGGGTCCACGCCGCTGGTCGGCTCGTCGAGGAATACAATTTGCGGCTCGTGCAGCAGGGCTACCGAAAACGACAACTTCTGACGCCAGCCGAGGGGCAGAGCGCTCACGCGCTGGTCGGCAGCGTTTTCAAGTTCCAGCGCCGATAAAAGGGCCGCCGTTTTTTCCAGAATAACCGCGCGCTTCAGGCCGTAAATGCCTCCGAAAAGCCGGATGTTTTCTCGCACCGTGAGGTCTTCGTACAGGCTGAATTTCTGACTCATATAGCCGATGCGGCGTTTGACGGCCTCGGGGTTTTGGCGCACATCAAAACCGGCCACTTCGGCACGACCGGAAGTGGGCATGATGAGGCCCGTGAGCATCTTGAGCGCCGTGGTTTTGCCGGCGCCATTGGCACCCAGGAAACCGAAAATTTCTCCGCGTTTCACCTCAAAACTGATGTCGTCGACCGCTTTGAAGGGGCCGAAATGTTTGCTGAGGTTTTCGCAAACGATCACTTTATCCATGTGTCGTTTCTTTTTTCATTAATTCAATAAAACAGTCTTCAATGTTGGCCTCGGCGTTTTTTACCTGCACCTCGGTATGGCCGCATTCCTGCAAATATTGAAGCAAATCGCTGCTTTTTAAGCTGCGATCATCCAGCACGGCATGCGCAAATTCGCCAAAAGCGTAACAATCTGCCACGCCGGGCATGGCCCGCAGATCCTGAATCAGGCGGTACATATCGGCACTGCGCGCTGCAAAAATGGGTCGACTGAAAGCAGCTGTGATTTTTTCCGGCGTATCCATCGCCATGATACGGCCGTTCTGAAGCAGGGCGACGCGGTCGCAAAGCGCCGCCTCATCCATGTAGGGCGTACTGACGAGAATGGTCAGGCCGCCATCGCGCAAGTCCCGCAGCATGTCCCAGAATTCCTTGCGGCTCACAGGATCGACGCCTGTGCCCGGCTCGTCGAGCAGCAGCAAATCAGGTTTGTGGATGAGCGCGCAGCACAGGGCGAGTTTTTGCTTCATCCCGCCCGACAAAGCGCCGGCGCGCCGGTCTTTGAATGGTTTCAGCTGATCATAAATAGGCGCAATCAGCTGGTAATTGGCTTCAATACTGGTTCCGAAAACGGCCGCGAAAAACTCCAGGTTCTCGGCCACACTCAGGTCCTGGTACAAGGAAAATCGCCCGGGCATATAGCCGATGCGGTGGCGCAGGGCCTTGTAGTCGCGCACCACATCCAGGCCTGCAATTTTAGCGGCGCCCTGATCGGGCAGCAGCAGGGTTGCCAGAATGCGGAACATCGAAGTTTTGCCCGCGCCGTCAGGCCCGATCAGACCAAAAATTTCACCCGACGCCACCTCAAAACTGATGTCGTCGAGCGCCTTGATCGCGCCGTAGGATTTGGATATATTGCTGATGGAGAGCATATGATTAAAATTTCACCTCCGCCGGCATCCCGATTTTGAGGGTACCGTCGGCATTATCCACAACAATTTTAAAGGCATACACGAGGTTCACGCGCTCCTCTTTGGTCTGAATAACTTTGGGGGTAAATTCAGCTTTGGGTGAAATCCAGGTGACGGTGCCGCTGCGCTCTGCGTAGCCGCCGCCCGGCGCATCGGTCAGCACTTTGAGTGTCTGCCCGATTTTGACATTGGCCAGCTGGTCGCCGCTCACGTACGCGCGCAGGATGATTTTGCGCAGGTCGGCGATTTTATACACGGGCTTGGCGATGGCCGTCATTTCGCTGGCTTCGGCGTAGGTGACAAGTACAGTTCCCTCCACAGGATTCACGATGCGGCATTTGGCGAGCTGATCGTCAATTTGCGCAATTTGTTCCTGCAAAGGCTGAATTTCAGCCAATAACCCGTTTTTCTGGACGCCAAGTGTGGCATTGGACGCGCTGCGTTGCTCTTCCACCACAGCCATTTGCTTTTGCAGGCCATCGAGTTGGGCATTCAGGTCGTCGAGTTGTTTGGGGGTTGCGGCATCACTTTTCAGGAGGTTTTCCACCCGGCGTTTTTCGCGGTCGAGGGTTGCTTTTTGCTGTGCCAATGCCGCCGTTTGCTTGTCGTAAACGGCCAATTGAGCGGCAATGGCCGGACTTTTAGCAGCCACCGCTTTGATACTGGCCTGCAACTGCGCACGGCGCAACAGGAGTTGGGCGGAATCTACGGCGCCAACAACTTCGCCGGCTTTCAGGAGCTGCCCTTCCTCAACACGAAGGGCGGTGATGCGGCCGGTCGCTTCAGCGCCGACGATGAGCGCTTCGGCTTCAAAATTACCGTAGGCATCTGATTTGGGTGCGGTTTTATTGCAGGCGATGGCCAGGAGCAGGGTGGTCGGAAGGAGTATTTGCTTGAAGTGTATCATGGATGAAAAATATTGCATGGGTTAACGAATGCGCCAGAGCGTTTGGGCTTGTGCGGCCTGAATGCGGTGCAGCGAGCGGGCAAGCCTGGCCTGGTTGAGCAGGTTCATTTGAGCGAGGTAATCGGTTTCGGTCATAATGCCGTTTTGCACCTGGGCTTCGGCGCGGCGCAGGATGTCGCTTTGCAGGGCAATCATGGCATCATCCTGCTCGATAAGATACAGGTATTTGGCCGTTTCGCTGTAGTCTTTCCAGCGGCCGGTTTGCAGGCGTTGCAGGAGTGCGGCCTCCTGGGTTTGCAGGTTTTTGGCTTGCAGGGCCATGATCTGATGTTCGCGCTTGCGGTTCCCCCAGTCCCAGGGCGTCCATTGTGCGCGCAAACCCACGATCATAAAAGGCTGAAAACCCGTTTCAAACATGTTGAAGGGGTTGGGGCGACCCAGACCGCCCTGCCAGAAGGCTTCCACGCGGGGCTGTGCGCGGGCGTCGAGCACTTTTTCACCGATGGCAATGGCTTCGCGTTGCTGTTGGAGCAGGGCAAATTCGGGCCGCGCCGTGTTGGCAGCATAGTCGGCCGGGAGCACCGGCGTCGGGCTGCGGCGGAGTTGCAGCAGTGCTTCGGCCGGTCGGCCGAGCAACAGGTTGAGCGTGCCGGAGAGCGCGTTGTAGTCGGAGCGCAGCGCCAGTATCTGTTGTTCTGTTTTCAGGAGTTGCATACGCACCTGGTCGGCAGCTGTTCGGAGGGCTGTGCCTTCCCGGACGGCGCCTTCTGCCTGTTTGAGGCGGGCCTGCAATTCCCGAATATTACTCTGAAAAATGGCATCATTTTCCTCAAGCAGCAGCAGGCGAAAATAAAGTTCCACCACTTGTTCGCGCAGGGGTTGCAGGTCGGCGGCTACCTGGGTCGATACCAGTTGCGCTTCGCTGTTGCGCTGCGCTTCAAGGTGGCGATTGAGGCGGCCGTCCCAGAGGCGCTGGCTGAGATCGGCAGTTACTTTGTACTGATCTTTGGGTACTTCCGGCACTTTAAAAAGCGGGCTTTCCACCGGGATGCCGAACACCTCACTTTGCCAGGAAGCCTGTGCGCCGAGGCTGATGCGGGGCAGGTTGTTGCTGCTGAGGTTGTCGAGTTGCAGGTCGCGGATTTGCCCGGCTGTACCGATGCGCTGTTGTTGCGGACTGTATTCGAGGGCCAGGCGGATACAATCATCCACCGAGAGCGAGTCGGCGCTTTGCGCCTCCACGAGGAGGGGAGCAATAAGCCAACAAAGAAGTAAGGTTTTTAATTTTAACTGCATGGTTGAAAAATTTACTTTAACCAAATGGTTAACTCAGGGGCAAAAAAAATCACGGCCGCAGTGAGGCCATGACAAAAGTGACAATTTCGTGTTTGCGGGCTTCCAGCATGGCACGCATTTCCTCAGCGCTCAGGCCCAGAATAAGCCTTGCAATGGGGCGCGCCAAAAACGGGAATACGCACATGGATACTACATTGATAATCAAATGCCTGGGGTCGACTGGCCGAATACGGCCGGCAGCAACTTCCGATTCAATCTGCCGGAAAATCAGTTCCGGCTTTGGCAGTTCTTTAGGCAGAATTTTATCAAAAAAATGATCCGGGTGTTTGTTGATTTCCGAAATGATGAACAGCGGGATGTAGGGGTTTTTAAGGATCAGATCTATATAAAAATGTACAAACTGGGTCAGTTTTTCCTCCAGCGAAAGCTCCGATTCCAGCACGCCGCGCACCCTTGGAACGGCCGTTTGGATAATAGCCCGCGCCACGGCTTCATAGAGTTTTTCCTTGGTGCGGTAATAATAATGCAGCAGGGCTTTGTTGATGCCCGCCCGGTCGGCAATCTCCTGCATTTTGGCGCCATCCAAACCTTTGTGCAAAAAGGTTTCATGCGCTGCATCGAAGATGCGTTGTTCGGTACTGTCTTGCTGCTGCTTGTTATCCATTAAGTTTAACCGTATGGTTAATTTTGTGCAAAGGTGCGGGAGCGGGTTAAAACACGCAAGTTTTTTCGGAAAAAATTTTTCAGAAAAAAGCGTTTCAACAAAAAAAGCCCGGACGCGAATATCGCGCCCGGGCCGAATGTATGAGAGGAATGCTTTACAGAAACGGGGTCCACGGCCACAAACCAAATTGCGAAGCGAAAGCATTTTGGCTACGGGCCGGGAAAGGAATCATAGGCAGGTGTAAGTTGTTTCTGCAAGCAAGAAACTTAGTTATTCCCCTCTAACAAGTTTACCATCGGCGTTTTGCCGTCGGTGATGATGGTTTTGGTATTATTAGAGGTGGAAAGCTTCATAAACGCTTCTATCTGTTTGAAGCGCAACACGTTAGGGCTGAGGCTGGCATTAATGAGATCATTCGCTTTTTTGATACCTTCGGCTTCAATTTCATTACTTTTTGCGCGGGCATCGGCATCAATCAGCGCAGCATTGCGCTTGCCTTCCGCCTGTATCCGGGCAATTTCCTTGATACCTTCGGCGTCAATGATTTGTCGCTGCGCCTCCTGTCGTTGCCGGTCGAGTACAAACTGCATACGCAGGGCGTCTTGTTCTGCTTCGAGTTTGGCCTCAATGGATTTTGTCAATCCCTGCGGCAAACTGATACTTTTGAGTAATACCGCTTCAATGATAAATCCTTTGGGTTCGCAAACTTCGATGAGGCGTTTTTGTATTTCAGATTCAATTTCTGCGCGGCGGGCGCTGTGCATGTCCTTGGCGTCGTAACGGGAGCAAATGTCGGAGGCGGCAGATCGGAAAACAGGCAGGATCAACATATCCTCATATTCCAGACCGGTTTCGCGCAATATTTTCGGCACCGCCGAAGATTTTACACGGTAAAGAATGGAACTTTCGGAGCGGATCGTAAGCCCTTCTTTGGAGGGCAGGTTCTCGGTAATGGCTAAGTTCATGGTGCGTACCGGAACTTTTACCACGCGGGTAGAGAAGGGGTTGAAACCAACCAGGCCGGGGGTGCGGACATTGTCCTGTACGCGGCCGAATCTACGTTTTACCCCGACTTCATCGGGCATGATGGTGGCGCAGCTGCTCAACAAAAGCAGGGCTGCCAGGGCTGTGAAATTTAATAGAAGCATTCTCATACGTTCAAATATTTAATTCATGGCACAAAGGTGCCCGACAGGCTATTAGAAACGCATAAGAAAGGTTTTAGAAGCTTATTAGAGTTTTTCCGCCATCGGAAAACTGAGGCGTAGGGTAGCGCCTGCGCCAGGCGTGGAATCCACGCTGATCCGGCCGCTGTATTTTTCAGCAATACTTTTTACCAGAGGCAGGCCGATACCGCTGCCGGGTAAATGTGAATGCCGACTGCTGCGGTAAAATGGCTCGAATAAATGCGGCATTTCATCGGGCAAAATCCCTTGCCCGGCATCAGCAACCACAAGGCAAATCATATTTTCAATAATTGCCAATTGCACCTGAACCGGTTTTTCTGCGCCATACTTAAGGGCATTATCCAATAAATTAAAATAGGCCGCCTGCAACAAACCCGGATCGCCATGCAAAAGCAGGGCTGCGCTGTCGGGCGCATCAATCTGCACCTGAATGCGCTGCGCCGCCTGCGGGTATTTGAGCTGAAGGGTTTGCAGGGCACTCAGCAGGATTTCGTCGGCGCTGCAATCCCGGGCAACAAGGGGCGCATCGCCCTCTAAGCGGGCCATATACAGCAGGCGTCCGAGCAATTCTTCCAACCCCTCGGCGCGGGTGCGGATGTTTTCGAGCGCCGTCCGGTAGGCCGCCGTATCGCGGTTTTGCAGCAAAGACAAATCGGCCTCCGCCATAATGGCCGTAAGCGGTGTTCGCATTTCATGCGAAGCGTTGCGGATAAACTGCTGTTGCACCTGAAAGCTTTTTTCAAGGCGGTCGAGCATTTGATTAAAGGTTCGGGCCAGCTGATCGAGTTCGTCGTCGTTGTTTTTTACTTCTAAGCGCAGGTTGAGGCTTTTGGCGCCGATGGCCTGGGCGCGACTGATTTTATCAGCTACCGGTTTAAGCATTTTTTTTACCCAAAACCAGGTAGCCAGCGCCAACAACAACACACCGAGTAAAATACCGCCGATGATGCCGGTTTGCAGGTTGCGCAACTTACTGATGCCATAGCGGTCGACAGCCGACACCACTAAAGTGGCGTGATTCAGGGAATCGCGGTGAAAAGCGTAATCGCGCTGACCGATATGGGCAAAATTGTATACATAAGCTCCGTGCCGGATACTGTCTTTGGATCTCGAAAGCAATAATTGCCCCTCGGGCAATACTGCCTTGCCGGAATCATTGAGGTAAAATATTCTTTCGTCGGGTAAAGCGCCGGGTGGCAACTCGCTGATCGCCTCCACCGGGTGCAACTGGTCGCGGGCAATCAGTGAATCGGCTGTTGCGAGGCGCGCCTCGATGCGCTTGCGGAACTCCTGCTCATGGTAATAAGCAGAATATTCATATATAAAAAAACCTTCCAGCAACAAAACAAGCAACGCAGAGGCCGAAATAAACAGGGGCAGGCGCTGTCGGATGGTGAGTTTTGGCCAGGACATGTTGCAATCAGGCTTTTAGGATAAAACCGAGCCCGACTTGCGTGTGCAGGAGCTTTTGTGCGTAGGGTTTATCAATTTTATTGCGTAAATAATTGATATATACGTCCACAATATTGGTTTGCGGGTCAAAATTGACACCCCACACTGCTTCCAGAATCTCCATACGGGTTTTGAGGCGTCCTTTGTGTTGCAACATAAACTCCAGAAGCCGGAATTCGGTGGCGGTGAGCCGGATCAGGTCGCCGTCGCGGAACACCTCTTTGGTTTCGTGGTTGAGGCTCAGATCGGCCAGGGTACTGATCTGCACATTGTCTTCCTGCGCGCCCCGGCGCAGGTGCGCCCGCACACGCGCCAGCAGTTCCGGCACCCGAAACGGCTTGACCATATAATCATCGGCGCCGGCATCCAGCCCCTGCACCACATCTTCCGTTTCGCCGAGCGCGGTGAGCATTAAAATAGGAATACTGCTGTTGCGGGCACGTAGTTCGCGGCAAAGCTCCTGCCCGTCCATAAGGGGCATCACCCGGTCGGTAATCACCATTTGTGGTTTTAAATTATCAAACAATGCAATAGCCGACTTGCCGTCGAAGGCAGCAAAAGCCTCGTAACCGCCTTCCTGCAAGGTTTTGCTGATCAGGCCGGCAATTTGCGGATCATCTTCAACTACCAGAATTCTTTGCATATTTTTACAAACGGAATTTTAGCCCTTGTGTTCAATTTTTTAGAACCCGATTTTTCCCCTACCTTTGCGCCCTCAATTTTTAAATACCATGTATCGTACCCACAACTGCGGCGAACTCCGCCTTTCGCATCTCAATCAGGAAGTTACATTAGCCGGATGGGTGGCCATCAGCCGCGACCTCGGTGGCCTCACCTTCATCGACCTGCGCGACCGCTACGGCATCACGCAATTGGTTTTTGATATGGACGACCTGCCCGAACTCTGCGAACGCGCCCGCCGCCTCGGCCGCGAATTTGTTATTCAGGCCTCGGGTACCGTGCGCGAACGCGCCAGCAAAAACCCCAACCGCCCCACCGGCGACATCGAAATCCGCGTAACCCGTTTCGAGGTGCTCAACGCCGCCAAAACGCCGCCCTTCACCATTGTAGATGAAACCGACGGCGGCGACGACCTCCGCATGAAATACCGCTACCTCGACCTGCGCCGCAACGCCGTGCAGAAAAACCTGCTCTTCCGCTCCAATGTGGCCATCGAAACGCGCAAATACCTCGCCGATCAGGGCTTTATTGAAGTGGAAACCCCCAACCTGATTAAAAGTACGCCGGAAGGCGCCCGCGACTTCGTGGTGCCCAGCCGTATGAATAAAGGGCAATTTTACGCCCTGCCCCAAAGCCCCCAAACCTTCAAACAAATCCTGATGGTGGCAGGCTTCGACAAGTATTTCCAAATCGTGAAATGCTTCCGCGATGAAGACCTGCGCGCCGACCGCCAGCCGGAATTCACGCAGATCGACTGCGAAATGTCGTTCGTGCACCAGGAAGATATTCTGCGCACCTTTGAAGGACTGACCAAGCACCTCTTCCGCCAAACCCTCGGCGTGGAACTGCCGGATTTTCCCCGCATGTCGTACGACGACGCCATGCGCCTTTACGGTTCCGACAAGCCGGATCTGCGCTTCGGTATGGAATTCGTCGAGCTGAAAGCGCCCGGCGTAGAAAGCCATGTACCGGAAGGATTTCAGGTGTTCGACAGCGCCGAAAGTGTGCTGGCCATCAATGCGGCGGGCTGTGCCGAGTACTCCCGCAAACAAATTGACGAGCTGACCGAATGGGTAAAACGCCCGCAAATCGGCGCCAAGGGCCT
The DNA here is from genome assembly GCA_017303875.1 of Chitinophagales bacterium. GTDB lineage: Bacteria > Bacteroidota > Bacteroidia > Chitinophagales > Saprospiraceae > M3007. The sequence continues at coordinate 23,446 of JAFLBP010000008.1, read as the reverse complement.
TGTTTATGTAAAATATGAAGCCGACGGCTCGGTTAAATCGTCGGTAGACAAGTTCTATTCGCCCGAGCAGCTCAAAGGCTGGCTCGAACTGGCCGGCGCCAAACCCGGCGATATGCTTTTTGTGCTGAGCGGTGAAGATGAAAAAACACGCAAGCAACTCGGCGAACTCCGCCTCGAAATGGGCAATCGCCTCGGCCTGCACAAACCCGACGAATTCAAACCGCTCTGGGTGGTAGATTTCCCCCTGCTGGAATGGGATGAAGATGCCGAGCGCTTCTTCGCCATGCACCACCCCTTCACCTCGCCCAAGCCGGAAGATATTGCCAAAATGGAGAGCGACGACCATCGCACACTCAAAGGCATCCGCGCCGATGCCTACGACCTCGTGCTCAACGGCGTGGAAATCGGCGGCGGCTCTATTCGTATCCACGACCGCGACCTGCAAAGCCGCAATTTCCGCCTGCTCGGCTTCACGCCCGAAGAAGCAGAAGCGCAATTTGGCTTCCTGCTCGGTGCGTTTGAATTTGGCGCACCCCCGCACGGCGGTATCGCCTTCGGCTTCGACCGCCTCTGTGCCGTGATGAACGGCGCCAACTCCATCCGCGACTTTATCGCCTTCCCGAAAAATAACCAAGGCCGCGATATGATGATTGACGCCCCCAGCGGCATCAAAGATGCACAACTCGACGAGCTGGGCATTAAAGTGGTCGTGGAATAATTCGCGCAAGCGCTTACGCACTGACGGACTGGAGCGTCCCGGCATTCGGCTGCCTGCGTACAGACAGCAGCCGGGATGTTATCTCCGGAAAAGCATCAAGCGCGAAAGCGCTCAGATTGAGAATAATCATCATGGCGGCGAAGGCATGCAGGCCCATAAACAAGCCGATGCCTACATGGAGCATAATGGTATTGACCAACCAGAAGCGACGCAGTCGGGGTATCCAGATGGCGAAGGCATAGCCACATTCTATAAGCAGGGTCCACCAGCCCAGCAGTTTGGCTATCCAGGGTACCTGTGCCAGCCAGCTGAAGTCGAACTGCCGGAATTGCTCCTCATTCAGGCTGTACCAGATGGCGTTGCCGTCCCACCATTCTGCACCAAAACATTTTTCAAAACCCGCCGACAGGTACACAATACACATCTGGAACTGCAAAACCCGCAGACACAGGCGTGCGTAGCTGTCTGGCAGCGCTGCCGTTTTCCCGCGGCTGTCGATGGAAAAAGTGGCGCCACAAGGAAAAAAAATGGCATAAAACAAGGCTAAATGTAGCATAGACTCTACACCATAAGAGCCAAAACGGCAAGTATTCATCAGGGTCAGGTGCATCAGCCAGGCTAAAATGGCCATCAGACGCGTCTTCCAGCCCAGGGTAAACAAGAGCAGCACCACCACGTAGATTCCGAAAAAAGTATACAGCAAGGTATCAGGTGCCATTCCGGCGCCAGTCAAGCTGTGCAGGCGGCCCAGCGTAGGCTGCATCGGACTGACGAGGCTGTCGGCTACCTCCCAGATCACCAAACCATGTTGGCCATACACTAAATACAAACCCGGAAAAAGGGTGGCGCAAAGCCAGAGGGCCAGCAGGCCCGTTGCGATGCGAAACCAGCCGAAAATGGCCGGTGAAAGCGGAGCAAAAAAGAAGTTTTTCATTGGCGCAGGCGCTTGGATCAGGAAAAAGAAAGCGGTTTATCGGGCAGCAGCAGCGCTGCGCTCATCCTGGCGGATATAGTCACGCCATTCCACCATTTCCCAGCGCGGACGGGCCATAGAATCGCGGAAGGCCGTCATGGTCGGCATGGTTTGCTGGATGAGGCTTACCCGCGCGGCGCGGGCTTCGGGATGCAGGCGCAGGATTGTATTGCCAAAACTGCGGCTGAACAGCGAACTACCCTCCGGCAATCGCACAAAATTATAAATCGTTGCGACCCGGATTTCCAGCTCCTTGGTGGGCGTTTCCAGCAAGATTGCCTGCTGCCTGCCCGTGCTGTCGGCCAGCGTATACAGCACAGAAGCCTGATCGCCTACGCGTGGCGCAAAAAAGCTGTACAGGTTGCTGCTGCCGGTAAATTCGCCCCAGTGAAAAAGTTGTCGGCCGCCAGTGTAATCCAGGCCCCAGTCGCCGAAATGTGCGGCAAACAAGGCGGCTAACAGCAGGTGCAGGCCAAAGAGGAGGGCAGATATTTTAAGTTTTGCAGTCATTTGTTTTGCATTAGGGTAAAAAAATGGGGAGCCGCTTTGCCCGTCGGCCCCCCGGACGTATGAAGTACAATAAGGGTTTTGTGAGCGGTGCTCAGGGGCGGCGGGGATTAAAAACTCAGCGCAGCGCCTTTTACTCCGGCAATTTCCTGGACTTTCAGTCCCTCAAACTGAGCGGGATTGATTTTTACGAGGTTTTCGCGAATAAGGCGCAGTTGTTCGGGATCGAAGCAGCCGATCTGTTTTTGCGGGAAAAGATCGCGGAAGCGGCCGTACGTCAGGCCGGCAGCGGCGAGGCCCGCGTCGCCATACCAGGGGCGGCGGAAGAAGCCATCGGGCTGCGGCAACAGAAATACCTTGTCGTATTGCACATTGCGCATACCGGCCATATCCATGGAGTCGGGTTGTATAGACGCAAAAGTTTTGAAAACCTCCGCAGTACCTACCAGGGCATAATCGCCGGCACGCACTGTCTGAATCTCCTTGGCGTACTGCCATTTGGAAGTTTTCAGTACATTGAGCAGGGCGTCACTGACTTTAAACGGAATAAAATCGGGGCAGGTTCTGACGATTTGGGGCGGCAGCACGATGTTGCGGTTGACGGGCGGCCAGATGATGTTGCGCGGGAATTTTTTGTAGCCGAATTTGCGCAACGGCGGGCAGATCTCGTCAATGTCCATCAGGATTTCCGTGTTAGCGGCGCCCCATTGGGCTTTGGTCAGCACCGGATCTTTATCCAGGCCTTCAAAATTGAGGGCGTAGGATTCGGCGGGCAGGTCTTTGAGTACGGTGTCGAGGGTGACGGGGTTGTTAACGCAAGCGCTGTACACAGCGGCGAAGAGCAGCAGCACGAGGCTGCCACCGGCAAGAAGCCATTTGGATTTGGACATATTCATCTGTTTTTTGTGTGTGAAAAAAGTGATCGGGCAAAGGGTACGGGAGGATAGTCGGAGCGGCTCGGGTAATGTCAATTACCGATCTTTTGTGATTAAAAATAACTTTGTTGTGCTAATAAATCAGTGCCTTTACCGACAAAAACCGGTTTCAAAGATCATAATTCCGAGCACAATGAGTGAGAGTAACAGGAGTAGCCATTTGCCAAAATGTTCGCCTGTTTTGCTGTTAATCGGCGTCACCCTGGGTTGGTAGGCAGGCGGCGGTGGCGAGGTATATTGAGGCGGTTTGTTTTTAAGCGGCGGCGGATTTTTGGGTGGCGACCAGCCGGTTTGTTTTTGTTTGGGCGGCGGCGTGTTGCTACCTGTTGCGGTATTGGCCTGCTGCCGGCGCGGCTGCGGCATGGGCGGTTCCGGCTCGCTCTCATCAATGGGTGGCTCCCATTTTCCAAAAATTTGCGATGCGCGAAAATCAGCCTGCTGCTGGGTCGCCTTATCGGTGCGCAACAGGCGCGCTACGGAAAATAATTTACGCGAAAAATCAGGCTTTGCGGTAAAAGTGCGTTCTGCCGCTACGCAAAGCGACAAACTAAAGGCCGTAAAGGTATTTTTAAAATAAGGTTCCGGGAGTAAATTTAAAGTCCGGGCTTCATACAAATAACCCGCTTTCAGGTCTTTGGAAAGGGCATTTACCCGCTGTGAATAATCAGGAAGCTGTGGCTCCGGTGCGCTGAAATGTAGAATATTACCCTGAAATTCCAAAAAATGAAGCACTTGTGCGTAGCAACGCTCCGGTCGCAACACTTGCTGCGCCCCGATCAAGGCGACCAACTCCTGTACCCGCTTGCGGTAATGCTGCTGCACGGCCGTCAGGAGCTGCCGCGCGATAATGGGTTCGGCCAATTGCTGAAGCGGCTCCTGAATACCTGTATCTTTCCAGATCGGACTTTGCAGGACATTTGGAAAATTAAGCGTCCATTGGCCTTGCAAGAGTGCCTCAACGTCTTTTTCCTGTAAAAGCTGGTGAAAACACCGACGCCACTCCGGCGCATCAAGACGGTCAACATAATCCCACGCAAGCCGGTAAGGCAACTGCACGCCCGCGTAATGCAAGACCTGTGCTCCGGAGCTGCGATAAGCTTCGAGCAGTTCTCTTTTGGCCGTCGTGCGTCGCTCCGGACTGAGCGCTTCCAGTGGAAGTTGCTCTAATCCGAGCAATATGATTGGGTTGCAGTACATGTATTGTGAAGCTTTGCTTCGCAACAGTACGCCGAAACTCCGTTTCGGCCTGCGCGGGGCTTGCTGTGTATGCGCTGGCGTTAGTGTCCGCGAAGCAAAGCTTCGCAGTACGGTTCGCGAAGCAAAGCTTCGCAGTACGATCCGCGAAGCAAAGCTTCGCGGTACACACGTTACTTATTAGGATACACGTAAAGCTGTACGTCGTCCTCAGTAATCGTATTGTCGCAAAGAATATACAAACGCTCCACCACATTGGCCAGCTCTCGGATATTCCCCGTCCAGTTGTGTTGTTGCAGGGCCACAACGGCCTCCGGCGTCAGGGTTTTGGGCGCGTGGCCATATTCTTCAGCGATGCGGCGGTTAAAATGCTCTACCAGCAGCGGAATATCGTCGCGGCGCTCATTGAGGCCCGGCACTTCCACCACAATTACCGCAAGGCGGTGGTAAAGGTCTTCGCGGAAGCGGCCGGCTTCTATTTCCCGGCGCAGGTCCTTATTGGTAGCGGCAAGTACCCGCACATCCACTTTGATCTCCTTGCTGTCGCCCACGCGCGTGACCTTGCTTTCCTGCAGGGCGCGCAGCACTTTGGCCTGGGCATCGAGGCTCATATCGCCGATTTCATCGAGGAAAAGGGTGCCGCCACTGGCTTGCTCAAATTTGCCGGGCTTATCGGCAATGGCGCCGGTAAACGAGCCTTTTTTATGCCCGAAAAGTTCACTTTCGATGAGTTCGGACGGGATAGCGGCGCAGTTGACCTCCACGATGGAGCCGTCGGCGCGGTTACTTTTTTCGTGGATCCAGCGGGCGACGAGTTCTTTACCGCTGCCGTTGGGGCCGGTAATCAGCACCCGGCTGTCGGTTGGCGCAACGCGGTCGAGCAGGCGTTTGATGCGCAGGATGGGCGCACTTTCGCCAATAATATTAACGCCTTTGCTGCTTTTTACCTGTTTGCGCAATACCTGCGTGGTATTGACGAGTTCGGAGCGCTCCAAGGCATTGCGCACCGTAATGAGCATGCGGTTGAGATCCGGCGGCTTGGAAATAAAATCGAAAGCGCCTTTTTTGACGGCCTCCACGGCGGTGTCGATGGTGCCGTGCCCGGAAACCATAATGACCGGCGTTTCCGGCGAGAGGATTTGCAGGCGTTCGAGCGCTTCAATACCATCCATTTTGGGCATTTTAATGTCCATAATAATGGCGTCGAATTTATCGCGCTGTACTTTGGAGATACACTCCAGGCCGTCGGTGGCCTCGTCTACATCATATTGTTCAAATTCGAGAATATCGCGCAGGGTTCGGCGGATAGGCGTTTCGTCGTCAACGATTAAAATTTTGGCCATAGGAAGGTGTATGTTCGATGCGGATTTATTTGAATGAAGCTTTTGCGCTTGTTCTGGAATGCACGATTGCGCGAAAGCGCCACAAAGTAAATGGCTTTTAGGTATTTTGCACAGTGCAGGTGCTGCTAAATTTATTCGCACTGTGACCGGGAGTGATAATAAGCGTTAAAAAAGGGATTATCTTTGTCACCAACAATTTGCTAACCCACCTTATTTCCCTCAATTATGCGCATGCAATCTCTGCTCCCCCTGCTTGTTTTTGTACTGAGTTCCCAAATGGCATTTGCCCAGTGGAACATCGTTCAGGAAACAGAAAAAGCGATGTCTTTCGGCGTTCGCCCCGGCTTTCGGATTGATTTTACCAACACCGATGCGGATGTTGTAGAAAGTATCTGGAAAGACTATGCCAAAAAAACGTTTGGCGCGAAATTGAAAAAAAATAAAAAAACCAATGAGTGGTTTGCCGAAAAACTCAACGCCGCCGTCATGGGCAGCGAACCCTTTACCCTCTACTCCATGATTGAAAAAGCCGGCAACAACAGCGTGGTGCTCACAGTCTGGATCGACGCCGGCTCCTATTTTCTCAATCGCCGCGACAACGCCTCCCGCACCTCGGAAGTATCGCGCAGCCTGCAATACTTTTATTACGACGTGCGCCGCGCCAGCATCAATGCGGAAATAAAAGAACAGGAGAAAAAATTAGTGGAGCTGGAAAAGAAGCAGAAACAAATGCAAAAGGACAACGACAACCTCCACAAAGACATTGAAAACTACAAGGCAAAAATCAAAAAAGCGGAAGACGATATTGTTAAAAACGAACGCGACCAGGAAGCCAATGTTGTCGACCAGGAAACGCAGCGCCGCCTGATCGAAGAGACCCGCCGCCGCCTGAATAATGTAGAAAATGAACAAAACTGATACCACCCAGGATCCTACACCGGAAGGCTGCTTCCGGCTGGATGAACTCCGTGATTTGCAGTCGGCCGAAGGGTTTACCCTGGCCGACTGCAACTACTATCTGTGGCTGAACCGCAATGAAGAGGATCCGGAGGCGGCGCCACTGCGCTTTCTGTATGCCCTCGAACTGATTTTTGAAGAGGGCGAAACGCTACTGCTTTCTTCCGGCGAAGACTCGGAAGCCATCCGCCTGATCTCCGAAGCGGAATTGGTAAAAACAGCCGAACAATTGCGAGCCTTGCAAGGCTATTTATCCATTCAACGCGTCAATGTGGGCACCATCCCGCTTTGGCAACCTTGCATCGGCAAACACCTCGTGGTGCGCCTCTCGCGCCATGAAAGCGGACTTTTCCTCAACGACGCGCTCCTGCTCGATTTTGCCGGCAACGGCATACTGCTGGGTTTGGCTTCGGAAGGGCTTTCCGTCAGTGCCTACCAGTAAGCGCTTGTTCGGGAATTCATCGATCGTGCGATCGTATAACACGAATTACCCCGAATTTTGGATCACACCAAAATTCGGGGTAATTTATGTTGTCCGGCAGATTAGCGCCGGACGGCATGTGTCATCAAGGCTGTTTGCCGTATTTATTGGCCCATTCAAACATCTCTGCCACGGTGTGCTCAATGCTTTCAATGGCGCGGTAGCCATGGCTTTCATAGGGTAACAGCACCAAACGCGCCGTGCCGCCATTGCCTTTAATAGCCTGGAAAAGCCGCTCCGACTGCACAGTGAACGTGCCGGGATTGTTGTCGGCCTCGCCATGGATAAGCAAGAGCGGTTTTTTGATTTTTTCGGCGTGCGTAAACGGCGAAACATTCATGTAAATATCGCGGGCTTCCCAGAAGGAGCGGCGCTCGCTCTGGAAACCAAAGGGCGTCAGGGTGCGGTTGTACGCGCCCGAACGCGCAATACCAAACGCGTAATCATTGCTGTGTGCCAGCAAATTGGCCGTCATAAATGCACCATAAGAGTGGCCGCCGACGCCAACGCGTTTGGGATCAACGATGCCCAAAGAGTCGAGATAATTAATGGCAGCTTTGCCCGAACTGACGGCTTGTTCAATAAACGTATTATTCATGGTTTCCGGATCGCCAACAATCGGAATGGTGGCATCCATTAATACGGCATAGCCCTGCGTCACAAATAATTCGGGCGCAGAACCCCGGTAAAACGTAAAGGTATTGTCGGAGCCGCGCACCTGCCCGGCCGTACTTTTATCAGAATATTCCAGTGGGTAAGCCCAGATAAACAAGGGCAGGCGGGTGCCGGGCTTGTAACCGGGCGGCAACATCAGGGTGCCGGAAAGCGGCACGCCATCCGGACGGGTATATTTCACAATGCGCTTTTCCACGCCGGTAAGCTCCGGCGCCGGATCAATGAAGCTTGTCAGGGCTTTGCGGTTGCGACTTTGTACATTCGCTAAGTAAAAATTCGGCGGCATCGTTTTACTCTCCGATCGAATAATATACTGATTGCGGTCTTTCCCGACAAAAGAAACAAAATATTCATACGCGTTTTCGGCCGAGCGGAACACGGTCTTCTTTTCGCCGGTACGAAGGTTGATTTGGTCGAGGCGCGGGAAATTACCTTTTTCGGAGGCGCCGTCATTGCGGAACCAGGCCCAGTCGCCGTCCTGTGCTATCACATATTCGCCATTGGGCAGGCGTTCGTAAATGGCATCTCCGGGGTTATTGTAATCGTCGTTGATGCTGAGATCGAAGAGGGTGTCTTTTTCTGCGGGATTAGCTAAGTTGATGCGATAGGTAGTAGACCAGCGGCGATCGCGGTCGTACTCCGTCATCAGCGCCAGGTCTTTGTCTTTGGTCCATTCAAAACCGCTGTTGCGGTGTTTGTTGCGCAGCAGTTCGCGGGCCTCGCCTTTGAAGGGGGCATCAAGGAGCATCAGTTTGTCGCGGAACTCGACCTTGCGTTTGGGGTCGCCACCGTCGAGGGCTTCTACCCAAAGCAGGCGTGCCGGGTGCAGGGCTTGCCATTGAATGCTGCGCGGGCCGGTTACGACACCCTGGCGCGGGATTTCATCAGTGACGGGGAATTCGACGATGGTGCGCAGGTTGGCGCCGGTTTTATCCCAAACTTCGGTTTTACGGGCAAAAAGGCTCCAGGGCACGCGGAAGGAAAAGGGGCGTCGCAAGGTATTGACCACCAGGTAGTTCTGGTCGGGCGACCAGCGCACGCCGGTATGCATACCGGCAGCGCCAAGTTGCTGCGATTTGCCGCTGCCGGCATCCGTCAGCAGGATTTGCGAAGTGGCTAAGTATTCAAATTGGCGCTCGTCGCTCTCATTGCGCAGCAAATCCTGATAAGTCATTACCTGCGATTGTTTGCCGGAGCTTTCTTCCACTGTCGGGCCGCTTGGCACGAGGCTGGCTTCGGGCATTTTGCCGCGTCCGGCCGGAATGGCCATAACGGTGAGGCGTTTGCTGTCGTCCATCCAGAAAAAGCCGGCGCCGAACAGGTCGTTGATGCGAATACCGTCGAGGCGTTTGGCGGCGCCGGTTTTGGTATCGGCCACCCAAAGTTCCACGCCATCGGCAACATCTACCGGAAAGGCGATTTTGCTGCCGTCGGGCGCCCATTGTGCGCTACCGGAAGGTCGTACGCCGCCGGGAAGTTGAATTTTAACCGTTTTACCATTGTCGAGCCATTGAACGGAAAAGCCGATAAACTCGGTGATGCGCTGGCGTGCATTGAGGGCGGGATTGATGCGCAGGCCCGCGAGCTTGAGGTAAGGCTGCGCCAGTGTGGCGATGCCGGGGTAAGGGTTGAGTTCGGTGAGCAGCATCGCATCTTTGGCGGGGCTGATGCTTACACTCGGGGTTTGTGGCGCTTCAATGATGCGCGCCACATCGGCGGGTGGTTTTTTGTAGTTCGTCTGCGCATTGACGGTCCATACGACGCAGAGGAGCAAAGTCAGAAAGCTTAATTTTTTCATGCTTATGGCAAATTTGATTGGATAAAAAAAGCGGGCAAACAGGCTTCGTTGCCTTGGCAGGTGCTTGTTCGGAGATTCATTTATTGGCTTAAAAGGAGATTTTTATAAAATTTTATGGGGAAAATAGCTGACAAATGTATCCGCGAAAATTTTATAAACAAGCCGAATTCCGACGAATTATTTCCAGTCGGGCCTAAAGGGAAAACAAAAATGTCAGTGCTGCCCGTATCTGCATTGAACAATGACCTGCGTCAATGCCGATGAAACTTTGTATCACATAAAAAAATCCGCATTATTTTTTTCATTTGTTGAAACTTGCCTACTTTAACCGCCGAAACAATCAGTTTGAACAAAACAAAATTTCATCAACATGTTTTTTGTCCGTTTACATTAACCGGTAGGTAAACCCACTCAGAACCCGTGGGCTTACCTACCGAATCCGTTCACCTTAATCAGTTCATTGCTATGTCAGCATTTAACACCGATAAAATCCGGAACGTCGTCCTGGTAGGACACGCCGGTTGCGGCAAAACCACCCTCACCGAAGCGATGCTTTATGAAGCCAAAGCCATTGGCCGCCGCGGCAGCGTTAACGAGGGCAACACACAAAGCGATTACACCACGCTCGAACAACAACGCGGGCACTCGCTTTTTACTTCACTCCTGCACTGCACCTGGAAAGACACCAAAATCAACATCCTGGATACGCCGGGATTGGATGATTTCTCGGGCGAAGTCGTCACGTCACTTAAAGTAGCCGATACGGCCATCGTGATGCTGAATGCCCGCAGCGGCGTGGAAGTAGGCACTGAACTGGTCTGGGAATATGTAGACAAATTTGACACGCCGACTATTTTTGTGATCAATCAATTAGATCATGAAAAAGCGGACTTTGAAAATACACTTGAGCAGGCCAAACAGCGCTTTGGCAATCGGGTGCTGCCCATGCAATTCCCGGTTAATCAGGGGCCGGATTTCAACGCCATCGTGGATGCGCTGCGCATGGTGATGTATGTATTCCCTGCCGGCGGCGGCAAACCGGAGAAAAAAGATATTCCTGCCGAATTCAAGGCCCGCGCCGATGAAATGCACAATGCCCTCGTGGAGGCTGCCGCCGAAAACGATGAGGGTTTGATGGATAAATTTTTTGAAAGCGGCACGCTCGACGAAGCAGAACTCGCCAAAGGTTTGTCGATCGGACTGGCGCACCACCAGTTTTTCCCGGTATTTTGCGTCTCGGCGCTCAAGGATATGGGTTCAGGCCGTTTGATGGGTTTCATCCACGATGTTTGCCCAAGCCCTGCCGACCGCCCGGCCGCCGAACTGGAAGGCGGTGGTAAAAAACCCTGCGATGCCAACGCCCGCACCTGTGTGTTTATTTACAAAACCGTTAATGAACCCAAGGTCGGCAACGTCTCTTACTTTAAGGTGTACTCCGGCGTGCTGAAAACCGGAGATGAATTGGTTAATGCCGACAATGGCAGCGTGGAACGCTTCAGTGCGCTGTATGAAAGTGAAGGCAAAAACCGCGATCAGGTACAGGAACTCCGCGCCGGCGACATTGGCTGCACCGTTAAGCTCAAAGGCTCGCATACCAACCAGACACTCAACCCCAAAGGTTCGGAAACCCGCATCGAACGCATCCATTTCCCCGGCCCGCGCATCCGCATGGCGGTTTCGCCGCCCAGCAAGGCCGAAGTGGAAAAAATGGCCAATGCCCTGCACTCCATCCAGGAGGAAGACCCCACGCTGCTCGTGGAGCAGAGCCTGGAACTGAAGCAAACCATCATTCAGGGACAGGGCGAGATGCACCTCGACGTGGTGCGCATCAAAGCCGAACAAAACTTCGGTGTACACCTGCAATTTGAAGAACCGCGCCTGCCTTACCGCGAAACCATTACCAAAGTGGCCAACCACATGTATCGCCACAAAAAACAATCGGGTGGCGCAGGGCAGTTTGCCGAAGTACACATGCGCATTGAGCCATATTACGAAGGTATGCCCGCACCGCAGGGCCTGACGGTTAAAAATATAGAAGTCGAAGACCTGAAATGGGGCGGCAAATTCGCTTTCTGCTGGGCCATTGTGGGCGGCTCCATCGACGCCCGCTTTATCAATGCCATCAAAAAAGGCATTATGGCAAAATTGGAAGAAGGCCCGCTGACCGGCTCCTACTGCCGCGACATCCGCGTGAGCATCTTCGACGGTAAAATGCACCCCGTCGACTCCAATGATATGGCTTTCCAGATTGCCTCAACCATGGCGTTCAAAGAGGCCTTCCCGATGTCGGCCCCGCAGATTATGGAGCCGATTTACGACCTGGAAGTGATGTGCGACGCCGAGGTGATGGGCGCCGTGATGGGCGATTTGCAGTCCCGCCGCTCTATCATCATGGGTATGGATTCGGAAGGGCACTATCAGGTGATCCGCGCCCGAGTCCCCCTGAAGGAATTGCATAAATATTCGTCGGCGCTGCGTTCTGTAACACAGGGCAAGGCAAAATTCCACCTTGACTTTGCGGAATATGCGCCTGTTCCGGGCGATCTTCAGGCAAAATTAGCTGCCGAATACGCCGCGACGGCCAAACACGAAGAGCATTAATTGAGACAGGTGGGGGCTTGATTCCAGGCAAATGCATCAAAAATGCTTTTGAACAGACTCAAGCCCCCGATTGCCTGTATGCTGCTTCCTGATTCCAAAACAAAGCCCAAAACCGCACTTTCATCTATGGTTTTCCTCTCTCGGTCAGGATTCGACGAACCAAGTACCCCCTTTTTTCGTTCTTACGTGGTACATTTCAATCAAATCTTCTATGCTCACAACGCACAACCTGACCCGCCACTACAAAACCGCTTCAGGGCAGGAACTTACCGTACTCGATAACATCAGTTTCGATATAGCCGCCGGCGATACCTTCGCCATTGTCGGCCCTTCAGGCTCCGGCAAAACCACCCTGCTCGGCCTGTGCGCCGGACTCGACCGCCCCTCCTCCGGCTCCGTAACCCTCAACGGCGTCAGCCTGGAACAACTCTCCGAAGACCAGCGCGCAGCCGTGCGCAACCAACACGTAGGCTTTGTATTCCAGAATTTCCAGCTCATTCCCACCCTCACCGCCCTCGAAAACGTGATGGTACCCTTAGAACTGCGCGGCGACAGCGGTGCAGAAAAAACTGCCCGCGCCTGGCTCGAAAAAGTCGGCCTCGGGCATCGCCTCGACCACTACCCCAGTCAGCTTTCCGGCGGCGAACAACAACGCGTGTGCATCGCCCGCGCCTTCTCCAACGACCCGCGCATCCTGTTTGCCGATGAACCCACCGGCAACCTCGACGCCGATAATGCAGCCGGTATCGTCGATCTGATCTTTGAACTCAACCGATCGGCCAGCACTACCCTCGTACTCGTCACGCACGACCTCGAACTCGCGCGCCGCACCCAACGCATCCTCAAACTCAAAGGCGGCAAACAAGAAACAATCATTAATAACTATGAGTGATGAGTGATGAGTGATGAGTGATGAGTGATTTTGAATTTTTGATGCTTAATTTTTATTGATTATCAATTATTTATAAATTTTCATCACTCATCACTCATCACTCATCACTCATCACTCATCATTCATCGTTCTCAAAGATGGGTTTTATATTCAAAATGGCCTGGCGGGATAGTCGCCGCAACCGTGGCAGATTATTTCTTTTCATCTCCGCCATCATGGTGGGTATTGCAGCGCTGACGGCGGTGCGCTCGTTCAGCATTAACCTGACCAATGATGTGGATCGGGAGGCCAAAACCCTGCTGGGCGCCGACCTGCTGCTCAGTGCGCAACAAGCGCTGCCGGATTCTATTTTGCAGCGTGTTTCCGCACAGGCTGCCGAACAATCGAAGGTGGTGAATTTTATGAGCATGATCCGTTTCCCCAAAAACGGCGCTACCCGACTCACCCAAATCCGCGCCATCGAAGGCAATTATCCTTATTACGGCAAATGGAAAACCGAACCGGAAGCCGCCTGGCGCAGCTTCCGCAACCGCAAAGCAGCCCTTATCGACCATACGCTGATGCTGCAATTCGGTATTCAGCCGGGCGATAGTGTGCAGATCGGTGAAATGACGTTTGTGGTGGAAGGCGATCTCCTGTCGGCCGCTGGCCGCGCCGGTATCGCCTCGGCCATTGCGCCGGTGGCTTTTATCCCGGCCCAGTGGCTCGACTCTACCGGATTGGTGCAGCGCGGTAGCCGCATCGATTATCAATATTATTTCCAGATGCCGCCACAGCGCAGCGCCGATGAGCTGATAAAACCCCTGGAAAAAGACCTGGAAAAAGCCGCCATCCGCGATGATACGGTGGAAAGCCGCAAACGCAATGTGGGACGGGCCTTCGGCAATTTCGGCACGTTTCTGAACCTCGTGGGCTTTATCGCCCTTTTGTTGGGCTGCATTGGTGTTGCCGGCGCCGTACATATTTACATCAAAGACAAATTGCCCACGGTGGCTATTTTGCGCTGCCTCGGCGCCAAAGGCCGGCAGGCGTTTTACGTTTATCTGGTGCAGGTGGCCGGTATTGGTTTGCTGGGCGCCATCGGAGGAGCGGCACTCGGCGCCCTCATCCAGAAAATATTGCCCTGGGTGCTGCGCGATCTGTTGCCCTTGGAGGAGGTCAGCACGGATTTTTCTTTTGTAGCAGCCGGTCAGGGTATTTTACTGGGCCTTTCCGTCGCCGTGTTGTTTGCCTTACTGCCCCTTTCGGGCATCCTGCGCACTTCGCCGCTGCGCACCCTGCGGGCGGCTTATGGTGAAAATGAAAATTCGGGACGCGGTCTGCGCTGGGCGGTGTACCTGCTCATTGCGGCATCCGTATTCCTGTTTACCTGGTGGCTGATCGGTGGCTGGCTCCAAACCTTGTATTTCATCGGCGGTATCGGCGTGGCATTTGGCATATTATTCGGCATTGCCCGCTTGATGACCTGGGGTTTGCGGCGTTTTTTCCCGCGCCGCTGGTCGTACACCACACGGCAAGGCATCGCCAATTTGTTCCGGCCGGAAAACCAGACCATGCTCCTCGTCATCAGTATTGGTCTGGGCACCATGTTGTTATCTACCCTGTTTTTGATTCAAAGCCTTTTGCTCAAGCAGCTTGAATTTTCAGGCAGCGGCAATCAGCCCAATATGGTGTTGTTTGATATTCAGAAAAATGATGTCGACAGCGTGTCGGCGCTGTTGAAATTTCATAAAATGCCAATCATTCAGCAGGCTGGCGTCGTCACAACGCGTGTTGAAACCATAGACGGGCGAACCAAGCTGCAAGACGAGGCCGATACGCTCAAAGCCTTGCCGGGCTGGGTCTGGGACCGCGAGTACCGCGTCACTTACCGCGATACCCTGTTGGATACGGAGAAAATTACCCAAGGCGCCTGGTCGGGCGTCTGGACGCCCGGCGAACCCATTAAAGTATCTGTTTCCAGCGATTTAGCCAAGGCGATGAAAGCGGAAATCGGCACTAAACTGACGTTTAATGTGCAAGGCACACGTATGGAAACGGAGGTGGCAAGCGTACGCGAAATCAACTTCAACCGGGTGCAGCCGGCCTTTATGGTGCTTTTCCCTAAAGGTGTACTGGAGCAGGCGCCGCAGTTCCACTTTATGGTGACGCGGGTAGAAAGCGAGCCGCAATCGGCCGCATTTCAGTCGTCTTTGGTGCAGCGCTACCCCGGCATTTCAGCCATTGATCTCACGCAGATCCTGAAATCCGTCGATGAAGTGCTGAGCAAAGTTTCCTTTGTCATTCGTTTTATGGCTTTGTTCAGCATCCTGACGGGCTTGTTAGTATTGGTCAGCTCTATTTACCAAAGCAAGTACGCGCGCATCCGCGAGAGCGTGCTGCTGCGTACGCTGGGGGCTTCGCGCCGCCAGATTCTGGGCATTTATGGCATGGAATATTTCCTGCTGGGCGCTTTGTCCTGCCTTTCCGGCGTGGGCTTGTCGGTGTTCAGCGCCTGGGCTTTGGTCAAATTTGTTTTCCAGATACCCTTTGAGCCGCAATGGTTGCCATTAGTGCTAACCTTTGCTTCCATTACGGCCCTGACGGTACTTATTGGCCTGCTCAATACCCGCGACGCGGTGCGCAAGCCACCACTTGAGGTATTGCGCAGCGAGGTGTAATCATTTTTTGTTACTCATCGCGCTGCTCCAGTCCCTGTAAAATGCCTTTTTCAATGGGCGGCACTCCTCGTTTCATCCAGCGGGGCATGGGTGCACCTTGCAGGTAATAGTCAAAAAATTGCGCCATACGGGTCTGGAAATCGATGCGATTCTGGAGTTTTACGGGCCAGTGTGGCTCGTCGTTGTAGTTGAGCAGCCAGACGGGTTTGTTCAGGCGCAGCAGGCCGTTGTAGAGTTCAATCCCTTGCGTCCAGGGCACCGCGCCGTCTTTGTCATTATGTAAAATGAGTACTGGCGTATTGACTTTATCCAAGCTGAACAGCGGCGAATTTTCAATGTAACGGCTCGGATACTCCCACAACGTGCCGCCAATCCGGCTCTGCTGATGCTCGTACTGGAAGCTGCGGCTCAGGCCCGATTCGTAGCGGATGCCGCCGTAAGCAGAGGTCATATTCGCCACCGGCGCGCCCGCTTCCGCACAGGCAAAAAGATCGGTGCGCGTCACAAGGTAGGCCGTCTGGTAGCCACCCCAGGAATGCCCCTGCAAGCCTACGCGTTTGGGATCGATAAATCCCCGGTCGAGCAGCGACGTAACGCCGCTCATGATGGCATTATAGGCCGATTCGCCCGGATAACCGATGCGGTAGGGAATATCAGGGATAAAAATGACATAACCCCGGCTGGCGTAAAAGGTCCAATTGATGGAAGAGCGGCCAAAATTGGGCATGTTGTGGCGGAACAGGTCGTCGGACATACGCTCGTAAAAATTCACCAGCATCGGGTATTGCCTGTTGGGGTCGAAACCTTCCGGTTTGACCAGCAGGCCTTCCAGCACCTCACCCGTGGAAGATGTCCATTTCATGGGTTCAATGCTGCCCCAGCGGTATTCGGCTTGTTGCGGATTAAGTTTGCTGATCTGGCGAATCAGGTTGGGATTATCGGTCGTTTTTGTGGTTCCGGTCGGAATTTCAATGGCTTGCAGGTCGGGGAAGGTCTCAAAATTTTCATACGTAAATACCAATAATCTGGCGTCTTTGGCCTTTTGCGGCTGACGGGAGTACGCCGCCGCGCCGTTCAGCCAGGGCATCAGGGTGCCGCTTTTCAGGTCGAGCCAGGCATAGCCTTCGTGTTTGTTGCCTTCGCTGAACTGGTGCAGCAGCAGACGTGCATCGGCCTTGATAAAGCGTTCTTCCGGGTCGAGGCGCAGGTAGCGGTAGCTGGTTTGGGTTTCGCGGCCGCGCGTGAGGCGCTGCGGCGCCTTTTTGCCATCCGGATCTACGCGCCAGATGTCGAAGCGATCGTACACGAGCAGCGCGGCGTCGTTTTCCAACCAGCCAGCCAGCCCGTATTCCGAAGGATAATCGGGCACGTCTTCTTCTTCGTTATAAAATTTGACGCTGTTGTTTGAGGTCAGGCGGGCGCTCAGGCTGCTTGTTGCATTCCAGGCATACCAGGCGGAGTCGGGTTCGCTCCACCAGGCGATGTAGCGGGCGTCGGGGCTTAGGCGCGGATTGCAGCGTTTATTGCTCAGGATCAGTTTGCGCGTGCCGTTCAACAGATTCAGCGCATATATGTCTTTATTTGCGGCACCTTGATACTGAATTTGTTGTGCATAAGGTTCTTCCGTAAAGGAGAGAGCAAGGTTGGCATTGCGCTCGTTTTGCAGGCGAAGTTCCGGAATTTCAGGCGTAGCCAGCGGCACAAATTTGTTTTCGCGGATATGCCAGACCTGCGTGTAATTCCGCTTTTTATCGGCCTCCATGCGGATTTCCTGTTGGGTGTAGAGGCGATTTTGCTGCCAGGCCCACACTTCCACATTGACAATTTCTTCGGAGAGCAGGGTGGTATCGTTCAGCACGGGCGGCGGCGCGGCGCCAAAAAAGAGTTTGCTGCCATCTTCAGAAAAACTGACGGAGCCGTTTTCACTGATGCCCCATTGCGACGGTAAAAACGCAGCGCCGGGTGCGGCGATGATGCGGGCGCTGTCTTTGCCTTCGGCGCTCCAATAGGCTAATTGCCAGGGCCGGATACGCGCTTTTGTGGTATCCAAATCAGCCAGAAAGCTCGCTTTATTGCCTTGCTGATCGAGCGCGAGTTGCTGGTATTTGCCTTTTTTAGCGCGCCAAAGGGGCTGGATATTTCCTTTTTCCAGATCATACCAATATACGCCATTGTTGCGGGCGGCGGGGTGGATGGCAAATGTGAGGGTATCGCCTTTGCCGGCGCTGCTGAACAAGAGGCGCGGCGCTTTTTCAGCAAAAACATACTGTTGCACATAACCGAAAGTATCCGTGACGCCGCTGCGCAGGTTGCGCACAAATAATCTGGAGCCGTTTTCCTTGTCTTCCTTTTTGGGTTTAAGTTTGGAAACCGGTTTTTTAACGGCCGAAGTATCTTTTTTGGCGGGTGTGTCTTTGCCGGGTTCGCATTGCCAGGCCACAGCGCCCGTCCATTTTTCGGGCATATTGAAGCTTTTAAGGCGGGCAGTTTTTTCCAGTGCAAAGGTGCGGAGGTTGAGCAGCGCAAAGGTATCTTTGGGCAGGTCGTCGTCTTTTACCTTGCGGCGGCGCTGTGCTTTGAGCGTATCGAGCGGCGCTTTGATGCGGAAAGCCAGCCATTGGCCGTCGGCGCTGAAGCGCGGCTCCAGGCTGCGTTCGTAGCTGCGGGTTTCACCGCTGCGGGCGTCCCAGAGTTCGAGGCGGCTGTCGCCTTCCGTCACCGGCTGGTGTACGTAAGCGACCCAACGGCCGTCGTTGGACAAACGGGTTTGTTCAATTCTTCGCCAGCGATGGATATCGGCGTGGTCGAGCGCTTTTTTTTGCTGCGCAAAAAGCGACAGATTCAACAGCAGCAGAATGGGCAGTAACAGAATACGCATGAGCTTGATGTTTTATACGATAATTTGCCGGATTGCAGCGACGCCGGGCATAATGCTTTGAGAATACGCCCGGAAAGCAGACATTCGTGCTTGCGCAGCAGGCGCGTCAAAATTGAAAAATTCTCTTCAAACAAATTCAGGTAAATCCCATAATCCTTTAAATCAAGTCCTGAAATTAGATAAAACATGCAAATGGAGCAGAAAACGTACAACTGGGGCATTATCGGCCTGGGGCGAATTGCCCGAAAATTTGCTGACGATCTCCGCCGACTCCCCAATGCCCGGCTCTTCGCCGTGGCTTCTACCGCTCAGGAACGGGCCGACGCCTTCGCTGCCGAATACGAAGTACCGCACGCCTTCGGCTCCTATGAAGCCATGCTGCAATGCCCCGGGCTGGATGTGGTGTATGTGGCCACACCGCACGTGGGCCATATCCCGAACACCCTGCTTTGCCTGCATGCCGGCTTGCCGGTGCTTTGTGAAAAACCTTTTGCCATGCATAGCGCCGAGGCGCGGCAGGCGGTTTCAATGGCGCGCGAAAAAGGTGTTTTTCTAATGGAAGCCATGTGGTCGCAATTCATCCCCGGCGTACAAAAAGCCCTTGAACTGGCCGAAAGCGGCGCCATCGGACGCCTGCACGGCATCAAAGCCGAACTGGCGTTTAACATGCCTTTCGACCCCGACTGGCGCCTGTACAACAAGTCGCTGGGCGGCGGCGCTTTGCTCGACCTCGGGGTGTACCCGGCCTGGCTGGCCCTGCGCCTGTTTGGCAAACCCGCGCCGGAGCAGGTGCAGGCTGCCGCCAACTTTACCACCACCGCCGTGGATGCAAGTTGCTCGTTTATTTTTCAATACCCCGACAATCGCCTGATGAGCGGCTATGCCAGTGTGGAAGCAGCCATGCCGCCGGAAGCCTGGCTGCTTGGCTCGGAAGGTTATATCCGCATGCATGCCCGATGGCACCATACCCAACACCTCAGCATCGGGCGCTACGAGGGGCGCGAACTGAAAGAGGAGACGATGGCGCTGCCGCACGAAGGCTGGGGCTATCAATATGAGGCGGCGCATGTGATGCAATGCCTGAATGCGGGCCTGCGCGAAAGCCCCGAAATGCCCCTGCAACGCAGCCTCGACCTGACGGATACGCTGGATGTAATTGCCCAAAAAATCGGATTGGTTTATTAGCGTCCGGGTACGTAGGTTTCACACAGAAGGGCACAGATCATACACACAGAAGGCCCTGAATCTATGTTTTCTGTGTGTATGATCTGTGCCCTTCTGTGCATAACCCATTACCCTCAACAGCCCGATAACTGCTACCTGTTGACTGATAACTGCTCACTGATAACTGTTAACTGAAATCCCCGATGGCAAAATCCGGCGTGCGCTCGGTCCAGCGGCCGCGGGTAAAATCCGGGAATGCCTGCGGACTGCTGCCGGTAGCGATGGAAGCCTCCGAAAGTGGTGTGATGGCTAACCAGGTAGCGGCGTCGTACACGTCTATTTGCGGGGCGCGGTTGTTTTTAGCGCTTTCCACGAGGTGGTGGAACACAAAAAAGTCCATGCCGCCGTGGCCGGCGGTTTTGGCATCGGCGCCGTAGCGTTTCCAGAGCGGATGGTCGTATTTATCGAGCCAGGGTTTGGCGTCTTCCCAGGAGTGGGCCTTGGTTTTGCCTTCAATCAGCAGGCTTTTGGTCACATCCATCCAGATGCCGTTTTCGCCCTGCACCCGAAAGCCCAGCGAGTAGGGGCGCGGCAGGTTGGTGTCGTGGTACAGCACAATGGTTTCGCCGTTGGAGGTTTTCAGCACGCTGGTCACCACATCGCCGAGTTTGAAATCCACCTTGGCATTGGGGTGGTTTTCGCCGCCTTTGGGGTGTTCGGCCACGTATTTGTGCAGGCCCTTGGCTTTGGAAGCTGTGGAAGTCAGGTACAAAAAGCGGTTGCCCCGGTTAATGTTGCACATCATGGCCACCGGCCCGACGCCGTGGGTCGGGTACAAATCGCCGTTGCGGTGTACCGAATGTTTGGTGCGCCATTTGGCCTCCGAAAAGCCTTTTGCGCCAAATTCCACGCCGGAATCATACGGTGAAACCCCGTCGTTGAATTTTACCCCGCGCAGGTCGTGCTGGTAGCCGCCTTCGAGGTGGATGAGTTCGCCAAACAAGCCTTCGCGCACCATTTGCAGCACCGCCATCACATCGCGGCGGTAGCATACATTTTCCAGAAACATCAGGTGCGCACCTGTGGCTTCGTGGGTATTCACGAGCTGCCAGCATTCATCTAACGAAAAACCGCCGCAAACTTCCATGCCCACATACTTGCCCGCCTGCATGGCCGCAATGGCCTGCTGTGTATGCCATTCCCAGGGCGAGGCGATCACCACCACGTCAATGCTTTTGTCTTCCAGCATACGCTGGTAGTCGAAGTTGCCGCGATCGTACACATCCGGCTTTTTAGCGCCTTTGTCGGCGATCATTTTGAGGCAGTCGGCCACCATACGCGGCTCCGGGTCGGCGATGGCAGCTACCACACAATCGCTGCGCATCAGCGCCAGCTCAACGTGGCTTTGTCCGCGCAAGCCCACACCAATAAATCCGATGCGGAGTTTCTCCTTCGGGCCGGGCGGCGGTGCGGTGTGTTGTGGTTCCGGTTTACTGTCGGCCGCAAGGGGCGTCATCAGCGCGCCGGCGGCCAGGGTTGTTTTTTGTAAAAAGTTGCGACGATTCATGATAATAAAGGTTAAAGGTTTGAATCATTCCGCACTCAAAAGGCTGTGGAAAACGAAAGCGTCCAGGCCGAATTTTTGAGGCTGCCGAAATAGGCTTTGGCGTCGTTGATATTTTCGAGGCCGCGACTGATGCGGAGGTGCAGGCCGATATTGCCGATGTCGAGGCCGCCGCCGAAATGGTAGCCGTAGTCGAGGCGCTGAAAGTCTTCGGTGGCATATTTGATGGTACCCACGATGTCGTTGGTTTCGCCATTGGCATTGGCTAAAACGCCGGCCCACATACCGCCGTGCAGGTTAATAAAACCCAGCAGGCGGTACTCCAACGAAACCGGCAGTTCAATATAACTCAGGCGGTAGTCGGATTTAAAGCCATTCAATTCAAATTCGCTGCCTTTGAGGGTGAACAGCAATTCGGGGCGCACAGAGAGTTTGCCTTTTTTAGCAAGCGGAATTACCACAAAACCACCGCCGGTAAAACCGATTCGGCCGTCGCGGTTTTCGGCCATGGCGTCGTCGTACAAATTTGTGCCGTTAAGCCCCAGTTTGAGGCCAAACTGCGGACTGTCGACCCTTTGCGCCGATACATTTGCCGCAGGCAGCAGCAAAAAAGCAATACCAATAAGCAGGAAGCGTGTCGTATTCATTGTGGAACAGGTTTATGACGCCGTAGCGCCGGATAAAAAAATGTCGGGTTTTCAGAAGGGAACTTTGATGGCAAATTTACAGCATTTATACCCCCGTGTATACGCAAGGCATAAAAAAAGCCCTCGCCGGTGGTGTCGGCGAGGGCGGTAGGAAGGAGGCAGATATCAGCGCTGTATAATCAAAGTGCCGCTTTGCGACGCACTGTCTTTCTCCAACAGTCTGTAAAAATACATACCCACAGGCAAGTCACCAAGCGAAACAGGCACAGCGCCCTCGCTTGCCGTCAGTGTAAGGCTGCGCAGCACCTGCCCCAAACTGTTCAGCAACTCAAAGTGCGCTTCCGGGCTATGCAGTTCGTAGCTCAGGTAAACAAGGTTATTGGCCGGGTTGGGGAAAACCTTCAACCCCGCCCCCGAAGCCCCTGCAACGCCCTGCACACTGACCGTGGCCGTACAGGGCGGGCCGGGATTGTCCGGCGGGCCGAGGCGATAGTTGGGGAAGTAAGGCAGGGAAGGGCCGATGGGCGTAGGCATCACCAAGCCCCGCTGCTCCGCCTCACAGGCCAAACCCGGCAGGTCGGGTTGGTGAATGACGTGGTAATAGCGCAAATCCGGGCCGTCAATGTATATTTTACAATCAGGGCCAAGCTGGCATTTATTGAATGTAGTACCAATCGGGTCTTTAAAGCCATCCCAGGTTTCGACTGTTACCTGCGATGCTGAAATGTCAGAAGCTGTAATATCTACTTGATAAATGTTAAGTGTAGCTACCAAGTACAAAAATCTTCCATTCGGAGAAAAACAGCATCCTCCATCAAATGAAAAGGGATCGTATTGAACTGGGAAAGAACGAAAATTTTTTAAAAGCCCTAAACTTCGATCAAAATCTAATAACTCAACATCATAGGTTGGAACATATCTTGCCAGCATACTTCCCTGATGATTAAAGGTCATTTGCCCATACCCCTCCCTCGAAGGCGACGGCAGATTGCCAATTGTCTGTTCATGACTAAACGCTACCCCACTCGAATCAAAACGAAAAAACAAAAAAGTGTTGCTGTTGCGCAGGGGCGTTACCAACCACCAACTGACGCCGTCTGCATGCTTTACGGCAATAAATTCACCAACCGAGAGCGGGGTGTTGATAACTTCAATATTTTTATTTCGCACATACAAATTTCCGGTACTGCCGGATTTTACCACCTCCGTGTACAGTACTTTATCGTGGTACCCATCGGTTGGCGGGTCACCGATATAGAATATTGATTTATGAAAAACATACCAGATCGAGTCGCCACTATGCGGTTTGGGCAGGATAATAACACTGGGGTACCCCCCCAGGGCAAACGCATCAAAATTTGACCTGATGTGATTCTACTGAGTACCTTTCTGGCAAAAACGCTTTGCCATGAATAATGAACAAAACCTGGTCAATGGTTTAATTAGGTCTTTTGGCTCT
>JAFLBP010000007.1 GCA_017303875.1 Chitinophagales bacterium | reverse complement strand
CATCAAGGCCGCCCCAGATCAGTTGTACCGTCTGGCCGCCGATACCCGGCTCGGTGGGATCTTGCTGACCGTCGTAATCATAGTCTTCCCACACGATATTACCCACACACATCACTTTTTTCATGTAATCTTCCACTTCACCCTGCGGAACTACGGCTGTGCCGTATTTATCCGGACCATCGGCGCTCAAACCTCCTGTCGGCGACAGGCGGAAGCGTGCGAACACCATTCCATCGTTGAAAATGGCATTGGCCGGTACGGGGAAGGTATAAGTCGTCGTTGCGTTGCCCGTTGGTACAGCGCTGCTTGTGAAGGCCAGTGCTTCAGCAGCATCCAGCAGACCGTTGTTATTCCAGTCTATCCAGCCTTGCAGCACTGCAGGGGCCGTGAACGGATTCATCGATACTACGCTGATGGACGCATTGAAGCCCGGAATCAGCGGGGTGATAAACGATACCCCGTCTTCGTCGTCCGCTACACCCGTGTTGTTGTTGTCATCGCCGTCGGCAGCGGCATTCGGTGCGCCGTCGCGCTCCCCGTCTACACCCGCTCCCAGCTTGAAGCCCGGTACAATCACGTGTACCGCACCGTTTTCAGCCATCGTCGTGTTGAACTGATCGCCACCGCCAATTTCAGGCAAGTCACCGTAGTCTAAGAACGCAAAGCCCTGGTCGTGCGTCTCATCCACCTGGTTATCCGGGAAGGTACCTGTCGGGTTCGTGCCGTTGTCGCCAAGGCCGTTCTCAGCCGTCGGCAGCGCCGTCACGCTGGCTATGGTGAAGATCTCCATCGTCATCGTCAGGTCCATACCCGTGATCGCACCGTCGGAGTCCAGCGTGCCGCCATTGACCTGGCTGCCCTGGTTGGTGCGCGTCGGCGTCATGTTCGCCGGCGTCGTGTAGATCACTTTATACGTGCCCGGAATCAGGCCGCAGAAGTAGTATTCACCCTGATCGAAGGTACCCACTGTCGCAGGACCGCCCGTCGTCAGTGGATTGTATGTCACATCGTCAGCGCTACCTACCGTATTGTCTGCGCCGGCCCATTGAAGCGTCACCGTCACGCCATTGATACCGGGTTCGCCCGCATCCTGTGTGCCGTCAAAGTC
The DNA here is from genome assembly GCA_017303875.1 of Chitinophagales bacterium. Lineage (GTDB taxonomy): Bacteria > Bacteroidota > Bacteroidia > Chitinophagales > Saprospiraceae > M3007. Next base: position 191,735 of record JAFLBP010000007.1, on the reverse strand, counting down.
GCGGTCTTCCCAGACTAAGTTACCCACTTTGCCCACATTCAGTTTGTAGTCTTCCACTTCACCCTGAGGTACAGGCGTGGTACCAAATTTATCAGGACCATCGGCGCTCAAGCCTCCTGTCGGCGACAGGCGGAAGCGCGCGAATACCATGCCATCGTTGAAAATGGCGTTGGCCGGTACAGGGAAGGTATAAGTTGTGGTCGCGTTACCTGTCGGTACGGCGCTGCTCGTGAAGGCCAGTGCTTCAGCAGCATCCAGCAGGCCGTTGTTGTTCCAGTCTATCCAGCCTTGCAGTACTGCAGGGGCCGTGAACGGATTCATCGATACCACCGAGATCGTGGCGTTGTTACCCGGAATCAGCGGAGAAGTGAAGGTCACGCCGTCTTCGTCAGCGCCGTCGCCGGTCGCTGTCGCATTCGGGGTAGCATCCTGCTCGCCATCCACGCTCGCACCTAATTTAAAGCCCGGTACAATGACGTGTACTGCGCCGCCTTCGGCCATCGTGGAATTGAAGTTATCACCATTGCCTGTTTCCGGCAGGTCGCCGTAATCCAGGAAGGCAAAGCCCTGGTCGTGGGTCTCATCCACCTGTGCGTCACCAAAGTTGCCAAAACCGCCTGCTCCCGCGTCGCCCGTGCTGTTCTCCGTCGTTGGCGTGGGGAAGGTAAAGGCAAAGGTCTCCATCGTCATCGACAGATTCATACCCGTGATCGCACCGTCGGAGTCCGTAACATCATTAGCGCCCTGATTGGTGCGCGTCGGCGTCATGTTCGCCGGCGTCGTGTACGTGATCTTGAAGTTATTGTCCGTAGCACCCGGGCCGTCAGTCAGACCGCAGAAGTAGTATTCGCCAGTCTGGAACGTTGGCGTACCTGTTGTTACTGCCGGGTAGGTAACATCGTCACCGCCGCCAATTACACCATCAGCACCCAACCAGGTCAGGCTCACCGTCACACCATTGATGCCGGGTTCGCCCGAATCCTGCGTGCCGTCAAAATCATAATCTTCGTATACCAGGTTGCCCACGCAACCCAGTTGTACTTTGTAATCTTCTATCTCCCCAAACGGTATTGGCTGTGTCTGGCTGTCCGGTGCAAGGCCGCCCAACGGCGACAATCGGAAGCGCACAAACGCCTGTCCGCCCGCTGCGAAGACTGCACTGGCAGGTACATCAAAGCACAATTGTGCATTGTTCAAACCACCCACCGGCACCGCAGCGCCCGAAGGGGCAAAGCCGCCCGTGGTCAGTTGCTCACCCGCTTCAAACGTACCGTTGCCGTTGAAGTCTATCCAGGCTTGCAGCACTGCCGCCGAAGCAGTCATATTCATCGCCGTTACCCGTACGCAGGCCTGTGTGCCAGGTACCATCGGCGTTACGAACGTTACACCGTTTTCGTCGTCACCCGCAGGGGTAGACGTGCCGAAGGTCACAAGACCCGGTGTGTTATCGTCACCACCGCTCATCAGACCAGCCATCGCTTCCGGGGCGCCGTCTAATTCAGCATCCACCGAAGCGCCTAATTTCAGGTCGTTTGATACAATATGTGCCGGCGGATTGTCATTGCCCGAAGTGTTGTACGTCTCCGGCAAGTCGCCAAAGTCGTAACCAATCACCTGAACCATATAATCTTCCACCTCACCGCTGTTGGCAGGGCCATTGGGTACCATCGGCTCCGTAGCGCCTGCAAGGCGGATACGGAAGCCCAAATCCTGACCAACTACGGCGTTGCCCGGTACCACCACCGCTACATTCGCGGTCGTGGCGTTGTTGGCTACCGTGGTGGAGAACATTTCTCCCATGTCGGTGAAATCGCCGTCTTTATTGAAGTCAAAATATACTACCAACTTCGCATCCGAGCCGGTCATGTTCATCACCGGAATCGACAGGTTGGTCGTTTGCGTTACAATGAACAACTGCGCATCCAAATAAGCATTCAGTTCTTCATCATCCGGGGTCTCTGTATTGTCGTCACCACCGGTTTCGCCGGCATTTACGCTCGGAGCGCCGTCGATATCATCATCCACGCTTGCGCCGATTTTAAGGGTAACATTACCACTCGCATCAGTCACGATTTTGTGGCGCGGACCATTATCCGAAAGCAGGGTCTCATGGTTGGCAGGTGTGCCCGTCGGTGCAGTTGCCGTACCGGCGCCGCTGTCGGCCAAATCACCGTAGTCAAAGCCCATTACCTGCACCACATAGTCTTCCACCTCACCGTCAGGAGCCGGGCCGGTCGGAGACATCGAAGCATTTACATCCGTACTCAGACGAACGCGCACGCCCAGATCCATGTTCAGTACTGCTGTCATCGGAGGCGTTACGTTCAGCGCCGTGCTGCTCGTGTTGTTGGCTACCGTGGTGGAGTACATTTCTCCGGCGTCTAAGAAGTCGCCGTCTTTATTCCAGTCAATGAACACCGTCAGTTTGGCATCGCCACCTGTCATGTTCATATAATTTACCGTGATAATGGACGCTGTGCCCGTGACGAACATCGGAAGGATTACACCGTCTTCGTCGTCGGTAGCAGCAGTAGGATCCGTATCGTTGGTATCATCACCGTTGGCCGTAGTGCTTGGCTGACCATTCGATTCTGCATCCACTGAAGCACCTAATTTAATGCCGGGCACGATCTTGTGGCTTGGGCCGTTGTCGGCAACTGTGGTGTTGTAGTTACCCGTACCCGTGCCGGCGCCGCTGTCGGAAAGGTCACCGTAGTCGAAGCCCATTACTTGTACTAAGTAGTCTTCCACCTCACCATTGGAGGCAAAACCGGTCGGAGACATCGCCACATCCGTCGTCAGGCGGAAACGCACACCGATATTGGTGTTCAGCACTGCATTGGCAGGCACTACAACAGACAGCGATGCGCTTGTCGCCAGGTTGGCTACCGTCGTGAAGAACATTTCATTGGCATCCGTCAGGTCGCCATCGTTGTCAAAATCAATATAAACCGTCAGTTTGGCATCACCGCCAGTCATGTTCATGACCGGGATGGAAATATTGGTCGTCTGACCGGCTACCAGCATATTGGCCGGTGCGGTGGGAACAAAACCATCTTCGTCTGCGCCGTCGCCCGTGGCTGTGCCGTTGGGCTGGCCGTCTGCTTCAGCATCTACACTTGCGCCGATTTTAATGCCCGTCACGATTACGTGGCTTGGGCCGTTGTCGGCATTCGTGGTTGCATAAGGAGGTGTTGGCAAGTCGCCTTTGTCGCAACCCGTAAACGTTGCAGACAAGGTTGCTGTACAACCATTGGCGTCCGTTACCGTTACCGTGTAAGAACCCGGAATCGCGATGACCAGGTCTTGCGGATCATTGTCCGGCGTTTCTGCGCCGTCGTTTGACCAGTCGTAGGTGTAGGCGCCAGTGCCGCCGCTTACGTTGATGTCAACAGTGCCATTGATACAGTCGGTGGTGCTGACACCTGCCAGGGTAACCGAAAGTGCTGCCGCAGGCTGCGTCAGCGTCGTGCTGGTAGTGGCAAAACAACCTGCGCCATCCGTTACCGTTACCGTGTAGGTGCCTGCAGGAATACCTGTGCGGTCTTCCGGATCAGGGCTGCCAGGAAGGTCAGACCAGGCATAAGTATATGTTCCTGTGCCGCCGGAAGCCGTAATATCAATTGCGCCTGTGGATTCTCCAAAACACAGGATATTCGTTGTGCCGCTAACCACAACACTTGGGCTGGGGGGAGGGGCAACGGTAAAGCTGTTAGTAGCCGTGCAGTTATTGGCATCCGTTACCGTCACGGTATAAGTGCCCGGAGCAAGACCCGAGCGGTCCTCAGGATCGGGGCTGCCCTGAAGGTCTGCCCACGCATACGTGTATGCGCCCGTACCGCCTGAAGCAGTGATATTGATCGCGCCATTAGGGGTAATACAATTGGTCGAATTGATCGGAATACCACTCACCGATACCGCTGCTGACGGTTGGGTAAGCGTCACACTCCGGGTGCCGGTACAATTGTTTGCATCCGTCACCGTCACCGTGTACGTACCCTGCGGCAGACCCGTGCGGTCTTCCGGATCAGGGCTGCCGGGCAGATCAGACCATGCATACGTGTACGCACCCGTACCACCTGTGGCAGTGATGTCAATAGCGCCCGTAGATGCGCCAAAGCACAAAATATTGGTCTGTGATACATTAATACTGATGGCCGCAGTCGGTTGGGTCAGCGTTGCGCTTACCGTAGCCGTACAGTTGTTCGCATCCGTAACCGTGACCGTGTACGTGCCTTGCGGAAGGCCGCTGCGGTCTTCCGGATCAGGGCTGCCGGGAAGGTCAGACCACGCATACGTGTATGCGCCCGTACCACCTGTGGCAGTGATGTCAATAGCGCCCGTAGATGCGCCGAAACACAGGATATTGGTTTGACCGCTTACTACTACTGATACCGCCGTTGTCGGCTGCGTCAGCATATAAGTAGCTGATACCGTGCAGGAGGCTCCATCTGTTACCGTTACCGTGTAGGTGCCTGCAGGCAGTCCCGTGCGGTCTTCCGGATCAGGACTACCGGGCAGATCAGACCATGCATAGCTGTATGCGCCGGTGCCGCCGCTTGCCGTGATGTCAAGAGCACCCGTGGATGCCCCAAAGCACAGCACGTTTACCTGTGACACATTCACCGATGGGCCAGTTGGGCCGCCTACCGTTGCACTGTTTGTGGCCGTACAGCCGTTGGCATCGGTTACTGTTACTGTATAAGTGCCGGGGGCAACACCAGTGAGATCTTCAAAGTCATTGTCCGGTGTTTCCTCCCCGTCATTTGACCAGTCGTAGGTGTAAGCACCCGTTCCGCCGGTCACCGTCAGGGCAACCGCACCGTTCACCGGTACGCAGGTGGTGGCGGGGATGGGCGTGAGATTCAGGTTGAGAGGAGCGGGGTCATTCAAGGTTGCTGAAGTCGTTGCAGAGCAACCATCATTGCTGGTCACCGTTACCGTATAAGTACCGGCACCAACGCCACTCAGGTCTTCCAAGTCATTATCCGGCGTTTCAGCGCCGTCATTTGACCAGTCGTAGGTGAATGAAGTGCCACTGCCCCCAGTCACTGTCAGGTTGATACTGCCGTTGGTAGCCGCAGGACAGCCTGGATTGCTTGGTGCTGTCGTGAGTGTAGGCGCAGTACAATTTACTTCACAGTAAATATACTTAACATACACATTGGCCGCAGCTCTGGTGCGAATCATTGTATTAAAATTCCCTGAACCCATACCATTTGAAGCAGCCATAACCATGTATGCAAGGTCAACAGCGCCAGCTCCTGTAAACTGCGTTAAATCCAATGCATTGGTAAAGACTAAATTTGAGGTATTGTCCTGGAAGTAAGGCGGGAAATATGCGATATCGTCGTCATGAACCGGATTGCCGGTTTGATTGGTAACCCAAACCGGATTTGTCGTTGGGTCAACACCGTTAATAAGATCATTCGAGATAGGTGCGCCCATTCCAAACAACGTAGAGCCGGCTACATCACCTGCCCATGTGCCTTGAGGAGGCACAGGAACACCTGCGCCAACCATTACGTCTGCACCAACAAATGAGTACATCAATGACCCAACGGTATTGCCCGAAAGCTTAAAGGTACTTGAGCCATTTGTTTCTATGTACATACTGCTGGGCGCCGCGTCGGTACTCTCCATTACACCACTTACCCGCATTGATTGTTGGAAAGATACTAATACTTTTTTTAATGTTCTGGTACCACCCATCGTATTAAATTGGGGGATACCTGTAAACGTATGGCTAAAGTTTGTAGTAGTGATCGGATGAACATCCGTGTATACTTCAAACCCTTCTGTCTCATTTGCGGCACAGGCCGGCGTAATGGCAAGACACATGGGTGGCGCTGCAAATGCAGTGCTTATTGTACAAGTCGGATCAGCAGAGAAAGTCGCAACCACATTGTAGTTGCCCATATCCGAATTCAATGGCCCGATAGAGTAATTAATCGGACTTGTAAACGGAGGGAAAAACTTGACACTTGCCTGCCCCGGAACACGAATGGACAACTCACCGGTGCTTGGCGGATTACTAAATGTCAACTGGCCGCTGAGGTTATAAGTATTCGTGTTCGGGTCACAAGCCCCCGGAATAGCCGTCAGGGCTGTCATATCGCAAGGAACTGCCGCACACTCATACGTATACGTCACTTTTGCATAGGCATAGGCGCGTGTCCGCTGGATGACAGTGATATTGCCACCGCCGCCGCTGGAAGAAATTCCTGTCAGTGTTGAAACAGTAAGCGGCACACTACCGGAGCCTACAAAAGGCGCCATGGTAGCAACCGTATTATAGGTAATGCTACCCAGATCACTGTCAGAGCTTGGCGGGAAATAAGCCATGTCATCATCATGTGTCGGGTTGCCTGTAGCATTAGTTACCCAGCGTGGATCAGAGAGTGGATCTTTGAAAAAATCAAGTTTCTCATCAATCAGCCAGGGCTGCATACCGGCAAGAGTTGAAGGCACCTGTGGCGCCGGCAAGGGAGGCGTAACATCCCCCGGGTAAGTGCCTTGCGCCGGAACAATGATACCGGCAACAAATGACAGCGGCCCGGTGGCAACGCTCAGGCTGGGATTGGCAATGGTATTTACCCCCAGATCAATGTAAGCATCACACGAGAAAGTGGCATTATAAGTTTGCGGATTGGCCGCACGGTTTTCCATGACTGCCGCGGTGGTAAAACCAACTTCGTAATCCAACTTGACCGAAGTGAGCGTTCTGCTTCCTCCCTGATCGTCAAATTGTGGAATTTCGATCGGCAAATAATTAAGATCGGTAATATCGAACTGAGTGCGATAGCTGTACATAGCCATCGACGGCGTACCAGGCACACAGGCAGCAGCGCAACTTCCGGGATCCGTAATGGTTGCCGTTTGCGTACAACCTGTCAGGTTATCCGTTACCGTAATCACAATATTTCCCTGACCGGCAGTAGCCGCCAGCGTGCGCAAAGGCGTACGCAAACCGCAATTCACGGCATTCGCAGCGCCGCCATTGGCCAGCTGAATGGTGATCGGGTTGCCATTTTGGGTAGCAGTCACTGTAAATAACTGACTACTCTGTGGCGCATTGGTGATCGTAATATCAAAATTGATAAAATCATCCGCCGCACTTTCCGGTGTCCCGTTGGCATGGCAAACACCAGGCGTTGGGGTTACGGTAAAGGGCGCAGGCGTATTGAGCGTTGCGGAAATTGTTGCCGTACAGCCACCATCGCTGGTCACCGTTACGGTGTACGTACCCGCTACCAAACCACTCAAATCCTGGGAATCATTATCTGGTGTTTCGGCACCGTCGTTCGACCAGTCATAGGTGAATGTTGTGCCACTGCCGCCTGTAAGGCTGAGATTAATGGCCCCATTGTTGGCCGGAGAACAGCCCGGATGGGTGATGATGGTAGTGAGGGTTGGGGCAGTGCAGGCAGCATAAGCCACATCATAAGTATGGTTATTCTCGCCTAAATTTGCTGTCGAGAAGGAAATAATCCCTGCCGCCGAAGCATCTGTATCACGCGCATCCGCATATGGATCCCCTCCACCCATATTCACCTTGCTGCTGATACTCAGTGCGCCGCTCGTTGTCGGGAAACGCAACTGATAATTCATATTGGGTTGCACATCCGGGTCATAAGTAATTCCCATTGTGGACGTACCAGTGGCATTGCTGAAATAGTAGCGTCCGTTTGCGTCGGTCGTTACTGTGGCAACCTGGGTGTAATTACCAGGTGTACTTTCTTTCCACAAAGTGACTTCAACACCAGAAATTCCAGCCTCGCCCGGATCTTGTACACCGTCATTATCGGTATCGGCCCAGACCCGGTTGCCAATTTCCAAAGGCGCGCTATTGCACAAGAGTTCAAGGTCTCCCAAACCATTTGCCTTGCCAAACAACAATACATTATAGGTTTCAGGGTAAACCTCATAACTGTCCGTCCGCTGTCCATTAGTATTGCTCAACCAGAATGTACCGGCAGACCATGCATTAATCGGGTCAGCAACATGCACGGAGAACTCTCTTGTTCCGGCAAGGATAGTACCTCCTCCGGCTACATTATCTTCATGATAGAAAAAGGAACCTCCATTGAGAGATCTGTCATGCCAGTAGAATTCACCACCACCAGGGCCTTCACTGTTGGAAGCTCCGGTTAGCCCACCAACCGTACCATTATTTTCCAAGGTATAAGTAGTGCCATTCCACGACGCACGAAGCAGGTCGCCACCGGAAACACTACTGTAGTAGTTGGCATTATCTGCCGGATTTGTTCCCCAGTTCAACGTTCCCGTTTGGTGACCAAGCCGGTCGTTGAACACCATAATCATATCGTCATTCACATCAAACTCAATATTCACCAACATTGGCTGCGGTAAACAAGGGTTGTTTTGACCATTAAAATTGAAGCCAGTCATAGGATAGAACACATCCCTCCACGGATTCCATTGTGTACCATACTTGTTGGTTCCGTCATTAAAGGCTGCCCCTTTTACATAATTGAGCGGATACGTGAGCACACTGGTGAAGGTGCCGCCATCGAGCCGATAAATTGTGGCGCTCAAATCTGCCGTTGACTGTGATGTCAGGGCATCACAAATGGTACCAACATATAATTTTCCTTTATGGTAAGATAATCCAAAAGGACGTACCTGCCCACCAGTACAAGTATTTGGTATCGCTACACCACTGCCAACAAGCAATTTGGTAGCAATATCAATAGTATATACTTTTTTATCGTAAAGGTTTACGACAAATAAGGTTTTCCCGTCATCCGAAATATCAATATCGCCTAAGCCTACTTTTCCAACCAAAGCAAATACATCCGGATCGTTAGACTCCTGAAGGTTGTTGTTTGGCAAGCCACGCGCGGCAATGGTTGGCATGACAGAGAGCCCGACATCTACGCCAAGCGTCGCAAGATCAAGCCAAAATACCGGTGATCCACTCGTGCTAAGCCTGTAGATAGCGCCAAGATCTTCTTTTCCGTCAGCATCATTATCCCTTAAGCCTACATGTCGCTTCAGAAATGCCGACGTATAGATATACTGTGTAGTCCGATCAGCTGCCCCTTTTACATAATTGAGCGGATACGTGAGCACACTGGTGAAGGTGCCGCCATCGAGCCGATAAATTGTGGCGCTCAAATCTGCCGTTGACTGTGATGTCAGGGCATCACAAATGGTACCAACATATAATTTTCCTTTATGGTAAGATAATCCAAAAGGACGTACCTGCCCACCAGTACAAGTATTTGGTATCGCTACACCACTGCCAACAAGCAATTTGGTAGCAATATCAATAGTATATACTTTTTTATCGTAAAGGTTTACGACAAATAAGGTTTTCCCGTCATCCGAAATATCAATATCGCCTAAGCCTACTTTTCCAACCAAAGCAAATACATCCGGATCGTTAGACTCCTGAAGGTTGTTGTTTGGCAAGCCACGCGCGGCAATGGTTGGCATGACAGAGAGCCCGACATCTACGCCAAGCGTCGCAAGATCAAGCCAAAATACCGGTGATCCACTCGTGCTAAGCCTGTAGATAGCGCCAAGATCTTCTTTTCCGTCAGCATCATTATCCCTTAAGCCTACATGTCGCTTCAGAAATGCCGACGTATAGATATACTGTGTAGTCCGATCATAGGCAATGCCCCAAGTAGCACCTGTTTCAGCAGCCTGAGCCAAATACGTATTATTCACCGCATGAGTTGTACCCGATGCGGAGTATGGATACCGCACAATAACATCATCATTGGCAGACGAGATTGCCGGTCGGCCATTAACAAAACACGGGGTAACCAGATCCGGGCTATTCTGACAGTAACGCTTTGGATAGTTTACCGCCAGATTTTGAGTCCCACTTGTCGGAAACAACACTGTTGTGCCGCCACTGACGCCATTAGAGGCATAGGTAAAACCATCCGGAAGTACAAACTCCAAACGCACCTGCCCGATAGTCGCAGATGGCACGGAGTATTCTCCGGTGCTATTGGTAGCGCTTCCGCCTCCTGTATACGTTACCGGCAAGGTAGCTCCAGCCGTATTGTAGGCAACCACGACAATCCCGCTTTGGCCAGGTTCAAAATACGAACTTCCGCTCTGACGCACTCCATCAGCATTAAAATCCTGAAAAACCATACCAGAAACCTGCCCATATGCGATGTTGCCACCAAACAACAACAAGCCCGGGATAACGAATAATGGCTTCAGACAGTACCTTGCCAATGAAGGGGTCTTTTGCCAGACAGATTGTAATGTACTTTTCATTGAGAAAAATTTAACAAGTGATGTAGAGTCATTCGTTTGCTGTACTCTGCTTCGACAGCACACGGATTGCCCGAAGTGTTTTCACTGAATACTTTGGAGTTTGAATTGGAAAATAGAACACAAGCCCGACATCCATCACCATGAATATCAGGTCAATAAATCGGCAAAGAGGATGAAATTTGGGTAATAAAACACAAGGCCATTTCGCATACGCAAAACAGAAACCATGATGGAGCGAAATACTCCAAAACCATTCAATATACTTTCCTTCCGGAAAGCACCTGAATGATTTGTTCCCAAATCCGAGTGCCCGGTACTTCGGTACCCGACAACATGATTAAGCTTGAAAAAGAAGATGTCCGCAGATATTTAGCACTGCCAAGTACAGGCAAACGGACACGGAGGAAGGAATAGACTATGTCGTAACTGTCTGTTCAGAGGCCTTAGGTCTTCCCTTACCGGATTAAAGGATTAAAACTGGACATTAACGGCTTATCCTGTTGAAACCCCGCAATACCCAAGAAAACAATACATAAACAAGAAAAAACCACTGTTGGAAACTTTCTTACATATGTACTCGGCAGCAAAGGTAAGTACACCAAATTATATCTACTACATTTTACTACATTTTACTACATTTTTATGTAGTATGTAGTAAAAACATGTAGCAATAAATAAAAAGACAACAATCTGAGCACTTTACCTGAAATACTCCAAAAACACTTCCTTATACGCCGCCGATAACTCCTCCTCTGAGCCATCGCTCAGGATAATGAACCCGCCACTGCCCGGCAGGAATACCCTTGAATTGAGGAGTATGGTTGCCACCAGTACGCTTCACACCGGAAGTACGGCCGCCCTGCAAGCGCATCTTGCAGGGCGGCCGTACTTCGAAGTCCTGACAGGTGCGAAGCAGCGCTTCGCTGTACGGGTGCGAAGCAGAGCTTCGCACTACATGATGCGCGTACCTTCCGGAATATAAGCGCCTTTTTTCACCACCACAATACCATCCCGAATCACCACAGTGTCGGTTTCCATATCGGGCAGATGATCGCCGCCTTTGATGACCACATTATTTCCAATGCGGCAATCTTTATCCAGAATGGCGTGCTCAATATGGCAATAATGCCCGATTCCCATGGGCGCAATGTCCGGATTGGTGGCAATTTCCTGCAAGGTCTGATAAGAATCATTACCCATAACGATGGCATCCTTGATTACAGTGTTTTCACCAATCCGCGAGCGAATACCTACAATAGACGTGTCGATCATACGCGCGTGAATGATGGAACCTTCTGCAATCAGCGCACGGTTGACCTGCGTTCCTCCATAAAATTTTGCCGGCGGCAACATACGGCCGCGCGTATAGACCGGATAACGATTATCGAACAGGTTGAACGACGGAATATGATCGGTCAGTTCAATATTGGCTTCAAAAAAGGAACGAATGGTACCAATATCGGTCCAGTATCCCTCGTACTGATAGCCCGCCACCTTCATGCCTGAATTGATCGCCGCCGGAATGAAATCTTTACCGAAGTCCGTAAAGTCCGGATTGTTGTCGAACAAATCGCTGAGGGCCTTGCGGTTAAAGATGTAAATCCCCATGCTGGCCAAATAGTGGCGACCGCGCTTTTTGTTGGCCGCGCTCACCTCACTCGTCCAGTTCGGCAAAAGATCAGCATTGGGTTTTTCAATAAAACGCGGGATGCGCCCCTGCTCATCCACTTTCATAATACCAAAACCGGTGGCATCGCGGGCATCAACGGGCTGACAGGCAATGGTCAGGTCGGCGCCTTTTTCAACGTGGAATTTGGCCATAGCCTCAAAATCCATTTGATACAGCTGATCGCCGGAAAGGATGAGGATGTAGTCAAAATCCTGACGCTCATAGTGCTGGCGGCTTTGGCGTACGGCATCGGCCGTCCCCTGGAACCAGTCTTTATTACCCGGCGTCTGCTCGGCAGCGAGAATGTCTACAAAGCCTTTGGTAAAATGATCGAAGTTGTACGAATTCTTGATATGGGCATTGAGCGAAGCAGAATTGTACTGGGTGAGTACATACATACGCTTGACACCCGAATGTATACAGTTGGAAATGGGAATGTCGATCAATCGATATTTACCGCCGATCGGCACGGCTGGTTTGGAGCGTTTTTCCGTCAGGGGGTACAAGCGCGAACCGGCGCCGCCGCCCAGAATGAGGCATATCATTTTTATCATAGAAAGGGTACGTTTATCTGCTTATGATTTTGTTGTTTTTTTCGTTTTTCGCTGCACTTTTTCAGGCGCAGGCGCTTCCGGAGAGGCTGCTTCAGGTGATTTTTTCCGGCCCGCTTTGGCCGCCGGCTTGATCGGTTTTGCCTCCGGCTCGGGCAGCGCCGCAGGACTTTCAACCCGCAATTCCGGCACGACTTCCGCCACCGTTTGCGGTGCTGCTGCGGCAATATGGGCGCCACATCTGCGGTACACATTAAAATAACGCTCCACCACGCCTTCCCAGGAGAAATCAATAGCCATCACGCGCTCGCGCAGCCAGCGCAGGGTTTGCGGGTCATTATGCCACATCGAGGCGGCGCGGTGAATGGCGTAGCCAATATCATCTAAGGAAAAATGGTCAAAGCGAACACCCCGACCACTGCCATCAGGCGAGGCAATATCCGGAACGGTATCTTTCAGGCCACCAACCGAACGCACAATCGGAATGGTGCCATAGCGCATGGAATACATCTGGTTGAGGCCGCAAGGCTCTACGCGGGAGGGCATAATCAGAAAATCAGAGCCGGCGTAAATCTGGTGGGCCAGCGCTTCATTGTAGTCAATCACGGCCGCTACCCGATTGGGATACTCCCAGGCCAAACGGCGAAACTGATTTTGCGTCCAGGCTTCACCCGTCCCCAACACCAGAAAGGAAGCCTTCCCGCCAGCATTAAGGTAATTCCTGAAGGCATCTGGCAACAAATCCGAGCCCTTCTCCCCTACCATACGTCCGATAAAACTGATCACCGGCAGGTCCGTCGGCAAATTGAACCATTCGCACAACGCTTTTTTATTCCGCGCTTTGAACTGTGTAATATCTCCGCCTTCCAGACGATGCTGAATGGCACTGTCGGTCGCCGGATCCCATACCTGCGCATCAATACCATTAATAATACCGTATTGTTTGCGCCATTCCTGATGAAAAAGCGACTCCAGCCCCATGCTGCTTTGGTGTAGTTCATACAGGTAGGACTCCGAAACCGTAGTCACTGCCCAGGCACATCGCACAGCCGAAGCCATGGGGTTGATAGTTCCGTTCCAGTCGACCAATCCCCTTGCGGAGGCTTCATAGGGCGGCAACAAGTCGCCACTACGCCAACTGAATGCGCCCTGATATTGGCCGTTGTGTATGGTAAAAACGGTAGGAATAGGAGCCAGTTGCTGGTATTGCGGGCAGTATTTGAGCATCCAGGGAATCAGGCCGGAGTGGTGATCGTGACAGTGCAGGATGCGGGGCCGGTCGTGCCAGGGGAAAGACATGAGCCATTCCAGCACGCATTGTTGAAAAGTGATATAGCGCTCTACTTCATCGCCATAGGGTCGGCCATCGGGTTCATTGTAAATGCCGGGTCGGTCAAAAAGGCCGGGAATATCCACTACAAAAAGCGGGTATCCGAGGGTATTGTTTGCCTGTTGCTGCACACTGAAGCGGCGGCGGCTCCAGTTGACCCACACTTCTCCCTGAAAAACCGTAATCCAGTTCTGATTATTGATCCATTTCAGGGAATATTTGGGAATAATGGCTGCGGAAAGAATGCCCGCTGCGCATTGATATTTAGGCAAAGAGCCGACGACATCGCCCAGTCCGCCTGTCTTGGCGGCCGGATAGCATTCGGCAGAAATATGAAGTACCTGAATCATGGGCGAAATGTGCTAAAGGATATTTGAAGCACATAAATACGCCTAAATGCGATAGGAACAAATGTTTATGCGGATTTTTTTTAATCGGCCAGCCGGAACGGAATTTACCCGGGCGCAAAGCAGGTGCGCGCACCCGGGTAAATCTGATGGTTTCAAAAAAACTACCGCCTTATTGATCCTTGATCCGCTTGCGTTCCTCCCCGTTTACAGTGGCGTCTTTGGGTTTGACGACCGTGCCAAAGGTATACTCCACCGAGAGCATCAAACGCCGGGTATCATTTCTTTCAAGCCCTTGTATCGCCAGGTTATTCAGGTTGGCACTGACCCGATATACCTGCGTGTAAAAAATGTCATTCAACTTCAGGAGTACATTTAATTTATCATCCAGAAACTTCTTTTTAAAAACAAGGTCAAGCCCGTATATTGGTTTGAAGGCAAAAATTCCGTTGACTCCTGATGAAGTGTAGTTCCAGTTGGCCTCAATACTCATTTTAGGGCGTTTAAACTTATATTCCATCCACTGCCCTACAAAATACATCGTTCCTTCAACATCCGGCTGCCCGTCGCCAATAATGTAACTATTGTGCGTAAGTCCGGCAAAGGTAGCGATGGTGCAGCGCGGGCTGACCGGTACCGGCGCATTGATCATGGCACTGTAATACTTCAGCCGGACGTAATTTTTGCTGGTCAGCACGGATACATTGCTGCCACTTTCGTATGGCCTGACGTAAGCATCAAAAGGTGCATCGGTTACGCCGTATTCCAAGCTAAGGCCCGACATGCCCTGAAAAGCCATACTCAGCTCTACGCTGTGTTTTTTTTCAGGAATCAGGGCTACATTACCTTGTGAATACGACAAGGAGTCAATGTACAGCAGGAAAGGATCGAGGTCTTGCAGACTTGGTCGCCGGATGGTCCGCGAATAACTCATACCCAGCGAAATGGTTTTATTGAGGGTATATTCCACTCTGGCAGAAGGGAAAAAATTGAGATAACGGTTATCTATAAAATACTGATCCTTCAGCACCGAATACCCCTTACCGATGGTATGTTCGGCCCGCAGGCCGGAGCCGAAGGTGAATTTTTTCACCGTATATTTCAATTGTAAAAAAGCAGCGCTGATTTGTTCGGAATAGCGGGAATGATTGATCCGCGAGGAGTCGGCCCGCCAGGTTTCATTCAGGAATGTTGAAAAATCCTGATTGTTATCCGTTGTATTGTGGTTTAGTTTGGCGCCGGCGTCTAATTTGAACAATTTATCCCTGGATTCAAATCCGTAATTAATCTGAGCCGTGCTGAGTAAAATAGCATTTTCCGAACCCGACTTTCGGGTAAAAACATCGCGCTGAAGGGCCGTACTTACCGTTTCGGAATATCCTTGCGGGTTATTAAAATTATAGGCCATCAGGTTGTAAGTTACATCAAGTTTATGCCTTGCCGAATCGGAGCTGTAATTGTACTGAACACCGGCATTATGCGAATACGAACCCGGGGTTGCAGATACCAATGTTTCAATATCTGTTGTGGCGCCGCTTTGTTCAACTGCGCGGTTATTGTTGTTGAAGGTATTAATTCCTTTATATGTATTTACGAGATAAGATGCTCCAAACTGATGGTTGGGTGTGGCGTAATACCGCATCCGGGCATTTGCGCTGTACCATTCGGTTTCCTTTTTCTGCACTACTATTTGATCCAGATTCAAGTAATTATTATCGTTATCGTCAAAGTATTTCCGCTGGTAATCTGAGGTTTGAAATGCGTTGAAATCATAACGTCCAATGGCTAAGGAGCTATGCCACCTGGAGCGGTTATAGGTCATTTGCCCCCATTGCACATTATTGAAATAGTGTTTTTGGGAAAGGTGTAGGGCTAGCATAATACTCAGGCCTGGCGCTCTGCTACGGCGGGTCGTGATCTCCACAATACCCCCCTGGGCATTGGCGTCGTATTTAGCAGAGGTATTATTGATAATCTCTATTTTTAAAATATCGGAAGCGCGCAAGGAGTTGAGTACTGAATTCATAATTGCGCCCTCAAGTCGTACGCCGTCTAAGTATACCGCTGTGTATCCTTTACCTTTCAGGCTGATGCCGTTTGCCCCTACGCCGATACCGGGTATCTTTTCAAGTATGCCAATGGCGCTTTCCCCTTCAAAAATCCCTTTATTTAGTACATTGACAACCATACCGCCCGGTCGTTGCTCAAAAATGGGCGGCGAATGTGTCACCGTGACGGTTTTGAGCAAAAGGGAGCTTTGCGTCAACGTAATTTCGGGCAACTGAATGGTATCCACCCCGGCTGCCTGTTTTTCTATCCGGATACTGGTATCGCGAAAACCCAATGCATTGAGTCGCAGCAGCAATGGCCCGCGGCCAGGCACCTGCATCAAAAATTGCCCGTCGTATATTTCACCCATTTTCAACACACTGGTATCGGGCAATTTAAAAACAACAAGCGTTGCAAAATCGAGGGGTTTGTTTTCTGCATCGCGCACCGCGCCGCGTATAACAAGCGACTGGGCGTACAGCATGGCGCCGCTCAGGAAAAAAAGCCCTGACAGAACCAAACGCAAGAAGGTTTTAACGGACTGCATATTTTCAGCTTGGATGAACAGGTGATAACAAAGCGGCAAGCCAGGGTTTGTCGCTGTGAAATGATTGGAGTTCCTGGCGGGTATCTGCGGTAAATATATCTCTATAATCCATTACATACTTCATTAACAGGCGCTCAGGCATGTTAAACTTGAATGAAGGACAAGCCGGCATACCTTCCTCCCAGGATTTTGGACAGGCGCCGCCACAAACCGGCAACATTTTGCAGGTGGCGCACCAGTATTTTTTCTCTAAAACGGTATCATTCCAGTGCGTAATCTTGTTTTTAGGCGCCAAAGTATCCGGATTCAATACATTGCCAATGGAATAATCGCTGCCTTCATAAACAGGTACATACGGCGTTTCTGTACAGTTATGTATATTGCCGTAAGCATCATATACATCGCTGTCCTTATTTACGGTCAGGCAAACTGTTTTTCTACGCTTCGGCACTAAATTAATCATAAAGTCGTGTTGAAATATTTCAGAGAACCACTGAAGTTCTTCCTGCGCATGTGCTTCTTTGGAAGCGGAGTTGGTATGCGCATCATTGCCCCAGGCATATACCCGAATCGGGTACACCTGCGTCACTTTATCCTGAAAACCATATTCGCGCAGCGTTTTGAGCAAAGGCACAAACCCGTCAAAATTTTTCTGATCAATATTGGAGCGCAATGAAATGGTACAACCCAGTGCTTTAAAATCAGGCATACTGGTGATATCCACCAGATTTTTCATGATTAAGTCAAAGGAATTATACCCCTCCTTGGTATACCGATGCGCATCATGATGCTCAGCAAGGCCATCAAGTGTTACTTCCACATTTTTTACCGACAGCTCGGTGGCCAACTCTCTGAAAATATTGGCCTTCAGACTCAATCCGTTTGAAACCATTTTTGAGGCATAGGGCACCTGATGTTTTTCCGCCAGCGTTTTCAAAAAGAAGGTCATGGTTCGAATTTGCTGCAAAGCCATCAATGGCTCCCCGCCAAACCAGGAAATAAACAGCGATTTGTATTTTCCACTACTGAGTTTGGTATGTATCCGATCCAGAATAGCAGTCATTACTGCTGCACTCAAACTGTGCTTGTCATGCTTTTGGCCGCAGTAGTAGCAACCCAACTGACAGTTTGCACTTGGCATAATGACCTCATAGAGGGTATCATTTGATGCAATATCTGCCACATTTTCAGCCACTATCTGTTCAAGTTCCGAGATATGCTCGTCAATAATAACGCCGGCATCCCTGAGTTTCTGAAAAATTGGCTGAGGCAAAACATGCAGCATATTTTGCATAATGGCCTCATAGCACATCGCCGTTACCAGCAGCTCCTTACCGCTACGGGTATTCAGCAAAATGCGTTGCCCTTTTTGATTGAGCGGCAAGGAAAAAATATTGTACGCAGAAAGTTTTGTTGCGTTGCGTTGGCGAGGATCATTTCCCATGGTAAAAACGTTTTTTAATGGACAAAATCAGGATGAGATAAAATGAAATAGGCTGAATGGCATCAATCATAAATGCTTTCAACAGCGCAATTGCAGGCAAGTGCCCGGCGGAGATGATTTCAGTAAAAAAAGCGAATAATTTTGCCGGAAACCGTACAATCTCGGAAGGATTTATCAGCACAATAAACCCTAAAAACAGGAGCATCATACCCCAGCTGCAAAGCGCATACAGGAGCAGGAGTGTCTCTTTCCAGCTGATCGCCGGAATACGACCATTCCACAAAGCACGGACGATGCCCTTGAGTACAAGATTGGATCGCTCCCGTAAATTGGGCACGTTCAAAGCATCCGATAATACCCAGTAGCCGTCGTATTTCAGGAACGGATTAAAATTGTACAAAGACACCACAAACGTAAACAAGGCCCCATAAAACCAGAAAGCATCG
Organism: Chitinophagales bacterium; assembly: GCA_017303875.1. Classification (GTDB taxonomy): domain Bacteria; phylum Bacteroidota; class Bacteroidia; order Chitinophagales; family Saprospiraceae; genus M3007. The sequence goes on along the minus strand of JAFLBP010000007.1, from coordinate 173,086 downwards.
TTGACGATCAGGTAAATCAGCATCATCCCGGCACAGATGACCCACTGCATGTACATTCCGGCAAAATTGACAATGATCCGCTTGCCGCGATCCAATCGCCAGGCATCCGAAACATCAGCGTAAAATACCGGCGACAGCAGGTAAAAACCAAAACCAATTGCCCCGGGGCGGGCGCCAAAGCGCCTTGTCGCCGCAGCATGGCCCAGTTCGTGAAAAAGTACGGTAGCGGTATACCAGGCATACAAAGCCAACACCGAATTTTCTATGAAATAGGAACGGATACCCTGCAAATTCAAGTCCTCCAACAATATTATACCCAACAAGGTGAAATTTGTCAGCAACAAGGTAATCCAGAAAAAAAGCGGCTGAAATGCCCAGGTAATCAGACCCGCAGCGCGATTGACCCAGTCAGCAGGAAATATTTTTATCCGCATCCAGAGGTAACTTGCTTTCGGATGATTGACGGGCTGCGCGCTTCCGTCAATATCTACAATACCCCAGTCCTTCAACCTGCTCTTTTCCAGAATCTGAAGCACCTGCGGCGCATCTAATGTACCGCTGTAACGCCGGTTATACTCCGACGCGATTTCTGTCAGGTCGCGCGTTCCATTCATCAATTCCAGTAAGCGATAGGTATGCTTACTGATTCTGAAATAGTTGCATTCCTGATCGCGCGTGGCCTGCACCACCAAATATTGCTCTCCTGTTTCCGGCACGCTCAGGGTGGAAGCAGGATGCAAACGCGGAACGATTGGTACATCAAGATTGAGCATCGCAGGCCATTGAACTTGCTGAAGCAGATATTTTTCCGGACTGCTGTAAACCCTGAAACTTGTGCAGGGCAAGCACGCAGGCGCCCGTAGAGAAATTGCGCATAAAATCTGTCCGCAACGCATTTTCATTCGATGCCAAATCTGTATCCCAATTGCTAACCGCCGCAGGGTCTTGCAGGTTACTGGAAGGCACGCGCAGGCAAAGGGAACTTTCAAACGACCCGTCGGCATATTGCTGCGTCAGAAGCCATTGAACCGAATGCTCAACAGCACGGAGGTTTTTCTTCAGCAAATCGGGCGAGCTGCAAACAGCATCAATAAAAAGTGCGGTAAACAAGGCACTTTCCATGCCCTGATTATTCAAAAAAGCACCATTGGCCTGCTGCAAAGCGCACATACCCGCGCAAGCCCGCTCAATGGCCTGGCGGTGCGCCGGATCATTGGTAAGCAACAATCCTTTTACCATATAGCTGCTGGCGTACAGGGGCGAAGTCCACCAATAAGCGTTCCAAAGCCCGTCTTTATCCTGTTTTTCAAGCAGAAACTGCAAAAGCTGATCGTACTGCAAAGCCGACTCCAGCTTTTGCTTCGTTACAAAATAAAAGGCCAGCGCACTGACACACACATGGCTTTGCGTCCAGCCGGCCTCATCCGCCCCGCTGGTACCGCTGAGGCCCATATCTTCCAGAATGCCACTGCTTGCCACATAAGTCGGAAAGCCGCCATCGGGGTTTTGAGCGGCGGCCCAGAGGCGCAATTCTTTGGTAATATTGCAGGAAAGGGTACTGAGCATATTCAAGGTACAGGTCGTGGAATCCATGTCGCTCACCCAATACTTGTTGTAGCCCCAAAGCTTGCCTTCCGATTTATGCGACAGTAAAAATTGTTTAATACCCGGATAATCGAAGGTCTCAAAACCTGCTTCGTGTAATGGTGCTGCCAGATAGGCGGTGACCCAAACATTACTCATACCGGCGGTCAAGAGATCAAAATCACTCCAGCATCCGGCCGATTGATATTCTTTTTGCAAAAAATTCAGTCCGGCCTGAATGGCATCCTCCGGCGAATTTTGTGAGGCTTTTTGCCTGCTCAGGGTAAAGCTCCGCTTGAATTTGGTCACAAAGGTTTGGGCGGAGAGGCGGTAAAACACCAATTCACGTTTGCGCTGTCTGACAAACAGTTTCCACAAAGGCACTTCAAGATCGGCTACCAGCGCTTCGGCCTTGTCCAGTTGTTCGATGGCGAGGTCAAGGAGTTCGGTAGCGGTGCCGTTGAGGTAAAACAACTTTTTCATCCGATCAGGGTCGCCCGGAACCGTGCCGTTGGTGCTGCTGATTTTATTCAGCAAACAGGTATGGGCATAATTAATTTGCGGATTGAGCAAATCCTCGGTAAAATCCTGAATATCATCCTGAATGGTGGCGGCAATGGTGAAGTAGCGATGCGATTCCAGCAAGGTGGTATACACCTCTTGGCGGTTGGCGCCCGACAAAACAAACAGCGCATCGAGTGCGGCCTTTCCAAATGCTGATTTCCGGATAGCGAGGCGGATATAATCTTCCCAGCTGATCCGTGGTGCGGCGACAAGGTTACCCTGATTTGCTAAAAGCGCCTGGGTATACTCGCCGTCTTCTAATGCGGCGCTGTAAAAGGATTTTTTGTGCTGATCAAACTGATGCCAGAAATAAGAATCGACCGGAAATAGTTCTAACAGCAATGCCTGAAAAGTATCTTTAAAAGCGGCCAATGCCGATTCATCCATTGCTTTTTCCAGATTATCTTTCTGATCCAGCTGATTATCAGAAACAGAGGCATACAAAAAGACACAATAGCCGGCAATAGAAAGCTTGTTGAGCTTTTCATCCGTATAATCCACTGCTTTATCAAAGAAGGGTTGATAAAACAGATCCGGATACAACAGATAATATTTGGTTTCAAAGGCCAAGCCCTGGCATAGCCATATATTATCTTTGGCCAAAGGCATAACTGCCTCCAGCCGTTTTTCAAAGTAGTACTGAAAAATCGGTGTCATGGTCAACGCTTTAATTGGACGGTTACGAAATCAACTTGAAATAGAGGTACGAGTTTGCCTTAGTATATTGATAAGCCTGAGATGATTTGAACAAAACTGGATTGGAAAGAAGAACTGCCGAACTGATAAATAAACTTTCGGCAGTTCTCTCACCGGGTAAATTTTACTTGGTCGGGTTGCAGCTGTTGTCGGTTGGGCAACTGCCATTACCCCAGGCCGCAGCCATTTCGAGGCGGGATTCGAGTTCTTCTACCTGAAAGAGTTCGAGTTGCTCTTCTTCAGTGAGATTGTTCAGCTGGTCTTGCATTTCTACGTTCTGCATGATTGTCAGATTTTAGGAAGTGATTGTTTTTGATGAATTAGTTGGTGGTAGTGGAAGTATCCTTGGGCGGATTACAGCTGTTATCGGTTGGACAGCTGCCATTACCCCAGGCCGCAGCCATTTCGAGGCGGGATTCGAGTTCTTCTACCTGAAAGAGTTCGAGTTGCTCTTCTTCAGTGAGATTGTTCAGCTGGTTTTGCATTTCAAAATTCTGCATGGTTACCAAAAGTTTGATTGATTTTTCATTTGCCTACATTCTCGCATTCGGCGTTGCGGCGTAATTGCAAAACAAAAGTAGGTTGCTATTTTTCCAAAACAGGAGATAATACCGATATACCGTATATACGGCATATATACGAAATCCTGGCGGATCAGGTATAGCGCGCAGTAGCCTCCAGTGGGTTTGGCGCAATAAACCGCGATACTTTTGCAAAACCGAGCAGCGGCTTGAGCAGGCGTTTGTCTTGCATCTCCATAATTTGCAGAATTACATTCATATCTATGCCCATTTCAATACAGCTGATGGCATAGGTATTTCGCAAAGCACGGATGGTTACGGGCTTATTAAGCTGCGCCTCTTGTCCTGCTTTCAACAAGGCTTGTTCAATGCTTCTGAGGGTACACACCCCGTTGCCGCCTTTTCCCTCAAAGAGATACTCATCCGGCAACACCTGATCTATGTAGGATTTTAATTGAGCGAAGGCAATATCGCCAAGCCGCACAAGCCGTTTTTCTCCGTTATCGTAGTGCAATTGCACCGTTTTTCGCTCAAAATCAATATCTTTGATACGGATGCGCAGAATAGTACATGCCTTGCACCCCATGGCATACAGGAGCGCAACGAATAAACTGGCTTTGGCATTCCGGCTCTTATTGAGTACCTGGAATACATCTTTCCGATCTAAAAAAGTACACTGCCCATCCCGGCTTGCAGGCCGCACCAAATGCTGTACTTTTTCGATCTGCCCCGCACAATAGGTATAATAAAAACGAATGCAACTGATTGCGTTATTCAGCACCGCAGCAGAAGCTCCTTCATCTGCCAGGCTTTGAATATACGCCATAATCACCTGACTATCAGCCTCCGACGGGTGTACAGGGCTGAGATAAGTCAGATACTTTTTGAACTCAAGCGCATAACTCTTAATGGATGCAGCGCTGTACTTACTGCGTTCAAGGGTTTGTTTGAATTGATTTAAACAAGAAAGTTGGATCGGACTCATGGAATGAACATTGAATAGCGGAATGAAAAATAATCCGGAGGTATCGCACAGACAAGTATTGCACTGAGTAAATCAGTCATAGCAAAGCTACCCTTTCTGAACATGCACTCCAAGCAAGAACAGAAAAGCAAAATGGTCTTAAAATGATTGTGAAAACCACAATTGAACCCCTGCCAGCAATCAGGAGGAGATAATCATGAATCTTCAAATCACGTTGAAAATTTTATAAAATCTGCAACGATAAGCCGGGTGAATGGAACCCAAGCCTGAAATTTTCCGAAACAAATCGTGGAATAGACACTTAAACAAGGGATGAATAACAGCACGACATCAAACGGAACATACCCTCAAATAAGCCCAATTCGGTTTCATCGGTATCGGAATATACACTAAAGCTAAACTCGTCAGCCAAAGATAAGTCAATTTTTAAAAAATCAAGCCCTTAGTTACAACATTAACATTATCCGCTTATTCATTTTACCGCATCGGCACTTTTACGGTAAACGTAGTGCCCTTGCCCAGTTCAGAGCGCTTCACAAAAATTTTACCCTTGTGATATTTCTCTACAATCCGTTTGCTGAGCGACAGCCCAAGGCCCCAGCCTCGGGTTTTGGTGGAATAGCCGGGTTTAAAAACCGTTTTCAGGTGTTTTGCGGCAATACCCTTGCCGGTATCGCTCACATCCACACAGGCATAAATACCTTCGGTGTATACTTCGGCGCGAATTTCGCCCTGCCCGCCCTCCATGGCATCAATGGCGTTGCGCAGCAGGTTTTCAATGACCCAGTCGAATAAATGCGGGTTGATGTTGACCATCAATGGCGCGTGTTCCTCCGGATTGGGGAAATGCAGCCTGACTTTGCGCGGCGCACGGCGCTGCATATAGTCCCGACATTCTTCTAATTGCTGATAAAAATTGACGGCGTGCAAATCCGGCGTAGCGCCGATTTTGGAAAAACGATCGGCCACTAATTCCAAACGATCAACATCTTTACCCAGTTCGTGCAACATTTCCAGGTTATCGGGTCGGTCTTCATTGGTCAGTTTGAGGGTTTCCAACCAGCCCAGAATAGCAGAAATGGGCGTCCCCAACTGATGCGCCGTTTCCTTGGCCATACCTAACCAGACCTGGTTTTCCTCTGCGCGGCGTGCCGAGCTGAAGCCCAGATAACCAAATGCAATAAAAAGGGCAATCAGAAAAAGCTGCACATAGGGGTACCAATTGAGGTATCGCAACAAATTGGAGTGCGAATAATAGACCGTTTTATAAAAATCGGGCGGCATGGAGGCATCCACCGAATCAATACCGTTTTCATACATTTTGATCAATTCCTGCCGCACCGTCACCGTGTCGACCATCGTACCGTCGGTCCCTTTAACATTCAGCGCATCTTCAATTTGGCCGGCCTGATTGACTAAAATGACCGGTATGGTCGTGTTGGAGGCCAGAATTTTAAGGGGAAGATTCAGGTCGCAATGCAGAAAAATAGCGGTATCCACCGCCGCCTGGTTGATGGAGCGCTGGGCTTCCGCCCAAATTTCAGCCTGCTGTTTTTCACGTTCAATCAGCTTATCGGCCAAAAATCGGGTATACATAAGCGACAGCGTAACTATCAGCACCCCGCCTGCAGCCAGGTACCATTTCCACTGTTGCTTCCGATTGTAAATATTTAATGCCATCAATTTATGGTTTCGCGGCTGCAAATGTGCAAAAAACTATCATTCATGCAGTTTTTTTCCTGTAGCAAATTTCCTCGCGCCCGCGCCATCATGCGTTTGCGATCAAACACTCAACACCTGGCCGCGCAGTTTTTGAAATTTTGTTTAATTTTTTAACAAAAAGATTAAACAAAAAAAGACTAAACGTTGTTTGTTTTAATGAGTACCTTTCACAGACAAGCTCAAAACCTGAACGCGCTTGAGCAGCCTTTAAAACAGACAAAAAAATTACCGCTTCGCGGCTTATTCCCGATATGGCAAAAAAAGTAATCGTCATTGGCTCCGGTTTTGCCGGACTCTCAGCAGCAGCCAACCTCGTTGCTGAAGGATTCGAGGTGTGTGTGCTGGAAAAAAATGACAGTCCCGGCGGGCGTGCCCGCAAATTCCACGCCGATGGTTTTATGTTCGACATGGGGCCTTCGTGGTATTGGATGCCCGACGTATTTGAGCAATTTTTTGCACGTTTCGGAAAAAAAGTTTCGGATTACTACGAACTCAAACGCCTTGATCCTTCGTATGTTGTATGGTACGGCCCCGAAGACCGGATGGATGTACCCGCCGATATGGCCGCTATGGAAGCGCTGTTTGAACAATATGAGCCGGGCAGTACGGCCGCGTTGCGTCGCTTTTTATCGGAAGCCGAATATAAATATCGCGTAGGTATGAATGAATTTGTACACAAACCCAGTCATTCCATTCTGGAATTTGCCGACTGGCGAATTGTGGCCAGTTTGTTTCGCCTTCAAATGTTTACGTCCATCGCCTCGCATGTCCGCAGTTTGTTTAAAAATGAAAAACTGATCAAATTACTTGAATTTCCGGTGCTTTTCTTAGGCGCAACGCCGGAAAAAACTCCGGCGCTGTACAGTCTGATGAACTATGCCGACCTGCAATTGGGCACCTGGTACCCCATGGGCGGTATGCATAAAATTGTGGAAGGAATGGTTGCGCTCGCCCGTGAACTCGGCGTACAAATTGAACTCGGCCGCGAAGTGCAGCGCGTAGAAACCCAAAACGGTCAGATTCGCCGCGTACACTGCGCCGATGGCAGTGCCTGGGACGCCGATATCGTAGTTGGCGCCGCCGATTACCACCACCTTGACAGCGCCGTACTCGCGCCCGAAGACCGCAACTACACCGAAGCCTACTGGGATAAGCGCGTGATGGCGCCCTCCTCACTCTTGTACTATATAGGTGTCAATAAACGCCTGCAAAACCTCCGGCATCACAACCTGTTCTTCGATGAGGATTTTGCCCTGCACGCACAGGAAATTTACGAAACGCCGCGTTGGCCCGAAAAACCCCTGTTTTACGTCAGCGCCCCGTCCGTTACCGATCCTTCCGTAGCGCCTGAAGGTTGTGAAAACCTATTCCTGCTGATTCCAACTGCGCCGGGACTGGAAGACAGCGAGGAAATCCGCGAGCGCTACTACCAGTTGATTATGGATCGGCTGGAGCGCCTCACCGGACAATCCATCCGCGAGCATGTCATTTACAAGCGTTCGTATGCGCACCGCGATTTTGTTCAGGACTATCACGCTTTCCGGGGCAATGCCTACGGATTAGCCAACACCCTGCTGCAAACGGCCTTTTTGAAGCCTAAATTGAGAAATAAACATCTTTCCAACCTGTATTATACCGGCCAGCTTACCGTGCCCGGCCCGGGTGTACCGCCATCGCTTATCTCCGGGCAAGTGGTGGCCAAGGAAATCAGTCGTCGACACAGATAAGCACTACATTTTTTGCAAAACAAAGCCAGTCCAAATCGTATGAATCACATCCAACTTTATGATGCTACCTGTTCTGCGTGTAGCAGCCTGATTACCAAACGCTACTCTACCTCATTTTCGCTCGGTATCCGGGTGTTTAACAAACGTTTCCGGGCGCCGATTTATGCCATTTATGGCTTTGTACGCTTTGCCGATGAAATTGTGGATACCTTTCACGATCATCCCAAAGCAGAACTGCTGCAACGCTTTCGCGAAGACACTTACCGCGCAATCAGGGAACGGATCAGTCTCAACCCTGTGTTGCACTCCTTTCAGCAGGTGGTGCATCAATACGGTATTGAAAATGAGCTGATTGACGCTTTTCTGCGCAGTATGGAAATGGACCTGGACCGCAATACCTACGATGCCCATGGCTACAACGAATATATTTACGGTTCGGCCGAAGTTGTTGGCCTCATGTGCCTGCGCGTATTCTGCGAAGGCAATACGGAGCAATACGAAAGCCTGAAAATGCCCGCACGACGCCTTGGCGCGGCATTCCAGAAGATCAATTTCCTGCGAGATTTGAAAAGTGATTTCGACGAACGCGGCAGGGTTTATTTTCCCGGCATTGATTTTACCCGCTTTGACGCACGCGACAAAGCGCACATTGAATCCGACATCAAAGCCGATTTTGATGCCGCACTCGACGGCATCCGAAACCTGCCTGACGGTTCGCGCTTCGGGGTTTACTTAGCCTATAAATATTACACCCAGTTGTTTGCCAAAATTCGCAAAGCACCGCCGCAACGTGTGGCTGATGAGCGCATCCGGGTATCCGACAAACGCAAGGTTTACCTCTTGTTCAGCTCGGCTTTGCGGCACAGTTTCAACCTGTTGTAAACCTGAAAAATATGCTAAGCGCGTGTTCGGATATCGACCGAATACGCGCTTAGCGCTTGAGCGCCGATTCATATAACGCGATCCAGGCCTCCACGCTCATTTTACCAACTAATTCGCCAATCATGGCCATCGGCACCTGAGCCGGCTTGAAGCGAATACAGCTTTTGCCCATATCCAGCTTGCCTTTGCAGTGTTTGGGGTATTCCTGTTGCACCCACTCCATAAGCTCCGGACTGGCATATACGCCCATATGATACAGGGCAATGAAATTTTTCTGTGAAGCAATACTGATAAAAGGCAACGCCTGTTTCGGGTCGCAATGGTAGCCGGCCGGATAGCGGCCATGCGGCACAACATAGCTGATCATGCCGTATTGCATGGAAGGAGCGCATCCTTCGGGCAAATTTGCCAGGATCGTTTCATGCAAAGTGCGCATGGTTTCCTGCCGATCTTCCGGCAATTCATTCAGGTATTGTTCGGGGGTTGTTGCTGTGGAGGTCATGGTGGAAATGCGGAATGCGGAATGCGGAATGCGGAATTGGGGAATTGGGGAATTGGGGAATTGGGGAATTGGGGAATTGGGGGCGAATTTAGGGAATTATCAGTTATCAGTCAACAGTTATCAGTTATCAATATGGCAAACACAAAAACATTCATCGTTCATCACTCATCGTTCATCACTCATCGTTCATCACTCATCGTTCATCGTTCCAAAAGCCCATTACCCCAAAATATACTTTGCCGCCCGGCCCTTTATTTATATTCATTTAAAATTAAATTTTGTCAACATCGTTAAATCAGGCAATTTTGAACGCTTGCTCAAAAATAATGTTTACTTTTGCGCCGCAAATGGAGATACAAGGTATGAGTACAACTGTCTTTTTGCCGATACCTTGCATCCGAAAAAGCGCTTAACCTAACCATCATTACAACAGCTTCTTATGCAAGAAAACGGCACCTCCACGGCCCATAAACCCAGAACTGCCCGGGAAGATCGTTATCAACACCACGATTATTACCTCCTGGACGAACTCCTCACTTCGGAGCACCTGCTCGCGCGCGATGCCGTACGCGACTGGGTTAAAGCTGAAGTAAGCCCCATTATTGAAGATTATGCCAACCGCGCAGAATGCCCCAAACACCTGTTCAAAGGGCTGGCAGAAATCGGCGCATTCGGCCCTTCGCTCCCGGCCGAATACGGCTGCGGCGGCATGGATGAAATCGCTTATGGTGTCATCATGCAAGAGCTCGAACGCGGCGACTCCGGTATCCGCTCCATGGCCTCTGTACAAGGCTCTTTGGTGATGTACCCCATCTATAAATTCGGCTCCGAAGAACAACGCCGCCACTACCTGCCCAAATTAGCCAGCGGCGAATATATCGGCTGTTTCGGTCTGACCGAACCCGACCACGGCTCCAACCCCAGCGGCATGGTGACCAATGTGAAGGATGACGGCGACGCCTACATCCTCAACGGCGCCAAAATGTGGATCACCAACTCGCCGGTGGCCGACATCGCAGTGGTATGGGCCAAAAATGAAGACGGCAAAGTGCTTGGCATGATTGTGGAAAAAGGCATGAAAGGTTTTTCTGCACCGGAAATTCACGGCAAATGGTCGCTCCGCGCTTCCATCACCGGCGAATTAGTGTTTGAAGACGTGCGCGTGCCCAAGAAAAACGTACTGCCCGGCGTTGTCGGCATGCGCGGTCCGCTCACCTGCCTCTCCAAAGCCCGCTACGGTATTGCTTGGGGCGCTATCGGTGCAGCATTAGACTGCTACGATTCGGCCCTGCGTTATTCCAAAGAGCGCGAGCAATTTGGCAAACCCATCGGTGCTTTCCAGCTGACGCAAAAAAAGCTGGCGGAAATGATCACTGAAATCACTAAAGCCCAATTGCTGACCTGGCGCCTCGGTACGCTGGCCAATGAAGGCCGCGCCACACCCGCACAGATTTCCATGGCCAAACGCAATAATGTGCACATGGCCCTCGAAGTGGCCCGCGAAGCCCGTCAGATCCACGGCGGCATGGGCATTACCAACGAATACCCCATCATGCGCCACATGATGAACCTGGAAACCGTGCTGACCTACGAAGGCACGCACGATATCCACCTGCTCATCACCGGCCATGATGTTACCGGACTTGATGCTTTTAAATAAGCATCGGAACAACAGAAAGGGTTTCGAATTGGTCTTTTAGCCGTCGAAACCCTTTTTTTATCGAATGCTGAATATGGAAGGAACCTGATTCTGCGTTCATCGTATCAAAACAAGCTGTGACAATTACTATGTTTTACGACAGTAAAATCCGCTGGATCCTGATCTTTTTGTTTGCACCCTTTATGCTGGCAGCGCAAAAGGATAATCTTATTTACCTGATTAACCCGTCTTTCGAAGACATCGCCAAGCACAGCCAGACACCCAACGGGTGGAATAACTGTGGTTTTGCCGAAGAATCGGCCCCGGATGTGCAGCCCGGCGGGTTCTCCGTTACCAAACCTCCGAGCCATGGCAACACCTATCTCGGTCTGGTAGTACGCGACAACGATACCTATGAGTCGGTCGGTCAGCGCCTCAGCAAACCCATCGAAGGCGGAAACTGCTATGAATTTTCCATGGATTTCTGCCGCGCAGAACTCTATGAAAGCCTTAGCCGTACTACGGGTGAAAAGGTAAACTACGCCACTCCGGCCAAATTGCGCGTGTACGGCGGCAATGGGTTCTGCGACAAACAGGAATTACTCTACGAAACGAGCATCATCACGAATGTCCGCTGGATCACACATGCCTGTCGACTCCAACCCAAAAAAACCTATACGCACATCGTCATTGAGGCGTATTACAAAACTCCGGTGCTGTTTCCTTACAACGGCAATGTACTGCTTGACAACCTCAGCCCGATCAAACAATTGCCCTGCAACCCCGAAAAAATGGTGGCCAAACCACCTGTGAAAAAAGATACCACCAGACCCACAACGACCAGCACCCGCGGCACCCCTCCCGCCGCCCCTCCGAAAGCCCCTGCCCTGCCCACTTCCATCGAACGCAAGGGTCTGAAAGCCGGTAGCATTATCCGGCTCGACAAGGTGTATTTTGAGGCCAATCAGTTTACCCTGAAGGCAGAAAGCCTTAATGCGCTGGAGGAAGTGTTTAATTTCCTGCACGACAACCCCGATGTCTCTGTTGAGGTGGGAGGCCACACCAACAACAACCCTACCGACGATTTTGCCAACAACCTCTCCACCAATCGCGCCAAAGCAGTGGCCGACTGGCTCATCAAGCGCGGTATACCCGCCGGACGGGTAAAATACAAGGGCTATGGCAAAAAAATGCCCATCGCCCAAAATACCACACCGGAAGGCCGCAAGCTCAACCAACGCGTTGAGATCAAGATTTTGAGTATTAACGGTTAACGTTGAGCCGTTTTCGGATAAATAAGGGCAGTTGCTTTTTTCAGGCAATTGCCCTTATCTTTGTATGCGAATTCAAGTTGACAATATGTCTGAAAATACAAGGCACAAAACAGCACCCGTGGCAAAAGTTATCGCCGCTGCCGGGGAATTAAACGCTCAGGATTTGGAAACACTGATCAGTACATTGCTGGTGTTGCGCGCGCAACGCAGTAAGGTTGCTATGTCTGCCAAAGAAAGTGCTTTGTTACAAAAGATCAATCGCAGCCTGAGTACCGATCAGTTGAGGCGTCTGGAGTATTTGCAGGAACGCCGTCGGGCCGAAAGTATGAATGATTCGGAGCAACATGAACTGATCTCCCTGATCGGGGAACAGGAAAAACTGGACGTTCAACGCCTGAAACACATGGTCAAATTAGCGCAGCTGCGCAAAGTACCCTTACGCGAACTTGCAGCGCAGCTCGGCTTGCATTAATGGCAGATTCCGCTATTTCCTCCGCCCTGCGCAATTTGGTATACGAACGGGCCCACGGTTGTTGTGAATATTGCAGGAGTCAGTCCGAATATTCAACCCAGGCATTTTCTATTGAACATATTTTTCCGAAAAGCAAAGGCGGTAGCAACCTGCCTGAAAACCTTGCTTTGGCCTGTCAGGGTTGTAATGCCCATAAATACAACAAAACAGCGGGACTGGATCCTTTGACCCGGCAAACCGTCCCGCTGTTTCATCCCAGACAACAAATCTGGACAGAACATTTCGCCTGGAATGAAGATTGTTCCTACCTGATTGGCCTTTCTCCAAGTGGCCGGGTTACCATTTCCACCCTCAAGCTAAACCGCCGGCAGTTGGTCAACCTCCGGCGCGTGTTGTTTGCGGTGGGAGAGCATCCACCGTTTTAGTTCCTGCCCAACAAACGATACCCCACCGCCAGGGAAATTGCCCTCGAGCGCTCTTTATATGTACCCAGATCAGCACCATTGGCATCAGTTATCTCCCTTTCACTGATGGCCGCCAGGCCCCAGTACAAATCCGCCCGCACGAAAATGCCTTTAAAAACCTTCCATTCCGCACCGAGGATTGCACCAAAATCATAGTCATTCCATAAATTTTCAATAAAATCGGCCTGCAAAGGCGTCCATTCATAGCCCGGCCCTTTACCGTCAACGGCCAATAATTTCCCGGCATTCAGGCCGGCCCGTAGCATCAGACGTTCCCTGGAAAATTTGCGGGCCACTTCCGGCTGAATACAGATATAATGATAGCGGTAATAATTGTCTGGTGTTCTCCCCGGATTGGTTTCGTACTTCATTCCACGCGGGGCATACTGAAATTCGGTACGCCATTCCATTTTTTTGCCCAAATCACCGCCCAAACGCAATCCTGCAAAAAAATTCGGATAAAACCCGGTTTCAATTTTAAGCGGATCGGGATGATTTTTCACCTCTTTAAAATGGGTACTGGTAAAGCCAACACCGGTGCTGAGGTCTACGTGCAGTTGCGCCTGCAACACATTGCTGATGTACAAAAAACCGCAGCAAATTAAAAAGCGAAGGAATTTAAGTTGTTGTAACATGGTAGAAGTTTTTGTTTGAAAACATGGTGCGTTTCAAAAAAAGTCCGTTGCCTGAACAGCTTAATCTTACTGCTGCGAAATTCCGCGATGCGATAAGTGCTGCACCTTTAAAAACCTTATTTTTGCCCTCTAATTTACCACTATGATTATTCGTCCCCATGCCGAGCAGGCTTATGCCCATGAATTAAGCGCCTTACAGGCCGCCGATACCCATCCCAAGCCCCAGGGATGGCTGCTTTCGCCCTGGGCAGTGGCGACTTATATTCTTGGCGGCGAAGTGGAAGGGCAGGTCATTGAACCAAAATATTTCGGGCAGCGCCGCCTCATTGAGGTGGCCATTGCCACATTAGCCACCGACCGCGCCCTGCTGCTGCTGGGTGTGCCCGGCACCGCCAAAACCTGGGTGAGCGAACACCTCGCGGCAGCTATCAGCGGCGGCAGCACCCTGCTGGTACAAGGCACCGCCGGCATTGCAGAAGATGCCTTGCGCTATGGCTGGAACTACGCCCGCCTGCTCGCAGAAGGGCCATCCGAAAATGCGATGGTTCCCAGCCCCGTTATGGCCGGTATGAACGCCGGAAAAATTGTTCGGGTGGAAGAACTGACCCGTATCCCGGCTGAGGTACAAGACACCCTGATTACCCTGCTGTCGGAAAAAACAATGCCGGTACCGGAATTAAACACTGAAATTCAGGCACAACAAGGCTTCAATATCATCGCGACCGCCAACGATCGCGACAAAGGCGTTAACGAACTTTCTTCCGCCCTGCGCCGCCGCTTCAACACGGTGGTATTGCCCCTGCCGCAAAGCCTCGAAGAAGAAGTAAATATTGTACAAAACCGGGTAGTAGCCCTTGGCAACACCCTCCGATTGCCGGAATCTGCTGCGCCGTTGGCCGAAATCCGCCGATTGGTTACCATCTTCCGCGAACTGCGCAATGGCAAAACGGAAGACGGCAAGGCCAAACTCAAAAGCCCCAGCGCCACCCTCAGCACCGCCGAGGCCATCTCCGTGGTGCATCAGGGCCAGTCGCTGGCCGTACATTTCGGCAATGGCGCCATGAATGCACAGGACCTGGCTGCCGGCCTCCAGGGCGCCATTCTCAAAGACCCGACGAACGACCTGGGCGTATGGCAGGAATACCTGGAACAGGTAGTGCGCAAACGCGAAGGCTGGCAAGACCTGTACCGCGCCTGTAAAGACCTCACGGATTAAAGCATTGCAATGCTATGATAAAACAGCTTCTGGGGCTTGTATTATTTCTTTGCGCAGGGGTATTGCCCTTGCGGGCTGCTTATATTTATGGCCGGTTCACCCACCTGACGACCGACGCAAAACTCGAACTTTGGGTGCCGCATTATTATTTAGACGGAAAAAACAGCACTTACCCGGCAAGCCTGAATCCCGACGGACAGTTCAGCATTGAGGCCAAAGTGCCGGAACCTCAACTGGCTTTTTTAATTCACGGCGACGACCGATTGCCGGTTTTTCTCGCCCCCGACGATACCCTGCTGGTTCAGGCCGACGCCTATCAGTTCCCCTTAGTGGTGGTTTTTGGCGCCAAGGGTGGCGGTAACAATACCGTACTGGCCCAATACCTGCGTGAAAGCGGCGTCGATTTTAATGAATTTAATAACCTGCGCTATAAAATCGGCGACTGGTGGGCAAGTATTGAAGAGCCGATCAGCAAGCGTATGGAAGAAATCGGAGCGGCCGACTGGCGGGCGGAAATAGATAAGCGCCGGCTTTCCGCCACCGTGCTGACCGAGCGTTTTGCGGCCGAAAACCCCGGTGCGCTGACGCCTGCTTTTCAGCGCTGGATGGAGGCGGAGATTCTGTATGCCTGGGCGTACGACCTGCTTTTTTATGGTCATATGTATGGCGGCAGGCACTTTGTACAGGCTGATTTTTTTGACTTTTTAGATGAAGCCCCCATTATCAATTCGGAAATTGGAAACGGGCGATACCGCGATTTTGTCTTTTTGTGGCTGGCCCGCGCGCAGGTACGCAGTGGCACGCAGGAGAATTTCTGGGTGGGCATGTACCGCAGGGCCGGTGAATTGCTGGCCGACAAATCGCTGGCATACGCCCGTGCGGAAATCATTGAACAAGGCTTTCAGGCGGAGGTCTACAAGGAGTTATTGCCTATTTACAATGATTATTTAAAAAACAACAGCTTTGCTGCCTTTGACCCGAAGGTGGTGGATTTGTATGCCAAATTAGCGCCGGTTATGCCCGGCACGCCGGCGCCCGAATTCGGAGCGACCGACATTGGCGGCAACGGCGTTGCCCTGAGTAATTTCAGGGGTAGAATTGTGTACCTGAATTTCTGGGCCAGCTGGTGCGGCTCCTGCATCCGTAAAATGGAAGTTCTGGAGCAATACAGCAGCGAATTTGAGCGCCAGGGCATTGCCGTGGTGCATGTTTCCATTGACCAGAATGCCGAAAACTGGCGTGCGCGCGTTGCGCTCGACGGGTTTAAAGGCACACATCTATTGGCATCGGGCGGGCAGGGAAAAAACCTTGCCACCCTTTTCGGGGTAGAGGCCGTTCCGCAATACTTTTTGCTGGATAAATCCGGAAAATTTGCCGATAAAGCGGGTGCTGCGCAGCCCGAACAAATCCGGAACCGACTGCTGGAACTGGCGGCCGAGAAATAAGCGACTGTGGGCGCATGGCTGTTTCCAAAAAAATGAGACCTTTGCAGCGCCTCAAAGGCTAATGCTATGATCTCAGGAACAATTTACAAAGACATTGTGGCAGCCAAGAGCCGCCGCGAAAAAAAATTAGTGGTGCTCTTCGACCCCGATAAACTGCGCTTGCAACGGATGGAGCAAGCCCTGGATCTGGCAGTTGAATGCGGCGTAGACTATTTTTTTATCGGCGGCAGCCTTGTTGTGAACGATATGCTTGATGAATTGTTGGTGCATATTCGTCAGCGCTGCAAAATTCCTTTGGTACTTTTTCCCGGTAATTCGTTCCAACTCAGTTATCGGGCAGATGCGCTGTTGTTTTTATCGCTCATCAGCGGGCGTAATCCGGAATTACTGATTGGCCAGCATGTGATTGCTGCACCCTTTTTGAAAATGTCGCCTCTGGAAATTATTTCCACCGGTTATATGCTCATTGACGGCGGCGTGCAGACGGCCGTGCAGTATATGTCGAATACTTATCCCATTCCTCGTCACAAAGACGATATTGCCGTTTGTACGGCCATTGCGGGGGAAATGCTGGGGCTCAAGCTGATTTATATGGATGCAGGCTCCGGCGCACAACATCCGGTGTCGGGGCAGATGATAGAATCGGTGAGTGGGGCCGTGCAGATTCCGCTGGTTGTAGGTGGCGGGATAAAAACCCCGGAACAGATTCATGCCAATTTCGGCGCAGGCGCCGATCTGGTGGTTGTGGGGAATATCATCGAACAGGATCCGGGTCTTATCCGGGCAATGAGCGCCGTCAAAAGCGACTTTATGTAGATCACTTGTACAGAACCGTTTATGAAACTTGAGCAAGAATTAAAAAACAGCAAACCTTTACAACCGCGCCAGCGCGCGCTACTGAATATTATGTTCACCGCCAGTTGGATTGAAAGCCGACAGACGCGCTTTTTGCGTGCATACAAACTCAGCGGGCCGCAGTACAACATCATGCGCATCCTCAACGGCAGCTACCCCAATGGCCTGTCGGTACTGGAAATTAAAAACCGCATGATTGACCGCAGCAGTAATGTAAGCCGATTAGTTGAAAAGCTGCGTTTGCAGGGTTTGGTCGAACGTGTACAGCACAGCGAAGACCGCCGCATGGTGATTGTCAGTATTTCCGGACATGGAAAAAAAATGCTCTCCGAGATTGAATCGGCAGGCTTTTTGAGTCAGGAAAGCCTGCCCGGCCAAAGTCTCTCGGACGCTGAAATCCTGGAACTCGGGCATTTACTCGATAAATATCGCGATTAATCCTTAAAAAACTTCACTTGTTGCGCGAACGGGAAAGCCCGTTCCTCCTATTTTCTCCTATGCTGACCCTTGAGCTGTTTACGCCTAACGACGATGCCCGGCCCGTTTATCTGACGGGAAACTTTAATCAGTGGATCACCCGCGACGAGCGCTACCGGATGGAGCGTGTCGGCAACGGACGTTATCATTATGTTTTTCGTGAAATACCCTTACACCGCCACGAATCGATGGAATACAAGTACGTCAAAGGAGGATGGGAAAGTGAAGAACTCGGGGAAGACGGGTTTCCGCCTTCCAATCGCCGTATGGAAATTCCGCGTGGCAAGGTAAGCGATGTGGTGCCACGCTGGAAACAGCATGCCGCCGGGTATGATCCCCGGTTTTACCCTGATATTCAGGTTATTGCAAAGCGATTTGTCATGCCGCAACTGCGCCGCCGCCGCCGTGTGTCGGTGCTGCTGCCCTGGAATTATAAAGAAAATCCGAAAAAACGCTACCCGGTATTGTATCTTCAGGACGGGCAGAACCTTTTTGAAAACGATGCCCCTTTTGGTACCTGGGGAGTGGATCACCAACTGGCACGACTGGCACAGAACGGCCACCGCGAGCTGATTGTAGTGGCCATCGATCATGGTGGCAAAGAACGCATCCGGGAGTTTTCGCCCTACGACAGTCCGAAATGGGGCGAAGGTATGGGCCGCGAATATGCCGCCTTTCTGGCCACCACCCTTAAACCTTATATTGATAAAAATTTCCGTACCCTGCCCGATCGCGCCCACACCGGCCTCGGTGGCAGTAGTATGGGTGGACTGATCAGTATTTACGCCGGCTTTTTATTTCCGGAAACCTATTCCAAATTTCTTATTTTCTCTCCTTCACTTTGGTTTTCACCGAGGTTGTTTTTTGAGCCGGTTCGTTTTTCTTCATTAGCGGCCACCAAAATTTATCTGTATGCCGGCGGACAGGAAGGCTCCGGGATGCTTCAAAATTCCAAAAAATTTATTGAACACCTGAGCAAACGCGGTTACGACCCCGCTAAACTACAACTGAAGCTCGAAATTGACCCGGATGGTCGCCACAACGAAGCGCGCTGGGGGCAGGAGTTTCCCAAAGCCATTGAGTGGCTTTACGATACCCGAACTTAGCGCAAATGTGCAGCATATTCGTCTGGCAACAAAAGTTGCACCGACGAATTGAATGGCTAAGTTTTACCGCTAAATAATATTGCCCAGCATCAGTACCACCCGCGGAAAATCCGTCGAGCCCTCCGGTTTGTCTTCCAGCGACACACCGTAACCCACTACGTTATCCGGTGCGTCGAAAGACTGCCAGCTCGTGGCGCTGCGCACATCAATCATACCGATCGGCACCGTTTTGCCATCTACAATTCCCCATAATTGCAGGTATTTTCCGGCATCGGGAACGGGCAGGCTGCCCAAATCCACCAAAACGCTTTTGCGAAGGGGATTGTGGTATACATATCCCTCTCCTTTTCCATTGGTTGTCATGGGAACGCGGCGGGTATCGGAATCACGCAATTGGGCATACACTTCCCGGCTTTGTTCCTGGCGGTCGCTACAGGCTTTGAGGTCTTTTTCGAGTTCCGCAATTTTGGATGCCTGCTCCTTTACGGTAGTTTGCAGGGTATTATTTTGGGTAAAAAGCCAGGCGGCAGCCAGTACTCCGACAAGCGTCAGGGCCTGAAAAATACGCAGGCTGATACCGGGTGCAGATCCCGGCTGCGGGCCGGGTGCAGGGGCTGCGGCAGGGTTGCCGCCTACTTCCTTCAGGATATGCTCCCGAACGGCTGGCGGCGCCGGAACGGCTTGCGCCATGGCATATTGTTCCAGGGCTTGTTCTATGGCATCCAGCTCTGTACGGGCAGCTTCATGTTGCTGAAGCATGGATTCGACCAGTTGTTTCTCCGAGTCGGAGCACTGATCGAGCGCATAAGCCTCCAATAAGCCGGATTGTAGAAATTCTTGAATATTCATTGTATTTACATTGAGCTTTTGCCATTAAGAATGGCCAAATTCAAGCGTTTGAAGCGAAGGATGTGAAAAATCGGGGTGGATTTTAAGGAAAACGCCCGTAAAATTTTGCCCTGTAAGATCATTGCAAAACCTGCCGGAGTGCTCCGATGGCCGTTCGCAGTCGGGTTTTGATGGTGCCCAGCGGAATACCGGTTTCCTCGGCAGCCTCCTCCTGCGTATAACCTTTAAAATACACCAGATCAATGAGGGTGCGATACTTGTCGTCGAGTTGTTCGACTGCGTCGCGCACGCCTATGTGATCGGGGTTAATACTGTGTCCGCCGGCTTGCTGTACCAGCGAGTCCGGGCTTTCTGTGCGTTGGCTGTTTCGGAAATGCGCCGTTCGGGTGGCATCAATAGCGGTATTGCGTGCGATATTGAGCAGCCAGGTGAACAGACGTCCCTTTTGCCCGTCGTAAGCAGCGGCATTGCGCCAGGCCTTGAGGAAAGTGTCCTGCAGGGCTTGCTGAGCCAGCTCCTGATTTTGAACGATGCGCAGGATAACGCCATAGAGCGCGGCCCCGTAGGCATCGTACAGCGCAGCGACTACACCGGCATCGCCCTGTTGCAGCCTTTGAATGAATTGGTCTTGCATTATGTAGTAGTTTTCCGCCCGGCGCAAGTGCGTCGCCGTTGCATATCATATACGCAACCAGCCTGAAAGCGGATTTGTGCAAACGTACAAATTTCTCTACAATCTGCCCTTTTCTCCCAAACACTTAATATCTTGCACTCAGAACATTGTTTTTTTACGTCAAATCGCTCAAAACCGTTTTATCTGCAATGCAAAAAATATGGGTACTCCTACTATTTGTCGGCCTTTTATCCACCCTGCTTGTCGCATATAATCCTCCGGAGCCGCCCGCGCCACCTGCGCCGCCGCCGGCTTATCCGAAAGGGTATTTTCAAAGACCCATTGCTGAAAACATGCTGCTTACCGGCACTTTCGGCGAATTGCGTCCCGACCATTACCATTCCGGTATTGATATTAAAAGTAATACCGGCATCGTCGGGCAATCGGTACTTGCCGCAGCCGACGGCTTTGTGGATCGCATTTCCATTGGACCAAGCGGCTATGGCAATGTGATGTACATCAAGCACCCCAACGGCTACTCAACGGTTTACGCGCATTTAGACCGCTTTTCACCTGAGATTCAGCGTTATGTGCGCGAGCAGCAGTACAAATACGAGCGTTTTGAAGTAAACCTGTATCCGCCGAATAATTTATTAAAAGTAAAAAAAGGGCAGGAAATTGCCAAACTCGGCAACTCCGGCTCCTCCTCCGGCCCGCACCTGCACTTTGAAATCCGCGCGCCGGGCGGAAAACCCGTCAACCCCCTGCTTTGCGACCTGCCCATTCCAGACGGTGTAGCGCCAGATATTCGGGATATGAAAATTTATTTTCTCGGCGAAAACCGGGAAGTGTTGGGCAGTAAACCCCTGCCCATTATGAAGCACCGCGACGGCTCCTACTCCCTCAAAGGCGGCGATACCCTGCGCATTGGCGCCTGGCGCGCCGGTTTCGGAGTAAAAACCTACGATCAGATCGGCGCTTTCCGCAACGACAACGGCATTTACCGGATCACCCTGATGGCTGATGGCCAAACGGCTTTTCAGAATACGTTTAATGAATTTGCTTTTGGAGAAACCCGCTACTTAAATGCCCATTGCGACTATGCGGCGCGCAAGCGCTTCGGGGCCTGGTTTCACCGGCTGTTCAGCTTGCCGGGTGATAAATTTTCAGCCTATACGCCCACCATTACCAAGGGCGCCGTGGCGCTTTTTGCCGAAAAAGCGGTGAAATTGGTGCTAAAAATAGAGGATGCTGCGGGCAACAGCTCCAGCCTGAGTTTCTGGGTATTGCGCGATGCCAATAAAATGGAAAGTTTTCCGCAGGCCAATTTCAATATGGAAATGCCCTGGGATGCCGAGAGTAAATTTACCCTCGACGATGTATACCTCAATATGCCCGCCAATGCGCTGTATGAGCCGCTGAAATTCAGATACCTCAATACACCGGATTACGACGAGGGCGCATTTTCGCCCATGCATCATTTCCACGACAACCGGACGCCGGTGCATCGCTATTTTGAAATCGGCATTCGTCCTGTAAAAGCTATTCCGGAACACTTGCGCAGCAAGGCGGTAGTGGCCAATTGCGGCGAAGGCCGCCCCGACAACTGTGGCGCCGAATGGAAGGGCGATAAACTGAGTACCCGCGTGCGGGAATTCGGTAATTATTGTATTCTGATAGATACCCTTGCGCCGACGATTACGCCGGTGCAATTTGACGCCGATATGCGTCGGAAAGATCACATTAGTTTCCGCATCCGCGACAATTTCGCTACGGCGGCCCAGGCCGACGGCCTTTATTACCGCGGAACGGTCGACGGGCAGTGGGTGCTGTTTGAATTTGATAAGAAACGTGATCGACTGACCTACACGTTTGATGAAAAAACGCCGGCCGGCGAGCATACCCTGCGGCTGGTGGTACGCGATGACCGGGGCAATGAAGCGGTTTTTGAAAGAAAATTTATCCGTTGAGCGGATTTGACACGTATATTACGGAAATGCTGGCTGCACTTTGGAACTTTGCGGCGCCAACTCAAAAACGATACGCTGACGTTGTGTCCATTTTTAAAATAAAGCATTGTTAATGAGAGCGTTATAACAAAAGTGACAGCGTCCGGTTAAGCATTGTTTATCATCAGAAGTCCTTATGTCAAATCTGCAAAACGACCTTTTTCTTCGCGCGGCCTTAGGCCAGACCACTGAACGTCCTCCTGTATGGCTGATGCGCCAGGCTGGTCGGATTTTACCGCAATACCGCGCTTTGCGCGCCAATTTTCCTGATTTTAAAGCATTTGTCAAAACGCCTGAGGCAGCAGCCGAGGCGACCATTCAGCCCGTGGACGAGCTGGGCGTAGATGCGGCCATCATTTTTTCCGATATTCTGGTGGTGCCCGAGGCGATGGGCCTGGACTATGAAATGATTGAAGCCAAAGGCCCGCGTTTTCCGAAAGTCATTGAGCAGGCTGCCGATGTGGCGGCCCTCGACGCCGGTGCGGCGGCTGCCACGCGCCTAGATTATGTGTACGCTGCGCTGCGCCTGACCAAAAGCCAGCTTGCCGGCCGGGTGCCGCTGATTGGTTTTGCCGGCGCGCCCTGGACGATCTTCGCTTACATGGTGGAAGGCGGCGGCAGTAAAACCTTTTCCAAAGCACGCCGTATGTTGTACACCGACCCCGAGTTGTCGCACGCGCTCTTGCAAAAAATCACCGACACCACGATAGCTTACCTGCGCGGCCAGGTGGCGGCAGGCGCTGATTTATTACAAATATTCGACTCCTGGGCGGGCGAGTTGCCGCCGGCGCATTACGCAACTTTTGCAGTGCCGTATTTGCGTCAAATTTGCGAAGCTATTCCGGAAGTACCCAAAACTGTTTTTGCCAAAGGCGCCTGGTTTGCCCTGCCGGAACTGGCGGAGTTGCCTTGTCAGGTGATCGGTTTGGACTGGAATATTACGCCGCAATATGCGCGGCAGGTGGTGGGTACGGGCAAAACCCTGCAAGGCAATTTCGACCCTTGTGCCTTGTACGCTGCGCCTGCGCAGGTGCGCGCGGAGGTGCAGGCCATGCTGGAAGCTTTCGGGCCGCAGCGCCATATTGTCAACCTGGGCCACGGCGTTTATCCGGATACCCCATTAGACGGCGTGCGGGCCTTTGTGGATGCGGTGCGGGCGTACGCGTTTGAATCCTGATTTCCTTGATTTGCAAGGATTTGAAGGATAGCGGGTTGTGAAGTAGCTGTTATAAAATGAGGTCAATGAGGGGCTTTGTTGAGGTTGCGTGGCCATGTAAAGTTTCACACAGAAGGGCACAGATCATTTACACAGAAAACACAGAATCAGTGCCTTCTGTGTAAATGATCTGTGCCCTTCTGTGTGAAACTTTACATGAGAAAACCTTATTTGTCTGACGACGGAAAGTCGTCCGACAAATTGAGGTCATTAACCCGTTTTTTGGTATAATAAAGGAAAAAAGTACCTTTGGTGTCAAACCCCGGACGCTACTAATCAATTATCTTCCTATGACATCTGTCCGAAACCTTGTGTTGCTTTTATTCAGTGTTTTTGCCACGAGTCTTTGGGCTCAAAATCCCGCCTTGGTGGGATACTGGCATAACTGGAATGCACCCTCCGCGCCGTATATCCCGCTTGATCAGGTAGACAGCCGCTACAATGTTATTTTCGTGGCTTTTGCCACACCCGTATCCGGTACAACCTACAACATGACGTTTACGCCCACCGGCGTTACCCAGTCGCAGTTTATTGCCCAGGTAACAGCTTTAAAAGCTCAGGGCAAACGCGTAGGTATTAGTATTGGCGGAGGGGGAACAACGGTAAAGCTCAACAGCGCCAGTGAAGAAAATACGTTTGTGAGTTCGATGTTGGCGATTATCAATACTTATGGTTTTGATGCGATGGATTTGGATCTGGAAAGCGGATCGCTGTCCATTAGCGGCGGCACCATTGCCAATCCCGTGGATGTTCCGATTATTCGGATGATCAGCGCTACCAAAACCATTATGAGCGGCTATCGGGCAACACACAACAACCAAAAGTTATTCCTGACTATGGCCCCCGAGACGGCCTATTCCATCGGCGGGCAATCGGCCTGGAGCGGTGTTTGGGGCGCGTACCTGCCCATCATCCACGCGCTGCGGGATTCACTCGATATTATGATGGTGCAACTCTACAACAGCGGCTCGATGTATGGCGCGAACGGCGGCATTTATAATCAGGGTACCGCCGATTTTATCGTCGCACTCGGGGAAGCGATGATTGTCGGTTTTAATGTGGATCGCTGGAGTAACCAGGCCGGGCCGTTTGTAGGGCTGCCAGCCAATAAAATTGCCATTGCCCTGCCGGCCTGTCCTGATGCGGCGGGCGGCGGATACATAGCACCGGCCGTGGTAAAAAGTGCCATTGATTACTTGCGCGGGGTGGGGCCAAAACCGGGCAGTTACACCCTCATCAACACTTCGGGGTACCCGGACTTGCGCGGTATGATGACCTGGTCTATCAACTGGGATGCGGTGAATACCTGCGGCGCGGCGTACGAGTTTGCGGGGAGTTTTGAAACGATATTTTCAGTTCCCTTACCCGTTGAATTGGCGTATTTTTCGGGGAGTTATGCAGCAAAAAACCAAAAAACAACCCTGGAATGGGCCTTGTCCCGGGCGGAGAACCATCACTATTTTGAGGTAGAACAGAGCAAGGGCGGCCATTGGTTTGAACCCCTTGGAACGGTCATGGCTTCAGGCGATGGTACAATGCCGCAAGCCTATCAATTTGTACATGAAAAACCCGAAGCGGGACTGCACCATTACCGCCTCCGGTTGGTCGACAGGGATGGTACGGCAACTTATTCCAACATCGTCGCTGTGAGGGTACAGGATGCGGGTGGCATCGTGGCATTTCCCAATCCGTTTGCGTCGCAGTTGAACGTAGGCTTCGAGCCAGCGCCTCGAGCGGATTTCACACTCACGCTTGAGAACGAAATGGGCCAGCCTGTTTTCAGCCAGACGTATCCGGCCGGAACACAGCAGGCATCCATCACGACGGCATGTCTGCCGGCAGGCAACTACATACTGCGATACCTTTCGGAGGAAAAATCATGGGCGGGTAAGCTGCTGCGCATAAACGATTGAGCGTTTGATGTGGTGTGTTTTATTACCGGGCGGCGATGTGCTGTTTTTAGGTGCAACAGGGCGCGCGCATAAAGTGGACGTTCGCGCGGGCGAGGGCTTAAAAGTTATTTGTAATTTCTTCAAAAAAGAAATTTTTAGAAAAAATTACGGATAAAACACCATATTTGCGAAGCGTAAGCTAATACATATTGATCGTCTTGGCAAAACACACCTCATGGACCTTATTACACATGTGCTTACAGGCATAATTGTTTCTAAATCAACTACGGTTGCGCTATCCAAGCCACTTGTACTAATTGGATGCGTACTCCCTGATATTGGAGAGGTATTAATTCAGCGCAGGCTTGCTGAAAAATTTGGCGCCAAGCTCGCTGTATATGACGACAGAACTTCTGATCCGGCTATTGCCTCGGAATTAAGTGTAACCTATTTATATGACTTTTTTCACGCGCCGCTCGTTTCTCTTTCCATCATTGGTATCGGGATATGGCTAAGCCGCACCGAAGTATCCTCCCTTGGAAATTTATTACTCAGCTTAGGATTAGGGCTTTTTTCGCATGTATTACTGGATTCCTTTACACATGGAAAAGTGTGGGCATTAAAATTACTATTTCCTTTTTCCAACAAGCGATTCCCGATTTTAGCTGAAAAAGTTGGCAACTGGTGGGATTGGGCGCCGACAGTACATTTACCGATGGTAGAATTTAGCTTTCCAATTCTCTGCGTGCTGATTTGGGTAATTCTCGGAACAACCATTTTCTTCATCAAATAAAGCGTTTTTACTATGAAAAACCTCTTTTTCTTGTTGTTGCTGACCGCAATATCGTTTAATGTATCAGCTCAATCTTCAGCAGAAAACATGCTCAAACGCGTGCTGCATGGAAGGGTCAATGAAATTTTTCTTCGTTGGGACGACTCTTGGAGCGTGGATCAATACATTGATGAATCGGCAACGATATCTTATTTTGAAGAAAGTTCATATTCTGCAAATACCCTTATCGCACACGGATCTTTTACCGTGAAGCGAACGATTGTTTTTACCAGCAGGGTAAATGTAAAATTCACCTGTAAAGTTCGGGTGAATGCTGATGGGAGTGCAAGAATTATAAACGTTTGTTATCAGGATGGCTCTGCCGATCAGACAGACTGTGTAGACCCGTCCAAATGGGGTTTAGACGAGTTATAGTCCGGGCATCGCCCCAACAACCATTCTTTCTCTGCCACCGAGGGCGTCGCTTCGATTTTTTGTCGGAGCGACGCCCTTGCTTTTTTGTCTTATTTCTCTACGCTGACAGGGCCGGTAATTAGTAATGTTGTACCATCAATATCCGGCAGGGAAAGGATATAGCGGTAAGCTCCCTGCGGGAGTCTTGCACTGTTGTGGTCGTTGTTAAAGCGGCCATTCCAGGCTTCGTAGGGGCTTTTATTCAGTACCAATTCGCCACTTCGGGCGGCAATCATCAGGCGTGTCCGGCTCCGATCAATGGTAATTCCCCGTTCTTCATAGACGCGGAGTGGATCAAAGTCGTCGTTGACGCCATCATCATTCGGCGTAATTACATTGGCAATCAAAGCCGAAAGATCAGGGAGTTTATCCTGCACCAAAATGCGTACACGCGCTTCGCTGCAGAGATCTTCACACGCTGCATAGCAGATTTCGTAAACCAAGGAGTCGTACCCAAGGAAACCGAGGTCGTTGAGGGAGTACTTAATTACTGTATCCTGAATAATCTGTGTAGAAACGTGCTGCCCGGGCTGCACAACAAAAACCTTAATAGCGGCTCCCGTCGGTAGCAGATCGTTGTGGAGCAAGGGTAAATTTCCGGCAGCGCCTTTAACAACTTTTATGGTATCCGCGTTGGCGACAATGTCGCGGGCTTGATAAACCTGCAACTTTAAATTCAATATACTATCGCACCCCGCTGCACTGACCAAGGTAAATACGGTGTCCAGATTGCGATTATACTGCCTATTACCTACCTGAAAAAGGTCGCCTTCACAGAGCATTTTTTCCAGATATGCAACCGCTGGCTCCAAGACCTGAATTTCAATACCGGCACTGGCGGTACAACCAACCTGATCGGTCAGGGTGAGTGTCCAGTTTTGTGTGTTTGTCGGAGATACTGTACGCGGAGGAGCATTATTGCTGCCATCACTCCATTGGTACAAACAGGCGGGACAGTTCTGCACCTGGGCTGAAATTATGGTCGAGCGGCCGCTGCAAATTGTTGTGCTGATTGTGGAAAGATTGAGGCTTGGCCCGCCTACCATCAGATTCAAAATACGGATCAGGCTGTCGCATCCTCCAGTTGTCTGAAGGGTATCGTAATAAACTCCGGTACTGGTATATCCTTCAAAACTCTGCCCGTTGCAGATGAATTTCTGTACCTGCACGAGCTGGGGTGGCGGATTTATCAGCAGCACCGTAGCGCTCAGGCTCGCCGTGCATCCGTTGGCGTCTGTTACGGTGACGGTGTAGGTGCCGGCTCCGATGCCGCTCAGGATTTGCGTGGTGGCGTTGTTGCTCCACAGAAAACTCAGCGGGCCGTTGCCGCTGGCGTTGATGGTGATTGCGCCGTTGCTCTGGCCGCAGTTGGCGGGGCTGATGGCGCCGGGCGTCAGTTGCGGCAGGTTGCCGTTTTGGTTTACCGTAGCGCTCAGGCTTGCAGTGCATCCGTTGGCGTCTGTTACGGTGACGGTGTAGGTGCCAGCTCCGATGCCGCTCAGGTTTTGCGTGGTAGCGTTGTTGCTCCACAGAAAACTCAACGGGCTGTTGCCGCTGGCGTTGATGGTGATTGCGCCGTTGCTCTGGCCGCAGTTGGCGGGGCTGATGGTGCCGGGCGTCAGTTGCGGCAGGTTGCCGTTTTGGTTTACCGTAGCGCTCAGGCTTGCCGTGCATCCGTTGGCGTCTGTTACGGTGACGGTGTAGGTGCCGGCTCCGATGCCGCTCAGGTTTTGCGTGGTGGCGCCATTACTCCAAAGGAAGCTTAACGGCTCGTTGCCACTTGCGCTGATGTTGATTGCGCCGTTGCTCTGGCCGCAGTTGGCGGGGCTGATGGTGCCGGGCGTCAGTTGCGGCAGGTTGCCGTTTTGGTTTACCGTAGCGCTCAGGCTCGCCGTGCATCCGTTGGTGTCTGTTACGGTGACGGTGTAGGTGCCGGCTCCGATGCCGCTCAGGTTTTGCGTGGTAGCGCCATTACTCCAAAGGAAGCTTAACGGCTCGTTGCCACTTGCGCTGATGTTGATTGCGCCGTTGCTCTGGCCGCAGGCAGCCGATTGCGTACTGGCACTTAATATCGGAATATTGCCGCTACTGCCTACAACTGCGGTGATAGAGGCCGTACAGCCCAAGGCATCCTGCACAGTAACCGTATAGGTTCCTGCCGACAATCCGTTGCGATTTTGAGTATCCGAACTACCAGGCAAATCTTCCCAGTCAAAGATAAATGGGCCGTTAGATCCACCGGGTTGTAGGGTAATTTCGCCGTCAGATTGGCCGCATGATTCGTCTGTCTCCATAACGCTTACATTAACTTCCTGCAAGTTAACCAAGGTCGTTGCACTTGCGGTACAACCCACTCCATCCGTAACAGTAACGCTGTAGCTACCGTTGCTATTAGGCTGGGCATTCGGAAGTGTCAGGGTTGCAGTATTTCCAACTACCCCGTTTGGGCCAGACCAAGCCCACGATACAGCATCACCTCCTGTTTCATTTAATATCAAAGTCTGGCCAACACATACCACTGGTACATTGATTTGAGCGTCTGCCTGGGCTACAAGCAAATTTACAGTAGCCGAATTTGTACAGGTATTGGCGCCAAATCCACTTACGACAATAGTATATGTTCCAGACATTGACGGCGTTAAATTACTAAGCTGAGGAGATGGCTCAGAAGATGAATAACCGGCTGGGCCAGTCCATGTGAAGCTACCAACACCGCCAGCGGTAACTGTCAGCTGTACATTATTGCCCTCACAGGGCAGCCCCAAGTAGGTCGCCAACATTGAAGGTGGTTCATTCACTACAATGGTGACAGAACCTGAAAAAGGGCCGGTAGGGAAACAGACCCCCTGATAAAAATAGGTTCCGGCATCCGCCGCAGTGGCACTTGTAATCAAGTTGGGATCTGGTTCGCCGTTGGGACCAGACACCCATTCAAATTCTGCAACATTAGAAACTGACACTGAAAGCGGCTCACCTACGCAAAATGGGCCGTTGTTCACGATTTCAGGGCAAGCTACTGAGGTAGTATTTACCATCAATCGTATAGCCCTACCGTACAATGTCAAGCTTTCAGCATTCTGATTATCAACCTGAAATTGCCAGACGCCTGCATGCAGCGTCGGATCCAGATTATTGATTATCAGCCGATTAACAGTGGACTCAAACTGAAACACGCCATCCTTGTACCAACTGTATACATTACCACTCACATTGGCATCAAAATCAAGCGAAAAATCGAGGTTTTGGCCACTTTGCCGGATCAGAAGTGTGTCGTGGAAGACAGAGTCCTGCGGCGCGTATGAAAAATCATCATAATTTCGGCTAACCAATAATTCCATGCCGTCAAAAGTAAGCCGATTGGATTCGATGGAAATAAATTGCAGCGGATTGGCAGGCGGCAGTGCCGGCAATGGCCCTGAAAGTTGATTTTGGTCCACATAGAGCCATTTCAGACGGTTCAGTCCGTTAAAATCAGGCAGGTTTCCGGAAAGAAAATTAACAGACAGGCCTAAAAATTCGAGTTGCTTCAAGTGGCTGAATGCCGGAATATTGCCGGTAAAATTATTGATACTGAGGTTCATATATTCCAGCGCTGTGAGGCTGTCGAAATTGGGAATGGCGCCGGAAAACTGATTGTAATTAACATCTAAGTATTTCAATTTTTTTAACTGATTAAAAGCGGGAATAGGGCCGTCAATTAAGTTGCTGTCTACATCAATATGCTCTAATTCGGGACAAAATTTAAAATCCGGAAAAGGCCCAGGCAGTTCATTATCCGTAAAATAAACAAATCTAAGGGCAGGTGTTTGTGTAAATGGCGGCAGTGCGCCACTCAGGCTGCTGTTGATAATGCCAATAGTTTCCAGAAATGGCAGTTTGAGATCAGGCAATACACCGCTGATGTTTTTATCTTTTAGTATAATTGAGGTCACACATCCCTCATTGTTAGCGCTGATGCCATGCCACCGGTACAAGGGAAGTCCGCTGAGCCAGTTGCTGTCCTGCGCCCAGTTCGGGCCATTCAGGGCAGCATGCAGGGTTGCTAATTGTTGCCGATCCGAGGCGGGGTCACAGGCGGGCGTCTGCGCACTAAAGCAGGCGCTGAAAGCCGATGTACGACCGTTGAGGCTGGCCGTTGCGGTTACGCGGTCGCCCACCTGAAGCGCGGTCGTGAAGGGCGCATTCAGCAACCACTGACCGGCGGCATTGGCTACTGCAAAGCCCAGGAATACACTTCCCTGACAAGCGGCACCAGGGCAGGCGGCATTGTTAGATCGATACACCTCAACCCTTGCACCGGCGCTTGCAGTACCGCGAACCAAAATCGGCGTAGCATTTGCAATTGTTGGAGCAGCAGGCCCGCCGAAGGGCCAAACGATCGCCTGCGTATTACAGGAGAACGTATTATGCCGAATTTCCGGATTACTCGCTGAATTTTGAACGCCAATCCGAACTGCTTCCTGGTTATTCGCCAAACGGTTCTGTTTGTCGGCGCTGCCATCGCCTATTTTAATATTGGGAATATTATCCTGGATAAAAATACCGGCATCGGAACCCCAGTCAGCATTCGCAGTTCCCAAGCCAATATCATTCCCGTAAATTTGTATATTATCAGGTGAAAAACTATTGCTCAGGTTATTCCAGATATAGACACTTACGCCGCCGTTGCCAAAACGATTGCCTTCCACGGCGCTTCTACTTCCACCAATAAGCACCTCGCGGCCTTCCACCCCGATTTGTGTCACATTCAAAACGCTGGCCGGTGTATCGTCTTCTTTTATCCCGAAACGGTTCGATTGAACGACTACATCGGTACATTCGCTGAGTACCAGATCAAGTCCGCTGCTGCACAAATTACAATTTTGGTAAATGGCATTGCCTTTTCCCGGCTTTCCAAATCGTATTTTTTCCGCTTTTACAATATCAAAACCAGCCATCGGAAAATTGCGTACCACCAAGCCATACAGCTCCAGCCATCGGTTGTCCTTGAACACAAATGGCGGAAAAGCAGCTGGCGGGTAGGATGTCCCGTCAACGATCACCTGACCGAGGTTCCAGCCGGGTTGGGTACTTGCATCTATAATCAGGCTGTCTTCCAGCAGCGGCAAAGCGCCGAGTAATTGAATAATATGCGGCCCGGCGCCCGGAATAGCAAACCGAATGGTATCCAGCCCAGGACTGGCGTTGGCGCAAAGGATTGCGGCGCGGAGAGTGCCGGGGCCGCTGTCGGCAGTACTCGTCACAAAGGTGCAAGCACCGGAAGTCGTAAAGGAAAAGCTGGCAGTGAGGCCATTCCCCAGGCTGTTATACGGCGTAATATTGACGTATACCGTTGTGCCGGGCGGCAGGCCGGAAGGTGGTGTAAAGGTGGTTCCTGCACCAACATTGGTTTGACCCAGAATATCCGTGCCGCCCGGGCTGGTGCCGATACTTACGAGATAGCCTCCGATGCAGCCCGCTGCGGGCGCCCAGCTGAGTGCGGTGCCAGGGGAAACATTTACGGCATTATTGGCCGGTGTAATAAGCGCACTCACGCTCCCGGGCAACGCCTGCGCTTCAAAACTGACATTTATCTCATCGCTGAGGGTACAGGTATTGCCGCTGCCAAGGGTCACGGTAACGGTGTACAGTCCGCTGCCGCTTACGCTTATGGTGGGCGTGATGGCACCCGTACTCCAGTTGTAGGTATTGAAAACGCCGGCTTGAAGCACAAGGGGCGTACCCGGACAAAGGGTGGTATCAGGCCCAAGGTTGAGCGCTGCGCCGGCAAGCGGCATTGCGTTGATACAAGTGGGTGAGCCGGCCCCGCAACTGCCGATGGCACTAACGCAGAGCGTCCCGCCCGATGATTGACCCCAGTTGACACTGATATTATTGGTATTCTGGCCGGAACTGATGCTCGCGCCCGCCGGAACCGTCCAGAGGTAAGCGCTTGCACCATTCACCGCAGCTACACTGTAAGCAGCATTTTGTGCCGGACAAAAAGCCGTAGCGCCGCTGATGGCGCCCACAACAAGGCTGCTGCCGGCACTTACCGAAACGGCCAAACAGGCGGCGGCAGAAGGCCCGCATGCTGTATTCGCCGATACACATATCTGGCCGGAACTGCCTGTATTAAATTGTACTGTAATGGCCGTACTGCCTTGTCCGCTGATAATGCTTGCGCCGGCGGGCACCGTCCAGGTATAGGCACTGATACCCGCCAACGCGGCAATGCTGTAATTGGCCTGGCTCCCGGCACAAACCGTAGCCGGGCCGCTAATAATTCCGGGCTGCGCAGCGCCTTCATTGACCACAACGGTGATATTTTGTTCCGGCCCTTCACCGCAGGTGTTGACAGCTTTGCAGCCGAAAGTGACGAGGCCGGGAAATTGCCAGTTGACGGTGATGGTATTGCCATTGCTGTTGCCGATCACTTGTCCGAGGCTTTGTATGGCGGCTACATCCCAGAGGTAAGTGGTAGCGCCGCTGACGGGTTCGGCGGTATAGGTTTGGTTGCCGCTGCTGATACAAACCGTTTCTTCGCCGCTGATTTGCGCGGGCGCTTCGGGGAATGGGCGCACATTAACCACCCTCGTGTTGGTAGCAGTAGCGTTGTTACAAAGTGTAGAACCAAGCACTACCGTCATATTGCTGGGGCCGCTGGCGCCGCTCCAGTCTATGCTGACATTTGGCGTGCCCTGGCCACTGATGACCGTGCCGCCGTCGGGCAATTGCCAGTCGTAGTAGTCCACACTGGCTTGTGCCGTCACGCTGTAATTCTGGATTTCGCCGGTACAGGGGTTGAAATTCCCGGCGCCGAACACGGGTGCGACGGGTAGTAAGCGCACCGTGACAGGAAAACTCAGGCTTGGGCCGTTGCCGCAGCTGTTGCCGGCACGCACCGTGACGTTTCCGGAAGTGGCGGTGGGGCCAAAGAAGACGGTAATGAGTGTTGTGTTGGCGCCGCCGGTAATGTTGGCGCCGGGTGGCACCGTCCAGGTGTAGCCGGTTGCGTCGGGCACATCGGGTATTTCAAAGGTTTCCGTGTTGTTGCGGCAGGTTTCTGTGGGGCCGAAAATGGTGGTAGGCGCTTCGGGGATGGGGATGAAGGTGATGGGGCGGCAGCGCTGTATTGTGGGGGTACAACCATTCTCGGCAGTAACACATACATCGCCGGATACCGAACCGGCGGGCCAGCTGACGCTGATGCTGTTACTGCCTTGCCCACCCGTAATGACCGCACCGGCAGGTACCGTCCAGGTATAACTTAAAGCGCCGGGAGCAGGATTGCTTGAATACGTGAGGGTACTTCCCTCGCAGGCATTATTGCTGCCATTGACATTGTTGGTATTCGGCGGATTATTCACAGTAATTACCACGGATGTAAACGGCCCGGTGGCAAGGCAGCCGTTGTTGTCGGTAACAGCGCTGATGGAATAGGTGGTGGTGCTGGTGGGAGAGACATTTACCACATGCCCGTCATCAATATTATTTAAAGTGCCGCCTGTCCAGGTGACGTCGTAAGGGGTATTGCCGCCGGTAAAATTAAAAGTAATATCCGTGTTATCGCCGTTGCAAATGGCGCCTGAGCCCGACAAAGTTGCCGAGTAAGCGGGGGTAAAATTAACCGCGATACATTGTACAGGCCCGGCGGCACAAGGTGAGCGAACCGCCGCCACACAAATGTCTCCTGAACTCGCGCCGGCAGGCCAGGTAACGCTAATGGTGTTGCCGGTGGCCGGAACAGTGTTGATGATCGCGCCAGGAGGCACCGTCCACTCATAACTGCTTGCTCCGGCTACCGGGGCAACGGAATAGGTATGTGTAGCGCCCTGACAGACATTAAGCGCACCTGTTATCGGCCCGACGCTTAGCGGATTTACCACTGTAACGGTCACCGGCGTAAACGGCCCGGAAGCGGTGCAGCCGTTGTTGTCGGTCACGGCGCTGATGGAATAGGTGGTGGTGCTGGAGGGGGATACATTTACCACATGCCCGTCGTTAATATCAAAGAGTGTACCGCCCGACCAGGTAACATCGTAGGGGGCGAATCCATTGGTAAAATTAAAGGTCAGATCGGTAGATTCCCCGTTACAGATGGTATTTGTCGTGGCGGAAAGCGGTGCGTTGAAGGCGATACAGGCGAGGTCGCAACTACAATCGGATTGTATTTCATCGGCGCCGGCGGTGTTGACGTTGTCGCAGGGCGCGCCGACCTGGGGCAGGCTGTTGCAGAACTGGGAAAAATTACCTTCCCAGGGGAGCAGGGGGTTGTTGGAGAAGTTGTAGCTGATATTTGTGCAATAATTTAGGTATGAAATAGGAAAGCATCCAGACAAATTATTACTATGAAGATAAAGAAATTGAAGATCGGGAAGATATAACTCAGGCAAAACTCCACTCAGATTGTTATCCTCAGCAAAAAAATCTCTTAGTTTAGGTAAATTTAAACTGGGAATACTACCAACAAGGTTATTACTGTAAATATATAAATCTTCTATATTTGGAAGATTAAAATTAGGAATTGGGCCACCTAAATTATTATTCCCAAGACTCAGAACCCTTAAGTTCGGAAGATTAAAATTAGGAATTGATCCACTCAATTCATTAAATGATAAAATAATAGCTTGAAGTGTTGGTATATTAAAATTAGGTATACTACCACTCAGTTGATTATCGCTTATATTCATCACTTGTAAATGTGAAATTGACAGATCTGGTAATTCTCCAATTAGATTATTACTAGCTAACTGTAAGGAAGTAACTCTATTATTCCCATCACAAACCACCCCATACCAATTACACACATCACAACTCGTCGTATCCCAGGAGGTTGTCCAATTATCTCCATCAGTAGCTTCGTAGAGTTCAATGAGTGCTGCCCGATCCGGATGCATACACGGGGTGCCGTAAATTCTGAAATTGTCTACAATCAGAGAATAGGAAGCACTGGCAGGATCATTAAATTTATAAATTTCAAAGATCACTTGATCGCGTTGTTCAAATGCAGCGGGCAATTGCTGCCAGGCCCGTGAAAAAGTCGAAGTAGCTGTCCAAGAGCCGGTTTGAACACCCCAGCCACCATTAAAATACCACCAATTATTACCACCATCATAACTGGCTCGTGTAATCAGCGTGCCGAAATCTGTTGCACCCGAGTTTGTAGTGTAATCGCAAAACGCCCACTTATAATCTGTGTAGGCGGCCTTGGTACTGAATGTAAACCGCAATGCATCGCCAAAATGAAAGTTACTATACGAAACCGCCAAACCACCACTTGTCCCACAAGGTCCGTTATAAACCGGGCTAGACTCTATCACTCCGTTATCAAAAGGATCCTGAATCGGCGGATCTCCTGCATTCGCCGGCTCTACCGAAAACGAACCATTCAAAATATTGGTAGAAGGGTTGGTATCTCCGTCGAATGGGAAATGTAACAGCACCACCTGCCCCCTCAGCGGCAGCGAAAACAATACCGCAAGGCATAAAAGCGGCAGGTGGAACAAAGCGCGTAGCAGTTGATTGTTCATTGTCTTTTCGGAATCAATAGGTTTACGTTTATGCGGCTCAAATATACCATCCGGCGCCCATTGCACGGGGGCGGGATAGCAAGTTTTTGTCATGGTTTTGCGGATATTTATTCATACCGCACCACACTTATCGGCCCTTTAAAAACCTGCCCGTCTTCCATCAGGAGCAGGTAATAGTAGGCCCCTTCTTCTACGTAGTGCTTTTTATTGCGGGCATCCCAGGCTCGGTATGGCGCTGCCGACCAGATAATTTCGCCACTCCTGCTGAGGATGTTAAAACTTTTCGGCAAGGTAGTAATGCCGAGCTCCCGCAAGGTTTGCAGCGGGTCAAAAGTATCGTTTACCCCATCGGCATTCGGGGTAATGACATTAGGGATGCCGGAAACAACCCTGATACTCACCGTGCTGGAATCACAAGCGCCCGGGCATAAAATCGGGCACAGGGTATAGCTGAAACTGATAAAGCCGCTGAACTGCGGCTCGTTGATGCGATACGTCCAGACGTTGCCCGGGCTTCCCGGCGTGACCTGTCCGACAAGCGGTGTACTGACAGCATTGATTTTAACCTCGAATGGGAGGTTGTCATTGAGTAATGGATCAAAGGAAAGTTGCCCGTCGTCGAGGGCCAGAATAAAAGAGTCAGGCAAGGTATTGATCTGTACCTGTGAACAGTCAATCAGGGGATCTGGCTGTAGCAAGCCCTGTGTGAAAAAGCGATTCTGATTTTCCAGGGTAGCAATGGCGACTTGTCCGACGGCATAATCTACAGCAATCGTCGTGTTATTCAGGCTGCCGCCACCGCTGTTGGCGCTGGTTTGGGCGTGCAACAGGTTTGTAAGGGCCAGGAGCAAGGGTATGATGTAAGCTTTTACGGAACTCATATTAGAGCAAATCTATGAGTAAAGAAGGCTGCCCGGCATAATCGGGCAGCCAATTATAAGTTTAATCCTGTTTTTTTGTTTTGTTTCCTTTTTGCGGTGTCAGTTCGGCGGCGGGAATATTCCGGCCGCTTGTGGGGACATCGGTTTCGATTCGGGCCGGGGCGCTGGCCGGGGCTGTATTTTCCCGGCGCATGGATTCTATGGAGGGCAGGTCGCTGAGACCATAATCGCGGTCACGGATGATCTGGAAATTTTCCAGTCCTTTGCGCACGCATTTTACTTCCCAGTCGAACTGATAATTGCCGGTGCCTTCCATCAGTTCCTGTACTTTAAAACCGCGCTCCGTTTTTTCAACAACGGCCAGGCCATTGGATTTACCGGAAAGCGGAGTGAGCATGACGGTCATACCCTCCCTGTTGGCTACCAACTGAAAATGGTCGCTGAATTGAACTGCTGCCACGCCATTGACCAGTTGCGCGGTGCCGCGTTCATAAGCAGCGGCTTCGGGGCCTTCTATGCAGGCGTACCAGATTTCTTTGGTGGGGTCTTGGGGGTGCACCATGCGGAAGCTTTTGGACACGCCTGTGATCGTATTGACAAAAAGTTCACTTTGCGTTGTTGAATTGGCTCTGATATAGCCCCTTGAATTACCATTTTCGTCGTGGACACTAATTGTTCCTCGGGTTCCGTTTGAAGTACTGGTTGTAGTAAGTCTTGTGGTAACATTACCCCCCGAGCCATACGTTTCCACTACGCCAGAGTTGCCGGTACTTTTTCCCATGACTAAAAGATCATTACCGTTTCCTGCATTGATGGCTATTGCGCCATCGCCGTCTGTTTCAGAATATACTTGAACGGAAGGGGAAGTTTGGGTGTTCGGGCCGTAAATTGACAGAGAGCCTGCATTCCCGGTAGTTGTTGTTAACCTGGATGTCACGATACTGTTTGAATTTTTCCCTTCAATTATACCACTATTGCCTGTGCTTTTGGTGATGGTAATCAGATTATTACCCGTACCGGTATTTACTTCTATTTGGCCATCTCCATCACTCTCGGCAAAAACCAGTACAGATGGTGTGGATTGCTGATTGGGGCCAAAGACACCAACCGTACCGCTGTTTGGGGAACCGCTCAAAGATCCAATCACAAGGTTTAGGTTTCCATTGGGGCCGTAAGCATTAAAAAATCCATGCCCTGCGTTACCGACACCCATAGTTGCCATTTCAGCGCCGTTGGTACTGTTATTAACCGTCATTCTGCCGTCTGTACGAACATTTCCGAGGAAATATCCGGCAAGAGAACCGGTACCGGAGGCGATACCATTGATACCTATCCCCGGAACATTAGCGGTTGATTTGCCAATACCCATCACACCTACTCCGGGAATATCCGTACCGCTACTAAAGTCAACTGCCTTGCCTGATCCTAAAACACCAGTTGCTGCAGAACCATATACTCCAAAATCAAGCGCAGCCGGAACCGGCTCAAAATTGAATCCGTAACCTGCGACACCTGTTCCATAAGCTGCAGTATTATAGGATCCCAATAAACCAATATTGCTGGTGGTAGTAGAAATCGGGGCATTAGCAAAACCTAGTACCGAGATTGTATTCTGACCAGTTGGTGCCTGTTCAGCAATGACGTTTAATGGAGCTTGAGGATTATCAAGACCGATACCTACAAAACCGCTGTTGTAGTATATTTTTTGGCCATTATTTTGCCATTGACTTCCTCCCACCGAGAAGGAGAGTTTATTAGGCGTAATGGTTCCGTTGGCGATTTTATCTCCATTGATTGAGCCATTAGCGATTTCGAGGTTACCCACAACACCAGGATTTATTTGGAGGTTACTAAAAGTACCGCTGACATCCCCACCTGCTTGTGTGCTTGTGGTTACATCATCAGAGGGGTTGGTATCGCCTGTATTTGTAATCGTAAAATTGTTGTTACTACCGCTTATACCTATGCCAGTACCTTGCTGTAATGTGACGTTTGATCCTCCAGTTGTGGGAAGCGCTACCGAACCGCCTCCATTTGATAAAGTAAGTTGGTTACCAGCCAGAGAAAGTGTTTGTATCTCATTGCTTGGGCTGTTATCCACTGCGCTGATGACGTTGTTCGCAATGGTGATGCCAGGGCCTGCGGTGTAGCTGCCGCCTGAGCCGCCCTGCACAGTACCGGGAACCCAGGCACTGCCATCCCAAACAAGTGCCTGACCTGGAACAGCATTGTTCTGACCTATACGTAAAGGATCATTAGGAGTACCGTCTCCAAGCAAAGGATTTTGTATGTTCAGGGAACCGCCACTTCCGGAACTGGTATTATCATTTTGGGGTGTCCAGTTTGCCCCATCCCATTTCAATACTTTTCCAACACTGAGGTTGGCAGTTGTATTTACATCATTGAGGTCATTGATACTTTGCGGGGCTGAAGGCAGATTGACACTGTTGCCATTAGTGATGCTAAGCTGGCTGCCATTTAGCTGCAAGGTTTGAGTATCGGAGCCAAGCGGCAAAGTGATACTGTTGCCATTAGTGATGCTAAGCTGGCTGCCATTTAGCTGCAAGGTTTGAGCATCGGAACCAAGCGGCAAAGTAACACTATTACCATTAGTGATGCTAAGTTGGGCGCCGTTTAGCTGGAGGGTCTGCAACTCATTTGTACTGCTGTTGTCGCTATCGCCTGCATTGGAAATTGTAACAGTATTTCCATTGAGCGATACGTTTATTCCTGCACCGGCAACTATATTTGTGGGGCCACTGTTTGGAATTGAAGCGGGCTTCCACAAACCGCTGGAGGCATCATATCGCAATACGTTTCCATCCTGCGCATTATCAGGGTTGATAAAACTTACCCTTTGTGCTTCCCGGGCGGCCAGTGCATAAAAAGATGAACTAATCTCAAACGCGCCCAGGTCGTTGAATGCACCGAGGTCTGTTCTGAATTCTACCTGCATCCATTTTGATCCATTTGTCCAATTAATGGATTCGAAATCAGGTGAGTTAGCGCATTGGGAAAAATCGCCACGATTCATTTGAAAAGTAAACGCACCAAAAGCATTGGTTGTCGTATTGTGCGTTGCACAATAAATACTGTTTCCTGTAGGAGTATTTTCCCGGATGGTCAGACGCACTTGTACAGGTTGATTGAGAATGGCATCTCCTAAGCTGTTTCTGGCAACGGCCTGGAAATTAACAGTCTGTGGGACTTGGGCGAAAGCATGGGATGCAAATAG
This sequence comes from Chitinophagales bacterium, assembly GCA_017303875.1. GTDB lineage: Bacteria > Bacteroidota > Bacteroidia > Chitinophagales > Saprospiraceae > M3007. Next base: position 132,867 of record JAFLBP010000007.1, on the reverse strand, counting down.
CATCATCAAAAGCGGAAGAAAAATATGTTTCATCAGATTTTTTAATTTTTAATGTTTGATGATCGTGAACTGCGCTTGTTTATCTCCACGTGTAAAAAGCAGAAAAAACGAACCAGCAGCTTGATTGCAAAGGTCAACGACATGTGTACCGGAACCCATGCGTTGTTCAGATAACTTCTGCCCCAGGGTATTGTAAAGCGTAACCTGAAATGGGTCAGTGTCTGAATCTATAATCTGTAGTGTCAGCAAACCATCAGTCGGATTTGGAAAAAGTTCGATTTTCCGTAATAAATCCGGATCATCGGTATCAACACCGGTTTTTCGCTCACCCGGCTGGGCGCCAATACTCAATGAACCGCTTGGGTTTACAGCGGCATAGTAGGCAATGGATTCCCCAACAGTAAAAGTAAGGGCAGCGTTGTTGTTCCCGACATTGGAAAATGTTGGGCGTTGCAAGGTCTGTCCGTGCAGTGCAATACCATATAGCATTGCCGGTAAGATGAACCATCTGTGTTTCATTTTATAAAATTTAAGGTGAAGAATTAGTGACCAGCCTGTAATGGTGTGATGGGTTTAAGCCTTGGGGGTATGGCACCTGGCTCTAAGCGCATTCGATCTACCTGATACCCCTCAAAACCCTTTCTTACTGCTTTTACCTCCCAGTCGAAGGTAAAGTTGCCTTTACCTTGACGAAGTTCTTTGACTATAAAACCATCAAGTGTTTTTTCTACGACGGCTAGCCCGTCTGTATCTGCTGAATGCGGTGTCACTTGAACCGTCATTGTACCTGCACTCATCATCAAGGCAAAATGTTCTGATAATTTAACCTCAGCACGACCATTTAGTAGCATTGCGGTACCGCGCTCATATATGGCAGCTTCCGGCCCTTCCAGACAGGCATACCATATCTCCCGATTTGGATCCTCCGGATTAGTAATTTTGAAATTTTTTATTGTTGCAGTAATTTCATGCGCATAAATAAAACTCTGATTATCTGTATTTCTGATATACATAGCAGCCCGTTCAAGTCCGGCGGCATCAAATACACCCATATAGCCGTTATTTGGCGCGTTAAATGTAGCGCCTGCATAAGTATTAAACAATCCATTTGGCCCCAGGGTACCTGCAAAACCTTCTCCGCTAAGCGCACAACCCAGATCAGCTGCCGGATTTCCATTTCTGTGTACCCTTACAAAACCAGAAAGCGTATCATCAGTATAAGCACCTAGTGTAACCCTGCTTGTTCCTCCATCAGTATTTAATTGTAAAACGCCGCTTTTAGTATCCGGATTTACCCCTAAAAATGCCGGAGGAACTGTCGAATAGCCTTTATTGCTGTAGGCGGCAATTACCCCATAGTCAGGATTTGTAGTCAGATAGCTATGTATGGTTTTTTCCTTTGAGGATGGGCCATAAGTTACTAATACGCCAGCATTGTTGTTATTTCCCTGGGGAGGAAAATTGTTTGAATTACCAACACGCATCAGCGGATTCCCATTGGTATTATTCACAGCCACCAGTTTTCCGTTGGTAAAAATCTGCGTGGGCGTACTTTGCCAGTCTGACGCTCCGGTATTATCATTAGATGGCTCCCATTGATTACTGCTGGCATTAAATTTTAATACTTGACCATCAACAGGTGTGGTACTTGATATATTTCGGCCTCTGATTTTTACGACAGAAGGATTTGGATAGGTACCATTTATATCTCCGCCTGCAGTGGTATTAGTAGTAATATCATCAAGCGGATTAGGATCGCCGGTATTGTTAATTTGATTTCCAATAATTTGTATCGCCGTACCTTCTGTGTAATTTGTAATTGGGAGTGTCACAGTCCCTCCTCCTTTGTTGAGCGTCAGTTGGTTGCCCACCAGTGAAATTAATTGTATTTCATTAGTAGGGTCGGCATCACTGGCACTGATGGTATTACCATTGATAACAATACCTGAACCGGCGTTAAAAGTGCCTCCGCTTGAAGGGGTGGCAGCCACCCAGGCACTGCCGTTCCATTGCAAGACCTGCCCGTTGGCAGGACTTGATGCGCTAACATCGTTCAGCCCATCAAGCGTTGTAGCACCACTGCCTGCCGGGAGTTGTACCGCATTGCCTCCGGAAATACTCAGCGTAGTGCCGTTGATGGAAAGGTTTTGTATTTCGTTGCTTGCCGAAATATCACTGGCGCTGATGGTATTGCCATTGATGATAATCCCCGAACCGGCATTAAAAGTGCCGCCGCTAGAAGGGGTAGCTGCAACCCAGGCAGTCCCATTCCATTGCAGTATTTGCCCGTTGCTCGGGCTGGGGGCACTCACATCATTCAGTCCATCAAGGGTGGTAGCGCCTGTGCCCGCCGGGAGTTGTACCGCATTGCCTCCGGAAATACTCAGCGTAGTGCCATTGAGGGAGAGATTTTGGATTTCGTTGCTTGCTGAAATATCAACGGCGCTGATGGTATTGCTATTAATCACAATCCCCGAACCGGCATTATAGGTGCCGCCAATTGAAGGTGTAGCCGCTACCCAGGCAGTGCCGTTCCATTGCAATACCTGCCCGTTGCTTGGGCTGGGGGCACTCACATCATTCAGCCCATCAAGGGTGGTGGCACCACTGCCTGCCGGGAGTTGTACTGCATTGCCACCGGAAATACTGAGCGTAGTGCCATTTATGGACAGATTTTGTTGATCCGGCGCTTTTTGAGCAAAGAACGCATACGGAACACTGAGTAACTGTGTTGTGCCATTAAGCGTACCGTTGATTTCCGTTTGTAAATATTTGTCGCCTGCACTCCAGTCGATGTTTACAAAATTACCGGCAAGCGGACTCCCCTGACCAATATTCAAGGTAAATAAGCCGAATTTATTGGTCTCCGCCTGGTGTTGTTCCCTATATTCAGTAACTCCGGAAGGGCTACCTGCCCGAATATTGAATATAACGGTGACATCGGTTTCTGCCAACGGAATGCCGTTGTTATCGCGCGCAATGGCCTGATAGGAAATTGCCTGCGGCGCTTGTGCCCATAAAGGCTGTTCAAGCATCAATAAGCCTGTACAGAGCAACAAAATAGCGATTTTGGAGCTTTTTTTGAGATGACGATTGTTATTCATAAGCAACAATGATTTTCATTTTCAGCGCACCGTCACCCGAACCGTATTACTCAAATACGCCGGCACCGGTGTATCTAATTGCATCAGGATTTCTGCATTGTCTTCCTCAAATTCAACCACCACGCTGTGGTCGGTTTCTACGGGTACCCATTGGCCGTCGGCGGTGTGCACCATTGTGGCCGCCACATGGATTTTATTGCCTTCCAGGTACTTCACAACTCCTTCGGCAGGTGCTTTGGCCCGAAAAACAAGTTTTCCGTTTTCAATCACATCCTGTTTTACCCGAAGCCGCAGGCGATTGCCTACGCTCAGCTCTGCGGGAATGCACTCGTCGCTCAACACCAAAGGAATATCTAACCCGGCCGGCAGTGACAAGTACCCCTCCTGTGGCTGAAACTCCTGCGGCTCATTAGCCGCCACAGCGGCTTCCGGTTGCAGGTTAAAATCAGGCACAGGCAGGCCGCCGCCCATTTCAAGGGTGTAGGCTTGCGCCACCCTCGCCTCCAGCACAATCCCGATGGCAATACGATAATTCGGCCCCGGAATCTCGCTCACACATTCCTGCGCTTCGCCTTCCAACTGAATTGTTTGTCCGTCGGCAGCATCGCAGTATACCGGTACGATCGTGCATTTTCCCGGCGCTTCCGACGACCCTTCCTCAACGGATACCACGCGCGCCATGCCGCCGGCGCCTTTGGCGATCAGCACCACGGAATCCTCCATGATCGCTTCGCTAACTTCTATTTTAAGTACCTGCCCCGGCACAATTTCGCGGGCAAGCAGAAATTCTGTGGTTTGGACGCTAACAGGAGTCCCCTCAGGCAGGTTTCGGGTTTGTTGTGCGGCGGCAAGGTTGCCGGCCAGTACAATCAGTGCAACCGTGTAGATGAATTGCTTGGTCATGATGAAATGTTTTTTTAAAAAAAATATGACGCAGCAATGGGTGGCTTCTACACGGTTCCGGTACCCATATTAATCCCAACACCAGGAAAAGTTAATTTCAAACGACTGGCCCAACTGAAATAAAGAACGGGTAGTGGGCACATTGTACGCCAGGCCGATTTGCAGGTTTTGCCTGATGGCATCTCTATCCATGGCAGTAATATTAAATCCGGTTTCAGCGCTGAGCTGACGGTTGGTGCCATAGCCGGCGCCGATCCAGAATTTAGGTGGCGTATATTGTGTGGGTTTGAAATAAACCCGCAGGTTGGCATCTACACTGACCGGCAGGCGCCAGTTGGGGTTTATGGTGCTGTAAGCGCCCTGGCCAACACCACGCACCCAAATGGTAGGTTCCCACTCTATATTCAGGTCGGAGCCGTCATCATCGCTCCAGTTGCTGATATATTTACCCCAAACGAAGTAAAAATTGCGCATTTTGAACTTGAAGCCGTAGTCGTTCACATCCTCCCGGGGATTAAATTGCGCTCCCAGCGCGCTGGGCAATGAAAACCCGAAGTAGTTGGTTCCGCCATTGGCATCCGTTTTATGGTAAAACATACCGGCGCTGAAATCAAATTGCAGGCGTGTGGGGTCATTGGTGATGCTCAATAACACCGGATCGTTGGGGATGCCATCGCGGGCGCGCATACGCCCGACGTCGTATTGGCGCAGGAGTAGTCCCGGAGTGATGCCCACGCGCAGTTTTTTGCCGCCTGTATTATCAAAAGTAAACTCCCTGGAAAAGTTACCGTAAAAGCCGTAAGTGGTCAGGATATCGGTTTTGTCAAAAAAGCCCTGTCCTCCCCAACGCACCGGCCAGCGCTCGTAAACTTGCTCGTCGGGCGCTTGTTCAAACTGAAAAAAACCGGTGAGCGGCGCCCCTTCGGTGCCGATCCACTGGGGGCGGAAATTGGCCGTAAATTGCAGGGTCGGGTGGTACTCCTTGCTGCTCATCAGCAGGCGATCAATCGCTGCCGGGTTTACCAGTTGCCAGTTGTTGCGGTAAAAAGTACCGTAGGGCAGTTGTTGCGCCCGGGCGCTCAGGGCTATGCAAAGGCCGCCCAGGAGCAAGGCAAAGCGGAATGATTGGTTTCGTTTCATTGCATTTTAAGTTGGAAGTTATTGTCGTAGAATTCCGAATACAGGCATATCATCGGGCAGGCCGTTGTTGCGCATTTTCGGGGTTTGTTTTTGATAATTTTTGGCTTTTTGTTCGGGCTCTTCGCTGATTTGTGCAACCCGTCTGGAGAGATATTGCGTAAGCTCTGAGATGTTCAGAAAAGGTTTGTCTGTCGGAAGCCCCAAGCCGGCTATTGCATCTAATATTGCCTGGGTAAAGACGCCATGTTGGCCTTTTTCGTATTCATAAGAGCGCTCAGTGCCTTGGCTGGAAAAAAAAGCGGCAAGGTTTGGCGCCGTTTCTTTTTGCCACGGAACGTTTTCCCAGTTGATGGATTGAATATTTTTTCCGGCGCCACTGTGGCAAGCATCAATAAATATAAATCGCCGCGCTTTAATGGGCAGTACAAACTGATCCAGCATGGACTGATAATCTAAGCAGGAAGAAAAATTACCACCGTAGTTGCGCGGTACAATGTAGGGTCGATTGAGTCGCTCCAGCCCATGCGCGGAAATAAAGATGAACACATAGTCTGAGGTATCCATCTCCTGTGCGGCCAGCTGTTCAAAAGCAAGCGCAATACTATCCCGGATTGTATTTTCGGGGGTGTTGAGGAGGCGCAGATAGATCAGATTCCCGAAGAATCCCCTGGAGGCCTGACTGCGCATGGCATCCGCAAAATCCTGGGCATCTTTTGTCGTGTAATTCAAGGCCATTTCACCTTCATAAGGTACTCCGATGGAGAGTACATATATATTGGGATTGGGCTTTTTCCGGAAAATGGTGACTTCGCTGGAAATTTCGGCGCCATACTCAACAAGGAGTTTGTTCTCGCCTTCATTTAAAGGGATATTAATAACTAAGAAATAGCCCTCTGCTGTTTCGTTTTCAACCTTTACGAAGTAGTCTTTTTGCCCGCGTTTGGGTTTTTCCCCATTTAGCTTCACCACCACCTGTTCGTGTGGCACTTCTTTTGCACTTCCTTTGACGTAAATTTTTGCCTGGTATACGTCTCGTTCTGTTTGTTCGCGTCCACCGTTCACTTCTTCCATAGGTTTGCGGAACGAGAAGACTTTTCCTTCAACTTTTCCGCTGCTGATAGCCGGGGAACTGCATTCGCAAAGTACAGTACTGTTTTGAGTAATGGCGACTCGAAAGCTTGAGCTGCCGTAAGCGGGCTGTGCGTCGGCCTCAATGCCTATTTTTACAATATGTGTTCCGCCATTTGGAATACCTGGCAGCATTTTGCTCATGTCACTGATGCTGATCCCGCTGCGCAAATCGGCATCCCGCACTTCGGCCTGGGCGGGCCCCAGAAAATCGCCGCCATCATTTCGGATGGTAAACCAGATGGCTGCACTTTCGTTGGCACTGAGCCGACTGTCCGGATTTTCATCATAAATTTCCTTGAGCACGGCACTTTGGCAGACGAGTTTAGGCGGCGTTCCCGGCGGCAATGTGTTTGGTATTCCTTTTGCGCCTTTGGGTACCGGGCGCTGTCGCACACTCCGCGCCCAGTTTTCCTTAACTTTCACCACCCGCGCCTGCGTAGTTTTGGTGCCTGCCTGAAGGGTGGTTCCGACGAGATAAAACTCATCCAGAATACTGTCGCGCAGGAGCGCCACAGGCATGAATTTATTTGGCCCCTGAAGTCTTATTACCTCCCTGCCAGCATCATTGCCACGGAGCGAATAACGCAGTTCGTGCCGATACAAACCCCGGTTATCAGTGCTTTTTAAAAACAGAAAACCGTGTGCGGCAGTATTGCTGACAGCGCTGATGTAGTCGTTTTCATTCGTTTTTTCATAAAAGGGCAGTCCGCGCTGGCTATTGGTATTTCCGGATGGTGTGAGCAACAGGGGATCGCAGATCTCCGAGTTGCGCTGTGCCCAGCCCGCCATAAATACCTGCCCGGTTTCATTGTTTACAGTTGCACAATGAATATATTCCAGATTCTTTTCATCACCCGGATAGGTAATCGGATGGGTAACCATACCCCTGGTATCAAGTTGCGCAACCCAGGCGTCGCCCCCTTCAAATCCGCGTTTTCTTACGGCAGTACCAGCCAGCCAGACTTTATTATCAAAGCCGGGCACGGGCAACATGGCGCTGAAATTTTGTATATCATCCTGCCCGATGGATACCGGATCTACAAGTCTCCGGCCTTTCAATTGATAAATCCTGATATTGGAGGCCGAAGGCGCATCTTTGATTGCAACCATTGCCGAGCCGCAGCCCAGCCATAAAACTTTAAGAATTTCCGCTCCTTCTGCCAGCCCGGACTCCAGTTGCCATTTTTTCTTCGATAAACGCCGGTCGAACTGAGCCAGATAAGGCAACCCGGCCCTTGATTTATCCAGCATAACACCGGCCAGAAAAAGGCTGCCGTCGTCGGCCTGAGATATACTATTGATACGACAATTGGGAATTCTTATTGGAGGCTTATTGTCTGTCAAAGCCCCTTTTTCTGTATCAAAAAGATAAGCCTCTGCGTACTGTGAACCGCTTTTATCTCTTTTTTCACCCACGAAAGCCAGCGTTTTAGCATCGCTGAGCAGAACGGCATCTTTCACCTCAAATCCGCTAATGACGGAAAGAACATGGTCGTATTGCTGGATAAAATCCCTGGAGGGAGTGGTCTGCGCAGACAAAACCAAACTCGTCCAAAACAATAAGATTAAATGTAAGAAACGCTGACTCATCTGGTGTGTTGTTTATGATGGTTAAGTGTAATTCATGCCTTTACGCGTACATTACTCAGCGTATACGCTTCCAGCAGGCTGCTGTTTCCGGCGCTCGCTTTGCCGCCTTTTATGAGCAGCCCGGCCGCTGCAACCGGCAGTAAATAAGGACTCAGAAAAACCAGCCCGACCACCGGTGGCAAAATACTGATGGCCCAGGCAAGTCCTTGCCTTGATTTGCCCTTAAAAACCCGCTTTTCTCCACTTATTTGAATAATTTTTCCATCTACCGTGCGCACGCTCGCCGGTTCAATTTCAATCAGCGCCGGCCTGCCGTAAACGCCGCGCTTGCGCAATCGGGTCACTTTGCCCGTCGCCTTCGCATTAGCGCTGATCACCACTTTGCCCTCGCCCACCACCACATCGTGCACCACCAAAAGGTTGATAATGTCGCCTTCCTGCAAGTTTTCGGATTGCAGGGAATTGCTCAACTTCAAAGGTATCAGGGTGCTATGCGGCAGCAAAACCCCTGAACTATCGGGACCAGGAAATGTGCCGGCGCCAAGCCACACACTATGCAGCAAAAAGAGTACAAGGGTAGCAATCCTCATGGGCGTTATTTTTCTGTTACAAATGTAAGAATTGTGTGTCGGGAAATACCCCGGAGTACCCGTGTTAATTTTTTTTTGAAAAAATGGGTACCGGAACTTACATCACCCTACTTACAAACAACAATTGAACAAAAAAATCAAACCTGCTATGCAACAACGTGTATTTTTCTCCCTCCTGATGCTCTTGCTGGGCGGCGTATTCGCCCCAACCGCACACGCGCAAAATACCAGCGCCAAAGGTCTGATCTGCAACAACAAGGAAACCCTGCCTGCCTCTACGTTGGTCTGGCTTGAAAGCACAGAGCGCGTTTCTTCCGATGCCGCCCGCGGCAAAACGGTCTCCTTTCGGGTACGTGCCAATGTAGTAGTCAATGGCAAAGTACTCATCCCCTTCGGCGCTTTCGCCATCGGACGTATCAAAAGCGTTGTGCCCGCCAGCTTCAATGAACCGGCCAAAGTCATACTGGAAGTCACCCATGTACGCACCATAGACGATCAGATGATCGCGGTGGCCGGCGACGAACAATCGTTCCACGGCGAAGGCCCAAGGGAAGGCTTTATCATCGAACAAGGCCAGCAGTTTACCGCCACCGTAACCAACGCTGTGGAAATTCAGGTAAAATAATTACTCAACACGAATGCCGCTCATCCCGCATCAAACACGACGGGGTGAGCGCTTTTTTAGAAAACGCCAGCCGATAAACAGCAATAGCAGGGCCGATAATGCCCAAAGCCAGGCTTTCCGGGCCTCGCCGGGAATGAAGCGCATGGGTTTGTCGTTTCCGTTGAGCAAATAACCCGCCCAATAATACGGATGCGCATGGTCCCGGTCGCAGGCCTGAAGCAATTGCCGCTTGGCTGCGCTCAGCGCTTCGCTTTTCCGGCACCCTTCTTTTAATAAAGTATAAAAACGCGTTTGCAGGCCTGGCGCCATTGCATCGTCCACATTCCACAAAGAAGCCAGCACCGCCCCGGCGCCTGCGCGCTGGAAAGCCAGCGCAATACTCGACACGCCCTCTCCTGTGTTCAACTGACCAAGCGCCGTTTTACAGGCACTGAGCACCACCAATTCGGTACCCGCAAGGTTAATGCGCTCAAATTCGCCCGCGTACAATTTCTGATCCTGACCACTGAACGCAACATAGGCATGTGCCGGGAACTCACTGTCAGCCGAACCATGCGTAGCCAAATGCAAAATATTGCATGCCTGCGCACGATCCATAAAGGCTTGTTTCTGCGCTGCCGGCCCTTTTAATATTTCACCGCCCCAAATCCGTTCAACACTGTCAACTTCCGGAAAATTGAAGTTCAACGCTTCCAGATCATCCACCCCCGGAATGCCAAAAACCGGCGCAATCGCCAATAAAGTCCTTGCATTCGACCTAAAACGCCTTTTTTCCCGAACCACCTTGTGCCAATACCAGCGCGCACCTGGCACATAAGCAAGTGTGTATTCATGCAGCAGAAAACGGTGGTCCTGAAAATATTCCGGTTTAGAGGCCAAGCTAATCGGCAAAGCATCAAAAGGCAAAAAATGAATGATACCATCGGGCGCAATCAGCAGCCGTTTGGATAAATACATTTTTATCGGCGCCAAAAGCTGCTCGTACAACCATTGCCCTTCCGCCATCAGTACAGCCGGATCTGAGCCGACACCGCCTGGCGGGCGACTGCATTGTTCAAAAAAAGCAACCACATGTCGGTGAATTGTCGCTACATCAGCAGCTATTTTCCGGGCACTTAAACGTTTTTTATCCAAAACAAAAACATACAAAGCGCTGTCGGATTCATAAAACTCCAAAAAACTGAGATCCTCCCGCATCGCAGCCTGTAAGCCCTGTATATCCCAATTTGGGGCTGCAATGGAAGCGTCGCCCTGTATCGTCCTGTTATTCGGATGCTTCCATTTTTCCCGGGCAACACGCATAAACGCAGCAAGCGTATCGCCGCATTGCAAAGCCGCTTCGATGTAGCTGTCGCCAAACTGGCGGTACACCGTTTTGTACGCGCGGGCATACACGTCGTAATTGATGGGCCGGTGTATATCATTGGCTTTTGCATAGCGGTAGGCCTCCTGCCAGTCGGCAGCAGTGTTGCGCTGCCGCGCCCTGACGACGAGTACATTCAGGCGCCGTACCTCAGCTGCCAACTGTTTATCCGCATCCGCCGGTATTTGCAGCGCTTGCTGAAACGTCGCAAGCGCGGCTTCCCATCGGCCCTGTTTCAGGGCAATATCGCCTTCCAGCATCCGAATGACATATAGCGTAGCGCTATCCTGCCGGGCAGCAACCCGCAGCAGCAGGCCTTGCGCCGCAGCGTAGTTCCCGCGTTCGAGTTCAAGACGGGAAAGATGCAGCAGGCATTCCTGCCGTTGCGCAGGGTTAGCAGCCTGCCCCAGTGCCTGATAATAAGTCGCTGCGGCCTGCTTGTATTGTTGTTGTGCACTCAGGTACTCACCTTTGAGCAGCAACAACGCGTTTTTTTTCTCAAGTGCGCCTTCTTCAAGCAATTGCTGCGCCATTTCGAGGCTGTTCAATGCATCGGCGTAACGCCCCTGCATGCGGTCGGCGGTAGCCATGGCCATCCAGACATCGGCGGCGTCGGATGGGTACTCCTGCAACTGCGTCAGGGCTTTTTGCAATACTTCATGGGCAAATAAGGGCCTTCCCTGCATAATACGCGCCATCGCCACCCGCTGATAAGCACGGCCCCGATACTGTTGGTGCGCAGTCGGATCCAATTGCTCATACAAGGCAGCAGCCCGACCGGCGTAGTCCTCCGCCTGCCGGTATGCTTTTAACGTGATGTAACAATTGGCTATTTCCAAGAGGAGTTCCGGCGTGCTGGCATCAGGAGAAACCGGCGCTTCGCGGCGGTATTGCAGGAGCTTGTTATATAATTCGAGCGCCTTGTTGGTGAAGCCCATATCCTGGTAGCAATCGGCGAGGTTCAATCCGGAGACGATGAGTTTTTCGGGTGGCAGGCGCAGGGAATCTTTTTTAATGCACCAGGCTGTTTCGTACAGTTGCAGCGCTTCCTCACGGAAACCCAGTTCGTAGCGGGCGTTGGCGAGGTTTTGCATACTGTTGGCGCTCAGGGTGTCTGTGCGGCCCAGCAATCGCTGCCGAATTTGCAGGGCCTTGGCGTGTAGCGCTGCGCTGGTCTGACAGGCGCCGGATTCATACAATATATTGCCTTGCAAAGAAGCGGCCATGGCCCAGTTCAGTTCCCCGATTACTTTTGGCCCCCGTTGCACCATGCGGCTGCAGGAATCATAGGCGGCTTGCGTGAGCGCGCCCTGCTGCCATTGTGTATACCAGATATCTATGCGTTGTGCTGTCCTGGCGGCGGCACTTTGCTGTGCGACAGCGGGATTAATCTTTAAAAAAAGGAAAAATAAAAGTAAGGGCAAAAAACGCATATTTGGAAAAAAAAGGGGGCATAACACAAGTCTGCACAGGCAAACTTCTGAAAATAATCAGGACTTGTTGCATCTTTACCCGATTTTTTTCTCGAAACCTGGGTACCCCGGGCACTTAATTGTCACTTACCAATGAAGCAAACATCAATGAGCGCTGAAGAGCTTTCCAAGGCGCTGATGAGTACCGATCTGCAACGGAAAAACATGGCCTACAAGGCCCTGTTCCAAAATCCGATGGTGCGGGCAACGGTGCAGGACTGGATCGCTTATTACCAGCCTCGCGGCGTTGACGCCGATGAGATCATTCAGGAAGCCATGATTCTGCTCGATGAAACCCTGCTCAATGGCGGGTTCAGGGCAGAAAGCAAGGTGACTACTTTCCTGCTGGGTATTTGTAAAAACCTGATTCGCTCCGGCGCCAGAAAGGTAAGCCGGGTGGTGTTCAAATCGGAAATTTCCGACGCTGAAATGAACAATCCCGATGCGATGGCCAATCATATTGAACTGATTGAGCAGGAAACGCTGGAAGCCAAACGCGATGAATTGATTCAGCAGGCGCTGCATACGCTGACCGATAAATGTCAGGAAGCATTGCAAGCCTACTACTTTGAAAACAAAACCATGGCTCAGGTGGCGGAAGACCGCGGCCTGGCCAATGCCGAACAAGCCAAAAAAGCGGTACACCGTTGTCGCGAAAAATTGAGGGAAACGCTGGTTGCCAACCCCGATTTGCAAAACATCCTAAATCAGATGCAATGAACACGAATAACACTAATTTTGATACCATAGAAGCCTACCTCTTCGGGCAACTCCCCGAAGCGGAAAAAGCAGCCTTCGAAGCACAATTAGCCCAAAATCCCGAACTGGCTCAGGAACTTAAACTGCAACAGGCCGAACACCAGGCCATGCAACTCCTGCGCCGCCAGGAAATGCGCCGCCAGATGGAAGCTTGGAAAGCTGAAAGCGCAAACGAATCCATCACCGCGCCGGCAGCCCCGGCGCTGAAAGTATCGTTCAAACGCGTGCTGCAAATTGCCGCAGCCGCCTGCGCCCTGCTCTTGGTCGGTTATTTCGGTTTCCTGCGCAAACCGGCGTTCAACACCCTCGAATACGCCGATACCATGTACCCGAAGGCTGCCGTCACCACCGCCCGCGGACAAGGCGCAACACCCAACCAGGCCATTGAGCAGGCCAAACAAGCCATACAGGACAAGCAATACGACCAGGCGCTCGCTCAACTCGCCGCCATACCGGCCGATAACGCCGAGGCTGAAATCGTACCACTGCTTCAGGGCGACTGCTACTACTTCAAACGCGACTACCAGCAGGCGCTAAGCCTGTTTGAAGCACAACAAAAGGCTGCAAATGAAAAAATTCAGCAGCAGGCTGAATACCGCACCTTAATGGTCTGGCTCGCACAGGGCAAACAAAAAGAAGCGCCTTTCCAGGCATTGCTGAATAAAATTCTCAATACTCAGGGACATTTCAACAAGGCTGCCGCCCAGGAATTGCAACAGAAGCTCAAGTAAAAAAAGCGCTGCTGACGAAGAAAATTAATCACGTAATTCCTGCACCGGATATAAGGGACAAGCTAACTTCGCTCCCGGTCAGATACTTCAACAATTATGAAAACAAGCGTACTTCGTTTTTCAGGCGCCCCTTTACTTTTTGTTTTTATGCAACCGTTGTTGCTGTGGGGGCGACGCGCCGTCCTCTCGGCTTCAGCCCTCCTGATCGGCCTCCAGATTGCCGCTGCGCAGCAGGCTAATGTTATCGGGGTGGTGGTTAGCAGTCCCGGCTATTGCGCAGCGCCCTTACCGATAGATGTAGAAGTGGAGCTCCTGAATTTGTGTTATTCCCTCAACGGGATTAATACAGTAACGGTAAACGGTAACGCGATCACCATCACCATCGGATACAATTTCAATCCGGGCTATTGTGCGTCTGTCGTCGTGTTCGAAACCGTTAGCGTAGATGCGGGTTACCTGATGCCCGGCATATACAGTATAGCCGCCCGTTTGAGCGGCAGCAAGGGCAGTGGTGCTACGGTGACTACGTCGGTAACCGTGAATTGCGATGGCGCGCCTTGCAGCGCCCCGGACGTGATTAATCTCTCCAAAATATGCAGCGGCACTGCGCAGGTTTGTGGTTGCGACGGCGTGACCTACGCCAATGCCTGTACGGCATTTTATAAAAACGGCATCACCAGTTGGACAAGCGGCCCCTGCGCAACGCCTTGTGGCAGCAACCCTGCCATGGTGACGATTACGGGCGGCAATGCTATTTGTAACGGCGCCAGCGCTACGCTGACAGCCAATGCCACGGGCAGCACCGGCCCTTACACCTATGTGTGGAGCAACGCGGCCACGACTTCAAGCATTGCGCCTGCCCCAACCAGCACGACCACCTATACTGTAACTGTAACCAGCAGCACCGGCTGTACCGCTACCAGTTCGCGCACGGTCACCGTGGCCCCTGCCATTGCCATCAATAATATCACGACCAATAACCTGAACGGCACCTTCCGAATACAGGGCGGCCAGCCGCAGAGCAGCGGCGGGAATTACAGCAGCGTCGTCATGGCCCTGTTCAACAACCCGGCGGTGACGGCCACGCTGACGACCGCGCCGTTTACGCACAACGAGACGGTGTCGTTTACCGTGCCGCAATCGGGGGCTTATGTGGTGACGGTGACGGACGGGGCGGGGTGTACGGGAACGGCGATGATAACGCCCGTTACTTGTAACCCGGTAAGCGATTCGTTGGAGTTGGTGAAATTGTATAATGCTACGGGTGGGCCGGGCTGGACGAATACATGGAACTTGAATACGCCTGTGAGTACCTGGTATGGGGTGCAGGTGAATGTGCAGGGGTGTGTAAGGCGAATAACATTACCTGATAACAAGTTGAATGGGATACTCCCAGATTTTATGCTGCCCAACTTATATGCCTTTGATTGTCGTAACAACCAATTGAGCGGAAATATTCCCAATTATAATCTACCCAACTTGGTTGGATTCGTTTGCTCGACTAATCAATTAAGCGGCAGTATCCCTAATTTTAATCTGCCAAATTTACAGCAATTCGACTGTTATTTTAACCAGCTGAATGGTAGTATCCCCAATTTCAATTTGCCTAACTTACAAGAACTCCGCTGTCAGAATAACCAGTTGAGTAGTAGTATCCCAAATTTTAATTTGCCCAACTTACAAGAATTTTACTGCCACAATAATCAATTGGTTGGTAGTATCCCTAATTTCAACCTGCCTAATTTGGAACAATTCATCTGTTACTCTAACCAATTAAGTGGAAGCATTCCCGATTTTGATTTGCCAAATTTACAATTATTCTGGTGTTATAACAACCAATTGAGTGGTAGTATTCCTAATTTTAAGCTACCCAAACTAACTCAGCTAAGGCTTCGCAACAATCAGTTATCCTCTGCGCAAAGCTTCACCCAGATGCCTCTTCTAGGTACAGGAACGTCGATTTTTGACTCCCTAACCCTCCAAAACAACCACCTCACCTTCGAGGACATCCTCCCCAATATGCCGCTCATTAACGGCTTTTTCAACAATCAGGCAAGGTACGCCCCCCAAGACTCCATCTTCTCCGACACCCTCATCACCCGCAACGCCGGGCAAACGCTCACCATTGACCTCGGTATTGATGCCGCTGTACCGGATAACATATATGCGTGGTATAAAAACGGTAGTCCATGGACACCACCCGCTGGCAATGTAGCGAACTCCAATAAGCTCATTTTCAATACCTTGCAAAATAGTGACGCAGGCGTTTATCATGTGCAGGTAACCAACCCCGGCGCGCCCGCGCTGACGTTGTATAGCCGGGCGATACGCATCAATATCAATACTGCTGCGACCTGCAACCCGGTGAGCGATTCGTTGGAGTTGGTGAAATTGTACAATGCGACGGGCGGGCCGGGCTGGACGAATAAGACGAACTGGTTGGTGCCTGGGCAGCCTATTTCGTCTTGGTATGGGGTGCAGGTGAATGGGGATGGATGTGTTATAACTATTTCCCTGTCCGATAACCAATTGAGCGGCTCAATACCCAATTTTAGCCTACCCAATTTACAATATCTCTGGCTTAACAGTAATCAGTTGAGCGGTTCAGTACCTGATTTCAGCCTACCTAATCTGCAATCCCTCTCGCTCAGCAACAATCAACTGAGCGGCTCAATACCCAATTTTAGCTTGCCTAATTTACAAGAGCTTTGGCTTTCAGATAACCAGCTGAACGGCTTGATACCCAATTTTAATTTACCTAATTTACGAGAACTCTGGCTTTCAGATAACCAATTAAGCGGTTCAATACCTAATTTCAGTCTACCCAGTTTACAATCTCTCAACCTTGCCTACAACGACTTGACAGGCTTAATACCTAATTTCAGTCTACCCAGTTTACGTTCACTATACCTTGCTTACAATCAATTGAGTGGCTCAATACCCAATTTCAACCTGCCAAATTTACAACTCATCAACTTTACCTCTAACCAATTGAGTGGCTCAATACCTAATTTTAGTCTGCTTAATTTACAAAGACTCTATCTTACCTCAAACCAATTAAGTGGCTCAATACCCATTTTTAACCTGCCTAATTTGCAACACCTCTGGCTTAACAATAACCAGTTGGGCGGCTCAATCCCCAATTTTAACCTACCCAAACTAATTGAGCTCCGGCTTGAAATTAACCAACTTAGTGGCCCAATACCCAATTTCAGCCTGCCAAATTTACAAGAACTCTCACTTTCCTACAACCAGTTGAGCGGCTCAATACCTAACTTCAGCCTGCCTAAACTAATTGCGCTTTGGCTCAGAAATAACAATTTATCTACGGCACCAGCCTTTACCCAAATGCCACTTCTGGGTACATCAACCTGGCCTTACGACTCCCTAACCCTCCAATACAATCACCTCACCTTCGACGATATTCTCCCCAACACACCACTCCTCAATGGCTTTAACGGGGCACGGGCAAGGTACGCCCCCCAAGACTCCATCTTCTCCGACACCCTCATCACCCGCAACACCGGGCAAGCGCTTACCATTGACCTCGGCATTGATGCCGCTGTGCCGGATAACATATATGCGTGGTATAAAAACGGCAGTCCCTGGACGCCACCCGCAGGCAATACATCCAACTCCAATAAACTCATTTTCAGTACCTTGCAAAATAGCGACGCAGGCGTTTATCATGTGCAGGTGACCAACCCCGGCGCGCCCGCACTTACCTTGTATAGCCGGGCGATACGCATCAATATCAATACTGCTGCGACTTGCAATCCGGTGAGTGATTCTTTGGAGTTGGTGAAATTGTACAATGCGACGAATGGGCCGGGCTGGACGAACACATGGAATTTGAATACGCCCGTGAGTACCTGGTATGGGGTGACGGTGAATGGGGAGGGGTGTGTGACACAAATTGACCTTGCTCAAAATTTGTTAACTGGAAATATTCCAAATTTAAATTTACCTGATCTTGAGATATTATACTTATTTTTTAACCAACTGAGCGGCAATATCCCAGACTTTAATCTGCCCAACCTTAAATACTTAACTCTTTCCAATAATCAATTAAGTGGCTCTATTCCAAATTTTAATTTGCCTAACCTGGAAGAGCTTTTATTATTCTTTAATGAATTAAATGATACAATTCCAAACTTTAATTTGCCCAAAATGAAGAAAATTATTTTATACAACAATCAATTAGTAGGTCAAATTCCAAACTTTAATTTGCCTAATTTAGAAACGATCTCTTTTTATAAAAATAAACTTACAGGAAATGTTCCAGATTTTAATCTTCCCATGTTAAAGCTACTAGTGCTGTCTGACAATAAATTAAGTGGCTCAATACCCAATTTCAACCTGCCCAATTTACAAGGTCTCTCCCTATTCTCCAACCAATTAAGTGGCTCAATTCCCAATTTTAACTTGCCCAATTTATACGAACTTTCCCTTTCCTCCAACCAATTGATCGGCTCCATTCCCAATTTCAACCTACCTAATTTATCACAACTCTTCCTTTCCTCTAACCAATTAAGCGACACAATAGCAAATTTCAATCTGCCCAATTTACAAAGACTCTCCCTTTCCTCCAACCAATTAAGCGGCTCAATACCCAACTTCAGTCTGCCTAAATTAAGAAGTTTGTGGCTCAGCAATAACAACTTATCTGCTGCGTCATCCTTCAACCAAATGCCTCTTCTGAATACTGGGACATGGAGTGAAGACTCCCTAACCCTCCAATTCAACCACCTCACCTTCGACGACATCCTCCCCAATATGCCGCTCATCAACGGCTTTTACAACAATCAGGCAAGGTACGCCCCCCAAGACTCCATCTTCTCCGACACCCTCATCACCCGCAACGCCGGGCAAGCGCTTACCATTGACCTCGGCATTGATGCTGGCCTCACGACGAATGTCTACCAATGGCATAAAAACGGCAGTCCCTGGACGCCGCCCGCTGGCAATGCAGCGAACTCCAATAAACTCATCTTCAATGCTTTGCAAAATAGCGACGCAGGTGTTTATCATGTGCAGGTGACCAACCCCGGCGCGCCCGCGCTGACCCTGTATAGCCGGGCGATACAGGTGGAGGTGCAGGGCGCAAGCTGTCCTCAGGAAAGTAGTATTACTTATTGGGGAACGATTATCTGCACAGATGAAAATGACTACACCCGGCATTTCGGAATCGCTTGTACCGATTGCGGCCGAGTACTTTCCCCAACTACCAATGTAGGCACCATCGTACTTGATCCTGTCAATCCGGGAATTGTTGATCTTATAAATGTCCCGTACGGCGTTCCGATTAATTTCACCTTTTCACTCGAAAATGTCAATACCGGTGAAACCTGCGGCCCCTATAACCATACTTTTGACGCCATAGCAGGGCCAACGGAATCCATCACCTCTTCAGGCGGTAATGTGCTTTGTAGCGGTGAAACAACTACACTCGCTATCCCGGCAGTAGCAAGCGCAACCTACACCTGGTATCGCAACGGTGTTGCAATATCCAATTCCAACGCTAACCAAATAAATACTAACCAGGGCGGCACTTATGAAGTTACCTGGGGAGTATTTCCCGCAATTTGCGTAAGCCGTTCTATTCCAATTACGCTGACACAAAGTGCTTCACCCACGCCTGCTTTGTCTGCCAATACCCCTTGTCCCGGCGGCACCTTGACCTTGCAGGATGATTCCGGCACAGCAATCGCCTGGTCCTGGAGTGGCCCGCAAGGCTACACCTTCGGCAGCAATCCGGCTACGCGGAATAATATGTCTGCCGCATTTACGGGTACCTACAGTGTAACTGCGACAAACGCCGAAGGTTGTACCGCTACGTCGAATATACAGGTTGCTCAAATTGGTGTAAACCCCATCGTCAATCTGACGCCTCAAAATGCGACTTGCGATCAGGCCAATGGAAGTATTAATCTTGCCGCAAGTGGAGGCAACGGCCCCTTCTCTTTTGACTGGGAAGACCTTCCAGGCAGTTCAGATCCACAACAACGTGCGCTGCTGCCCGCAGGAAACTATTCGGTAACGGTGAGCAATGCGCAAGGATGCACCGCCAGCGCAACCACAACAATAGATAATATTTACAATTTCCCGGAACTGAATACAAGCGCCCAATCCGCCGGATGCAACCTGAATACCGGAAGCATCACGCTGACGATTCAAAATGGCATCGGACCTTTTGTATTTGAATGGAGCAATGGCAGTAACACTCAAAATTTGAATAATGTCAGTCCGGATGTATATACCGTCACGGTAACCGGCAGTAATGGCTGCACTGCATCAGCTACAGATGTTGTGGATCAAATGGGCATTCTCCCTTTCATAGATGCTACTGCCCAACCCGCCGCCTGCGGCCAATCCAACGGCAGCATTACCCTCACAGTCAGTGGCGGAACGACTCCGTTTAATTACGACTGGGCAGATCTGCCCGGCAGCAATAACCCGCAAAACCGAACGGCTTTGCCCGCCGGCACATACACCGTCACCGTTACCAATGCCGAGGGCTGCACGGCCTCCAATGCAATTACAGTAGGCCAAAGCGGCGTTACGCCTGTCATCAATGCGACTACCCAACCCGCCGCCTGCGGCCAATCCAACGGCAGCATTACCCTCACAGTCAGCGGCGGAACGGCACCGTTTAATTACGACTGGGCAGATCTGCCCGGCAGCAATAACCCGCAAAACCGAACGGCTTTGCCCGCCGGCACATACACCGTCACCGTTACCAGTGCCGAGGGCTGCACGGCCTCCAATGCAATTACAGTAGGCCAAAGCGGCGTTACGCCTGTCATTAACGCGACTACCCAACCCGCCGCCTGCGGCCAATCCAACGGCAGCATTACCCTCACAGTCAGTGGCGGAACGGCACCGTTTAATTACGACTGGGCAGATCTGCCCGGCAGCAATAACCCGCAAAACCGAACGGCTTTGCCCGCCGGCACTTACACTGTCACGGTTACCAATGCCGAGGGCTGTACAGCTTCCAATACAATTATGGTAGGCCAAAGCGGCGTTACGCCTGTCATTAACACGACTACGCAAGCTGCCGCCTGTGGCCAATCCGACGGCAGCATCAACCTCAGCGTCAGCGGTGGAACAGCGCCGTTTAATTACGACTGGGCAGATCTGCCCGGCAGCGCCGACCCGCAAAACCGGACAGCCATCCCCTCCGGCAACTATACCGTCACCGTTACCAATGCCGAGGGCTGTACCAGTGTTCAAAATATTACAGTTGCAGTTTCAACAGGCGGTGTTAACCTCTCGCGTACCGAGATTATTTGTGGCGGAGATGTCTATGTTGCGGGTAATCAAACTTTTAGCACCAGCGGAACCTATACGGTCATATTGCCCGCTCAAGGTGCTGCCTGCGACACGACGCTTACCTTGAACCTCAGCGTTTTACCACCAGTTTCCGTCGCATTAACTGCCAGCAGGTTAAATATTTGCAAGGGAGATTCCACATTGCTGAAAACAACCGTAGCCAATTGTACCAATTGCAGCTATCAATGGAGCAATAACAACAACAGTAGCAGCAGCCAGGTCGTAGCGCCGGAGAGCAGCACCACCTATAAAGTGACCGTCACGCAGTCGGGTCTATTAGTCTGCAAAGCTGCTGCCGAAATCAGTATTTCAGTGTCTCCAAATTATGAGCTTGCGCTGGATACGGTCATTTGTGCGGGCTATTCGGTAAAAATCGGCAATCAGCTCTTTAGTAATACCGGCCTGTTTACCGTCGAATTACAGACAGGGCAGGGTTGCGACAGTGTTATTCAACTGAATTTGGAGCGCATTGACCCCGGCGCGCTGCTGGCATTCCCCGATACCATTTTTTTGGTGCAGGGTAGCGGCAGCACCGAATTGCTGGTTACAGAAAATGATACCCTCCCCAATCTCGACAGTATTTTGCTCGCCATAAAGACATTGCCCTTAGCCGGCGATGTAGCAATTATTGATAACAGGCGTTTGCGGTATAGCCCGCCCGGCGCCGATTTTCTTGGTACGGATGTCTTCACCTATACCATCGGCAGCAATACCTGCCCCGCTGTGCTGGATTCTGCAAGGGTCACCATCATTGTACAAGGCGCTTTAGAGGATTTATCCAAAGCAATGCCCAACGTCATCACACCCAATGGCGATGGAATGAATGACGACTTTGATCCGCTCCAGGTTTATCGGGAACAAGGCAATTTTATTCCTGAAGATCAGGCACGGCTTATCATCATCAACAGGATGAACGAAGTGGTACATGTCGCCAAACCCTACGAAAAGTGGATAGGCACCTATGGAAACCAACCCGATGCAAAAGCGCTGCCTTCCGGTGTGTACAAATATGTACTCGAACTGTCGCTGCCGGGGCAACATAAATACGTTACAGGGGCAATCTCAATTGCTGATTAATGCGATTTATGAATTCCCGAACATGCTCTTAATCTACACCCGCCCCAACAACCACTCTTTCTCTGCCACGGAGGGCGTTGCTTCGATTTTTTGTCGGAGCGACGCCCTTGCTTTTTTATCAAAATCCGGTATTTCTATCAGTTTTTGGGTAAAATAGAGCAGGTGCTGGTAATTGTCGCGGTGATACCCCAGGTCTTTGCGCCGCCGCAAAAAAGTCTGGAAAGCGGCAAGGTGTGATTCCAGCAGCCGGTCGGCGCCGCTTTCAAAATAAATTTTCAGTTGCAGGCTGCGTGCGGCCAGTTGTAGCATCAGATCGCGGTATTCGGCTTTTTGCAGCAATTCCAGCGCCTCGCCAAGGTTTCGGCGCTGATAGGCCAGTCGGGCCCGATTGAAATGGTACAGGCCCTCGCGTTGTTCGGCAGGCAAAAATGCCTTGTAGCGATCCACAAAATCATCTACCCAGGCCGTTTCTCCCAATATAATGCCGATCGTCGCAGCATTCTGGTAGGTATATGCTGAAAGCGAACCCTCAGTCAGAAAATACCCGCGCTCCAGACCTTCCTGATACAAACGAAACTGTTCGGGCAGGTAGGCATTGTTACCCGCATTGTACTGCCTGCTGCAAAAATTGAGCGCCAGCACAAAGAGGTCGCGCAACTCGTCGGCCGGGAAAAGTGCAGCGGCAGCCTGCAAAGTGCCTTGAAAACGCTGAAAATGCGCCGTATCTGCCGGCTCGGTGAGCGCGCGATAACAATGAAAATATATGGAAATGGCCGGTTCTTCAAGCAACTCGGGGCGCTCGGAGAGGTATTCCAGGATTTTATCCAACAGGCCATAGTCCAGCGACTGCCGATAGAGCGTCTGGTGCGCCAGGGCAAAACAGCTCTGCCAGAGCTTGCGGGCCAGATAAGCCTCGTCGAGGGCATCGTTGAGCCCTTGCAAGTCTGATTGCTCGCGCAGGCGCAACTCCAGTTCTAATCGGTACTGTTCGAGCAGGAGCTGGTAGTGTTGTTCTGCAAAATCCACATTGCGGTGGGTGCGCTGCTGCTGGGCGTGCCGGCTTTCTTCAAGGGCTTTGATGCTTTGGGTTTTTAATCCGCGCCGACGCAGGGTGCCCGACAGTGCTTTTTTTTGCGCAGCGGTATCCTGCAAAAATTCGCGCAGGCTCAGGTATTGCGCAGCCGCCTGGTACAAAAAACTGATGGCCATGCGCAGGCGGTGATCGTCATATTGTTTAGAGGCAAATACTTTATTGAACAACGCCGCTTTCTCGGGCAGGGGTTTCTTTTTTTGCAGGTAGGGCAAGAGGGTTTTATACAACAGCAGCACTTCCTGACGGCGGTTGAAAAACGGACTTTCCACGAAATGCTGCATTTCCTGTAATTCTTCGGCAGAAAAAGTCGAAAGCAATTGAAAAAGGCGTGTGTTTTGCATAAAAATTAGTAGACAAAATTACAATCTATCTTATTGATAATCATATTTTAATAAAATATTTTATAAAATAATTGTAGACAAAATCTGAAATTTGTACTTTATTTTCCTCCCCCACTTATTGCACCTTTGTTCCATCAACGCCATTATTCAGCAAAAAGACAATTGCTCATGAAAATTCAGACATTTACCAACCTGCTTATACTGAACCTGGGACTGCTTCTGGGCAGCATCTCAGCGCTCAACGCGCAAAGCGGCAATACCGTGACGGTCTCCGGTCGCATTTACGGCCCGGAAGGCAGCTATATCATTGCACACTGGCCGCCCTTGGGCTTACCCATCGACGTGCCGCTCCAAAACGACGGTAGCTACTCCATTCAGGTGCCCGAGGGGGCAAACGTTTCGCTCCGCCCCTATTTTAATGCCGATCCACTCAATGGCGTCAGCACATTTGACCAGGTGCTGCTGACCCGCCATGTCAGTAACGTACAACCCATCACCGACCCCATCCGACTGATCGCTGCTGATATTGACCACGATGAACAGATCACCCTGAACGACACCTTCGACCTGCGCCGCCTGATCCTCGGCTTTACCAATGACTTTCCCAACAATACCTCCTGGCGATTTGTGCGCCGCGACTACCTTTTCCCCAACCCACAAGCACCATGGGGATTCCCGGAAAGCGTAACCCTGAACAACGTAACGGCACCCGTAACCGGATTAGACTTCCTCGGCATCAAAGTCGGCGACCTGAACGGTAATGCCGATGGTACCGAGTGGATCCCCTACCCCAACTACTTCGGCGCGGCCATTCAGGGCAATGTGAAATTTGACACCGGCGACTGCATCGCGCAAGCGACAGAAACGGGACTCGGCGGCTGGAACATCCGGGCCAAAATCAACAGCGCTTTTTACTACACCGTGAGCAACAGCGACGGCAGTTACTTCCTGCCTGTACCGCCCGGTAGTGGCACCGTAGAAGCCATCCCGCCCAATGCCGTCTGGCAAGCCTGCGCGCCCGCACTCCACCCCGTCAGCACCAGCATCAACAGCATCAGCACCGTTGATATTCCCATGCGTGCCGTTGCGAGTTGTCCTGCGATGGAAGTTACCCTCGGCGCGCCCTTCCTGCGCCGATGCTTTACCAACACTTACCGCGTTAACTATTGCAATAAAGGCTCCGTGCCGGCCGAAATGGCCAAAGTGGTGCTCGACCTCGATCCGCTGCTGTATTTCAGTGGCGCCGATCTTCCGCATACCCTGCTCATCAACGGCAACGACACCCTGTACCAATTTGAGCTTGGCGCCGTGCCGGCGGGCTACTGTGGCGGGTTTAATGTGCAATTCGTCATTGACTGCGATGCCGAATTCGGCCAGACGCACTGCTCCGAAGCTTCCATTACGCCGGATACCATTTGCGGCGTGGGTACACAATACGCCAATTTGCAGGTAAATGCCGAATGTGATGGCGAAGACGTTATTTTTACCATCACCAATACCGGCGCCGACATGACGCAGCCCGTCAACTACGTGGTGGTGGAAGATATTGTAGTACAAATGACCGGCGGGCCTATTCAATTAGATAATGGGGAATCCGAAGTCATCACCGTGCCGGCCAACGGCGCTACTTGGCGCCTCGAACTGGAACAGCCGGAAAACCACCCCTGGGCGGAATTTGCCAGCGCGATGATAGAAGGCTGCGGCAGCAGCGGCAGCGGTACCGTTACGCTGGGCATCATTCCGCAGTTCCAGCCCAACGACGAAGCGCCTTTTACGGATATTGACTGCCAGCAAAACATCGGCGCCTATGACCCCAACGACAAGCAGGGATTCCCGCTGGGCACGGGCGCTGAACACGCCATCCGCCCCGGCCAGGCCCTCGACTACCTGATCCGATTCCAGAATACCGGCACCGACACTGCCTTCAATGTGATTGTGCTGGATACCCTGCCCACTACCCTCGACTGGAGCAGCCTGCAATTCGGCGGCAGCAGTCACCCCTGCGAATTCCGCCTGCAAAAAGACGGCATTGTACAGGCTGTATTCAAGAACATTATGTTGCCCGACAGCAATGTAAACGAGGCTGCTTCACACGGATTTTTCAAATTCCACATCCGGCAAACAGAAAATCTGCCGATCGGCGCCACCATTGAAAACCGCGCGGGCATTTATTTCGACTTCAATCCGCCCGTGATTACCAATACCAGTCTGCACACCATCCGGCAATTGCTCGTGGGTACCCGCGACCTGCAATTCCGCCAGGGCTACGAACTGGAAATCTTCCCCAACCCGAGCAACAGCGAGTGCTGGGTACGCCTGAAAAGTGCCAATCCGACCCGCGGCACCCTGACCTTGCACGACCAAACGGGCCGCCTGGTGTTGCGCCGGCAGGTAGATCACAACCTGATCGCATTGCCCGTCCGGCAGTTTGATACAGGTGTGTATTTCCTGCGCTTAGAAAATGAAAACGGGGAGATTGGCAGCGGCAAGCTGCTGGTTGGGGAGCGGTAGGCCGGCAGTTAGTGCCGGGATGACGGCGTATTCCACAATACAGCAGGCGAATGATTGGGGTGTTTTCAAAAGCAATGCCTAAATTTGCCCAACTCAAAACCTGACGCCATCGCACCATGCAGCACCACCTGATACCAAACTGCCACCCATCTTCGCTGCCTTTGTGCGCGGGGATGGGTGGTTTTGTTTTTTGGGGGGATTACTTAGTTAGAGTTCCTGACTTGTTTTTAAGTATACCTAAAATTCAATAATGATACGAACCCGACACACGCCAGAAGCATAGACATCTATACACCGTATGCGCCTATGAACTGCCTGACAGCCCAAATACGACACTCCGACATAAACCCTAAAACATAGTTTTATGAAACTTAAAACAATAAAACGCTTTTCAATTATCTGTTTTTTGGCAGTATGTATGTATCAACTTTATACATATTGCAACAAAGAGCAACACTACTACCCCAAGCTCAATATGTATTTGAAGATACATCCGGTAAAAGAGATAATAAACACGGATAAAATTATTTTTGACACTACATATAAATATGACAGTTTTGATATTTTATGGTTAAAACAAAAGTGTGAAGCAAGTTCGATCAGGTATATAATTGACAGTGATAGCTTTTTTTATGTGTACAAGAAAGACATAGCATTAGACGATATTCTATTGATTGATACGCTGCGCAAGTATGCGAAGCGACAAGTTTCCAACTAAATCAGAGGAATATGACAAAGAAGAACGCTATTGCGTTAGGGTTAATACTTACTACCCTCAAGATATTTCCAGGGTGCCGGAATGAACCAAGCAGCAAAATCCGGCATATTGCACCCTATCCAGAGTACTTTGTCGAGATACAGCCTGTAGGATCATACGCCTCCGAGACTGAGGATTTTGATGTCTTTTTTATCAATGACCTGTATAGATATGATAGCATTGATATTGAAATTATAAAGTCGATACTGGAGGCCAAAGGAACAAAGTACTTTATAGCGGATGGAAACCGTATCTTTGGTTCAGCAAACGAAGTTGACTTTGGTCATTTGCTTGAAATAGAATACGAACGCCGGAAACAACGAAAAATATTGCCAAGATAATTTCAAATCCATTTAAACGCTGGTATAACCCAAAGCGGATGAAAAAAGTACATATTGCTACTTGTATCGCGTTTTTGATCACTTTTGGAGCTTGCAGACAGGAAACCTGCCCTCTTTCACTTAGGAAAGAGGTCTATCGAATCAATGACCCTGATTTTCCAATAGAAATTTGCTTCAATGTTGATAGCACGTTGGTGACTGATCCGGATTTAAGGTCAGTTTTGTTTGATAACCACGATGCTATCAAGTACAAGGGGCATTTGCGTTCCTTATCGCTAAAATTCATCGAGGATGGGCCTGCCTACCTCAAGCCGGATACGGCGGAAATTTGTGCTGGGTATCGAAAGATAATGGAAGTATTGTATCCTGAATACCACCTTGATGCGTCTCAATGGCTCACAACTGCTTATGGAGAAGGCGTTTACACACAGATTTCCAAAGGCAATTTGTCTTACCAATACTATGAATTTGATTTACATGATGCCGAATGCAGCATTGTAATTGAAATGAGCGACTCCAGCGATTTTTTGTGTAAGCAAGAGGTGTTTATGAAGACGATACAAAGCGTTCGAATCAATAAATGATTGTCGGTATGAAGAAAAGTCCCCAAAGGCAACCGCCACTACGAACTGAACAACCACCTCGGCAATGTACTGGCCGTGGTGACCGACCGCAAAATGGCCCAGGATACCACCATCAACGCCACCTACACCCCGCAGTACTTCCTGCCCGATGTGTACGCCGTACAAAACTACTACGCCTTCGGCCAGAATATGCCCAAATGGAGCAGCAGCGCGCTCAATGACCCCAAGCGGTATCGCTTTGGGTATAATGGCAAGGAAGACGACGACGAATGGAACAAACAAGACTACGGCTTCCGGATTTATGACACCCGACTGGCAAGGTTTTTGAGCGTGGATCCGATACGAAAATCTTACGAGTCTTCATTTGTTGGTTTTGCCAATAATCCCACTATGTTTATAGATCCTGATGGCAGGGATAATGTTATTTACTTATTAGCGCTGCGGAAAGCTAATCCTAAAATTACAAGTAAATTAGAAAATAGGATAAATGAGTTGTTGCAGAAAGCTAATATTAATGCCACTGCCCATCTTGTAAATGATCCCGGAAAATTTGATATTACAAAAATTGACCCAACCGATGCTGTTGTTGTGATTGGGGGGAATAAAAAGGAAGCAGTTGATTATACTTTAAAGAATCTTGATAAAGGATACCTGAGTGAACGATTTAAAAATGAGTCCCTTTGTAAGACATGTGAATTTTATACTTCACCATCCTGGTATAACCCGGAAGTTGGAGACGGATGGTCTCCGGAGGATTGGGGTTATGTTACTCTAACTTCTACCCAGGTTGAAACGGAGAGAGATTTGAGAGGGGGTGAAAATAGTGTAATCAAGAATTTTAATTTTAAAAACGAAGTAGATGCAGTGTCATTAATTTCCCTTCATGGGGTTGGCCATTTAGCAGGTAGCGATATAGGACATGCATATGGTAATGAAGACAAAGGTTTCATGTATCCTGGCGATGTTCTTTCTAGTTTTATACGCTTGAATGGTGGCGATATTTTAAAGGTTATGGAAAGGACGAAAAATGAATTCAAGAAAACAATCGAAATAATACAGAATCGTTTCCCAAATGATCACATACCAAAAGCTAATTATGTACCAGAATAAGACAATAAAAAAAACAGCGGCATTAACAAGCGCAGCACTGCTGCTTGCCTGCCTCCTTGCCTGCAAGGGAAAAGACGCCGCCTGCACGCAGCCGATTCGTTCGGAGGTATATCGTATCTATGACCGCCGGTTTCCGGTAGAAATTACCTTTGATATTGATAGCAGCTTAGTGTCTGATCCAGATATATCAGATTTGCTTTACGGGTGCGATGCTATCAGGTACCGCGACAGTCTGCGGTCATTATCCATGCAATTTATAGGGGGCATGTCTGATGGCAGGCAACCTGATACGGCCAAATTTTTGGAATATTCTCGAAAAGACGCTAAGGTTCTTTTTCCGGAATACAGGATTGAAACATCAAAATGGATTACAACATCGTATGGAAATGGCGCTTATGTGAGTCTCTCCCATGGTAAAATATTGTATCAACAGCTTGATTTGGTTATGCAGCATGAAAAATTCGGGATTAAGATTATTATGAGAGATTCAAGCGATTTTTTGTGTAAGCAAGAGGTGTTTATGAAGACGATACAAAGCGTTCGAATCAATAAATGATTGTCGGTATGAAGAAAAGTCCCCAAAGGCAACCGCCACTACGAACTGAACAACCACCTCGGCAATGTACTGGCCGTGGTGACCGACCGCAAAATGGCCCAGGATACCACCATCAACGCCACCTACACCCCGCAGTACTTCCTGCCCGATGTGTACGCCGTACAAAACTACTACGCCTTCGGCCAGAATATGCCCAAATGGAGCAGCAGCGCGCTCAATGACCCGGCGCGGTATCGCTTTGGGTATAATGGCAAGGAAGACGACGACGAATGGAACAAACAAGACTACGGCTTCCGGATTTATGACACCCGCCTGGCAAGGTTTTTGAGCGTGGATCCGCTGACGCGGCAGTATGCGGAGCTGACGCCGTATCAGTTTGCGAGTAATAGTCCTATATCCGGCGTAGATATGGATGGGTTGGAGTATTATTATGCTGCTGATGGCCGCTTTGTAGGCCAAATAGGATCATCTGAAACGGTGAGATTGGTAAATGTTGAAAATATTGCTACAGTTTCAGAGTATATTACGTGGACTAATACTGCAACACGTGATGATTACAGGCAGTTTAACTATCAAAAAACACTTGAGTTGAGTAGTAGTTTTCCAGAAGATTTTTCTACCTTAAGAAGTGTTGCTGCTACTGCATATTCTGAATCTGGTTATGCGCCATTGGCAGAGATGGGTATTGCCAATGCTATCGTTAATCATCATAAAATTCTAAAGCAAAGTGGATTAAAGAGATATGCTGATGGTTGGAGGTTGTCAAACACGCTTAAAAAAATACGTAATAATTTAACTGATCAAGAATATGCTGCGAGTAATCCTGCCGCGAAAGATTTTTTCAATACATCTTTGTCTGAAATTAATTCTGATCCACTAATGCTAACTGGTTTTGACGCCGCAATAAATGCCATTTCAGGCGGGATAGATTACTCAGATGGGGCCGTTGGCTGGCATGGTATTGATATTATTACTAATGCAACATGGATGAAAGTTTATGGTATAGATTTTATCACAAATAGCTCAAATGTAGAAATCGGCTTGTTTGAAAATGCACGTAAATATAATAAAGTTACAGAGCCGCTTTTTGAAGCAATAAAAACTGTAGAAGGATTTTCGCGAAAAGACAAAGCACTTGGAACCGCAGCTACATTATTTTACAAACCCTCAAGGAAGGCTTGGGAAACGAACCCTGATACAGGTTGTTTGTAATTAAAGCACCTAGTACTTGTAAAACATCGAAAATAAACATAGAATGAATGCTAAAACATTTTTGGTCGAAATGTTAAATTGCAAAAGCTGGCACGTATGCTTTTTGTTGCTTTTCAGCGGATGTGTCCCGAAAAAAGCTACTTCTCCAGTTTTGCCTATTGAATCTTTGCCTGATATTCCATGTGTAAACATTGGACATCAAGTAGCGATACAGTATTTTGATACCATACCACAAAGTGATTTAAAAACTTTGGAAAGAAAGGGGCAAATGCAAACTGCAGCACTGGTTTCGTCGTATAATGTAAAGTATAAAGGTGTTTTCGCCAAAAGAATAGAATATCAGATAGATTCCGTTAATCTCGTATTTCTGCAGCGGATTGACTCTCTGGAAGCAGATACGATACGTAGCCTAATTGATAAAATTTGTTTCGCAACCCCGACGGATTCTATCGGTTTATCGGAAAATTATTCATCCTTGTTAATAAGCATCTCTAATAGTGCATATATAATGATAGATGATGGAGAATATGGGTATAGTAATATTTTCGATGTATCCAAACGTAATGGTTGGTTTTTATTTCATACTCAGCTTCCTGGCGTTTCAGGTACTTCTGCAAAATACATTAAATTATATTATTTCAAAGTTGACTTGTCAAATGGCACAATAATAAAAAGAATAAAAAGTCAGAATATGTTTGAAATACGATGGCTGCATGATGAAGGGTAAAGGTTGTATCCTAATAAATTGAGGTGAGGCTCTCTGTTTCGATTGATCCATCCAAAACAGATAAGCCCTACAATCAAGCCCCTAAACCCCTCTGAACGCATGACTAAACAAAGCAACATCATGGCCATATACGACCGCTCCACCAGCACTGAAAAGCAGCGCCAGGTGTACCTGTACGGCACGGCCCGCCTCGGCGAGCTGCTGCTCAACCGCGACAGCGCAAGCACATGGAACCGCCACCACTACCGCATCAAAGGCAACCGCCACTACGAACTGAACAACCACCTCGGCAATGTACTGGCCGTAGTGACCGACCGCAAAATGGCCCAGGATACCACCATCAACGCCACCTACACCCCGCAGTACTTCCTGCCCGATGTGTACGCCGTACAAAACTACTACGCCTTCGGCCAGAATATGCCCAAATGGAGCAGCAGCGCGCTCAATGACCCCAAGCGGTATCGCTTTGGGTATAATGGCAAGGAAGACGACGACGAATGGAACAAACAAGACTACGGCTTCCGGATTTATGACACCCGCCTGGCAAGGTTTTTAAGCGTGGATCCGCTGACGCGGCAGTATGCGTGGTATTCGCCGTATCAGTTTGCGGGGAATATGCCTATCTGGGCCACCGACCTAGACGGACTTGAACCCAAAGGTGCAACCACCAGATATGTTACGGTGTGGAATTTTGGAAACCCGTGGCCAAATGAAAAAGCAGGTAATTTGACCCTGATGTTCAGTCTTGATGAGCCGCATAATTACCTCTACGTGTGGGCATCAGCCAGCGGCACGTATCAATATGCCGATTTGACAAAAGAAAGCAATAAGTGGGTGCCCTACTTTCCGACAAATAAAAATAGCCGTCCGAATGGCGGCAATTTCCTGCTACAACCCGACAACGATCAGCCACAATGGGACATGGCAGATTTTGCATCCTACAAAGGTTCGCAGCAGGTGATTGAAGGATTCGGGGTGGGTTGTTTGTGTTTTGGTGGTGCAGTATTTGGCGCAGAGGCCGCTATGATGGGAGGAGCGCCATTACTTGAAACAGTAAGTACCTCTTCACGTTATGTACAACTAGGATCAGCCGGTGCCGATGCCGCTTATCAAATCTCAACAGAGGGTTTTGACAACTGGAATGTGACGTCTACTGCGGCAAATTATTTTTTCACCCATTCCATCACAAGTGCAGGTATAGGGTCTGCATTTGATATCAGAATTGGTGATATTAAAAATAGTATCAGCGCCAGATCTACAAGTTCTTTATTTAGAAATACTGTATTGGGGGAAAAAACCATTGGTCAATTTGGCTATCAAACACTAACTGGTTCTATTGGCAATGAGTTAGGGTCTCAAACAACGAATTTTTTAATGAAGCCTTTTGCAAAAAAAGCTGGTTTTGATGGAGCATTTATTAGTTTATCTACCAATTTCAAAGCTAATCTATACATTGGTACATTGGGGAATGTAGCAGAAGAATCTTTAAATGAATCGAATGATTAAATGAATTTAAAACATTTTTGAAATATGAAAATTCACATTAATGAAAAGAGAATCGGATGGGTTTTCTTTATCTCGCTGGTCGCAGTTATTTGCATAGCCAAGATGTTGGACAAGGATGATCCTTTAATTGATAATGGTAAGCTGACAACCGCAACGATCACTTCATGCCGAAATGGGCGTAATCGATGGGCTGGAAATGTCGTTTGCCAGTGTACATATTTTGTAAGGGGAAAGCTGTATGAAAACCGTGTTGATATAGATATTAATCCAAGAAACGCTGATACTTTAATTGATAAAAAAATCCCAGTTTTCTATGATTCACTACATCCTGAAGTCTCTATTATGCTCATAACATCCCGAGACTATGAAACAAATAAGCTTATTAGACCAGATTCCTTATCTTGGGTTGATTCTCTTTATTAAAGCCATGTAAAGTTTTGATAAAAAACCAGCCGATCTATGAGAAAACTGAGTCCGCATCTCATACACACGCCACCCACACCCAGGCAATAAATCACCACCAACCACACACCACCATGACAAAAAACACCTTTTTCTGCTTTTTTTATGGGTTTTGGGCCAGGTGTCGGCCCGTGCCCAGGCGGCCATGTCGTGGAGCGACACGGTGAGTGTGCATCAGCGCAGCGCGAGCGGGGCAAGTAATAATCATTTTACAACGGTAGTATTTTACAGATGATTACCTCCGTCAGCCTGCCCGCTGGCAAGTCGCTGCAATTCCGCTACGATGCCCAGGGCCAGCGCGTCATCAAATCCTATTTCAACGGCAGCACGACCGCGCTGCAATGGTACGTCCGCGATGCGCAGGGCAACATCATGGCCATATACGACCGCTCCACCAGCACCGAAAAGCTGCTCCAGGTATACCTGTACGGCACGGCCCGCCTCGGCGAGCTGCTGCTCAACCGCGACAGCGCCGCCGCCAGCCTCTGGAACCGCCACCACTACCGCATCAAAGGCAACCGCCACTACGAACTGAACAACCACCTCGGCAATGTACTGGCCGTAGTGACCGACCGCAAAATGGCCCAGGATACCACCATCAACGCCACCTACACCCCGCAGTACTTCCTGCCCGATGTGTACGCCGTACAAAACTACTACGCCTTCGGCCAGAATATGCCCAAATGGAGCAGCAGCGCGCTCAATGACCCGGCGCGGTATCGCTTTGGGTATAATGGCAAGGAAGACGACGACGAATGGAACAAACAAGACTACGGCTTCCGGATTTATGACACCCGCCTGGCAAGGTTTTTGAGCGTGGATCCGCTGACGCGGCAGTATGCGGAGCTGACGCCGTATCAGTTTGCGAGTAATAGTCCTATATCCGGCGTAGATATGGATGGGTTGGAGTATTATTATGCTGCTGATGGAAGATATTTAGGAAAGTCGGGAGCTTCTAAAGAGTTAAGAGTAATTGCCGATTATCAAATATTTGAGATTGCCAAAGTTAATTTATCTAAACCTCAGAATGATCATTCATGGTTGATAGAGCGGTCTCAAACTGCATATACTGCTACTCCTGAAAATGAAGAAATGTTATTAGTAAATTGGGCGCGTAAGATTCAACCGAAAATAAACGATGAAGACCAAAGAAAGGAATATTCTATGCAACTATTTACTCGCACCTTTACTGATGAAAAAGGTAATAATTTCGAGGTCTTCATGCAAGGACATACAGATAAAGCATATTCGCATGGCGTAGGTGGAGGTGCTATTGATATTAATGGCTCTAAACTATTTGTTGATGGCAAAGATTTGGAGCGCTGGTATGATTGGAAGCGCTCAACCATTATCCATAGCCACCCAGGGTTCGGTGATACTAACTTTTCTAATGATTGGGTTGATAGACGTGGGCTGGGTGGCGGCGGAGACATTCCGATGGCAATTAAAATGAATGTGCGCATTGCTCTTGTTACAGCGACCTGGAATTGGATTAAGTTGTTTGATCCTCAGGAATACAAGAAATTCAATCCAGAGGGAATGGATGCTGGAGAAGAGGCACATATGGAAGCCTCAGATAAGGCTACAAATATTCGTAAATATAAAATTAATCATACGCCATGATAACAAAATTTTCATCCCAACTTGTTATAATATTTTTCCTGTTTTTTCAGTCTTCTTGTACGCAGGAAGATAATTTCGACAAATATTTCAGAATGATGGAGCAGGAGATTGGCCCTGATTTGTCGGCTCAGTTCAAAACGCTCCCTGAGGATTCCGTTATGCACTTTTCACGGGAAATGATTTATCCGATATTAAATGAAACTTTATTTAAAAATGATTCAACCAAGCAGGAGATAGAGGCCCATCTGCGAAGTAAAGGAATGGGAGTGTATATAATGCCTCGTTATTTCATGTTTTCCTTTCAAAATTATTTAAACAATGAATCAGTTACGGAGGATTCTATCCTGCAACGCTGTGAAGCAGACTATAATAGATATTATTTTCCTATGCTGGTTAAAAAAATTGAAGCGGAAACTAAAGCTAATTGGGCAGCTTTACACAATTACAATAAGTATCAGCCTGGAGATACGCTAAAGGTTGTTTTACCCCTTATCGAAAGTTACAGAGGCTATGAAGCATCTTTTTCTAGTGACAAGATCAAGGGTGTTAACTATTCCTATCCTGATTCAATCAGTCTCACGGGCAGGCTTTTGGAAGAAAAGTATCGGGCAGTTCCTTCAGAAGAAGGATACATACTCTACTTGACCGAATTTCGAATACATGTTATCAATATTCAGGATAGTATCTATTTTTATAACAAATTGCTGGCTCCCGAACATGAATTTTGGCTGGATTTACAGCCTTATGGCAGGGTTCTGGAAAAGGTAAGATAAATAAGTACATCGTTCACCACACCACCAACCACACACCATGACAAAAAAACACCTTTTTCTGCTTTTATTATTGGTTTTAGGCCGGGTATTGGCCCGGCCCCAGGATGTTATATCGTGGAGGGACACGGTAAGTGTTCATGAGCGCAGCGCGGTAAAACGCGATGGTATGCTGGCTGGAAGTAAAACTTCGTGCCAGCAGAGCGAAAAATCTTTAATTAAATCCACCTGCATTGATAGCAAAAAGTTAACCTACAAAAATCACTTGTATTTTCACAAAAACAGACCTGTTACCGGACAAGTTTGTTATGGATTTAGACCGGGAGCAGTACGCACCTTTAAAAAAGGTGTTCCCAATGGCAAATGGGAGTATTTCGGGTATGCTGACGATCTTATACACCATGGAAATTCTTACCCGGTGCGTTTTCCTGAAAGTACAATTACGATTCGTAACAAGAAAATTCCAGTATTCCGTATCTCATTTACGGAATTTTATG
This sequence comes from Chitinophagales bacterium, assembly GCA_017303875.1. Taxonomy (GTDB): domain Bacteria; phylum Bacteroidota; class Bacteroidia; order Chitinophagales; family Saprospiraceae; genus M3007. The sequence goes on along the minus strand of JAFLBP010000007.1, from coordinate 96,957 downwards.
AGGGTATCTATGCAGAACTTTATGTTTATCTTATTAGTGATGCCACGTATAAAAATGAAGAGGCCGATGAGCCGATACTTCGGGAGTTTGTTTTCAACAAGCTGCCGCCTGAATTGGATACCAGTAAATTCAAAAAGATTATTTATCGAGTTGTTGACAGAGAGTATGAATAGTCATTGATCACACCACTACCGAACAAAAAAATGTACAAATGAAAAGATTAATTATCTGTCTGTTGCTCATCAGCTTAACATGCTCCTGCACCCAGACGCCGGCACCCAACCACATGCCAAAAGCTAATTATGTACCGGAATAAGACAATAAAAAAAACAGCGGCATTAACAAGCGCAGCACTGCTGCTTGCCTGCCTCCTTGCCTGCAAGGGAAAAGACGCCGCCTGCACGCAGCCGATTCGTTCGGAGGTCTATCGAATCAATGACCCTGATTTTCCGATAGAAATTTGCTTCAATGTTGATAGCACGCTGGTGACTGATCCGGATTTAAGGTCAGTTTTGTTTGATAACCACGATGCTATCAAGTACAAGGGGCATTTGCGTTCCTTATCGCTAAAATTCATCGAGGATGGGCCTGCCTACTCTAAACTGGATACGGCGAAAATTTGTGCTGGGGAAAGAAAGGCAATGGAAATGTTATATCCTCAATACCACCTTGATGCGTCTCAATGGCTCACAACTGTTTATGGGGAAGGCGCTTACACACAGATTTCCAGAGGCAATTTGTCTTACCAAAGCTATGTATTTGATTTACATGATGCCGAATGCAGCATTGTAATTGAAATGAGCGACTCCAGCGATTTTTTGTGTAAGCAAGAGGTGTTTATGAAGACGATACAAAGCGTTCGAATCAATAAATGAATATTACGAACCTATTGAGGCATGAGACTGTCATATTATGGAGCTTTAGTATATTTTTTTTTAAAGAGAGCTACGACCGGCAACTTGTCTCCTGTACACAAAAACATGTGTCGTACCTGGCGGGCGCGCAGCCTATCGCAGGGTAGTTGATAATCAGCATTTTAGTAGTTTCCAATGATGTATTAGAGAGGCTAAATATTCCCATTAGAGTGCAATAATTACAACTTTGCCCTATCTTTGCAAATACCAACCTCATTTGATACATACTAAAAAAGTATTACTGTCCCGCTGGGTAAATTTATCGGTATTCACCGCTTAGCACTTGTTGGATGAGGTTGTAGTAAAGCCTACCAAACATCTATAAAATGAAGTTTTATCAATGAAACACCTTTTTCAGGCACTATTTTTTGTCATCGCTTTTTGGATCACTGTATGCCCTACGCTTTATGCACAAAAAATTTGGCAAAGGGAGTTTACCGACTATTCATTTGGGTCAAGATCAGTTTTTTGGGATGTAGCAGCTCATAAAAAAGGACGACTATTTATAGCGGCAACCACTGAGGAAACATATAACGAACGGGCTTTAACGCTATATGATTTGGACAATAAGCTTGGCATAACCTGGAGTACCCAGGATACCGGATCCGTTTCAACAATGGCTGAACATGATATTATTGTGGCAGCGGATACATTATCCGGAAATACAATTATAACGGGTTCTTATTTAGCATACGGAAATGGCGGCCTTGATACAAAACCTAAATTAACCTGTTATAAATCCAATGGTCAGATTTTGTGGGACATACCCGTTCCGGTAGATTATGCCAGGCCTATGGCTTTGCGTATTGATGCATTCGGATATATATATTTAGGTGTTACTGTTCCATTCAATGGTTATTCAGAATCACATATTCTAAAATTTTCCCCTGATGGCAGCCTCATATGGAGCAAATTCTATGCTGATTTTACCAAGACAGAATATTATGAAATCCAGGACATTCTACTGGATAAAGGAGATTCAGATCTTGCTATTGGTGTAATCAAATCCTATAATCGATTATTTGCCTTCCGCTTTTCGCAAACAGATGGCTCACTGACCTGGATCAGTCAGGCGATGGGCGTATCTGATAATAAACTTATTTACGGTAGCGGATTGAGCTTTATTAATGGCTCCTTTGTTTTGGGCTATTCGGCCACTGCGCAAACATCTCCTGAATACGATTTTGTGTTATCGCGTTTCAACGGCGGCAACAGTTTGCTGTGGGAAGCTACCTTTGATGGCGGATTCGGATGGAGTGATTTTTTGACAAAAATCAGTGTATCCAATAATAAAATTGTGGCTACCGGCCAAGGCTACGATTCCGGACAAACCGATATTATCACAGCTGCTTTCAATTTGACGAACGGTGCCGTATTATGGTCAAAACGCAAAGATGGTAATGGGCAGAATGATGCTGCCACCGACATGATAACTGACCCATATGGCAATATTTATATATCCGGGTTCTATGAAACATCATCATGGTACCACGACGGGGTCATTCTTAAGTATGATGCGCAAGGCAATGAGCTCCTGACCATAAAAAGTGCGGGCACTACCGAGGCGGAAGACGAGTTTCGACGATTGGTATTAGACCCTGCTTCTCAAAGTATTTATTCAGTCGGTATGCACCGACGGTTCGAGCGACCTGAAATGCCTTTTTATGATTTTCACGTTGATATATCCGTACAAAAATGGGATATACTAACCGGAGAAGTATTGAATCGGTTCTACAAAGGCGGCCGTGGGAAAGGCTTGTTTAGCGGACGATGGGTAAAAGCCGATAATTCAGGCAATGTCTATTTTGCAGGGTACCGAAATTTAGGGTTCACGAAATTCAACCAGGGGGGCTACATCGATCTCTTTGACTTTGTACTTTTAAAATACAATGCATCGGGAGACTTGCAGTGGTATAATATACTGGACGAAGACACACATGATGAGCGTTGGCCACCTGAACTTGGCGTAATTGATCAGGAGCAATCTCCTGTTTTTTTGATCAATAAACAAAATACGAATACGGTACTGGTAAGGTATACAACAGATGGATTGCTGCATTGGGAAAAGTCAATCACTGCTCCACAATCCTCTTTCGCAAATGCCGAGAATCTGATCGTTTCAAACCAAAATAATTATTTCATTGCCCTCAGAGACCATCCCTACATGAAAATAATGAAAGTCAATACGGAAGGGGAAATTTTATGGAGCAAAAATCTCGATACTCTGACAACGGATTGTAATGAATTTAGCCTGGTGAGTATGAGTGTTTCTCCGAATGAGGAGGTCTTTGTCAGTTTCCGAAAAAATTCTTGCTGGCCAAATGATAAAATCTGGAAACTGGATGCCGATGGGGAAATTTTATGGACTTCTTCGCTCACGGGCGGGGGCAGCTCAAAAGAAATGCTCCTAAAAGATGATTTATACGTTTTAACGGAAAATCAGGTTAGTAAGTTTAACCCATCAAACGGAACCGAATTATGGAGTTTTGCGCTTGAATTTGGTGAAACAGGCAAAAAACTACATTATTTTCAAGATAAAACTCTTGTTTTCACCGACAACGCTTTAATACACCTAAATTCATCAGGCGAAAAAACACACCATAAATTAATTGATATTCCGTGGTTTATCTTGTTACAAAACGATCATTTTGTTATACCGGGTTGGATTTACGAGGCCTCTTTTTTTAACTACTACGGCGATAAGTTATCTGATATTTCATGCCCCGAATGTGCCACCTATAACTCCTTCTATCCCCAAACGCAGTCAAACGCATGGGGCTTTGGCCTTCGCACCGTTGGCCTTGATACAAAAGACGGGCATATTTATTGGGGCGGTACCAGAGAGGAACCTTTGCATAGCAGCCTTCATCTTTTCGACGCTGTCGGCGCGAATGTGCTGCATCTGATCAAATACAGATATGACGAAACTCTGAATGCAACCAATGGACCAATCATTGCAGACAAGCACAGTGCTGTTTCCATTTATCCCAATCCAAGCAATGGAGATTTTACCATTCAATTAAATGGATGGCATTCGCTACCAAGCAATGTAAAAATTACTGATATAACTGGCAGATCGATTAACTTTCATGCTGAAACAGCTGAAGATGGAATAAAAATAAAAGGGCCATTTCAAACAGGATTGTATTTTGTAGATATATGGAATAGCTATCAGACAGGAAGTGTGAAAATATTTATCAGTAAATAATTGTAAAATTTTTATACCCACTCCGCGCGCTAAACATTCTAAACTCCCTTCAAAAAAAGTAACCAACGCAAAATAATAATGAAACAACTTGCAATTTTGTGTCTTTGCACAATCTGTTTAATGGGTTGCTATGACGAGCGTAGCGCCGTCGTCGGAACCTGGGGTATTCTGCGAATTGATCCTTTGCATCAGGGCGCTGAGTTACCGGAGTTTGTGAGTAATGTAATAGTGGTATTAGAAAAAGAAGGGAAGTTCTCGGGTGGATTTCCAAGTACCTATTATCAGAATATTGATAAGTTTAGAGATAGTAGGATTGTAAATATCAACGCTTTTCGCAGAGATGGCAAGCGCTATGTGCGTTTTGTTTTTAAAGAGGAGAACCCGATATTAGACAGGGATTTTGAGGTCATCCCGAATGGCAGGCAGTTGGTGCTTCGCTGCGAAGACTACCAGATTTTGCTTGAGCGGTGGATGTAAAGCATAAAATGAATACAATAATGAAAATCAATAGCTTGCACCTCGCGCTATGCTGTACCATACTGATTCAGCTTTCCTGCAACAAGGCAACGATCGTTTACAGGGAACAGGATCGGATTAATGGAACTGATGTGCGCATAAGTAAAGGAGCAGAAAGAGGTATTTATTATGCTATTACCGATATCACAACAAAAAGTACAGGTAAACGCCATCTGTCTGCGCCCAAAGAAATACCCTTCATTACACTGGATTTTACGCAAAACTTAAATCTGATACTACCCGACAAGAATGAAGTGGCAGTAATAATAATCACTGTAATTTATAATCACCGCTATGGAACAGCTATTTAGTGCCAAAAGTCGTCTCGTGTCCTGTGAGGCCACTTTTAAAATCATCATAAATTCCAGGCGTTTCTTGTTTCTTGTAGGAATTGCAATACTGATGACAGGCTGCATCGAACGCAAGCAAGTGCCGCATGTATTGGATGCCCATGACATAAAATACCCCATTCAACTTAACAAATATCCTCTATGTCCATTATTCTTAAAAAAGGAATATGCCTTAGCAGACATAGACTCCTCCCAATATTGGGATATATTTCAACTAAATGAAGCATTTGGGCTTTCAATGAAGTGTAGCTCGCCGTCAAGTGTGGCAATGGGCAATATTGAAGACAGCATAACGCTCAAAGGCTTACATTTTTCTACTCGCGACATCTTAGGCAGGGACGACATCAGTTATCGTATATTAGGTGCATGGGACTTTAAATTCGGCAGAGACACCTTCCTGCTTACCGCTGGCGCAGATAAATACCAAGGCGGAAACAGGGTGATTGACAAACAAATTATTCTATTCAAACAGATGAACAATACCTTGACAGCTATTTGCCCTCCGATGGTACTTGACGGTGGTATGGCCAATATGCAGGGGACCGCTCGCGTCGAAAACTGTTTCTGGGACATTAATGGCGACAACACTATTGATTTCCTGCAATGGGATGAACGTGATTCCATTTCTATGTACTCACTGCTTCAAGATCGGTTCATTCGGCAAAAACAGTTTATCAAATTATACCGGCAAAATGGGCAATGGTTGTTGGATCAGGATAAAAGTGACTGGCCCTATCCCGACATCGTCAAATATATTTTTGAGCCATCTGATCAGCAAAATGATTGTTTAACAAAGGAATACTATTAACATACCCTCAATCTTCAGTTGACGATTACTCACCGATTCTTACTTTACCACGACTAATCTCTCCCGACCACATCACAGTCAAATATGAATAGCCGGGGGCTTCCCCGCAAATATAAGGTAGCACCACCGATTGCCCCAAAACACCTACACCACATAAACAGCGCAACGCCCATTCGTGCATTCGTGGCTTCAAAAAGTTGCCACGAATGCACGAATATTATGCTGCCTCCCTTTTTTTATTAAACATTTTTAATTACAAAATATTAACAATCAGTAATTTACAAATAATAATTTATAATTTATAAAAAAATCATCCGACCTGAAAGGAAAAAATGGGTACCCCCTCAGGGCCTTTGTCTCTAATGAATGTAAGCGCCAAACAATACGCGCCACATCAACAGAACAATTCAACTCGAACATTAAAAAAACTTTCACGTCATGATCAACAACACTTTCTTTCGCCTCGCATTTTGCGCCCTGCTCAGCAGCACCTTGTTCACCCAGGCCAACGCCGCAGCCATGCCGCCCCAACCACCCGCCTACATCGTCATCCCGGTTGGTACCGCCCTCTCCATCTCACTCAACGCAGAAGTGTACGCCGAAGAACTTTCCGTCGGCAACGCCATCGAGTTCAAAGTACGCGGCGATGTACGGGTTAATGACAAAGTCGTTGTCGCACACGGCTCCCGCGCCACCGGCATGATCACCAAAATCCGTAAAGCCTGCGACGGCCAATGCTCCGAAATCACCTTCACCGCCGAAGAAGTACAAGCCATCGACGGCAGCATGATCGAACTGAACAGCACCCCGCACATCGTTAAGGCCCCTTGCTGCAACGGCAGCGCAAGCGCTACCATCAACACGCTGGTACGTGCCAACACCCTCGACGAAGAACATATCAAAGACTAACCCCCTGCCCCAAAAAACCTGCCTTTCCTTCACCCAACCACTCACTTCATCAAGCATACCACAACAATGAAAAATATTCTCAGCTTCGCCCTGCTCCTTTGCTCGCTCACCGCTTTTGCAGCACCCATCCCCCATCCGTTTTTCGGCAAAAAAGTAACCCTCAACTCCGGCACCCCCATCCTGCTGGAATGCAATGAAAAAATCGAAACATCCCAGGCTTCTGTCGGCAAAACCATCATTTTCAAAGTAAAAATGAACGTTATGGCCGAAAATGAAGTCGCCATCAGCACCGGCGCAGTCGCCATCGGACGTGTAAAATACCTCTCCGAATCTACCTACAACAATGTCGCCGAAGCCCGTGTCGAACTGATTTCTGTACAAGCGGTCGACGGACAGCAAATACCCCTCAACGGCAATGAGTTTACGGTTTTTGGCGACGACCGCGGCCGTGGCAACGGGAGCACCATCGAATTCGGCTCCAATATCACCGCCAACGTGACGAATAATATTGATGTGAAAGTCAAATAATCCGCAACACTTAAAAAATCAAAGGCAGCCGCTACCGAATTTTTTCGGTGGCGGTTTTGCTTTTTGTGGGTACCCCTACGACACAAACAGCACCAACAGGAAAATATCTCAACATATGGAGCGCTTTTTCTGCATCTGCTTATTACTGCTTTCCCCGCTGGCGCAGGTAAATTCCGGCACCATCCGGGGCCACTGGGTCGAACTCAGCGCCGGCACCCCGGTTATGCTGGTGCTTAACCAGGCGCTGGAAGCGGAAGGTCTCATGGAAGGACAAACCCTCAACTGCAAAATCCGGCAAGACGTAGTATTCAACCAACAGGTGCTGATCGCACACGGTACGGCTGCCTACGCCCGCATCGTAGCGGTGGAGACTAAAAAACGCAAAATCCGAAGCGTACTCGTGGAATTAATCAGTACCCAGGCCACCGACGGCCAGACCATCAACCTGCACAGCCCTTTTATCAATATTCAGGTATACGACAACCCGGGCGCGCTCAACATGCTCCTGCAAGGTTTTGTGCTCGACAACACCAGGATCAAAGTGTGATCGTCTTGTTTTTCCCGGCACTCGACGCCAATTCCATACCCTATTTCTTTTTTTAAGATTATTTAGCACATTAATGGTACTTTTGCGCCGCATTTGCCGGCGGCATAAACCTTGCCGCTAAAACGTATTTTAAATGGAAGATAAAAAGAGTCAACTGAATACCATGATCGGCATGGGACTGATCTTTGTCCTGCTGTTCGTATGGATGCAGTATTTCACCCCTCAGCCCGAACAAAATAATCAAAACGCGCAACAAACACCTCCCGACACGACCAAAGTTGCGCAACAAAACAACCCGCAACAAGCTGCTGCTCAGCCACTTGTAAAACCCGACAGCCTTCAGGCCAATCCGCAAAACGATCCCATGGTGGCCGCCAAATTCGGCGCTTTCGCGCCCGCCTCGGTCGGTCAGGAGCAGATCATTACCCTGAACAATGAACTGGTAACGGTCAATTTCACCTCTAAAGGCGCACGTATCCGCGAGATCAAGCTGAAAAATTACCAGAAAATCAACAGCGATACGGCCAATAATGACGTCAAAAGCGACCTCTACCTGCTGGAAGACAACAAAAACCGCTTCGAATTCGATATTCCGCTCAATGGCACCGCCGCCGGCAAGGTCAATACCAGCGAACTGTATTTCAACCCGCAGGTCAATGGCAACAGCGTCACGTTTACGGTAAATGCCGGTGAAGGCAAAACCTACACCCATACCTATACGCTGCAACCCAATTCCTACCAGATCGACCTTCAGGTGTCGCTCAACGGTTTTCAGGGCCTGCTCAGCAAATCGGAGCTGAACCTCACCTGGATCAACCACCTCGATAAATTAGAAAAAAACCAGCAGTACGAACGCACCATGTCTTCGGTCTACTATAAAGTTGCCGAAGCCTCAACCGATTACTGCGACTGCCGCAGCAACGACTCCGAAGCACTCGGCGACAAGCCGGTGCAGTGGTTCGCACACAGCAATCAGTTTTTCAACACCGCCATCGTCGCGCAGAACTTCCAGTTCCGCCAGATGGTAGGCGAAACCTATATGCTGCAAGACGCAGATGCCGACCTGAAAATTCTGAAAACCACGGCTGCGCTGCCCCTCGAAGGCTCCAACCTGAATATGATGATCTACAGCGGCCCGAACGAGTTCGACCGCCTGCGCGCCTATGATAAAAGCTTAGAAGACATCATTCCTTTCGGTGCCAGCCTCTTTGGTTTTATCAATCGCTGGATCATTCACCCCATTTTCGATGTCCTGTCCATGCTGGTCAGCAATAAGGGTATCGTTATCCTGCTCCTGACGCTACTGGTAAAAATGATCCTGTACCCGCTGACCTATAAAATGGTGCACAGCCAGGCCAAAATGTCGGCCCTGAAACCCCGCATCGAAGCCCTGCGCAAAAAATTGGGCGACGACCAGCAGGCGCTGTCCATGGAAACCATGAAACTGTACAGCGAGTACAAGGTGAATCCGCTAGGCGGCTGCCTGCCCATTGTGCTGCAAATGCCCATCTGGTTTGCGCTGTACCGCTTCTTCCCGGCGGCCATTGAGTTCCGCCAGGCCAGCTTCCTGTGGGCAACCGACTTGTCGAGCTACGACGTGATGATCAAACTCCCCACCTACATCTGGGGCTTTGGCAATCACCTCAGCGCCTTTACCATCATCTGGGTAATCACCACGCTTTGGTACACCTGGTACTCCATGAAACAAATGGATACCGCCGCCATGAACAACGACCAGATGAAAGTAATGCGCTACATGCAGTATTTCATGCCGGTGATGTTCATGTTCTTCTTCAACAGCTTCGCCTCAGGCCTGACCCTCTACCTCTGCTTCTCCAACCTGCTCAATATCGGCCAGACGGTTGCGACCAAACGCTTCCTGATTGATAATGAAAAAATATCGGCACAGTTGGAAGCCAATAAAAACAAACCCCGTAAAGTAGGTGGCTTCCGCGAACGCCTCGAACAGGCCATGAAGGAACAACAGCGCCTGAAAGACGAACAAAACAAGAAAAAATCCTGATTTTCAGGGTTTTAGGATATAAAAAAGCGTTTACAAACTAAAGGGTCAAAGTGTTCAAAGCGTTTACTAAACTTTCGAAGTTTAGTAAACGCTTTGAACACTTTGACCCTTTAGTTTGTAAACGATTCAAGGCGACCTCGGCGAAATTAAATTTCGAACAAGCGCAAAATTTGACAACGCGTTAAAAGTTTTCAAATTTACAGCCTTACAACAAAGCCGCACCAAACACCCCGGCGCTGTCGCCTAATTTGGGCTTGACAAAAATGGTATCCAAACGCGGATTAAAGAGATATTTTTTCACTTCCTCTACCCCATCGGTGTACAAACGGGCAATATTGCCCACGCCGCCACCCAGCACGATCACGTCTGGATCCATCATATTGATCACTACCGCTACGGCTTTGCCGAAATAATGCACCATGCGGTCGAGGGTCGCCGTGGCATGCGGATCAACGCCGGCTTCGGCATCTGCAACAATATCTTTCAGCGAACGGTGTACGCCGCTTAATTGCTTGTAAAAACGCTCCAGACCCGGGCCGCTCAGCACCGTTTCCACACAGCCTACCCGACCGCAATAACAGGGGCCGCCACTTTCGTCGAGAAAATTATGTCCCCACTCGCCGCCGATACCCTGACGACCATTATGCACTTTGCCGCGCAGCACCCAGCCGCCGCCCACGCCGGTACCCATAATGATCCCGAACACCACTTCTGCATTCGGCAAAACCTCCGGCACCGCACCAAGCAGCGCCTCGGCTACGGCAAAACAGTTGGCATCGTTGGCCAATTTGACGGGAATACCCAGGGCTTTTTCCAAATCCACATTGAACGGCTTGCCGTTCAGGGCCGTGGTATTGGCGTTTTTCATCAATCCATTGATCGGATCCAGCGTACCCGGATGCGCAATACCGATTTGCGGACATTTCAGGCCCGACTCCGACTCCAGCATCCGGATGAGGCGCACGATGTTTCCAATGATGTGCTCATAGCCTTTATCCGCTTCCGTCGGGATGCGGGAACGGTGTAAAACGACCGGGCTTTGGCTGCTTTCCAGGATGGCACATTCAATTTTGGTGCCTCCCAGATCGATACCCCAAACGGGTTGATTTGTATTTTGCATGTGTCGTGTTTTTGATACAGGTCTGCAAAAAAATGCTATTTATCGAAAAAAAACGCCATTCACTCCATAAATCATTTTTAGTACCGCCAATCGAGTTAAGTTTGACGTTCAAAATAGCAATCTTATGTCGTTTTCAGAAATACTCCGGATGACGTTTCAGAATATGCGCTCCAATTTGCTGCGCTCCATTCTGACGATCTTCATCATTGCCATCGGTATTTGGGCGCTGATCGGAATCATAACTTCGCTCGATGCGGTGGCGTATTCGCTGAACGACAACCTGTCGGGTCTGGGCGCCAACTCCTTTACCATCGAGCGCAAGGGCGGGCAGGTAGGCAGCAACCGACGGGGCCGCCGGCAAAAATCGGGTGAGGCCATCAAAATTGAACAGGCGCAGGAGTTCAAAGATCGTTTTGAGGTGCGAGGCAAAGTGTCGATTTCGTTTTGGGCCAGCAGCCTGGCAACCGTAAAATTTGAAGAGACCGAAACAAACCCCAATATCGGTTTTGTAGGTGTGGATGAAAACTACTTCGACGTGAAAGGGATGAGCCTCGAACATGGGCGCGGATTTTCCAAAATGGAGGTCGACGACGGCCAGGCCAAGGCAATTCTCGGCCTTGAAGTTGCCAAAAAATTATTCAATGACAAACCGGAACAGGCGCTTGATAAAATCGTACTTGTTGGCAATATTCGCTATCGCGTTATCGGTATTTTGGCTTCCAAAGGCTCCTCTATGGGCAATCAGGACGATCGTGCCGTATATGCGCCGCTGATCAATGTAAAAGCGTATTACGGCTCGGCCCAAACCAATTACAACCTCATTGTTGCGGTAAATGACGCAGCAGAAATGGAGAGTGCCAAATCGGAAGCCACCGGATTGTTCCGGCAGATTCGCCACCTCCGCCCCGGCGATGAAGACGATTTTGAATTGTTTGCCAGCGACAGTATCGTGGCTATCCTGAAAGAAAACACGCGATCATTGCAATTGGCCGCCTTTGGTATTGGCCTCATTACGCTGTTCAGCGCCGCCATTGGCCTGATGAATATTATGCTGGTGAGCGTCACCGAGCGCACACGCGAGATCGGCATTTATAAATCGCTCGGCGCCACACGCATGAGCATCCTTACCCTTTTCCTTTCGGAAGCGCTGGTGATCTGTCAGATCGGTGGCATTTCCGGTATTATCATTGGTGTACTGACCGGCAACTTGCTCAGTCTCATACTCGGCGGCAGTTTTGTCGTACCCTGGTTTTGGGTCATCCTGGGTTTTTTCCTTTGCCTGACGGTTGGCGTGGTTTCCGGTTTTTATCCGGCGCTCAAAGCTTCCCGGCTTGATCCGATTGAAGCCTTGCGCTACGAATAAGCAGAAAAAGCATGCAAATCACCATTTTAGGCAATGGCAGCGGCGGCCCATTTCAGGGTCGACACTACAGCGCGCAGGTATTGGAACTCGGCGGCCAGATTTTTATTATTGACTGCGGAGAAGGTACACAAATGCAGTTGTATCACCACCGCGTCCGCATCGATCATTGCCGGCAAATATTCATCAGCCACCTGCACGGCGACCACGTGTTCGGGCTGATGGGCCTGCTCACCAACTGGTGCCTGAAACAACGTACAACGCCTTTAGACATCTACGCGCCATCCGGCTTGCAGGAATTGGTGGAACACAGCTCGCGACTCTGCGGCGTGCGCTACCCCTACCCCATCAATTTTATTGAAGTAGATGCCAGCCGCCACGAGCTTATTTTTCAGAATAAACAATTGGAAGTCTGGTCAATTCCCCTCAACCACCGGATGCCGACCAGCGGATGGCTGTTCCGGGAAAAACCCAGGGCGCGCAATATCCTGAAAACGGCCATCGAGACCTATGATATTCCTTTTACCCTGATTCCCGGCATCAAAGCCGGCGCTGATTTGCACCTGCCCGACGGCCGTATCGTTCCGAATGCAGAACTTACCAAAGATCCGCCTGCGCCACGCACCTACGCCTATTGCAGCGACACGGCGCCCTCCAACGCCGTATTGGATGCCGTTCGGGGTGTAGATCTCTTATACCACGAGGCGACGTTCAGCAAGGCACACTCCCACGAAGCCAGCGTTTCTTTTCACAGCACGGCTGAGCAGGCTGCTACTGTGGCGCGAATAGCGGGTGTCGGGCGTTTGTTGCTCGGGCATTTTTCCGGCCGTTATCAGGACACCGATACCCTGTTGGAAGAGGCACGCGCCATTTTTCCGCAAACGTATATTTCGGTAGAGGGAGAACGGGTGGCGGTGTGATTATTTTTTACGGTAAATACCCGTAATAGTAAAATCGGGATGGTAAGGCGTTGGAAAACGACGCTCCAACACAAGCTCAAAATCATTAGCGAGCAATTGCTGCAAGGCAGGCCTGTAATATGTGCGCTCCATATTATCCACTACAAGATAACCTCCGGGCTTAACATAAGGCGCAGCTACTGTCATGCAGGATGGCCGGGCACGACCATCCACCAGTACCAAATCAAAATGAGCAAAGGGAAACTGCTCAATACAACGGGCATAACCCTCATAACTCAGGTTTTCCTGACCGCTCGCATTACTTTTATAATCATCAGGGAAAGCAATATCGCGGGATTTATCCGCCTCCACCGGCAAGCCTTCTCTGAAAAAGCCTTGCCAATGTTTGATGCCTTTTTGAGCGATAGCCTGTTCCAGCGCCGAAAACCATTGCTTGTCATTTTCAACGGTTGCTACAAACCCGGCGCGTTGTAGAAAAAAAAGCGTGGAACCGCCGCCGCCATATTCAAATACCTTCGCGTCGGGACGCAGTTGCGCAGCTATCCAATCCAGGGCTTCAAAATTGATCCAGGCCCATTCATCCGACATGGAGTTGCGACCAGGCTGCAAGGCCGACATCCATTTACTTTTTGCCTGCTTCATGGCCTGGCGATGTTCCGCATTTTCGGAATACCGAAGTATTTGCCAGAAAAAAAACAGCTTTGATTTTTTAAAATTCATGTCCCGAGTTTTAAGCGGGAGCAAAGGTAGTTTTTTGTAACGATGAACGATGAATGATGAACGATGAATGAACTTTTGATGCCTGATGTTGGATTTTTGATTGGTCTTCAATTATTCATTCATCATTCATCATTCATCGTTCATCATTCATCATTACCTACTGCGGTTTTTCCACATAGCCCACAAACATCATCGTGTTCGTCGGTATATGGCGCAAAACCAAAACAAAGGGCTTGTTGAATCGAAAAACCGGTGGCAGTGAGGTTTGTGCAAAACCAACTGTGGTAACCGCAGCGCCTTCCGCGCCTTTTTCGTCTACTTCCAGCACGGTTTTATGCTGCACCTGACTGATAAAAATATTACCGCCGTTGATGGCAGTACCCAAACGACTGAAATCTGCGCGATTGCCGGAAAAAGGCTCATTTAACCCCAGAGCCTTCATCGCAGGAATCAGGTCGTTTTTATACGTCAGCTTCATACGCGGGAAATAAGTAATGGCCCTGCTGTACTGCGCATCCTCGTACAGTTTTTTCCATACAGTCGCATCCAGCGCGGCCGGCCAATCGGCACTGCTATTGGAAAGACCCGGCTGAATCAGCGACATGCTGTACGTAGAGTCCCTGAACGGAATATCCACCAACTGAAACTGTGGCGTAATTTTAAAGGTAAAATTGCGGTCGCCATTCACAAAATTGGCCATCACGGTAGAGCCGTCGGCACGGGTGAAGGTCTCTTCAAAGGTCATCTGCTGAACAAAACCTGTTGCCCAATCGGCTTTAAAATGAAGCGCATTGATCAAAAAAGCGACGTCATCCGATGTAATGCGCTCCAGAATTTTATCAATTTTGTTATTCGTACTTTCTTTTACCCAGTCGTTGATGAAAGCAAGCGCTACCGGCTCGTTGCTGAAGTTCAAGGGTTTTTCCTGACAAGCATACGCGCTCTGATTAATATTGATAAAACCCGGATCAACATTTACCCGCAAGGGATCATAAAAAAAACCGTTGGCGCTGGTCACTTGCGGATGCCCGCTTTTCTCTTCCAGCCAATAGCGCAACGCCTCATAGCCGGCATTAAGACTGTCGGTATTGCACTCCCCACCGCAACGCAGGAAGACCATCAACTCCTCAAGGGTAAGCTGCTGCGCACCGTTAGCGGCCATCTGCATGGCAGTCTGGATGCTGTACGGAGAAATGAGCACGTTTTGCCCGGACTTCAGCTGTCGTTCTTTGTGAAAAAGCCGCCACCCCATTTCAGCATTTTGGTCCGCTGTTTTTTGGGCAGATGCCGCATTTTCCGGTGGTTCGGATATATCGCCCGTTTTGCCACAGGCGGTGAGAAACAGCGCCAACGCGAGGGCCAATTTCAAAAGTTTCATAATAGATCGTTTTTGTGTTAGTGAATGTACTTACGACGATTTGTGCAAAAAAATGGTTTGCGCGCGCAGGGCGTTCTGCCATTTTTAGCAGTTCAGGATGCCACTTGCCGTTGATGGATGTATTTCCGTACAAGCGCTAAAAAACACTGCCACGAACACACCTTATTTCGGAGCATTCGTGGCAGTAAATAATACACAGTAAACTGCGCGGAAGGGCTTATTTGACCATCAACACGCTGCTCAGGAGGGCATTGCCGGAACCAAGGCGCAGTACATAAGCGCCGGCAGGCAGACCCTGCACATTAATATCCACCTGATTTTCACCGCTTGCAGCTTGCAGCACCTGTCCGAATACACGCTGACCAAGCTGATTGAACAACTCGAGCTGCACCTCGGCATCAGTAGTGGCCGTGAAGCGCAGGTTGGTATAGTTGCTCGCCGGGTTAGGGCTGATGCTCAGGGCCTGTCCCAGCACCTGTGGCTCATCGGAATCTACAGCAAGGCTGCGGTCGCCATTGGCATACCAGACACCCCAGAAATGGCTTCCGAGGAAATTGGTAGCGGCGCCCTGTCCTTTGATTTTGTTGCTTTGCACGGGTTGCAGGCGCAAGCTGTAGGCCGCGCCGCCATCGCGCTCGTACAATACTTTATCGTCGAGGCGATTGTAATTGGGCCAGCCTAAGGAACCGTTGTTGGCAACGATGACATCATAGTCGCCGGTTTCCACGTTTGCACCATAAATATCATAGCGGTTGTTGAGTTCATCAATAAAATCAAAGGCAATGATATAAGGCGAGTTTTTGGCAATTGTCGGGTTTCCGATACCTGTACCTTCCGGCAAACCGCTGAACAGTTTGGAGATAAATGGATTACCGCCACTTGTAAACTGACCGTTCTTGAAAAATTGCAGGAAACCAATATCCCAGTAGCTCAAATCCTGGCCCTGGCTGTTGCTCAACTCATTGTACGCATCATACATGAGGTATTCACCCGAATAATCAAATTCCAGCACATCGGCATATTTTACCTCGCCGGTGATCTGTCCCTGAGAATACGTCGGGTTGTACAGGAAAAAGGTTTCGGAAGTGAAGAGCGGATCGCTCAGGTCGTAGATATAAATCCGGTCTTCCTGATTTTCGGTAATGGCGGCTAAGAATCGGCCGTCTTTGGAAAGTGCTGCATTGCGCCAGATCGGGGCATCACTCAGTTCAAAAATTTGCGGTGAAATGCTGCCATTCGGGTTGTATACCAGCACGCCGCCCATAATGTGGCCGCTGTTGGCTACAAACACAAACTCTTCGCCATTGTCGCGTACACTCGGACGGCTTTTCACACCCTGTGTAAACAAGGGGCCCAGTACTGTACCCGACCCGTTCACCAGCACCAATTGCTGCTGATTGTTGGTGGTCGCAAAAACCAGGTCATTACCCGGATTTACGCTCAGTTGGCCAAGGTAGTTGCCACCGGGCTGGCTGCCCAGAATACCTACGGCGTCAAATGCCGCTGCGGCAGCGTTGGCCACTGTAGCGCCATATAAGTCGTTGGCAGCCTGAATAACGGCAAGGCGGCTGTCGATAAACTGGCTGGATTTCACCAAATAATCGCGCAGCGCCTTGTAATATACCTGTTCGGCTTTGTCTTTGCCCACTGAGGCATTGGTTGCAAAACGGTAAAACGCGTGGTTGACGATACCGCTGTTGATGTGTACGCCACCGTTGTCTTCTGTGCCGTTGTATTGCTCGTTCACGTGTTTGGGTTGCCAGAGCGGGTGACTGGAAGCGACGCCATTGTGCGGATCTTCCAGGCTGCGCAGGGCGTTATTGGGGGTAATACCGGTATTGATAACGTCTTCTCCGATTTTCCAGTCGTCGCGGTCAATCATGGCTGCAAAAATATCGGCAAAGGATTCATTGAGCGCGCCACTTTCATCCTGGTATTCCAGGTTGGCGGTTTTTTCAATTACCCCGTGGGTCATTTCATGCCCGCCGACATCCAGGCCGCGCGCCAGCTGCTTGAAGGCCGAACCACCATTGCCGTACCACATGGCATTGCCATTCCAGAAGGCATTTTCCATGGAAGAGCCATCGCTTTCGGCCACATTCACAAAAGAGATGATATTCCCTCCCGTACCATTGATGGAGTTGCGGTTAAAAGTGCTGCGGTAATAATCATAACTCACAATACTGTTCCAGTGCGCACTTACCGCAGTTTTGTTGTTAAATGTGGTAGAAGTAGAGGAAACAAAGTCAAAATTGAACTGTGAAGTTTCCGGAGAAGTGTTCAGGGCATTAAGGGTTACAATGGCCCCTACCGGCTCATCGGGCATCTGCGAAGCACTGCTGTTAAACATAGCCTTGCTGGCATCTTCCATAACGATATTGCCGGCAGCAACCTGCCAGGCGCCGAAAGTGCGGTTCACATTGAGCAGATCCAATCCGGTAGCAGTCACTGCGGCCGTGGGCGGCGGCGGTGGCGGCGCAAAAGGCTCCCCACCATCGTTTTCGTATTCGGTATGTGTATGCGCAATGTGCTTGCCGGTGAAATTGCAGGTATGATCGTATTGGTTGAGCACACTGCCATCGCTTGCATCAATAAAATAAACCACACGGCGCATCAGGTTCGGATGCCCGCTCACATGCCAGGTCAGGCGCTCGGCGCCGGCATCTTGTTGCGGGTGATATACTACTAAGGTAGCGCGGAAGGCTTGGGTCTCGCCGATAATGGCCAGCTCCTTCGCCGTCCAGTTTGTTTTTACTTTATCGCGGCCGATATGATTTTTGACGGCTTCAATAGCCATTTCGGCATTCAACACCGGAATGGTCGTAGACAATGTCGGTGTAGGAAAATAACGACCGTTCAGGAGTTCAAAAGCGCCTTTGCGCGTGTGCGCGATCATTTCGGCGCCATAAACGGGCAGCGACTGAAACTGCTGCTGCAAACGCACATGCCATTCGCCTTGTTCATCCTGCTCGGTACTGCTTACGCGAAATGCCTGCTCAGGGGTGCGCAGGCCCGCAGGTTGCAGGCTCGCAACATAGTCCAGTGCGCGTTCGGCCGCCGGGCGGGCGTCGGCAGCGTCGCCGGAAGCGGCGGTGCGCCCCTCAAACCAGATGGGCATGCCCTGCGCGTCGCGCTCAATGCGCAAGCTTGCATCGGCCTGTTTCACCTGAAGCGGCGGCATGGTTTTTACCGGACCGGAAGGCAGCTTGAAAGGATTTTCTGCCGGCGGCACAGCACCTTTACCGGGCCATTGAATGGCGCGTTGCTCAGGGGTGTAGCTTTTATCAGCAGGGGGAACAACTTTTTTTGCACTTTGTGCAAATGCCTGTCCGGCAAGCGCCAACAGACACAGAAGGGAGAGTAATTTCTTCATCGAGAAGCGGTTTAGATAATAGTAAATCGGTATCAGGTGAGGTTTCTGATAAAACATCGCCAATTCAGACGAAATTTTCAACAAAGGTAATGAAATGGGCGAAACTCAAGGCTTTAGCTTCGCATTTCCGGCGTGGCGGGCAGCATCACGTATGGTCTTTTTCTCTAAATTTTTCTCCAGCGCGGCACTCAAATCCGTCCCGGTCTGGTTAGCCAGACAAATCAGCACAAACAAGACATCCGCCATTTCATCGGCCAGTTCAGCGGGTGCGCTCTGGGCCTGTTCCGGATTTTTAAAAGATTGTTCGCCATAAATACGCGCCATCAGGCGGGCTACTTCACCCACTTCTTCCATCAAAATGGCCGTGTTGGTCAACTCGTTGTAATAGCGAATGCCAATGGTTTTAATCCATTCGTCAACGCGCGCCTGCGCTTCCTGTATGGTCATAATTTTAATGAATCAATAGTTTTCCACTTAAGGTGCGGGCCTGTGTTTTATCCACCACTTGCCAGGTGTATACGCCGGGCGACAAATGTGCCGTAGCAATCCGGTATTTACCCGCAGCTGCGGGCTGTTCAATGTCCAAAACCGTTTTACCCAAAATATCATTCAGGCGGAGCTGTATTTTTTCAGAGCCGGCAAAACCCGTCCAGCTGATTTCAGTATAGGCATCTGCCGGATTGGGCTGCACCTGAACGCGAAAATCCTGCCCGTCCAAATCCTGTGTATGCACTAAGCCACCGGCAAAATAGCTTACCCGAATATCATCCACATTAAAACCGTCTTGCTCCGCGCCATTGTCGGCGCGCAGCCGGAACGCAATGCGTATTGGCAAGCCTGCATAAGCGCCCAAATCGATACTTTCAGCCACCCAGGCACTCTGAAAACCATCATACACCGGTTGATCCTTTACGAGTTGGTTTTGAGAAGGCTTGGTAAACAAGCCGCACAAAGGCACTTCATTGCCGCTTTCAAATACAGCCATAACCTGCACAAAATCATAAACAGGTTCCGTTTGCCAACGCGCCCAATATTGTAGCGTGGCCTTGGCAGCTTGCTGCGGAATCAGTATCGGATTTTTTAAAATAATCGTGTTGAAAGCATCCGCCTCGTAGAAGCCGCCGGGAGAATCGCCGAGGCTGCTCGGTGCAGAGAAAAAATGATCGGTATCGGCATCCCAGGTGCCTTCGGCCGTATTCCAATTGTCGGCTGTTGCAAAATCATCCGAAACAAGCACCGTACCGTTGCCGACCAAAAAGACTTTTTCCACAATGGTCGACTTGCTGTAGCTGCCGTTACTCAGAGTAATTTCCAGTCGAATAATATCGCCGGAAAGGACCGAAGGGCTCACCTGCAAGGGATATTCAAAGGTGCGGGGCTTAAATTTTTCTACCGCAAAGGTCTGGCTGAATGCCGGCGAAAGCACATTAGCCGAAACCGGCGTCACCGTAAGGGTAAAATCTCCATCCAGGAGGCCATAACGCGTCACTTCAATGGGAAGCGTACTATTCAAACCGATGATGTTCTCCGGGCCGGTACTGCTGAGCACTCCGAAATGCAGGGCCGAAAGCGCCATGCTCAGATTCATCCACATGGTGCTTTGGTTGAGCGGGATGATCTGATCCGGAGCGGGCCAAAAGGTGGGGCCTACTTCCGGCGTAAACACAAAAGTGCCCGATTCGCTGTACAGCCAGTCGTTCGAGTCGCCGTTGACGGAATACCCTACAGTTTGTCCTGCTGTGCCGTAACGATAGTTGTTGTCGCGGGTAAAAAGCCGTCCGAAATAATAAAAATTGGAATCGGCGAGTGTATTATTATAGGCCCAGGGGTAAATGAACAGGTTGCCAGAGGTGTGGTAATGTTGTGCAAAAACAAACTCATGTGCCTGTGCAAAATCCCGGATCATTTGTGTTTCCGGCTCCGAAAAAGCCGAGGGGCCGCGGTATACGTCCGACTGCGGATTGGGCGAAGAACCAGAATTGTTCAAACCCCATGAAAAGCCGTAATTGCGGTTCAGATCTACGCCATCCGTTCCATTGCCGTTGTCGCGCCGGTTTTTGCGCCACATCCCGCCGCCTTGCGGCGCAATTTGTTGATTGAACAGGTAACCATCCGGATTGACACAAGGGATAAAATACAATTCCGTATTGTCTAGCAGATATTTAAGCTCCGGGTATTCCGGATTTTGATAATTTTCAAGCAAAAACCACATAAAATACAGCATTTGCGACAAACCATTCGGCTCGCGGGCATGATGCAGCGCCGTGTACAGCACTTCCGGCTCCGCTTCATCGCTGTCGGCATTGTCCGACATACGAACATACCAGACGGGGTTGCCTTCCCAGGTTTGGAGGGTGGTGCTGATGGGCGCTTTTGCGGTGATAAGCTGCGGAAATTTTGCCCGCATTTCATCCAATATAGCTTCTGTTTCAGAAAGGGTTGGGTAGCCGCCCATAGAACCGGGCTGGTAATTGGCCGGAACCGGCCAGGGGCTTGTCGCCGCAGCACAATCGTTGCTGCGCTGCCGGGTCAGGTCTTCTTCCTGATGCCCCAGATAATAGGCCATCACATCCGGAATCAGCACCTTTACGCCAAACCCGGCATTTTGGAGCAACTGAAGTTCGGCTTCGCTTACTTCAGCAATCCAGAACTTGGTACCCGCCCATAAACCGTGATCGGTTTCCAGTCCGAGCGCACTGAGTTGTGCAGGCGTTTGTTCGCCCAGATGCACGGACACCCGCGCGTATTTTTCTACAGCTTGAGCAAAAAGCTGATGGAGCAGCAGGCTGAAAAACAGCAACGCGCAGATTTTTTTCATGGAAACTTGTCAGAATTAGGGTGAATAAAAAGATGTAGGGTGCCGCAGCGGCGGGCGCACTTTTGGAAAATCACAAGCGTGCGCAGGGGGGGGCAATGAGGAGCTAAATACACTTCGGCCGATTAAAACGAGCAAATTTGCTCATAGTCGGGTCGATCGTAGGCATTTTTATGGATAAACGAGCTTTTAATTTCTCCTTTATGCAATACAAAAACGCCGGGCATCTGGAAACCGTCGCCGAGGCTGTCGTCCTGGAAAGTTGCGCCATGCCCCTCCAGCACACTGGCCTGAAAGCCGCGAATCCAGTTCATAAAACCGAATAATTGCTGGGGTGTGGCATTTCCCAAACCAAAGGCCTGGTACCAGGTACGCGCCGGGTCAGACACGTGGTCGATCGGGAAAAGTTTATAGCGCTTAAAAAACTTGTCGGCCAGGTCCGTCTCGGCGGCCATGTGAACCATCACGATACGCACACCGCTCGCTTCCAATTTTTTGCGGCGTTTAGCGATGTCGCTGATCGCTTCCCGACAAAAAGAGCAACCGAAAAAGCGCAAAAAAACCAGCATGACGGGTTTTTCTTCTGCCATTTCTGCCAGGGTTTCTCCACTGTTTACCGTTACAATATTCTCCCAGAAACTCGGATGAGGGATGGGGGTAAAATCAGACATACTCAGTAATAGTTACAATTGGTGGAGCCTGAGTGTTTTGCGATGCACCACAGGGCGCAAATTGAAAACACCCAGGCTCACAGACGCCTTTAGAAGAGATTCATCGTATCCAGCACATCAACCACTTCTTTAACAGCAGCGGCAGAGCCATGCAGGAGTTCGAGTTCATCCTTTTTGAGGCGCAGTTTGATGACTTCGTTGACGCCTTTTTTGCCCAATTTAACCGGCGCGCCTACGAAAATATCTTTCAGTTTGTATTGGCCGTTGAGACGCACACAGCAAGGGTAAATGCGTTTTTCGTCGCGGATAATGGAAATTGCCATTTGTGCCGCAGCAGCACCCGGTGCATACCAGGCTGATGTACCCATGAGGTTGACCAGCTCGCCGCCGCCAACTTTTGTGCGCTGCACAATGGCGTCGAGTTGTTCTTTTTTGATCATTTCCGTTACGGGGATACCGCTTACGGTGGTGTAGCGCGGCAGGGGCACCATGGTGTCGCCGTGGCCACCCATCAGCATGGCCTGAATATCTTTTGGCGATACGTCGAGGGCTTCTGCGAGGAATGCGCGGTAGCGGGCGGTATCCAGTACGCCGGCCATACCAATCACGCGTTTGTCGCTCAGGCCGGAAGCTCTCCAGCAGGCGTAAGTCATTACATCCAGCGGATTGGATACCACAATGATGATCGGGTTTTTGCTGTACTTCACGATTTCACGCGTAGCAGAAACCACGATTTCGGCATTGGTTTTAATAAGGTCGTCGCGGCTCATACCCGGTTTGCGCGGGATACCGGCGGTGATCACCACCACGTCGGAACCGGCGGTGAGGGCATAATCTTCAAGACCGCCGCCCGTCAGGCGGGTAGAATAGCCATCAACCGGCGCCTGCTGCCAGGTATCAAGGGCTTTTCCTTTGGCGAGATTGCCGTTGAGGTCAATCAGCACCACTTCATTGACCACATCGGAGTGGGCCAGTACGTTGGCACAAGTTGCACCGACATTCCCGGCGCCCACCACTGTTACTTTGCTCATTTGCTAAGGCTTTTATGAATTTAGGTGAAATGTTGTTTCAAGTGGGGCAAAAATAAAAAGGTCGCGCGCAGCGGATGGTACTGCGCGCGACCTTTTTTCAGGTTAATGCAATTATTATACAGAATTTGACTAAAAAATGGCCAAATTCGCCTGTTCAGTGAATGTAATAATTCAGGAACAACCCCACAGGCGGAAGAAATTCAAAATTAAAACCGTCGTCATTGAGAAATGGCGCCAGCAACATGGCCTCCGTGGATAAAGTTATGCCCTTGGCCACGGCGTATTCCACGCCCATGCCCCAGCCCAAACCAATACCGGGTACCTGCCCCTCACTAAGCGTTGAGCCAGGTACATTGACCCGTCCGGCCGAAAAAAAGAGCTGCGTGGAGCGTACATAAGCCCAGCGTTTGCTGAGGTTGCGTCGCTTCTCCCAGCCAAGTTCCATGTTCAGAAAATTGGTATCGTCGCCGTCCAGATTATTGATAATACTCACACCCAACCCCATGCGAAAGGCCGCCTTGCCCTTGCGCGCATACCTGAAGCGCGCCTGAATAGGGCCGGCCAAACGCGGGTTGGAGCGATTAAACGGAATGAGGTAGGTGATCAGAGGAGTCATATTGAGCGCCGTAATTCTGGCCTGCGGAAAATACTCGTTGTAGCGTTTGGGCGAAATCGCGGGCGCGGTGCTGTCTGAAGAAATATAAAATTGCGCCCGACTATTGATGGCGAAAAGCAGCAGGGCTGCGAAAACAAGTAAAGGACGCATCAGAAAGCAATGTTTAGGTAAAGAGAGCTGGGTACATAGGGATTAAAGACATATTCCGTTCGCGAACGATCGACCGGAGGGCCGAAATCAAAATCCTGGCGTTCGCGCACCCGCCTTGCCATAAAATACATGGCCGCCTCGGTCGACAGCGTGATGCGACGGGTCAGGGCAAATTGCAGGCCCAGCACCGGCCCCAGGCCACCGCCTGCTGAGTTGTTGCGCAGCGTCGCCTGCCCGAAACCACCCAGCGATTCTACGCGGTTATTTTTTACTTCCGCAAGTATATCGCCGCCCCAGTGTACCAAAAGCCGCGGGTGCATGGCGATCCGACGCTCTACCCCAGCGCGCACCTGAAAGGTCTGCTCCCTGACCGTTCGCTGATTAAACCCGTCGCTAAAATCTGAAAACTTCTTTAACTTAGTATTCAAGCCCAGGCGAAAAGTATTTTTTCGAACTACTTTCAGGCTGAACAAATACGGATCGACCGGCAAATTTGAGCCTTCCGCATTTAAAAAATTAGCCAGCACCCCCGTGATGTTCAGGCCAATTTCAGTACGTCGATTGGAAAAATAAACGCTGGTATCCTGTGCCCCCAAGGGTATGATTTGCAGCAGCAGAAAAGCACCAAACAGGTAAAAAGTCTTACTCATGGAACGTCTCCACCCGGAGTTTGCGCCGGGCTTTCCGAAAGACGCAGCACAGAGGGAAATGGTTGGCCTGAGGGAACGATGAATGATGAATGATGAACGATGAATTTTTTTAAACCATGGGAGTGTAAAGTATTTTGTGTAAACTGACTTTCAGTTTACACAAAAATCTTTAGACTCTCTGAAAATTTATTCATCATTCATCATTCATCATTCATCATTCATCATTCATCATTCATCATTCATCATTCATCATTCATCATTCATCACTCATATCTCCGGCTACCCGGCTCACGAGCACCTTGTCAATTTTACTTTTATCCATATCCATGATTTCGAAGCGGTAGCCTTCCGACTCAAAGTAGTCGCCAACTTTGGGTATTTCGCTTTTTTTGTAAAGGATATAGCCGGCAAGGGTAGAATAATCGGCATCTTCAAAATCAAATTCCTTGAGATTGACGGTTTCCCGCAATTCATCAATCGGAATCATGGCATCAATGAGCATGCTGCCGTCTTCGCGGGTAACGATGGCCGGTTCCTCATTATCGTCTACATCAGGCAGGGCGCCGAAGATGTTTTCGGTAAGGTCGTGCAGGGTAATGATACCTTGTGTGGAGCCGTACTCATCCACCACAACGGCGAAATAGTTGCGTTCTTTGCGGAAGCGCTCCAGGATTTTAAGCGCATTCATCGTTTCCGGTACAAAAAGCGGCTGACTCACAATGGCCCGCAAATTGAAACCCGGGCGGTTGACATGCTCGATATAATCGCGGAGTTTGACCACCCCGAGGATATTTTCAATGGTATCATCGCAAACCAAAAACTTGGTGTAGCCGCTTTCACGCAGGATGCGGTCGTTTTCTGCTGCGGGCGCATTGACGTCGAGCCATTCCACATCATTGCGATGCGTCATTATAGTATAGGCGTCGCGGTCGGAAAAGCGCAGGATATTCTGGATAAACTCGCTTTCCTGACTTTCCAGTACGCCCTGCTGATTGGCCATTTTGACCATCAGTTTGATTTCCTCTTCCGAAATATTTTGCTGCTCATTGGGCTTGATAAAAAGCAGTCGCATGAACATTTTTGTCGACCAGCTCAGGAAAGTTGAGATAGGCCCTGTAATTTTTGTAATCACATTCATCACCGGCGCGCAGGCAATAGCAAGCCCTTCGGCGTGTTGAATGGCAATGTATTTGGGGGCCAGCTCGCCGATAATCAGCGAAAAGTAGGTAATGAGCGTTACGACGATGCCCAGTGAGGCTTTTTCCGCATAAGGCTCCATACCGGGAATGGCAGCGAGCAGGGGTTGCAGTTGGTGGCCGATGGCCACACCGGCGTAGGCGCCCTCCACAATGGAGATCAGGGTGATCCCGATCTGCATGGCAGAAAGATAATTGTCGATGTTATCCAGGAGCTTGAGAGCAATGGCAGCGTTGTGGCTGCCTTTCATTTTCTCTCCTTCTAAGCGCGAGCGTTTGGCGGTGAGCAGGGCGATTTCCCCCAGCACCAAGAAGCCATGGAGCACGATGAGGACGAGAACTATTAGTATTTCCATAAGGGACTATTCGCTGTGTGCTCCATCAGGGAGCGCTGCCTGAGCGCAGGGCCAGCACAGCAAACATAAAAAGTGTTGCTGAGATTTTAACAAAAAAAATGATGCGCCCAATATTGTTTGGATTGTGCGGCAAAAATACGACTTTCTCCAAATGTTTCGTATGTTAATTCTTTGGTTGCCTGAGTAGATGATTTTTTTTTGTTAAAATACGTAAAAAAAGTTTGTGCCAATACAATAATGCCATACTTTTGGCACTGCAAAGCGCAATGAACGCGCCACGCACTTCGGTTTCACCATCTTTTTTTTCATCAAAACGTAACGCTTATCGGTACAAACTTGTACACCACTTAAATTTCTTCTGATTTAACTGGTTAAAAAACAGCCAAAACTGTTCTTATGCAAGTTATGCCGTTGCTCAACGATCAAGAACTGATCGCCCGTTACATGGATGGTGATGAACACGCTTTCGAAGTGCTTCTCCGCCGCTACAAGTCTAAAATCTACACCTCGATCTATCTCTTCGTGAAAGATCAGGCGTTGGCGGAAGACATTTTCCAGGAAGTTTTCATTAAAATCATTGACACGCTCCGCCGTGGCAAGTACAACCACGAAGGTAAATTCGTGCAATGGGCAATGCGTATTGCCTACAACATGTGTGTGGATTACCACCGCCGCCACAAACGCCGCGCACACATCAATCCCTCCGACGAGTTCGACATTTTTGAGGTTTTGCGCCACGGCGACGAAGGCGCCGACTCCATCATCATGCGCAGCGAAACCCACAACCGCATCCGCAAACTCGTGGATTCGCTCCCGCCCGAGCAACGCGAAGTGGTCGTGCTCCGTCACTATGCCGACATGAGCTTCAAGGAAATTGCCTCGCTCACCCGCGTCAGCATCAATACCGCCCTCGGTCGTATGCGCTACGCCCTGATCAACATTCGCAAAATGATGCACGAACGCGAAGTCGTGCTCCAGTAAAAAATATGCTTGCTATACGTTCGGCTCAGGAAGGACCGAATGTGAAGGGGGCGCCGGTTTTGCCGGCGCCCTTTGCTTTTTTCAGTTATCAGTCAGCAGTGAACAGTTAACAGGGTTGTTATGCTGAGCGATAGCGAAACATCCGGCCAAGCGTTATCACGAAGCCGGACTTCCTGCCTACCCCTGGACAGATACTTCGCTATCGCTACTAATGAACCACAATTTCGTGATTGCGCTTAATAATTGATAATCAATCAATTATTATCAAAATTGATCAGCGAAATGGGATATGAAATTTGTCAGAATCATAAGTTCCAAAGATCAATTTCCCGCAGAATTCGCAGATTTGCTCGCAGATCGCGCAGATTTTTTTTATGTTATCTGCGTAGCCAAGCGTAATCATTCTGCGCGATCTGCGCGTCAATCTGCGAATTCTGCGGGAAATTGAGCTTAAGCGACACGCTCTAATGGTTCATTTCTGGTTTGGTGGCCGGGCCCGGCCGGAGTCCTCAGCATGACAACCCTGTTGACTGATAACTGTTGACTGATAACTGATAACTGATTTTTCATGTGCTTTCCTTTTTTTTCCCGTTCTTTGCAGGCACATTATTCAGCACAAGTACTTTCACTTGTTTTTGTTTTCAAAAAAATTTGAAACACAAAAAGAAAAAATACTTGTTTTTTGATTTAAAAGTATCAAAAATCAAATTTTGTTTAACCCTTTGAACCTTTTCAGCAAGCTTTTGTTTAAGCTTCAAATACGTGTAGTATGTCAGCACAACAACCCATCGATGTGATCATTTATCGCGTCCGTGAGAACGGATTAGAGGTATTTCTGGTCAATCCCGAACAAGCAGAAGGCCTGCTTCAGGCCCCTGATACCGGTGTAGAGGCCGATGCCTCCCGCCTGCTCAACTGCATTGAACTCGACCCCGTGACCAATGCCGACGGTGTTTCCCGCAAAGCTTTAGCCGTGGAGGCCGACTGGCACGAACTGCCCTCCCTGCGTGCCCTCATGTACGAAGACTACCGCGTAGCCAAAGAAAAAGCCAAACAGCATATCAAAAACCTGCTGCCCGAACTCGATAAAGGTGCTTTCTTCGCCGTCAAAGATGCCCTCAAACGCATCATGCCCGAACAATACGCCTACCTCAAAGAACTCAAAGACATCGTCAACGACAAAAATCAAACAAAATACATTTAAGAGCGATAAACGATGAGTGATGAACGATGAATTGATTTTGGATTTTTAATGCTTGATGTTTGATGTCTTAAACACTTGAAAATTAATCCAAAATTCAACATCCAAAATCAAAAATTCACTCATCGTTCATAGTTCATAGTTCATCGTTATCAAAAAGTGTTTTTTCCTTCTTCCTGGCCCGGCCCGCCGCCTTCGCAATTCAACGGACATTTACAGACCATCATTCCCGGCGCACTCCGAAAGGTGCGCGGCGTACACTATACCCGCGAACGTATTTTCACTCCCGATCAGGATTTTTTAGACCTCGACTGGCTGCGCGCCGGTCATCAACGCATCGTGGTACTCACGCATGGCCTCGAAGGCGATACGCAGCGTCAGTATATGCTGGGTATGGCCAAGCTGTTCCATCAGAACGGCTGGGATGTGCTGGCCTGGAACTGCCGCTCCTGCTCCGGCGAGATGAACCGCGCTTTTCGCCTCTACCACCACGGCGATACGGAAGATATTACTTCGGTAGTGGAACATATTCGCAGCAGCGGCCATTACCGGGAAATTGCCCTCATCGGCTTCAGCATGGGTGGAAATATCAACATGAAATACCTCGGCGTACTGGGCGACAACGCGCCGAAAGAACTGATAGCAGCTGTGTCTTTTTCCTCGCCCTGCGATATTGCCGACGGCGCTGACCGCATTGATCGCTGGGACAACATCATTTATAAAAAGCGTTTTTTGGGCGCTTTACACCAGAAAATACGCGCCAAACACCAGCTACATCCGGGTAAATTAGAAATTTCCAGACTAAAAAGTATCCGGCGCTGGCGTGAGTTCGACGAGCTGTTCAGCGTGCCCATTTGCGGATTCCGCAACCTCGCCGATTTTTACCAGCAAGCCTCTGTAAAAAATTATGTGGCCGGCATTCGTCGCCCAACCTTGCTGGTCAACGCCGAAAACGATCCGTTTTTACCCCCTTCCTGCTATCCTGTAGATATTGCCCGCGAACACGATTTTTTTCATTTGGAAATGCCCAAAGGTGGCGGCCATTGCGGTTTCCGTGCCCGTGGCGACCGCGAGTTTTCCTGGTCGGAAAAAAGGGCTTTGCAATTTTGCGGGCAGTACTCGCGCTTGTCCTGATTGCCATTAACAGACAATTGCGCCGATTTGACCATGCATTGACCGACGGCACCTGTTTTTACCCGTATTTTGCAGAGGTTTTCGCCTTCCGGCGCATCATGGTTTAACCTTTCTTGCTTTTCAAACTTATGCCTTCTTTTTTCCATTTTCGTTCCGCCTGCATGGTTATTGGAACGGCCTTTTTGTTGATTCCCTTTTTTGCAATACCCGCGCTTGCGCAGGAGAGCGAACACACCCACTGCGGCAAGGCCGAGGCGCAATTTCAGCTGGCACATGCACGCGGCCTGAGTACTTTTGAAGACTTGTCGTTCGATCTCCATTATTATCGCTTTGAATGGTATATTGATCCGGCGGTTTACAGCATTTCCGGTGCTGCAACGGCGTATTTTACCAGTAAAATTGACGGTTTGGATCAACTTGAATTCAACTTGTCTACCCAACTTACCGTAGATGCGGTGCAGTACCACGGCACGGTATTGCCGTTTACGCAAAGTGGCGATTATGGGCTGAGCATACAGCTTCCGGCAGCGCTGGCCCTCAACACCCTGGACTCGCTGAGCATCCGCTACCACGGCGCACCGCCTTCCGGCGGATTTGGGTCGTTTATCCAAAGCTCACATAATGGCACGCCTATTCTCTGGACGCTCTCCGAACCTTATGGCGCGCAAGACTGGTGGCCCTGCAAAAACGGCCTGACCGATAAAATTGATTCGCTGGATGTTTTCATCCGCACGCCGGGTATTTATCGCGCGGCATCCAACGGCAAATTGGTCGGTGAAGTGGCCGATGGCAACGAAGCGGTATATCATTGGCAACACCGCTACCCGATTGCACCTTACCTGATTGCCATTGCAGTGACCAATTATGTGCAGTACACTGACAATGTTCCGCTGAAAAACGGCGTCACCATGCCCATGCTCAATTATGTGTACCCGGAGCAATTGCAGGCGGCGCAATCGGGCACCGGCGAGTTGGTGCGCGCGCTACAGTTCTATGATTCGCTGTTTGTAACCTATCCTTTTTATCAGGAAAAATATGGCCACGCGCAGTTTGGCTGGGGCGGCGGTATGGAACACCAGACCATGAGTTATGTGGTAAATTACAGTTGGGGGCTGCTCACGCACGAGCTGGCGCACCAGTGGTTTGGCGATATGGTGACCTGCGGCTCCTGGGAAGACATCTGGCTCAACGAAGGTTTTGCCACTTATCTGGAAGGTATTTCACGCGAACGTTTTCATCCCGGTGACTGGACACCCTGGAAGCAGGGCCGTATCAACAGCATTACCGGACAAGCCGGCGGCTCGGTGCGTGTGGATGATACGAGCAGCGTGGGGCGTATTTTTTCCGGACGCCTCACCTACAACAAAGGCGCTTACCTGCTGCACATGCTGCGCTGGAAATTGGGCAATGAAGCATTTTTCCAGGGCGTGCGCAATTACCTCGAAGCGCGCCGCTTTAATTACGCTATTACGCCGCAATTTAAAGCGCACCTGGAGGCCGCGAGTGGCCAGAATCTGACGGAATATTTTGCCGATTGGTACTACGGCCAGGGCTACCCTTCTTACCAGCTGTTGTGGTCGCAGGATGCGGGCAAACAACTCAGCCTGACACTCAGCCAAACGCAATCGCACCCCAGCGTCAGCTTTTTTGAAATGCCCGTTCCGATTCGCTTTTTTGGCCCGCAGGGCGATACCACTCTGGTGGTACAGCATACTGCATCGGGACAACAATTCAGCATTTCACTGCCATTTGAAGTAGAAAATGCGCAAATTGATCCTGAATTGTGGCTGATCACTGCGAATAATACTGTGACAAAAGGCACGACGAGTTCCGTAGAAGCCAATACCTTTGCAGCGCTTGACATTGCGCCAAATCCATGCGTGGCCCGTACACAAATCAGCCTGCAAAGCGGCGCAACCATTGCCCGGATCGAACTTTTTGACCTGCAGGGAAAACTGCTCAAGACGTTCAGCGGTGTACATTCAACGCGTCAGGAGCTTGACCTGAGTCAGTGGCCTGCCGGCTGCTACGAAGTGCGTGTTTTTGAAGGCGATGCGATACACACTGGAAAAATCATCCGGAATTAATCACCTAATACTCATAACCATTCAATTCACATGAAAAAAGCACTTTTTACCGCTTTGTTCGCCTTCATGGCGATGGTTGGCTTTGCCCAACAAAAAGAAGAATGGCCGGCGTTGGAATCTTTCCACACCGTCATGTCGCAAACCTTTCACCCGGCTGAAAAGGGTGATTTGAAACCCATTATGGCACGTTCGGGCGAAATGGTGGAAAAAGCCATTGCCCTGAAAAAATCTGCTATTCCGGCCAGCTACAACAAGCCGGGCGTGAAGAAAATTCTGTCTTTATTAGCCAAAGAATCCAAATCGCTGGATAAAATGGTAAAAAATAAAAAGTCAGAAGCAGATCTTACCAAGGCCCTCACGGCTTTGCACGAACGTTTCCATCAGTTGGTGGAAAAATGTATGCACTGATAACAGCTGCTCTTTCAGGGAGCCTCTGAACAGATGGCTCCCTGAAAGAGTACATTTTACCTTTAATGCTTTTTTATGCGCAAACTTTCTATCCCCGCTTTTGCCCTGGCTTTGTTGCTGGGCAGCTGCGGTCAGCAAAATAACGCCGGACAAGGCGAGCAAAGCACCGCACCACAACAAGCGGCGCCTGCTGTAATGCCCGCTGAAAACACTGCAAGTCCGGCTGCGGCAAATACGGCAACACCCACTGCCGCTACCCCGGGCAGCAACCCGACAACAGCACCTAAAACCGCTGCTGCCAAAACGGCATTAGTCTGGGCTGGCGACATGGATCCGATTTGCGAAATGAGTGTCGACCGCGCTACCGTGGAAGATACCGCTCATTACAAAGGCAAAATTTACGGTTTCTGCAACCCGGGCTGTAAAGAGACCTTCAAAGAAGATCCGGCCAAATACGCCAAACAGTAATTTGCTTTTTTCCTCGCAGATCCGTGCAGATAACTATCAAACCTGCACGATCTGCGAGGGAAACCCATCAAAACCAATAATTAGCCTTGGCTACTAAGCCACGGCTTTTAACATTTCCGGCAGAAGCGCTGTAGTTGTCGGTGTACACCACAAACAAATCGCTCATGGGTCGGAAACGCCATTGCAAGCGACTGTTAATATTGAAATTATCGGCTTGTGTATTGTATTGCACAAAGGTTGTCCACCATAATTTTTTACTAAAAAACACCTCCACCCGAGGCGTCAGATTGAACAGCACCACATCACAATACGGCTCCGGGAAATCCAGCAAATTATACTGCGCGCTCAGGCGCAGCGTACCGAGCGTGCGATAACGCCAGGAGATGGTTGCACTGCCACTGTACTGTTTGCCATTGTAAAAACCGCCAACAGTGCCCTCCAAGTTCAATACAAACCGTTTGCGGTAATCCGAACCCCATTCTATCCCGCCGTTCTGAAAACTATACGCTTGCGCGGGCAGGGGCGGGCATTTTTCAAGATCCGCTTCGTCGTCAAATTTAAACGCAACGGGCACATTGGCCCAGTTGGGATTAAAATACACCCTGATGGAACTTGTGTTTTTGTAATTGAATTCCGCCGAGATATTGTTGCTCGATTCATTAAGCGTGGCATCGGGGTTAAACACCTGAAACAACTCCATCCCGAGTTCTATAAAATTCAGTCTGGAAGACTTGTTTTCCGAAGAAAAAAAGCGATAGTTGGATTGTGAATAAATGAAATTGTACCCGATGCGCAGCACCGTATCGCGCAGTACATCATAATTCTGAATACGCGTTTCAAAACCCAGATCGGCGCGGTAGTTGTCGCCCATGTGGGCCATATCCAGCAGAAAATTAAACTTCCTGGTGGCATAATTGAAACCGCCGTTCATCCAGAAATTGCGTTTTTTACTGTCGTCGCGAAAGGAAAAATGCTGGGCAAACCAGCCTTCCCAGCGCCCGTTGGCCGACACCACATTGCCTTCATAACCGGCGTTGCGGCTATACTGGGATTTGGACCATTCGCCATCCTGAAAGTTTTCCCGATTTAAAAAATACCCGGCCACCGTGGAGCGTCCTTTGATGGTACGCCGCATGGAAAGGGCCGAATAATTTTGCGAGGGTGTTCCGCTTTTGGCGGCGGTTTGCATGGTGAGTGCGCCGATGCGGGTACGCCCGTCGAGGTTGCCGGTGAGCCGCAATCCGCCGATGATGGGCAGGGGCAGTCCGTTGTCGTTCAGGCCGATACGCCGCGAGAAAAAAGGCCGGATGGGCGGGATACCGAAATTGGCAAAAATATCGGCACTTTCAAGGAAAAAAGTGCGTTTTTCGGGCAGTTGTACATCAAAGCGCGTCAGGTTTACCACCTGTTCATCAATTTCAATTTGCGAAAAATCGGGATTGACCGTCACATCGAGGTTGAGGCCCGAGCCGATACCGATTTTGGCATCCAAGCCCGCGCCACCCACTGCCTTTGCCGCATCGCCTGCTTCGTAGTCGCGTTGAATACCGCCGCTGAGATAGGGGACGAGGTTGTAATTTCCTTTTACCCGTTTGGGGGTTTCGGCCCAGTGCAGGGCGCCGCACCAGCCCAGGTCGATGCCGTCGAATTGAAAAGGCACCATCGCCCAGGTGGAGTAAATGCCATTGCTGAGGTCGTTCCGGATGATGTTGATGCCCCAGGTTTGCTGGCCTTCTTTGAAGCGTAAAATGCGCAGGGGGATGGCATATTCAGCCGTCCAGCGGTCGGCATAGGTTTTGGTTTCCACCCACCAGGTATTGTCCCAGTTGGTGTCCATATCGTCGTTGCCGGCAGCCACGAGCGCTTCGGTTTGTACGCCTTTGGGGGAGACGCCGAAAAAGTACCCGCTTACGGCGGCATTGGCAGGGTCGAGCAGTACGGCCACGCCATCGGAATCCCAGTAGCCGACATCGCGTTTGAGGCTTTGAATGACATAATTGGGCGAAGAATCCCAGGCGGTGATGCCGATGTACAGGAATTTATCATTAAACAGGCAGCGCACTTCGGTTTGTTCGGGCGCCGGGCCGCCGTCGCGGGGCCATTTCATGCTAAAATTGGAGGCGGGTTGCGCTTTTTGCCACTCCGATTCATCGAGGGCGCCGTCAATTTTAAATGTCGTTTCCGTATGTGCCACCTCAATGCGGTATTTTTCCTGATGTGCTGCACGGGTAATTTGAGCGGAAAGCCCGACGGGCAGGAGGCAGAACAATACAAAGTACAGGAATTTCAGGGCTTGCGCGCTTTGCTTACTGTGCGTATTACGAGAAGCCCCGGCATTTGCGGGCTTACAACTTTGAAGGATATTTATTGTTTGAATAAAGGTTTTTTGAAGGCAATGGAGTGACAGGACATTCCTCATACGTCAGGGCTTCGTTTGTATGATGTTGGAGCAAAGAACCGGAAATTTGTGCGATTAGTTCCTTTCCAGTACGTTTGCGTATGCAAAAAATATACTCCCCGGCGTACCGGGTTCGCCGGGCTTATGCCACGGCTCTGCGGGTTACCTTTTCCTATCTTTGGTTGGGCTGGATGCGTCGTTTGCGCGGGCGTCGCTGGTACGAACGCCGGATAGGGCCGCTGCATATCCGCAATGCCGAACGGGTAAAAAAGACTATTCTTGAGCTTAAAGGCTTGTTTATCAAGGTTGGTCAATTGTTGTCCATTATGTCCAATTTCCTGCCGGAAGCCTTCCAAAAACCTTTGGAAGCCTTGCAGGATCGGATGCCGGCGCAGCCCTACGAGGCCGTGCGGAAGCGTATACTGGAGGAATTGGGTAAAACACCGGAGGAACTCTTTGCCTTTTTCAATCCCGAACCCATCGCTACCGCTTCTATTGGTCAGGCGCATCGCGCGCGCCTGCACGACGGCACGGAAGTGGTGGTCAAGGTGCAGCATTACGGCATTGAAGGCGTAGCGGCTGTGGATTTGGATATTATTCAGCGGCTCACCAAGCTCGGCGCCTGGTTTTTCGACATCAAGGGGATGGATTATTTATACACCCAAATCCGGAAAATGATCGAAGAAGAGCTGGATTTTGACAATGAAGCCCGGGCCATGACGCAAATTGCGGCCCAACTTTCCGGAGAAAGCAAGATAAAAATTCCATTTGTACATCCGGAATATTCCACTGGCCGGGTGATGACCACTACTTTTCATGCCGGCGTAAAAATTACGGAAACCGAACAACTCGACGCCTGGGGTATTGAGCGCCGGGAATTGCTGGGCCGGTTGTTTCAGGCCTGGTGCCAGATGGTTTTCCGCGACGGCTATTACCACGCCGACCCGCATCCCGGCAACCTGCTGGTGGAACCCGACGGCACGCTCGTTTTGCTCGATTTTGGCGCCACAGCCACCCTGCCGCCGAATATGCGCGAGGGTATCACCGAACTGATTGAGGCGGCCGTGAAAAACAATCAGGAGGAAATGATAGATGCCTGCCGGAAGATCGGTTTAATTGCCGACGGCCCCGACGCCGAGCGCATGGCCAAACGTATGATTAATGCGATGCGTAATTTCATTCAAAATGAAGTGGAATTTGAGGGCCTGAATTTCCGCGACATCAAGGTCAATCCTTTCAACAACAGCCTCGCCGACCTGATTCGCGATATCGGATTTCGGGGTATTTCCTCTACCGTGCAGGTACCCAAAGAATATGTATTGCTCAACCGTACTATTACCCTCTTACTCGGCATTTCCAACAGCCTTGATCCGGGTTTTAATCCACTGGAGGTGGTGCGGCCCTTTATGCGCGATTACATCCTGAAAAAGCAGGGCGGTTCGCTGGGTTATATACGCAATGTGGCGAAGCGCACGCTTATGGGGGCCATTTCTTTGCCCGATGAGGTGCAGCGCACCTTGCGCAAAGTGCGTGCCGGCGACACCGAGGTGCGGCAGCCCGATACCGAGCGGGCTGCAAAGCTGATCGCTAAAAGCCTGCGCAAACTCAGCTATGCCGTGCTGGCGGCAGCGCTCACGGGCGCGGGCGCGTACGCGCATGCGACGGGCCTGTATGAGGCCGCGCGATATGCGTGGATTGGTGCTGCGTGCCTGGGGGTGTTGGCGGTGTGGCGGTAGTAGTTTTCATTCCACTGGCACAAACTTCCCATCTGCATTCCGTACAACTTTCCGGCGGATAATCCAGTGATGCTCGGAGCTTGTCTGACTGTACATTGACGTGGTTGTCTGGCTGTACATTTCCGAGGTTACGAGATATAATTCCCAGCCCTGACTGCTCATATAATTCATAGCATCCGCCATAGTCTCAAATCTCAGGGGTTTACCACTTTTGGGGTCAATGGGCAAGGCGGGTGCAACCGCCCAAAGTGCCGTAGTCTGGCTAACATCTACTACAATTTTTGAGTACTTTTCGAGTTTCTGTAATACCCCCACAATCTCTCCGTATGCCCAGGTGGTATCCTGTTTGGAAATGCCTGTTTGCGCGTTAAGCAGGTTAGAAGCAAGAACAAAGAGCAGGAGCAGGTAAGTTTTTTTCATGATCGTTTTTTGCTACAAAAATAATAGCGCGTTTCAGTGAAAAAAAGTGAAGCATTTCACTCAATAAGCGCTCATCACCCGCTGCGTCAGCAGGCTCGCTAAGCGTTGCATCGCTTCGGCTTCATTGTCTAAAAACCACTGCATTTCTGTTTCCGTAAACATACCCATCACCATGCCGCAGAGTTGGTTGCGCAGGCGCAGGTCATTGCGCAGTACTTCGCGTATCCATTCCGCGCGGTCATTATCGGCCATTTGCATCAGCCTCGGCTTGCGTTTTTGCACATACGCCGCAAACAATTGCAACAACAAAGGATGTTGCAACTTGAGTATGGGCCGCAGGGTATCATTCTGAAAAGTCTCTTCCGGGCCTGATTTGCCAGCAGGCAGGTTTAGCTGAGGCCGCAGGGCGATGCGTTGGGCGTTTGTTGTTTCCAAAATGTTATAAGAATTTGAAGCGCTGCAAGCAGGCATAAGCACAAGGAACAGGCGTTAGGAGAATTAGTTGCCGCCAATTCCGCAAAAAAGCCTACCTTTGTAAGAGATTAATGGAATGTGTCAAATGATTTAGAGTTTAAATCCCTGACTATCAGTTAGGTAGAGTTTTAGTCCAGCATTTGTGCGACGTACGCATTCTTACCACAATCCACAGGCT
Source organism: Chitinophagales bacterium (assembly GCA_017303875.1). Lineage (GTDB taxonomy): Bacteria > Bacteroidota > Bacteroidia > Chitinophagales > Saprospiraceae > M3007. The sequence goes on along the minus strand of JAFLBP010000007.1, from coordinate 59,313 downwards.
GATCGCTTTTTAGAGTACACGTCGCCGTCAGCCGCTCTTGAATTAACATTTTAATGACTTTTGATCAAATCGGCCTTATTCAGCCGATCCTCAAGGCCCTCCAGACGGAAGGCTACACCACGCCCACACCCATTCAGCAACAAGCAATTCCGCACCTGCTTCAGGGCAAAGACCTCCTCGGTTGCGCCCAAACCGGTACCGGAAAAACAGCCGCTTTTGCCATCCCCATCCTGCAGGAACTCTACGAACAAGGTCCGCAAAAAAACACCAAAATCCGCGCCCTTATTCTTACGCCTACCCGCGAGCTGGCCATCCAGATCGACGAAAGCATTGCCGCCTACGGCCGCCATACCGGCTTGCGCCACGCGGTGATTTTTGGAGGCGTCGGGCAAAAACCGCAAACAGATCGCCTCGAACGAGGGGTTGATATTCTGACAGCTACACCGGGCCGACTCATCGACCTGATGAACCAGGGCTACATTCACCTCAAAGACCTGCAAATGTTCGTCCTCGATGAGGCCGACCGCATGCTCGACATGGGCTTCATCCACGACGTTCGCCGGGTAATCGCCAAACTCCCCGAAAAACGCCAGACCCTGCTTTTCTCGGCAACCATGCCGCCCGAAATTCAAAAATTAGCCTCCGGTATCCTCCGCGATCCGGTAAAAGTGGAAGTAACGCCGGTTTCCTCTACCGCCGAAAAAGTATCGCAAACGATCTATTTTGTTGAAAAAAATGACAAAAACGATCTGTTGCTTCACCTGCTCGACGACGAAGCCATCCGCTCGCTGCTCGTATTTACCCGCACCAAACACGGTGCCGACAAAGTGGTAAAAACCCTGAACCGCGCCGGCGTTCGCGCCGATGCCATCCACGGCAATAAATCGCAGACGGCCCGCCAGAACGCCCTCAACAATTTCAAAAAAGGTACCAGCCGCGTATTGGTCGCTACTGATATTGCAGCCCGCGGTATTGATATCGACGAGCTGTCGTTCGTACTCAACTACGAACTGCCCAATATCCCCGAAACCTATGTGCACCGCATTGGCCGTACCGGCCGTGCCGGCGCCAGCGGACAGGCCATTTCTTTCTGCAATGGCGAAGAACGCGCTTACCTGCGCGATATTGAGCGCCTGATCGGGCAAAAAGTACCCGTGACACCCACCCCGACACTGAGCGCCCGTGCGCCCATCGCCATGCCGGCAGAGCCGATGCCCACCAGGGTTAATGCCGCGCCAGGTGCGGGCCAGAGCAGTTTCAACGACCCGAACCGCAAACCGGCCAACAAGCGTCGCCGCCAAAACCGCAACAGACGGCCAAAGCAGGAAGTAAGGGGCTAAAGGAGTGTTTTGGTGTTTTGGTGTTTTGGTGTTTTGGTGTTTTGGTGTTTTGGTGTTTTGGTGTTTTGGGGTTTTGGGGTTTTGGGGTTTAAGTGTTTTAGGAAGTAGGTTTTTCGCAAAAATATACGAATTTTGCCCATTCCTAAAACACTTAAACCCTTAAACACCAAAACACTAAACAAACACCTGCGCATGTCTGATGAAGCAATTTTCAAAGCGGTAAGCACTGCTATTCGCAGTGGTGATACGGGCGAGGCGCTACAACAGCTACAGGCATTTTTGAGCGCTCACCCGAAATTTAATGCTGCCTTGCCAACGCTGAATGTGTTGGAAGCAAATTATAATGCCGTGCGCCAACAGCAAATCAAAGGCATTATTTCTCCTTTGGAGGCGCAGCAGCAATACAACCGCATCAACGACAGCCTGTCGCAATTGCTGGCGGATTTGCAAAATGGCCGCAATTTCTCCGGACAAAACAAATCAATTTCCCATAATTCCCGACGCATCTGGTATATCGGCGGCGCCGTTCTACTGCTGCTCGGTATTTTTATCGGGATGCGATTTATGCGCGGTGGCGATAAGTCTTTTTCCTCCAAAAACAGTTACCAATGCCCCGAATTTGAGGTGCCGCGCGGGCGTGTGCTGCTCCTGCCTTTTCAGAAAGTGAGCGGCGACGACGCCAGTCCGGAACTGCTTTTACAAAACCGCATCCGCGAGGTGGCGCGCAACAACCGTTTCACCCTTGATGTGGAAATTCTGGACGATCAATCGCTTAAAAAAGGCATAGACGACAGTGCCGCCCGTCAAATTGGCAACAACTGCGGCGCCGATATGGTCATTTTTGGTTTGTATGTCAAGGAGGGCAGCGAAGTGCAACTCGATGCGAATTATGTTTTTACTCAGAAAATGATTGCCGGCAACACCGGTTTTCAAAAAGTACAAGGGATTGTCGGCCTTAAAACCGAGCAAAATTTCAAATCCCTCGACGACGCGGTTTTTTCCCTCTGCGGCATTATGGCCGCCGCAGTAGGCAACGAAGCGCTCGCCCGCCAATGGGTGAGCAAAATCAGCCAAAAAGACCAACGCGACCAACAACTCGAATCCATGCTGGCCAAATAACTGCTATGCCTTGTCTCTACCTTATTCCTACCCCTATTGCTGAAAACGCCGCACACACGATACCGCCCTATGTGGCCGAAATCGTACGCGAATTGGATACCTTCATCGTGGAGCGCGCCAAAACAGCCCGGCACTTTGTCAAAAGCATGGAGCCTGTGCGCCCGATTCAGGAAATGATTTTTGAAGAAATTGAGCCGGGCGGGCACAGCACGGGGAAAATCTGCGAAGCGGCCCGAACGGTTTTCCGCGAAGCCATTGCCGCCGGCAAATCGGTGGGCTTGCTCTCGGAGGCTGGTTGCCCGGGCATCGCCGACCCCGGCGCGGGCTTGGTGGCCATGGCCCATCAGGACGGTGTGCGCGTAGTGCCACTCGTCGGCCCTTCCTCGCTGCTGCTGGCCATTATGGCTTCGGGCATGAACGGCCAATCCTTTACTTTCCACGGTTACCTGTCGCCCAAACGCTTAGAGCTGGCCCGCGATTTGCGCCGCCTGGAGCAGACTGCCCGTCAGAACAAGCAAACCCAACTCTTTATAGAAACCCCTTACCGCTCGCAAATGGTGCTGGAAACCGCGCTGGAAAGCCTCAGTCCGGACACCCGCTTCGCCGTCGCCCAGGATATTTCCGGCGCCGGGGAGCTGATTCGGAGTTTGCCGATTTCGATGTGGAAAAAGGGACAAATACCTTCGCTGGATAAGTTGCCAGCGGTGTTTTTAATTGGATAATACGTCATGCAAATCTCCAACCCAGCCTTCAACTACGACGCCCACGGCCACCAATATGCCGGGCATCGCCGCACCGACCCACGCATTGAGGCCTATGTGCATAAGGCCCTGGGAGCGGCCCAAACCATCCTGAACGTTGGCGCAGGCGCAGGTTCTTATGAGCCGGCCGACCGCTATGTGGTGGCGGTGGAGCCTTCCGCCGTGATGCGCGCCCAACGCCTTGAACGCGGCAAAGTGCCCGCCATCAATGCCAAAGCCGACCACTTGCCTTTTGACGATGGGAGTTTCGACGCCTGTATGGCGATGGTAACGGTGCATCACTGGCCCGATATTGAAAAAGGGCTGGCGGAGTTGCGCCGCGTCACCCGCGGCCCGGTAGTCGTTATGAGCTTCGACCCGGATGCCTTGGAGGTATTCTGGAATGCACAGTATTTTCCGGAACTGATCGCGGTGGAACGCGCGCGCTACCCGACGATTCAGCGTATTACTGCTGCATTAGGCGGACAAACGGAAGTGATTCCGGTGCCCATTCCGTTAGATTGTGTGGATGGTTTTCAGGAGGCGTTTTATGGCCGGCCCGAAGCGTTTCTGGAGCCGCAGGTGCGCAAGGCGCAATCGGCCTGGGGCTTTTTGCCCGAAGGTTTGGAGGAAATATTAGCCAGCCGCTTGGCGGAGGAACTGGCTTCCGGCGAATGGGATCGCAAATTCGGGCATTTCCGCACGGAACCTTTTTTCACGGGCGCCCTTCGCCTCGTGGTGAGCCGATAGATTTACAATTTAAAAATACAATCCATCCGGCGCCATTTCTCTCCTGGCGCGGAGCCGGGCAACGCCTGCTGGTAACGCCACATGAGCGTTTCCCAATCCTGCACGACCGGGTTGGCGGCATCGGCGGCGGCTTTTTTTTCAAATGAAAAATCTGCTGTGGTTTCCATGACCATAAACAGGCGGTTTTCCACGCGATAAATTTCCAGGCGCAAAATACCGGCCTCGCGGATGCTGAGCAGAATTTCAGGCCACACCTTTCGGTGCTGTTCCTCGTAAGCGGCGATCAGTTCCGGATCGGGTTGCAGGTCGAGGGCGAAATAGTAATGCATTATTCGTTGGCTTTCCAGACCCGGATGGTGTTTTGGTAGCAGATTTTTTTGATTTCGGCCTCGGTGTAGCCTCGGCGCAGCAGCTCGGCGATGAGGTTGGGGTACATACTCACGTCGGCCAGATCGGGCGGGAGCGCCAGGCCCACGCCGTCGAAATCGCCGCCCAGACCGATGTAATCCACGCCCACTAATTTTTTCAAACGGTCGATATGGTCGGCCACGGTTTTGACGCTGATGCTGCCTTTGGCGAGTTGTTTGCGCATGAATTTGCGTGCTTCGGGCGAGTTTTCATCTAATTTTTTGGCTTTCATAATTTCTTCAGCGGCTTTGAACTCGGCGCGGGCCTGCGTACTGAGGAAATAATGGCTGAAAGGCACCTGCACCACGCCGCCTGTGCGGGCGATGGCGCGGATGAGGGTATCCGACAAATTGCGTTCGAAGCCGGGCGTGAAATGCCGGCAGGCGCTGTGGGTGGCAATGAGGGGCTTGCGCGCTACTTCCACCACATCCCAGATGGATTCATCGGAGAGGTGGCTCACATCCACCATAATGCCCACGCGGTTCATTTCCTGCACTACCTGACGGCCGTAAGCGCTCAGTCCGCCATGCGTATGCAGCGTATCGTAGGAGGAATCGCAAATTTGGTTGTCGCGGCTGTGCACGAGTGTGACGTAGCGGATGCCGCGCTGATGGAAATAGGCCACATCGCTGATGGCTTCCATGGGTGCGCCGTTTTCCATACCCATGGGCAGCGAGACGATGCCTTTGGTAAAATTGCGTTCCACATCTTCGGCGCGGAGGGCTAAGGCGAAGTTTTGCGGGAAAGTTTTGGCAATGGCGTGCACCATATCTATCAGCGAATCGGCCACCTCTTTGGAACGGCCTTTTTGCTTTTGATAAGCAGCGGGAATGTAAATGGACATAAATGCCCCGTACAAACCGCCTTGTTTGGCGCGTTCGTAGTCGAAATCGCCGCCGGGATGCTTGAGGGCAAGCGCCGTATAGCCAGGCTGATACCATTCCTTGCGCTCCACCATGCTCCAGGGAAAATCAATATGCGTGTCAATAACCGGCGTGGTACGCAGGATTTGTCGGGCCTGGCGTTGAGAGGCCGCATCGCGGCTGCCGGTACAGGCAAGCAGCAGCAGGAAAGGAAGGAGGAGCAAGAGACGCATGGTGCAATGTTTTAGTGTTTAAGGTGTTTTGGGGGTTTAGTGCTTTAGGGGATTTGGGCATAGCATCATTCGTGCATTCGTGGCTACTTTTTGGGATTGCCACGAATGCACGAATGGCTTCGCGCCTGAGTTTTAGTAATATTTGTCAAAGGTAAAAATAAAAAACATAGTGATGCATGGTGCTTAGCGCCGTACCAACCACCAGGCCACCGCCATATTCGGCACCCAGCACAACCACGCCACAATCGGGTAAGCCGCATCGAAATCGCCTTCAAAAAAAGCAATCAGCATGGGCAACCAGAGGCGAAGCGTTACGGCGGCAAAGGTGGCGGCATAGCTGAAAATCATCCAGCGTTCGTGGGCGGCCACCAAGCCTTTTTTAATTTTCAAAAAAGCACCGAGCGTAGTAAAGAGCCAGACAAGCGCCAGCGCGATGAACCCGGTTTGCGAGACTAAACCGCCGGTGGCATAAAAACCGATGTACAAGCCTGCCAAACCGCTGATTAAAACACTCAGTATATAAATTTTTCCGAGGTTGCGGTGCCAGTGTGGTTTCAGCGTTCGCCAGCTTGGGATGAACTGCGGCCAGCCGCTGAGCAGGGCCAGTCCGCCCGGAAAAATATGGGCATAAAAAGCAAAACGCCACAGCTTGTCGGCCAGTAATTCGGCTGTTTTGGTAGCGAGCAGGCCGTCGCTGTCGCGCATAAAAAAGTAAGCAGCGGGGTACAGCCCGATGAGTATTGCAAGAATGATGGCCAGCGTCCAGAAGATTTTTTTCATTGTCATCAGCTATCAGCGAGCGTTTACCATGATCCGTTTCCGGATACGGCTCAGGGATTCAGGCGTGACGCCCAGAAAACTCGCCAACTGGTATTGTGGCACGCGGTCGAGGAGATCGGGGCGGGTTTCCAGCAGATTCAGATAGCGTTCTTCGGGACTTTTAATGATAAAATCAGCCATTTTTTCGTGGCTTTTCTGAAGTTCTTTTTCCACCCCTACCCTGCTGAGCATTTCCATACGCGGCATTTGGGCAAAAAACTTTTTCTCATCTTCTGCTTTCCCTTCAATGAGCATGGTATCTTCATTGCAAATCAGGAAAAACTTCGACGCCTGATTATCGTACACAAAAGTTGCCGAAACGGGCATACCTTCTGTGTAAAATGCTGTCGTTTTTTCGATTCCGTCTACGATATAGAACTGTCTTACGCATCCGCGCAGCACGAAGTAACAGGTATCTCCCGGCCCGCCCTCGCGCACGAGGTATTTGCCTTTTTTGTAGGAGCGCACTTTGATCAATTTAAAAATCTGATCGAATTCTGCATCCGAAATTGATCCAATTTGCGACAAATACCCGATCAGCACCAATTCTTCGGGGCTGCGTTGTGCCTGTGCGCGTGTATTTCCAGCTATTTGTTCTGCCATAAAATGCACTTCAAAAATTGAATGGCAAAAGTGCTATTATAAAATGAGTTGCTTTTGTTTTTTAGACAAATCAGCAGAAACAGAGGTGTTTCCCGGCATATATTTCCCGCAGATCGCGCAGATGAACACGCAGATTTCGCAGATTTTTTCTATCGTATCTGTGAAATTCATGAGCAATAACATCTGCGCGAAATACACGCCAGGAAATACAATCCGGGCTAACGCACCACCGTTACATCGCCCTCGCGTTTAATGGTCATGGTTCGGCCGCAAAGTTCAATTTCAGCCTGCAAGCGCCAAACCAACACGGAAGGATCCACTTTTTTCTGGCGGTAATTGCCTTCCCAGGCCTGTTCGGGTTGTGTGGCCCGGTGAATGAGATTACCCCAACGGTCGAAGACTTCAAATTTGAAAGTACGCACCACTAATCCGCCGGCTGCATAGGCCCGAAAATGCGCGTTTTCCAGCTCCGAAGCATTGGGTTTAAACACATTGGGCACATAAAAGTACCCCTGATCGGCCGGTATTTCAGCCCAATTGACCTGAGCCTCAACATTTTTGCTTTCACAAATATTCTGAACGGCGAGGGTAACTGCCCCAATATTTCCGGTGCTCAGGAATGGCGCTGTTGAGCCATCCGACCACAGGTATTTCAAGCCCGTTGTATCGCCTTGAACAATCGCTTGCAAGGTTACACTACTGCTGTCGCAGGAAATGATACCATCGGGCAATACAACCGACAAAGGTTCCAGCGCAGGCACCGTAATGCTCTCTGTAAAGCGGCATCCATTGCCGTCTTCCATGGTAATGGTCAATGCGCCGGTGCGCAGTTGTGTAAATACGGAATCGGCACTAAAGCTCTGTCCATCAATCGAATATAAATAAGGCGCTATACTTCCGCCGGCTTGAATGGCCGTCACGGAACCGGTGTTGCTGTTCGGACAAGTGGGTTTGGCCGTCAGTTGGAAAACAGCAGACGGATAGGAAGCAACCTGTACTGTCACCAGTGAATCGCAGCCATTCGCTGCCGTCAGGGTGAACACCTTGCTCTCTCCAATAGCCACGCTCGAACCGGCGTATGGATATTGTTCGCCCGGACAAACGCTCACCGACAAGGTACTGCTGGAAGTCGTTAAAGCCTGAACACTCACGGTCACCACGGAATCACAACCGGCGGCATTGGGCAGGGTAAACTGAATCAATGCGCCCACCGGAATGGCAACCCCATTATAAGTAGCGGTACTACCCGGACAAGCCGTTAACTGGACGCTGGCACTACTGGGTTGTGCTGTTTGTACACTCACCGTTACAAGCGAATCGCAGCCGGCCGCATTTGTCAGGGTAAATTGCTGCGTACTGCCCGCCGGAATAGACGTGCCGTTGTACACAGCGCTGCTACCTGCGCAGGCGCTCAGTTGGACACTCGATGCAGTGGGTTGCAGGGTTTGTACACTCACCGTTACGACAGAGTCGCAGCCGGCCACATTTGTCAGGGTAAATTGCTGCGTACTGCCCGCCGCGATGGCCGTGCCGTTGTACATGGCTGAACTACCCGGGCAGGCGCTCAGTTGGACACTCGATGCAGTGGGTTGCAGGGTTTGTACGCTTACCGTTACGACGGAGTCGCAGCCAGCCACATTCATCAGGGTAAATTGCTGCGTACTGCCCGCCGCGATGGCCGTGCCGTTGTACATGGCCGAACTACCCGGGCAGGCGCTCAGTTGGACACTCGATGCAGTGGGTTGCAGGGTTTGCACACTCACCGTTACGACGGAGTCGCAGCCTGCCACATTCATCAGGGTAAATTGCTGGGTACTGCCCGCTGCGATGGCCGTGCCGTTATACATGGCCGAACTACCCGGGCAGGCGCTCAGCTGTACGCTCGAAGCGCTGGGTTGCAGGGTTTGCACATTTACTACAATAATTGAATCGCAGCCTGCAGCGGTAGTAAAGGTAAATTGCTGTGTCGTTCCGGCCGCTATGGCGGTGCCGTTGTAAGTGGCCGAACTGCCTGCACAAGCGCTCAACTGCACATTGGCAGTACTTGCGATGCATTGAAAACGAACAAGGAAATCATTCTGCTCCACATCATCACAGCCGTTCAGCGTGACGTTTTGATTACCGGAAATAACCACCCAGCCAGCTGGCAAGGTAGCAGGATCAATATTCAATTGGTATTGCAGCGCAGGAATACCCACAAACGTGTACCCGCCATTGGCAGCGCTGAAAGTACTGCCTACCGCAGTGCCATTTTGATTTAATAACACGCCAATTCCCGAAATCAGGGTATCCGCAGCGTCAATGATGTCGTTTTTATTGACATCCACCCAAACCTGACCGTTCAAATTACCAACACCCGTGTATAAATCGAGCGATAAAGGATCAGACTGGCCAATACAGCCGTTGGCATCTGTCATTTCTGCATAGTAGGTTCCGCTTTGCTGCGCTACAAATTCCGGCCCGGTTGCGCCAGCCACGGGTGCGCCATTGAAGAACCATTGCCAGGAAACGACATTGGGCAAGCTGGGCAAACAAATAGTATCGGGATTGCAACGCGTATGGCAACCAGCAGGGATGGATGCCTCGGGGGGCCCGGGCAGAATAGTCAGCGGGTCGCTGATCGCACTGCATCCGTATTCATTAGTGACATTAATCGTGTACAGCCCCGGATATTCCGCAACCGTACTCGTGCCGGGTTCATTATTGCTCCACACATATTGCCAGTTGGCATTTATCGGGCCGACATACGTGAGGGTCGGATTACTACTGAAACAAGCGCTGCTGGTGCTGATATTAAAGCCACTCGGTATTGGATTGACGGTCACGCCAAACGGCGCGGTGACCGCCGTACAACCCGTGCTGAAATCCGTCACCGTAACCACGTAGCTGTAGCTGCCGGGCAGAAGCAGGTTCCCACGTTCTTCAGAGAAGATAACGGTACTGAGGTTGCCGTTGCCACCCGACCAGGAATAACTGTAAAATCCGGCGCCTTCTGCCTGCAAGGTGACTGTTTCGCCGTAACAAGCCGTCAGGGTCGGATAGCTCACACCCACCACCTGATCCAGCGCATTCGTAAGCAGCGCTTTGATCAATGCTTCCGGCGATGGCGTCACTTCCACACGTACGGCTGGCGGAATAAAAGTGCATCCGTTGGCGTCCGTCAGGGTTACTTCATACACACCTTCCACCCCAACTGTCAGGGTCTGTGTGGTAGCACCACTCGACCATTCCCAGGCTATGGCTGCCCCGCCCGGCGCACTGAGGCCGAGGGTCTGGCCTTCACAAATGGCCGGTGGTGTGGCTGGTGTTATCGTGCCATTTAAAGGATTGGGTAAAATAGTCAGTGGGATACTTGCCGTTGCCGAACATCCATAAGCATTTGTACTCACCGCGCTGATGTTGTAATTGCCCGGTGTATTGTATTTATGGTAAACGGGAATACTGTTGCCGGTAAAAATTGCCGGATCGCCGGGATCACCGAAATCCCAATCTGTTTCCAGAATATCCAGTGTTGCGGCGGCATTAAACTCCGTGGCATTGCCGGCACAACGTACGGTTGGTGGCAAAAGTGTATAGGCAGAGCCGCCGGGTACTGCCATATTGATACTTGCAGTGCTGGTACAACCGGTAGATGTGGTGACGGTTAGCACGACCGGATAATTGGCTCCCGTCGCATAAATATGGGTTGGATTGGGCAACGCGCTGTTGTTGGCCGCGCCGCTTGCCGGATCGCCAAAATTCCATTGCCATCCGGCAATCGAATAGGCAGGCAAATAGGTGCTGACTTCTTTAAACGTAGTGCCCGTTCCGGCGCATTCAACGGTGGGCTCAAATTGCGCTTTGGCTACGATATCAACCGTGTCAATAGCCGTACAAAGGCCAAATCCGCTTACCTGCGCATTCACCAAAACCAAATATTTACCGGCATTGGGAAAAATAAAATTCGGATTGTCAATGGCGTTGGCAGTGCCCACTACCGTGCCGCCGGAAATACCAAAAAGCCAGTTGGCAGAGCCGGAAATATAATTTGCCCCGCCTAAAAGCTGAAATTCAATCGAATCACAACGCAAAGTCGGATCCACCTGAATCTCAACGGTTCCTGCCGGACAAGGCGGATTACCATGCCCCGGGAAGCCGCAGGCGCCGCCGCCGCCGTTGCAGTAATTAAACAATAACAGGCTGTTGGACAAAGCTTTACATGCAAACTGATTGGTTACTTCAACCTGGTACACGCCGTATTGATTGCTGGAATAGGTTGCGGTATTGCCACCAATTGCAGCGCCGTCTTGTGTCCAGGCAAAGCTGAAGTCGCCGTCGGTATTCACCAGCGCCGTCATATTTACAAATAGGGAATTATTGCAAAAGCCGGTGGGCTGTGCGGTGGTAAGCGTTACATTGGGTACAGGATAGGCTTCAATTTTAAAATTTGAATTGCCTTTACAGCCATTGGCATCCGTTACCGAAACCACGTATTCCCCTACGCCCAAATCAGGTACCGCCACACTGCTCAGTACGACACCGGAGGCGCTCGACCAAGTGTAGGCAGCAAAACCTGCCGTCGTATTCACGGGTTTCATATCGCCCGGACAAACGCCTGGCGGATGCACGACGATCGGGTCGGGCAAATCCAGTACCGTTACAGGAAGAACTGCACTCTGACTGCAAATGGTGGCCGTAAGGGCATGACCGCCGGCAGTGGTCCAAAACACTTCAACCGTGCCGCTGCCTTGTCCATCTACGATAGCGCCCGCGCCGGCAGGCGTAATTTGCCAGGTCACCGTCGCCGCGCCGGGGTCGGGAATACTGTAAGTTGCTTTTTCGCCTTTGCACAATTGCGGGGTGCCACTGATGTTAAAGGTGCCAATAGGAGTAATGTCGAGGCGCACAGTATCGGAGCGACAACCCAAACCGTCGGTACTGATTTGCTGTACGGCAATCCAGCGCGGTGCATTATTGCCCCATACCACATTATAAGGATTGCCCGCACCGGTGCTTTGAGTGGCACCATTCTGAACCGTCCAGCGGAATGAGGCACCGGGAGGGGCGCCAAATGCGCTGTATGCATAGGGGGTACCAGGGCAAATGCTGTTGATACCGGCAATTCCGGCGGGTTTAGAAGGGGTTTCCAGCATAGTTACCGCCCATTCGGCTTCATCCGTGCAGGTTTGATTGAGATTGGCGGGCGCCGCCAGTATCCGAAACAGACCAGCAGCATTTGTTGCAGGGGGTGTGACGTTGGCAATGGCGGAAGCGCTATTCCAGATGATCGTTGAAGCCGTGTCGAGCATGCGCCAGTTGCAAAGAATAGGCGTGCCGTTGTAGGTAAGGCGGGCTGCAAAATTGCCCGTGGCATATTCACAAAGTTCTACCGGGCCATTGAGGTTAAAGGGGGAAAGCAGCAGTACGCCCAGCGAATCCTGGCCACCGCAGCCGAGGTAGCAGTTGTCGTAAGTTACCGTCAGCCAGTGCGTGACCCCGGGCGTTGGAATATCGGACCATTCCACCACAACCCTGTAAGTACCCTGTCCTTCCACAATATTACCGCCGCCGCTAAGGTTCCAGATGAAATTCACACCTTGGTATGCCTCAATAGTATACACCTCGCGGGTGCCCGGGCATACACGCGCCTTACCGGTAATTTCAGCATTATTATCAATCACCGGAACCGAAAAAACAGCCGCTTGCGGGCAAACATTACCCGAACACGCCTGGGCACTCAGTGAAATGGCACCTGCGGGGCCCTGATTCCACAAAACCCGGATGGTATCGCTGTTGCTTAATCCACCGCCAATAATCGTCCCTTCGGGCGATACCGTCCAAACAAAAGGCGGACAAGCGTTGGTGGCCGTATACGTTACGGCTTCGCCCGGACAAACCGTGCCCACACAATCCAGACTCGGCGCCAGGGCATCAATAACTGTCACGGGCACAATCAGAGTGTCAGCACAAAGGCAGGCGCTGCGCGCTATCAGGCGTACCGTGTAATTGCCTGCTGTACTATAGGTGTGGATGGGGTTAACGGTTGTTGTTGTGGAGGCGTCATCACTAAAAAACCATTCATAATAATCGGCAGCGAGGCTGGTATTGGTAAAAGTTAGTGTCTGGCCCTCACAGACCGTCAGGCCACTGGCCGTTAGCGGTGGCGACGTTGTAAATTGCGCTTGAGGCTCCGGTACAATATTGACACAAACTTGATTACTGCTGAAACACTGACTCTGGCCATCGACCAGCAGGCGCACTAAGCCCGAACCACTTTCGCCCCAAACGACGGTTACAGAATTGTTGAATGGCGGATTATTAATGGTGTAGGATGCAGCCCCTTGCACTTCCCAGTACAAGCCAAATGTGCCGCCAATGGGTGTACCGGGGTTGACGGAATACGTAACGGTTGTGTTTGGGCACACTTTTTCACAAATATTCTGCCCTATTGTATCATTGCAGGGGGCAGTATTGGAGGATCGTATATCCAGCTGCGTAAATGGCTCAATGAAAACCGTTTGTGTAGCGGACGCGAAAACCCCATTGGCGCAGGTGGCCGTTACGGTAAGGGTATATGCACCGGGTTGTAGCGGAAATCCGTTGCATTGGTAGAAAACATTCCCGGTCATTCCGTTCGACCACGTGTAACTATAAGTGGGATTTGAACATTGCGGATTAGGCATAGTTGCGGTATAAACCAGCGTATCACAATATGTCTCGCAAAGAAATGTCGGGCCATTGATAATGAGGCCCCCGGATTGTGCCCGTAATGCGAATATTCCAGACAGGCAAAGAAGGCAAAGGAGTAAAAATCGGTTCTTCATCATGTAAATCAGTTTTGCATCAAGATACAGCCTTAGTGGTCTTTGCTGCCTAATAAAGTACCTGGGCGAAGGAGTATCCCGAATTTTGTCGGAATTTTACAAACAAGCCCTGTAACTTTGCCTTTTTTCCACGAAAAATTCAGGATTTTCCGAAATCCAGACGTGATATGCAAGTATCTGCCATTATTACCGACAGTATTCAGGAGAGTATACGTGTTAAAACGGCTGTGCTGAATGACCCGACCCTGCTCCAGCGCATTGCTACTGCAAGCCATTTGATGATTACTTGTTTTCAGCAGGGTGGCAAAGTACTTTTTTGCGGCAATGGCGGCAGTGCGGCCGATGCACAGCATTTGGCAGCCGAACTTTCCGGACGATTTTACCTCAATCGCCCACCCCTGTTCGCTGAAGCATTGCACGTCAACAGCTCTTATGTGACGGCCGTTGCCAATGATTACAGCTACGACGTGGTGTATGCGCGCATGGTGGAAGCTGCCGGCCGCAGCGGCGACGTTTTGGTGGCTATTTCTACTTCCGGCAATTCCGGAAATATCCTGGCGGCAATTGAAAAAGCCCGCGCACAAGGCATGAAAATTATTGGAATGACGGGGGAAACTGGCGGCAAAATGGCCGATGTGTGTGATATTCTACTCAATGTTCCTTCAAAGGATACGCCCCGAATCCAGGAATCGCATATCCTCATGGGGCATATCATGTGCCAAATGACCGAAACAGCTGTTTTCAGTGAGCAGTGAGCAGTCAACAGTGAGCAGTTATCAGTCAACAGTGAGCAGGGAACAGTTATCAGGGAAGTTGTCATGCTGAGGCCACCGGCCGGGCCCGGCCACCAAACCGCTAATGAACCACTGGAGTGTATCGCTTAAGATCAATTTCCCGCAGATTTCGCAGATTGACGCGCAGATCGCGCAGATTTTTTTTATGTCAACTGCGTACTCAGGCGCAATAGTTCTGCGTATTCTGCGCGTCAATCTGCGAAATCTGCGGGAAACAACTAGATTCGACAATAATTGCTTGATAGCCAAGCATTAAGCCCAATCCGGAAATTGTGGTTCATTAGTAACGCAGTGAAGCATCTGGCCGGGGGCTACCACAGAGCCGGGCATTCTGCTCACTCCTGGCCAGATACTTCGCTATCGCTCAGTCTAACAACCTCCCTGATAACTGCTCACTGCTGACTGATAACTGAAAAGAGCCACCCCGAAACATCGGAATGACTCTTTGTTGGAGGTCTCTGGCGGATTCGAACCGCCGTACAAGGTTTTGCAGACCTTTGCCTAGCCACTCGGCCAAGAGACCGTAAAGCGCTCTTTAAAAGCGGGCACAAAGAAAAGGGTTTTTATAAATACGGTGCAAATTTTTTTGCAGGTAAATTTAAAAAAAGAATAGCGTCAACTTGGCCGCCATAGCATATATTTGGCCCGCCTAACCAAGGATGCCATTTTTTTGGAATTCGCATTCTTCAACAAAATTTAATAACGAAACGCTTATGAACGGTCAACTACAAATGATCGATTATCTCGTTTTCGGCTTCTACTTCATCGTGGTGGCGGGATACGGATACTGGATTTACCAGCGCAAACGCTCCAAAGAGGCGAGCACAACCGACTTTTTTCTCGCAGAAGGCTCCCTCACCTGGTGGGCCATCGGCGCCTCGCTGATTGCCTCCAATATTTCAGCGGAGCAATTTATCGGCATGTCGGGTTCGGGTTACAAAATGGGTCTGGCCATCGCCAGCTACGAATGGATGGCCGCCGCCACCCTGCTCATTGTAGCCATTTTCTTCTTGCCGGTGTACCTGAAAAACAAAATTTACACCATGCCGCAATTCCTGGAGAAGCGGTATAACAGCACGGTGAGTATGGTCATGGCTGTTTTCTGGCTGCTGCTGTATATTGTGGTGAACCTTATGTCCATCCTCTACCTCGGCGCGATGGCCGTTAAAAGCATCAGCGACATGAGTATTGTGGCCATTATGGCTCTCATGTCGGTTTTTGCCATTGCCATCACTGTCGGCGGTATGAAAGTAATCGGTTACACCGACGTCATTCAGGTGCTGGTACTCATCATCGGCGGTGTGGCGGCAACCTATATTGGTCTGGAAACGGTGGCCGCCAAATTTGGCACCAGCGGCGTGATGAACGGCCTTTCAACCGTACGCGCGCAAGCCGACGACCATTTCCACATGGTGTTCGACCGTTCCAACCCCAACTATATCGACTTGCCCGGCCTGAGCGTACTCATCGGCGGTATGTGGATTGCCAACCTCAATTACTGGGGCTGCAACCAATATATTACACAACGCGCATTAGGCGCCGACCTGAAAACTGCGCGCAGCGGCCTGCTCTTTGCCGCTTTCCTCAAGCTGTTTATGCCGCTCATCGTGGTATTGCCCGGTATTATCGCTTTTGTGCTGCACCAGCAGGGCGATTTCCAGCAGACCATGCTCGACTCCAACGGTAAGGAAGATGTCAATAAAGCTTATTCCAACATCCTCAGCCTCCTGCCGGAGGGCTTGAAAGGGTTGTCGTTTGCGGCCCTGACGGCTGCCATTGTGGCATCGCTGGCGGGTAAAGCCAACAGTATTTCCACCATTTTTACCCTGGATATTTATAAAAAGGCCATCAATCCGAATGCCGACGAACGCCAATTGGTTTGGCTGGGTCGCGTTACGGTAGTGGTCGCCATGATCCTGGCGTTTATCCTTGCACTACTCTTTGGCGAACAGCTCATGGGGGAAGGCAAACAGGGCTTCCAATACATTCAGGAATATACCGGCTTTGTATCGCCGGGTATTTTTGCCATGTTTATCCTGGGCTTTTTCTGGAAAGGTACTACTTCCAACGGCGCGCTGTTCGCCACCATCGGCGGTTTTGTATTTTCTGTTTTCCTGAAATTCCTGCCCGGCATGATGGATCTTTCCGGACTGGCTTCGATCGGTTTCTCCGTACCAGTCACCAAAAAAGATGACGCAGGCCTGGAGTATATCATCTATGAAATTCCCTTCCTCGATCGCATGTTGATTGTATTCACCCTCTGCGTCATTGGCATGTGGATTATCAGCAAACTGGAATTGAAAGGCCGTAAAAACCCGAAAGGTCTGGAAGTTGACTCCTCCATGTTCAAAATTTCCGGCGGCTTCCTTGCCGGTACACTTATTGTTGCCGGCGTCCTGATCGCCCTCTACGGCATGTTCTGGTGATTTCAGTTATCAGTTATCAGTTATCAGTCAACAGTTATCAGTTATCAGTTATCAGTCAGCAGTTATCAGTCAGCAGTTATCAGTCAGCAGTTATCAGTCAGCAGTTATCAGTCAGCAGTTATCAGTCAGCAGTTAGCAGTCAGCAGTTAGCAGTCAACAGTTATCAGTGAGCAGTCAACATGACTTTTGCTAACTGCTGACTGCTAACTGCTGACTGCTAACTGCTGACTGATAACTGTTGACTGATAATTGTTGACTGATAACTGCTCACTGATAACTGATTTGACGTACCTTTGCGCGCGTTTTCACGGGCGCTGCTATTTTGGCGTCCTTTTCCTTTCGTTCAACTAAAGTAAAACATGCCATATCTTTTCACCTCTGAGTCCGTATCTGAGGGACACCCCGACAAAGTTGCCGATCAAATCAGCGATGCCATCCTTGATGAGTTTCTCACCCAGGATCCCAATTCAAAAGTAGCTTGCGAAACCTTAGTTACCACCGGACTCGTGGTGGTAGCTGGTGAAGTACGCTCCAACGCATATGTTGACATCCAGGAAACCGCGCGCAAAACCATCGAACGTATCGGTTACACCAAAGCCGAATACCAGTTTGAAGCCCGCAGTTGCGGCGTTATCAGCGCCATCCACGAACAAAGTGCTGATATCGCACAAGGCGTCGATGTAGGCAAATCGGAAGAAAACCAGGGCGCCGGCGACCAGGGTATGATGTTCGGTTATGCAACCAACGAAACCGACAACTACATGCCGCTGGCACTCGACCTGGCCCACCTGCTCCTGCGCGAACTCTCTGCCATCCGCAAAGAGGGCAAAACCATGCGTTACCTCCGCCCCGATGCCAAAAGCCAGGTAACTATTGAGTATACCGACAAACACGTTCCCAAACACATAGACACCATCGTCATCAGCACCCAGCATGACGACAATGTGTCGCAGGAACGCATCGCTGCCGACATTCAGAAAGTACTTATTCCCCGCGTAAAAAAGCAATTGCCCAAGCGCGTGCAAAAACTCTTCGGCGGCGATATTCAATACTACATCAACCCGACCGGCAAATTCGTGATCGGTGGCCCACACGGCGACACCGGCCTCACCGGCCGTAAAATCATCGTGGATACCTATGGTGGCAAAGGCGCACACGGTGGCGGCGCTTTCTCGGGTAAAGACCCCTCAAAAGTAGACCGTTCCGCAGCTTATGCGACCCGCCACATCGCTAAAAATGTGGTAGCAGCCGGCCTCTGCGACCAATGCCTGGTGCAAGTTGCTTATGCCATCGGCGTAGCCGAGCCGGTAGGCCTTTTCGTCAATACCTACGGCACCTGCAAAATCAAAGGCCTCAGCGATGGCGAACTCGCCCAGCGCCTGATGAAAATTTTCGACCTGCGCCCGGCCGCCATCGTGCGCCGCTATGGTCTGAAAAACCCGATTTTCTCCGAAACTGCCGCTTACGGACACTTCGGCCGCGAATCGCAGAAAAAAACAGTTCATATCGGAACCAACGGCAATGCCCGCAGCGTGGAAGTGGAAACCTTCACCTGGGAAAAATTAGACGCCGTCGCCGATATACAAAAAGCGTTTTTTCAGTGATCAGTTATCAGTGAGCAGTTATCAGTGAGCAGTTATCAGTCAACAGTGATCAGTGAGCAGTCAACATGACTTTTGATCACTGATAACTGTTGACTGATAACTGCTCACTGATAACTGATCACTGATACCCCATGCGTTGAAGGGAGCGGTCATCGTCGCGCCAGTTATCGCGTACTTTGACGGTAAGTTCGAGGTAGACCCTGGTTTGCAGGAAGTCTTCGAGTGCTTTACGGGCGTAAGTGCCTAATTTTTTAATGGCGAGGCCCTGCTTTCCAAGCACTATGGCTTTTTGGCTCTCGCGCATAACGTAGATGTTGGCAAAAATCCGGGCCAGCGGAACGCCATCCTTGGTTTTGGTTTCCTGAAATGATTCGATACCGACTTCGCAGGAGTACGGAATTTCATCGTCGTACAGCACAAATATTTTTTCCCGGATAATTTCAGCGGCAAAAAAACGCTCGGGCCGGTCGGTGAGCTGATCTTCCGGATAATAGGCCGGGCCTTCGGGCAGGTAGCTCAGTACCCGTTCCCGCAATTCAGCCGTACCCTCGCCTTTGAGGGCGGAAATGCCGGTATATTCCGTGATTTTGGCGCGTTTTCGCCACCAGCCTGCCACATCTTCAATGCGTTGGGGCTGCACCAGATCTTTTTTATTGAGTACCAGAATAACAGGCGCCGTGCAGTCTTTCAGCACCTGGAATACCGGGTTGTCGTCTTCTAATTCTTCCGTAACATCATGCACGAGCAGCATCACGTCGGCGTCTTCCACGGTGCCTTCCACAAAGCGGTTCATGGCTTCGTGCATTTTATAAGAAGGCTTCTTGACGTAGCCGGGCGTATCGGAAAAAACAATCTGAAACTCCGGGCCGCTCAGAATACCCATAATGCGGTGGCGGGTCGTTTGCGGCTTGTGTGTAATGATGCTCATGCGCTCGCCTACAAGCGCGTTCATGAGCGTGGATTTGCCGGCGTTGGGCCGGCCGATGATGTTGACAAAACCGCTTTTCATATGAATACTGCTAAAAAATGTGGGGCAAAGGTACGCAAAGCGCTTACTTTGCAAGATAAATGAATGCCTACAATCATCTTTCCGCTTTTTTGCAGGGTATTTACCCGCTCAGCGATGCCGAAATGGCGGCAATGCTGGCCGTATGGCAGCCGTTCAGTGCGCGCCGTAAGGAAATCCTGACGCCTGAGGGCCAAACCGAACGCTACGCTTATTTTGTACTGGAAGGCGTGCAGCGCGCCTGTTTTACCCATCCCGACGGCCGCGACATCACCCTCGTTTTTACCTATCCTTATTCGTTTTCCGGCATCGCCGACTCATTTTTGCTGCAAAAACCTTCAAAATTTACCTTTGAAACCCTTACCCCCTCGCAGTTTTTGCGCGCACCCTACGCAGCAATCAAATCGATGATGGACGAGCACCGGAACATCGAACGCCTCCTGTTTCGTGCCACAGCAGTAGCCCTGGAGGGTGTGCTTTACCGACAGGCGGAGTTGCAGTCCTTCAGTTCGGAAGAAAAATTCAGGGCCTTGTTAGCCAGAAGCCCGCATGTGCTCACCCTTATTCCGCATAAATACTTAGCCTCTTATATTGGGGTGGATGCCACGAATTTCAGCAAATTACTCAACAGTATCCGCATTGCCTGAATACTTGGTAAATACCAACATTTGCCGCTCGGCGCCCCCGCATCTTTGTGTCATTAAATTAAAACAACAAAATGCAGTACAATACTCATGTTTTCCTGAATGAACTCCGGGAACAAGCGGAAACCCACTTGCAAATGGCCATCCGGGATTGGCAAAACCTGACGCCGGAACAACTTGGCCAAACGCCTACACCCGGCAAATGGAGCGCCGCTCAATGCCTCGAACATTTGAATTTTTATGGCCGACATTACATGACAGCCTGCGAAACTGCCATTAACCGGGCAAAACAAAAGGGTTCTATACCCTCACCAGTGTACCAACCGGGTTGGTTGGGCGCCAAATTCACCCGAATGATGCAGCCCGGCGCCAAAGCAATGGAGTCGCCTGCAAATGCGCGGCCTGCCGCACAACCCGATGCCATTCAAATGCTTCAGGAATTTATAGAGCACAATGAAAAACTCCTTCAGTTACTCAGTCAAGCTGAAACAATAAACCTGGAAAAGGTTAAAGCGCCAACCTCTCTTTCCGCTCTCTTGCGACTACAATTGGGCGATACTTTCGCATTTTATCTAGCCCATCAGGCGCGCCACGTCCTGCAAATCCAACGCGCCTTGGGCGCCTAACCCGCCCCTCTACAGGGTCATACTTATATTAATTAAATAAAACGATATTCATCACTCATCGCTCATCGTTCATCGTTACAAAAGAATTATCGGCAGCAGCACCGTTACGCGTGTACCGCTTGCTTGGGGTTCGCGGTCTTCCAGCCATAGATATTCAGCGCCGCTGCGGTGTGTGGGGTTGTAGATCTGGTGCAACAGCTGGAGCCGTTCGCGGGTAATTTCCATGCCTTTGGAGCGGTGAGTGGCCGAGGCGGGATCTTCCTGCTGTTTTTGCGCCCGACTTGCGTTGATGCCGATACCGTCGTCTTCGATGGTGCAGCGCAGCAGTGTATCGTCGGCAATAAGTTCAAAATGAATCCGGATATGCCCTTTGTGCCGCGGACGAATGCCGTGCTCCACGGCATTTTCCACGAAAGGTTGCAGAATCATGGTAGGGATACGCCAGTCTTCGTCTTCCAGTCCGCGCGGCTGGTTTATTTCGTAGCTGAATTCGTCCTGAAAACGCAGGCGGTTGATGTCGAGGTATTGCTCCAGAAATTCAATTTCCTCGTCCATCGCAATTTCTTCTTTGTCGGTATATTCAAGGGTTTGGCGCATTAATTGTGCAAATTTTGCCAAATAACCCGTTGCCGCGCGGTTTTCATTGCTCCTGATCAGCCCTTGAATGGCATTCAGGGCATTAAACATGAAATGCGGATTCATTTGCGCGCGCAGCGCCCGCAGTTGCAGACCCGAAACACGCAGGCGCGCCATTTGGGCTTCTTGTCGGCTGCGTTCCAGTTCGTGCAGGGCCTCTATTTCCTGCCGTTCCCGGTCGTACAGCGCCTCGTAATGGGCACGTTGCAGGGATTGTGCCCGGCGTTGCCAGTTCCAGGCATCTTCGTATCGCTGCATTTCAGCATAAACCAAGGCCAGGGTATCGCTCACCTGAAAACTATTGTAGCGATCGTCGCCGCGCTGGTCGTTTTCCCAGGCATCCAGCAGGCGGGCCTCTGCTTCTTCGAGGCGACCTTCATTAAAATATGCGCCGGCGCGCCAGGTATCAATTTTGGAAAGGTTGATATAATCTGCGGCCGTTTGTGGTTTTCCATATTGAGCGGCAGCTTGTTCAAAACGCGCCATCGCAGCATCAAACCGGCCTTCCATCAGGTCGAGGATGCCGAGATTGCCCAAAATATGCGTTAGTACATGCGCGTCTTCATCGGTGACATATCGCTGTGCGGCTTCAAAATACTGACGCGCCTGTTCGGTGTCTTGTCGGGCAATGGCAGCCCGGCCGGCATTCAGAAAATGCCAGGCCACACGCGGGCGCAACCCATGGGCTTCCACGATGGGCAGGATTTTATGGTAAGCCTCCAGGCTTTTGTCCTGCTCCCCAAGTTTGGCATATAATTCTCCCAGCGCGCTGTATACCAGCGTTTGGAAATAATATTCCTGCAAACCGGCCTTGTCTTCCAGTTCAAAAAGCAGTTTCTCTGCTTCGAGCAGGGCGTCCATCGCTTGTCGGCGGCGGTTGAGGTGCAGGTTTAAAAATCCCTGCCGACAGGCAATATGCGCCTTCAACGCCGCCGGTGCGGTGTTGCCGGCTAATTTTTGTGCCTGGTCAATGGCCGTTTGCGCGGCTCCCCATTGGCGCTGGTTGAGCAATACGGCGGCGCGGAAAGCCAGTAATTCAGCTGCCACATAAGGCTGATTACCAGTATCTAAAAGCGCCGAAGCCTGGTCTAATTGTAGCAAAGCCTGCTCATATTGCTGCCGCTGATTGTGCAAAAATGCAGCAGCCCGGTGATAGGCTACCCGCTCCGCAAGGGGGAGGGTTTCCAATTGCTGCGCATACTGCGCCAATGCAGCATCCGCCGCCTCAAAATTGGTATATATATAGATTGAAAGATTTGACATGTGCAGTATATAATGGTTTGGGTACTTCGAGGGCAGATGTTTAAACAGCAAGACTTGCGTACCGTAAAAAGTTGCTATTTTACCGCCCCGAAAGTAATGCAATCTTTCAAAACTTCAAGCAATGAAAATTCTATCATCACTGATAATCAGCATTTTAATTCTTACTACTGCCTGTATGCAGCCGCAAAACACTACCTCCAATCCTGCCGGAATAGCCGTGCGACCTTCTGTTTTTCAGGCAGAAGCAGCCACTACGCCCCATCCCGAACGCAAACCCAAAACCCTGGAAACACCCTTCGGCATCAGCCGTAACGATGAATATTACTGGCTCAATGAACGCGAAAACCCGGCCGTAACCGCCTACCTCGAAGCGGAAAACCGCTACGCCGACTCCGTGCTCGCGCCGGTCAAGGGCCTGCGCGAATCGCTGTTCAACGAACTCAAAGCACGCATCCAGGAAGATGATAACAGCGTGCCCTATCTCAAAAACGGCTACTGGTATTATACGCGCTTCTCTGCCGGACAGGAATACCCCATCTACTGCCGTAAAAAAGGCGCCCTCGACGCCGCCGAAGAAGTAATACTGGATATGAACGCCCTCGCCCAGGGCCAGGAATTTTGCGAATTGGGCGATATGGACGTCAGCCCCGATAACCGCCTGCTCGCCTATACCATAGATTTCAGCGGCCGCTACCTCTACAAGGCCCATGTCAAAAACCTCGAAACCGGCGCTTTGATGCCCGAATCTTTTGATGTCGCCGGCACGGTCGTCTGGGCCAAAGACAATAAAACCCTGCTCTACGATACCAAAGACAAGGTGACACTCCGAACCGACAAAATCTGGCGCCACGAAATCGGCACGCCTGTCGGCAAAGACGTGATGATGTTTGAAGAAAAAGATGAAACCACTTACGCCTATCTTCAAAAATCAAAATCCGGCGATTACTTTTTCATCAACAGCGGCTACACCCAAACCCTGGAAGTACACTACCTCGACGCCGCCAATCCCACGGGTGCTTTCAAATCCGTCCGCCCGCGCCAGGCCGAATTTTTCTACGACCTGGAACACAAAGACGATCAGTTCCTGATCCGTACCAACTGGGAGGCGCCCAACTTCCGCCTGATGAGCGCTCCCATCTCTGATCCGCGCCGGGAAAACTGGACCGACCTCGTGCCGCACCGCCAGGAGGTGCTTATTGAAGGTATCAGCGTATTCCGGGATTTCATCGCGCTCAGCGTGCGCAAAGGCGGTCTGGAGCAAATTCAGGTCATCCGCTGGAGCGATAAAGACGTACATTATGTAGAGGCCGGCGAACCCACTTACGCCATGGCCCTCGACGCCAACCCCGAATACGATACCAAAACCCTCCGCTACAACTTTACTTCCATGAAAACGCCCAACAGCGTGATCGATTACGACATGGAGGCGCGCAGCAAAACGGTTAAAAAAGTAGCGCCTGTGCTGGGCGGTTTTGACCCCAACAACTACGAAACGGAATTTATCTGGGTAAAAGCCCGCGACGGCGTGCAGGTGCCCGTATCCATTATGTACCGCAAAGGTTTGAAAAAAGACGGCTCCGCGCCTTGTCACCTCACCGGCTATGGCTCCTACGGATTTTCCTATTCGCCGGGCTTCAACCGCGACAAGCTGAGCCTCGTGGATCGCGGCTTCATTATCGGCATTGCGCATATTCGCGGTGGCATGGAAATGGGCTATAATTGGTATGAAAACGGTAAAATGATGCATAAAATAAACACATTTACCGATTTTATTGACTGCGCCGATGCCCTTTGTCAGCAAAAATATACCGCGCCGGATCGCCTTTTCGCCGAAGGCCGTTCTGCTGGCGGATTATTGATGGGCGCTGTATCCAATATGCGTCCGGACCTGTTTAAAGGTATTATTTCCGGTGTGCCCTTTGTGGATGTACTCACCACCATGAGCGATCCCAGTATTCCGCTGACCACCGGCGAGTACACGGAATGGGGCAACCCGGCCATCAAAGAACAATATGAATATATGGCCAAATATTCGCCTTACGACAACCTCAAGCCCCAGGCTTATCCGAATATGCTGGTGCTGACTTCCTTTGCCGATTCGCAGGTGCAATACTTTGAACCAGCCAAATATGTGGCGCGTATGCGCGACCTGAAAACCGATAAAAATGCCCTGCTTTTTGTCACCAATATGAGCGGCTCCCACGGCGGTGCCTCCGGTCGCTTCCAGCGCCTGCACGATCGCGCCTTAGAGTACAGCTGGATGCTGGGCCTGCTCGGCCAGGGTGAGGTAAAACAGTAAAAATCCAAGGAAGATGCATTCAACTTTTCGCAATCAGCAGGGCATGGCCTTGCATGTGGCCCACTGGCCGGTGGAGCAGCCCCGCGCCGTAATAGCCCTCGTACACGGACAGGGCGAACATATCGGACGTTATGAACATGTGGCGCGCTGGTACAATCGGCAGGGATTTGCCTTTATCGGTTTCGATCAGCAAGGTTATGGCCGCAGCGAGGGCAAACGCGGCCATGCCGACAACACGGAGGTGCTGCTGCACGATATTCATCAGTTTGTGGAGCTGGCCAAAGCCCAATATCCCGGCCTGCCGTTTTTCCTGTACGGGCACTCCATGGGCGGCGGCTTGGCGCTGGCCTACCTGATCCAGTACAAACCTGAGCTGACGGGCGCCATCATCGGCAGTCCGTGGATACAGTTGGCCTTTCAACCGCCGAAGTTAAAAGTAGTGGGCGGGCGCTGGCTGCGCAAAATACTGCCTACCCTGACCCTGCCCAATGGTCTGGCCGTGCATTTTATTTCGCGCGACCATGCCACGGTAGAAGCCTACAAGGCAGATCCATTAGTGCACAACAAGCTCAGCGCGGCGGCGGGCATTGCCTTGCTGGAAACTTTTAATGCGGTGCATCAATGGTCGGGTGAATTCCACTTCCCCATCCTGCTCATGCATGGCGAAGCCGATAAAATTACTTCCCATGCCGCCACGCGGGCTTTTGCGGAAAGGTTGCAGGGCGACGTTACGTTCAAGCTCTGGCCGGGCTTGTACCACGAACTGCACAACGAGCCGGAGCGGACACAGATCTTCGAGTTCACCTTAGCCTGGTGTACTGCGAAACTTATTGCGCAGCCCGTATAGCGAAATTTATTGCGCCATACGACTCCCTCTTCAAAAAAATTAACAACTCAGGATATTGACATTTCGGGAAAAGCGTTTATTTTTGTGCTTGGAAAGTATGCGTAAAGCTTTTTTTATGGGCTGAATCGCCATTTTCCTACAATTAACACAAAACCATCATCCCGTTCGTGTTTCAAAAAAATGTCCCCTATATGGGAAGAAACACAACAAAAAACGACAACAACTTTTGCCATGGCTAACTGGGAAAAGCAAAAAAAAGACGACCGCCGCTTCGACCAAAACCGCGAACAGCAAAACCGCGAAAATCCTAAAAAGAAAAAAATGAAACCCGTCGAGAAAATGAAATATCGCGTACGGGGAAGCTACGATGATAATGCTGATGAATAAATAAAAGATTCCTTCCATTTACAGCCATACGCGCCATGCCACCGTTGCGGTAGCATGGCGCTTGTTGTATAATAAAACTGGTTAATTGAATTCTCAATTTCTATTTACCTTTGAACGAGATTTTCAAATGCGGGTAGGCGTAATGATTTACCCGCCTCAATTCAATAATAGTGCAGCCCACCGACGTACTTCGACAATATTGGGGCTATCCGGCTTTCCGTCCTGCGCAGGAACAAATCATTCAATCCGTACTCGACGGCAAAGACACACTCGCCCTGCTGCCCACCGGCGGCGGCAAATCGCTGTGCTATCAGGTACCCGCACTCTGCCAGGAAGGGCTTTGCATCGTCGTTTCTCCGCTGATCGCCCTGATGAAAGACCAGGTGGCCAACCTCCGCAACCGGGGCATTGCCGCCGCCGCCGTTTTCTCCGGACTGCATCGCCGGGAAATAGATATTATCTTTGAAAATGCCTGCAACGGCGCTTACAAACTCCTCTACCTCAGTCCCGAACGCCTCCAAACGGAAATTGTACAGGCACGCTTGCCCCGAATGAACGTTTCGCTGCTCGCCGTAGACGAAGCGCATTGTATCAGCCAATGGGGCTACGACTTCCGGCCGCCTTACCTGCAAATTGCCGACATCCGACGCCTTGTTCCCAAAACCCCCATAATCGCCCTGACCGCCACCGCCACCCCCGACGTGGTGAAGGATATTCAGGAAAAATTAGCCTTCCGCGCCAACAACGTTTTCCAGCAGAGTTTTGCCCGCGAAAACCTCTCTTACTCCGTACTTTACGAACACAACAAACGCGACAAACTCCTCGACATCCTCAAAAAAGTGCCCGGCACCGGCGTAGTTTATGCCCGCAGCCGCGGCGAAACCAAAGAATTGGCCCACTTCCTCCAAAAACACCGCATCAGCGCCGATTTTTACCACGCCGGACTCCCCGCTGCCGAACGCAGCGCCAAACAGGACGCCTGGATGGAAGGTAAAATCCGCATCATGGTGAGCACCAACGCCTTCGGTATGGGCATTGATAAGTCCAATGTGCGCGTGGTGGCGCACCTGCACCTCCCCGAGAGTCCGGAAGCCTATTTTCAGGAGGCCGGCCGCGGCGGCCGCGACGGACAAAAAGCCTACGCCGTTTTGCTGTATGCTCCTGCCGATGCCGACAGCCTGCGCTTTGCCGTCAACAGCAGCTTCCCGCCTTTTGAGGTGTTGCGACAGGTGTATCAGGCGCTTGGCAGTTATACCCAGCTGGCCGTTGGCGCCGGTCAGGGAGAGAGCTTCGACTTTGACCTGGCGCAGTTTTGCAGCACCTACAAACTCGAACAAAGTACTACGCATACCGCGCTCAAACTGCTCGAACAGGAAGGCTGGATCGCCTTGCACGAAGCAGTCGCTACTGCCACACGTATTCACCTGAGCGCAAGTCGGGAGGTTTTATACGATTATCAAATCCGAAACAAGCAGGCCGATAAAGTCACCAAGGTATTGCTGCGCGCCTATCCCGGTGTCAACCTCGACCTCACGGAAGTAAGCGAATACACGCTGGCCAAATACGCGGGTATGGAAATTTCCTCGCTGCAGCAAGTATTACAAACCGCGCACAACGCCGAAATCCTCCAGTATTTTCCGGCGAGCGACAAGCCGCAGCTTGTTTTTTTACGGCCCCGCACTACTTCGGAAAACCTGACGATAGATCAGGAACGCTTCAATGCCCGCAAAGCCCGTGCCATCAGCCGTATGGAAGCCATCATCAGCTACGCCGAAACCCGCCGTTGCCGCAGCAAGCAATTGCTGCAATATTTCGGAGAAAAAGACGGCGCTGCCTGCGGCATCTGCGATGTATGTACCGGCAGAAACAAAAGTGATTTTTCCGATGAGCAGTTTGAAGCCTACGAAATCAAGCTTAAACAAGTCCTGCTCCACGAAGCCCTGCCCTTAGCCGAAGTACTCAGCGCCTTCTCTTCCAAACGCCACGAACTTGTGGCCCAGGTTATAGATTATCTCCTCGATGAAGGCAAACTACAAATGGACGAAACAGGCAAGTTGTTTTTTTGAATGAAAATAGCTTGCAATACCTGCTTAAAATAACAGATCATTATCGCACCCAAACCCTCCGCCTGCTGCTTGCGCGCTGATCCCCACCCCCACCAATGCAAAAACACCCAAGTTCAAAAATACCCAAACACTAAAACATTCCCTATCTTTGCCGCCTTTATTAATTTTAACGAAAAAGATGATGAAACGCGGCAAGCAACCTTCCCATCACTGTTCCTTCTGCGGACGCGGTGAAGAAGATGTAATGATCCTTGTGTCCGGCATGGAAGGCCAGATTTGTGAAACTTGTACCGAAAAAGCACAGGAAATCATCAACCAGGAGTTGCGTAAACACGGCATGAATTACAACGACAAGCCGGACAACAACGCCGGCAGCGGAAATAAGTCGTTCGCCAAAAACGTACACCTCGTGCCGCCCCGCGAAATCAAATCTTTCCTCGATCAATTTGTTATCGGACAGGATGACGCTAAAAAAGTACTCTCCGTAGCGGTATACAACCACTATAAACGCATCCTGCAACAAAATAATAAAGTCGCTGCCAAAGACGAGGTGGAAATTGAAAAGTCCAATGTCCTCTTCGTCGGACAAACAGGCACCGGCAAAACCCTCATGGCCCGTACCATCGCCAAAATGCTCAACGTACCCTTCGCCATCGTAGACGCCACGGTCTTTACCGAGGCCGGATACGTCGGCGAAGATGTGGAAAGCATTCTCTCCCGCCTGCTGCAAGTATGCGATTACGACGTGGAAGCAGCCGAACGCGGTATCGTGTATATTGACGAAATTGATAAAATTGCCCGCAAGCAGGACAATCCCTCTATCACCCGCGATGTGTCGGGCGAGGGCGTACAGCAGGCCATGCTCAAAATGCTGGAAGGCGCCGAAGTACTCGTGCCACCCCAGGGCGGCCGCAAACACCCCGAGCAAAAACTCGTCAAAATCAATACCCACAACATCCTCTTCATCTGTGGCGGCGCTTTCGACGGCATCGATAAAGTGATCGCCCGCCGCATCAACACCCAGGTGATCGGCTACGGAAAAAAAGAAAACGAACGCGTCGATCGCGACAACCTGCTCCAGTACGTCAGCCACCAGGATGTCAAAAACTACGGCCTCATCCCTGAGTTGGTGGGCCGCCTGCCGGTAATCGTACACCTTGATCCGCTCGACCTGGAAACCCTGCGCCGCATCCTCACCGAGCCGCGCAACGCCCTCCTGCGCCAATACGAGAAGCTGTTCGCCCTCGAAAATATTGAACTCGAACTCCAGCCGGAAGCCGTCGAATTCATCGCTCAAAAAGCGCTCGAATACAAACTCGGCGCCCGCGGCCTGCGCTCGCTCTGCGAAGCCATCCTCACCGATGCCATGTTCGAGATGCCAACCAGCAACCCCGCCAAAAGCGAAAAACGACGCCTCGTTGTTGATCGGGAATACGCCGCCACCCACCTCGACCGTTCGCGCCTCAACAGCCTGAACGCCGCCTGAAACAATGCCGGAAACGCCCTTCTTCACCCGGGCCAGCGGTAAATTGCTGCTCAGTGCCGAATACGTCGTCCTTGATGGCGCCCTCGCATTAGCTGCTCCGACACGCTTCGGACAAACGCTGGAGGTGCAAGCCGGCGAAAGCCACGCCATACTGCACTGGCACAGCATTAATGAAAAGGATGAAATCTGGTTTGATGCCGAGTTTGCACTGCCCGAACTGCATATCCGGCACAGTACGCATGAAAAAACAGCCGAAACCCTTCAGCATATCCTGAAGGCCATTCGCCGTCAGCAACCTGATTTTTTAAATAATACGGACGGAATCGAGGTCAGCACCCGCACCGATTTTCCACGTGCCTGGGGACTGGGCACCAGCAGCACCCTCATCGCGGCGCTCTGCGCCTGGGGCAACGCAAACCCCTACACTGTTTTGTCGGAAACCATGGGCGGCTCAGGTTACGACCTGGCCTGCGCTTACGCTCCCGGCGCACTGCTGTACCAGCTGGAAAACGGAAACCCCATCTTAACACCCGTTGATTTTCATCCTCCGTTTGCCGAACAGCTTTACTTTGTGTATACCGGGCAAAAGCAGGACAGTCGCGAAGGTATACAACGTTACCGCCAGCAAAAACCCTCAGCCGGCCTGATTGATGCCATTAGCGAAATCACACGCGGCCTCCTTGAAGCAGCGGACATTGATACCTTTGAAAATTTACTGGAAGAACACGAAGCGCTGATCAGCGCACAATTAAACATGCCGCGCGCGGCAGAAACTTTATTTCCCGCCTATCCGGGCGTGGTAAAAAGTTTGGGCGCCTGGGGAGGCGACTTTGTATTGGTCAGCAGTCTTTGGGATAAAGACATAACTGTAGGATGGTTCCGTGAGCACGGCTTCGGAACCATCCTGAGTTGGACAGCGATGCTGCGATAAAATTTATTTCTTGTCGGTTGTCTTTTCAGCGTCGCGCATTCCCTGTCGGATTTCATCTTCCACCGAGTTTTTGGCGTTGTTGAACTCGCGAATGCCGCGACCCATGCCGCGCATCAGTTCAGGAATTTTACTGCCGCCAAACAGGAGCAGGACTACCAGGAAAATGAGAATAAACTCAGAAGTACCCAGGTTGCCTAAAAACAGCATGAACCCTTTCATGTCAATACATTTATTCGTTGAAAAATACCGTGCGGAATACCCCGCACGGGTAAAAAACCGTTTGACCGGAATTCGGGCGTAAAGTTACATCAAGCGGTCGGTTAATGCTACCATCTACCCGAACTTTTACACCCGGCAGACGTTAATTAATGCCTATGATGCAAATACAACAGATCATTCAGGAACTTGAAAGCCTCGCGCCACCGCATTTGCAGGAATCGTACGACAATGCGGGCCTGATCGTAGGGCATCCGGAAACGCCATTAACCGGCGTACTGTTTTGCCTCGACTCTACGGAAGCGGTTGTGGAGGAAGCCCTGCGCAAAGGATGCAACCTCATTGTGGCACACCACCCTATCGTTTTCCGCGGTTTGAAGCGTTTCAACGGCGCCTCTTATGTGGAGCGCACCGTAATGCGCGCCATCCGCGAAGGGGTGGCCCTGTATGCCATACACACCAACCTCGACAATGTGTATGCCCGCGGGGTCAACAGTAAAATAGCTGAAAGACTTGGCCTGCAGGAAACGCGTATTTTGCAGCCCAAAGCCGGACAAACGGATATTGGGGCTGGCTTGATCGGGCAGTTGCCGACTGCTATGGAAGCCCTTGATTTTCTGGATTTTCTGAAGGAAAAAATGTCGGCAAACTGTGTGCGACACACCGCTTTGTGTGGCCGTCCGATTCAACGTGTGGCCGTTTGTGGCGGCTCCGGCAGTTTCCTTTTACCCGAAGCGCTGCGCGCCGGCGCCGATGTATTTGTAACGGCCGACTTCAAATACCATGAGTTTTTTGACGCAGAAAACAAGCTCATCATTGCCGACATCGGGCACTACGAAAGCGAACAATTTACCATTTCGCTTTTATTTGACGTCATTCGGGAAAAATTCCCTACCTTTGCGCTCCATTGCACCGAAGTGAACACCAATCCGGTGCAATACCGCTGAATAAACACACCGTACACCAAAATATTCTTTGCAACAGAATGGCTGTAGAAACGTCCATCTCCGATAAACTTCGGCTCCTTTGGAACCTCCAACAAATTGATTGTCAGTTAGATGAAATCCAAATCCTGAAAGGCGAGCTTCCCATGGAAGTCTCCGACCTGGAAGACGAAATCGAGGGTTTGGATACACGCATCAAAAAACTCAAAGCAGTCATTAAAGAATCCGACCAGGAAGTTGCCCGCCTGCAAAATTTGGGTAAAGAAGCGGATGCCAACATCAAAAAATACCAAAAACAGATGGAGGCCGTAAAAAATAATCGCGAATACGAAGCGCTCCAAAAAGAAATCGAACTGGCCCGGCTCGACGTTCAGCTTTCCGAAAAGAAAGTGAAAGACGCCCGTATGCAGATCGACGGCAAAAAGGAAACACTGACCATCACGGAAGCCCGTTTCGATGCCAAACAAAAAGACCTTGAAGCCAAAAAACAGGAGCTTCAGGGTATCATCGAAAAAACAGAACAGGAAGAGCAAACGCTACGCAGCCGCAGCGAAGCCGCCCGCAACGGCATCGAAGAGCGCCTGCTCAAAGCATACGACAAAATTCGCCGTACCTATCGCAACGGACTGGCCGTTGTCGGCGTATCGCGTAATGCCTGTGGCGGCTGCTTCAATAACGTTCCTCCTCAGGTGCAACTCGAAATGGGCTTGTATAAAAAGATTATGGCCTGCGAACACTGCGGCCGTATCCTCGTGGATAACACGATCGCCCTGCAACAGGAAGTGGAAGCCTAAGGTAACGATGAGTGATGAGTGATGAGTGATGAGTGATGAATAAAAAGGTCAGGTATGTTTCACGTAGAAACTTACCTGACCTTTTTATTCAACATTCAACATCAGGGTTGTACGAAGGATTTTCTTCAGCGTCAATTATGAAACAGGACCATACTACAAGCTCGGAGAGCTTGCATGTTTGTAGCAGCACCATTCCCACCACCTCTCCGACCTCAGCGAGGTCGCATGTTTGTAGGGATTTAGAGTTGACCTCAAGGTAAAAAAGCATATTAACCATTGATAATCAACAAACAACACAAACATTCGACCTCTCCGAGGTCGGGCACATGGCTTCAATAAAAAAATCCCCCATATCAATTCAGAGCTACGGTACCCAAAAGCGTACCCAGGATACTGAACAAGCCTCTGGGTACCACTTAAACCAATCCTTCGTACACCCCTGATTCAACATTCATCACTCATCACTCATCGTTCATCGTTCATCGTTCATCGTTATAAAAAGTTTTTTGTCTTAAAAGTTGTTAATAGTACTTGCGGTTTGCATCAAACTTCGTTTCTTGCATTGTTTTTTTTAATAATCGCATATCCTATGCACCCGCGTTGGTACACACTCTTTCTGGTTTCCCTGTTGCATATAGCCGTTTTGCCCCGGATTCTGGGCCAAAACATCCCTATTTACAGCACTTATGCCGAGCTTGAAGCTCGCATTGCATTTGAACAAGACCAAAACAATACGGTCATTGTTAACTTTTGGGCGACCTGGTGCGGCCCTTGCGTAGCCGAACTTCCCTACTTTGAAGAAATCCACCGCAAATACGCCGAGCAGGGTGTAAAAGTGCTGCTTGTCAGCCTGGATTTTCGCCATTACTACGAGAAAAAACTTATTCCATTTGTCAAAAATAAAGACATTACTGCCGATGTGGTAATGTTCAGTGACCCCAAACAGCAAGCCTGGATTCCAAAAGTACACGAATCCTGGGATGGCGCGCTGCCGGCCACTTTAGTTTTACATCATAATACAAAATGCTTTCATCAGGGAGAATTTGAAAGTCTCGAAGACCTCGAAATTTTCCTGATGCCTTTCCTTTCGCCGGTAATAGCACCGAGCGACAAATAATCCGTTTGTTCTTGTTCCCGGATATCCTCAAGACGTTGACGGATCTCCTTTTTTCGATAATCGCAAATTTTTAACCCATGCGTACCATCGTCTTTTCGGTTGTTATTCTGGTAGGCGCAGCGCTTTTCCTAAGCGGAAAAGGCCCTGAGGGCTATGCGATTGGCGATAAAGCCGAAGATTTCCGCCTCAAAAATGTGGATGGAAATTACGTCTCCCTTGCTGATTTTCCTGAAGCTAAAGGGTTTATAATCGTCTTTACGTGTAATCACTGCCCCTATGCGCAATTGTATGAACAGCGCATCATTGACCTGAACAGAAAATTCAAAAGCCGCGGCTTCCCCGTGATTGCTATCAATCCAAACTGCCCAGACCTGGTTAAGGACGACAGTTTTGAGGAAATGCAGGCACGCGCCAAAGCAAAAAAGTATACCTTCCCTTACCTCTTTGATGAAGGACAAAAGGTATTTCCGGCCTATGGCGCAAGCCGTACGCCACACGTTTTCCTGCTCGACAAAGAGCATATCGTCCGCTACAAAGGCGCCATAGACGATAATGCTGAGATTCCGGAAGAAGTGGAGAAAAAATACGTAGAAAAAGCCATCGAGGCACTGCTTAAAGGCGAATGGCCCGAAGAGCAGGAAATGCCCGCTGTAGGCTGCCCCATCCGCAAATGCAAACTCAAGCAGGGCGGCATCGTCAACGAAGAAAAAACACCTCCGGGCAAAGGGAAAAAACCCTGACCTTTTTGCGCTTGCGCGTGCGATCATGCACTCCCAAACAAGCTCTTATACGTCAATGCCCGACTTGCGGATATGCGTCAGCACCTGTGCACGCATATCCGCAAGTGTTTTTAAAGCACTACCGCTGCGTTGATATTGCTTCCAATCCGTCCAGCGCTGCCACCGCTGCCGGTACAAATCGGCAAAGGCTCCAAGCCCCAATGCCATTATAGGAAAAACAATAGCGACCTGCGGACCCAAACCCAGGCTCCTGCCCAGCGCATAAGTACCCCACAAGGCCGCTCCCCAGGTAAATAATCCTCCCAAAATTTTCAGGGTTGCATCATAACCAATGTACAGGTTTAAGCGGCGGGCCAACAGTTCCAGCACCTGAGAAGGCAAAAACCACCAGGCATAGCCAAGCAAAAAGAAGGGCGCGCCAAAAAATAAAAACAAATGCTCCTGCACGGTTGGCCTGCGGGCTGCCAATATCCCATCACTTATTTTTTGCGCCGCTAAACCTGCTGAATAGCGGGAGCACAGCTCCGCCAGCTCCTGCTTTTCGGCAATGGCTGTCAGCGCCTGGCTGCGCCGGAATTTCAAATCCTGCGGAAGCGTCTGCGTGTTTTGAGCGACGGCTTCCAAAATCCCAAGACAACTTTCGCCCGCAGCGCTTTTACTGTCTATGGTAAGCGCACTGACGCGTGCCTGCAATTGCTCCGTCAACTCCTGTATCGCCTGATCTGCATTTGCTTCAAACGCCTCGCGCCAGGCAGCAGCCAAAACCGGCTCACCAAATTGAATGACCACTTCACTCCGGAAGCGGTCGGGGGCGCTGTAAGAAAGCCCCACCGGCAGTATCTTGACGTCGGCCTGCCATGCATTGCGCAGTTCTGTTCCAAAAGCAATACGCGCCGAACCGGTTTTAAAGGGGCGTACCCGGCGCTCCATCCAGCTGACGCCCTCCGCGGCGATAAACAACAAGCCCCCCAGCTCCAAATGCCGGAAAGATTCTTCAAACGCCTTGTTGTTGTCACGCTGTTCCCCTTCGCGCAAATCCTCCTGCCGCATGACCGGAATACAGTACAACTTGCGCAGCAACCAGTTACTCAGCGGATGGCGGAACAGGCCGTAATTAGCCAGAAAGAATAATTCCTGACGAACTTCAAGCCCTACGTTCAGCACGTCCATTAAAGTACTTGGGTGGTTACTGACCACAATCGCCGGGCCGTCAAGCGCCAGGTGCTCGCGGCCCAGCACGAGGCGGCGGCGATAAAAAACCGACACTCCCGCCCAGGTGAGCAGGCGGAATCCGAAATACAGGATACGCAGGATGGGATGCAGGGGCCGGTTGCGATAGTTCATGGATGGATGTAGATTTTAGGGGTAAAAATAAAAAAACCGCCGGAGCACAAAGCCACGGCGGTTAAAAACCCCAAAAACCAAATGAAAACAATCTTCCTTATTTGCCTTTTTGCCCTTGCTCATTCGCAAAGACCTTATAAAAACGCGGGCATTCAGAAAAGTCACCCCTGTTAAAAAAACATTCACAGCCTTCAGCAGCCGTTAACAAAACCCGGGCGTTTTTTATTTGTTATGCTTGCAAAATTTATTTCAAGCTATACTACCGGATATTTTTTTACGAAGTTTAGACCATCCAGGTTTTTAAAACCTGGATGGTCTGGTTCCTCGAAAAGTAAAAATATCCGATAGTGTTTTACCCTAATCACATGACAATTCTACTCGCCGGTGGCACCGGCCTCGTTGGTACGCCCTTAGCTGAAATGCTCGCCCTGCGCGGGCACCACGTGCGCATCCTCACCCGCTCACCCAAGGCCGACAACCAGTTTCGCTGGAATCCCGCCGAAGGCTATCTCGACCCCGCCGCACTCGAAGGCGTAGAGGCCGTCATTAACCTCGCCGGCGCCGGAATTGCCGATAAACGCTGGACGCCCGCCCGCAAACGCGAACTGATTGACAGCAGGGTTGAAAGCAACCAAACCCTCCTCAAAGCTTTCTCCGGTATGGCCAAAAAACCGCACACCTTCGTCAGCGCTTCCGCTATCGGATACTACGGCAACAGCGGCGAAAAGGAAATGCACGAAGCCGATCGGCCGGTAGACCAGTCCTTTATGGTGCAATGCTGCGAGGCATGGGAAAATTCTGCCCTGAACATCGCCGCAGCGGGCGTTCGGACGGCTATTTTGCGCATCGGCGTGGTGCTGTCGCCCAAAGGCGGCGCATTAAAAGAGTTCATCAAGCCCATGCGTTTCGGCCTGGGTGCCTACTTCGGCAACGGCAGCGCCTGGTACTCCTGGATCCACCTCGAAGATATGTGCCGCGCCCTCGTCTGGGCAGTAGAAAACAATCAGGTAGAAGGCGTTTACAATGCTGTAGCCCCCAATCCGGTGCGCAACCGACTGCTGGCGCAAAAAACAGCAAACATATTTGGCCTGACGCCCATCGTTGTGCCGGCTCCTGAATTTGCCCTGCGCCTGGCACTTGGCGAAATGTCGGCAGTAGTGCTGAACAGCAACAAGGTGTCGGCTGCAAAAATCAAAGCCGCCGGTTTTACTTTTAAATTTCCGGAAATAGAAGGGGCTTTGCGCAGCTTTAAGGCTTGAAATGTTTTAACAAACTGAAAAAACGCCCTACAAATAAAAAGGCCTGAATGAGTAAGGCAATCAGGTAGCCCATCCAGATGCCCTGCGCATTCCAACCTTGATAAACAGCTAAATAATAGCCCAGCGGAATGCCCACCACCCAAAAAGCCAGCAAGGAAATCAGGGTAGGTACATTGACGTCGCTCATGGCGCGGAGCAGGGAAATACTACTGGCCTGCGCAGCGTCAAACAATTGAAATAAACCCGCAAAAAGCAATAGGCTAATGGCCATGCGAACTACTTCCGCATCGTCGCTGTACCAGGACGCAATAACGCCGGGCATGCCTAAAAACAAAAGTGTCGGCAGCAAAATGATGGTCAGGGCCAGTACTAAACTCGCAGCACCGGCCAGCCAGATACGGATGCGGCTGCGATAGGCTAAGGCTTGTCCGACCCGGATCATGCCCGCCGTAGAAACTCCCATAATGGTGACATAAGTAACCGAAATGAGGTTAATGGCAATCTGGTGGGCCGCTTGTTCTATTTTTCCGATTTGACCGATAATGATGGTACCAAGGCCAAAAGCGGCAAATTCCACCATAATTTGCAAAGCCGATGGAATGCCGTAGCGCAAAAAACTACGGGTTTGTTCCCATACCGCCGACCAATTGGTTCGCGCATTCCGGAAATAGGCCAAATCTTTATTAAACCATAAAATCAGCATTAAAATAGCGCACATGACCGCGTGGGTAATACCCGTATTCATCGCGATGGCATTGATGCCCATTTTAGGAAAACCCCAATTGCCGAAAATAAACAACCAGTTAAGGCTCACATCCAGGAGCAAACCGCCGAAGGAAAGCCACATCGTCAGGCGCACATAGGAAAAAGCATCTACCAAATTGACCAATACGGCAAATAAAACCAGCACCGGCATGCTGAAAATAATGATATGCAGGTAGGAAACAGCCAGGGCGCTGACCTCCGGGTCTTGTTTCAATAAATCAAAATTTGCAACACCTACACTCAGCAAAACCGCCCCGACAAGCGCCAGAATCAAGCCCAGCATCAGGGCGCCGAGTATCAGGGTGCGCACCCTGACGCCATCGCGCAGCTCATGCGCCTCCGCCACCGGCGTCGGGATCATGCGCACGCTGCCCCAAACGAGCAGCATGGCAATAACAAACACAACACCCGCCACCCCTGAAGCAGCCAGCGCTGTAGGGCCGAGGCGACCCGCCATCATAGTGCCTGCCACACCCATGAGCATACTGCTCAGTTCGCCCAGCATAAGGGGTAAGGCCAGCAGAAACACCTTTTTCAACTCGGCGCGCAGGGCGATGCTGTACAACATGCGTTGCCAGTTGGACACAGGAGCTTTCATATATTGCAGGAAATTTAAAACTCGATCTCGGTATTGTCGCCGATATTCAAGCTCAGGTTAGTGCCGCGAATGGAGGTATCGGAACCAATAACAGAATGGCGCAGTACGACTTCGTGCAAGGAAGCATAATTGCCGATGATACTGTCTTTCAGAATTGAATTTTCGACCGTCACATTTTCACCAATGCTCACATTGGGGCCAATAATGCTATTGGAAATATGACTGCTCGGACTGATATAGACCGGGTGAATCAGAATGGTATTTTCAAATTCAGGCAAATTAAAAGCATCACTGGCATAACCCGTCTGACCGAGTAGCATGGCGTTGGTTTCGAGCAGCACATCTTTTCTACCGCAGTCGAACCAGTTGTCTACCGGTATGGTTTTCATCGGAATACCTTGTTCGACCATCATGTGCAGAGCATCGGTGAGCTGATATTCGCCTACCGTTCGGATATCGTTTGTCAGCAACTGATCAATAGCCTTGAGCAGGGCGGGCACTTCCCTGATTTTATACAAACCCACCACAGCGAGGTTGGATTTGGGGATACGTGGCTTTTCCACTAACCGCAGGATATTGTTGTCCTCATCTATGTCGGCAACCCCGAATTCGCGCGGATCGCTTACTTTTTTTACACCGAGGCAGGAATTTGGGCAATCGAGCAGCAATTGGAGGTTGGCATCAAAAATAGTATCGCCGAAAGCGATAAATATCTCGTCTTCATCTTCAATCAGCTCGCGTGCACAGGCAATGGCATGCGCCGAGCCTTCGCGGTTTTCCTGGTACACAAACTCTGTTTGCAGATCAGGGTATTGGGCTTCAATGAAATTGCGGATTTTATCGCCGAGGTAGCCGATGACGAATACAAAGTCGTCTAACCCCGATTCTACCAATTTATCTACAATAAACTGGATAATAGGCTTCCCGGCCACCGGCATGAGGGGCTTGGGTTGGGTGTAGGTATGCGGGCGCAAGCGCATACCGGCGCCGGCTACAGGGATCACAACTTTCATAATGGCTGCTTTGCTTTAAGCAGCCCAAAAGTACGGAAGCTTGAGGAGAATGACAAGGCGGCGGGCGCCAATCAGCGCGGCTGAGGCAAAACAAATATAAGCCCCAGCGATAGTTGATTATCCATATTGCCTGCTTCCACAAAGTTCAGGTGAAATCCCGGCGTTAAGTACAAGGCACGCCACAGGCGGATTTCCGGTAAAACGCTCATGCTGAGCAGGGTTTGTCCGCTCCGGCGTTGCGGGCCGGTTGCGAGGTCATTTTCTTTCCGGTAATCGTTGCCAAAAAGATAGGCCGCATCGAGGGCCAAGCGCCAGGTATTGCGCTGCACGGGGTAATAGCGCAGCATTGGTCCGGCCATATAGGTGTTTACGGAAGAGATGCCCTCTTGTGTCCGGTCGTGAAAACGGCCCTGCGCGCCCACATACCAGCGTTTGCTCAGGGAAATACCGCCGTGCAGCAGCAGCGAGGCCGAGCGGTAATCGGCATCAGAAATATTGCCAACACCGCTGTAAGCGGCGCTGAGGAAATAGCGTTTGCCGAGCGCACTGCTGCTTTGCTGCGCTTGCAGGGAAACGGAGGCAAATAGACTCAGGAAAAGGAGCGGGAGTACGGTGTATTTAATCATGGTGTGTGGAGGAGTTTTTTATTTTTAACCATCAAAAGTATAATCCTGTTTAACAACAGTAATACTTTTATTCACTCTCCCTTCACCACCCCATGAAAACGCAACAAATGCCCTTCCGTTTTTTCGTTATAAATACACAAAATCAGGTTGTTACGCTTGCCTTTTTCGTTGGAAAACAGGATTTTAACCGGATTATGGACATAACCTTGCAAGCCAAACAGCTCCAATTGTTTACGCCGGGGCTTGCGGAACAGTTTTAATTCATCTGCGGAGGCGGGCAGGGGCAAATCGCCGTAGCCTTCTTCTTTTAAAAATTGCAAGACCATATTATAGGTGTTTTCCAGGCGGCTGCCGCCAAAAACACTGCGGTATTCCCAGCCGTCGCTGATGCCGCCCATATATTCCGTACCGGCAGGCGGAAAAGCTTCGCGCATGGGCACGTGCGGGCCTGCGGGCTCCTCCGCTGCGCTTTGCGCGGGAGGCATTTCCTGTTCCGACGGGTCGTAGTCGGTGATGTAGGAATCAAAACCAAATTCGTCGTATGACACGGTTTGTTTTATATTCGGTGCAAATTTAAAACATAAACAAGCGAAATAGCGCGCCTGCTGCGGATTTTTTTATAATCCACCAGCTGCCACACAGATTTTCACAGACGGTTTCGCACAGAAGGGCACAGATCAATCACACAGATGTCACAGAATCTGTGGACTTCTGTGTTTCACATCTGTGCCCTTCTGTGCAAAACCGACGGTGTTGCTGCTGTGTGAAACAGAATTTTCCCAAAAAATAAATAGCGAATATTCGCCAAAAATAAACATCTTTGCGGCGCGCACGGCCGGGCAGCAACCTAAATGCTTTTTTACAGTTATACTGCGTAGCTTGCGCTTCATTTCCTGACCATCTTTCAAATCCACCCAAGTTCTGGTAGATATGCTGAATAAACACCTCCGCAAAGTAGCAATTCTGGGTTCCGGCGTTATGGGAACTGCCATCGCCGCCCATCTGGCCGGATGCGGCCTCGAAGTTTTATTGCTCGATATTTTACCGCCAACACCCGAAGGCGCGCCCGCTCCTGCCGGCGCCCAGCGCAACAGCGTGGCCAACACCGCGCTCCAAAATGCGCTGAAAGCCAAACCCGCACCTTTTTACGACAGCAAATTCGCCGCGCGCATTACGGTGGGTAATTTTGAAGATGATTTCCCTAAAATAAAAGATTGCGACTGGATCATCGAAGTGGTCGTGGAACGCCTTGATGTTAAAAAGCAGGTGTTTGAAAAAGTGGACAAATTCCGCAGCAAAGGCGCTTTGGTGAGCTCCAATACCTCCGGCATTCCCATTCACCTGATGGCCGAAGGCCGCAGCGAAGATTTCCGCAAAAACTTCTGCGGCACACACTTCTTCAACCCGCCCCGCTACATGCGCCTGCTGGAAATTATCCCCACGCCCGATACCGATCCGGGTGTGGTGGACTTTTTCATGCACTACGGCGACGTATTCCTCGGCAAACAAACGGTGCTTTGTAAAGATACTCCCGCTTTTATCGCCAACCGCGTCGGGGTGTACGCCATGGCCAAAATATTCCAGCTCACCCACGAACTGGGCCTCGGCATTGATACCGTGGACGCCCTCACCGGTCCGGCCATCGGAAGACCCAAAACCGGCACCTTCCGACTTTCCGACCTCGTGGGCATGGACACGGCCGTACACGTCATCAACGGGATGCGCCAAAATTGTCCCGACGATGAGCAAATCGGCGCGTTCAGTATTCCGCCTTTCCTCCAGTTCCTGATTGACAATAAGTATTTTGGCAATAAATCCGGACAAGGATTTTACAAAAAAACAGGCGAAAAAGACGCCAAAGGCCGCCCGGTGGTATTGGCGCTCGACCTGAACACCAACGAATACAAAATTTCCCAAAAAGAAAAACTGCCGCTGCTCGATACGCTCAAGCAAATTGACGAGCTGCCGCAGCGCATGAAAGCCATTTTCAAGGCGGAAGACAAAGGCGCCCAGCTGCTGCAACGTTCTTTCCTGGGCCTGTTCGCCTACGTGAGCAACCGCGTGCCGGAAATCAGCGACACCTTATATAGTATCGACCACGCCCTGCGCGCGGGTTTTGCCTGGGAAGTCGGCCCCTTTGAATACTGGGATATGATCGGCCTCGAAAACGGCATCAAACAAGCCGAAGCGCAAGGCGAAAAAATTGGCGACTGGGTAAAAGACATGCTCGCCAAAGGCCATACCAGCTTCTATAAAGTGGAAAACGGCCAGCGTTACTACTACGATCAGCGCTCCGGCAGCTACCAGGCTATGCCCGGCGGCGCCTCGTTCATTGTACTCGACAACTACCGCTCGCAAAAAGCGGTGTATCAGAATAGCGAAGTTACCCTCCACGATATTGGCGACGGCGTGCTTTGCCTTGAATTCCATTCCAAAATGAACGCCATCGGCGAAGGCATTTTGCGCGGCCTCAATGAAAGCGTGCAAATTGCGGAAAGCCAGGGCTGGAAAGGGTTGGTCATTGGCAACAACGCCCAGAACTTTACCGTCGGCGCCAACCTGATGATGATTGCCATGATGGCTTATCTGCAGGAGTGGGACGAGCTGAACATGGCCGTGAGCCTGTTCCAGCAAACCTCCATGCGCCTGCGCTACTCTTCCATTCCGGTGGTGATGGCCACGCAGGGCTATGTCTTTGGCGGCGGCTGCGAATTTTCCATGCACTGCGACAGCGTGATGGCTGCGGCGGAAAGCTATATTGGTCTGGTAGAAGTGGGCGTGGGCCTGATTCCGGGCGGTGCCGGCACCAAAGAATTTGCGGTGCGCCTCTCCGATGAATACAGCCGCGAAGGTGACGTACAGATTCCGCGTTTGATTGATCGGTTCAAAACCATTGCGACGGCACAAGTGGCTACTTCTGCCAACGAAGCCTTCAATTACGGCTACCTGCAAACGCAAAAAGACCGCGTGGTGTACAACACGGCCCGCAATATCGCAGAGGCCAAAGCCCGCGTGCTGGAACTGGCGGATAATTACGTAGCGCCCATTCCGCGCAAAGACGTGTATGTGCTGGGCCGTACCGGCCTTGGCGCCTTGTATGTGGCAGCACACTCGCTTAAATTAGGGCACTACGCCAGCGAACACGATATTAAAATTGCCCAGAAAATTGCCTGGGTACTTTGTGGCGGCGACCTGACCAGTCCGCAAATGGTTTCGGAGCAATACCTGATTGATCTGGAGCGCGAGGCGTTCCTCAGCCTCTGCGGCGAACAAAAAACCCTCGAACGCATCCAGCACATGCTGGAAAGCGGAAAACCGCTGAGGAATTAACGATGAGTGATGAGTGATGAGTGATGAGTGATGAGTGATGAGTGATGAGTGATGAATAATTTAATCGGGTTGTCATGCTTCACTCCGTTCAGCATGACAACCCGATTAAATTATTCATCGTTCATCACTCATAGTTCATCGTTACAAAACGTTCATCAAGTGTGATTTGATGATAAAACGCAGTCCCAGCGGAATTTCAAGCGAAAAACTGGCGCCGCGTCCTTTCACTACATCAATTTCCAGGTGCGTGTGTTTCCAGTATTCGAATTGAAAAGCCGACATATAGAAACCGCAGCCCTCAATATCGCCCAGGTGCACGTCCTGATCCCCAAGGATCAGTTCGCCTTCCGGATAGCACATGGGGGCCGAGCCGTCGCAGCAGCCCCCGCTCTGATGAAACATAAGGGGGCCGTGCTGTTCCTTTAGCTGTCGGATGACGGCTGCGGCTTCCGTGGTTACGCTGACACGTCCTTCCATTAGAAGAACCCAAGCGGGTTTTTGCTGTAGGAAATGAGCATGTTTTTGGTCTGGCGGTAGTGCGCGAGCATCATTTTATGTGTTTCGCGGCCGATACCTGATTTTTTATAACCGCCAAATGGCGCGTGTGCGGGATAGGCGTGGTAGCAATTCACCCATACGCGGCCAGCCTGTACTTTGCGGGCGATCTGGTAAGCCTGGTGCATGTCGCGGGTCCAGACGCCGGCGCCGAGGCCATAAAGGGTATCATTGGCGATTTCCAGCGCTTCGGCTTCGTCCTTGAATTTGGTTACGCAAACCACCGGACCAAAGATTTC
This sequence comes from Chitinophagales bacterium, assembly GCA_017303875.1. Classification (GTDB taxonomy): domain Bacteria; phylum Bacteroidota; class Bacteroidia; order Chitinophagales; family Saprospiraceae; genus M3007. The sequence goes on along the minus strand of JAFLBP010000007.1, from coordinate 15,080 downwards.
TTCCTGGAAAACGCGCATTTTGTTGTTGCCTTCCAGTACCGTAGGCTCAATGTAGTAACCACCAGCGAGGCCCTCGTTGTAGGCTGCTTTACCACCGCAAAGCACTTTGGCGCCTTCTTCTTTACCAATCTCAATATAGCTGAGAATTTTCTCGTACTGATCGTTGGAGGCTTGTGCGCCCATCATGGTTTCCGGATCAAGCGGGTGACCGAGTTTTACTTTTTTTACGCGCTCAATCACACGGGCCATAAAGGCATCATAGATGCTTTCTTCCACGAGCAGGCGGGACGGGCAGGTGCAAACCTCGCCCTGGTTGAGGGCAAACATCACTGCACCTTCGAGGCATTTGTCGAAGTACTCATCGTCGGCATCCATGATGGATTTGAAGAAGATATTGGGCGATTTACCACCGAGTTCGAGCGTTACGGGAATGATATTCTGCGAAGCGTACTGCATGATGAGGCGGCCCGTGGTGGTTTCGCCGGTGAAGGCAACTTTAGCCACGCGGGGGCTGGACGCCAGGGGTTTGCCGGCTTCAATACCAAATCCGTTGACGATATTGAGCACACCGGCGGGCAGCAGGTGCTGGATCAATTCGGCCAAAACCATGATACCGACGGGCGTTTGTTCGGCGGGTTTGAGCACCACACAGTTGCCTGCGGCGAGGGCGGGAGCCACTTTCCAGGCAGCCATCAGCAGCGGGAAGTTCCAGGGGATAATTTGCGCCACGACGCCCAGCGGCTCCGGAATATTAACGGAAACCGTCGTGGAATCCAGTTCGGCAACCGAACCTTCTTCAGAGCGGATCACACCGGCGAAGTAGCGGAAGTGGTCGATGGCCAAGGGCAGGTCGGCAGCGCGGGTTTCGCGGAGCGGCTTGCCATTGTCCCAGGTTTCCACGCGGGCCAGCAGTTCGAGGTTTTGCTCCATCACGTCGGCGATTTTCAGCAGGATATTGCTGCGCTCCGTGGCGGAGGTATGGTTCCAGTGGGGGGCTGCGGCATGGGCGGCGTCGAGCGCCAGTTCAATGTCTTCGGCAGTGGAGCGGGCAACCTTGGTGAATACCTGGCCATCTACGGGAGAGATGCTTTCAAAGTATTCGCCGCGGGTGGGCGCTACCCATTTGCCGCCGATGAAGTTGTCGTATTGTTCCTTGAAGCGGGGCGGCGCCAGGGTGGCCGCGCTGGTGGTCGTTACTTCTGACATGGTAGTGATGTTACATTTAAACGTGAAAGGATTTTTTTTAAGAATGCGCGATGTGCCAACAAAAGCGTGTGAAACATTGCTGGGGCAAAATTATTGGTAAGTATGGCCGTCGACATTGTACAATTCTCCCAAATCCTAACACGATTCTGTCATAATGCAGGTTAAAGCTTTTAAATGATGAATAGTATGTGGTATCTTTGTTCTGTTGCTTCGCAATGTTTTGAAAAAAATGCCGCATCCAAATAATATTCTGAAATGATGCAACTCACGCCCGGGCACTTTGAGCGCCGCCGTTTGGAAACCTTAGTAGAAAACCGCACGGTCTATTCCCTGCAATGGGCCGAGTTGAATGTATTTGAAACCCAGCTTCACGCCGAAAAAGTGGAGCTGAGTTTTGGCAGTCCGGTGCTGGCCAGTATGTTGCGCGGCAAAAAAGTGATGCACCTGCGCGAAAACAGTTTTGATTTTTTTCCGGGCGAATCGGTGGTGCTGCCGCCCGATGAACTCATGCGCATTGATTTTCCGGAAGCGACCAACGACAACCCCACGCAGTGTCTGGCCCTGACGATGGATGGCAGTTCGATCAACAAAGTGGTGGATTACCTGAATGAGACGGCGCCGCGGGCGGAGGAAAAAAATGAATGGCGTTTTACGGATTATAACTTCCATTTTACCAATGATGTGGCGGTGAATCAGATCATTGGTCGCCTGATCTGGCTGTTTACGGAGAACCACCCGTCCAAGGATGTTTTTGCTGATTTTATGTTGCGGGAACTGATTATCCGCCTCATGCAAACCGAGGCGCGCCACCTGCTCACCGAAAATACGGAAGCCCTGCAAAACAACTCCCGCTTAGCATTTGTAATCAAATTCATCCGCGAAAACCTGCACGATCCCCTCAATATAGATCAGCTCAGCAAAAAGGCCTGCATGAGTCAGACCCATTTTTTCCGCTGTTTCAAAAACGAACTGGGCATTTCACCTGTGGATTTTATCAATGCCGAGCGCATCAAACAGGCCAAAAACCTGTTGCAAAATCCAAAGCTCAGCATCAACGACGTTTGCTACGCCTGCGGCTTCAATAATGTATCCTATTTCAATAAAATTTTCAAGCGCGCCACCCGGCTCACCCCTTCTGAATTCCGGCAGCGTTACGGAAGATCAGGGGAGGTGGTGTTGGTGAAATAATTGCGAGTTTGTTGACTTATCCCGATTTAGGTTTACTTTTGTTACAAAACCATTTTATGGCAATTCATTCATAAAAACACCCCTAAATAGGTTAATAATGGAATTTGAATGGGACGAGCATAAAAATCAATCCAATCAACTCAAGCATGGCGTTAGTTTTGAAGAGGCAACACAATTATTCGAGGACGAAAAACGAATTGAGTACCAGGATTCTAGGCAAGATTATAGTGAGGAGCGATGGAAGACCATCGGAAAAATATTTGGCATCTCCTTTTCAGTGACCTACACACTCAGAGGAACAGTTATAAGACTTATTTCAGCCCGACGAGCAAGTCAAAAGGAGCGCGAATTGTATGAAAGCCAATAAAATTCCTTATATTTGCAAATAAAATAGCAGCATATGGCAGCAGCGCAAACTATCAATCAGAAAAAAGCAGTAGAGCTACTCAGGGGCGGGCAGTCCGTGAGTGACTACACGATTTATTTCAACGATGATAAAGTTGAGGCTTTGGATGCTTTTTTGCTCAGAAAAAATGGGATTGATCTCCCGGATTCCCTTGTATTCTACGATGATGCCAGCATTAACTTTGAAGATGACGCCGATTTGGCTGCTGGTGATTTTGAAGAGGATAAACTGGTCAGGATTCTTCGGGCAGAGGTAGTCATAGACAATGAGATAGCCGATTGGGTTACTCAAAGTAATATCAATGTAAATCAGCTGCTCAGCAATTTAATGAGAGATTTTTATAAAAATGTCAAAGCCACTCCATTGCTTAACCCGGATAGCAAGGTTCATAACACCTATTAATCGAGGTAGTAAGAAATGACATACCAACCCTGAACAGGGGGGGATGAATCTTGAAAATCAAGGCGTTGCTTCATCCCCGCGTAACCTCCACACTACACCTGCGCCAACAACCGCTCCTTCACCTGTTTGAACTCCTCATCGCTGAGGATGCCAGCCTGGTGCAGTTCGGCCATTTTGCGAAGTTTTTCGGTCGGATCTTCCGTAGGCCGGTCGGTTTTAACCGTCTGCGCGCTTTCTTCAGCTACTTTTTTGCCGTTTTCCAATTCTGCTTCATAACCCTGCCGGGCTTTGCGGAGGTCGAGGTCGGCCAAAGTGCCGCCTTTGTGCAGGTGGTTGGCCACCACTCGGCCCAGCGCATAGGTGGAAGCGCCGGAGAGGATGGGCATGCTCAACTCGCCGATGACGGTGCCCACGCCGGGAATTACCTTTACTAAACTGGCGCCGAGGCGCGCAGCACTGCTGCCTACGACCGCCGAAATGACGCTGCGGCCAAGGGAATCCAAGAAATTTTGACCGTAGAGCTTGGCTAAGGTGCGCAGCATATTGAGTTGTACGGCGCTGACGGCCAGCAAATCCACACCGGGCAGTGGCACTAAAGCCGCCCCGAGGGCATAACCTACGTGGCTGCGAACAATTTCTGTGGCTTTCGCCTGTTTTTCTGAATGATCCATGGGTTTATTGATCGTTTTTTCTTGTTCAATAATGTCAACAACGGAAAGCAAGGCTCCAACCCCGCCAGGAATGCGTATGCTCATGTTTTTGCAAAAGGATTTGTACAAATATAAACGTAAATAATCAGAAAAGGCTCATGATAACCGACAGACAGCGCCATTTGACCGACAGCCTGCGCTGCAACAACTATCGCCATTAATCCCTGCCGCCCAATACATTTATTACCTTTGGGAACTTTTACCAAAAGAACAGCATTTATCCTGTCGCAATTAATATCAGACAACAACTTCAAAATGACCGGAAAAGATCTCCAACAAATCGGATACGCACAGGGGCCGCTGCTCGGCCAGGCCCTGCATCTGGCAACACATCACTTTGCTCAAAGCGAGCAGGCTGAAACCCTTGCGTTGTTCGAGCGCCTGCGCCTCGAACCCGCAGCCTTTACAGCAGATCCCATCCTCGGCGATCTCGCACAAGCGCTGCTTGAAGCCGCAAAACCAAAAGCGGAAACCATTGCCCTGAAAAGCGAACAGCCGGAATTTGCTATTTTCGGAGAATCGGCCATTGAAGCTGGCGCCCGCGAACAAATGGACCTTGCCATGCGCCTGCCCGTAAGTGTGGCCGGTGCGCTCATGCCCGATGCGCATCAGGGTTATGGCTTGCCGATTGGCGGTGTGCTCGCTACCCGTAATGCCATCATTCCCTACGGTGTCGGGGTGGATATCGGCTGTCGTATGGCGCTTTCGGTTTTTGATATTCCGGCAGAACATTTTGAAAAACACCGCTCGGGCTATAAACGCGAACTGATCGCGTATACCAGTTTTGGCGCCGGTAACGGATTTAAAGGAAAAGACCGCGCTTACCACGCTGTGCTGGAACGCGACGAATTTGGCATGAACAAATTGCTGAAAAACCTTCAGGATAAAGCCTTTACACAATTGGGCTCCTCCGGCGGCGGCAACCATTTCGTGGAATGGGGTATTATTCAGTTCGATCAGGACGATGCCCCACTCGGCATCAAAGCGGGCAAATACCTTGCCCTGCTCACGCATTCCGGCTCGCGCGGACTGGGCGCCACCATTGCCGGGCACTACACCAAACTGGCCAAGGAACTTTGCAAGCTGCCACCTTATGCCGCTAACTTAGCCTGGCTCGACCTCGACAGCGAGGTCGGACAAGAATACTGGCTGGCCATGAACCTCGCAGGCGATTACGCTTCTGCCTGCCACGAGGTAATTCACCGAAAACTCAGCAAAGCGATCGGCGCGGAAGTATTAGCCAAGGTGGAAAACCACCACAACTTTGCCTGGAAAGAAACCATCAATGGAGAAACCCTGATTGTGCACCGCAAAGGCGCCACGCCGGCTGGTGCGGGTGTAATGGGCATTATTCCGGGTAGCATGACAGCTCCGGGCTTCCTTGTGCGCGGCAAGGGCGAAGCCTCGTCGCTGAATTCTGCTTCGCATGGCGCCGGGCGTCAGATGAGCCGTACACAGGCCATTAAAAATGTTAATAAAAATGAATTGCGTGCCCTCTTGCAGGATCGCAATGTTACGCTGATCGGCGGTGGCCTCGACGAGGCGCCGATGGCCTATAAAGACATTCACGCCGTCATGGCCGCACAACAGGATCTGGTGGATGTTGTCGCTAAATTCATGCCTAAAATCGTACGTATGGCCGACGACGGCAGTAAAGAAGACTGATGTTAACGATGAACGATGAACTATGAATGATTTTGGATTTTAAATGCTTGGTTTATGGATAATTATCAACGATTATATAACTATTAAGCATCAAGCATTAAAAATCCAAAATTAAAAAATCAGTTCTTTACAAATATTTTTGCAAATTATCGGATTACCCGTTTGGATTGCTGAACCTTGTCTACCTTCGCTGCCGCAAAATCCTGTCTGTAGTGTCTCCACCCTAACATTAAAAAAATGCCTCGCCAAATTTCCATATCTGATCTGCACGGCTGTGCCGATACATTCCTGCACATGCTGGATCGATTGGCCTATACCAAGGCGGATGAACTCTACCTGCTCGGCGATTACGTTGACCGCGGACCACGCTCCAAAAGTGTGATTGACCTGATCTGGCAATTGCAGGCAGAAGGGTATCAGGTACATTGCCTCAAAGGCAACCACGAGGCGATGACGGTAGACGACTACATTTCGGAAAAATACAAGGGCCGGCATAATACGGGCGATGCAAACCTGCTGGCGAGTTTTAAGGTATCGCGCATCGTTGATGTTCCGGAGGCGTATATCCAGTGGATGGATAAATTGCCCCTTTATCACGAAGTGCCGGGCTTTATTCTGGTTCACGCCGGACTGGATTTTACCCGCGAAGACAAATTTGCCAATCAGGAAGCCCTGATGTGGATACGCGACTGGCACCAGACCATACAGCACGAATGGTTAGGCGATCGCATTATTGTACACGGCCATACGCCGCAACCGCCGGCGGCTATCCGCACGCAATTTATGCTGATGGATACCCGCCGCTGGTTGGATATTGATGCCGGCTGTGCGCTCCGGCACCCGATGTATCAGGAGCTTTGCGCTTTTGACATGACCAACAGACAGCTACATTTCGAGCAATGTATTGACTATCTTTAGCATTCTACGACATTCACGGAAATGTAGGTGGCTAAGCCGCCGTCGGAGGTTTCTTTGTATTTATGATTCATATCAGCCGCGGTGTCGCGCATGGTGCGGATAACCGTGTCGAGGCTGACTTTCGCCTTTGTCGGGTCGCTTTCCAGGGCAATTTGCGCGGCGGTAATGGCCTTGATGGCGCCCATGGTATTGCGCTCAATACAGGGAATTTGTACCAGGCCGCCGATAGGATCGCAGGTCATGCCGAGGTGGTGTTCCATGGCAATTTCTGCGGCCATCATCACTTGTTCATAGTTGCCGCCGAGGCAGGCGGTGAGTCCGCCAGCCGCCATCGCAGACGACACACCGATTTCAGCCTGACAACCGCCCATTGCAGCGGAGATGGTAGCGCCTTTTTTAAAGAGGCTGCCCAATTCGCCGGCGGTGAGCATAAAGGTCATCAGGTCTTCTTCGCGGAAACGGGGTGCAAAGCAGACATGGTAGAGCAACACGGCCGGAATAACCCCCGCTGCGCCATTGGTCGGGGCCGTCACGACACGGCTGAATGCCGCATTTTCTTCATTAACCGCCAGCGCAAAACAGCTTACCCACTTGAGGGTTTCCTGAAAATCCCAGCGGCAGGCACGGATTTCTGCAATCCATTCTTCCGGGTTATTTACCTGTACTTTTTCGCCCAGTAGTCGGCGGCTGATGGCTGCTGCGCGACGCGCCACTTCAAGGCCGCCGGGTAATACGCCGTCGGTATGCGCACCAATGTAGGCACATGCTTTCATGCAGTTCCAAATGCCCATAAGGTCACTTTTGACCTTTTCAGCCGATCGCCAGACCAATTCATTGCGCAGGACAATTTCTGCAATCGACTGGTTTTCCTGACGGCACCAGCGGCGCAGGTCTTCAGCTTCATCGATGGGGAAGGGAAGTACAACCGGCGAGGTTTCATTTTCTTCCCCTTCTTTCACTACAAAACCGCCACCGACGGAATAATAGGTATGGCTTTCGCCGTGGCCGTCTTTGTAAAAAGCCCTGAATGTCAGGCCATTAGCATGGTAAGGTAAAGATTGATCGAAGTGAAACAGGATGTCCTGTTCGGGGTTGAAGGGCAAGGGTGCTGCTCCGCCGAGCTGAATTTTTTTAAGTTGGTTTATACGTTCAATATTCGATTGCACGTCCGGTACGGGAATGGTAACGGGGTCGTCTCCATTAAGTCCGAGCATGACGGCCAGGTCGGTGCCGTGTCCTTTACCGGTTTTGGCGAGTGAGCCGTAGAGGTCAACCTGTACGGCGGCGATGTCATCAAGAGGGCGCGACAGTTCGCGCAGGAAACGTTGGGCGGCGCGCCAGGGGCCCATGGTGTGCGAGCTGGACGGGCCGATGCCGATTTTAAAAATGTCAAAAACGCTGATGCGCTCCATAGAAATTTGGTTAGGAACAAATGAGATTTAACGATGAACTATGAATGATGAACGATGAATTGATTTTTGATTTTTAATGCTTGATTTTTAAATGCTTAGCAAGCAATCCAACATCAAAAATTCAACATCAAAAATCAATTCATCGTTCATCGCTCATCGTTCATCGTTAGTTTAAGACGTTGGTCTGTCTTTCGGGGGTGCGGAGGCGTGGTAGTCGTGGCGAATCCGTTCGGCGTAGTTGTCGAGCAGGTCCAGAACGCGTTGGCGTTTGGCGGCCTGCACGATAAGGCCGACGTGGTGAGATTTGCCACTCATACGCCACACCAATTCCGGGTCGTTGAACTGATTGGTATCGGGCCACTCCTGGCGGGCCAGGGAGACGACGATACCGGCGTGGTCTTTGCGGGTTTTGGGGAGTTTGTATTTTTCTCCGGCGGCTACAGCGGCTTCGAGGCGTGCCCATTCGTACCAGAGGTTGATACCGGAGGCGTATTCCACCATTTCGGCGAGGTGCGCGCCGCCCACACGGGAGGCGGTTTCGAGGAAATAGTATTCGCCGGTTTCGTGGTTGCGGATGAACTCGGTATGGCTTGCGCTGTACTGCATGCCGAAGGCTTTCATCACTTTTTCATTCAGATCAAGCAGTGCTTTTTCTTCTGCGGAACCGTACTCGACGGTGGCGCTGCGGAAGATGCCGCCGCCGTGGGCTACATCGAAAGGCGTGGCGAGGTACTTGGATACCCTGGCGAAAATGATTTTCCCGCCTTCGGAAAGGGCATCTACGTGGTAAACATCGCCGGGTTTAAACTGCTCAACGAGGTAATGGTGGCGACTGCTGCCGAGTTTGTGGTTCAGGTGATCCCAAAGTTCCTGGGCAGAATGCACTTTTTTCATGCCGGTTGCGGAGGCCTGACCGCGGGGCTTGACGATCCAGGGAGCAGGTACTTTGGCAACGAACTCATTGATCTGATCGTCGTTAAACAGCGGGCTGAACGCAGGCACGGGCACCCCCTGATCCTGGGCCTGAAAGCGCATGGCGAGTTTATCGCGGAAATAACGGGCGGTTGTTTGGCCCATGCCGGGGATACGGAAATGTTCGCGCAGGTAAGCGCCTTTTTCCACGTCGAAGTCGTCGAGCGATACGATGCGGTCAATTTTATGGGTACGCATCAACCAGGAAACCCCTTCCACCACATCTTCCATATTCCAGGATTCGTCTTCTTTTTCCTGGACAAAAAAGATGTCGTCAAGGGCTTCGCGGGCCCAGGCTTCATGTTCGAGTTTTTTGGACGTAATCAGATAAACGGTTGCGCCTGTGGATTTCATCCCGCGCAGAAAATCGTTGCCTTTAAAATAACTGGCAATACAGAGAAAGGCTACTGGTCGGCTCATGCAATTGTATTTATTTCGCTTTGAAAGATTTCTAAGGCCAAAAAACGGGAAAAAACTCCGTTCGGCAAGCGCTTTGGCCTATTATTCGCGAAAAAAATAGAATATCCTTTGTGGCGGCTTTTATTCCAGCTCGTACCAAAGATTATTTCGCGCCACCTTGCGTCCACTTTGCTTGTATACGTCGCCATCGTAGGATTTGATGAGTACTTCATCCAGTGTAAATGGCACATGGACGTCTTTTTTGTGGGTAAAAATATTCATGATGGTCTCGCCATTGCCATACACTTCAAAGGGCATTTCAAACAAGGCCCATTTATCCATAATGCCTTGCAGGTAAAAGCGCATGCCTTCGTGCTGGAAATGAATTTCCTGTCCGTCGGCAATACGATTTTCCACCATTTTAATCTCGTGGGTCATACCCATATCGCTGTCGGCATACACCCACAGACTAATTTTGTACCGACCCTTTGGCAGGGGGGCTTTCCAGATCCAGGCGGTATCACTCATAACACCCTCCAGCGCGCCAGCCCCTTGAAAGGTTTTTGCCGCTTTTTTATCATCAAAACTCAGTACCCGCAAATTCGGGTCGGCAATGCTGCCTTTCCAGCCGTCTTTAATTGGTACCAGTTTGTCATTTTGGCTCTCCCGCAATACTTCAGCGGCAATTTCGCGCTGGGCTGCGCGCAGGCTGTCGGGGAACAGCGACCAGATGCGAAGTTCCGGGCCGTTGTACACTTCCGTTGCTTTAAGCAGCAGGTGGCGGTACCGGTTTTTTACATCGTCGAAGCGGCCGGGTTCTATCAGCAACGCGATGGGTTTATTGTTGGGCAGGTCTTGTACCAGCACAGGCGGCTGACAGGGGTGAAACATCATCTGCACCGACTTTAACATTTCCCCGCGAGCGGTTCGGCTCATATTGACGCCCATATCTGGCAGGCCGGTATGCAGGGCAGTCAGCTGTGTTTTTTTGAAAATTTCGTAGGGGTTAAAATCTAACCAGATATTTTCCGAACCTACATTATAATAAGGTAACGGTAAAAGTGCCTGATAGGGCTTGAAGTCAACCTTGTTGAGCCAATGTTCCGGCGCAGCAGTGGCGATGGCTTTATTGGCAATATTCGGTTCGGTTTGCATGGGCCGCAGGCGCTGATAGGTCCAGGCGTCGAACAGTAAAACCAGCAGTGGCGCATAGCGGATCACCTGCCGAAGCCAGGGATAACGACCGTCTTTCAGACCCGTGAAATTTTTACTGTAATTCCAGATGATGTAAAAGGCTACAATATTGGCGACATAAAAATAGGCCCAGGTGAAACGCCCCAGTCCACGGAACTGTCGCAGCGGGCCGAAATAATCTACCATCCAGCCCAATCCTTTGATGGCATAAGGAAAACCACAAGAGAAAACCAGCAGCACCATTGCGGCAGTAAAGATGCCTGCCAGATAGCGTTTGTGTACGCGGTGGTAGGCGGCAGTGTCCCATGTTTTGGGGAAAAATTTAAACCCGCGCCGAATCGCCCAAATGGTAAAACCAAGCACCACCAGGCCGGCAAATGCCTGCGTTTCGCCGTCTACCCGGCGGATGTGTACGATATTTTGATCAATCCATTTGTAAATCGGAAAATACTCATAAGGCAGCAAAACGCCTTCCCAGTAACCAATATAACGGGTAAATCCGTAGGGCGAAGCGGGGCGATCAACGGCATAGTCGCTCCAGCGAATCCAGATATTCAGGGCAGCAAACGGCAAAATGACCATCACCAACCAATGGCTGAAACGCGCACGAATGTTCGACCATTTAAAGTCGGTCAGACTCATATAGGCCGTATAAAGTGTCAGAAACAACGCGGCGAGGCCAAAATAGTAGAAATGGAACTGCGCAGCCACAAAAACCAATATACCGATTAGCAAACTTTGGTATCGCCGACTGAAGCGTTCTTCATAACGGCAAAGCAGCAGCAACAGCATCGGGAAGATCCAGATATGTGACAGCCCGAAGTGCCCGTCGAAGCGATTTTGTTGCGGCGAGAGAAAGCCCATACCCAGGGCCACCAGCACGCTATACCACCAGGGAAGGTGCAGTTTATGCAGTAAAATGAACAAAATACCGATGCCGAAAACGACCGAAAGCCACTGAAAGGTGTTCATCACGCCGACCGTTTCTCCCGTCAGACTGGACACATTCCGGTGCCACCACTGCATGGCGCTGCTCAGGATGGGCTGGTTATCGGTAAACAGGGTATGCTCCCCGTAGGGATAGTTCATGCCGCCGTAATGCGTGAGCGTTTCATCGCGTTCCACGTGCCAGGCGGCGGTCATGTAGTTTTTAAAGCCATCGGGTGAGTTGCCCAGCATGATGCTGTTGGGCTTGCCCATCCAGTCGTCGTGTTTGAGCCAAAGAAAAAACGTCGCGAGCAGCGCTGCGGCCACAAAGCCCCAGAAGCTGTGGCTGCGGCGGGGCGTGACGAGGTGGTGAAGGGTATGTTCGATTTGTTGTTCGACGCTTGGTTTCATATATAGTTCAACGCGGTTTCCGACGGGTTAAAAGTTTTAAAAAATTCAGCCCTTCGGTTGCCAGAATTTTCCAGCCGACCTTGCTGAAAACGACGCCGGAGCGCAATTCTACAGGAACGGGATGAACGGCAACGCGTCCGTTGGCCAGCATCAAGAATTCGAGGTCGAAGAGAAAACGGTCGATTTCCGTTTCTAAAAATACGGCACGGCCGGCATTGTCGAAGCCTTTCAGTCCACATTGTGAATCGGAAATAGGCTGCCGCAAAACATTGCGCAGCACCCAGCGCAGGGTTTTGGAGAGCAGGCGCCGGAAGCCCGGAACACTGTCGTAATACGCAGCATCGCGGTTGCCTGCAGCGATACCGCCCTGTATCAGCAAATGCTCTACAATACGGCGCATACTCCCGATGGTATAGGGAAAATCGGTGTCGGTGACCAAATGCAGGGCACTTTCGGAGGCTTTTACCCCTTGCCGAAGCGCATAACCTTTGCCGCGGTTTTGCGCGTAAGAGACCACCCGGACACCGGGCAGCAGGCTTTCGAGACGGGCAAAGTTGTCGGGGCCGGCATTGCGCGCCGAGCCGTCATTGACCACCACCAGGCCAACTGCCGGGCTGAGGTCCGCCACTTCCCGGCGAAAATTTTCGAAGCGTTCCACAAGCGCAGCCTCCCATCCTTCGGGTGGGTTGTAGCAGGGAACAATGACGTTGAGTGTGTTGGTCATGATAATTGTGCGGCAAAAATAAGAAAGTCGGGCAAACCCGTGCCAGTCAAAAGTTTTCACGTAATTTTGCAGCTTATTCAAATTGACATTTATGGACGCCGTTTTTTCGCTCATTAAAAAAGAACTGAACCGCCAACGCCACGGAGTAGAGCTGATCGCCTCCGAGAATTTCACGTCGGAAGCCGTTATTGCGGCTATGGGTTCCTGCCTGACCAACAAATACGCCGAGGGTTATCCCGGACGCCGCTACTACGGTGGCTGCGAGGTGGTGGATGAAATTGAACAGTTGGCAATTGATCGCCTGAAAGCACTTTTTGGTGCAGAATGGGCCAATGTGCAACCGCACTCCGGCGCACAGGCCAATGCGGCAGTTTTTTTGGCCTGTCTGCAACCCGGCGATAAAATCCTGGGATTCGACCTCGCACACGGGGGGCACCTCTCCCACGGCTCGCCTGTCAATTATTCCGGAAAAGTATACAACCCGGTATTCTACGGCGTGGAGCCGGATACGGGTCGTATTGATATGGATAAAGTGGAGGCCATTGCACTGGCGGAAAAACCAAAACTTATTATTTGTGGCGCTTCGGCTTATGCCCGCGACTGGGATTATGCCCGTTTCCGTCAGATTGCCGATCAGGTGGGTGCGCTGCTCCTGGCTGATATTGCACACCCGGCCGGTCTGATTGCTGCCAAATTACTCAATGACCCCTTGCCGCATTGCCATATCGTGACGTCCACTACCCACAAAACCCTGCGCGGACCGCGTGGCGGTATCATTATGATGGGCAAAGATTTCGACAATCCCTGGGGGCGCACCACTAAAAAAGGCGCGGCAATTCGGATGTCGGCAGTGCTCGACAGCGGGGTATTCCCCGGTATGCAGGGCGGGCCGCTGGAACATGTCATCGCGGCTAAAGCGGTGGCTTTCGGAGAGGCACTGACGCCTGAGTTCCGGCACTACGGTGAGCAGGTGGTGAAAAATGCACAGGCGATGGCGGCTGAGTTTATGTCGCGCGGTTATGATATTATTTCCGGCGGCACCGATAATCACCTGATGCTCATTGACTTGCGCAATAAAAACGTAACAGGAAAGCAAGCCGATCAGATCCTTGGCCTGGCTGACATTACGGTGAACAAAAATATGATTCCTTTTGACCCGCAACCGCCGATGACCGCCTCTGGCATTCGCGTAGGCGCGGCGGCAATTACGACCCGCGGTTTCAACGAGGCCGATTGCCGGCAGGTGGTTGCCTGGATGGATGAGGTCATCAGCCACCCAGGCGATGCCACCGTACAGGAACGTGTTCGCAAGGAAGTGAATCATTTTATGAAAAACTTCCCACTCTACGCTGAAGTGACTACGCCGATTCCGGCGTAAGCTTTTTTGGTGTTTGGGAGTTTAAGTGTTTTGGGAGCGCAGGTGTTATACGGAATGTGTAGCACCTGCGCTTGGGTTTGGGTGTTTTTGTGTTTTGGTATTTTAGTGTTTGAGAGAAAATTTAAACATTTGATGTGTATTAATTTGAAAATCATAATACTGTGAAATATCTGTTAGCAATAAAACACCCTGTTTGGGATGTCAATTTAATTTTTGTTTTAAAAACTGCTGTTTAAATTTCATTTTCCTTTAATTTTGTCGCGCTATCCACGCAACGCCCCCGGCGTCTGCATTCATCGTTCATCATTTATCGTTCATCGTTCATGTCTGATCCTCTCTATTCCGCTATCCATGCTTGGGCTGAAGAAGACCGCCCGCGCGAAAAAATGCTGCTCAAAGGCAAACAAGCCCTCAGTGACGCAGAATTACTAGCCATTTTACTGGGCGCCGGCACTGTCGGCGAAAATGCCGTTGACCTTGCGCGCCGCATCCTGCATTCCGTTGACCACAATCTCCACGAGTTGGGCAAACGCAGCTTAGCCGATCTTCAACGTTTTCGCGGCATCGGCGAAGCCAAAGCCATTACCATTGCCGCAGCGTTGGAGTTGGGGCGCCGCCGGCAGCTTTCCGACCTGAAGCAACGCCCGCGCATCAACAGCAGTCGGGATGCCCACCAGGCCATTGCCGGCTTGCTGTACGATTTGCAACACGAACAATTCTGGCTCTTGTTGCTCAACAAAGCCAATGAAGTGATGGCCCGCGAGCAGCTCAGCAGCGGCGGCATCAGCGGAACCGTGGTGGATGTAAAAATGGTGTTCAAACTGGCGCTGGATGCTCGCGCCAGCGGTATCATTGCCGTTCACAACCACCCTTCCGGCAATTTGCAGCCAAGCCAGGCCGACATCGAGCTTACCCGTCGACTCCGCAAAGCCGGAGAGATACTGGATGTCGCCCTGCTCGATCACCTCATCATTTCCGAACGCGGCTATTACAGCTTCGCCGACGAAGGCGCGATTTGAACAGTTATCAGTGAACAGTTAGCAGTGATATACGACGTTAACTTGTCAATCCACTAATCGACATTAAGTCGTCAAGTTCTTTGAAAATACGGTCAAATTTTGAAGTGTCTGAAAGGTAATGGTAGGGCCTTGCTTGTAAATGATTTCTT
>JAFLBP010000061.1 GCA_017303875.1 Chitinophagales bacterium | reverse complement strand
CGGCTGTCAAGGCAGCTGTACTTAATAAGTTTATTCAAACTGCTAAGCCGGTCTCTGTCCGGAAATCCGCTTAAGGCAATGCCGGTAAGGGTGCTATGGAATCAAACGGGATTCATGCAACAAAGCCAATAAAATCAGTAAATTATTTATCTCGTGAGCTTTAGCATAATTTTTTTTAGATATTGACTCTCTAAAATCAGTTGGAAGTATGTGGTTACAATATGTAAAAACCCAAAAGCCTTGAGATGCTTTGTACTGAGTTTTAAATTGTTCTATATATTCATCTTGAATATGGTTATCATCAAAGAATCTTGAAAAATAATTCTTCTTAAAATTTACATCGTCAACTATTTCTTCAAATCTATAAAAAAAAGGGTCTTCAATATTTACCTGACCTAATCTGACTTTTGTATCTATCCCTTTTACTTCACATTCAATTTCGTCTCCTACCTGTACTCTTCTTTCTTGATTAGGAAGTGCTGATACTTCATATCGAAAATCAAATTCGTCACAAACAGCTAAGACAAAATAAGGTCGTCCTGTGTTGAAGTTAGTTCTTTTTACTATTTCTTCAACCTTAAATTTACTCTTATTCCCGATTGAATAATATGGATGTCTACTGTCTATAATTTTTAACTTTGGATCAGAATTTTTGTCAAACCCAATTACTTCACACTCAATATCTTTAAATTGCCAAATTCCTTCCTTATGCCAATCATAAGCTCTAACACTAAGGCTGTTATTAAGTAATTCTGAATTTATCACTAGTGAGTCAACCTTATTTCCTTTTCTATCAAAAAAATGAGAGAATTCGAAAATGTTAAATTTATACTTTTCATTAATTCTGAAGTTATCATTTTGAAAATCGATGTTTCTTAAAATTGGTTCACCCATTTTATATCTAAGAATCCGACATCTTACCTTACGTCTTTTTTCATTTTGATGTTGAAGTTTTGGTACTTTTATTGGGATTTTAAAATCGGATTTCAGTATAAAATATCTGTTAAATTCATCATCAGATATACCTTCAATCTCATAATCTGCTTCATCTCCCACCAAAAAATCTGGGTGCATTATTGAAATAAATTCTTTTTGAAACTTCTCATTGTATTTAATAAAAAAATCATATTTCCTCCCTTCTCTTACAGGAAATAGTATTTGACTTTTTGGTAGTTTATATTCATTACCTTCTTCTTCATCTATCACTTTAATAAACTCCTTTTCGTTAACAAAAAGGCTCCCAATGATTTTACCTTTAAATCTATTCATGTACAAGTAGGAGTTTTTATGCTTTTTATAATGAGGCAGAACTTAGCTTAACCGTAATCTGCAATATACGGCTAAATTCACATAGTCACCCATACCATTGTGGCAAGCCAACCCATTTGGCTGGATAGCCGCAACTATCAGTTGGGTTCGGGCACAAAAAAAACTACCCAACACCGGGTGCAATGAAGCCGGTGTTGGGTAGTTGTATGGCAGGTGCTTGTCAGGCATGGTGCGTAACATTTAATTTTTGGGTCTGGCAAATATATGGGTTCGCCCTTTAAATTTCCAAATCATCCAGCGGACTTTTTATCTTATCCCAGCTTTTTTTGTGATATACGTATAGATTTCGGTGGTTTTGCTGCTTTCGTGCCCCAATAGATCCTGAATATATCATAAATCCTCCACGTTCGCCAGCAAATGTTATGTACAGTTGCTCACTCCTGCATGTTGTTTGGCCTTAGTGAAGACTTCCTGTACACTGCATCACATTCACCTCGCTCCATGCTTGCCCGGTGCAAATAACAGAAAACCAATTATTTATGAAAATTAAACGATTATATCGGATAATTAGCGGATAAAAATTGGATACAATCTTGTGCTGATATACCCCGTCCTACCCCCACAACCAAACCCCCATCACCGCTACCAAAAAGTAAGGCGCCAACGAAGCCGCTCCGGCGTAGTCTTTGGCTACGCGCTGACCAAAAAACAAACTGAGCAGGGAAATGGCCGCCATCGCCTGGCCCCAATGGCCTATGTCTTTTTGTCCGTTCAGCAGAAAAAACGCCACGCCGCCCAGCGAGAGCAGGCCCGCCGATACTTCCATCAGCGTGATGGCTGGCAGCAGCAGGGGCACGCTGGGCGCCAGCGGACTGCCCTTAAAATGATCTTTGAAATAGGCGAGGTTGCCGCCGTAGTGCAGCACCTTGTCGAGGCCCGACTGGGTGAACAGGATGCCGTTGAAGGCTGCGACAAGCAAGGCAGGTAAAAATGACATCATGGCTGAAGCGCTTTTTTAAAGGTATCCAGGCAACGCTGGCGGGCAAAACTATGCTCGACCATGGGTTTCGGATAAAGCGCAGTGCCGAATTCCGGAACCCAGCGGCGAATATACTGGTATTCCGGGTCAAATTTTTTGGTTTGCTCCGTGGGGTTGAAGATGCGGAAATAAGGCGCTGCATCGGTGCCGCAGCCTGCGGCCCATTGCCAACCGCCGGAATTGCTGGCCAGATCAAAATCCAGCAGCTTCTCGGCGAAGTAGGCCTCGCCCTGCTGCCAGTTGATGAGCAGGTGCTTGCTCAAAAAACTGGCCACAATCATGCGCACGCGGTTGTGCATGAAGCCGGTGCTGTTCAGCTCGCGCATGCCGGCATCCACAATGGGGTAGCCGGTGCGGCCCTCGCACCAGCGCCGGAAATCATCGGGCGCATCGCGCCACTCAATATTGCCGTAAATGGGCTTGAAAGGCCCGTCGGCCACCTGCGGAAAATGCGAGAGGATCTGGCTGTAAAAATCGCGCCAGATCAGCTCGTTCAGGTAGGTGGCGTTCAGTTGCTGCGCGTGCCGGGCTTTCTCGCGGATGCTGATGGTGCCAAAACGGAAATGGATGCCCAGCCGCGAAGTGCCCAATATGCCGGGCTTGTCGCGGGTTTTGTCGTAGCTGCGGATGAGGCCCTGCTTCACCACCGCCGACGGCATCTGAATGGCCGAGGGTGTGAAATTCATGGATTCTAAGCTCGGGAAGGGCAGCGGGTCGCTGGACTGGAAATGCGCAAAATACTTTTCGGTGGGGTAGGGGGAGAGGTAGTAGGAGCGCCGGGCCTTGCTGCCGTCGGCCTCCACAACGGTTTTGTGGCGGGTGTCGAGGCGGGCCAGCCATTTCCTGCTGTAAGGCGTAAAGACGGTGTAGGGTTTGCCGTCGTCTTTGAGTACTTCGTCGGCTTCAAAAATGACGTGGTCTTTGAAGGTGTGGAAGGCGATGCCCTTGGCCTGGAGCATTTGCGCCACCTGTTCGTCGCGGACTTTAGCGTATGGCTCGTAGTCGCGGTTGGTATACACGGCTTTTACGGGGTAATCTTTCAGCAGTTGCGGCCAGATGTCTTCGGGTTTGCCGAAGCGTACCATCAGGCTGCTGCCGAGCGCTTCGAGTTCCTGTTTGAGTTGCTGGAGGGTGTTATGAATAAAAGTGACCCGCGCGTCCGATCGGTCGCGCAGGTCATCGAGAATATGTTGATCGAAAATAAAAAGCGGGAGAACCGGCTGTTTACTTTTCAGGGCGTGGTAGAGGCCGGCATTGTCGTGCAGGCGCAGGTCGCGTCGGAACCAGAAAATCGTCATACGGGTGTCAAGCGTTTCATGCCTAAACAACCGCATGGCCAAAGAGTTCAGCACAAGCGCCCGGGAAAAAGAGGGTGTCATGCTGAGCGAAGCGAAGCATCTGGCCGGGCGCTATTGAGTAGCCGGGCTGATACCCTCCAGAAGATCAATTTCCCGCAGAATTCGCAGACTGACGCGCAGATCGCGCAGAACTTTTACGCTTGGCTACGCAGATAACATAAAAAAAATCTGCGCGATCTGCGCGTCAATCTGCGAATTCTGCGGGAAATTGACCTTCGTCAGACGAATGCAGGACAAAGCGGGAAATTACATTTTCTGGAAGGTCGCCGAAATTTCAATCACTGCCTGTTTGGCGAGCTTATCGGAAACCAGCGAAGGAATTTTGATACCGTAATCGGCAAGCGTGGCATTAAAACGCACATATGCGTTGGCGACGCCATTTTTCACCGTAAAAACAATTGGTGCGCTCACGCTTTGTTCCACGCCGTGCATGGTCAGTTTGCCGCTGGCGGTTGTGTTATAGGTGCCGTCTTTGCTGAAATCCACACCGGCGATATTGTCGATTTTGCCTTTAAAAGTCGCTTTGGGAAATTTGCCGCTTTCCATGTAGTTTTCATTAAAATGCTCCTGCATGAGCGCTTTTTCAAACAGAAAACCTTTCACGAGGACGGCCATTTCAACATTGCCGTTGCTTTTGTCGAGCACGCAGGTGCCGGCGTTGGATGTGGCTTTGATGTCTTCCGGAGAGCTTTTGGCCGTGGCGTCAAATTTGACAATGGCGTCGCGGGTGAAGTAGCGCTCCTGTGCACTTGCAGGTACGGCGGCGATCAGGATTGCGAGCAGGGAGAGCAGAAAAAAGTTCTTTTGCATATAGAAGTTGATTAATGAATGGGTAAACGCGTACTGAATGCGCTTGGTTGCCACAAAGTAAACGGCATTTTCGCGCCACCGCTGTTAATAAATATCAAAGTGCTACCGAACGGGAAAAAAAGGAAACTGAACGGGAGTTTTAAATGCGGAATGCGGAATGGGGAATGCGGAATGAGTTTTGAATTTTTAAGGTTGAATGCTTGGATTTTGCTGCGCAAAATATGAGAGTCTAAAGATTTTTGTGTAAACTGGTTTTCACTGGAGATCGATTTGGCAACGCTTTTCAAAGGTAGTTAAAAAAGCATTGAGGACGATACCCCAGTTATGAATAGGTACAGTCCATTTTTTT
>JAFLBP010000060.1 GCA_017303875.1 Chitinophagales bacterium | reverse complement strand
GAAGGTGAAAGTACAAATTCTTCCGCAGGGTTCCATTTTTGGGGGCATGCCCCCAAAAATGGAACCCTGCGGAAACTTCAAATCTCCAGTGAAAATCAGTTTACACAAAATACTTTACACTCCCATTTTTTACAAAAATTCATCGTTCATCGTTCATCATTCATCATTCATAGTTCATAGTTCATCGTTCATCATTCATCGTTATTTGAAAAAGCTGAAGTAGGTTTGTCCGTAGTTGCGAACGTCGAAGAGGTGTTCGTGGTTGAGAAAGTCGTGGTGGGGATTGTGTTCGAGGACGAAAATACCATCCTCTTTTAAGAGCTTTTTGGCAAAAATGACATCCGGAATGGTGTCGAGGGTAGGAAGGCCGTAGGGCGGCCCGGCAAAAATATAGTCGTACTGTTCAGTGGCGTGTTCTACAAAACGGAAGACATCCATCTGGAAGATTTTCAGTTCCGATTCAATTTTAAGGGCCTGGGCAGTTTTCCGGACGAAACTCACCGCGCCGGGAAACTTATCCACGTAGGTTGCATCGGTACAGCCGCGGGAGATAAACTCGTAGCAGTGATTGCCGGTTCCGCCAAAAAGATCAAGCATTTTGGTTTCCTCAAAATCAATCTGATTATTGAGAATATTAAACAGTGCCTCTTTTGAGTAATCGGTTGTGGGGCGCGTAGGCCAGTTGTCGGCAGGCGGATTAAATCGCCGGCCTTTAAATTTTCCTCCAATAATTCGCACGGGACAAGTCAGGCTAAAAGATCAATCCAGCAATGTGGGGGCAGGTTGCCGGCTTCTTCTGGTAATTTAAATAAGGCGGGCAGTTCGCTGAATTGCAAGCGGCCAAGGTAGCGCTGCAAGGCCTTGTAAATATCCGAATCCCTGAGCAGATTTCCGGAAATTTGCAAAGGCGCGTCTGCCGGTGAAATTTTAAATTGCTCATACGCCAGCATGACGAAATAGAGCAGGTCGTTGGTGTAGTGAAAAACAGCGCTGTTGTAGAACAAGAGGTGCTTGCGTTCAAACACTGCAATTTGTGCGTTTTTGTGGCGCACATTCAGCATCACGGAGTATTCGGCATCCGCGCTGATCTGTTTTTCCCAATAAGCCAGCAGGCGGGTTCCGAGATGGGCCACATCAGCTTGCGGGAAATAACGCGTGGCAGCAATGCTGTTCTGAGGCATGGCATACAGCAAAAATGCATCGAACAAGGGCAATTCTTCCGCAGCATACTGCAAGCTGCCGTTGGGCTGTGGCAATAACAGCTTGAAATAATCGGCCAAAGCCGAAGGATCGTACAAACGACGCGGTACCAAGCTTGCGTAGGGATAACACAAGGTTACTTTCACCTGCTGAAAAGGCAAATTCTCTCCCTGCATTTCCGACAAACGCAACTGCATCCCGGCTTCCGCTCCATTTTCCTGCAAAAATTGCCGGCTCTCCAAACGCCATATAGCGCCCGAGGGATGTACCACGGCGCTTGAAAGCCCATCCGGCCCAAGGGCGAGGTGCAAGGTGCAGGCGGACGTGTCGCTTGCCCTGAGTTGATGATTTTCGTAGGTGAGAATTTCCCTGTCCATATCCAGCTGTGAACCGCAAAGTTATGACATATTTTCAATCAAACAGCCCAAAATCAAGGGATTATACTTTACGACGCGTCCACCATAGATAAAAAGGAACACCGGTCAGCATCAAAACACTGCCCGCCAGGGCTTCACCGGGTTTGCTGAAGCAGGTCACCACAATGAGGGTCAGGCAGAACAGCACAAACAAGGCCGGAATAATCGGGTATCCGAAAACCCGGTAAGGCCGCTCCGCATTCGGCTCGCGGATACGCATCACGAAGACGCCAAAAGCGGTGGCGCCATAAAAAAAGAAAGCTGCAAAAATCAGCATATCCGTGAGCTGATCAAAGCTCCCGGAGAGCACCAGCAGACAGGCCCAGATGCCCTGCATCCAGAGTGCGGGGTTCGGAGTGCCAAATTTCGGGTGAATGGCGCGGGCGCGTTTAAAAAACAAACCATCTTCCGCCATCGCCTGATATACACGCGGCGGCATAAGGATGGTGCTATTCGTACAACCCAGGGTAGTAAGTGCAATGACAATGGAAATCAGTACAGCTCCGGTATTGCCGGCAAAATGGCGGATCACTTCCACGGCCGCAATGCCGTTTTTACCCTTGGCGATATTCACCATTTCTTCGGCAGGCAAAACATAGAGGTAGGTGAAATTTACCAGCACATACACGCCGATGATTACCATCATGCCCGAAAACAAGGCCAGGGGCAGCGTGCGGTTCGGGTTTTTAATTTCCCCGCCGATAAAACCAATGGTATTCCAGCCCTCATAGGCCCAAAATGCCGCCAAAAGGGCCGTAAACAAGCCTTTTAGCAAGCTCCATCCGTCAAATATTTCGCCTTCATCAAGCACAGGCGTTGCTGCCGTCTGAATATTCGTCCAGGAACCGCCGCCAAAAAAAAGACCGGAAATCACAATCAGCGCCAGGCTGCCCAAAACCAGGTAAGTAATGCCCCGGCTAAGCCCGGCTGCCGATTTCAGGCCGCGGGTATTCAAAAAAGTAAGGCCCAGAATCAGCAGGATGGTACAAATTTTTACCCCCGAATTCTCAAAAGGAAGAAAGGCAAATTGATGTACTTCGCCAGACCAGTTATAGTTAAAACGCAAACCCGCCTGCTCGATAAACTCGGGCAGACGGGGTAGCTTTACAATCGCATTTAAGGACTGTGAAAAAACATAGGCGATGGAAGCAACTGCGGCTGTTTTAATGACGGCAAATGTGCTCCAACCCCATAAAAAGGCCACAAATCGGCCGTAAATACGTCTGAAATACACATACTCGCCGCCTGAACCGGCCATCATACCTGCAATTTCGGCATTGCTCAAGGCGCCGAAAAGGCTGATCAGACCACCCAAAACCCAGGCGAGCAGCACCCATCCCGGCGAAAAGAGTTCGGCACTCATGGGCGCTACTTTTTTGTAAACACCCGAACCGATCACCGAGCTGATGACCAGCATAACGACCGCCGCAGTGCTGAGCGATCTTTGCAATTGTCCCTGTTGTTTTTCCATATCAGGGACAAATGTAATTAATTAGCTGAAAAAAGCTGCTTTACTTCAATTTAAGCTGCGTAGCAATGGTCGCCTTTTTCTGAGACTCATCAAAGGGTTTCAGATCAAGGGTAATGGAGTGCTTATCTTCTGAAACGACGCCCAGTTCGTTGCTGTTTTTCTTGATTTCCTGGTCGGGGAAATTGTAAATTTGCTTGTAGCTCATGTCGGCGAAGAACATTTTCATCATGTCTGCCGATTCTTCGTCGCCTTCGGCTTGTGTTTCGCCCATTGCTTTTTTCAGCTCCTGGGTCAGGTCATTAACTGCGATGCGTTCAAAGTTTTTGCCATCAAATTTGTACACCGTTTCACCGGAGTCGCTGTATTTATCTTTGCCGATCATGCGCAGGGCATTGTTGAGTGCATCAACGCTGGCAAAATCAAAGGAATAACCGAAAACAAAGGAGGTGGTATCGTTATTTTCCTTGACATTGGAAATACCGTCCACACCTTTAAGCACGTCAGCAACATTCGCCATTTCGCGGCCGAGTTGCGACATATCGCTTGGATTTTCTTCTCCTTCAGTTGTTTTCACGCTATCGGGCGTCATGGCTTTTACCATATCAAGCATGCCCTTTACCTCGCTCATGTCGAGGGTGAGTTTGTAAGAACCTTTGCCGCTTTTTTTCATGGTAACTTCTTCCACGATGTGCAGGCAGGAGCCGAGGCTGAGTGCGCCTGCGGTCAGGATAAACAGAAAAAGACGTTTGAAATTTGTCATGTAAATTGCAATGAATTGAAAGGGTGATCCGCGGGTGTTGTGCCGCGTGAGCATATTAACGCAAAATTGCTGCCAAAGTTATATTTTCTTCCGGCAGATATTTAACGCTTGTCCGGGAAATCTTCATTCGGCCGCAAGTCGCAAATTTTATGCAGAACCAGCGCTTGCGATCATCCCTTAAAACGCGCTGCCCATTCCAATACAAGCGGGTAAAGATCTTCCACCTTTTGCCCTTCCGTACGGCCATCATACGTTTTGATAAGCATTTGATTAAATGCTGCAAATTTCAGGAAGCCGCGGTTATCTGCCATTTGTTTTTCCATGCGGGTGATGTACTGCGCAGCCACTTCCGGACTGTATTTTTCCCTGGCATACAGTGAAAAAACGGCCCAGGTCATGTATTCATTAAAAACAGCATAGGGCGAATTGTAGGACGCCGTGCGCACGCCATCGGCCCAAAAGCCGGTTTTGTTGAACACCTGACTGATTTGCTCGACATATTTATCGCTGACGGGGTTGACGTAGTTGTGGTCAATTTCGGTGAACACCACGCGGGTCATGCCCGCTTCCCAGATTGCCTCGCTGCGGTCGGCCGGGCGCCCTTCGGCCGAGCAGATAAACATGATGCACTGTTTGAAATTATTGTCGGCAAAATTACTGGTGCTGTGTGAGCCGTTCACGAGCGGGGAAAAGGTAATGAGGTAGTTGTCGTAGCGGCTCGAAAACTCGCGCTCCAGCCATTCCCACTGCGGCTGCACGGGCATAAAACGCTCCGCTTCTTTGAGTAATTCTGCATAATAGGCTTTGTGGGCATTGAAAAACGACTGAAATTCAGACTGTTGCGCAAAGTCTTCCAGTTGTGCGAGGTAAGGCGTGAGGGTATTTTCCCAGCCCCAGCTCATGCGGTCGTATTCCGGTTTTTTCTGAATTTTACCTTTGGAAAATACAAAACTGCACGCATCCATTTTCAGAACGGCATATTGCTGATTCAGCACTTTATCCATGGCAGCCACAACGGGATGATCCTGCCAGGGCTGGAAGCGGGCCATCACTTCCTCATAGTATTTGGTGTCGTGCTCCACCATATTTTTATCGGCGATACCTGTTGGCGTGAGTGCCATGACGATGTGCACCAGTTCCTGCACTTCAGGTATATCGAAGCTGGATTTGCCTTTGTTTTTACTGATGAATGCTTTGCTGAAGGTTGCGGCCTTGGGCGGAGCTTTGAGCGCGCGCACTTCCGTGAGGGCTGAATCGCCTTTAAAAAGGATGTAAAATTGAAAAGCGCTCCCGATTTTTACATTGCAGACCATGCTGTCTACGTCGGTGTAAAATACCACGCGGTTGTTTTTTTGCTCTGTTGCAAAGTCGAGCACATCGGGTTTGAGTGCGGGCATAATCGTCCATGTGTTGCTAGACCTCTCGCCGTTGATGGAATAGGTAATCACTTCCTGATTGGACTGGATACAAGGCAATTGGGACAACAGCAGCTGCGGGAGCAGCAGTAAAAGAAAAGATAAAAGACGCAGCATGGGTTTTTACAAGTGTTTTAGTGTTTTAGTGTGTTGGTGTTTAAGGACACAAATATATAAAATAGGGAGAGTCTAAAGATTTTTGTGTAAACTGGTTTTCACTGGAGATCGATTTGGCAACGCTTTTCAAAGGTAGTTAAAAAAGCATTGAGGACGATACCCCAGTTATGAATAGGTACAGTCCATTTTTT
>JAFLBP010000006.1 GCA_017303875.1 Chitinophagales bacterium | reverse complement strand
AATGATCGCCCGCGCTACGACAACCGTCAGCAAGGCGGCGGCGGTTACAACAACGACCGTCCACGCTACGACAATGATCGTCCGCGCTACGACAACCGCCAGCAAGGCGGTGGCGGCTACAACAACGACCGTCCACGCTACGACAACCGCCAACAAGGCGGCGGTGGTGGCTACAATAATGATCGCCCGCGTTACGACAACCGCCAGCAAGGCGGTGGCGGCGGCGGTTATGACCGCCCGCGTTATGATAACGATCGTCCACGCTACGATAACCGCCAACAAGGCGGCGGCGGTGGCGGTTACAACAAAGGCGGCAACCGCCCGCAAGGTGGCGGCGGCTATGACCGCCCGCGTTACGATAATGATCGCCCGCGCTACGACAACCGTCAGCAAGGCGGCGGCGGTGGCGGTTACAAGAAGAAATTCAACAAAAAAGACGAATTTACCGTCAAACTCCTACCCAAGCCCGCTCTGCCCTCCGGTGTTGGCATGCCTTTGAATAAATACCTCGCCTATTGTGGCCTCGCTTCGCGCCGCAAAACGGTAGAACTCGTAGAGTCCGGCCAGGTACTTGTCAACGGAGAAGTGCGTATCGAACCCTACTACCGCATTCAGCCGGGAGATATGGTGGTACACAACGGCAAAGTGGTAACTATTCAGGAGCGCAAAATTTACCTGCTGCTCAACAAGCCTAAAAACGTCATCACAACTGCCGCCGACGAACATGGCCGCTACACCGTGATGGATATCGTAGACCCGCACTACCCCGAACGCATGTTCCCGGTTGGTCGCCTCGACCGCGACACCACTGGTCTGCTGCTGATCACCAACGATGGCGAACTGGCCCAAAAACTGGCTCACCCCAGCTTCCAGGTACAGAAGCAATATCGTGTCGGCCTGCGCGACCCGCTTTCCGAAGCAGATATGGCGCGTCTTGAACAGGGCGTAGAGCTTGAAGACGGCGTGGTTAAACCGGTTTGGGTGCGTTACGCTATTGACCACCCCGAGCAAAGCATCATCGAGCTTGAAATTACCTCAGGCAAAAACCGCATCGTGCGCCGCATGTTTGAAGCCCTCGGCTATGAGGTATACAAACTCGACCGCTACTATTTCGCGGGCCTGACCAAGAAAAATCTCCAGCGTGGCCAGTTCCGTGAACTGACCCAGCGCGAGATTCTTATGTTGACGCACTTTACTGGCCATCCTTCAACAATGTCCAAACAAATGGATATGGACGAAGATGTGGACATGGGCGTAGACGATGATGAAGAAACAAATTAATTGAACACTTTTTCCTGAAAATCCTTCACATGAGTCATTCCAAATCATTTGGGATGGCTCATGTTTTTACAGACAACAAATAAAAATGCAGTCAATTAACAGTATTTAGGCGTTAATTTGGCTGCTGTCGAAACCTCCCTGTTGCCTGCAAACCGCCGCCTGAATATGATTATCAAAGTATTAGATAAAAAAACGCCGGAAGCACTCCTTGTGCCGCTCATACAAGATGAGCAACTGAGCGCCCGCCTCGAACTGATCGCACAACGCGCCGGCGTAGATGCTTCCCTGCTTCAGCAGGATTTCAAAGCAGATTCCAAAGAAATTTTTGTGCTCTACGCAGGCAACGCCCCCATGCGCCGTTTGTATTTACTGGGTTTGGGTAAAAAAGCCGGTTTCCCGGAAGTCCAGGCAGCTTTCAGGGCTTTTTCACATCGTTTTAAACAAAAATTGCCGCTGCGAGTCGGTATTGACCTGCGCGATTTGCCCGCCGACCTGATACCCCGGCTCAGCGAAGCTGCGGTATGCGGTATGTTACTGGGTTTATACCAGATCGGCCTGTTTCAATCCGACCGCGAGCAAAAACCGGCGCCTCAGTTCGGTTCTTCCCGTTCGCAATTAGATTTGCTCGTAGCGCCCGAGCTACAGGAAAGCGTAGGTAAAGCAATTCATCGCGCCGAAGTTTTTGCCGAAGCGTCTGTTGCCATCTTCGACCTGATGAATACGCCCGGCAATTACAAAAAGCCGCAGCAGGTAAGCGATCTGGTGCTGGCACTTGCCGAAAAACACGAGTTCAGCGCAAGCGTTCTGGACAAAACAGCACTTGAAAAAATTGGTATGGGCGCACTGCTGGGCGTAGGGCAGGGCAGTGTTAATCCGCCCGCGCTCTTGGTGTTGGAATACGGCGCCCGCCCGCGCAAACAAAAAAGACCGGTACTGGGCTTAGTTGGTAAAGGTGTTACCTTCGATACTGGCGGTATTAGCATTAAGCCTTCCGGCAACATGCAATACATGAAAAGCGACCTTGGCGGCGCCGCCGCCGTAATCGGCGCTTTTATGGTCATTGCACGCCTGCAACTGCCTATCCGGCTGGTGGCCGCAATTCCGCTGGCAGAAAACATGCCTGATGCCGCAGCCATAAAACCCGGCGACGTGCTGCGCTCTTTCTCCGGCAAAACCATTGAAGTGACCGATACCGATGCAGAAGGACGACTCATCCTGGCCGACGCCTTGTCGTTTTTGATTGATCGCGAAAAATGTGATGTTCTGATTGATCTGGCGACCCTGACCGGCAGCATCATCCGGGCCATCGGAACACAAGCCGCGGGTTTGTTCAGCAGCAACGAACTGCTCATTGAACGCCTGCGCAGCGTCGGCGCCAATTGCGGCGAACGCCTCTGGCCTATGCCCATGTGGGAAGAGTACGGCAGCGACCTGAAAAGTGATGTGGCCGATTTGCGCAATTTCACTGGCAAACCAATGGCAGAAAGTATCAGTGCCGCAAAATTTTTGGAGCATTTTACCGCCAAACATCCGGCCTGGGCACACCTCGACATTGCCGGTACCGCTTTCGGCGACTCCGAATTTGCTACAACCAAAAGCGGAACCGCATTCGGAGTTCGCCTGTTGGTAGAATTCGCAGAACAAATGCACGAACATTTTGGCGCATGAACGCAGTCATTGGCTAAATCCCCTTCGGACTGAACTTTGGTCGGCCCGCTGGATTTTTTTAGCCACCCTGGCGCTGTATATCGCTATTTTCTCCCGCCGCGTGCTGCTGGATATTACCGCTCAGGTACAAACCATCACAAAAGTATGTGCCGGAGAAGTGGCGCTACCGCCCACCTTTATGTTTTATGGCGCTACCTGGCTCAGCGCGCTGGGGCAATGCAATTTTACCCTGCTGATGGGCGCCGCAGCCTTGGTTTGTGCAGGCTTTATCAGTGCAAAATGGTGGGTTAGTAAAAAAATACTCCTTCAGGCACTGGCTTTGCAGGATAAACAGGAAATCCGCAAAGCGGCTTGGCTGGCAGCCATGCTGGGACTGCTTGCCAGTTTCCCGACAGCCGACTGGCCGCGTTACGGCTATTACCTGAGCGGCGCACCTACACCAAATTACTGGATGAACGGCACCCTGCTGGCCTCCTGGCCCTTTGCCCTGATGTTGTTTTGGGAATCGGCGCAGCAACTCGAACGGGTACGGGCAGGCTGGGTATGGCGCATGCTGCTGTGGATTTTGTTGCTCCTTGTTTCCAAACCAAGTTATCTGTTTGTTTTTGCGCTTGTGTATCCGCCCATGCTCCTGCTCCGGCATGGCTGGCACAACCGGGCGGTCTGGATTCAGTTTGCGGGTTTAGCCGCTACCGCAACTTTATTACTGCTGGAATATTGGTTGGTTTTTCGGCAGCCCGATAGTGTTTACGTACGGGATTTCAACAAAGGCCAGGCCAGCGGAGTAGTACTGGCGCCTTTTTTTGTGTGGCGGCATTATACCGGCAATATCGCAATAGCGGTTTTATCTGCCATCGTTTTCCCTGTTTCCGTACTGATAGCCTGGTGGCATTTAGCCCTGAAGCATCTTTTGCTTCGTTATGCCTGGGCAGGCTTCGGCGTTGCATTGCTGATCAGCGCTACTTTTATGCAAACGGGAGAAGAATATTTAGCCTGGAATTTCAGGTGGCAACATTACCTTGCTTCTTATATCTTATTCCTCAGTTCGGCGGTTTTTGCCTGGCAGCAATGGCGGGCGCAGGCGTACCGTAAGGATCTGAAAATAAAATGGATAAGCGCTATTTTTGCCCTGCACCTGCTTTCGGGCATCTTGTATCTGGGAAAGATGTGGTGGACCAAACTTTACTATTAAATACCCTAACAGCTTTTGAAATATGCACCTTAACGAGTGGCTTAAGTTACTTTTTGAAAATACCCCGCGCAGCGGTCGTTTTACCCAGCTCAATGCAGGTATGATCCTGCAAACCATCGAACGCCTGGAGCAAAGGGTCAATGATCGGTTTCCCGACTCCGGCTTATTGAAAGTGTGCCGCGAATTTTTGTCGCTGGCACGCTACGCCGAGTCGCTGGCGCTGCGTTTAGGTCCGCCCATCTGGCCGGTTCGGGTATTTGCCATGCTGGGCGGTTTGCTCTTGGTTGGCTTGTCGGTTTATGCCATCGCACAGGTGGTACAGCGTTTCAGCTTTGATGGCACCGGCATGCCGGATATTTTGCAAGCCACCGAGTCGGCTATTAATGAATTGATTTTCCTGGGTTTGGCCGTTTTTTTCCTGACCGGGCTGGAAACCCGGCTCAAACGCCGTTCGGCACTACGTGCTCTGCATCAGTTGCGCAGTATTATTCACGTGGTAGATATGCACCAGCTGACCAAAGATCCGGCAGCGGTACTGGGCAACATGCCAACGCTTACCCCCTCTTCGCCGCAACGCACCCTGACGCGGGCCGAACTGACCCGTTACCTCGATTATTGCTCCGAATTACTGGCTTTATGCGCCAAAGTTGCCGCGCTTTTTGCCCAGACCATGGAAGACCCCGTCGTACTGAATGCCGTGAATGATGTGGAATCGCTGGCGCAGGGCTTGTCGTCAAAAATCTGGCAAAAGATCATGATTCTGGATCTTGCGGAGCAAGCCTGATTTCGTTTTATACCAGGGTTTGCATATTTTTAACACAAAAATTTTGTCTGTTCTATTCCGTTGCGTACTTTTGCTGCCCGCGGCACGCTGTATTTACACAAAAATGCCGCTACAAAAAGCAATCACAGCTGGAAGAATCAGGCGCAGGGGAGCGCCGGCCAACAAAGAAAAGTCTTTGATTACAATAGCAGCGATCATAATCCTTCCCCCTCGGATCGATGCTACAAACACCTGATTTATCAGTGTTTTCCCTGGTTCTTCGGGCAAAATGAAACAGCATGGGCAGGAAAGAGAAATTTGTTTACAACATTCACACCCTTACCTACGAGAAGGTTGTAGTGCCCTTTAAAACCCGGATCTGGCAAGCCTTCGGATTTTTCTCCGTAGTACTCGTCACATCCTTCGCTCTACTTGCATTACTATACGTACTTTTCCCATCGCCGCGCGAAAAAGAACTTATGCGGGAAATTGACCAGATGGAGTATAAATATACCCAGCTAAATGGTCAGGTAGAAATGATGGGCAAAGTATTGCACAATATCCGTGAGCGCGATGCCAATGTTCACCGCGCCGTATTCGGCCTCAACCCCATTGATGAAGACGTTTGGAATGCGGGTGTAGGTGGCCACCAGGCGCACCCCGAGCTCAGCGCCTTCAACCACGGCCGCGATGCCGTTGCCAGTTCCCTCGAAAAAATTGATATGCTGGCCCGCCAACTGGCGCTTGAAAGCAAATCACTCGATACACTCCAGCAACTTTCTGAGAAACAGACCGAAATGTTGTCTTCCATCCCCTGTATCAAACCGGTTCGGGAAGACAAACTCCAAAAAAGCCTCGGAACCCTTTCCGGTTTTGGCTATCGCATCCACCCCATTTACAAGGTGCGTAAATTCCATGCAGGTCTCGACTTCCCGGCACGTATCGGAACACCGATTCAGGCTGGCGGCGACGGTGTCGTTATCGAAACCGGCTGGCACCAGGGCTACGGCAACTGCGTAACCATCAGCCACGGATATGGCTACGAAACCCGCTACGCACACATGAACCGCATCACCTGCAAGCAGGGACAGCGGGTGAAAAAAGGTCAGAAAATCGGCGAGGTCGGCGATACCGGTGTTTCCACCGCTCCCCACCTCCACTACGAAGTTTACTACAAAGGTCAGCCCATCAATCCTATCAATTTCTGTATGGATAACCTGACCCCGCAAGAATACCAAACGCTGGTAAACAGCGCCAACATAGCCAACCAATCATTGGATTAACTCCTCGACAGACACTATGAACAATTCCGACAGCCTGGAACGCCTGTCGGTCTTATATTTGAGAAAACATGGAACAGCAGGAGGATGCCGAAAGGGTATCCTCCTTTTTTATACCCCGGAATATTTTGGATTTTGAACCCCAAGGCAGATCAGGCATACTACAACTTGCCAGCATGAAGTATATCTTTGCATTGCTTTTCCGGCAATTTTCCGACATATGAAATACAGCATCATCATCCCCACCAAGAACGAAGGGAAATATATCCGGCCAACGGTGGCCCAATTCGCGCCTTTTTTTGAAAAATTCGACATCGAAGTAATTGTCTCCGATGCCGGCAGCCGCGATGAAACCGCCGACGTAATGGCCGAACTTCAGGCCGAATTCGGCGAACACCGGGTTAAGTTTGTGCAAAGTTTTGAAAAACAAAACATTGCCATCGGCCGCAACCTCGGCGCCAGGCACGCCAGCGGCGAGGTGCTTTTCCATACCGATGCCGACGTCCGAATTCCCAACCTCGAACAGTTCTTCAGCAAGGTGAGTAAAGCCATGGAACGCCCCGGCGTTGTGGCCTCCACGGTTCCCATCTGGGTATACCCCGAAGAACGCGGCCTGAGCGATCACCTCTACCACATGCTGATGAACGGCGTGATCCGCCTCTCTTTTTTAGTCGGCGTTTATCTGGCTAAAGGAGAGTGTCAGATCGTTCACCGATCCGTCTTTGAGCGCATCAAAGGGTACGATGAAAGTATCGTGGCGGGCGAAGATTGTAACCTGTTCTATCGCCTGCACAAAGAAGGAAAAATCGCCTACCTCGGCAGTCTCTGCGTGCACCACTCCCCGCGCCGCTTCCGCGAGTACGGATACCTGCGCCTCACGCTCATCTACCTGCGCGAAGGCCTTTCCCTGCTTTTCCTCCGCCGCTCCTACTCCAAAGAGTGGACGCCGGTGCGGTAGGCTCAGAGGTGATTGAGTGTTTTAGTGTTTTGGTATTTTAGTGTTTTAGTATTTTGAACCCCTACCCCCCTAAAACACCAAAACACTAAAACACTCAAACACCAAAACCCCTACCCCCCTAAAACACTTCCCCCATTCTTCTGTTATTCATAGTTCATCGTTCATAGTTCATCGTTAAAGAAAGTATGGTTGTTGAAGATTTGCTCCACCGCGCCCTGCGCCACGAATGGTTAAGTCCGGAGGAAGGCGTTTTCCTGCTGGAACAGGCGCCGCTGGCCGACCTGATGTATACAGGTAATGCTATGCGACAGCAACATGTGCCCGGCGATGTGGTTACGTGGATCATTGACCGGAATTCCAATACCACCAATGTGTGTATCGCCAATTGCAAGTTTTGCAATTTTTACCGCCGCCCCGGGCATGGCGAAAGCTACATCACCACCATTGAACAGTATAAAGAAAAGATAGAGGAAACTTTCCGCCTCGGCGGCGAGCAATTACTCCTGCAAGGCGGTCACCACCCCGATCTGGGCTTGCAGTTTTATGCCGATCTTTTCCGGCAGTTGAAGAACCACTTCCCCGCGCTGAAACTGCACGCACTCGGTCCGCCGGAAATTGCACACATCAGCAAACTTGAAGGACTCAGCCATTACGAAGTACTGCGTGAACTCCAGGCCGCAGGCCTCGATTCTTTGCCCGGCGCAGGCGCAGAAATCCTCAGCGACCGCGTACGCCGCCTGATTTCCAAGGGCAAATGCGGCGGACAGGAATGGCTCGATGTGATGCGCGCCGCCCACCAGCTGCGCCTGACCACTTCGGCAACCATGATGTTCGGACATATCGAAACCAACCTCGAACGCATGCAGCATTTTGCCGACATCCGGCAGGTGCAAAGCGAAAAACCCGCCGATGCCAAGGGTTTTATCGCTTTTATTCCATGGCCCTTCCAGGATGAAGATACCATCCTCAAAAAAATCAAACGCGCGCGCAATGCCGTTACCGGTGATGAATACGTGCGTATGATTGCGCTCAGCCGCATTATGCTGCCCAATATTACCAATATTCAGGCTTCGTGGCTGACCGTGGGCAAACAGGTAGCACAAGTATGCCTGCACTCGGGCGCCAATGATTTTGGCTCCATTATGATTGAAGAAAATGTTGTTTCAGCCGCAGGCGCGCGTTTCCGCTTCACGGCCGATGGCATTCAGCAGGCCATCCGCGAAGCCGGTTTCCGGCCCCAGTTGCGCAACCAACAGTATGAATACCGGGAGCTACCGGTCAATATCCTGCAACAGGAACTTGACCGCGCAGCGATGATTGTGGATTAGCGCTCATCTTAGCGCAGCACCTCCCCAAAAAACACGCCGTTTTTGATGCGGATGGTATCGGGCAGGCCAAGGTCGTCGTTTTTTCGATTTACTACGAATATTAGATTTAGCGTTCCGCTATACTTATCTGCAACAGCATCATAGGTATCAATGGTAACAACATTTGTCGAGTCTTCCATTAAATCATAGTCTGCAAGCAGCAAATCATAGTCTGATATGTAACAAGAAGCATTGATAACTGAATCATTACTTGGTTTTATATTTTCATTGGAGATCGGATAGTACTTGCCTGTTACGCGAGGTATATTTCTGACGGTACATTCTATATCCAGATTGTTTTCTTCAGCAGTGAAAAACAACAAGAGTTTTGCTGTATTAAAGTTATTGGTTCTGCCATGCGCATACGCTTCCCAGGCCTCCCCGTTCTTCAAGGCGTTTAGCCGACCTTTTATTTCAGGTTTTTGCGGTTCCGGCTCGGGTTTGGTGCAGGCGAAGAGTAAGCCCAGCAGCGATAAGGCGAAGTAGATTTTATTTCTCATGGGAGCAATTGGTTTTTGAATTAATAAAGGTAAAAAAAGGAACATACTGAGCCAACGCAACAGGTTACTCCGAGGCCCGCGCTATCGTGAGTGCCTCGGAGCAACGCTGTTTAATCTTAGCGCATCACCTCACCAAAAAACACACCGTTTTTGATGCGGATGGTATCTGGCAGGCCAAGGTCGTCGGCCTTATCAATGACGATAAACTCCAGATCTAATGTGCCTGAGAAATGCCGGGTAACTGAATCCACATGTGTCAGATGGAATATATTGCCGGGGCGATCCAGTAATCTGTAATCGCCAAGACCCAGATCGTAATCTACAATATAATAGGTTGAAAAAATTAGTGAGTCATTTTGGTTGGAGAAATCGTATTTAGGTTTTACCTCGTATAAATTTTCTGCAAACGGAATATTCTTAACACTAAATTTATGAATTAACCCAGTTTTCTCATCCTTGGCACTGAAATAATAGTCATTCTTTTGAGCATCAATACTTTTCCAGCCATGCGCATACGCTTCCCACGCCTCTCCGTTCTTCAAGGCATTTAGCCGACCTTTTATTTCAGGTTTTTGCGGTTCCGGCTCGGGTTTGGTGCAGGCAAAGAGTAAGGCGAGCAAAATCATCGCAGTTACTATTTTTTTCATGATTGTCAAGTTTTTAAAATTAATGAACAATGTTGATTCTGGCGGTATGCGTACCTGTACGGTCTTTAAGCACAACGAAATAGGCGCCTGCACGCCAGGCATCCACACTGATTCTTGAAATTTCTGACGGAGATGTGCGATCGGTATTTGATGTCTTGTACACCAATTTACCCAATACATCAAAAACATCAATGGAGTAATCTCCTCCAACTGTATTTGAGTAAGCGATATTGATTTCTCCTTTTGCCGGGTTGGGATATACCGCAAAATCCTTGAATTTTTTGTTGCCCGGATTCAGTTTCATGTTGTTGCCACCACAATCATCTGAATAAATCAATATTTCGTTACTTGCTGTTTCATTGTTACTGCCAACCACAGTAACCCTGACCCAAAGCGGCAAGTCAGGATTGCCGGGAAAACTGACAGGCAATGTATTGGAACTTGTAGGCTGTGGCACCGATGGATAAAAATTGATCCCATTGATACTGGTTTGCCAAAAAAATTGGAGCGGTGCCGTTACCTGCTCTACGCTTGCAACAATCAACCCTTGCTCACCTGCACAGGGGTGTTGGGGGGCTTTTAAATCAACAAAAGGCTGGCTCGGCAACGGCAGGTAATTGGCTATCCTGCACGCAGCTTCCCGTATAGTACGCGCATTGTTATTATGCGCTTCGGTTCCGGTCTTTTTAGCCTTGTATATTACATCCGGATTGGAAAAATACGGTATTCTATTGCCTATACAAACGCTCATTACGGTTTCGACGAGAAAAATCCGCAATAACCAAAAATTCTTAACTATTACTTTTCCGTGGGAATGGGGCAACCCTGTGTTATCCCCTATACTTCCACAATCTTCCGGCTTCCTGCCGTGTCTGCATCCATATAAATGACCCACCTCGTGGGTAAAAACGTACCCTGGTGCTAACGCAGTAGCCGTTTCGACCAAAGCAAAAGCCGTTTCTTTATCAGCCTCGGTATCACCAAAACCGGATACTGCGCCCAATGCCGCGAATTCAGGATTAGGATTAAGAGAATATATCGTTTTAGTCATGATGATAACGAGATCTGCATTGGCATTATTTCGATATCCGGCTATTGCTGAATTCGTCGGTAAAGAATTCCTATCATCTTCAATATCTTCACTCTCCGTAAATTCCGAAGCTAATAATTTTTGTTTTCCAACCAACACGATACTTACATCGGAATCGCTGGCTTTGCTTTGTCGGAATATCTGGTTAGTCATAGCTACCGACATATCAATGATATTCAATATGTCAGGATGTTCAGCCTCTGCTCCTTCGGTAAACAATACCAAAACCCGGGCCGGGCAAAAGTCTTGGGAGGGCGCAGCACCGGAAGGGCCGGGGTCAATAGGGCTTCCCGTATCATTACTACTTGCAGAAGCACAAGTATTATCCGGGGACGTACTTGCATTTACTTTAATCAGATAACTTAATCCGTCCCCCAGGTTTTTAATTTGATAAGCATCATTTTCTATCACGAATTGACCAAAATATTCACCATTTTGTCTCATCAGAAGCAAAAAACCTGAAATACAGTCATCTTCGATATATCCCGTTGAATCTTCGAGACAGGTACGTGGAGAAATAATATCTCCAATCCATGTGTAGTCGCCGTTATCTTGATATTGAAATTTGGCTGCACGAAACCTGAATGTATCCTGCAAGCCTGGCAGCGCAATTGCTACTCTTCCGCTTTCTTGCACAAGCGCAATATCCTGTACCGACATCAGGTAGCTGGAGGCAACATCGAAGGAGCTATCAAACTTGTTTTTGCGACTTAACTGTGAAGCAGACAAATTAGAGTTTGAAACAGGAGAAGGGAATGTAAAAAGCGCGTTGGATTGTCCTGAAAGATTTGAAAACAAGGGAAGTTGTAACAGCGTGATCAGTACAATGTACAAATGCTGTTTGAGTTTTTTAGTCGGAGTCATAAACACTGGTTTTAAGATGAAAAATAACCGAAATTACTTGGAACAAGACTTTTTATTTCGGCTTTGGAGTGATTTGCAAAGCAAAAAAACGACTATTTTTTTATTTATCAAATTTTATTCATCTTTTTCTTTACACTCCCATCAAAAAAGCCGCGCCGGATTACTCCGACGCGGCCAATATGAGTTCAAATTTCCGGCGGGCATAAAAGCCCGGAAATTTAGAGCGCGATGTGTTTGAACGCCGTAACGGTCAGTTCTTTGTCGAGGCTCTTCAGGTACTGGTCAACCGTTTGATCGTTGTTTTTTACGAACTTCTGGCTGAGCAGGGTATTTTCCTGGAAGAACTTATTCAGACGGCCCATTGCAATTTTTTCGAGCATGTCTTCGGCTTTGCCTTCGTTGCGAGCCAGTTCTTTACCGATCTCGATTTCTTTGGCAACAACAGCCGGGTCGATGTCGTCTTTGCTTACAGAAACCGGGTTCATGGCGGCGATTTGCATAGCCACGTCTTTACCGGCCTGTTCAAAGGCAGCGTCTTTTTTATTGAAGGCTACCAGTACGGAGCGCTTGTTGTTGGAGTGGTTGTACACTAAGAGTTGTGCAGCGCTGAGTGGCTCGTAGCGGCTCAGTTCTACTTTTTCACCGATGATACCGTTTTGCTCGCCTACTTTTTCGCCGATGGTCACACTGCCTTCGTAGGGCAGGGCCAGCAGGTCTTCGAGGGAAGCGGGCATATTTGCGAGTGCGATGTCGGCAATTTTGTTGGTCATCGCGATGAAGTTATCATTGCGTGCCACGAAATCGGTTTCGCAGTTGAGGGCCACTACCACGCCTTTTGTTTGGTCGGCATTGGTTTTGGAAACCACTACACCTTCACGGGCTTCGCGGTCTTCGCGTTTAGCGGCTTTGGAAATACCTTTTTTGCGAAGCCAGTCCTGCGCAGCTTCGAAATCGCCTTGAGCTTCTTCGAGTGCTTTTTTGCAGTCCATCATACCGGCGCCGGTAAGTTCGCGGAGCTTCGAGATATCGGAAGCAGAGATCTTCGTCATTGATAAAATGCGTTTATATGTTTGATTGCGAGATGCAAAGGATCAGGAGATCAGTAGTACTCGGGTCAGGAGTTTATGCTTCGGCGCTTTCTTTGTCGTCGCCTTTCATCGCTTTGCGTTCTTCCAGGCCTTCGCGGATGGCGTTGGCGAGGTAGTTGGTGATGAAAGAGATGGCTTTGGACGCGTCGTCATTGCTCGGGATAGCGAAGTCCACCAGGGTCGGATCGGAGTTGGTATCAACCATACCGAATGTTTTCACACCCAGTTTGCGCGATTCGGCGAGTGCGAGGTGTTCGTGGTGGATGTCCACGATAAACACAGCCGAAGGGAGGCGGTTGAGTTGTTCGATACCGCCGAAGTGTTTTACCATTTTGGCGTGTTCGCGGGAGTACATGAGGCGTTCTTTTTTGGTAAGACCGGTGATGGTCGTATCATTAAGGACGCGGTCGATGCGCTGCATTTCCTTTACGGATTTGCGGATGGTGGTAAAGTTGGTCATCATACCGCCCAGCCAGCGTTCTGTAACGAAGGGCATGCCTACGCTTTCAGCGGCTTTCTGCACGATTTCGCGGGCCTGTTTTTTAGTGGCCACGAACATGATTTTTTTACCGCTTTTAGCCATAGCCTTCATGGCGATAGCGGCGCGCTCGAGGCACTCGGCCGTGCGGTTGAGGTCGATGAGGTGGATACCCTTATGCTCCATGAAGATATAAGGAGTCATTTTGGGGTTCCATTTTTTGCGCAGGTGACCGAAGTGGCAACCGGCGTCGAGTAATTCTTTATAGGTAGGCTTTTGCATTTTCTCTAAAATTCAAGATTGAAAATGTAGGTCGTAGAGCAGCGAAAAGAAGTGCGTGTAGCATCCGTTCTCCGTGCTGCCCATCGGGCCAATTAGCGTTTGGAGAACTGGAAGCGTTTGCGCGCTTTGGGGCGACCGTATTTCTTGCGTTCTACGGCGCGGCTGTCGCGTGTGAGGTATTTTTTCGCTTTCAGCGGTTTGCGGAACTCTTCGTTGAGTTTCACCAAAGCGCGGCTGATGCCCATACGAATTGCTTCGGCCTGGCCTTTAAAGCCGCCGCCGCGTACGTTGATCTTGAGATCATAGATATTGTCGGCGCCAACGGTAGCGAACGGATCAACTACGTTGTACTGGACGTGCATTTGAGGGAAGTACTCGCGGTAGTCTTTACCATTTACCGTGATCTTGCCCTCTCCTTTCATCAGATAGACGCGGGCGACGGCTGTTTTACGGCGCCCAACGGCATTGATCATTTCCATATCGTGCAGAGAATGAATTTAAAAATGTGGATTGGTGTAAGGCGGGCTTACAGTTGAATCGCTTCGGGTTTTTGAGCGACGTGCGGGTGCTCGTTGCCTACATACACGAAGAGTTTTTTGTGCATTTGACGGCCGAGTTTGGTTTTCGGCAACATACCTTTCACGGCGCGCTCAATGATGCGCTCCGGGAATTTTGTCAACATGGCAGCAGCCGGCGTCACTTTCTGACCGCCCGGGTGGTGCGAATAGTCGAGGTATTCTTTTTGTTCCCACTTGGCGCCCGTGAAACGCACTTTCTCGGCGTTGATCACGATCACATAGTCGCCCGTGTCGGCGTGCGGCGTGTAGGAAGGTTTGTTTTTGCCACGCAGGATGCTGGCAATTTTCGCGCTCAGGCGGCCCGTTGTCTGATTGGTAGCGTCAACCACATACCATTTGCGCTCTGCTTTCTCGGCGCTTACAGACACCGTGCGGTAGCTCAAAGTATCCATTATAAAACTTTTGTTGCGATGTTAGATCCTTGATTGTTAAAGGTTTGCTCATGCGTTTTGCCAGCTTCGTCCAGGTAAAATTTCCCGCTTTCAAACGCGCACAATAAACCCCTTCCTCAAAAGAGGCCGCAAAGGTACGTTAAGCAATTTTCAGGTGCAAGCAATTGTAAAAGAATTTTACAGGAAACCTTTGTAACACATTGATAATCAATAAAAAAATTTATCGGTTTTAAAATGTTGATAAAACTGAAATGCGCGATACCTATTGATTATCAATGTTTTATGTAAGATTTGACAAGCGCGCTGGGGGGTAGGGTGCAGGGAGAATGGGGAAAACGCGATAACCGGCACCTCATTGATTTATATCTCCACATCGGCAGGTTAATCGTGGAACGGCAGGAGGCGCACGGGTGGGGGAAGTCGGTGGTAGAGCAACTTTCTCTTGAACTTCAGAAGGAATTTCCCGCACAGCATGGCTATTCAAGTCGAAATCTTTGGAATATGCGGGAATTTTACCTCGAATATTGCAAAAATGAATTTCTGCAACCGTTAGTTGCAGAAATCAGTTGGACAAAGAATGTCATCATTTTTTCCAAATGTAAGGACGACCTCCAAAGGGAATTCTACCTCCGCATGACCCGAAAATTTGGTTGGACAAAAGAAGTACTTATTCCTCGGAATCATCATTTGCAAAACAAAGGACTCTACTGTTGTGGAATATGCTTTGAAAAGTGCGACACACCCAATCGGCGTTTCCACTTATAACTTGACGACAAACTTGCCTGCCCAATTTGTCGGGCTTTTGCCTTCACCGGAAGAAATCAAGATGAGGCTTGAAGGGTTGAAATAAGCACAAAGCTCCAGCCTAACCCCAAAAAAAATTTCATCGTTCATCATTTATCGTTAAAAAACCTTGCCACGAATGCACGAATGGCTCCGCGCCTGAATACTCACGAAAAAATTCATCGTTCATCATTCATCGTTTATCGTTACAAAACCCTATTTTTGCGCAGCTATCACGTGAAGTAGGCTAACTTCACTATTCTCTAACCAGCGCGCTCATTTATTCCGCGCTTTATCCTCTGTTTTTAACCATGAGAGAAGTATTTCTGCACTATCTCTGGCGTCGCCGTTGTTTCAACGCCGCCGATCTCCGCACCACCGAAGGGCAAACCCTTGAAATCCTGCATCCGGGAGAGTACAATACCGATGCCGGACCCGATTTTTACAATGCCCGCGTCCGCCTCGGCGAAACGCTCTGGGCCGGTAATGTCGAAATGCACCTCCGCGCTTCAGAATGGCGCGCACACCGCCACGCCCAGGATCCTGCTTATGCTAATGTCGTGTTGCACGTCGTGCTCGATGAAGACGAACCCGCCCTTGATGCACAAGGCCGCCGACTGCCCTGCCTCAGCCTTGCCAAACGGGTGCCGCCAGGCCTGCTCGACGCCTACTGGCGCCTCGAACACAGCGCCGGACCAGTTCCCTGCGCCGCAAACCTCCTGCAAGTACCCGAAATTGTACGCCTAAACTGGCTCGACCGTATGTTGGTTGAACGCCTGGAACAAAAAACCGCGCTGAGCGCGGCCACCCTGCAAGCCTGCGGCAACGACTGGGAAGAAACCTGCTACCGCCTGCTCGCCCGCACCTACGGCCTCAAAGTCAATACAGAAGCCATGGAATCGCTGGCCCAAAGCCTGCCCCTGCGCACCCTCTACCGCCACCGCGACCAACTGCCGCAAATGGAAGCGCTATTGTTCGGGCAGTCCGGCCTCCTGCCCGAAAATCCCGACGATGAATACCCCAAACTCCTGGCCCGTGAGTATCGGCACCTGCAACATAAGTACGGACTTCAGCCCGGCCCTCTGGCGCAATGGAAATTCCTGCGCCTGCGTCCTGCTGCGTTCCCTACCCTGCGCTTGGCCCAGTTTGCCGCCCTGCTCTACCACCGGCCGCTGCTCTTCAGCAATTTACTGGAAGTGGAACGCCTCAGCGACCTGGAGGAGCTGCTCGCTGTGCCGGCCAGCCTGTACTGGCATACGCATTATCATTTTGGAAAAACGGCGGCATTGCATACGCCCACGCCGGGCCGCGATTTTATCCACCTGTTGTTGGTGAATATGCTGGCACCCATGCTTTTTTATTATGGCAAACAAAAACACCAGAACCGCTACTGCGATCAGGCCCTGCACCTGCTTGATGCCCTGCCGGCAGAGGACAATAAAATACTGCGTGAATGGAAAAGTATTGGCTGGAAAGCCGGTAATGCCGCACAAGCCCAGGCCATGCTGCACTTGTATAAAAATTACTGTACGCCAAAACGCTGCTTAGAATGCGCCGTGGGCAACAGATTGCTGACGAGTTAAAATGCCTTACGAAAAACGGCAGCGGGTAGTGCCCGCTGCCGTAACTGGTAAGAGAAATTTCAGTTTCACTTTTTACCGAATGTAATCGTTGAGGTGCAACCGCCTGATTCTGTAGTACACTTACACTCCTGGGATTTGCATCTGGAAATAATATTTTGAAAACATCCTCCACATGGCAGCCCTGCGCTGCATTCCATGGTGCAGTCATCACCCGTAAAGACTAAAGTATTTCCTGACTGAGAAAGTACAATTATGATAACTCCACTTGTTGTACTTCCGACGTGGGTAACATTCGCCCTAATAAAATAAAAAAGCCCCATATCATCTGTGGCACTTTGAATAACTGCATTTGATAAACTGCGGTTATTCAATATATCCGATAATTGAGCGCTTAACTGAGCATCTGACAAAGTCAGTGCTGTAGTGCCGCCAGAAGAAACAGTTCCTACCTGAAGCGGTAAGCTTTGAGCTGAAAGCGAGAAGACAAAAAATATGGAAAAGATGAGGGAATATAGCGTTGTCTTTTGCATAATATGTAGTTTTATTCAACCATGATTTCCCGCCGTACACTTTTTTTCAACCGACGGCTGAAAAAAAGTGTACGGCGGGAAATCATTTTATCTAAAACTCTACTGTTGTACGCTACTACTTCGCCTGCAATTGCTCCGCAAATGTTTTGAGCGGCGTAATTTGTTGCAAAAGCTCGGAAGGATCGGAAGTTTGGTTCGCAAACGCTACGCTTTTTTCATAGCGGGCATTGGCATAGGCCTGAACCTTGTCTTTAGGCCACACTTTTTCTAAACCTTTACAAAGCGCGAGGGTTGCGGTCGGGTCGGAAAATTTATCGTTCATCATCTCATTGGCATAAAACTCAATATCGGCTTTGGACTGTTTGAGCAGGTCGTAATGCGTAATCAGAGAGACATGGGCCATACCTTTTACATTCGCATAATACGACTCGTTTTCCGCTTTAGGCAGTTGTTCCCGATAAAAGGCGTTGAACTCGGC
Source organism: Chitinophagales bacterium (assembly GCA_017303875.1). Taxonomy (GTDB): domain Bacteria; phylum Bacteroidota; class Bacteroidia; order Chitinophagales; family Saprospiraceae; genus M3007. The sequence continues at coordinate 176,603 of JAFLBP010000006.1, read as the reverse complement.
AAAGGTATGCTTGTCGGGATTCAACATAAATTCATGGATCGGATGGTCGGAAGGTACAATACCCGGGGCACGGCCGGAAGTTTGGGTTTCGCTTTGGCGTACCTGCGTAAGGTCTTTAACTTCCACGGGGCTTTTTTCTATTTCGGAGCAGGAAAAAAGCGCGAGTATGGAAGCGGCGAAAAGAGGGAGAAGAATTTTCTGTTTCATTGTTTTTTGTTTTAATTGTTATTGTTGGGGAGGGCAGCAAGTACTTTGAGCTTGAGAACCAAGAATCTGGGTCTGACCTGTGTGTTCATATACGCCATTAACCAGCCTGTAATGGTGTACGAACGCGACTGCCCCGGGCGTACCTTTGCAGCAATCCTGCGCATCAACGGTATATGCCGTTATACCAGAATCATGCGTTCCGCATTCACAATTGATAGTTGCGAAAGCGGGCATTAGATTTGCTAAAAGCAAAGTGAATAATAGGGTGAGAAAGAATTTTGATTTCATAATAAAAAAATTTAAGTTAACAATGATACAAAATTATAAAAATAAACGGGTCTTTTTTTTTTTTTTAATTTTAATTAACTAATTATTAACAAAACACATTAGGTTAATAGACATCACAAAATATTTACGCACATTTGCAGGATTTCGAGTATCATACCTATTTGCCATGAATATAAATACATCCCGAAATCCTGCAAACGCTTGTCATCTACCGCCGCAACTCAATATAGCCCCGCAAGGGCTCAGGCTGTAAGACCTCCCCGCTCACACGCTGCTCGAATACTTTACACACATAATAATAGGTGCCGTCGGCGAGTTCTTTGCCCTGAGCATCCAGACCGTTCCAGTTGATTTCCGGATCTGTGGTGCTGAACACTAAGTTGCCCCAGCGATTGAAAACCTGCAAGTCCACGCGCGACACAAAGCGCCAGCCGCGCAAAGGGGTGAACAGGTCGTTGTAGCTGTCGCTGTTGGGCGTAAAGGCATTGGGCAGTTGATAACTCGGGCAGTTGTCCACACAAACCCGATTACTGGGGGCACTTTCATTTCCGACAGTATCGACTGCTGTGACGGTATAGCAACCAGCCAGTCCGTCGTCGAGCAAATGGGTAAAATTCAGGTTGTCGGCGCCGCTTAATTCTTCCACCAACGCTGGCGGATCATTTTCCAGGGCAGCGTACCAGATACGGTAGCCGGCTACATCATCAGCGCCGCCGCAGGTACGGTTGGGGTTGGTCCAGTTCAGTTTATTTTCGTAGGGCGGATCAGGTTCAAGGGCATCTTCGCCGGTGCAGAGGTTGCGCACACTGAGTTGGGGCGGACAAGGGGGCATCGTATCCAAGGGGCTACCACATGCTTCCTGTGAATTATTAAACAGCGGATCGGGCACGCCTGGAATGGCGTAGGTGCCGATGGTTCTTACGTAATAGCAGTATTCCTTGTTGTTAATCAGGTTGCGGTCGGCATACATCCCCGTTGCGCTGACGCCGATGGAGTCAAACAGGCCGCTTGCATCATTTTTCCTGTAAATAACCGCATTATAGTTATTCCAGGGCACCTGGGCCTGCCAGCTGAGGGTATTGGTTTGATCGCTGGAGGCTACGCTCAGGAAAACGGATGACGCAATGGGGGCAGAGCCCAGCGGCGTTGCAGCACCTTTTACATAAAAATCAAGCCGGTAACGATAAGGCTGCGTAGCGGTATTGATGTTAATATCGTCGAAGCTGTTGGCCGTGAGTTGCCAGAATGTTGGCGCTGAAAAACTTGCCCCGGGTATGGCCTGAAAACCACCGGTACCGAAGCCCGGCGCGCGCAGCAGTTCATAGCGATAGGGGCCGTGGTTGATAATCGTATCAAGGTCTTCGGCGATAGGTTTTTCCCAGCGGATATTGATGCTACCCGCAGTCGTGGAGGTCGCTTCTACGGACACATTGGTAATGAGGGGCAAATCGCGTGGGAGTTGTACACAAACTTCTTCGGAAGCAAGGCTTTCCACAATATTGAAAGGGTAGCCTTGCGCGGAAGTTTTGGCGAACTTGGCCAGCACCCGATAACAATACGTGCGGCCGCGTTCCACATTTTGATCTAAATAATAATAACGGCCGTTTTGCTCCACGCGGGTCACGCTGATCAGTTGTGTATAGCCTTTACCTTGCAAGCCCGGCATACAGGTATCCGGCGGGAAAGGATTGCTGCCTTCGCGTCGCCAGACGGAGAAGCCCAGGAAATAATTATTGGCAGCGTCTTCGCAGCTATAAGGTTTATCCCAGGTCAATTCCACCTTTCCGGTTTGGGCAGTAGCGAGTAAACCTTCCGGCGGCGGCCCCACTACTTTTATTTCAACTGCTTTCAAATCGGCCAGCTGCGGAATATCCATACTAATACTGTCGGTGGCTTTAAACACCACCGAGTAGGCTTGTTTGGAAATATGCTCGCAGGAGGTTTGCCAGCGGAAAACGCCATTAACAGGAGGATCCTGAAAACCTGAAGGGCCTATAAATTCGGCAGGATTAAAAAAGCCGGGTTGCAGCGGACCGCCGAGGGCAATGAGTTTTACGAGGTTATCGGTATCCGGATCGGTGGCCTGTACTGGAAATTCGAGCAAGGCGCCCGCCACCACACAGGTATCTTCAATGGTGCTTACCCGTGGCGGGTTGTTGTCGCAGCGATCCACAAAAATCTGCATATCCCGGATTGTTGTGTCGATGGCACGGCCATTTCTCCAGGAAATGATAAAAAATGCGAGGTTGTATTCGCCTGAAACCTGCGGCGAGACCCAGAGAATATCGCCGGTTCGTTCGTCGAGGGAAAGTACATTATTGGGGCCGGGGCCGATTTGATTGGGGTAAAAATAATTGGGCACAGGGGTGCCGGGCGCCTGTAATGGTACCGCTAATTGGTAAGAAAGACTATCGCCTTCCGGATCATAAGCATTGGGATTGTGCCGGAAAGGTTTGCCCACACAGGCATTGTCTATGGGTGGCTGGAGCAAATACGGCGTTGTATTGTTGCCATTAAACTGCGGATCCTGAAACTGATATATCGTTTCAATATGAAATGGAACGTTATCGGAAGAAGGCGGATTTACGTTGATAATGCCTTTAATCCGGTTGGGGTCGGACATAGAAATGGTGTAACGCGCCGGGCCGGGATAAGTATGCACAGCCACATATTCATTGTAGCGAATATCCACATCGGGGAGTTTCACGCCTTTTCCATTGCCATTTGTCCGCCAGACGATTTCCGTGGTACCATCTCCCCAGCGAATCATCAGGGTATCGCGGTCGGCGCCGGTACTGGAAGCTTTGGTCCAGGTGATAATTTTTGCACGTATGGTCAGCTGCCCGATTTGTTCAATATGAATTTCGCCTGCCCGGTTGTGCGTGGCATAGAGGGCCGCCGGCAGGAGCAGCAGGCAGAGCTGAAAAAACAACAGGCGCGTAATGGTTCTAAGCATGATTGAAAGTTTGGGCGTGAAATTTGTGCAGTTTATCGGGAGTAAACAAGTCTGAACAAGGAACGGCCGACAAGTTTATATTATTTTTCCTGTACTTGTTCAAAAAACACGTTTATTTGTCCTTGGGAGCAAACAACCCTTTCATATTATGATTTTGTATAATGTAACTGTGACTTTGGACATTGATGTCCATCAGGAATGGTCGAACTGGATGCGCGACACACATATCCCGGATGTTATGTCGACGGGTATGTTTTTGTCTTATCGAATGAGTCGCTTATTAGATCATGATCATCAGGATTCCGAGATTTATTCGATTCAATACTTAGTAAAAGATATGGCGCATTTACGGCGTTATTATCAGGAATTTGCACCGGAGTTACAGCGGCAGCACACTGCGCGCTACGAGGGTAAATTTGTTGTATTCAGAACAATCATGGAAGTGATAGATCATAATGAACTTCACACGCCCCCAGTTTCCTAATTTGTACATGCGAGTCAAATTTATTTCTCTTCGCTTACTATTGCTATTGTTCTTGCCGTTTTCACTGAATGCTCAAGAACAGGAGGCCGTATTTGTTGCGGATCAAACTTTTCGGCTTGATGGCAAAACGGAATATTTTTATGCTTTTGCCCAGGGAGACGCCGTAGAGTTGACGGTGAGTGAATTTAGCGGAAAATCTATCCGCTCGGTTGAATTCATTCAGTTTCCGGATTACATGATTTACCGGGCATATAATCTCGACACAACCTTGCGTCAGCGCATACCCATACCCAAAACCGGTGTGTATATGTTGCGGATTCAAGAGGCTGGTTTGGGTAAAAAGGTATGCCGCTTTACCATTCATCGTCGGGCAGCCTCTGCTGAAATGACTCGATTTGTAACGCAAGTACCTTGGGATGTGTATCAAATTCCCGAATACCAGCTCATGGGGCGTCCGGTAGAAGTTGGTAAAAAAATGGAATCGCTTCCTTTAAACGGCCAGGTAACGGTAAGTGCCAGCAAGATGTTTACTAAAAAAGCGGTCAACGCGTATCAGTTTACACTCCCACCCTACACCACCCGATGGGCGTATCGGGTTGCTGTTGGCCAAGCAGCCGTTGAGGCACGTCGGCGTGATGCCGAAAAGCTAACCCTTGCCATGAAAAGTAATGCTGCCAAAATGCTGGGGCTGGAGCCTGAAACTGCACTTGCCGCATTTGCGCTTGGGCTTGTTGTGGATGTTACTGTGTCAACCGCCGGAGAAGATGTAGAGTACGCTATCGTAGACTGGGATAACTGGACGAAGTTTTCCAAAAACGAACCCTATACCAGTTTTATTTATCAGAGCGGTATCAGTGTGGATGCACAGCGGCGTTTTGCGCCCTTGAGCGGCACCTATTATTTTGCCCTGAAAAGCGATAACTGGGTAGATGACATCAACGTGCTTATAGATATTGAGGCCATAACAGAGACCCCTGTTTACCAGACAGAATGGTATCTGATGCCGGTTCGGCCTTAAGCACATCATTATATCATTATACCGAGTTTTAAACACGCCTTCTTTCATTCATTGCCGATATGCAATCCGACAAACATTTCATCTCCAAACCGACATTGGGCTTACTGCTGCTTGCGCTTTTTGCCGGCGCATGCAAATACGATGCGCCACTTGATGCGGATACACGCAGGGCAATCGACTCTTTGGCTACCGAACAAATCAAAGCAAGCAAACAGGAGTTAGACAGTATTTGTCTGCTGGCGCATCAAAACCGCCTGCCCCTGATTGTCGACTCGCTGAAGCAAGCCCGCAAAAAACAAATAGAAGACAACCTCAAACGCTCTGCTTCACCGCGATAAATATCTGTATGCAACTCTACAGCACCAACAACAAGGCCCTGCGCAGCGATTTCCGAACTGCCATTTTCAAGGGACTTCCAGACGACAACGGCCTTTATATGCCGCTTCATATACCTGAACTACCCGACAGTTTTTTCAAAAACCTTCCGGATTTAAGTTTTCAGGATATTGCAGAGCAGGTATCGCTGCACTTACTCGCCGATATTATCCCGGCGAACGAACTCAAAACCTTGGTCAGGAATGCCCTGGATTTTCCGGCGCCGGTGCATCAACTTGATGAACACACGGGTATTCTCGAATTGTTTCACGGGCCTTCACTGGCGTTTAAGGACTTTGGTGCGCGCTATATGGCCGCCTTGATGTCGTATTTCAACAAGGGAGAAAGCAAGCCGCTTACTATTTTAGTAGCGACATCAGGCGACACAGGTGGTGCCGTAGCGGCCGGATTTTATAAAGTCCCCGGCATTGAAGTCATCATCCTCTATCCTTCCGAAAAAGTTAGTGACTTACAGGAGAAGCAACTGACCACGCTGGGCCACAACGTAAGCGCGTTGGAAATAGATGGCAGCTTTGATGATTGCCAGGCGATGGTCAAAAAGGCATTTTTGGATACTGAATTAACACAGACATTTCGGCTAAGTTCGGCCAATAGCATCAATATCTCCAGGCTGATACCACAATCGTTTTACTACTTTGAAGCCTGGAAGCAAGTGATGCATCTGAATCGCCCGGTAGTCTTTTCCGTTCCATCCGGCAACTTTGGCAACCTGACGGCTGGTCTTTTTGCCAAACGCATGGGACTTCCGGTACATCATTTCATTGCTGCAACCAATAGCAATGACGTTGTGCCGGCGTATTTAGCATCGGGAGCATACCACCCGCAACCTTCCGTCCGGACACTTTCGAATGCGATGGACGTGGGCGCACCCTCCAATTTCGTCCGAATGCTCGACCTGTATGGTTCCACGTGGAACATAATGAAAGCGGAGATTTCCGGATATGCTTTCAACGACGAACAAACTAAGGCTGCGATGCAGGATGTTTATCGTCGTTTTGAATATATCATTGACCCGCATGCAGCTGTCGGATACCTGGCATGGAAAGCATGGCAGGCCACGCATCAGGATACAAATGCCATAGGCGTAGTGTTAGGCACGGCGCACCCTGCCAAGTTCCTCGATGATGTTGAAAGCATTCTTGAAAGATCCATAGAGGTACCAGAACGCTTGGCAAGGCTCAAACACGAAAACAAGGTGTCGCATAAAATGCCACCAAGTTTTGAAGCCTTAAAAGAGTGGTTGAAAAACAGGAGCGTTTAGCGCCACTGCATTTCTGCAATAGAAAGCCCCGACAATGTTTCACGTGGAACATTGTCGGGGCTTTTTGTTTTGTGCAAGAATCTTATGCATGAAAATCCACCTTCAAATTTTTCAGCTTTAACTACAATACTCATGTTAGCTTTTGAAAAGTTGTTTTAATAAAGCGCTATCTGCAATGATGCATATGTGGAGCGGGTTTCGCACAGAAGGGCACAGATCAAAAACGCAGAAGGCCACAGAAATAGACTTTCTTTTCTTCTGTGTTTTCTGTGTATGTGATCTGTGCCCTTCTGTGCGAAACCCGCTCCACGTATAATAGCAATATCATAACAGGCGCCAATGCTCAAAGCTGATCAATTCGCAGTAGCGAATACTCCGACTTTAAACAGGTCAAACGCAATGTAGTACTATTTAAAACTCATGTTCCACGTGGAACATAAATTATTTACTTTCTAATACAGCTATATAGTATTCAAAAGTATATATCAACCTAATGAGCATCTTAACAACATTAAGTCAATGTTAATTACCGTGGAAAACAAGGGGTAAGTGCTGTGGAAAAGCTGTGGTTTCATCCACACTAATTCACAGGCAAGCACAAAAACAGCAGGATCGGTGGATAAGTAACATGCTTGTTCTATGCCCGCTAACATGCCAGCGCTAGTTGAAAAGATCAACATTAAGGCTGCCTCTTTTTTCAACAGAGGCGTGGATAAACGATCTAAACTTCTGATTTGTAAAATGCTATGATGTGTATAAAGCTGGTAACTTATGGGGAGAGTGCCAACACCTTTTTCAGTTATGAGGTTTTCCACAAACTAACAGGCCTAATGATGAGGGAGGTTTTTCTATTTTAAAAATATTATAATTAAACATCAGAAGCTTAAAAGTGAATAAGTGCATTGTGAACTGTTCTACATTTGCCCCGTTTCAGTGAAGCAACAAAACACAAGTATTATGGAGCGCACAACGAGCCGTTATTTAAGCGACGAAAATCAGGTAAGCCGCTGGGTTAAATGGTGGGTCATTGCCGGTGTGGTAATGGTTTTTTTACAAATTGCCATCGGTGGAATAACGCGTCTGACCGGAAGCGGTCTGAGTATTACCCGCTGGGAAATTGTAACGGGCACAATGCCCCCCATCGGAGAACAAGCCTGGCAGGAAGCTTTTGAGCTGTATAAGGCTACACCGCAGTATCAAAAAATCAATCAGGGCATGTCGATGAGCGAATTCAAGTTCATCTACTTCTGGGAATATTTCCACCGCCTGTGGGCCAGGCTCATGTTTTTTGTCTTTGTATTCCCTTACGGATGGTTTCTGTGGCGGCGTATGCTCACGCGCAGGCTCTCCCGGCGCTTGCTGATCGTGGTGCTGCTGGCCGGAATAGAAGGTTTCTTCGGATGGATTATGGTGGCAAGCGGCTTGATAAAACGCCCCTGGGTAAATGCCTACAACCTTACCCTGCACCTCACTATGGGCATTATCATTTTTGCATGGCTCCTCTGGACGGTCTTTATCGCGTACCAGCCCTACCCTGCCGTACGCCAATCGGCCAAAGGATGGCGCTGGGCATGGACGCTCATCGTGTTGAGCTTTGTACAAATAGCGCTGGGCGCCATGATGTCGGGCACAAAGGCCGGCTTGCTTTATCCGAGCTGGCCCGATATGGACGGCGGTTTTTGGCCCTCGGTTTTGAGCGATGGCGCCAACTGGACACTCGACAGTTTCATGCATTATGACTCCAACCCGTTTGTGCCAACGCTGATACAGTTCCTGCATCGCAATATGGCCTACCTGCTGACCCTGCTGATCGGTTGGTTTGTATGGCAACACTGGCAGCATTCGGCGAGCAACACACGGATGCGCCGCAGCTATTGGATGATGTTGGGCGCATTGACTTTACAAATAGTATTGGGCATTCTGACCCTGATTAATTGTCGGGGCACTATTCCGGTCGACCTCGGTGTGGCCCACCAGGCAGGTGCCGTACTGTTATTATCAACTGTTTTATACACCGCCTATCAATGGTCGGGTGTGCAATTGCGTGCGCATCGCGCCTGAAGAATTCGGGACTTTGTGCCTAAAAAGCATCAGTTTGAAACAGATGCTTCTGCGGATATGCGATGGCATCAAATCTTTTTCTATTTTTGCCGCTCATCGTTTGTTAATCCACCGCTCACATGAAGGTAGAAATTAAAGAGGAAAACGGATTTCGTTACATCGAGTCAGGATCTGATGGTCCGAACCTTATGCTGCTGCACGGCTTATTCGGTGCCTTGAGCAATTTTGAAGGCATTATTAATCGCTTCTCCGACAACTATAACGTTGTGGTGCCGATGCTGCCGATTTATGAATTGCCCATTCTGGAAGTTTCAGTTTCCGGACTGGTTGATTTTGTCAATCGCTTTGTGACCTATAAAGGGTATGACAAAGTAAACCTTTTGGGCAACTCTTTGGGTGGGCACATCGCGTTGCTTTATGCGCTGGGTTATCCGGAACGGATTAACTCCATCACCCTGACCGGAAGTTCGGGGCTGTTTGAAAGTGCTTTCGGAACGGCTTTTCCCAAACGCGGCGACTACGAATACATCAAGAAAAAAACAGCCGACACGTTCTACGACCCTGCTGTGGCCAGTCAGGAATTAGTGGATGAAGTGTTCGGAATCGTCAATGACCGGGGCAAAGCCATCCGCGTAGTGGCTACGGCCAAATCGGCGGTGCGCCACAACCTCGGCGACAAGCTGAAAAACATCAAGGCGCCTACCCTGCTCATTTGGGGTAAACAGGATAATGTGACCCCTCCGTTTGTGGGTGAAAAATTCCACGAGTTGATCGCCAATTCCCGCCTGCATTTTATTGATAAATGCGGCCACGCCCCCATGATGGAAAAACCCAACGACTTTAATGAGTTGCTGGAAGCATTTCTCCGGGAAGTAACGGCTGCATAGTTTTTCGATAAAGGGGGATGATTTTTAGCAGATCATCCCCCTTTTATCTGCGATCTAAAAACACCTGGTACTCCCTATGCGTTTACCATGAAAACTCTCAGGACTATGTTGAAAGGCTACTGCATCAGGGTTTTACTGATTCCCGTATTAACCATTTTGGCGTTTGTCGCATTTGCGCAAAACATAAAGGTCTCCGAGCCTTTGGTCATCCGCAATGATTATGGCTATGAACTGATTGGTCGCCTGCGCGATCGCATCCTTTTGTTCCGGGATAAATACGAAGGCTTTGAAATACAGGCTTACGATAACCAGATGCGCCCGGCCTGGAATCGGGAGCTGGAAGAGTTTGATCGAAAAAACACCACGCTGCTGGCCAGCTCTGCCGGCGATGATGATTTTAACCTGATCTACACGGTACGAAAGCGCGGTATGAATTACCTCCGGATAAATCAATACAATCCCGGCGCGGCACTTAAAGATTCAATAGCCCTGCGCACCTACAGCGACCGCACTTTTTTGCCCCCCGAGCTGCATGTCTTGCGCAGCGAAAACCGCAAGGTGATGGCGGTATACAATACCCCCAAACCGCGCATGCTGGAAATTATTTGTTTCCGATTAGACACCCTGAAAGTACTTTGGGAACAAACCATCGAGTTTGAGCAGGACTTTCTGGAGTCGCAACTCAAATCCCTGCTGTTGAGCAACGAAGGACAGGTGCATATTGTAACGGAATTTAACAACCGAAAAGGGAAAATTGAGGACCACACCATTCAGGTTTCCTCTATTTATGGCGCGGGAAAAGTGGCGATCAGCCGGGCATTATTGCCTGATTTTCTCGTACACTCAGTTGGGTTTGTATTTGATAATGTCAATAAACGGGTATTGGGCGCTGGCCTGGGTTCCGAAAAAACACGCGAACGCGCCGACGGCGCTTTCTTTGTATCCATCAAACCGGGCGACAGTGTTCGGGTAAAACCTCAATATGTACCCTTCGATGAACAGTTTATTTCCATCCTGCGGCGCAAGGATGTGGAAAGTACCAAAGGCATTGATGACGGGGATGTGGTACACGTGGTGCCAAGAGAAGACGGCGGCGGGGTTATGATTGTGGAGCGCAACCATGAAGTGCTGCGTGGTACCGGTGGTACGGGCCGCGGCTTGCTGCGCGACGGGAATTCCGCCAGAAGTATTATTGATTATTATTATGATGACATGTTTCTCATCGCGTTCCAGCCCGATGGCGCAGTACAATGGAAAACCGTTTTGCATAAAAAACAATACTCTCAGGACGACGACGCGACCTTCTCTTCCTTCTTCCTCATGCGTGCGCACGACCGCCTGCATTTCCTGTTTAATGATGAAGTGAAATATGAAAACTCGTGTAGCGAATATATCGTAACGCCGGTGGGCGATTTCGACCGCAATACCCTGCTGAACACCGCCCAGAAAAACCTGCGCCTGCGTTTCCGCGATGCCCTGCAACTCAATGCTTCAGAATGTCTGATCCCTTCAGAATTCCGGAACCGCCTGCGTTTGGTGTTGGTAAGGGTGTGAGTTTTTTTAAGTCCGTAAAAAGCAAACCTGCTGAAATTCTGAAAATGAATGTATAAATTCCTGAATTTTGGCGCCAAATACAATCATTCAACCCATGCGTTTAAAATTTTACCTCTTTTTATTGGCCTTCGGATGTTTCTCGACGGCGCAGGCACAAAAAGCTGCGTCTCCCTGGCGTCCGATTGCTCCAACGCAAATCAACCTGCCGGAAAGCAATCTGCGGGTTTTGAAACCATCGTCGTTTAGTGCTTTTGAAATGGATTTGCCGGCAATGCGCCAGGTCTTATCCAGTGCGCCGATGGAGTTCAGTACCGAAGCCACGCAACAAGCTCCGCTGCTTGATTTGCCCATGGCCGATGGCATTATGCAGACCTTTAAACTTCAGGAGTCGCCGATTATAGCAGCTGAGCTGGCCGCCAAATATCCGGGTATCAAAACCTATTCCGGTATGGCAAGCGATGGTTCGGGCACGAGCGTACGCCTCGGTCTGACGAGCAGCGGCTTTCATGCTTATCTGTTTTTGCCCGAAGGCGGCGTGCAGGTAGTACGCCCCTATGCCGAAGGACAGCAGCAGTACTACATGGCTTACCGGGTGGAAGACCTGAACTTTAGTGACCTGGTGCCAGCCGACGTCAGTCGCCTTTGTTCCACCAACGAACACGAATTGCTGAATGGCGAAGAGCCTTTTAAAGCAAACAAGCAGTACAATGAATTTTTTGTTGAAAACCTCAGTGGTACGGCAGTAAAGTTGAAAAAGTATCGCTTTGCCGTTGCCGCTAAAGGCGAATTTACGGTTTACCACAGTGGCCTTCAACCGGCATTGCCAGCTAAGGAAGCCGCATTGAATGCCATCGTGACGGCGCTCAATTATATCGTGGCCATTCAGGAGCGCGACTTTTCCATGCGCCTTGAACTGATTGCCAACAACGACCAGATCATTTTCACCGATCCCAACACCGACCCTTATACCGGTAATGGCGCCGACGACTGGATGGGCCAGAACCCGGGCGCCATCAACCCCATTATCGGCAGCAGCAGCTACGACATCGGCCACGTATTCGGCGTGTATGTTTCCGGTTTTGCCATTGGTATTGCCGGTGGCCGGGTGTGCAATATTTTTGGTAAAGCACGCGGTTCTTCCAACGGTGCGCCGCCGATTGGCGAGTATTTTTATGAAGTGGCTGCACACGAAATTTGCCACCAGCTCTCCGGCAGCCATACCTGGAACGACTGCTCGGAAGATGCCAATGCACAACGTGCGGGCGGAACAGCTTTTGAACCCGGCAGTGGCTCTACCATTATGAGTTATGCAGGTGCTTGTTCGGGTGTAAACAATGTAGTGGGCGACGGCGATGCATATTACCACGTAGCCTCCATCGAACAGGTAAATAACTGGATCTACAACGACGAGGGTAATACTTGCGGTACTCTGCTCGAATCCGATAATACCGCGCCCGATATTACAGTCAATTACGTGGATGGTTTTTCTATTCCGATCAGCACGCCCTTTGAACTGAAAGCCACCGCTACAGATGCTGAAGACAATGGGTTGACCTATTGCTGGGAACAATATGACCTGGGGCCGCAACACCCGCTTGGCGAATATTCGCTAACTTCGCCGCTTTTCCGTTCCCGGAACCCATCTACTTCCGGCACGCGTATGTTTCCGATTGTAACCAACTTAGTGACCAACACCACCAGCACCCGCGAGATTTTGCCCAATTACAGCCGTGATCTGAAGTTCAAGGTGACGGTTCGCGACAACCACCCCGGCGTCGGGGGCGTATCGCAGGCTTTGGTGCGTTTTAAAAGTACGGCACAGGCAGGACCTTTTGTGGTGAGCTACCCGACCAACTCTGCGGCCAACTGGAAAGTAGGCGAATACCAAACCGTTACCTGGGAGGTGGCCAATACCGACAAATCGCCGGTTAATTGCAAAACCGTAAACATCCGCCTGAGCACCAATGGTGGTTTTGATTTCCCGATCACCCTGGCAAGCGGCGTTCCCAACACCGGCCAGGCCTGCGTGTTGGTACCCAACAACGTGACGACGACCGCGCGTATCCGTGTGGAAGCAGCCGACAATATTTTCTTCGATATTTCCAATGCCAACTTCCGCATTGAAAATGCGACGCAACCGGATTTCTCATTCTGTCCCGGCGCCTTGAAATTGCAATATTGCCTGCCTGGCAACATAACGCAACAAATTGACCTGGCGGCCAATGCCGGTTTCTCAAACCCGATTACGTTTGCTGCAGAAAATCTGCCTGCCGGTGTTACGGCTGAATTTAGTGCCAACCCGGTAACCCCGGGCACACCGCTGACGCTTACCCTGAATTTCCCGGCAAACTTCCCGGAGTCCACCTTTGATTATGTATTGAAGGGCAGCAATGGCGCCGCCAATAAAAGCTACAGCATTAATGTTACGACCGTCAATAATGATTTCAGCCCCTTGGCGCTGGTTTCGCCGGTAAATGGTGCAATTAATCAGGAACGCGTGCCTATTTTCCGCTGGAACGTAGCGCCGGACGCGAACCTGTATGAGCTTCAGGTGGCCACCAATGCGAATTTTGAAGGCGCCAATATTATTCATACCGCAACCACAACACAGGATTCTATCATCATGCCTTTCTTCCTCGACGAAGGAGCTGTGTATTACTGGCGTGTGCGTCCGGTGAATGAGTGTGGCAACGGCGCCTGGGAGGCAACGGAGGCTTTTGCAGTGAAAAAACAATCCTGTATTGAATTTGCTGCCAACGACTTGCCCAAGCCCATTTCGGCCAGCACGGTAAATACTGTTGAATCTAAAATCACTGTTATTTCCGGTGGCTCGATTGATGATATTAATGTGACCAGCATCAAAGGCTCTCACCAGTTGTTCCGTGATCTGGATACCCGACTGATAAGCCCGGCCGGTACGGAAGTAATACTTTGGGCCGACAAATGCTCCAATTATTCAGGCGCGTTCAATTTTGGTATGGACGATAGTGCGCCGAGCGCCCTTTCTTGTCCGCCAGCCAATAATCCAGCCACGGTATACAAACCCAGTGGTTCTCTGGCGACTATGAACGGACAAAATTCAACTGGCGTCTGGACCCTCCGTGTACGGGATAAAGTGGTCAGTTCCGGTGGTCAGTTGCTGGAATTTAAAATGGAGGTTTGTGGTGCTATCGGCATTAATCCGCCGGTCATTGTGAATAACAATATCCTTTTCTTCACACCCGGAACGAATTCGGAAATCAGTTCCACTTTGCTCAAGGCAGAAGATCCTGACAACACGGCAGAGCAGTTGATATTTACGGTGATGACGCTGCCGGCGCATGGCGATCTGCGGCTGAACTGGTCGGCTCAACCCTTGCGCGTAGGCGACGAGTTCACGCAAGCCGACATCAACAATGGCGCTTTGCGTTTCTTCGATTGGGGAAGTTTCAATGCGCAGGATCAATTCCGTTTTTCGGTGCGCGACAATACAGGCGGCTTGGTGAGTGGCGCCTTTGTGATGCAAACAGCTGCCAGCGGTACCAACGAAGCGCAGGCCGAATTGAGTTTCGGACTCTCGCCCAACCCGGCAAGCCGCGAGGTGCGCCTTGGTTTTGGCACAGCACTCCAGGCAGAAACGCAGGTAATGCTTTTTGATGCTGTTGGTCGTCAGTTGCGCAGTTTTGTAATGCCCAACGGCGCGCTCAGCCTGAATATTCCGGTACAGGAACTGCCGCGCGGTGTGTACACTGTTATGGTGCGCAACAGCGCAGGGCAGGGCGTGAAGAAATTGGTGGTGCAGTAAAAAAATGAAAAAGTAGAAGATATGCCCTTCAGGCAGGAACCGTATGGTTTTTAATCATATCGGTTTCTTCTTGAGGGGCATTTTTTACTATTGCTCTAATTTAAAAGTAGCAGAAAACCATTTAGCGAAATCGCTAACCGAAGTATTATTTAAGTCAAAGTAGCCAGCCTGAATTGCTTGTCCGAAAGGCATACCGGGTGTTTTTTGCCAAGCTAACCACGAGTGGAGCAGGGCTTTTTGAGTTTTCACTTCTGAGAATTTTTGTTCGGGCAGCTTACTGATGACGTCGTTGGCGTAGGGCCATAGCGCATCATTACCACGAATTAAATTTCCGAGAAAATGCTCCAGATAGCCAGGGGCGTTATTGTCGGGCATAATCCATACCCCGAGTGTTGATTTTTGGCTCCCGGAATAAAGTGTGCCTCCCCCGATAATTTTTGCGGCTTCAATTTCAGTAATTGTGTAAAAGTTATTGGCGAGTAGAAAATTGAGAACCTGCGCTTTTCGTATGCCTGCGTCTTCATCTGCATCCAGTACAACGCCAATATTGTTGATATTTTTTTTGAGTAAGGCACCTAAATGCGTTGTCACGTTATCTATACCTTGTGCATTAACAACAAATTCTTTTTGAAATTTATGGGCATTATTGTAGCCTTGGGGTGGTTTTAGATTAATTTTTTGAAAAATATTCGCCAAGGCAATGGCATCATTGCCTTCCACTATAAGACGTTGCTCCATAGTTTATCTTGGTTCGAAGTTACTGGTAAGGCTGAGTTCTAATTCTTCAAAAGTAAGCGGCACAGCAACAATTTGTTCCCCGCCCCGAATGGGCTGCAGGCGGAAAAAAGCGCCAATATTTTTTTGTGCATCATCTTCCAGCAAGTAAGTAAATGCCTTTACGGTATCATAGCTATGTGTAGTGGCAAAGACCTGAATATTCCATTTTTGTGCATATTCAAAAATGATTTGCCATAGGCTTTCAATAACCGTGTAATGCAACCCGGATTCTATTTCATCAATTAGCAGCATATTGTCCCGGGCGCTTACTAATGCGATGGCCATTTGCAACATTCGTTGTGCGCCGTCGCCAAGGTTTTTTAAAGGAATCGGATTGGGTTCACTTTTGAGCCGCACCAGTGTACGCTCCTGATTAATATCAAAACGAACAATATCTGGCAAAATGGTATCTCTGAGAATGGTAATTACATCATCTTCGAGCGGCGTAAGCGCAATTTTATCCCAAAATTTCAAAAGCGGAAAGGCTTTTTCGCCGCCAAAGGGGAGGAAGACTGCGACATCTTGAGGGTTGGTATTAGCGCTTTTACCGTTTGCATTTGACATAAAATATGGATTTTCCGTTCCGTCCCAAAAAAGATGAAACTGTGGCGAAGGAATATTCGGCTGCTCTTTTCTTTGAAATTCTAATCTGCCGTTAATTCTAAAAAATGTATCTCCTGTTTTACCAGTAGTTCTGCGATTAAAAAAAGAACTCCAGTCGCTGTTTGTATTACCAGAGTATTGACCTCTGTTGGCTAATATGGATATATAAACCGAGTCTTCCGAAGGAGCCATATAAAGCCGTAACGCTTCCAGCAATGCTGTTTTACCGGTATTATTTTTACCGGCAAACAAGTTTACCCTTTTCAACCCCTCAAGTCGGAAGTCTTCAAAGATCCTGAAGTTTTGAATGTGTAATGATTGTATGTGCATATTATGCTTGTTATGACTACAAAAGTAAGCTGTTTTTTTGACAAAACTAACATAGCACCAACCCTGGTGCCCTGCATATTTGCGCAAAACCGTAGTTTAGCGCTTCGACAACTAATGAGCATTTTTTACAACATGAAAAAACTGTACGCTGTTCTGTTTTGCCTGCTCTTTGGCGCAACAAGCGCATTGGCCCAACAGGCGCCCAACTTCTTCAGTACCGCCCAGGAATCCGACATCCGGATTGACCCAAAACTGCGGGCACACTGGCCTTCCACTTATCAGGTATGGCAACTCGACCTGAATGCCTTGAGTACGGCCCTCCAAACTGCACCTCAGGAGTTTAGCAAAGCTGCCGACGGTGGCGCCTTCAAATTGCGTTTTCCAAACGCTATGGGTATGATGGAAACCTATAAAGTTTGGAAAACGGCCATGATGGAAGCCGATCTTGCGGCCGCTTATCCCGAAATTCAAACCTACGCCGGTATGTCGGTGGAGCACCCGGGCCGAAGCATTCGTTTTACCCTTAGCCCGCGCGGCTTGCGCGTGATGCACATGCGAGCGGATATGGGGATTGAATACATGGAACCCTATGTTTTTGGCCAGACCCAAACCTACTACATCTGCTACGACCGCGCGAACTTAGATTTCACAGCGCGGCAAGATTTTACCACAGGTGTATTGAATGAAAATACACCCGATCCGGCAGAATTGCTGCCTTATGCCCCACCGGCAGAAGCCAAAGGCACAGTGGTAGAAGAAAACCTGCGCATGAAAATTTACAGGATCGTTATTTCTGCAAATGGCGAATTTTCGCAGGATCACGGCGGCACCAAACCTTTAGTACTCTCGGCCTTAACCGAGTATATCAATTTTGTAAGCGGCTTTTTTGAACGCGACGCCACCATGCGCCTGCAATTAGCCAGTATTACCAATAATGTTATTTTCCTCGATCCCAATACCGACCCGTTTACGGGTCAGTTGGTAGAAGACTGGATGAGCCAGAACCCGGGTGTGCTGAATACCTATACCAGTTCGCTCTCGCATGATGTGGGGCACGTTTTTGCCCGCTACATTACAGGCGGCGCGATCGGGGTAGCCGGCGGATTTGCCTGCACCGATACCAAAGGCCGGGGCTGCTCGGCCGGCAACGGAAACAATGACTATGGCGATTTTTTCCTGAATGTTATCGGACAGGAGATTGGTCACCAATTAGCCGGAGGGCATACCTGGAACCGCTGCAACGGCGGCGCCGGACGATTTGGTAACGTTGCTTTTGAACCGGGCAGTGGCAGCACCATTATGTCGTATGCCGGTGCTTGTGGTTCGGACAATGTGCAATCCAACTCCGATCTTTACTACCATGTTGGTTCTATTGAAGAGTTTCGCAACTATTATACCTTTTTTGCGGGCGTAGGTTGCGGATCGTTCCTTGAAACCACCAATAAAGCGCCAATTGTAAGCCTGCCTTATACCAATAATTTTTTCATCCCGATCAGTACGCCCTTTGAACTGAATGGCTCGGCCATAGATCCCGACGGGCAAGCGGTCAATTACTGCTGGGAGGAGGTAGATGCCGGCCCGGAAACACCGCTTGGGCAGCCCGCGGGGAATGCCGCTATTTTCCGCACGCGCCCGGCTGTGGAAGTCGGAAATCGTTACTTCCCGCGCCTGAGTACGGTCATTACCAATGGTTTTGATAAAACAGAGCAACTGCCAACCTATACCCGCGACCTTAGCTTCCGGCTGACTGCCCGCGACAACCAGCCCAATGGCGGAGGTGTGGGCTGGGAAACCGTGGAGTTCAAAGCTTTTGAAGGCGCCGGTCCCTTCCTCGTACAGTCGCCCAATGCCAGTTCTACCACCTGGCGGGTTGGAGAATATGCGGAGGTGAAATGGGATGTTGCCAACACTTTTGACGCGCCGGTTAATTGCAAACATGTAAATATCCGCCTCAGCCTCGATGGCGGCCAGACGTATCCTGTTACCTTGGCCTCTGGTGTTGACAATGATGGCAGTCACTACGTTTTGGTGCCCAATAATGTGAGCAGTATTGCACGGGTGCGGGTAGATGCCGCCGACAATGTGTTTTTTGATATTTCCAATGCAAATTTCAAAATTCAGCTACCGCAGCAACCTTCTTTTTCTGCCAGTGTAGTAAATGATTATGAAAAAATTTGCTTGCCCCCGGTCTTTACTACAGAAATTCTGACCGCAGGAATCATGGGTTTTAATACGCCAGTGGAATTGTCAATAGCAGGTGTTTTGCCCGCGGGAGCAGTGGCGTCATTTAATAAAACCATATTAACCCCTGGCGAAAATTCGCTACTCACAGTTGATTTGTCGGATGTTACAGAAAAAGGTGTTTACAAGTTTGATGTACAAATTGCGGTACCGGGCTTAGACACCCTTTTGCGCAGCGTAACGCTTGATTTTGTGTGGAATGATTTTTCTGATATGGCACTTTCGCAACCAGGCGACGGCACCAAGGAAGCTGCTTTGGTACAAACCTTGCGTTGGCAAAAATCTGTAAATGCAGAGCGCTATGATGTTCAATTGGCCACTAATCCGGCCTTTTCACCTGCGGATATTGTAAGTGAGCAGTTTGATATCAGCATTGATTCTTTTAAAGTGCCTTTGTTGCTGCAAAAAAACAAGGCGTATTATTGGCGTGTCCGGCCGGTCAACTCCTGTGCGGCACAAGCCTGGCTGGAACCGTTTTTCTTTTCCACTTTTGCAGAGAGTTGCACCGACGTGCAGGCTTTTGATTTACCCAAGCCCATTGCAGCGGGCGCTGCAACTACCATTGAATCAAATATCAACATCAATGCCGGAGCGACCATCAGCGATATTAATGTATCGCAATTGAAGGGTACCCATAGCTATTTTGGAGATTTGGAGGTGAAATTGCGCAGCCCGCAAGGCACGGAAATTACCTTGTTCAAAAATCGCTGTTCCAACTACAGCGGCGCCTTTAATATTTATTTAGATGATGCGGCGGCAACTAACCTGACCTGCCCGCCAAGTAGCGGTACCCCCGGTAAACCGCTGCAAGCCCTTTCGGCCTTCAACGGCCAGAGCGCAACCGGCTCCTGGCGGCTTTCAGTGAAAGACAATGTGGCCGGTAGCGGCGGCACCCTCAGCGATTTCCATTTGGAAATATGCGCAACGCTGGCCCTCAATCCGCCATTTTTAGTCAATAATAACCCGCTCTTGCTGTCGTCCGGGGCCGATGCGAATATTAGTGCCGACCTGCTTCGGGTAGATGATGCCGATGATCCGCATACCGCGCTGGTATATACGTTGATGAGTACGCCGGCAAAAGGCGCGCTTCGGAAAATTGGCGGCAGCACCGACCTGAAAGCCGGCGACAAGTTTACGCAGGCCGATCTGGATAATGGCCTGATTCGCTACTTTGATTTCGGTACCAATCCGGGTGGACAAGACCAGTTCCGCTTTATCGTTTCTGATGGCAAAGGCGGTTTTCTGGGTACACTCGCCTTCCTGATCCAGCCGGCAACGGTGAGCACCGATGAAGCATTTCAGACGCTTAATGTCAGGTTGCTGCCCAATCCGGCAACCAACACGGTAAACCTGCTGTTTGCCGAGGAGGCTGCCGCCAATACACAGGTCGCCATTTTTTCCATCAATGGTCAGTGTATCGGCCGTTATGATAATATCGGTGGCGCCCGAAATTTGAATATCTCTGTGGCAGATTGGCCCAATGGTATTTATCTGGTGCAAATCCGCAGCGCCAAAGGAAGCGCCATTGAAAAACTGCTAAAACAGTGATCAGTTATCAGTGAGCAGTCAACAGTGAGCAGTTATCAGGGTTGTCATGCTGAGGCCACCGGCCGAGCCTGGCCACCAAACCGGTAATGAACCATTAGAGCGTATTGCTTAAGATCAATTTCCCGCAGAATTCGCAGATTGACGCGCAGATCGCGCAGATTTTTTTTTATGTCAACTGCGTAACTCAGGCGCAATAGTTCTGCGTATTCTGCGCGTCAATCTGCGAATTCTGCGGGAAATTTACCTTTTTAGTATATCATCCTGACACACATCACATCCTGTTTCCCAAACCAAATGGCCAGGCGACACGCTCTAATGGTTCATTACCGGTTTGGTGGCCGGGCGCCGGCCGGTGGCCTCAGCATGACAACCCTGATAACTGCTCACTGTTGACTGCTCACTGATAACGCTTCCCAGTATTCTACGGCGCGGCGGGTATGCGGGATACAGATGGAGCCGCCGACCATGTTGGCGACAGCGAAAATTTCAAAAATCTGATCGCTCGTGACGCCCAGTTCG
This sequence comes from Chitinophagales bacterium, assembly GCA_017303875.1. Taxonomy (GTDB): domain Bacteria; phylum Bacteroidota; class Bacteroidia; order Chitinophagales; family Saprospiraceae; genus M3007. Next base: position 155,689 of record JAFLBP010000006.1, on the reverse strand, counting down.
TAGCATTTACCGAGGTGGTACTTGATACAGTCGTCGCAGCGCAGCACCATAGAAGCAACTAAGCCGAGCATTTCTTTGGTTTTTACATCGAGTGCGCCCTCCTGATAGGTCTGGTTATCGAGGCTCCAGAAACGTTTGATGACCTTGTTGTCGTGGGCCAGAATGCGCTCGTTCATGCGGGCGCGGTAGTCGTTGAATTCTTCTACAATTGACATAGCAGTACCGCGAAGCTCCGCTTCGCGAAGGTTTGTTTGAAAATAAAACTTCAGACCTGCAAAGGTCGGCATTCTGTAAATTCTAAAATTCTGAAATTTTTGATCCTATGCGGGTTGTGATACAAAGGGTAAGCCATGCCTCGGTGGTGATTGAAGGCGTGGAAAAATCAAAAATCGGCCTGGGCTTTCTGATCCTGCTGGGCGTAGAACAGGAAGACGGGTTAGAAGACGTGGACTGGCTTTGCAAAAAAATAGCCGGCATGCGAATTTTCGCTGACGAGCAGGGGCTGATGAATAAATCCATTCAGGATGTGGCGGGCGAAATGATTGTTGTGAGCCAGTTTACCCTGCATGCCAGTACTAAAAAAGGCAATCGCCCCTCCTTTATCCGTGCCGCCCGGCCGGAGCAGGCCATTCCTTTGTATGAAAATTTTGTGAAATTGCTGGCGCAGGAAAGCGCGCGGCCAGTGCTTACCGGCGAATTTGGCGCCGATATGAAAGTCTCTTTATTAAACGACGGGCCGGTGACGATTCTCATGGATTCCAAAAACAAGGAATGAACGCTTTTTTCCCTACCTTTGCGGCCGTTTTTCTGACCAGTAAATTCGCTTTTAAGCATGCAACCAAAAGAATTTCTCAAAAAACTCGGCCTCAAAACGCGCAACCAGGGCGCCTGGACGGGCCAAAATGATATTACCGGCAGCCGCCGATACATCGACTCTTTTTCTCCCGTTGACGGACAGTACATCGGCTCGGTGAGCATCACCACCCGCGAACAATACGAGCAGGTGATTGCCAGCGCCGAACAAGCCTTCAAATACTGGCGTGAAGTGCCCGCTCCCAAACGCGGTGAAATCGTACGTCAGTACGGCGAAGTACTGCGCCAATACAAAGACGCGCTGGGACACCTCGTTTCCTATGAAATGGGCAAAAGCCTGCAAGAGGGCTTGGGCGAAGTGCAGGAAATGATCGACATCTGTGATTTTGCCGTAGGTCTTTCCCGCCAGCTCTACGGCCTGACCATGCACAGCGAACGCCCCGGACACCGCATGTACGAGCAGTGGCATCCGCTGGGTATTGTGGGGGTAATTTCTGCTTTCAATTTCCCGGTAGCCGTTTGGTCCTGGAATGCCATGATCGCCCTCGTTTGTGGCGATGTATGCGTGTGGAAAGCTTCCGAAAAAACGCCGCTTTGCGCCGTTGCCTGCAACAACCTTTTCCAAAAAGTACTCAAAGCCAACGACCTGCCCGAAGGCCTGAGCTGTATCATCAACGGCGATTACAAAGTTGGTGAATACATGAGCAAAGACAGCCGTGTGCCGCTCGTGAGCGCTACCGGCAGCACGCGCATGGGTAAAATTGTCGGCCAAACCGTCGCCGGCCGCCTCGGCCGCAGCCTGCTCGAACTGGGCGGCAACAACGCCATCATCATCACGCCCAGCGCCGATCTGAAAATCGTAACCGTGGGCGCGGTGTTTGGCGCGGTGGGTACCGCCGGTCAGCGCTGCACCACGACGCGCCGACTGATTATCCACGAAAGTGTGTACGAGCAGGTGAAAAATACCTTAGCTAAAGCCTACGGACAATTGAAAATCGGCAATCCGCTGGAAGCCGGCGTACACGTCGGGCCGCTGATTGATCGCCAGGCCGTAGAAAATTACCTGCACGCCATTTCCGAAGTGAAAAAGCAGAAAGGCAAATTTGTGGTAGAAGGCGGCGTACTCGAAGGCGCCAGCTACGAAAGCGGCTGCTACGTAAAACCCTGTATCGCCGAAGTGGAAAACCACTGGGAGATTGTGCAGCACGAAACCTTTGCGCCCATTCTTTATATTATGAAGTACAGCACCATTGAAGAAGCCATTGCGCTGCAAAATGGTGTTCCGCAGGGACTTTCCTCCGCAATTATGACCACCAACCTGCGCGAAGCCGAGCGTTTCCTCTCCGCCTGGGGTTCAGATTGTGGTATTGCCAATGTGAACATCGGTACTTCCGGCGCTGAAATTGGCGGTGCTTTCGGCGGCGAAAAAGAAACCGGTGGCGGCCGCGAATCCGGCTCCGATTCCTGGAAAGCCTACATGCGTCGTCAGACCAACACCATCAACTACTCCGAGCAGGTGCCGCTGGCGCAGGGCATCAAATTCGACCTGTAAAAACGAAAACAACCATATCTTTCACGCATCATTCCTGTTATTCCCGTGTCAGTACAAGCAGATACTTTTGAGGTCATCGGCGGCAATCCGCTGAAAGGCGAGCTTATTCCGCAGGGCGCCAAAAACGAAGCGCTCCAGATCATCAGCGCCGTTTTGCTCACCGATGAAACGGTGACCATCCACAATGTTCCGGATATTCTGGACGTCAACAAACTGATTGATCTGCTGCGCGGACTCGGCGTTACGGTGAAGCACCTCGCTACCGAAAGCTGGGAGTTCTGTGCGGGCACCGTGGATGTGAATTACCTGCGCTCCGATGCCTTCATGCGCGACGCGCAACGCCTGCGCGGCTCCGTGATGCTCATTGGTCCGCTGCTCGCCCGCTTCGGTCGCGCCAACCTGCCCAAACCGGGCGGGGATAAAATTGGCCGTCGCCGCCTGGATACCCACTTCCTGGGTTTTCAGAAATTGGGTGCGGAGTTCAAATATGACGACGAGAAAGATATTTACTACGTAGAGCAGCCCGCAGGCGGTATGCAGGGTACGTATATTCACCTCGATGAGATTTCGGTAACCGGCACGGCCAACGTGGTCATGGCCGCCGTACTCACCAAGGGAAAAACGACCATTTACAATGCCGCCTGCGAGCCTTATGTGCAGCAACTTTGCCGGATGCTGGTACGTATGGGCGCAAAAATTCAGGGTGTGGGCAGCAACCTGCTCGTCATTGAAGGCGTAGAACACCTCGGCGGCACCGAGCACCGTTGCCTGCCCGACATGATCGAAATCGGCAGTTTCATCGGCCTGGCTGCCATGACGCAGTCGGAAATCACGATCAAAAACTGCGCCGTCGACGAGCTGGGAATCATTCCCTATACCTTCGAACGCCTCGGTATTCAGATAGACCGTCGCGGCGACGACCTGCACATTCCTGCGCAGGAGCACTACGAAATCAACACTTTTATTGACGGCTCCATCCTGACCATTTACGATGCGCCCTGGCCGGGTTTCACACCCGACCTGATGTCCATCATCCTGGTGGTGGCCACACAGGCCCGGGGCAGCGTGCTCATTCACCAGAAAATGTTTGAGAGCCGCCTGTTTTTCGTGGATAAACTGATTGATATGGGCGCGCAGATCATCCTCTGCGACCCGCACCGCGCCACCGTGATCGGCCTCGACCGCCGCTACCCGCTGCGCGGCATCGAAATGACCTCGCCCGACATCCGTGCCGGACAGGCCCTGCTCATTGCGGCGCTTTCGGCCAAAGGCAAAAGCGTGATCCACAACGTGCATCAGATTGACCGCGGCTACCAGAAAATTGACGAGCGCCTGAATGCGATCGGGGCGAATATTGTGAGGGGGTAAAGGGGGGGCGTTGTTTGGTGGTTTGTTTCATGTTCCATGTTTCATGTTTACTAAACTTCCGAAGTTTAGTAAACATGAAACATGGAACATGAAACAAACCACCAAACAACCTGAATCCCGATCAGGTATCTTCATCGCGTTCTGCATAGGGATAATCCCAGCGCGGATGGGTGGCAAAGTCAATCCAGTTCCAGATCTGCCACCATTTCCGCTCAAAACGGCGGTATAAAACAGCGTCGTTTTTTCCGGTGCTAAGTTTGTATGCTTCAAAATTAGCCTGTACCTGCCCCAGGGGATCATGCCCTTTCCCCAGCTCTAAATCTTCAAAATCGCATTTAGCTGCACAGTATCTATAAGGATAGGAGTGCGGAAAATACATATTGAAAATGGTCAGGTTGCTGATCAGGAAGAACAGCAGAAAAAGCGTGCAAAAGGTAATCAGTAGTTTCTTTTTCATTATTAGTTGCATTTATGATAACTACCACATAACCGTTATCATCGCAGTATCTATTCTGCCTGAAAAAAGTAAGCGATTATGTTGAAGCGAAAATCGGAAAAGTTCTAGAGCTGCTACTCGACTTTCATCATAATTAAAGAAAATGACTCTTTGCAAGATATATTGGCCATCTTCTTTTGCAGGAACCAATGGAGAATACGAATCTATCGAAATACTATCATTGATGTGGTCCTCTAAAGACATGCTTTTGTAATATTTAACATGAGGTTTTATTTTTTCAGTAATACTAAGGGCAAAAGTATCCATCTGGAATCCTGGTTTAAGCAGCGGGTTTACTTCAGATGCGGCAAATTGAAATACATTCGTAGGAAACATCAACAAAGAATCTACTGTGAACACATAATCATTTTTGCAACTATCGGTATTGGTTTCAAAAAAGTTCAAAATGATAAGTTCGACAGCTTGACTGGATAAGGTTTCAAGGTCTACAGAATCAGTTTCAATCTGATTTTGTCCCGTTAATGAAAACTCAAGATGCAAGTAATAATGAGAAGAACGATTGTGCGCATAAAGATGAAGGGTATAAAGGCTTAGAGTGAGAGGGTTACCACCAAACAGTTACAAGCCCAATATCTATCCTGCCCAAAAAAGTCAACCGGCCATTTTCAATGGTAAAGCGAAAAACTTGCAATGCCGCTACGCGTGCATCGTCGTCATTAAAAAAGGTGATTTTCTGCATGATAAATTGATTAGGTACTTTTGCAGGAATCAAAGGAGAGAAGGCATGTATAGAGATCGTATCGTTGATATGATCCTCTAATTTTATGCTTTTATAGTAAGCAGCATGTGGTTTTATTTTTTCTCGAATGTCGAGTTGAAACGTATCTAATTGAAAGTCAGGCTGAAACAGTGGTTTTAATAATTTTTGTGTAGAAATATGAAATATATCGGTGCGGGGTATCAGCAGAGAATCTACGACAAAGACATAATCATTTTTGCTACTATCGGTATTGGTTTCAAAAAAGTATAATATTATGGATTCTACAGCTTGATTTGAAAGCGTTTTCAGGTTTAGCGAGTCCGGTACTATAGCGCCTTGCCCTGATAGCTTTGTATTCAGGGCAAATGCGAAAAACAGAAAAAGTAGCGTACGCATGGTTTTTCCTAAATTTATATTTTAAACTCGACTTTTAGGAGGTTTCAGTTTCTTCCGGGGTAAAAAATTCAGTTTCTTTTAAGAAGTTAATTCCAGTCAAACAATTATCTTCGAATACTTGGCGCATATTTTCACTAATATAATGGCAAGAAAACTCTCTTATTGCCCTCATTCTGAATAGATCGAAGGGTGGCTCAGATAGTTTGGATACCAAGTGCCGTGATTGAATAGACTGTATTTGTTCCAGTATTTTCAGATAAGCTTCACTGTTTTCGGATTTAGCCCAGAAGTCAGGTCTTTGGTCTTTAGGAGAAAATTGAAATTTGGAAGCCGACCAGTCAACAATAGTATCGTCCTGCCAATAAGGGAAATACAGGATGAAGTAAGGGATATTGCCTTTGGGAGTATTCAGATCGCGCTGAAAGACCTGATAAGTTCCCGTATTGTACTCTTTTATTACATCCAGAAAACGTTCACTTACAATCAGGTATTCAGACAGATTGCGCACAGATAGCAAATCCGTAGGAATGGCATTTTTATCTAATTCCATTTTTGGAAACTCCGGCTCAAAGTCAAACGGTTCGTTGTAATTTGCCTGAATACAACTTTTCGGGCCGAGAATATCTATTCCCGTCCAATCTAGATTAATCTGGGCACTACCCTTGATAATGCCTCCGTGAGATGAAATTCGATATACTTTAAACATGATTATTCTCCATTTTGGTAAAAACGCAATTCCTGAAAGTAAACGCCTTTGATGTTGGCAGCTTCGATTTCCTGTTTGAACCTTTCCGAAAAATAGTAAGCGCCCAAGCCAAAATGCCGAAATTGGAAAACATCAAACGGGGCCTCCATAGCCCGGGTATATACTTTTTCAGGCCATCCTCCGCCGCCATTGTAGCGCTGCTCGGAGTTTTGGTATTGCACACGCGTATAGATGCCCTTGTGTTCCTTATAAAAAACGCTTTGCGACCAATCGAAAAACGCATTATCATCAAGCGGTTTGTACAAATGAAACAGGTAGTAGTCCAGTATTCCCCCGGGTGTTTCCAATTTTATTTTAAAAATTTGCGGATCGTCGCAATGCATTTTTTGTAAAATTCCAAGAATTTTTTCACTCACGACTAAGCTGAATGCTTCCCGATTCATGTAATCGGTAATCCGGGCATGTGGTTCCATTCGGAATACTGGAAGATAAACATCATCCGGAAATGGCGCGAACGCTCGGTTATACCGAAAGTCACGTTTACCACTGCGGTATATTTCTTCTGAGCTAATCGAATACTGGGGGTATACACCAACTACGGAGATGGCGGTATCCAGATGAAACTCGTATAGTTTGAGCATTTTGGTGAAGTTTTTGTTTTATGTCCCCTCATCCGGCAGGTGCAGCACCGTTTCTTTTAAGAAATTCACGCCGATCATCTTCTCGGCTTCAAGTGCCTGCCGTAGTGCGGGGCTAACGTAGTGGCACGCAAAATTTCTTATTGCGCTTAAACGGAACATATCCAAACCAATCGGCGGCATTTTTGTTACCAAATATTCTTCCCATACTAATTGTGTTCCTGGCAGGAGTGCAATGTATGCTTCGCTGTTTTGCGGCATTGCCCAGTATTTCTTACCGCCATCGCGGGGCTCCATCAAGAAACGGGATTTTGACCAATCAATAAGTTGCTCATCCTGACAATCAGGAAAATACAGGATGTAGTATAGAATATTACCTTGGGCGGTAATCAAATCCCGCTCAAAAACCTGATAATTACCCAGATTAAAGCTTTGAATAACGTTGTAGAATTTTTTACTTACAATTAAAAATTCGCTCAGATTGTGGACATTGAGTATATCTGCCGGAATAGCATCTGCATCCAACTCGAAACGCGGAAATTCAGGTTCAAAATCAAATGGCTTTGTATATTTTTCCTGAATACAGCTTTTGGGGCCGAGAATATCTATCCATCTCCAATCAAGATGGATTAGATTTGGATACCTCATTTCGTCGCGATATGTATAATATGAAGCGTTTGTGCCGAAAAATTTTAACATAGTCATTCTCCGTTTTGGTAAAGGCGCAGTTCCTCGAACTGAATACCAGTAATCTGCGCCCTAATGATTGAATTCTTGAAATTCTCCGATATAAAAATATTCGTAGCGAGTAAATGTCTAAATCGGATCATGTTATTTTGGACTGAGTTAATTTTAGTAAACAATTTTGCGGGTGAACTACCTGAGTGTTTATAATCATCTACGTTTTTATACTTTAAGTAAGTGAAGTGTCCGTGGTCTTCTTTAAAAAACACACTAGACTGCCAATCAACAAAATCATCTTCTAAAAGTGGTTTCCAAATGTGAACAAAATGGAATAGTTCCGTTATATTTCCATCGAGGATTGGAACCTCGAAATCTTGGATACCTTCAATTTCTTGTTCGCAAAGTAAGTTATAAAAACGCTTGCTAAATATCATGAAATCACCATAGAAACCCATAAAATCAGTCAAGTTTGAATTTTTTTCGAGATGAAACTTTGTGAAAACCGTATTTGCAGGATATGGTTTGTCCCATACGCCAGAATATCGAAAATCAGAACCTGATTTATTTGTTAAGGCTTCGAGATCGGGTGTGATTTGCGGTATACCACCTGTCACTTTGGTGTTTAATTGGATCTTGAATAATTTTACCATGTGAATGAATTTTGACATCTTAAAAAGAGCTGCAAGGTTAGGTTAGTTATCGTACTAACCTAACCTTGAGATCAAACGCTACAAAGTACTTATTTGAATACTATTTATTGCACCATCAAGCTCATTAATTTTGGTATTTGAATTTCCAGCTATTATAAAACGAATTCTGTCTTGCAGTTTAATTAATTTTCTCCTAGCTTCTTTAGGATCAATTAGTGACTTGTCCCCACCATGGTGACTAGCTAAATCATCTACGATTTCTTTCATCTTTGCTTTAACAGCATTTGTATATGCAGGGTGGTATTGATGCTGACCAGGCACTGGATCGCCTTTCCTGTATGGAGTAACCTCTATTCCATTTCCATGATAATTAGGATGAAATCCATTCTTTGGAGTGGCAGCAGCAAATTGGACTAGCTCTTCTTCTCGAAGAGACCAAGGAATAATATGATGCGCTTGATTATCCCCGGTAAGGCCCATTACTTTTCTCAAATCTCCATAGTCCCCAAACTCGATTTTGTTTCTTAATGAATTGTAAACATATGGCAAATTCCAACTTATGCCTCTATGGGTGAATCCTATTCTTGCAACAATACGTTTGCCAGAAGCAAACCACCCTCCTATTGGGATTGTTGATGCAAAAGACAATGCAGCATTTTCATTATCTCCCTTAAAAAAGTATACAACTCCTTGAGCACCATCTACTATTTCCCCATAACCGGGTATTAAACCTGCAATATCAGCCACTGTATGTACCCACCCTAATCTAACATCTATTGTTGCGCTACAAAAACAACGCCCGCGTTCAAAATTAGCCCAAGCACTCTTATCATTTTGTAAAATTCCTTTAGATTGAATACAGTTAGCTGCTTTGATTCGTATGTTTAGAATTTCTTCTTCTGTAGGCGCTAAGCCAAAATTGGGATCACCAAATGGATCTGGATTGGCAGGGTCATAATTTTCTTCAAAAACTCCGTTAGCCCGCCAATATAAATATGTGCGGATAGACGCAGACGCTTCCAAGGAATACCCATAATCTGTTAATACAGAAAAATATCCTCTAATGTAATCTAAACCGTACTCTTCACTCAGCACATCATTAATAAATGGCAGTACACTTGTATTCATCACTACCCACTCCAACTGTTCGGCAGTGAAATTCACCTTTTTTTGCAATTCAACAACCTGTACAATGGTACTGAAACTCAATACCGGCCGTCGTGGCCCACTCATGGCATCTATGGTTTGCTTGATAGCATTTACCGTAGCCTGATCATAGTTGTTCCCTTCCAGATAGCCTTTAGCCGGGCAAGCATGTTGCGCAAAAGAAGTAAACCATGCTAATTGCGAACTGGTGTAGTTGCATTGTGACTGCATGGATTCCAGACAGCGTGCCACTTCAATATCTACAGGTAACTGCCCGCCATGCTGCACAAAATAGTCAACCGACATACCGGCTGCCAAGGCTTGTGAAAGCGGTACATCCTTGAAAAGTGTGGCCATTATTCCACCATTTCCGTTATTGCTGCTTGAGCCACCATTGCCTCCTGCTCCGGAAGGTCCGCCAGGGTTAGTGAATGTCCCTCCGGTATTGCTGCTTCCAGAAGCTGGGGCGTCGTTGCAGTCCAACAGATACAAGTTAATATCTGTGTTGACCCACTCGCAGTCTGGACTTTCTAAAGACTGCCCGTCTCCACCGCCATTATTATAGGGTATGCAGGCTTGCTGCAGCTGAGCAGTATACAAGCAATCCTGCCCTTGAACATCGCCTCCGGTTCTATCTTTGGTATCCGAAGGTTCATAGTACTCGGCGCTGAGCCCTTTAATCCAGGAGGTAGATTGTCCGTTGACTACCCGCAGGCCATAGTTAAAGTAACCTCCCAAATCAGTTACTATGAATATTCCGGTGAAATTATCAAGGGTAACCGGGTTGGTTCCCAGGTTATTCAACCAGGCAGAGTCAGCGATACTAACAACAATCTCTACAGCAATCGTGTCAGGAGTTATCCTGCTAAACTGCATTTTGGCATTTACCCGACCCTGATTTTGCGTATTCAAAATACTATCGCCCAAGGGCACTAACACAACCGGTCTGCCCATTTGTGTCTGGCTTTCAAAAGCTTTGTCCCACTGTGGCAGATTGTTAAGAATTAGTCGTCCGGTAGTACTGGCACCGGAAAAACTCGTCGGAGGCAGACTCGGCACACTGGCCTTAATTTTGTAAAACTCGCGTGCATCCGCCACTGAAATAGCATACTTGGGCGGGTGTACAAAAGCGGGTGTTGAAATATCTGAATTTAACAGATTGCTGTCCTTTTTACAGGCAAAGAACAATAAACCAAATAGCAGCGCCAGCAGCAAACGCGAGCGCGAAGATGCACTTAAAAACATTTAGAACAATTTTAATAGAGTATGCTGGGGTTAAAACTGCGCGCTAGTTTCATGGTCAGCATGGCTCTGGGTTGATAGATTATGCAAAAATAAGAGTCTTCTCAAAATTGGGCAAATTTGCCTATGTTAAATTTTTGTAAGCCTCGGACTCTTGTGTCGTGGGATATACCCGACACATTGAGGGCATGAAAGCGTTTGGTAAGCATTTGAGGAGCTTACGCCTCGCAAAAGGACTTTCACAGGAGCAGTTGGCCTGGAAAGCAGATATAGAATTGAGCCAAATCAGCAGAATAGAACGCGGCATCATTAATACCAGCCTCAGTCAATTACTCGTGATTGCCGCAGCATTGGAAATCCCCCTGAAAGAACTTTGTGATTTTGAAATAGATTCATAATTTTATCCTTCCTCAAGCATTATTCCCGCCCCATTGACACCATTTGCAAATCCCCCTATATTTGCCGCTCATCAAATTTTATTTACCATGAAGAAACACTACCTCCTTTTATTCCTCCTGCTCCCCACATGCGCCACAGCCCAGAAATTTCGCTTTGGCGTCAGCGTCGCCCCGAGTGTGAGCGGCGCACTGATTACCAACGACGGTTCTACGCCGAGCGACATTGAAAACATTTACAAGGACATCGAAATCCCTCGTGCAACCGGGTACGCCCATCTTTTTGCCGAATATCAATTTTCGGAACGAACGCAATTGCAGGTGGGAGCCGGTTATGGCCTTTCCGGCTACGCCGATAAAGAACGGGATTTGAGTTTTGCGCTGCCGGAGCCTGCACCCGCCCTAAAAGTAAGTGCAAAGTACGCCATTCATCACCTGCGTATCCCGGTATTGTTGAAGTACGCACCCCTGAAAAATAGCACTAAATGGTATCTCATCGGCGGCTTGGTCAATCAGTATTCTATTGCGGAAAAATCCAGATTGCACTTTACCAATCCCGACGGCACTACCATTAATACGACCACCGATTACGCGGGTACCAATTTCCGAAAGTACAACCTCAACGCGGCATTAGGTACGGGCTTTAATTTTCGCCTGGGTAAATTGGATGCGTTTATCCAGCCCATGTTTGATATTAATCTGCTCGGTGTTTCCAAGAATGCCAGCCTGAATCGTCATATCTGGTCGGCAGGCCTGAGTGTCGGGGTAATGCTTTAAAAGTTGCCACGAATGCACGAATGGCTCCGCTCCTGAGTACTCCCTAAAACACTAAAATACCAAAACACTAAAACACATAAAAATTCATCGTTATAAAAGTTGCCACGAATGCACGAATGGCTCCGCGCCTGAATACTCACGAAAACACTAAAATACCAAAACACTAAAACACATAAAAATTCATCGTTATAAAAGTTGCCACGAATGCACGAATGGCTCCGCGCCTGAATACTCACGAAAACACTAAAATACCAAAACACTAAAACACATAAAAATTCATCGTTACGAAAGATCGTTTTTCCGCTCAGGCTTCCGGGTATTTCAAATTCCGGCCGCGTTACCCCGTTGCGCTGGCGGAAGCTTTAAGTAAATTAATCGCCCAGCGAAAATTCGCTTGGGATTGTGGAGCAGGCAACGGACAAATGGCCGAACTGTTGGCTCCATATTTTGAACAGGTGGTGGGCACCGACATCAGCGCCAAACAACTCGCCGAAGCGCCTCAATTGCCCAATGTGACCTTCCGGGTAGAGCAGGCCGAACAAAGCACTTTTGCCGATCATTCCGTCGATTTGATTGTGGTGGCGCAGGCCATTCACTGGTTTCAGTTTGATGCTTTTTATGCTGAAGTGCGGCGGGTGTTGCGCCCGGGTGGCATGATTGCCCTGATCGGATATCCTTTGTTTACGACCCCGAATGCAGCCTTGAACCACTTGATTCAACATTTTTATACCAACATCGTCGGGCCGTATTGGGATAAAGAGCGCCGGCATTTGGATGCGCGTTATACCACCATTCCTTTTCCGTTTCAGGAAATAAACTTCCCTGATTTTCAAATGCAATACCACTGGACGGCCGAACAATTGCTCGGGTATTTGTCTACCTGGTCGGCAGTGCAGCATTATATTAAAGCGCATGGAGTGGATCCTGTTGAGGCAATAAGTGCGGAGATACGTACCTTGTTGCCCGAGGCTCAAACCGCAGAGATTAATTTTGAATTACTTTGTCGGGTGGGCACTTTGTGAAATTTTCAACAACACCGCCATGCGACAAATTTTTACCCTGAGCATTTTGCTGCTTGTAACTTGCGGATTGCGCGCTCAAACGGGTCGCCCCACGGCCGCCCAGCAGGTCTGGCACGAACGCGAATTTTATCTGTTTCTGCACTTCGGGCCAAATACGTTTACCGACAAAGAATGGGGGCACGGCGATGAATCGGAAAGCCTGTTCAATCCCACGCAACTCGATTGCGAACAATGGTGCCGCATTGCCAAAGCTGCCGGCGCGCGCGGCCTGATCATTACTGCCAAACACCACGATGGCTTTTGCCTCTGGCCCTCGGCGTATAGCACGCACACCGTGCGCGAGTCGCCCTGGAAAAATGGCAAAGGCGATGTGCTGGCCGAACTCTCCGCCGCCTGCCGCAAACACGGCCTCGTGCTGGGTTTTTACCTCAGTCCCTGGGATCGAAACCACCCGCAATACGGCACGCCGGAGTACAACGACGTATACGTCAATACCATGACCGAACTCATGACCCGCTATGGTAAACTCTTCGAATTCTGGTGGGATGGCGCCAACGGAGAAGGCCCGAACGGCAAAAGGCAGGTATATGATTTCAAACGCTTTGAAAAGGTGGCGGCAAAACTGCAACCCAAGGCCGTTATTTTTAGCGACATCGGTCCGGGATGCCGCTGGGTAGGCAATGAAAATGGCTTAGTGGGCGAAACCAACTGGGGGACGCTGGATACCGCAGGCTTTACCCGTGGCGCCGGCGGCCCGCCCTACGACAGCCTTTTTCACGGAAATTTTAATGGAAAAACCTGGATTCCCGCCGAATGCGATGTGAGTATTCGCCCGGGCTGGTTTTATCACAAAGAAGAAGACGAAAAGGTAAAAACGCCGGAGCAACTGATGCATATCTGGCTCAACTCCGTGGGGCATGGCGCCAACCTGCTCCTGAATGTGCCGCCTGACCGCCGGGGGCTGATTCATGAAAATGACTCGGCGGCCCTCATGCAATTTGCCGCGCTGCGCCGACAGTATTTTGGTAAAAATCTGGTAGCAGACGCACAGGTACAAACAGGCCCGCGCAAACAACCCAAACTACACGATGGCAAGCCCGAAACCGCCTCGGAACTGCTTTGGAAAAAAGGCGATGTGATTACAGTGCAGTGGAAACAGCCGCAGCAATTGCGCTATGTGCAATTGAAAGAATACCTGCCGGAGGGCAACAACGTAACCAATTTTGTGATTGACATCTGGGATGCCGAAGCAAAAACCTATCGCCAGGTGGGGGCATCTACCAGCATTGGCCCACGGAAAATGATAACATTGCCGGAAAATACACGCAGCGACCAAATCAGGGTGCGCCTGCTCGGCGCCCGCCGGGCCAAGGTGCGTTTGGCGGAAATTGAGGTATTTTAACTTAACCCTGCCGGAGGCGTGGCGCCGACAAGTTTTTGCGCAGGAGGGGTAATTGATAAACAACCCCTCCGCGCGCATACCATCCTTCCGCGTTGCCGCCGGAAACGCCGGCAGTATTGAACATATAATCAACACCGACCTGGGCGGTCCAGCCGGAACCGACTTTTACGTCAAGCCCGGCGCCAGCGCGCCACCAATTGGCCGTTTTGGCGGCTTCGGTGCGCTCGGCGAGGATATATTTTTCAGGCGCATGCGGACCAGGGCCAGGGCCGTGCGGATCCGGATCTTCAAATTCATAAGAGAGCAGGCCCGCTTTTTCATGCAGCCAGACATGTGCCAGGCGCAGGGAAGGGCTAATGCGCCCGCGCAGGGGCAAGGCATAGCGCAGGCCGAGGCTGAATTGCTGCTGGCGTAAGTCGCCACTGATCTCGGTAAGCCTGTGATCGGGCTGCTGCGGACCGGGCGGATTGTGCGGATGATGGCCGCCGCCGGGTTTTATTTTATCGGGTAAGGTATCTTGTGAAGTCAGGCGGTACTGTTGCCAATCGGCAGAAGCGCTGAGCATCAGTCCGGGTAAAATGTTGCATTCGGCTAATAACCCTGCGCTGCGAACCTGATTTACGCCAACCGTATTTTTTATGCCCAAACCAAACTGCGGCCCGAGTTGTAAGCTGGGGCGGAAACGCCTGTGGGCTATATTGACAGGCGTCGGTGTTGTTGCTACGGATTGGAGCGGCAAAACGGCGGCTTGCGGAAGCAACAAGCTGGCTTCTGCGGCAGGAAGCAGTTCAATGGCTGTGTTGTTGTGTTTGTCGGAACCTGCACTTGTTGGCGGGAGCGCCGCTACAGCGTTGTTGGTTGTTGTTGCGGCGTTGGAAACACCCGTTCCCGCAGGCTCGTCCGCCGCTACTGCATCGGCGGACGAGGGTGCAAGCTTGCCTGCGGCGGGTACAGCACGTTTGTTAGAAGGTGATTTTACAGGGGCGTAATTATGCGTTGATAGCTGCCCGCTTTTTTCAGCGGCAGTGGTTTGTTTATTGGTCGGGGTATTTTCAGGGCTTGTTTTGGTGTTTGCGGCAGCAAGATCCGAATGTCCTCCGGATTCAGGGACAGTGAAAGTAGTGGAGGGACTATTTTGGGCTTCTGAAGGGCTAAAAGTGTTGAGATCAGATGTTATAGGCGCAACTTGTTGTGTGACGGATTGAATTTGTGCTTGATTTTCGAGCAGGCGCTGGTGTCGCAGGTAGCTATTGGCCCAAAGTGCGCAAAACCCGGTAGTAGCAATGGCGAGTACGGCAGCTGCGGCTTTCCAGTACCGAACCTGTCGGGTCAGGTCGGTTCGATGGCTTTGGAAATGATCCAGCCGTTCGGAGAGTTGCGACCAGTTTTTGTCGCGGTTCGGAAAATTTTCAGGCTCGTTGAGTTTATCGGCCCATTGCTTGTCGAAGTCGCTCATATTCTGCGCATGAGTTCAGATTCAGTAGATAGTAGTTTTTTGAGGTGTTGGCGGGCGCGGGCCAGGTTGGATTTCGAGGCGCCGACACTGATGCCGAGGGTTTCTGAAATTTCTTCGTGGGAAAAACCGTCGACGACAAAAAGATTAAAGACCGTTCGATATGCCGGCGGCACCTGTGCGAGCAGGTGCAGGATTTGTTCGCGCGTGAGCGACTCTACAATACCGGCGTCGTTGGCTTCTTCGTGGAATGTTTGTAATTCGACGGTTTGCAGCACGTGAAGGTTGCTTCTGTAGCGATCAATAGCGGTATTGATGGCGATACGCCGCAGCCAGAACCGGAATGGCACCTCCTCATTGTAGCGGTCAATTTTCGTAAATGCCTTATAAAATGCATCATTGACAATCTCTTCCGCTGTTTCCGTATTGGCAGCATAACGCGTAGCGATCGTCATGACATAATTGTAAAATGTCATGTACAACTCGTGCTGGCTGGAGCGCCTGAACTGGCGGCAGCCTTCGATGACCTGCGGCAGATTTACCAAATGGGTTTCGTCTTTCAATCATCTATACGGCAAATGAAAAAAACGGGTTGCGTGTATTGTATACAAAAGTAGAAAAACGTTTTATTTCAACGGCACTATTACTGCCAGCAGCAAAACCGGTATTTGAAACACCATATATCAATGAAACTTTTTCCCGGTATCTTTTTACTTTTTATTGTCGTTTTGCAGGCTTGCCAAACGGATACAGCACCATTTTGCGTGCAGCAGCAGTCGCCGGAAGATTCAATTTATCTCAGCAGTATTACCTTACCCGGAATAGCCTGGAGTGCTCGGGACGCACAACAGGATTCCTTAAAAAATATGGATTCCTGTTACATTTATCAGGGATGTGGCGCTTGGGGCAGCTTTCGGCATATTGTATATTTTTATAAAAAAGCAGGTGTTTGGACCGGGGTACTACATGCCCGCAATGAGCAGCTTCAGAATCCGCAATTTGTGCTTGAAAAATGTTCGGCATCCATGTTGTTCCGCTTCCAAAAACTTATTGATTCTCTTGATGTCGCCTGTTTGCCAGTGGGTATTGATACGATACAAGGCGGTTCCAGAAATTATTCGGATGGCGATGAATATGAATTTATTGCCAAAGAAGGCTCGGTTCAGCGCGTGTATCGCTGGCAAGGTATGGGGCTGGAAACCCATTTACGCACGCTAAAAATGCGCACACTCGCGGCATTTATGTTGCAGGAAATACACCTGGAGTTGCCGCACTTGTGGTATTCACACGCCAAGGAGGAAAACTGGTTTTTCATCACCAATTATTGGACGATTAAAACGTATGGCAACTTCCCGGGGCAAAATAAGCCAGGTTTTTTGCCGCTTGATTTTCCTGTTTCCAAAAATATAAACCCCGACAGCTGCACGCTTCAGGTAACTTTATTCGACGACTCTAAACTGAACTTGCGCGCCCGTGCTTTCGTGCGCCCACGACATCCATTATTCAATTAACTGCCGCCCTCTGTCCGCGACCGTAAATAATTCCGTGTGTATCGCTCATCACTCATCACGCATCGCTTTACATTTGTTCCCATATTCTAAAACATCTTTTTCATGCACCTTACTCTGCGATACACCCCTTTCGCCCTGCTCGCGTTTTTGGGCGGGCTTAGCCTTTTTGCCTGCAAGGGCAATTCCAATGAAAATAAAGCCAGCGGCAACACAGAAGCCCTTAAAAGCGGCTATTATTATCTGAAAGGCAAACGCGGCGAAACTGCCGTGACCATGCACCTCGAAGCATTCAAGCCGCCCAGCGCCATGGAGTCTTCTTTCTATTTCAACGGTATGTATTATGTCGATGGACAACCCGACCTCGCTCCCCGCGAATGCTGGGGTTACATTGATTCTACCGGAAATATTATTCTGGAAGAGCGCCCGACGAAAATTCAGGATACCCTCGCCCCGATGTGGAAAGGCAAATGGGGCACCGATGGCTTCAAAGGCGAATACACGGGCAGCAACCTCAGTACCAAAGCGCTCTTTGCCCTGCGTCCCGGCAATCCGGAATTGAATTTTACCCCGCTGGAGTTGAATGCCGTTATGCACTGGCCCGAAAATGCAGATACTTCCGAAGTAGCCTGCAATTACAGCATTTCCGTGCTTGTGCCAAATTCGGCAAATGCCGAACTGAATACTTACCTGAACCAGCAATGGCTGTCCATACTGGGCGCCGACTCCTTGCCGCAAAAGCCGACCACGATTCAGCAACTTTTTGAAATCAACAAAAAGAACTGCTTCGCTGCCTATAAAGAAGAAATGACCGAGGCGGATAAAGACCCGGAACTTAAAGGCGATTACGGGTTTATGTATAATCGAGATTTTGCGACCAGCAACGAAATTTTATACAACGACAATGGCCGATTAGTGGTGGCTATTTCCGACTATATCTACACCGGCGGTGCGCATGGTATGTCGGCCGCCGCCCTGTTTACCTACGACCTGCGCCAGAAGCGCGCCCTTACCCTCGATGATGTACTCAAGCCGGGTTATGAAACCGCCCTCTTGCCGCACTTGCAGGCTGCCGCCCGTCGGTACAGCGGCCTCGAAGCCGGGGATGTGCTGGAAGACGACGGTTATTACCTCGTGGAGGAAATTCCCTTTACCACCAATGTGGGCATCACCGAGCAGGGGATAATTTTTGATTACCCGCCCTACGAAGTGGCTGCTTATGCGGCAGGTGAAATCCGCTTATTTGTTCCTTTCAGTGAAATCAAGGCTTTAATGAAATAAGCGCCTGTTGACAAAACGTTTAATCAAAATACGGCCGCCTTTTAACATTTAAAAGGCATCTCTTAAGGCATGGATTAAAATTATAATAAATCCATGCCTTTTGCTTGTGTTTTCAGCCCAAAAAACCCGAACCTTGCTTCACAAAACCAACAAGCGCCACCACCAACCCGCTTATCTATGAAAAAATTATGCACGCTCCTCGGGCTGCTCATAGCCCTGCTCCCCTTCGCCAGTGCTCAAAATTCCAACAGTCATTTCAGCGCCCGCCAACCCGGATGGGTCACCTTCGGCCTTGATGCCGGGCTGGCCTATCAAAGTGCCGATGTGCGCACGCAGTTCAACGGATGGGGCTTTGGCGCAACCTTGGGCAAAAACCTCTACTACCGGCCAGGCGCCGCGCTTTCTTTCGACCTGCGCGGTCGCGCCCTGCTCACGCGTACTTATGGCGCCGATTTTAAACGTGCTTTTGGCCTGCAAAAAAATGAAGCCCTCAACGGCTCATCCGATCCGGCCCTGAATTACCTGATCGACCGCAGCAGCCCCAACGATTCCTCCTTTGTGTACAGCAATTACCGGCATACCATGGGCGAACTGGGCTTAGAAGGCGTGTTCACCTTCAATCGCCTGCGCGAGCGCACCGGAATTGTATTTTCTCTGTTTGGTGGCATCGGCTTGGATGTATACCGCACGCGCACCAATCAGCTTGACGACTTTGATAATACCTACAATTACCTGCCCATTAACGCCAACGGCTCCCGTCGCGATGTGCTCGCCGACCTGAGTGCCCTGCGCGACAATACCTACGAATCCTATGCCGATGGTTTTACCGACAATTCCCTTCGGCTCGGCCTGATGCCAGGCGCCGGTTTTGAGCTGGGTTATCAGGTGGCCCCGCGATTTGTGATCGGTATTGGGCATAAAATAACGTTCAGCCGCACCGATGTACTCGACGGGCAACGCTGGACCAACAGCAACAACGCCACATCGGGCAACGACTGGCAACATTACACCAACTTGCATCTGCGCTGGGATCTGCAACGCCGTAAGCGCGAAGCCCGTCCACCGGAAATCGAATTCACCGATCCGCGCAACAGCCCGCACAGCACTTCGATGAATATTTATCCGGTGCGTGCCGTAATCCGGAATGTAGATAACCCGGCGAATGTGCGCTGCTTTGTTAATGGCAACAATCAGCCCTTTGATTTCCGCAGCGGCAATTTCAATACCGATGTGCGCTTGCGTCCCGGCCGGAATGACGTGCGTATTGTGGCGTCAAACCGCGCTGGCCGTGCCGATGAAACGACAATTATTGTACTGGAAGAACGCAATGTCCCGCCGCCGCCGCCACCTCCTCCGCCTGCACTGCGCCGCCCGGAAGTACGCATCACTTCTCCGGCGCGCTCGCCTTACACGACCAGTAGCGACAATACAGAAATCATAGCAGTGGTGCGCAATGTGCGCGAAGCGCGCAACATCCGCCTCTTGGTCAATGGAGTAAATGAACGCTTTTCTTTTGCTGATGACCTGATGGCCAATGTGCGCCTGCGCCCGGGCCGCAACATCGTGCGGGTAGAAGCCGTCAACCCGGACGGTGAAGCTTCCGACGAGGTGGAAATCATTCGTCAGGAACAGGAGCCACAAGGCCGCGCGCCGGAAATCCGGATCACCCGCCCGGAACGCGCCTCCGAAAACACCCCGCAGCGCGAATACGATTTTGAAGCAAATGTATTAAATGTAAGCAGCCGCAGTGAAATCACCCTGACGCTCAACGGCAGCAATATCAGTAATTTTGATTTTGACACCCGAAGCGGACGTCTGAGTACCCGCCTGCAACTCCGCAATGGCGAAAACCGCGTGGTACTGCGCGCCCAAAACCGCTACGGCAACGATGAAGCGAGCGCAACACTTACGCTTTCCGGTATTAATGTGCCGCGTCGTCCGGAAGTAGACATTATAGAACCGCTCGACGGCGCTTCGGTGTCGAAACCCGATATTACCCTGCGCGCCGGTACCCGCAATGTGAGTGCGCGCAACGAAATCAGTGTTTTCCTGAACGGACAACCGGTTTCCAATTTTGAATTTGATGCCCGCAACCAGACGATTCGCGCCAGTTTGCTCCTCCGCGAAGGCGAAAATACGCTGAGTGTCCGCGTAAGCACCACGAATGGCACTGATGATGATGCGGCCAAAGTGCGTTACTACGTAGCACCGCCACCCATGCCCAAACCACCGGTGATTATGATTACTGCACCTTTGGACAACAGTGAAACCAGTTCCAGCTCGGTAGCCCTGAGCGCTAACGTGAGCAATGTAACGAACAAGGCAGATGTAACCCTTACACTCAACGGTCGTCCGCAAAACTTCGAGTTCAACGGCCGCAATGGTGCAACAAGCGCACAGCTCTACCTGGCTGAAGGCCCAAATACCATTCGGATGACCGCCCGCAACAGCGATGGTTCGGATGAAACAAGCGTGACGGTGCGTTATAAAGCGCCCGCAGCTGTGCCGCCGGTTGTGCGTATCAATGCGCCGGCCAACAACAGCGAAACCGGCAGTACTGCCGGCCGCCTGGATGCCAATGTCAGCAATGTTGCCAACAAATCTGAGGTGACAGTGACGCTCAACGGCCGCAATGTACCTTTTGAGTTTTTTGGCCGAAACGGCCAGGTTACGGCCGATCTTACCTTTGCTGAAGGCCCGAATACGATTCGTGTAAGTGCGCGCAACAGCGGCGGCTCCGATGAAGCCAGTGTTACGGTGCGTTATAAAGCGCCGCTTGCCAATCCGCCTCAGGTAAACATCACCGCACCGGCCAACAACAGCGAAACCGGCAGCGCTACCACCCGCCTGACAGCAAGCGTTACCAATGTGAGCAACAAAGCCGATGTTACGGTGACCAATAACGGCCGCAGCATACCTTTTGAGTTCAATGGCCGCGCCGGACAAATCAGCGCAGATATCAGTTTGAATGATGGCCCGAATACGATTCGTGTAAGTGCGCGCAACAGCGGTGGCTCCGATGAAGCCAGCGTGAATGTACGCCGCAGCGCCGCCCGCCCGCCGGTGATTACCATCACCGCGCCGCGCAATCAGGAAACCATCAGTCAGCCTGCAGCTACCCTCACGGCAACTGTGACCAATGTAAGCGATAAGGGGCAAATTGTGGTGCTGCACAATGGCCGCGCTCTGCGCGATTTTGCATTTGAACGAAGTGGCAAATTGAGCGCCGGTATAACGCTGTTGAGTGGTAAAAATACGCTGACAGTGCAGGCTTCCAATGCCGATGGTCGCGACGAAAAAACGGTTGAAGTTACCTTCCGGCCTGCTGCGCCGCCACCGGTAGCCAAACCCGAAGTTACCTTTACTTCACCGGCGCAAAGCGGACAAAAAACCAGCTCGCAGCTATACACAGCCAAGGCGACGGTGAAAAATGTAACTGATCGAAACGGGGTAAAAATAAAAGTGAATGGAACGGAGCCGCGCGGTTTCCAATACGACGTCAAAACGGGTATTGTAACCGTTACCTTCAAGCCCAATGCCGGGAAAAATACCATTCAGGTAGAGGCCACAAATGCTGCCGGCAGCGCCACGGCCATAACGGATATTATATACAGCACGCGCCAACCCGGCCCCGCCGGCCCGCCTGCGCCAACCGTAAAAATTGAATCCGCCTCTCAGCCTACCGTTAATCCGATGAATCCCAATGAAGGCCGAACCCAGGTAGTTGCCCGGACGGAAAACATCGGCAACAAATCTGAAATAACGGTAAAAGTGAATGGCTCAAGCTTCACGGACTTTTCTTTTGATGCCGCCAATAAGCGCATTGACTTTGTTGCACGGCTCAAAAAAGGCAATAACACCGTAGAAATTAGTGTGAAAAATGCGACTGGCGAGGCCAGCGACAGTACTACCGTTAAGTTTGAATAAAGCGAAATAATAAAACCGCTTGCAGGGTTTCACCCTAGATCATCCCCCTTGATTTTAGTTCGAGGTATTTGTTGATGGTATTGAGGGTGAGGTCCTGCGGGCGGGTAAGTACGGCCTGAATGCCGTATTGCCGCAGTTTGTGCACCATTTCCTTTTTTTCCTGTAAAAATTGACGCGCCACCGTCTGACGATAAATGTCGGCGGTGGTTTTTGCTTTTTCCTGCGCCAGCACCTGAATTTCCGTATTTTCAAAGAAAATAACCACCAGCATGTGGCGACTGTTGAGCCGGCGCAAAAGCGGCAGCGCGCGCTCCATGGCGTAGCTGCTTTCAAAATTGGTAAACAGCAGCAGCAGTGATCGCACCCCGATGAGGCGTTCGGCGGCTTCGTAAAGCAGTTCAAAATTAGCCTCGCCTTTGCGCTCTTTTTCCCGGTACAGCGCCTCCATGATACGCGGCAGCTGGCCGGTATCGCGTTCGGCTTTAATGGTTGCGCCCATAACGTCGGAGAAAGTCAGCAATCCGGCTTTATCCTGTTTTTTAAGGATGATATTGCTGATGGCCAGCGATGTATTGATGGCATAATCCATGAGGGTCAGGCCGTCGAATGGCATCCGCATGGAGCGGCTTTTATCTACAATACAATATACTTGCTGGCTGCGTTCATCTTCGTATTGATTGACCATGAGGTTGCCGCGTCGGCTGGATGCTTTCCAGTTAACGCTCCTGAAATCATCCCCTTCCACATAGTTTTTTATTTGCTCAAACTCATAGCTGTGGCCGATGCGCCGCATTTTTTTGATGCCTATTTCGCGGGCCAAATGTTTGATGGCGCGCAATTCATAACGCCGCATCTGAATAATGGAAGGGTAAACGGCTACGGTGTCGTTTTGCCCGAAAATCAGACGGCGTTCAGCAAGCCCGAGTGGCGTAGACACAAAAACATTGGTATTGCCGAAGGTATACTCTCCCCTGCTGAGCGGGCGCAGTTCGTAATTCAGGTTTTGGTTGGCGCCGCTGGCCATGCGGATTTTTAATTCAAAATCGCGGCGCTGAAATTGTACCGGCAATTCATCAATAATACTCATTTGCAGGGGCATGGGCGATTCATTGCGCAGGTGCAGGGAAACCGGATTGGCATCGGAAAGAGAAAACACCGGATTCACTTTTCGGATACAGCCTACGGCCGGTCGTCGGGCAAACAGCAACAACACATCAGCCAGCACCAAGGCGCCGGCCAATACCAATACCGTTTGTGCAATCGGAAAAATAAAGCCGAACGGATACGCAAGGCCGAAGAGCGCCACTATGGCGCCGAACAACCAGAAAAAACGATCGGTCAGGTATAAATTACGCATAGGGCTTAAAGGTCGGTCTTTTTTATGAATTTCGGAAAAAGCGCTCAAATTTCAGACGGTGAAACCCCGAAGTTGTCGGAAAAAAGGCGTGAAAAATGCTCCGGCGATTTGAACCCGCAGGCATAACACACTTCCTGGACGCTTGGTTTGGGCTGGCGGGATTTGAGCAGCTCATACGCTTTGGCCAATCGGAACCGCCGCAGCATTTCCATGGGCGATTGTTCGGTCAGGGCATTGAGTTTGCGGTCGAGTTGTGAGCTGCTGATGGCTAATGCCCGGCAAAGCTGCGGCAGCTTGAACGCATCGTCCTGATAATTTTGCTCAAATATGGTATAAATTTTTTGCAAAAAAGCGTCTTCCTGATCGGTTGCCGGGTGTTGGAGTGCCTCGCCGCTTTGCAGCCTGCCGGCGTATTGCTTCCGCAATTGATTGCGCAGTTCCAGCAGGTTCTGCAAAATAAGCAGGAGTTCCTGTTCGGAAAAAGGCTTGCTCAAGTAGGCGTTTGCCTTGCGGCGATGCCCTTCAAGGCGATCTTCCGCTTCGGTTCTGGCACTGAGCAGGACAATGGGGATGTGGCTGCTGCGCTCATCCGATTTCAGGGTTTCCGTCACTTCATATCCGTTTTTACCGGGCATGGTGATATCGGTAATAATCAAATCAGGAATTAACTGCAGGGCTGTTTTGATCCCGCTGATTCCGTCTTTGGCGGTTTTTACCCGATAATTTCGGCTTAAAAAGTTTTGCAGGTACGACAGGATCTGCTCGTTGTCTTCAATGAGCAGCAACAGTGGCAGGTGGTTTTTTTCCGCTTTTGCAGCGGCCTCCTGCAGCGCCAGTCCGGGTGTTTGCTCCGGCAATGTAAATTCTTCGTTGATGGGGGCGCTGTCGGCCTGAACAATCGGGAGCAGAATTTTAAAATTTGTGCCCTGGTTTAAAGTACTGCTCACCGAAATTTGCCCGCCCATTAGTTTTACCAATTCGGCCGATAAAGCAAGGCCGATGCCTGCGGCGCCTTTGCGGCGCGGATTTTCTCCCTGATGGTATCGTTCAAATACATGCGGCAAAGCAGCCGCTGAAATACCTTCGCCGGTATCACTTACGCTTAGTTCCAGGCTGTTAATGGCAGGCAGGCGTTGAAGGGTCACGGTGATGTTTCCCGCACTATCGGTATGCCGGATCGCATTGGAAAGCAGGTTGTTGAGTATTTTTTTTATTTGCAGCGGGTCAAAATCCATCCAGAGGTGGTTTTCCCGGCATTCTAAATGGAGTTGTACACCTTTGTCGGCCGCCAGGGGAACAAAACCGGCCACCTGCTGCCCGACAAACTCCTGAAAGTCGCCGTGAAAAAGCATCAGCTTGAGCTGCCGGCTGTCGAGGCGGGCAAGGTCAAGCAATTGGTTGCTGAGTTCGAGCAGGTTTTCACTTTGCCGCAGAATCAGCCGTGCGTTTTCTTTCGAATCTTCTGATTTTTCGTTGCGCACGAGGCGCTCCGAAAGCCCGCGAATGATCGTCAGCGGTGTACGCACCTCATGTGCTGCATCGGCGAAAAAGCGATTTTTTATATCGTCAAATGATTTCAGCCGCATGGATTCAAGCCGATCCAGTTCTGCGGAATGCTCAATTTTAAATAAGCGCAAACGGTAGCGGATAAAGATGGTAATGGCTGCAATCAGCAATATTGAGTACAACAGCCAGGCCAACCAGGAATTATACCAGGGTTGATCAATGATCAGGTATAAACGGGCACTTTCGGCGCTCCATGGGCTGTCGGCGGTGGCGCCTTCCACTTCCAGCAGGTATTCGCCGGGCGGAAGTGCCGAGAAAGTAGCGCTGTGCGCCGTGCCCAGGGGAATCCACTCGCCGCCGTTTAGCCGGTACCGATAGCGATTGCCACCCGTATTTCTGAAGTCGCTTACGGCAAAATGAACGGTAAGGTTGTTTTGGTCTGATTTGAGTTTCAGGCGATTGTCCAAATCCGGAAACATTCGCAATCCCTGCACTTCTATATCTGTGATGTACACGCTTGGCGCGGCGTCAGCCACCTGAATTTCCGCCGGTCGGAAGGCATTCAGGCCGCTGACGCCCCCAAACCACAGGTAGCTGTCCTGGCCGGATAAAAAAGCGGCGGTATTATATTCGGTGTTCAGGAGTCCGTCGGATTCCCTGTAAACCGTAAAGGTGTTGTCCTGCGGGTTATAGCGGCAAATACCGTGGTTGGTGCTGCACCACAGGTTGCCCGATGCATCGGGCAAAATGCCGTATACCACATTGTCGGGCAGGCGTTCCGGCCCTTTGGTGATAAAGCTGAATTGCCGGGCAGTTTTATCAAAACGATTGAGGCCGCCGCCGCGGGTACCTAACCAGATGATATGGGGTTCGCGCGGATCGGGCAGGATATGTGTGATCCAGTTGGAACTGATGGAGGCTGGTTTTTGCGGGTCGTAGGTATGAATTTTAAACTGTAAAACACTGTTGGCGCCAGCCGGTATTTCAATTAAACCTTTATTGGTACCAATCCACAAAACACCCTGCGCATCCTGCGCAATACTGTTGCTGCGCAATTCGCGGCCATCGGAAGGTGTGAGGTTTCCGTAAAAAAAACGCTCGGCAGTAGAGATGCCCGGCCGATAACGCAGCAGTACGCCGGAGTGACCGGAGATCCACATATTCCCCTGCTTGTCTTCCAGTATGTTTTCCGGAATGTCGGGAAAATAAGGCAGCGTATCCTGCATGTATTGCAGGGTTTGCCCGGCGGTTCTCCAGATGGCAAGGCGATTTTCCCGGCGCTGGTTATCGCGGTGAATCATCAGCCAGAAATTGCCGTTCCGATCCGCGGCCACTTCACTGACTAATTGTTTGGAGTCTAATGCAAGCGCCCAGGGCGCCGGTTCAATATTTCCTGTCTGAATATTCAGTACCGCTGAAAAGCGATCAAAAAAACGCACCCAAATATGTGTAGCATCCAGCCGGCGCAAACTGGAAACCGAGCGATCCAGAAAATAACTTCTGAAGGCCAGCTGCTCTAAATTTACTTTCACCAAACCCAGACCGCCGGTACCGATCCAGAACAAGCCGGTTTTGTCCATCAGCACGGCATCGGTAGTGTTGCCCGGCACGTCGATGCGCGTGTAAAGCTGCGAGGTCTCAGGTGTATCAAAACGGTATTTGTTGGGCACGCCGGTTGCGGCGGAGAACGGCGCATGATCTTTTTTTATAAAAAGCGGACCATTGTGCTGCAGCGGCCAAATGGCGATGCGCTGATCGGAAAGTTTAAAGGCCAGACCCCAGTGATTGACCGGCGGAATGCTGTCGCTGCCGTCTTCTTTTTGTAGCCGGTAAACATAATTGTGCTTTTTTGCCCAAATAATACCGTCGGAAGCATAAGTATAAGCTTGTTGCTTTTTTTCTGAAAAACGCGCGCGTTGTTGGGTTTGCGGCTGATAGGTGAAGATGCCGCCTTCAGCCGTTATAAAGAAAAAAGTGCCGTCGGAAAGGCAGTCAACCAAAGGCGGATAATTTACAGTTAAGGGAGTAGGTTCAATCAGGCGGAGTTCAAAATCCTTGGCATCTGCTTTGCCTTGTTGCCTGATTTTTTCTGCATAACTATCGGCAACTTTCAAATGGTACAATTCGCCACTGGAAAAACTGACCATAAAATTGCCCTTGTCGTCGCTGCTCAGCGCATGCACTCTTTTTTGAGGTAAATTAATACCAGACTCCCTCAATTCATAAAAACGCTCCGAAACCGGATCAAATAACCAGAGGCCGCTATCGGTACCCACCCATAAAAAGCGGCGCTCCCCGTCTTCCAGCAGCCCGGATATTTCAGGAGCGCGCAAAGCCCAGGGTTCAAAAGGATTCATGGTGAAGACGCGAAGCTGATAACCGTCGTAGCGGTTAAGTCCGTCTTTGGTGCCAATCCATATAAAACCGCGCCTGTCCTGTATAAGCGTATTGATAAATCCCTGCGATAAACCTTCCTGCACGGTAATCATATCCATACGAACCTGAGCCAGGGGCGTCAGCGTCTGTGCAAGGCAAATTAACAGAAAAACCGTACGAAGCAGGATTTGAGTAGCTGCCATTGTGCAAAAGTAGTACGACCTGCGGGAATGTGGAAAAATTGAGCTGTTGTGTTTAAAATTATCATCATTTCTAATATCTGGGAAAAAATATCAGGATTGCGGGAAAAAAAATCAGACTGCACCCGGGCATTCAACAGACCTTTGCGGCAGATCCGAAAGGATATAAAAACAAAGAACAAACACGATGAAGCATAAGGCTGAACAGCTGTAAAGTTGTGATGCAGTTAATCCACTCATGTTGGAAGGCAGATACAGTAAGTGTATCTGCTTTCTGTTTTTTAGGGCATACGAAAACACATAAGCATACAAACGCAAAAACATGTAGTTTTGCCCCGAACTTTGTTTTCAAACCTTATTTATGAAAAACTTATCGCTCCTCCTCAACGCAGTACTGCTGCTCGCCGTAGGATACCTCTTTTACGCGCAATTCAGCAAACCCGCTGCCCCGGCGCCCATCATGCCCCCGGCTTCACAAAGCGGCGGCGCCCGCATCGCTTTCATTAATGCCGATACCCTCGACGCAAAATACGAATGGCTCAAACAACAAAAAGAAGCCATCGAACAACGCATGCGCAATGCCGAAAACTCGCTGGTGTCCAAACAAGAGACATTGATGAAAGAAGCCGATGCGCTCCAGCGCCGCTATGCCGAAGGCAATATGACCCAGGCCGATGCCGAAAAAGCCCAAGCCTCGCTCATGCAACGCGGTGAACGCCTGCGCGAAGAA
The DNA here is from genome assembly GCA_017303875.1 of Chitinophagales bacterium. GTDB lineage: Bacteria > Bacteroidota > Bacteroidia > Chitinophagales > Saprospiraceae > M3007. Next base: position 127,343 of record JAFLBP010000006.1, on the reverse strand, counting down.
GAAGCCCGACTCTCCAAATCGCTGGCCGAAGAACAGAAAAAAGCGTTCAACGACCTCTACGCCAACCTCGAAACCCAACTCAAACAACTCTCCAGCCAGATCGGATACGATTATATCCTTTCTTATACGCGCGGCGGACAAATTCTGATGGCCAACGACAGCCTCGATATCACCAAACAGGTGCTCGACCTGCTCAACAGCGCCAACGCTAAAAAAGAATAATCCCGCTCACCCCGACGCAAACAGAATCCTCCGCTATGTCCCTGCAACTCCTCCCGGCAGGCCCTGCCGATGCCCCGGTCATTTATGAACTGGCACATCGCATCTGGTGGGCGCATTATCCCGGTATCGTCAGCGACGGACAAATTGAATACATGCTTGAGCGCGGGTACAGTGTGCCCGCGCTCAAACAACAAATGGCCGACGGCCAGCAATTCTGGCTCCTCCGCCACGCCGAAAACCCGGATGCCATTGGTTACCTCTCCATTTCCGCTCTCGAAACGCCCGGGCATTTTTTTGTACACAAATTTTATATTGATAATACACAACGCGGTCGCGGCGCCGGACGCCAGGCATTCGCCCTGCTCCTTCAGGCTTACCCGCAGGCCGAGGAAATCAGACTTTTTGTCAACAGACTGAATTTTAAAAGCATCAACTTCTACTTCCGCGTCGGTTTTCAAATTTTACGCTGTATGGAAACGCCCATCGGCGAAGGCTATCTAATGGTCGATTATGAAATGCAATGGCTTAAAAATCGCCTGAATACAAGCGCGGAAACCTCCCTTTGAATATTGCGCGGATAAAATTTGATCCAGGCACTTGCGTGGGAAAAGATTAATGCTGTATCTTTGCATCACCGTACCGATACATTGATACAAATTATGCAAAAAAACACGAACACGATGGCCTTTCGGCAGCACATCCTGGATAGCGAGGGCTTTTTTGGTCCTTACGGCGGGTGCTTTGTACCCGAAGTACTCCTGCCCGCGCTGGAAGAAATGCAGCAAGGCTTTGAAGCACTGAAAGAAGACCCGCAATTCCTGTCGGAATTTCATCAGGCATTGCATCAGATCAACGGCCGCCCGACAGCCTTTACCCCCCTGCCGCGCATCAGTGCGGCCATCGGCGGCGCACAACTTTTTCTGAAAAATGAAGGCCTGAACCATACCGGCGCCCACAAAATCAACCATTGTATCGGGCAGGCGCTGTTGGCCAAACGACTGGGCAAAAAACGCATCATCGCTGAAACCGGCGCCGGGCAACATGGCTATGCCACCGCAGCCGTTTGTGCGCGTTTTGGTTTGGAGTGCACCGTTTATATGGGTAAAAAAGACTATGAGCGCCAGCGCCCCAATGTGTACTGGATGGAACTGCTAGGCGCTACGGTGGTGGCTGTAGAAGACGGCAGCCAAACGCTCAATGATGCCGTGATTGCGGCATTTAAAGACTGGGTAGCCAACCCAACGAGTTTTTACCTGCTCGGTTCGGCGGTGGGCCCGCATCCTTACCCGGCCATGAATACCTTTTTTCAGAAGGTGGTCGGGGAAGAAATTCGCAGTCAATGCGAAAGCCTGACGGGGCGACTGCCCAATGCCTGCGTAGCCTGTGTGGGCGGCGGCTCCAATGCCATGGGTATGTTTTTTGATTTTTTGGACGATGCCGAAGTGCGTCTGATCGGTGTGGAAGCCGGCGGACATGGCAAGCAGCCCGGCGAGCACGCCGCCAAGTTGCTCGATGGCCAACCCGGCATCTTTGAAGGATATTATTCATACTTTCTGCAAGACGACGGCGGCAATATCAGTAATACCAGCTCGGTTTCAGCCGGACTGGATTACTGCGGTGTCAGCCCGATTCTCGCCTGGCTGGCCGATGCGGGGCGCGTTGAGTTTGAACGCGCATCCGACGAAGCTGCCCTGGCGGCTGTGCAACGCCTCGCGCGCGAGGAGGGCCTGATTCCGGCCCTCGAATCGGCCCACGCATTTGCCTATGCTTTTGAACTGGCGGCTACGCTGACGCCGGCCGACGTCGTGGTTATTAATGCTTCCGGTCGGGGAGAAAAAGATCTTTTCATCACCATGCGGCATTTTCAGGAAGAAAATCTGCTGGCCTACGCCCGACACCTGCTCCAACATCAATCACAAAAAGCCTTTGCCGTATGAATTTCCCGATTATGGCCCACCTCGTGATGGGCTATCCAAGCCTGGCCGAAAGTTTGCGCAGCGCCGAACAGTACATCGCTTCGGGCTGCCGTATTCTGGAATTGCAAATTCCGTTTTCCCACCCCACTGCCGATGGCCCCGTCATTACGCAAGCTTGTCGGGAAGCCGTGGAGCGCGAGCAGACACGGGTTGAAGACTGTCTGGACCTGTTGGCTACCCTCCGGCAGCGCTATCCGGAACAGGAGATCATGCTGATGTCGTATACCAATCGGATCTATCATTTCGGCCTGAAAAAATTTGCGGCAGCTTTGCTTTCGCTGGGCGTAAAGCACCTGATTGTGCCCGATTTGCCGGTCGACAGCCCAATTGCCCGCCAGTTGGAAGGGATTACCCTGGTGCCGGTGCTGGCTGCAAATGTCGGTGAGGAACGCCTGGCGCGCCTGATCGACATGGATTTCGATTTTTACTATCTGATGTCTGATTTTAAAATTACGGGCAGTACCTTCAGCCTGCATCCGCAGCTGGCGCGCGTCATTGCGGCCATTCGCACGGGTGCGCCGCAGGCGCGCATCGGCATTGGTTTTGGCATCAGTACCCCCGAACAGGTACGGGTAGTAGCCCAACATGCCGATGTGGCGATTGTTGGCTCCGCCCTGATTCAGGCACAGCAACGCGGGCATTTGTCGCAAACCCTGCAAACACTTGTAGGCTATTCAGCATCCTGACTCAACATTTTTTTGTTTTTTTCGTTTATTTCAGAAATAATTGAAAATGGAATTTTCACCCATATTTCCCGATAAAAAGACCCCAATTCTGATTGCCGGCCCCTGCTCTGCCGAAACCGAAGAACAAGTACTGACTACGGCGCGCGGTTTAAAAAATGAAGGCATTGATTTGTTCCGCGCGGGCATCTGGAAGCCCCGCACCCGTCCGGGGGCATTTGAAGGGATCGGCGTACAGGGACTTTCCTGGTTGCGGCGCGTAAAAGAAGAAACCGGACTGAAAGTGACCACTGAAGTGGCCAATGCTCAGCACGTATACGAATGCCTGAAATACGGCGTCGATGTGCTCTGGATAGGTGCACGCACCACGGTGAATCCGTTTTCTGTACAGGAAATTGCCGACGCGCTGTCGGGAACAGATATTCCTGTGATGGTGAAAAATCCGGTAAATCCGGACTATAAACTCTGGGTTGGCGCCCTTGAGCGCCTGCATAAAGCCGGCCTCAAACGGGTTGCGGCCATACATCGCGGCTTTTCCAGTTACGGCGACTCCAAGTATCGCAACGTACCGCGCTGGCAAATGGCTATAGACCTGATGCAGGAGTTTCCGGGTCTGGAAGTTATTTGCGACATCAGTCATATCTGTGGCCGCCGCGATATTTTGGCAGAAACGGCACAAAAAGCCTACGACCTGAACTTCAACGGCCTGATGGTAGAGGTGCACCCCACACCTGATGCTGCCTGGAGCGATGCTGCCCAGCAAATTACGCCCGAACGGTTTGGTGAAATGACCCGCGGCCTGCTGCGCCGCGCCACTACAGTCAATGACCCCGAATACTTAGCCCGTATCGAAAACTGCCGCAGTGAAATAGACGACCTCGATGAGGAAATTATCGCACTCGTGTCGCGCCGTATGCAGCTCGTGCGTGAAATAGGCGTCGTAAAAAAGGAAAAAAATGTGGCCGTATTACAACCCGAACGCTTCCGCGCCTTGCGGGAAGCCCTGCACCGACGAGGCGCCAAAAGTGAATTAAGCGAAGAATTCATCAACCTGCTCCTCGAAGCCGTACACCAGGAAAGCATCAACCAACAGGAATTAGTGATGAATCAGGTATCAGTTATCAGTGAGCAGTCAACAGTGAGCAGTTATCAGGGTTAAGTGTTAAAATTTCCAGGAGAACCCTCAATATTACAATCCTGCTGACTGATAACTGTTGACTGCTGACTGATAACTGATTCACTCGATGTATTCAACTTTGCGGAGCAGGCGAACCCCCAGCGATAGTTCAATGGCTGTATTGCGGATACGGCGCTCCTGAATTGTGATGGTCTGGCCCGGGAAAGAAGGGTTCACCACATTGGGAATGGGCGGCTGGTAGTATTGGTTCGTTACATCAGGCGCGACCGTGAGGGTAAGTTGACCGCCTACCAATTCTGAAAACTTAAATTCCAGTCCACCCCCAACAGAAATGCCGGCCATCCAGCGGCGCACAAAGCCGATATAGGGGTAATACAGCGCGGTAAAAGGATTGCTGGCCCCTGCGAGGTTGTCAATATTGGTACTATACGTATAATCGCCGCGAATACCGCCGAAGTAAAAATACTTGCTGCGTTCGGTGAGTTCAAACTTCTGCTTGGCGCCCAGCATCAGCGAAAAATTATTGAACTTGAAACCCTCACTCAGGTTCTGAAGCCCGCCGTTTTGGGTAAGAAAGGTAAAACGCGTGGCGCTGCCCTTTACATGATAACCGAGCTGCATGATGAACGAACTGCGGTCATCTTCATTATTGACCGACTCAATACCCAGGGCGGCGTGGTATTGAAAAAGCGGCTCGCGCTCAAAACTGTTATCCCAACGTTGTAAGCCCACGGTTGGGCCGCCTTGAAACACAAAAGCTGTACTTTGTCCGTACATTTGTCCGAAAAACGCAGTAATTATTACCGCTGAAAACAAGAAACGATTCATCTTTACGTTTTTGCCCGCAAATTACAGGTATTCATACAACAATGACACAAGCTCGCCCACTGACTTTCGACCAGTTTGTCTATAAGCGCCCCGATTTGGAGGCCATGCGCCATGAATTTGAAAAAAACCTGCGCGAATTTTCTCAAGCCACCACCCCGGCAGTACAAAGTCGCCGTTTTGCCAGGCTCAACGCCTTGCGCCGCGATTTCGTGACGATGTACAACATTTGCCTGATTCGCTACACCTGCAATACGGCCGACGGATTTTACGTCAAGGAAAATGACTACTTCGACGCCGAACTCCCGGGCTATGAGGAACTCAGCAATCAATTCAGCAAAGCGCTGCTCAATGCGCCTTTCCGAGATGTGATTGAAAAGAAATTCGGCCCGCAATTGTTCACCCTGGCGGAAATGAGCCTCAAAACCTTCACGCCGGATATTCTGGAAGACCTGCAACAGGAAAACGCCCTCATTACGGAGCATACCAAACTCAAGTCGCAGGCCCAGATTGCGTTTGACGGAAAAAATTACACCATTGCAGGCATTCAGCCTTTTGAGCAATCGCAGGACCGCGATACGCGCCGCCGCGCTGCCGAGGCCAAATGGCAGTTTTTTGCTGATAATGCGCCTGCTTTTGAACGTATTTTCGACGATATGGTGAAAACACGACACCGTATTGCACAAAAATTGGGCTACCGGAATTTTGTGGAAGTCGGCTACGCCCGCATGAAACGCTCCGACTATACGCCCGAAATGGTGGCCAATTTCCGCAAACAGGTACAGGAAATTATTGTGCCCATTTCGCAGTCGCTGTACGAACGCCAGCGCCAGCGCCTCGGCCTGGAGAAACTGAAATACTACGACGAAGAATTTAAATACCCCAGCGGAAACCCCAAACCCATCGGTACGCCGGAGGAAATTGTACAGAATGCCGCGCGCATGTACCGCGAGCTTTCCGCCGAAACCGACAGCTTCTTCCGCCACATGCAGGATGCCCGGCTTATGGACCTAGTGGATCGGAGCAATAAAGCGCCCGGCGGCTACTGCACCTATATTCCGAACAACAAAGCGCCGTTTATTTTTTCAAATTTCAACGGCACCAGCGGCGATATTGACGTGCTGACCCACGAAGTTGGCCACGCTTTCCAGGTTTGGTCGAGCAGCGGGTTCCCCTTCGATGAATACAACTGGCCCACCTACGATGCTGCCGAAATCCATTCCATGAGCATGGAGTTTTTCACCTGGCCCTGGATGCATTTGTTTTTTGGCGAGCAGACCGACAAGTACCATTTCTCGCACCTGAGCAGCGCCCTGCATTTCCTGCCTTATGGCGTGGCGGTAGACGAATTTCAGCATATCGTGTATGAAAATCCGGAGATGATGCCCGCAGAGCGCAACGCTGCCTGGAGTGCTTTGGAACGCAAGTACCTGCCCCAGCGCGACTACGAGGACAATGCGCACCTGAGCGCCGGCCGCCTCTGGCAGAAGCAAAACCACATCTTCAACTCGCCTTTTTACTACATCGACTATACGCTGGCGCAAATTTGCGCGCTGCAATTCTGGAGCCGCGACCGCCGCAACCACAAAGCCGCCTGGAACGATTATGTGCGCCTCTGCAAAGCTGGCGGCAGCCGTTCTTTCCTCGGATTGGTCGCTCTCGCCAAACTGCGCTCCCCCTTTGAAGACGGCTGCGTAGAAAGCGTTTCGGGTGAAATCAATCGCTTTTTGGAAAGCGTGGATGATTCGGGGTTTTAAGGACTAAGAGCATGTTCGGAAATCCATCAATCGGCTGCAAGCGGCAAATTTCATGCTGAATTGCGTTGGTTTTCTTCGTCGTAGCTGCTGGCTACGCCTGTGAAAACCGCCTTGTTCAGCATGAAATTTGCTCGCTTTCGCGCGATCATGAATTCCCGAACATGCTCTAAAAAAAGAGTGTTTGTCATGCCGCAGCACAACAAACACTCATTCCTGATCACGGGCTTTTAAAAGTTATTTTTTGATCGGCGGGGGCGTGCTTTTAATCACTTCCAGTTGATTGAGCGACATCATTTCTTTCAGCGTTTTTTGCATACCGTCGACGGAGCCGTCGAGGAAAATGACATTGCCTTTGCCGTGTTCGGTGAAGTTTTTGAGCGCTTCCGTCCACATGGAGAACAGGATCACGGAGGTATCGAGGCTGGCGTCGCGCATTTCTTTGGCGGCCTGACTCATACCCTTGGCCACTTCTTCGCGGAAGAGCGCCACGGCCTGACCACGCATACGCGCAGCTTCGCGCTCGGCTTCAGCCGCAATTTTAATGGCGTTACCTTCCGCTTCGGCCGATTTGGTTTTGGTAATCAGCAGCGCCTGGCCTTCGTTTTCGGCAGCGGCTTTCAGGTTGTTGGAAGCTACCACTTTCGACATGGAGCGCATCACTTCTTCATCAAACGTAATGTCGTTGATTTGCAGGTCGATGAGGTGGAAGCCCCAGTCTTCGAGCATGTGGTCGACGTTGATTTTCACCGCGTCGGTAATTTCACGGCGCAGACTCAGTACTTCCTGTTGGCGTTTGGTAGCCACAAAAGCGCGGATACTGCCCTCTACTGTACGGGAAAGTGTGGCCATAAAGTCGCGGTCCGTGACAAAACGGAAGGCTACCTTTTTGACCGTTTCCTCACTGCTGTCCATTACAGAAAAGAGCAACAATGAAGTAAAATGTACATTCGCTTGGTCTACCGTCACTGCTTGGAACGTAAGTTCCACGGCGCGGTTCTGAATGGAAATGCGCTTGAAAATACGCTCAATGAAAGGAATCCGGAAATTCAGGCCGGGCCCAAGCGTACGGTTATATTTACCGAAAATGGTGGTAACCGCAGCGGTACCCTGCTGCACCGTAACGAGGCTGAGCAGGATCAGGGCCAGTAAAGCAATGAAAACAATAAGCATTGTAGGCATAAGTTCGGAATTTGATTTTGCAATGATTTTGTGTACTGCAAAGATTGGGAACAAAAAAGCCAAATAGCAAGTATTACCTTCGCGCATTCATATTTTTGACGACCAATACTTGAACTTCGGCTATGAACACCAACAAATACTCGTCTATGCGCCTTTTTCTTTCCATTCTGGGTCTTTTATTTTGCATTTCACCCGCATTTTTGCAAGCTCAGACCCTCAGCGGAAGTGTGCGCGATGCCGATAATGGCAGTCCCGTTGGCGGCGCTTCGATACAACTTTTCCGTATGCAGAGCGAAAGCAGCCCCTTGGGCCTAGCCAGCGACCCCGACGGGATGTTTACTTTTGAAGGTCTGAAACCCGGCTACTATCGCTGCGAAATCAGCGCGGTGGGTTATGATACCCGCAGTTTTGGCGAGTTGCTGGTAGCGGCTGGCAAAGATCAGTTGCTGGAAGCGACATTGGTAAAGAGCAGTAATACCCTGCCGGATGTGACCATCTCCGCGACGCGTTTCGGCGCGCGTCCGGTGCAGCCGCTTGGCGAGGTAGCGCTTACGCGCGACCAAACCCTGCGCTTCCCGGCCATGTTTTTTGACCCGGGCCGCCTTGCCGCCGTATATCCCGGCGCTGTTCAGACCGACGACGGTACCAATGGCCTGAGTATTCGGGGCAATAATCCCTCGGCGCTGCGCTGGCGCTTGTTCGGCGTCGATGTGGTGAATCCCAATCACCTGCCCAATGCAGGTACTTTTTCCGACCGCGCAGTAGCTGCCGGCGGCGGTGTTTTGATGTTTTCGGCGCAAATGATGGACAACTCCGCGCTGCTTACCGGCAATTACAGTGCTTCCATGGGCGATGCCTTGGGCGGCGTGCTGGATATGAACCTGCGCAACGGCAACAGCCGGCGTCAGGAATTTACGCTCCAGACCGGCCTCATTGGCTTTGATGTAGCCGCTGAAGGGCCATTTAACCCCAAAAAAAGTAATGGCCCCACTTATTTAGCCAATTACCGCTATTCTACGGTGGGTTTGCTGGGCCAATTGGGCGTCAGCTTCGGCGATGAAAGCATCAATTTTCAGGATATTTCCTTTAATATTCATTTTCCGGGTAAAAAAGGCGGCGGCTGGAACCTCTTTGGAATGGGCGGCCAAAGTGTAAATACATTTACCCATAAAAGCGACACCACTCCCATCAAAATCAACAAGGAACGCTTCGATATTGATTTTGAATCGCGTACAGGTATCATGGGCCTCAACGGCCTGAGCAAACTCGGCGACCGCACCTGGCTAAAAACCGTACTGGTATTCTCCGGACAGGAAAACACCCGCGATGCACAATTGATCCGGGGTGCTTTTTTGGAAAATCAGAACCGACAGCAAGATCGGATCGTGGAAACCCGCCTCGCCGGCCTGCTGAATTTGCAACATCAGGTGGATGAAAACACAAAGCTGCAAACCGGCGTAAGTGTCAACCAAATCAACTACACCCCGCAGGCCACCAATTATATCGCTGGTCAGCGCTTTGAGCTGCCTTTTCAAAGCCTCAGTACCCTGCTGCTCTGGGGCTGGGTGCAGGCCGACTGGCGCAGCACTTCGAATCGCTGGAGCGCGCAGGCCGGCATGAACTATACCCACCTGACGCTCAACGACAGCAAGGCAATATTGCCGCGCTTTACGCTAGGTTACCGCCTCAGTCCGCGCCAGCAATTAGTGCTTGGCTACACGGCCGAATCGCAGATGCAGGCGCCCGGTATTTATACAACGCCTACGGATATTGCAGGTGTCGATAATCGCGGACTCGACTTTACCCGCGCGCAGCAGACTGGCCTGAAATATGTGTGGAACAACGGGAAAAACCTCGTTTTGCGCGCCGAGGTATTTTATCAGCAACTCTATGATGTGCCCTCTTTTGCACCGGGCATTTCCCCCACGCCGCCGGATCTTTTATTTTCCGCACTCAACCAAAGCGAATGGCTGCGTCGCCCGATTTATTTGGAGAATGTGGGCAAAGGCCGGAATATGGGCCTGGAGCTGAGCGCCGAACGCTACCTGAACAACGGCTGGTTCTGGCTCGCCAACCTGACGCTTTTTGATTCAAAATTCAAGGTAAATGACGTCGATAAGTGGCTGGATACCCGCTGGAACAGCCGACATATCTTTAATGCCGTGGCCGGAAAAGAATGGTCGAGGCTGAAAGGAGAAACAAAGTATAAAACATTCGGGATGAATGCGCGCCTTGTCTGGACCGGCGGCTTTCTCGATCGTCCCATTGACTTGCTGGCATCTGAACAGAATTTCTTTCAGGAAACACGCTACGTAAACTATGAGGCATACAGCATTGAGCACCCCGATTATTTCCGGGCCGATTTGCGGGTGTACTGGAAGCGCAGCCTTGGCAATCGCCGGAACAGCACCTTTGCCATGGATTTTCAAAACGTCACGGCGCAAAAGAACGTCGCCTATTATTATTTCGAGCCGTTGACCGGGGGCGTCAAAGCAAAATATCAGCTCGAATTCATCCCTAATATCAGTTGGAAACTTGAATTTTAAACCATGCTCAGCGTATATTCCGACACCTATTATATGCAGCAGGCGCTCAAGGAGGCACAAAAGGCTTTTGAGGCCGGCGAGGTGCCCGTCGGGGCCGTGGTGGTATGTGATAACCGCATCATCGCACGCGGACACAACCAGACCGAGCAGCTGACCGATGTTACCGCTCACGCCGAAATAATAGCCCTTACGGCTGCTTCTGCTTATCTTGGTAGTAAATATTTGCCGGATTGCACCTTATTTGTTACCTTGGAACCCTGTGTTATGTGCGCGGGTGCTTTAGCCTGGGCACAATTTGGCAGGATTGTTTACGGCGCATCCGACGACAAACGCGGATTTATGCTGCATGGAGGCAAGGGGATTTTGCATCCCAAAACCAAATTGGAAATGGGAATCATGGAAGACGAGTGTGCCGATTTATTGAAGTTGTTCTTCAAGGCACGCCGCAGTTAAAGGCAAACCATTTCATTAATACACAAAACCTGTTTTTTGCATGAAACATTTATTTACAAGCGCTTTTGTACTTCTGCTCAGTGCTGGCCTTTCAGCGCAGACAGTCGATACCGTGCTGTTTGAAAATTTCCAGACCAACGTCAGCGACTTTTGGGGCTATTTCCCCAATGGCAACGACACCACCTGGCTCAGTATCGACGAAGACGGCCTCACGCCCAATGGCGGCGACGAAACCGAACAACGCTGGTTTCAGTCACAGTTTTTTGTAGAAGCCGAAGATACCATTACCGGTGAAACAAACATCTGCGCCGCCTCGCTTTCTTACATGGAAGACTTTTTGCCGGGCAACCGCAACTGGCTTATCACGCCGCCTATTCAGGTGACGGATGCCAGCTATACCCTGCACTGGAAATCGGCGCCCTTCCAACTGCCGCGTTACATGGACGGCTATTTAGTAATGGCTGCCGAAAACTCCAACAACCTTTATGAAGGTGCATTCACCGATACCCTCTTTCAGGTGGCGTCTATGGAGACAATCCTGGGCGACGGCGAAAGCATTGCGCTCGACAGCTTTACCTACACGCCAGGTTATATCCACGGCGACGACCTGAGCAATTGGCAGTACCTGCGCCTTTGGGCCGAGGGCGACTCCACCCTGCTGCGCGGCTACTTAGAGCCGCACTCGGTGAGCCTGGCTCAATATGCGGGCAAAACCATCTACTTAGCTTTCCTGCACAATGCCGACGACGACTATTACCTTGCAGTGGATGATATTTTGGTTACACGCGGCGCCGCTTCATCGGCAGTATCGCCCACAGAGGCCGCACTGCGCTTTGTAACCTATCCGAATCCGGTGGCAACATCTATGAATGTAATGTATCGCTTGCAGGAAAATGCGCGCGTAAGCCTGCTGCTGGCCGACCAAAATGGTCGTTTGGTGGAGACTTTTTTCGCTACACAAACCCAAAATGCAGGCGAGCAGAACATCACCCTGCCGCTGCATCGCCTTCCGGCGGGCGCTTATCAGCTGATTTTACAGGTAAATGAGAAAAATTTTACCCGTACATTTATAAAGCGATAAGGCTCAAAACCGTATAAAATGAGGCTGAAAGCGGCATAAAACCTTCAATTCCGAAGATTTTATGCCGCTTTCATTTATGGCGGCTTCTCAAAATGGCAAAACATTCAAAATTTTAAATAAATATAATTTATATTTTAGTTGTAAAATATTGATTTTCAATTATTTATCATTTTTATAATTTCCTAATAATTTGTTAATAAATCCAAACACAGGCTTAAACAAGGCCAAATAAAGTTCTGGCAGCATTTTTGCAGTTACCTTTGCAGCGAATTTCCAACTTTGCACATACCCCCGTTTCTGTATGTTGCCCACAACAAAGAAAATTATCATACTGGACATAGTACTGCTCGCCGCAATTTTGATTGTGGTGATGGCCATGCCGACCTCGCGCAACAGCGTGATGGCGGGTGCGCCCCCAGCCTTTGGTCCGGTAAACTCCAATAACCTTGAGGAAGCCAGTACGGCGAACCGCGCCGACTTGCAGATTCCTGCCGGCGCCCGCAAATTTGCTTCTTCGGTTCTTTCCGAAACTTATCCCGATGTATTGCCACCGCTCGCTATGGAGCCGGCCATGTTGAAGGCCCTGGTGGAACAGGCGACTTACCTTCGTCGTCGCGACCTTCCGGCCAAAATGGCTTCGGGTATCACTAAAGGCGAGTTGCTCAAAACCGTGGAACAGTTGAAAGACATTCCGGTACTGGAGCCTAACGCCTTGTTTCAGAATTTTGAATTTTATGCGGTAAAAACCGGCCTCAAGCAGGATCGCGTGCGCATGACGGGCTATTACACGCCGCTCATCAGCGCCAGCAAAACCCGCACAGAAGAGTACCAGTATCCCTTGCTGGAGCGCCCGGGTAAGGGAGAGACCACGCCGTCGCCATCAGCGATTTGGAGTGGCGCCCTTGACCACAAAGCCATGGCTTGGGTGAAAAGCCGCAAGGAAGTGGAGAATGCACAATTGCAAGGCTCCTGCCTGGTAGAATTCCCCGACGGCAGCCGCGTACACCTTGGGTTTGGCGGCTCTGTTAAAGGCGCCGGAGGCAAATACGTGTTTTTTACACAGGTTTCTGATGAAGTATTGGGTTGCGGTTCTTTTCCGCTTACTGCCGGCTATTCCGTAGCCGTCGACCCACGCTACATTCCGATTGGCAGCACCCTGCTCGCCGAGTTGCCCGATCTTGACGCAGCCGGTAAGCTCAAAGGGTATACCTATCGCATCCTGTTTGCGCAGGATCGCGGCGGCGCTATCAAAACCACCAAACGTTTGGATCTTTACTGCGGTATTGGCCAACTTGGTTTGCAGGAAGCCCGCCGGATCAATAGTTTCGGTCGTTTGTGGCTGCTCTTGCCCAAGCGATAGTTTTTTTGCAGATATATGTCTTTTTTCAGGGGCGCTTCCGGTTGAGGAAGCGCCCCTGACTTGTTTTACAAAAAACCCCTCTACATTTTCCCGCCAATTTCCCGTACCTTTGCGCCGCCGAAAATCTGTGCAGGCCGCTATGTTGCGGTGTACATGTCACGGCATTGAGTAGTTGACATGAAAAATATCCGGAATTTTTGTATTATCGCCCACATTGATCACGGGAAAAGTACCCTGGCCGATCGCCTCCTGGAATTTACCAAAACGATCAGCAAACGGGATATGACAGATCAGGCGCTCGACAATATGGACCTGGAGCGCGAGCGCGGGATCACCATTAAAAGTCACGCCATCCAGATGCGTTATGTGCATCCGGCCAATGGAGAGGAGTATGTTTTTAACCTGATTGATACGCCCGGCCACGTAGACTTTTCCTACGAAGTGAGCCGCTCTATCGCAGCCTGCGAAGGCGCGCTGCTGCTTGTAGATGCCTCGCAGGGCATACAGGCACAAACCATCAGCAACCTTTACCTTGCGGTAGACCACAACCTCGAAATCATCCCCATTGTAAATAAGGTGGATATGGAGAGCGCCATGGTGGAAGAAGTGCAGGATCAGATCATTGACCTCATCGGTTGCGACCGCGAGGATATTATCTCTGCTTCCGGTCGTACCGGTATTGGCGTGCCCGAAATTCTGGCTGCGGCTGTTGATCGTATCCCCGCGCCCAAAGGCGACCCCAATGCGCCCCTGCAAGCGATGATTTTCGACTCCGTTTTCAACTCTTTCCGCGGGGTAATCGCTTATGTGCGTATTATGAACGGCACCCTGCGCAAAGGCGATAAAATCAAGTTTTACAATACCGGCAAGGAAGTAATTGCGGAAGAAGTCGGCATTCTAAAACTTGGCATGCAGGAGTGCGATGAAATCAGTGCCGGTAATGTTGGTTACGTCATTACGGGTATCAAGGTAAGTCGGGAAATTAAAGTGGGCGATACGCTCACCCACCTGCAACGCCCCTGTCAGGACGCCATTAAAGGTTTTGAAGAGGTAAAACCGATGGTATTTGCCGGTGTTTACCCGCTCGATAACGACGATTTTGAAGACCTGCGCGATTCACTGGAAAAACTCCAACTCAACGACGCCTCCCTGGTTTTTGAAGCCGAAACCTCCGCAGCCCTTGGCTTTGGTTTCCGCTGCGGCTTCCTGGGTATGCTGCACCTGGAAATTGTGCAGGAGCGTCTGGCCCGCGAGTTCAATCAGGACATCATCACCACGGTGCCCAACGTACCCTACTACGCTACCGATATGAAGGAGAAGCGTTTTATGGTGCACCAGCCCACAGAGTTGCCGGAGCCGAACCACCTGCAAAGCGTGGAAGAACCGTATATCTATGCGCAAGTGATTACCAAGCCCGATTATATCGGCAATATCATGTCGCTTTGTATGGAAAAACGCGGCATTCTTCAGAAGCAACACTATCTGACGCCCACCCGCGTGGAAATTATCTTCCACATGCCCCTGGCCGAGATTGTATTCGATTTTTACGACAAGCTCAAGTCCATGACCCGTGGATACGCCTCCTTTGACTATCACGTACTGGATTATCGCGAAACCGACCTGGTCAAACTCGACATCAAACTCAATGGCGAACAGGTGGATGCCTTAAGCGCACTGGTTCACCGCAGCAAAGCCGAGTTTGTCGGTCGCCGGATGTGCGAAAAACTGAAGGAGCTGCTGCCGCGTCAGCAATTCCAGATTGCGATCCAGGCGGCCATCGGCGCAAAAGTAATTGCGCGCGAAACCATCAGCGCCCTGCGCAAAGACGTAACGGCCAAATGTTATGGTGGTGACATCTCGCGTAAACGCAAACTTTTGGAGAAACAAAAAGAGGGTAAAAAGAAGATGAAACAGTTTGGAGCAGTGGAAGTACCGCAGGAAGCGTTTTTGAAGGTGCTTAAGTTGAATGACTGATATTACGCATTCGTCGTAAAATCGTGGCATGGACGGCAAGACCCGTATGTCCGGTGTTGAGCGAAGGAGGAAGGTGTTAGCCTTCCTCCTTCGCGGTTTTTATGGGATTATTCCTTAATGAAAGTCTGATGGGCAGCAACGTGCCCTTTTACGCCAATTAGTTGCAGCATATAAACGCCGGCATTAAGCCCGGACAAATCAAGCGTTAGCTGCTTTGCGCCTTCGTACGCAGCTGAATAAATGCTTCGGCCGCTTATGTCCGTGATGCGTATTTGTGCGATTTCATCTGCCGACCGGATATTAAGCACCGCTTCTGCCGGATTCGGGAAAACCTGAACAAGGGCTTGGTTCATATCGAGGCTATTTCTTTTACTACTTTTTCCCTGCAAATAGCCCTTGCCATCATATGGAACCAGCGCATGAGCCGCAACAATCAAGGCACGACATGGCATACTTTGGGCGGGCGGCTGCTCTGCTGAAAACAAGCCGGCTACTGCGCGGAACTGATCTACGCCGCCGCTCAGGTCGTCTGCTTGCAATCGGCTCATACCATCAATGAAAGTATTGGTAACGCTTGCATTATCCCAATCCGGTAATATCATCTGGCAGTCGTCTTTACAATCCCCTGCCGGGCATAAGCCCTCCCCGCAATTGACAGCAGGTCCGTCAAGTGTTGGCTGAAGCCCGTAACCCAACAGATTGCTGCAATTGTTATTTCGTATGAATATTCCCGAAGCAGGATTGCCGATTGGCAGATAGCCGGAGCCGGAAAATACATCCGGTGTGCCCCAGAAGTTATTAGCTAAGGATATATTTCCGGGATTAAAAAGCTGGTAACAAACATCAATGTAACGGTCGTGAAGGGAAGCGGCTCCCCAGCTTGCCTTTACAAATGTATTGCCGCTCGCTTTGAACAATGGATTGGCATTAATGAGTGCCGCGTTTAGAACAAGCCGGATATCCCGTCCGCTGATACCAAAATTATTATTCAAAAATTGTGAGCAGGTAGCAAGCACCAGTCCTCTTCCGGCGTCGCCCTCGAATGCGATACCCGCTGCACAATTTTCAAGGGTCGCCTGATTACTTAACATCAGATTTGCCGGCAAATGCGCGAATCCTTCTGATTGAGCGATATAGGAGCGGTTTCCAAAACCAATATCACAGTTGCTGATCCGCCCGCCGTCCATCCAGGCGACGAACCCGCCGCGCAGCCGAACTGCTTCTTTTTTGCTTCCGTCTTCCAGCAGGGCCGAAGCGCTGCTGCCGTAGTCCACGCCGCTCCCTACTCCATGTATTTGTGTGTTAAACAGTCTAAACATGAAGTTATCGTCCGAAAAGATGCCATACGTGGTGGCATCTTCGCCATCCAGGGTGCACTCATTAAATATAACCGTATTGCGACCTTGCAGGTAAAGTCCCCGGCTGAAATGTTCAAAAATTGTCGAGTTTATATTTAGCTGATCTGCGAGGCCAAGCGGATTGCCCCAGCCCCCTTCAACATACAAAGGCTCGGCGATGCCGGAAAAAGCGCAATCATTCAAATTAATATTGCCACAGTTTACTCCTTTCAACCCAATTGCCGCATTTCCTCCGGACTCGTCGTAAAAACGTATGCCGGTACAGCTGGCGGCGCTGTTTTTTCCAAGTTCAAGCGTGGCCACGCCACGGTATTCTATCGCGCCATCCGACAATTCAAGGTCAATATTTTCCGGAATGACCAGATCGGTGCTGCGGATGCGGACAAAACGATTTCTCGGCGTACCATCCAGTTTAAAACGAGTAGCGTCCTGCCCGAAATTCAACGTATGACCGGATTCAAAAGCAAAATACCCCAGTCCGGAAAAATCAATATCGCCATTCCAGTCCAATTGCCCCTCTGCCAAAATGCTGGATTCCTGTTGGTCTAATTTCAGGATGGCGCCTGCTTCCAGTATCAATCGGCCGCCATTTTGAATCCAAACCAGCCCCTCGTTTCCTTTAATGTGTAGAATACCGCCGTTGTGGATTTTGCAAACACCGCCACTTCGAACTTGCAGTGTAGATTTTGCGTCAATCACAAGGGTTCCACCCGGCCAAACTTCTACACGGGCGTTTTCATCAACAATAAGCCGTCCGATATTTTGTGTGCCTGCATTCCATTCGCCAATACTTAACTCGGCGCCCTGACGAATGTGGACAACCGCCGGCGAGGCGGGCGTACAGGTCATCTTGGGGTCTAAGCGTACTTCAAATACAGAAGGCGACAGCACCTGCGGATTAGCCTGAATGGTCGTCCATCCGATTCGTCCACTGCGATTTATCCAGATTTTACCACCCGTCTCAATGTTCAGGGTTCCGCGGATAACATTTGGTGTTTTTTTAAACGGAAAGGGAAAAGGCGGCGCTGCATTGTAGTTGTAAGCGGTAATATTGGATTGACCATAATTGTACGTAGCGTGCGTATGCGGAGAGAACGGCGCTTGCATTTCCCGTAAGTCATACAGCATTACACCCGTATTGTCAGTAGAAAAAGCGAGGTGTTGTTGGTTAAATTCATCTGGCTCCGCGCCGGACGGCGGAATGTCGTCAATGCCCATAAAGCGATTGGCGGTGGTCAAGCCGGCGGCAATAACCGCAGCGTTATCGCTGACATCCGTAAACGGATCCATTAGTGGCGCATTTTCCCCAACAAAAGGCCCCACTTCAATGGCGCTCAGCGTGGGGATATAACAAAAACGGGTATTATCAAGCTGAAGCACATCACCGCAAATTTCCGGCATATTCCCTCCAAAATCTATTGCGCCGCCAGGCGCGTTGTCAATGGGCTGCGTACCGCCAACTTCAATTTTTCTGTGCTCCAAGGCAACAGGAATACCCAACAATGTCACAAAGGCATTGCCTTTATAGATCATTCTCATCCCTTGCGCCGGCGATGGCACAGCGCGCATTTCAATATCAAACGTTGCCGTAGTGCCGAACAAGGCACCCAGGGAGCTGACTACACCCGCCCAAAAACCGGAGAAACCGGCACATTCATCCAGTACTCCACCTATATTGCCTTCTATTTTAACCAAACGCGCATTCGGCTCAAAGCCCTGCCCGTTACCGGTTTGTGAGCCATTGGAAATAGCAACATGTTCGCAGTGGGCCAAAGGGCCAAAATCGCGCAGTTTTTGATACAAAGCTGTAAAAGACGGCGCTCTGGCAGGAAAATGCTTGTAATGGTACAGCAACATATCCTGCGCGGCCTCGGAAAGCAGGGCGCTTTCGGCATCGGCCAGTAGTGGCACTACGTCTTTTACGCTTACCGTACCCAGCTCCCAATTGGCAATATGATCGGTCAGGAACTGATAAGCCAGCGGAATGTTGGCGCCGCGCAAGGGTGAATCAAAAGTGAACAGGCGCTCACAATCGTGCTGCTCGCCGGCAGCTTCCATTTCGTGCAATGCCAGCTTGCCCAACACCCCGCCCATACTTTCGCCCCAAACCACATTGGGCTGCTCACAGCCATTTTCGGCCTTCAGGCGATTGACCTCCCGGATCACGGCTTTCACCACCTCCGCATTTTGCTCCAGAGAGGCCGTGCCGTTGTCGAAATCTATGTAAATTATGTCGTATCCGACTGCTTCGAGTTCGTTGAGCATGGAGCTGGGAGTAGGAGTAGCATCATTATTATCGCCTAGCGCTTCTGCAAACTCTTCAAAATCAGAATCTCCTACTACCACCGAATTAAACCCTTCAATCACAATCAGCGGTTTACAGATCCGGCGTTCGGGGCAGGCGGTAATGGCCGTAACGGTAGCGCCGGGAATATCGAGGGTAAACGCGTCGTCGTAGCGGGCTGCAAGGGGCTGCGGGGCAAGCAGCAGTATACTGTGCGCATAAAGCCATTGCTGGCCACCGAGGCGTGCACGGGTGCGCAGCAGCAGGGTATCCGACCAGGGATTGGGTATTGCGATAAGTTGTCCTGCCGAAACGCTGCGCCAGCCTTGTCCGTCGGAAAAGTCCATTTGCAAGGCTTCCAGATCGTTACGGTTGCTTATCGGCGCTTCTATCCGGAAACGGAGTGTATCGCCTACCGCTGCCTGGAATTTCCAGGGCGCGGTAATAAACAGGGATTGGTTTTCGTAGGGATTTCGGCCCGAAACCGGATGCAATTGCTGGTTTTGTATCGTCAGGTCGCCCTGCGCTACGGCATCGGGCCGGATGCGTTGGTAATTGAACAGCAGGGTTTTGACGGGAATGGTGTCGCTGTTGGCTGTTGCCGGGTCGAGTGGCGGGAGTTGCCCGGAGGACTGAATGGCGGCGCCCGAAATTCGGGCATAAGCCAGCGCAAAACGCATGGCGTCGGCGCGGTTACGCACATGCAGGCTGTCGCCCTGATACTGGTAAATATCCGGGAAAAACCAGGTGCGGTCAATCAGGTAGCCGGTAGTAATCTGCCCCAAAGGCAATGGCGCCAGAAGGTTTTGCAGGCTTACTGTGCCGGGCGGAACGCTGTTGTCGGTACCGATTTGTTGGGCGCGCAGACCGGTTTGGCAGACGAACAGGCACAAGAATAGCAGGGCATAGCCGGAACGGCATGCACTAAAAGAGGAAAACATGTCAGAAAATTTAGAGGGTGAAGCGGATAGGTTAAAACTTGTATTTTATGTCGAAACGCCCGTCGGTGATGCGCACGGTATCCTGGCAGGTCTCGCTGACGGCATCAAACTCAAAGGTGCCGGACACAATACCTTGTCCAATATCGAGACGGGTTATCTGCACATTGCCGCCGGTAAGGATTTGATATTCCTTGTAGCCGAGTTGAGCACAATCTTTGGAAGCAATGGAGTAATACGAGAAATTTGGCAAGGGTAAATAATTGCCCGCTTGCACAACATCAGTTACAACTAGTTGGAAGCTTGACTCTTCTTTATAAATAGCCTGTAGCTGGAATACTTTTAAACGTTCGTCGTAGTAAGGTTGTACCCCGGGATTAATCGGGCTTCCCTTCGTCGTCCAGGCCTTGCCATCCACCAGGCAGCCGAAGGTGTTTTTGCCTTCCTGAGTTGCGGCGGGCAGTTTTTCCAATTCAGTGGGTGGCGTTTTTTCTTTTTCGCAGGCGCTGAAACTCAGGGCGGCGAGGAGCAGGATGAGAAGGAGTGTGTTTTTCATTTTTATGTTTGTTGATGCTTTGTTTTACTTGTATTTTATGTCGAAACGCCCGTCGCTGATGTGCACGGTATCCTGGCAGGTCTCGCTGACGGCATCAAACTCAAAGGTGCCGGAAATGATGCCGGTGCTTACATCAAGGCGGGTGATTTGAATGGTACCGTTGATGTTATCATGGTATTCATGGCTTTGAGGCCCGGAAGATCCACAGGCCGAATCAATATGAATATAACTTAGCAATGGGTGTACTAAATTATACACCCCAGGCCCCCATATGGAATCACCTGTAATCCAGACACCGGAACTAAGTTTTTGATTTGAATAATGCGCTGCATCTATGGTAAACCTACCCAGCACATTATTATAGTATGGCGTTATCCCCGGATTGATCAGCCCGCCCCATTTCGGTGTCCAGGCCTTGCCATCTACCAGACAGCCGAAGGTGTTTTTGCCTTCCTGAGTTGCAGCGGGCAGTTTTTCCAATTCCGTGGGCGGCGTTTTTTCTTTTTCGCAGGCACTGAAGCTCAGGGCGGCGAGGAGCAGGATGAAAAGGAGTGTATTTTTCATTTTTATGCTTGTTGATGCTTTGTTTTACTTGTATTTTATGTCGAAACGCCCGTCGGTGATGCGCACGGTATCCTGGCAGGTCTCGCTGACGGCATCAAACTCAAAGGTGCCGGAAATGATGCCGGTGCTTACGTCGAGGCGGGTGATTTCAAAAATGCCATTGATGTTGCGATAAATTCTTCTGTTGGAAAGAATTGGGTCTACACAGGTATCACTTGTAACACGATAGCTTGTAAGCCCCACATCCATTGTATAAGTGCCGGGATCAAAAATTGGTATCATTTCCTGACCAATTGTAACTGCGGAGGAGAAATCCTGACTTTGGTAATGGTAGGCTTTTACACTGAAATTACCTCGTACATTATTATAATACGGCGTTATCCCCGGCTTTAACAGCCCGCCCCATTTTGGTGTCCAGGCCTTGCCATCTACCAGACAGCCGAAGGTGTTTTTGCCTTCCTGAGTCGCGGCGGGCAGTTTTTCCAATTCCGTGGGCGGCGTTTTTTCTTTTTCGCAGGCACTGAAGCTCAGGGCGGCGAGGAGCAGGATGAAAAGGAGTGTATTTTTCATTTTTATGTTTGTTGATGCTTTGTTTTACTTGTATTTTATGTCGAAACGCCCGTCGGTGATGCGCACAGTATCCTGGCAGGTCTCGCTGACGGCATCAAACTCAAAGGTGCCGGAAATGATGCCGGTGCTTACATCGAGGCGGGTGATTTGAATGGTACCATTTTGATTGATTAAAATCCTTCCGTTCTTTACAGGGCCGGGTGTACTACAGGTTTCTGATTTAAGACTGAAGGATGTTTCTTCAAAGCTCAGACTGTAATTTCCGGTTTCTAGTATTGAAAGCCCTTCTCCTGAAAGATTCAAAACATTTTCAATTTCAGATCCATCATATCGGACGGCAACGATACCGAATGAACCCAATATATTATTATAATGAGGTGTCAAAGCTGGCTTTAACAGCCCGCCCCATTTCGGCGTCCAGGCCTTGCCATCCACCAGACAGCCGAAGGTATTTTTGCCTTCCTGAGTTGCAGCGGGCAGTTTTTCCAATTCCGTGGGCGGCGTTTTTTCTTTTTCGCAGGCACTGAAGCTCAGGGCGGCGAGGAACAGGATGAAAAGGAGTGTATTTTTCATTTTTATGCTTGTTGATGCTTTGTTTTACTTGTATTTTATGTCGAAACGCCCGTCGGTGATGCGCACAGTATCCTGGCAGGTCTCGCTGACGGCATCAAACTCAAAGGTGCCGGAAATGATGCCGGTGCTTACGTCGAGGCGGGTGATTTCAAAAACACCATTGATATTATGATAAATTCTACTATCAGAAATGACGGAATCTACACATGTTTTACTTATAAGGAGATAATTCGACTGCCCTATATCCATAGAATAAGTACCAGGTTCAAAAAATGGAGCAAATTTTTGTCCAATTGAAACTCCGGATTCAAATTTTCCATTTTTGTAGAAGTAGGTAATTATGCTGAAATTTCCCAGTATATTATTATAATACGGCGTTATCCCCGGCTTTAACAGCCCGCCCCATTTCGGTGTCCAGGCCTTGCCATCTACCAGACAGCCGAAGGTGTTTTTGCCTTCCTGAGTTGCGGCGGGCAGTTTTTCCAATTCAGTGGGTGGCGTTTTTTCTTTTTCGCAGGCGCTGAAACTCAGGGCGGCGAGGAGCAGGATGAGAAGGAGTGTGTTTTTCATTTTTATGTTTGTTGATGCTTTGTTTTACTTGTATTTTATGTCGAAACGCCCGTCGGTGATACGCACGGTATCCTGACAGGTCTCGCTGACGGCATCAAACTCAAAGGTGCCGGAAATGATACCGGTGCTTACATCAAGGCGGGTGATTTGAATGGTACCCGACTTGCTCCAGTAGAAACTTTGGGAACTACTACTACATGGATCTTTTTTGCTGACATACACAAAATTACTATCCCGAGTAATTACTTCACCGGGAGCGAAAACACCCTGTGGTTTTGTTCCCAGACTAATACTTTCTCTACTGTCGTTTTGATATTGATAAGCAGTTAAGGCAAATTGCCCAATAATTTCGTTGTACATAGGGGTCAGTTCGGGCTTTAACAGCCCGCCCCATTTCGGTGTCCAGGCCTTGCCATCTACCAGACAGCCGAAGGTGTTTTTGCCTTCCTGAGTTGCAGCGGGCAGTTTTTCCAATTCCGTGGGTGGCGTTTTTTCTTTTTCGCAGGCACTGAAGCTCAGGGCGGCGAGGAGCAGGATGAAAAGGAGTGTGTTTTTCATTTTTATGCTTGTTGATGCTTTGTTTTACTTGTATTTTATGTCGAAACGCCCGTCGGTGATGCGCACGGTATCCTGGCAGGTCTCGCTGACGGCATCAAACTCAAAGGTGCCGGAAATGATGCCGGTGCTTACATCAAGGCGGGTGATTTCAAAAACACCATTGATGTTGTGATATTCACTTTTGCCGGAAAGAATTGAGCTTATACAGGTGTCACTTTTAAAACGATAGCTTGAAAGCCCCACATCCATTGTGTAAGTGCCGGGTTCAAAAAATGGGGCAAATTTTTGTCCAATTGAAAATCCGGATTCAGATTTACCATCTTTGTAATAGTGGGTAATTATACTAAAATTACCCAGCACATTATTATAGTATGGTGTTATTCCCGGATTGATCAGCCCGCCCCATTTCGGTGTCCAGGCCTTGCCATCCACCAGACAGCCGAAGGTGTTTTTGCCTTCCTGAGTTGCAGCGGGCAGTTTTTCCAATTCCGTGGGTGGCGTTTTTTCTTTTTCGCAGGCACTGAAACTGAGGGCGGCGAGGAGCAGGATGAAAAGGAGGCTAATATTTTTCATATTATTTTTTCACAAAAGTATACCCATGCCTTCCCTCACACAAGGACAAACACCGCATTTCAGAACAGGGTAAATTTTAATGATTACCGATTGCTGAGTTAAATATTTAATTCTTATTTTATTAAATATTTAAAATTTATATTTTAAATAACATCAAAATGTTGTATAAATATTGCCTTTTTGCATTTTACCTATATTTTTAACCCCCCGTATTTGCAATCCCGGTAACTTTGCCCCCGCAATAATTTTTTTCAAACACTTCTATGCCTAACAACTCGGAAAGTTGAAACACACAGCTCTTTTCACGGAACACGCTCTGACCACCATCCTTCCTGCTTATGCGACCTGCGCGGTAAACCTCACCGCCGGCGTACGCCCGTGTTGCCGTTCTTTCCGACGACCGTAATTTTTCCGGCAAATCCTGCCGCCGGTTCCTCCAGCCAAAGTGGGCTGATCTCCTGACTTTTTTTACAACTTTTTACTGCTGCAAACAAGCGCCACGCAAGCGCCGGTTTTGCGGGTAAATCGTTTACAAGACCACTTTTCCGCTGTTTCAACTGGTTCTCTTTCGCATTGTATACACGCCTTGGCGCTGTATACAGGCTAATCACATTTTGTCCAAACATTGTCAAAAATCCACACTGGTTAAATGGGAATTATGAGTACTTCCGAAAGGATTATCATTCGCGTAGCAACGCCTTCCGACGCGCATTTCGCCGAACAAATTACGGAGGAAATGGCCACATCCGCCAAGGCGCGCGGTACGGGCATCGCCCGTCGCTCACCAGCCTACATCGTAGAAAAGATGGAAGAAGGCAAAGCGGTTATTGCCCTCACCGAAGCAGGCGTATGGGTAGGCTTTTGCTATATCGAAACCTGGGATGGTGAATTTGTGGCCAATTCCGGTCTTATCGTGAACCCCAACTTCCGGGGCAGCGGTGTGGCGCGCGCCATCAAACGCCGCATTTTCGCGCTGTCGCGCAAAAAATATCCGAATGCGAAAATTTTCGGCCTCACCACGGGCTTAGCCGTAATGAAAATCAATTCAGAACTGGGCTATGAGCCGGTAACCTACTCCGAACTCACCGACGACGAAGCCTTCTGGAAAGGCTGCCAAAGCTGCGTCAACTACGATATTCTGATGAGTAAAGGCCGCAAAAACTGTCTTTGCACTGCCATGCTCTACGATCCTTTCGTACCGCACGCCGAGCTTGAAAAAAACAATACTACCTACCAACTTATCGAAGAGGAAATATGAAAAAAGTAGTACTGGGCTTCAGCGGCGGGCTTGATACCACCTACTGCGCCCTCTACCTCGGCCAGGAGCTGGGCTATGAAATCACTTCTGTGACGGTAGATACCGGCGGCTTCAGCGCCGATGAGCTGGCGCAAATTGAAGCGCATGCCTATCGCCTCGGCGTAAAACAACATATCACCGTAAATGCCGTAAAAAGCTACTACGACCGCATCCTGCGCTACCTGATTTTCGGTAATGTGCTGAAAAACAACACCTACCCGCTCTCCGTAAGCGCCGAACGCCTCAGCCAGGCACTCGCGCTCGCAGAAACGGCCCGCACGCTGGGTGCGCAGGCAGTGGCCCACGGCAGTACCGGCGCGGGCAATGATCAGGTGCGTTTTGATATGATTCTGCAAATTGCCCTGCCGGGGGTAGAAATCCTGACGCCCATCCGCGACCAACGCCTCAGCCGAGAAGCGGAAATTGAATACCTGAAGGCCAAAGGCGTGGCCATGAACTTTGAAAAAGCGGCCTACTCCATCAACAAGGGCCTCTGGGGCACCTCCGTGGGGGGCCGCGAAACACTTCATTCCAACGGGATGTTGCCCGAATCGGCCTGGCCCACCCAAGTAACGGCCACCGCGTCGCACAGTCTCCGACTGGATTTTGAAAAAGGCGAACTGCGCGCGGTTGACGGACAAACATTCGCACACCCCAGCGAAGCCATCCGCGCCCTGCAAGCCCTTGCCGGCCCCTACGGCATCGGCCGCGATATTCACGTAGGGGATACCATTATTGGCATAAAAGGGCGCGTAGGATTTGAAGCGGCCGCGCCGGTAATTATCCTCAAAGCCCACCACGCGCTGGAAAAACACGTGCTCAGCAAATGGCAGTTGCAGTGGAAAGATACCCTGAGCCAGTTTTACGGCAACTGGCTGCACGAAGGGCAAATCCTGGATCCGGTCATGCGCGATATTGAAGCATTTCTGGAAAACAGCCAGCAATTCGTCAGCGGCGCGGTATTCGTGGAGCTGCATCCCTACCGCTTTATGGTGGCGGGTGTGGAAACGGCGCACGACCTGATGTCGGCCAAATTTGGCGCTTATGGAGAAATGAACCAGGGCTGGACCGGCGAGGACGTCAAAGGTTTTACCCGCATTTTCGGACAACAAACGCGCATCTGGCACCTCGTCAATGCGCAGGAACCCACCCTTGGCCATGATTAAAGCAGGCATTATCGGCGCAGCCGGCTATACCGGCGGCGAAACTATCCGGCTTTTGCTCAATCACCCGGAGGTAACACTGGTCTTTGCGCAAAGCCGCAGTCAGGCCGGCAAACGCCTCTCCGAAGTACACCAGGATCTGCTCGGTGAAACCGACCTGCGCTTCACGCAGGATGCTTCTGAACCCGTAGAGGTCTTATTCTTGTGCCTTGGGCACGGAGAAGCCAAAGCGTGGCTGGAAAGTCGGCCCAACGATCCATCCCTGCGTGTGATTGACCTGAGTACCGATTATCGGGCCGGTGGCGCGTGGTCGGGGCATGATTTTGTGTACGGTTTGCCGGAATTGCAGCGCGAAAATATCCGTCGGGCACATCTGATTGCCAATCCGGGCTGTTTTGCGACGGCCCTGCAACTGGCGCTGCTGCCATTGGCTGAATCCGGACAACTCGGCGAGGTATACGCCACCGGCATCACCGGCGCCACGGGCGCGGGCCAGTCGCTGTCGGCCACTTCGCATTTTCCCTGGCGGCATGCCAATATTTCGCCATATAAAACCCTGCAACACCAGCACCTGAAAGAAGTGCAAGCTGCTTTACACCGGCATTCGCCCGGCGCAGCGCTGCATTTTGTACCCTGGCGCGGCGATTTTACGCGGGGCATTTATGTGTCCTGTACCCTGAAAAGTTCGCTTACACAAGCGGCGGCCCAGGCGCTGTATTCGACATTTTACCAGACGCATCCCTTTACCCAAGTAAGCGACACGACGGTGGATTTAAAAATGGTCGTCAATACCAATAAATGCGTCATTTCCTTGGAAAAACAGGGCGAACACTTAGTGGTACATGCGGCCATCGATAACTTGCTGAAAGGCGCTGCCGGTCAGGCGGTACAAAATATGAACCTGATTTTTGGCTTAGATGAAACCCTTGGCCTGAAACTAAAACCCACCGGATTTTAACAATGAAACTATTTGATGTTTATCCGCTACAGCCCCTCAAAATTGTTCGCGGCGAAGGTTCCCGTGTATGGGATGCCAACGGACGCGAATACTTAGATATGTATGGCGGCCATGCGGTCATCTCTATTGGCCACAGCCACCCGCACTGGGTGACGCGGATTGAAAATCAGTTGCGTCAACTGGCGTTTTATTCCAACTCCGTATACCTGCCTTTGCAGGAGGAGCTGGCCGAGCGCTTAGCCGTTCAGAGCGGCAAAACGGATTACGATCTTTTTCTTTGTAATTCTGGTGCAGAAGCCAATGAAAATGCACTGAAATTAGCATCTTTTCATACCGGCAGGAAAAAAGTGCTGGCATTTCACAAATCATTCCACGGCCGCACGTCTTTGGCCGTTGCCGCTACGGATAATCCGGCCATCGTGGCGCCGGTGAACCAGACCGACAATATTGTTTTTGCGCCCTTCAACGATATTGAAGCCCTGGAGCAGGCATTTCAGCAGCATGAATTTGCCGCTGTGATTATCGAAGGCATTCAGGGCGTAGGCGGTATTCGGGTAGCAGAAGACGCTTTTTTGAAACGACTCCGCGCTTTGTGCGATGCGCACAAGACGGTTCTGATTGCCGATAGCGTACAATGTGGCTACGGGCGCAGCGGCAGCTTTTTTGCACATGATCTGGCGGGCATCGGCGCCGATTTGTACACCATGGCCAAAGGCATGGGCAACGGCTTTCCGGTGGCGGGCGTGCTGATTGCGCCGCATTTTCAGGCCAAACACGGCATGTTGGGCACCACTTTCGGGGGCAATCCGCTGGCTTGCGCTGCGGCCTTAGCCGTGTTGGAAGTTATGGAGCAGGACAAATTGATTGAAAATGCTGAAAAAACAGGGCAGTACCTCATGGATACCCTGCGCGGCATACCGCAAATTTCCAACGTGCGCGGCAAGGGCCTGATGATTGGTTTTGATGTGCCCGCCGAACAGGGCGAATTGCGCAAACGATTGCTGTTTGAGCAAGGCGTATTTACCGGCGAAGCCAAAGGCGGCGTGGTGCGTTTGTTGCCCTCCTTAGCCCTGAGCAAAGCCGACGCTGATATTTTTCTTGAAAAACTGGATACCTCACTCCTCAAATAAACGGGGAAACGCTATGAAACATTTCCGCTCCATCCACGACGTTGCCGACCTGCCGGCCCTGCTGGCTTCGGCGGCGGCCTATAAAGCCGACCCTTTCCGCCATGAAACTTTGGGCAAGGGCAAACGCCTCGGCCTGATGTTTCTGAATCCAAGCACGCGCACGCGCCTGAGCACGCAGGTGGCCGCGCGCAACCTCGGCATGGAAGTGCTGGTACTCAATGCCGGCACCGAAGGCTGGGCTTTGGAGTTCAACGACGAGGTGATTATGAACGGCAACACGGTGGAGCATGTGCGCGAAGCGGCGGCCGTGCTGGGTGCTTATGTGGATATGTTGGGCGTGCGCACCTTTCCGGCCCTGCTCAGCCGGGAAGAAGATTACAGCGAGCGGGTGCTGCAACAGTTTGTGGAACATTCGGGCGTGCCGATCCTCAGCCTCGAAAGCGCCACCCTGCATCCGCTGCAAAGCCTCGCCGATCTGCTGACGATGGAGGAGCAATTCAAAGCGCCGCGCAAACCCAAAGTGGTGCTGACCTGGGCGCCACATATCAAGGCACTGCCGCACTGCGTCGCCAATTCTTTTGCACAATGGGTTAATGCCTGGGATGCTGCCGATTTTGTCATTGCCCATCCGGAAGGCTACGAATTAGACCCCGCATTTGTGCAACAGGCAAGTGTTGAACACGATCAGGACAAAGCCCTGTGCGACGCCGATTTTATTTATGTAAAAAACTGGAGTTCCACGGCGCAATACGGCAAACACGTTTGCGAAGACCCGTCCTGGATGCTGACGCCGGAAAAATTACTGCCAACCCGACAAGCCAAAGTGATGCATTGCCTGCCCGTGCGCCGCAACCTTGAGTTGAGCGCTGCGATTCTGGATGGCCCGCAGAGTATCGTCATTGAACAGGCGGCCAATCGCGTTTGGGCGGCACAGGCCGTTTTAGCTGAAATTTTAAAAGGATTAGCATGAAATCTGTACTGAATGTGGTTAAAATCGGGGGTAACGTACTCGATGATGAACAAGCCCTGGAAGCCTTTTTACAGGATTTTGCGGCCCTGTCCGGCGCTAAAATATTGGTGCACGGCGGCGGTAAAATTGCGACACAAATTGGCGAAAAAATGGGCCTGAAACCCCATTATATCAACGGCCGCCGCGTCACTGACGCCGCTACGCTGGAATTGGTCACGATGGTTTATGGCGGACTGATTAACCGCCGCCTGGTGGCTGCGTTGCAGCGATTGGGTTGTACGGCCTTAGGCCTGAGCGGCGCAGATGCCAACCTTATGCCCGCGCGCAAGCGCCCCGTCGGGGAGGTGGATTTTGGCTGGGTGGGCGATCCGCTGCCCGAGCGCGTGAATGTAGCACTGGTAAAAACGCTGGTTTCGCAGGGTGTCGCGCTGGTGATGTCGCCCCTCACCCACGATGAAGCCGGCAACCTGCTTAATACCAATGCCGATACCATCAGTGCCACCTTGGCTCAGGCGCTCACGCCGGATTTTGAGGTGCGGCTGCTGTTTTGTTTTGAAAAAAAAGGCGTGTTGAGCAATCCGGGCGACGACAACTCCGTAATCCCTTCGCTCAGTAGTGCGGAATACAGCGCCTTAAAAGCTAAATCTGCCGCTTCGGGTGGTATTTTACCCAAACTCGACAACGCTTTTCAGGCTGCCTCCAAGGGGGTGAGCCGCGTGGTTATCGGCAGCGCGCAGGATTTGCACCGCAACCTGAGCGAACGGGCCATTCCGGGCACAGAGATCATTGTATGAATATGGCGCATTTACCAGACACGCAGGCCCGGGAAACGCTTTTTCAGGACGCACTGCACTGCTTGCAGCAATTGATTGCATGCCCCTCGTTTAGTCGGGAAGAGGCCGCAACGGCGCGTATTTTAGAAGAATTTTTTCAGGAAAAAAATATCCCGACACAGCGCGACAAGAACAATGTCTGGGCGCAAAATCAGCATTTTGACCCGAAAAAAAAGACCCTTTTACTTTGTTCGCACCACGATACGGTGCGCCCGAATGCGGGATATACCAAAGATCCGTTTTTGCCACAAATTGAAAACGGGCGTTTGTACGGATTGGGCAGCAACGATGCCGGGGCGAGTTTGGTAAGTCTGGCGGCGGCATTTTCCTGGTTTTATGCACAGGAAAATTTGCCTTGCAACCTCGTTTTTGCAGCCGTGGCCGAAGAAGAAATCAGTGGCCGCGACGGTGTGGAAAGCCTTTTGCCGCATTTGCCCAAACTCGATTGCGCCCTCATCGGGGAGCCGACGCAAATGCAAATGGCCGTGGCCGAAAAGGGCCTGATGGTGCTGGACGCTGTGGCGCAAGGCCGGGCCGGACATGCGGCCCGTGAAGAAGGCGAAAATGCGCTGTATCGGGCGCTGGACGATATTCAGTGGTTCCGGACTTTCCAGTTTCCCAAAGTGTCGGAATGGCTGGGGCCGGTAAAAATGTCGGTCACGGTGATTGACACCGACAATAAAGCCCACAACGTGGTGCCCGATACCTGCCGTTTTGTGGTGGATGTGCGCCTCACAGACGCCTACACACCCGAGGAAGTGCTGGCGCTGATCCGCACGCAGGTTTCGAGCAGCGTGCAGCCCCGCTCCATGCGTCTGCGCGCCACGGGTATTCCGCTCGAACATCCTTTGGTGCAGGCGGGCTTGCGCCTGGGCCGAAAACTTTACGGCTCCCCGACATCGAGCGATAAAGCCTTGGTCGGCGTACCCGCCTTGAAAATAGGCCCCGGCGACAGTGCCCGCAGCCACACGGCCGATGAATACATCGAATTGCAGGAACTCCGCGAGGGCATTAATCTTTACCTTGAATTTATTTTTAATTTTGGATTTTTGATGTTGAATTTTTGATTGTATTTAATTGAAAATTAAAGTTTTAAAATTAAAAATCAAGCATCAAAAATTAAAAATCAAACATCCAAAATCAAACATCCAAAATTAAAAAAAAATGAAGCTTTGGCAAAAAGACGGCTCCGTTGCCGAGGCGGTGGAGCGATTTACCACCGGCCGCGACCGCGAGATGGATATGTTGCTGGCCGAACACGATGTACAGGGTTCGCTGGCGCATTTGGCGATGCTGGCGCAGACCGGTTTGGTGCCGGCAGAGGAGGCGGAGCTGTTGCGCCAACACCTGTTGGAGATCGGGGAGGAGATCAAGGCCGGGCGTTTTGTACTGGAGCCGGGTGTGGAAGATGTGCACTCGCAGGTAGAGCTGCTGCTCACGCGCCGCTGCGGCGATGCGGGCAAAAAAATACATACCGGCCGGAGCCGCAACGATCAGGTACTGACCGATCTGAAATTGTTTTTCCGGCAGCAAATTCGGGAGCTGGCGGCGGAAGTAAAGGTCTTTTTTGATCTTTTACAGGAGCGCAGCGAAGCTTTTAAAGATGTGCCGCTGCCCGGGTATACGCATTTTCAGGTGGCCATGCCCTCCTCTTTCGGGCTGTGGCTGGGCGCTTATGCCGAGAGTTTGGTGGAAGACCTGTACACCCTGCACGGCGCTTACCGCGTGGTGAACCGCAACCCGCTGGGTTCGGCGGCAGGGTATGGCTCTTCTTTTCCGCTGGATCGCGATTTGACGACCGAATTGCTGGGCTTCGACGGACCGCATGTGAATGCCATTGCCGCGCAGATGAGTCGGGGCAAAACCGAGCGCGTGGTGGCACAGGCTTTGGCCAATATTGCAGCCACGCTGGGCAAATTTGCTTACGATGGCTGTCTTTACCTCTCCCAGAATTTTGCTTTTATCGCCTTCCCCGACGAACTGACCACCGGCAGCAGCATCATGCCGCACAAAAAAAATCCGGATGTGCTGGAGTTGGTGCGCGCGCATTGCAATCGGCTGCTGGCCCTGCCCAATGATATTACGCTGATGACCAACAACCTGCCTTCGGGCTATCACCGCGATTTTCAGTTGTTGAAAGAACAGATTTTTCCGGCCTTCCAAACCCTCCGCGAGTGCCTGCACATGCTGCACCTGATGCTTTCCAACATGCAGGTGCGCCGCGATATTCTGGAAGATCCGCGCTATCGCTACCTGTATACCGTGGAGGAGGTCAACCGCCTCGTGCTGGAAGGTTTGCCTTTCCGGGAGGCCTACAAAATGGTGGGCCGGCAGGTAGAAGACGGCAGCTTTACTTTGCGCGCGCCTTTGCCGCATACCCATTTGGGCAGCATCGGCAACTTAGGCACGGCGCGTATACGGGAGGAGATGGAGGCGGTGTTGGGGGCGTTTGGGTAGGTGGAATGCGGATACTGTCATATTGGCGCAGCCTGAAGTCGATGTTTTGAAGAATAAATAAGTACTCTACGGCTCTCTATCTCAAATCTTTTGAGAATAATACATATTTGTTTACGATGTTGAGAAAAAAGTTGTTCGTTACACTTGTATTGATTGCCAGAAATTCAGACATTTGTCCAAAATTTTGGCATTGCTGCAATCTAACCTAAAATATCTGCGAGAAAAAAAGAAACTTGCACAGGGTGAGCTTGCAAAGCTATTAGGTGTTAGTCGCTCAACTTATGCCAATTACGAAAATGGACAATCCGAGTTGCCAGTTAGCCAGTTAGTAACACTTGCACAGTTTTACGAAATTGGAACTGATGATTTGTTGTTAAAAGACCTTAGCGCACCAATGGTTCGATCCGGAGCTGATAAAGCAGATAGCATACTATCTGAAAATATCAGAATTTTGCCTGTCGCTGTTTCAGATAATTTAAGAACAAATATCGAATTAGTCTCAGCAAAAGCGACCGCTGGTTATGTTATTGGTATGAGACAGGAGTCATTTATCTCAGAACTGCCCCGATTTTACCTTCCAAAGTTATCTGATGGCACTTATCGGGCCTTTGAAATAGAGGGGGACTCAATGCCTCCTATGCAATCTGGTTATATCATAATCGGGAGGTTTGTAGAACATGCAAGAGACCTCAAAAGTGGAGGTAGATATATCATAGTAATCAGGAATGAAGGAATTGTCTTTAAACGAGTGATCAGTGAATTGGATTTGAATCAGCAGTTGATTCTGGCATCTGACAATCCCGAATATTTACCATATACTGTGTCTGCAACAGATGTACTGGAAGCATGGGAGTTTACGGCATTTATTGGGTTTCCTGATAAATTGGATATCAATTACCTGCTTTTGGACAAGCTCCATCAAATACAACATCAATTGACCAAAATAACAACAGCTGTTAACTGATCTCTGTCATGCATCACTTTTCTTTGGAACAATTAGGGTACACCACAGAAAACGGACTTGTCTATAGATTGGATGAGGCTAAAAATAATGTGGAACGCCTGTATATCGATGAGGTGCAGCAAAAATTAGTAGTACCCGCAGATGCTGTTTTTTTTAGACGTTACTATAAGAATGACGAAGATAGTAACCCTACATTTTCTACTCCTGCTGTTTGTATTTTCCGCCAACCTGATTCTTTTTTCAATTCTGATAGGCATAAGATTCTGCATGCAGAACTTTGGAGCGCCGGAAAAATTGAAATTTATGTCATACTTGGTGAAACACGTGTAGATATCATCAATGCACGCAAACCAGCTGAGCGCGTTGATGATGATGTAAGCCTTGATAGAGATGCCCTGCGGCTGGCTTCACATAGTATTACAAGATTCGAAGAATCCAGGTTTTCAGCGCATCTATTTACAACCGGTACGTTTTGGGAGCAATCCGAAATGCAACAGAAAATGGATGGCAACAGTGCTCCTTACGATTTTCTGTTGGGCTATCTGATGGAGGCAAGGAAGCTACTGTTAAGCAACCAAAGTATTAATCTAAAACCCGGTACTATTGATAGGTTACTGATTACCTCTATTCTGATTAAGTTTTTGGAAGCGATAAAAGATGACGATGGAAAACATACACTGAA
This sequence comes from Chitinophagales bacterium, assembly GCA_017303875.1. Lineage (GTDB taxonomy): Bacteria > Bacteroidota > Bacteroidia > Chitinophagales > Saprospiraceae > M3007. The sequence goes on along the minus strand of JAFLBP010000006.1, from coordinate 93,151 downwards.
AGAAATATATAAGAAATATAATTTGCAAGACGAGACCTTCGAGGAAGGTCTCAGAAATGGTGCCTGCGTAGGTATATTAAACGATTTGGCCGACGTTTTTAATGGTAAAATCTTTGATACTTTTACTGAAGATGAAAAGGATGCTATAGCGGGAGCCTATTTAGTGCCAATTGCTAACTTTTTGAGTGCTGAGATTGATCTGAGAACAAACCAGGGTTTTTTATGGAAACAGTACAGCTTTAAGCATTTGCCGGCAGAGGTAATCAGTGCCATTTATGAAAACTTTATTCAGGCAGAAGCCGACAGGAATGCAGAAATCAGAAAAGACGTAGTATATACGCCCCTTCATTTAGTCAATTTAATGATTGATGAAGCCATGCCATTGGAACAGCCTGAACTTTTTGAAAATAAACAGTTTAAGGTGCTTGATCCGGCATGTGGTTCGGGAGTTTTTTTGGTGGCAGCTTATAAAAGAATGTTGCAATGGTGGGCTATCAACTATTGGAAGAAAGAGGAAAAAATTGTATATCCTGACAAGGAAACAGCCAAAGAAATTTTGGAGAACAATATATTTGGTGTTGACATCGAAGAGGTTGCCGCATTGGTCAGCATCTTTGGTTTGACAACGGCTTTTTTGGATAAACTGACACCCAAAGAAATATGGAACAACCTAAAGTTCAAAGACCTAAGTATGGATAATATTCAGGGTTTGAATTTTTCAGATTGGGTTAAAAAAGGCAATAATAGAGATCAACGCTTTGATCTGGTTATCGGAAATCCACCTTTCAATAAATCGAATGTGGGTACCATTACCAATGAAGATTTAAAGGAGTTGTTTGGGAAAAAAGAGGTGCCTGGCAATAAAATAGCACTTAAATTTTTTGAGGCGGCATTGCACTTTGGGAAAAAAGTGTGTATGATACTGCCATCGAATAGTTTTTTATATGGAGTAAATAGTCAAGAATATAGAAATGAAATATTTTCCAAATACACAGTTTGGAAGATTTATGATTTTACGCACTTACGAGAAACCCTTTTTCAGAAAAAGAATGTAAAGGGTGCACAAAAGGCACAAAAGAAAACAGGTAGAACCCCTGTATTGGCATTGATAATCAACAATGTGCCTTCTGAATATCAACCTATTGAGCATATAATTGTAAAACGTGAAATACTTGGCGAGCAAAAAATATTTTTTGAAATTGACTACTATGACAAACACCAGGTTCGCTGGGATTGGGCTATTGATCCACAGAAACAGTTTGTCTGGAAGACCAACCTGCTCGGCGGGGGGAGGTTATTTCATTTGGTGTATCGGCTGAGTTTATTGGAGACATTAAATGACTTTTTGAATGAAAAAGTAAAGGATAAAAATTGGATTTATAGTAGCGGTTACAAAGTAAATCATAAAAATAGGAAAAGGGTTCCAGCTGATTTTATAACAGACAAAGATACCATAAAGGTCAATACTTTAAACGAATTGGGCTATTTTGAAGTTGAAAATGAGAAAAGCAAATTATTCGCCGAACCAAGAAGAAAAGAACTTTTTGCTAACCCGCATATTGTTATCGGATTAGTTATGGGAAAATCAAATTCAAAATTCCCTATTGCACTGATTAGAGAGCATATTTGCTTCAATAACACTTATGTTGGAATCTCTTCACCTTTATCTGAAGAAGGTGGACTGAATGAAATTTATCACAAAATTTTTGGCATTTCTTCTACCTCCGACCTGTTCAAGGCATTTATTTTAGGAAGAAGTTCGAGAGTTATGGTTTCTCACGAGACTTCTTTTCTAAAAGAAGATATAGACAATTTACCCTACCCTAATGACGAAAAATATTTAGAAACATCCAATGAAGAGTCAATTATTATCAGTGATGTATTGAAGTATTATCGTCATTTGGGCAAAGCGATAAACGAGGGTGATGATGGAAAAGTCCTTCACGACTCCATTACGCAACCTGAATTAAAAAATTTTGGCTCAACCTTTTGTGAAACCCTAAATGACATCTACGCCGAAAACGGCAAATCATGGCAGCCTGGCAGAGTAATCGAAACGCCTACCTTGATTATTTACCAACTGGGCTTTGGAAAGAATGGGGGCTTGGAGTATAATTTTCATACTGGTGCGGAGAGTGAGATTCACGCAATAATAGATCATTCGCAGTCAGGTACAGGCGTTCGGCATAAAAGAATCATTCGTTATTATCAACATGTAAATGGCTTTGATTGTGTGTACCTGATTAAGCCCAAAGCAAGGCGTTACTGGCTCCAATCTATTGCATTGCGCGATGCAGATGATACATTTATGGATTTGAAAAAGGCAGGATACTGAATCATATGATGAACGGAATAGAAACTTTTAGAGAATTAAGTCCTAATAAGTTGGTTGAGGATCTTCTCGTCATCATTGGGCGGGATCTTGATGATTTTCCTGTATCGCAGGAGTTTCAAGAAGTATTAAGGTTAAAGAAAAATGAAAATCAGCATTCTACGGCTTATTGCCTATTTATGACTAATTCTTGTCAGTCAAGGTATTATTTTTGTCGTGAAAATGCTCAGAAAGGTAGTAGTACCGTAGATATTGCTGTATACAAAGGTGTACATGTGATATTTGTTATTGAGGCTAAGGTACTTCCAACGCCCAAAAGTACGTCCAATAAGATCAGAAATGAGTATGAATATGTATATGGTAAAGGTGCGGCAATTCAAAGGTTTAAAGATTTAGAACATGGTTTAGATAATCAGAATATTCCCCTTGCAGATAGCGGGGTGATGGCTTTTATCAAAAACGGGAGTATTAACTCTTGGTACATTAAAATTAATCAATGGATTAGAGACGCGACTTGGAATGATGTGGAACAAATAAAAATGCTGACTCAATTAGCTACTTCTGCTAAATTGATTTCTGTACATACTCGCAAAAACGGAAGTTCAATTAGATTACATCATTTCTGGATTAAAGTGTAAAAGCAACCTAATCTTTCAGCAACATGAGATTTCCGGACATTGCTGCGTTAGCTTAGACGGCTGAGATCAGTTTTACTCAAAAACAGATAGCCTTATTGCTTGCGGAATGTGGCAAAAATTATTGAGATTCCGCGAGCAATAAGGATTTTTTTGAAAAAAATTTGCACGATAAACAAGCGCTCCCGAATACGCAATGAAGTTTTAAAAAACCTTGCTCACCTTTTCCGCCGGTACCAACTTTGTACCAGGGCACCCAAAAACACCTCCGTTTTGACATGCTCAAACATCAGTGCCGCTGATAAATCGCCAAATAAAGGTGCGCCGCCGCCCAGTAAAATGGGTATGGTGGTGATCCTTAATTCGTCAATCAAATCCAGCTCCAGAAAACTTTGTATGGTTCGGCCGCCGTCGATGTAGAGCTTGTAGCAGCCCCTGGCGTGTATGGTTTTCAATACCTCCGGCGGGTTGCCGCTTAGCAGGCTCACTTTGTCCGCGAAGCGTTCCGGAACAGTCTTTAAGGAATTGCTCAGGACGAACACAGGCTTTGCGTAAGGCCAGTCGCCTTCATAACCCAATAAAAAATCAAAGGTGTTTTTGCCCATCACGACGGCGTCTATTTCATCCATGAGCGGACCAAAACCGGTTTCCACATTGTCGGGATTTGGCACGGAAAACAGCCAGTCCAACTCGCCGTTTTTCCCTGCGATGTAGCCATCCAGGCTTTTTGCGATGAAAACGATGTTCTTTTTTTCCATGATGCGGTAAGGTCAGAAACTATGAAAACAATGCCTCCATTTTAAGCACTTTATCTACTACACTTGAGCTATACGCATTCGTTTTCAGGCCAAATGTTGTTATCAGGGTATTGATAAGGTATTTGGTTGTTTGCGTTTTAGCTCGGAACATTTCGCGGCGCTGATGCAGTTTTTCTGCTTCTTTTTTAGTTAACTCATATTCTGTGGCGTAAAATTTCATCTCACACAGATTGATGGCGTGGTCGTTTCGATCAATAAGCATATCTATCTGGAAACCCTCCATATTTTCGCCTCCTCTGGCGTAGAATGCACCCTCGACAGCATAGATACCACTGATACCCAAAGCCTGCTTTATTTGTTGAGCATGGCGGATACACAATGATTCAAAAGCAAAACCCGTCCAGGATTTGTACTTTGGGCTTCCGCTTATCTGAATAAAGCTGCCTGCGCTGTTTTTATACGGATTGAACTGAAAGTAAAACAGTGAATATTCATCCATCAGGCGATAGATCAGGTCTTTTTTCTCTTTGCCCAACGGCGCAAATGAGCGAATAAAGGCGCACTCCTCTAATTCTTTCAAAATCCGCGTCAGACCTCCCCCATTGCTGATTTTGGTGGCCTCAATAATTTCCTGGCGGGTCAATCCTTTTTGCTTCGTGGACAGTGCGCGCACTACCAATTCGTACTTTTCATGTGGATCAAACAAAGCACGGTACAAGTTTTGGAATTCGTTTTTGAGCGAACTTTTCTCCGAAAAAAGGATACGGTCAATATTTTGAACAACCGATTCGCCCTGTTGAACCTCATTCAGATAATAAGGTATGCCACCCAATGCCATATATAGTTGAACTATATCGTACTGCGGAAGCCGGTTACCTTTTGAATAAAAAAACTCCTGTACCTCGCGAAGGGTAAAGGGTTCTAAACGGACGTATTTTGTGATTCGATTGTGCAGCCCCGCCTGGTTATTAAGCACATTGTTCAGCATCCAGGTTGTACTCGATCCACAGACAATGACCGTGATGTTTTGATCAACTGCCCAATCGTTCCAGAAAAATTCAAATGCAGCTAAAAAGCCTGATTTATGGCTGTCCATCCAGGGAAACTCATCTAAAAAGATGACTTTTTTCTTCGCAGTTTTCAGAGAACTTAAATAGCGCTTCAAAATATTAAAGGCGTCCAACCAATTGTCGGGAATAGCCACAGGAAATTTCGATTTTGAGATTTCTTCAATTTTTGTGACAAATGCCCGGATCATGGTCTGCTTATCGGTATTTTTAATTCCTGTGATATGAAAGGCAAACTGATTTTTAAAAGCGTGTTTGATTAAATAAGTTTTACCAACGCGACGGCGACCAATCACGGCAACTAAATCAGCATGGGGGGTGTGCATCAACGACCGCAAAGTAGTCGTTTCCTCCTCTCTACCTGTAAAAAAACGTGTATTTTCCATACTAAAGGCGATTAAGTGTGCGTGTACAAAAGTACGCCAATTTTAATTATTACTGGCTCAAACCTATACAAAAATATCACTTTAAGCCAGTAATAATTTTTTATTGCCGGCTTAAACCATGTTTAAAAAGACACTTTAAGCCAGTGATAATACAAAACGCTTCTATGCTAAAGGGAAACAAGCCGCACACAAAGCTGCTGAAAATAGCGGGCGAAAAATTTCCACACAAAAGGGTGCTGGTTGCCCAACTGTTGCAAGGTTTCCCATTTGGCAACCCGCAATTCGGTATCCTCCAGCGCCTGAAAGTTGAGCCGCGTTGGCTGGTGGGTGATATTGGCAGTAATATCGCCCGTAATAGCTTGCCGTCGGGCGAGTCAAACTTGTCAGTCGCTTTTTAAGCCTGTGCTATATTCGTCTGGCGACAAAAGTCGCACCGACGAGTCGAATGACTAAATTTAAAAAATCAAAAAAAACAGCGCGTTATAAAAATCTATAACGCGCTGTTTCCCATTTTTCCAAAACTTGCTGAAAATCAGCAAATTCCCCTTATTTAATCATCACCTTCTGCACATCGCGGCCTTGCGCACTTTGTGCATTCAGAAGCAGCAGGCTGCCGGAGGGCAATGCCGGAACGGGCATTTGCAGGCTGTTGAGGCCGGCTTCGGCGTCGAATTGTTGCGTTTGAAGCAGGTGACCGGAAATATCATGCAGGCTGATTTGTACCGGACCGCTTTCGGCCACCTCAAAACTGACATTGATGACTTCTTTGGCCGGATTGGGCTGTACCGGCAACAGCGCAATGCCAGTGTTGGCATTCTGGGAGAAAAATTCCAGGCCCAACATCGCAGTTTTCAGGTTGGGTTGTACGCCCTCGGAGCTGAAGTCGAAGCCCAGCTGAATGCTGTTTTGTACGGTGCCGCTTTGAAGGGCTTTGAACACTAAGGTAAAAGCGATGGGGCGTGCGGCGCCTTCAGCCACCGGCGCGGTGGCGTCCGGGCTGTACCAAAGGGCGCGCACCTGACCCTGTGCATCGGCAAACAGCGACTTGGCCGCAACCACGCCCGGAATGGTCTGCATCAGTTGCAGGTCGTTGGTGCTGTATTCCAGGGCCAGTTGGAAAGCCGCCAGATCACTTTCCAGGGGCAGGTAAACCGGCACCTGAATTTCATCGCTGGCGCTGAAGCGCTCGCGGCGCAGGCCGAAATGCCATTGGGTTTCAACGGCGCGATCTTCTGTATTTTTGTTTTGCAGGGAGGCGAGGGCCGACTGGTTCACATCGCCGATTTTGATGGCGGTGAAGGAGCGGGGCAGATTAGTAATGGAATTGGCGCAGGCATACTGAATGGTGCCCGGCAAAGGTAACAACCAGGGATTTGCCGGCTGCGGGAAGGGATGGGTGCTCGGTACAAACTGCCAGTTGCTGCCAAATTGCGTTTGCGTACCCAGCAATACATCGTTCATCACGCTCAGGTCGGTAGCTGCAATGCTCTTATTGCCATCGGCATCGGCAGCGAGCAGTTGGAAGGGCGATTTTAAGGTGTCGAGACCCGCCAGGTGCCGCGAGGTCAGGAGGATGTCGGCAATATTGAAGCCTTCTGTGGGCAGGCTGCTGTAGCCGGGCGTGAGTTTGTAATTGCAGAACGGTGTGTTGGCGCCAAACTGGAAATTACCCTCGGCATCTGTGGCGGCCTCAAGCGCCAGGTTATCGCCCGGAACGATAGATTGAAGCTGCAATTTTGCGCCACTCAGGGGCATGCCATAAGCGGTTTTGAGGTTTCCGCCGGCCGGGCCGGGAGGCGGACAAGCGCCCACATGGTCTTGCACGTCCACATAGGTAAGGCAGTAATCGGCATTGCCGTAGGCATCCTGTCCCCATATTTCTACTTCAATTTTACCCAGTTCCTGACAGGTAAAGGTCACGCTGGGGCTGTTTTCCGGAAAACCGACATCGGTGCCTTTAATGCGGATACCGGTTTTTATTTGTGAAACCGGCGTGCAATTATCAAATTTGTAGAGCAGCAAGTCTGTAAGGTTGATGGTAATCATGCCGGTTTGCATGATGTTGACGCTGAGTCCGTTCCGGCAGGTGAGGGTCGGCGCTTTGCAGTCTTTTACCGTAAATTCATATTTACAGGTTTTGCTGTTGCCGCATTTATCATTTACAATCCATTCGATGGCATGTTTGCCGTAAGGCAGGCCGATACCGGTGGGAAACTTCACTTTGGACGTGCGCACCGCGCCATTGATGGTATGTTCAATAGGCCAGGCGGTAGGGGCATTGCTGGAAAGCAGGGTTTCCATGGAGCCGTTGCCATCGAGGTCGAGGAACAGGCGGTAGGTAACAATCAGGTCGCTGCCGGAACAGGCGTCGGTGCTGTTGATTTGCAGGTCTACCGGGCCTTCGCAGCGGTCAATGTAGTTGCTGTTGTACTGTGCGGGGTCGTTGCCGGTGTAGTCGCAAAACGTGACCGGGCTAGCCGGACAGTTGAGGATTTGCGGGGCATCTACATCGCGGATTTTGATGATCTGCACATATTGCAGATAACCGTGGTTTTGGGCATTGGCTTGTACCGTCGGGCCGGTGTCGGTGTTGTCCGGATTAATGATGATGGTGGGCTGGTAGTAGTTGGGGTCATAATCGCACCACCAGATGAGTTTCCAGGTGCGCACTACCTTGGCGCAGCCCTTGGTGTTGTTGAGGTAAAACACCTGATCGTTGTACGAAACCCCCACATTAAAACCACAATTGTAGTTCTGGTAGGTAATGACCGGTGCATCGCCGCTGGGTGCGGCGCCGCATCCGATGATGGTTTTGTCGTCAGGAAATTTTACGGTGTAATAGTTTTGCTGCGCATGCAGCGCCGAGCCGAAAGCGGTCAGCAGCAGGAAGATTGTAATTGTAAAACGCATGGGTTCTTTTTTGCCCGTGAAATTAGGGTAATCCCTTTGCGCGCAATGACGTTTTTACGACATTCCCTGAGTTATTATATGCCAATACAAACCAGCTTTGTCTCTAAAAACTCCTCTAAACCGTAATAAGAACCCTCCCGGCCGATGCCACTTTCCTTGATGCCGCCGAAAGGCGCCACCGCGCTGGAGATCATGCCGGTATTGACGCCAACCATGCCGTATTCGAGGGCTTCCGCTACGCGGAAAATACGGCTGACGTCGCGGCCGTAAAAATAGGCGGCTAAGCCATACTCGGTGTTGTTGGCCATTTGAATGACTTCCGCCTCTGTGGAAAAACGAATGATGGGCGCTACGGGACCGAAAATTTCCTCACGCATAATGTCCATGTCCGGTTGAATATCTGCCACAACGGTAGGTTCAAAAAAGTTGCCGCCGGCGTGTTTGCCGCCGGTCAGCACGCGGGCGCCTTTTCCAATAGCGTCGCCGAGCAGGCGCTGCACCTTCCCGAGTGCTTTCTGATTGATTAACGGACCAATTTGTACACCTTTTTCGGCGCCGGGACCTACTTTTTGTGCTGCCACCAGGGGCGTAAAGCGTTCCAGAAAAGCGTCGTAAACGCTGTCTTGTACAAAAATGCGGTTGGAACAAATGCAGGTTTGTCCGGCATTGCGGTATTTGGAAGCCAGCGCACCTTCTGCGGCCGCGTCGAGGTCGGCGTCGTCAAAAACGATAAAGGGGGCATTGCCGCCCAGTTCCAGCGATACTTTTTTCACCGTATCGGCGCATTGGCGCAGCAGCAATTTGCCGACGGCCGTGCTGCCGGTAAAGGAGAGTTTGCGCACGAGCGTGCTTTGCGTCAGGGTTTGTCCGATTTCGGCGGCATTCATACCGGTGACGATGTTCAAAACGCCGTCGGGGATGCCCGCCTCTTGTGCCAGTTCGGCCAAAGCCAGGGCGCTGAGCGGTGTTTCTTCGGAGGGTTTGAGCACCACGGTGCAGCCGGCGGCAAGTGCGGGCGCCACCTTGCGGGTAATCATGGCGATGGGGAAATTCCAGGGCGTGATGGCCGCCACTACGCCCACCGGCTCTTTCATCACCAGCAGGCGCTGGTTGGATTGTTGGGCCGGAATGATATCGCCGTAGGCGCGTTTGCCTTCTTCAGCAAACCATTCAATAAACGAAGCGCCGTAGCGCACCTCGCCGCGGGCTTCGGCGAGAGGTTTGCCTTGTTCATTGGTCATCAGGCTGCCGAGTTCATCGGCCTTCGCCATAATCAGGTCATGCCATTTCTGTAATAACCTGCTGCGCTGGTGGGCCGTTTTGGCGCGCCAGGCGGGCAGGGCTGCTGCCGCTGCTTCGATGGCGCGTTGCGTTTCGGCGCTGCCGCAATCGGCTACTTCGGCTAGGACTTCACCACTGGCCGGATTGGTAACCGGGAAGGTTTTGCCGCTGTCGGCAGGCGTCCATTGGCCATTGATAAAAGAATTCATTAACGATGAACGATGAGTGATGAACGATGAGTTTTTTGAGTGTTTGGGTGTTTTTGTGTTTTAGAGGGGTTTCATTCGTGCATTCGTGGCAACTTTTTGAAACGATGAACGATGAGTTTTTTGAAACGATGAACGATGAGTGATGAACGATGAGTTTTTTGAGTGTTTGGGTGTTTTAGTGTTTTAGAGGGGTTTCATTCGTGCATTCGTGGCAACTTTTTGAAACGATGAACGATGAGTTTTTTGAAACGATGAACGATGAGTGATGAACGATGAGTTTTTTGAGTGTTTGGGTGTTTTAGTGTTTTAGAGGGGCATCATTCGTGGCAACTTTTTGAAACGACGCATCAGGCGAACATCCGAAGGGCATTTTCTGTGGTGACCCGCGCGATTTGGGAAAGCGGCAGCACCTTTACTTCGGAGAGCATTTCTGCGACGTGGCGGATGAAAGCGCTTTCGTTGCGTTTGCCGCGATGGGGCACCGGGGGCAGGTAGGGCGCGTCGGTTTCCAGCACGATATGCTCCAGCGGAACGGTTTTAAGCACCTGGGGCAGCTCGGATTTGGGGTAAGTGATGGTACCGCCGATACCGATCATAAAACCGAGATCAATCATTTCACGGGCTTCATCGGCACTGCCGGAAAAGCAGTGAAATATGCCGCGCAGTCGGCCGTCCTGGCCTTCCCTTACAGTCCGAATACTTTCGGTGTTGGCTTCCCGGCTGTGAATGATGATGGGGCGATTGAGGTCTTTGGCCCATTCGATCTGGCGTTTAAAGGCATCAATCTGGATATCGAGCGTGCTTTTATCCCAAAAAAGGTCAATGCCTGTTTCGCCGATACCGGCCCATTGGCGTTCGCCGAGGTGGCGCTCCACGAGGGCGAGTTCTTCCAGCCAGGTATCGGGCTGAACGGAGCAGGGGTGCAGGCCCATCATGGCGAAGCAATTTTCAGGAAATGCTGCTTCGAGGGCGAGCATACTGCTGATGGATTCGGCGTCGATATTGGGCAGGTACATCCGTGTAATGCCGGCTTCAAGGGCGCGGCGCACCATATCGTGCCGGTCGTTTTCAAATTTGGGAGAATAGAGGTGGGCGTGCGTATCTATAAGGGTTTGCATACAAATGTTGTGTCCAATTCGGGTTGTATGGATTATGAGCGTTGCATTTCAGCGTAATCCTTGGCGAAATAGGTCAGGATAACATCGGCGCCGGCGCGGCGAAGGCTGATCAGTGTTTCGGGCATGGCGCGGTTAAAATCGAGCCATCCGTTCTGGCAGGCAGCGCGCAGCATGGCGCATTCGCCGCTCACGTGGTAGGCGGCAATGGGCAGGTTGGAGGCGCTTTTGAGGGTTTGAATCACGTCGAGGTAATGCAGTGCCGGTTTTACCATCAGCATATCAGCGCCTTCCAGTGTATCCAATTCGGCCTCAATGAGTGCTTCGCGTTTGTTGGCGGGGTTCATCTGGTAGGTTTTTTTATCACCGTGTTTGGGCGCAGAGTCGAGGGCGTCGCGGAAAGGGCCATAAAAGGCGCTGGCATATTTGGCGGTGTAGGCCAGAATGCCGGTATTGTAATGCCCGGCTTCATCAAGGGCGCGGCGCATAAAGCCCACCCGGCCGTCCATCATATCGGAAGGGCCGAGCATATCAAACCCGGCTTCAGCCTGCGCGACGCTCATTTGGGCCAGAATCGGCAGGGTTTCATCGTTGATAATGGCGCCGTCGCGCACTAATCCGTCGTGGCCGTCGCTGCTGTACGGATCCATGGCGACATCGCTGATGAGGCAGCATTCGGGGAAGCGCTTTTTGATTTCCCGCGCGACGTGCAGGTAAAAGTTTTCGGGGTGGTAGCTATACGTTGCGGTTTGGTCTTTCAGGCTTTCCGCCACGGCCGGAAAAAGGATAAAACTGCGCAAACCGAGGTTCATGCAGGATTCAATTTCGCGCAGCAACTCATCAGGCGAGAAGCGAAAAATACCGGGCAGCGATTTAATTTCACTGCGAATACCTTTTCCTTCGAGTACAAAAAGCGGAAAAATGAGGTGATCAACGGTCAGGTGGGTTTCGTTGGCCATTCCGCGGATGGCATCGGTGCGGCGGTTGCGGCGCGGGCGGCGCAGCATATCGGAAAGAGCGTTGGAATAAATCATATGCCGGGATTTGCGAGGCAGGGCTTGCCTGAACGATTATTGTGTGTCGGCGTTATCATTTTCGCCTTGGTTATTTTGCTTTTTTGCAGGTGTTTTGTCCTGCGGGTAATCTTCAAAAATCGGGTTCCGCCCGTCATCGGGCAGCTTATAGGGTTTGCCGTCTTCTTTTTTGCCGTCAGGCACTTTGTCGTTGCCGTATTTCTCCACCCGATCCATCCAGTCGACCACCGTATCCCAAATATCCTGGGCGTAGGGCAGCATACGGTCGGCGGCGGATTTGGCTTGTCCGGGCAGCGGTTCCAGCACGCGCTCATACATACGCGATTCGCGCAGGGTAGCGTCGTTGAGGAAATGCACCTTTACCAAAAACCAGATCAGTACACTGTAAATCAGCACCCCGAAACCGCCCACGAGGGCGCCGCCGAGGGCGCGGTTAAAAAAGCCGAGATAGGCCACGCGCAGGGCGCCTTCCACGGCATTGACGGCCTGCCGCATGACGAACATGAGCAAAGCCATATTGACGATAAACGCTGCCATAAACAGCGAGGGATTATCGGTGTTAAACAGCCGTTCGAGGATGTTGGTTGTAACGGGGGTCAGTTTAAAGGAAAGGGTGATGCCAAAAGCATACAGGAGGATGTTCATCACCGTACTGATGATGCCCCGGTTGTAGCCTATCCAGAAACCGTAGCCTAAAACCGCAAGAAAAATGATGTCGATTGGCATAAAAAAGCGCCGGGATGGGGCCGGCTTGCTGCTAATTTTGTCTGCAAAGATAAGGAAATATGAAACTTTAGGCACTAAGGCTTGTTTGAATCGAAATAAAGGCTAATTTTGGAACTTCTTTTTGCAGCAATAGACTCCAATGCGTATGCTTACACGCTTATTTCCGACGCTTTTACTGATCGTCGCAGCCTTTGGCGCTGCGGCACAGAGCAACTATAAACCACCGAGCACCGGCCTGGGCATTATTTACAAACGCGAAACGGCCATCAACCTCAAGGCGACCACCAACCGGGGCTACGCGCCCGGCATTGAGTTCGGGCGTTTGCGCACGTATTACCGCACCACGTATTATCATTTCAGTTTCGGAGAAATCAAGCATACCAAGGAACTGCGCCAAAGCCCCAACCCAACGGTGAGCCGCTCTTTTCGCTCTTTTATTTACGGCAAACAAAACAACCTGCTGGCCCTGCGCGCCGGCTGGGGCGCAAAACGCTATTTTTCTGAAAAAGCCAAACAAAAAGGCGTAGCCGTAGGTATGAGCTATTCGTTCGGACCAACACTGGGCCTGCTCAAACCCTATTACTTAGCCCTCCGCCGTCCAGGCTCCAACCCCGGAGAAAGCCGGGTGTCGCATGAGCGTTACAGCGACGAAAATGCGGCCGTTTTTCTCGACAATACCCGCATTCTCGGCGCTTCTTCGTTTACGCGCGGACTGGCGGAAATCAAACCCCTGCCCGGCGCCAATGCATCGCTGGCCCTGCACCTCGACTGGGGCGCCTTTGATGAAGTGGTAAAAGCCCTCGAAATCGGCTGTATGGTGGATGTTTTTGCGACCAAAGCCAAAATACTTTCCGACAACGAAAGCAACAAACAGGCTTTCTTCAATTTCTTTGTCAACTTACAACTCGGTAAACGCCGCTAATAGCGTACTTTTGCGGGCCGCAAGGTGTGTTGAACTTTCGTTTTACGCCGCTGTTTATACGCCTTGATATTTCCAATCCTTTCCAAAAAGGGTCTATGATAGAACTGCCCATCAGCTCCGCTCCCGCCGAATCGCGCCCAAAACGCCCCGAATGGCTTAAAGTACGCCTGCCTATGGGCGAAAATTACCGCAATGTGCGCGGTATTGTGGATGAATTCAAACTCCACACCATTTGCCAAAGCGGCAACTGCCCCAATATGGGCGAATGCTGGGGCGCCGGCACCGCCACCTTTATGATTCTGGGCAATGTTTGCACCCGCTCCTGCTCGTTCTGCGCCGTCAAAACCGGCCGCCCGAACGAATACGACGAAGATGAACCCCGCCGTGTTGCCGAAGCCATCTGGCTCATGCAGGTTAAACACGCCGTAATAACGTCGGTCAACCGCGACGAACTCAAAGATCGCGGCGCCGAAATCTGGTACCAAACCGTACGCGCCGTAAAAGAACGCTCGCCGGAAACGACCATTGAAACGCTGATTCCCGATGTAAAATCCAATTGGGAAGCCCTCGAACGCATGATCTCTGCCGGACAAGAGGTGGTCAGCCACAATATGGAAACGGTAGCCAGCCTTTACCGGAAAGTACGCCCGCAGGCAAAATACGAACGCAGCCTCGAACAAATACGCCGCATCCGCGACTACGGCAAACGCACCAAAACGGGTTTTATGGTCGGCCTGGGTGAAACCAAAACAGAGGTTTTTCAGATCATGGACGACCTGCTTGAGCACGGCTGCGAAATCCTGACCATCGGGCAATACCTCCAACCCACCAAAATGCACCTGGAGGTGGCCGAGTTCATTCACCCCGATCTTTTTGCCGAATACAAAGAAGTCGGTATGTCCAAAGGCTTCAAATACGTGGAAAGCGGCCCGCTGGTGCGCTCCAGCTATCATGCAGAACGCCATGTTTTTTAAGACCGCCGCATGAAAATTGCCGGTTTTACCTTTGTGCGCAATGCCGTCCGCTACGATTACCCCGTACTGGAATCACTGCGCTCGCTCCTGCCCCTCTGCGACGCCGTGTATATCGCCGTCGGCCAGTCCGACGATGAAACCCTCGCGCTGGTGCAGGGTTTGAAGGAGCCTAAATTACATATTCTGGAAACGGTCTGGGATGACGCGCTTCGCGAAGGCGGTCGTGTGCTGGCTATCGAAACCGACAAGGCTTTCGACGCTATTCCTGAGGAATACGACTGGTGCATTTATCTGCAAGCCGATGAGGTGCTGCACGAAGCCGATTACCCCGCCATCCGGGCTGCCATGCAGGAATGGTTGAGCGATCCGGCAACAGAAGGTTTGGTATTTAAGTACCGGCATTTCTACGGCTCCTACGATTTTACCGGCGCATCGCGCCGTTGGTATCGCCGGGAGGTGAGGGTGCTGCGCAACAACAAATCCATCCGTTCTTACCGCGACGCGCAGGGCTTTCGCCTGCAAACGGGTGCTACTTTGCGCAAATTGCGCGTTCGCCCCGTAGCCGCATGGGTATATCACTATGGCTGGGTAAAACACCCGGCCGACCAGCAGCGCAAGCAGCAAAGTTTTAATAAACTCTGGCATTCCGACGACTGGGTCAGCGAACACGTAGGCGCTGCGCCCACGTATCATTACGATGGCAGCGAACCGCTGGAAGCGTTTGCCGGCACACATCCGGCAGCCATGCAGGCGCGTATCAGCAGCATGAACTGGCATTTTGAAACCAATCCGGCGCAGGTACGCTGGTCGTGGAAAGACCGGCTCAGCAAATTTACGGAACGCTGGTTTGGCTGGCGGCCGGGCGAATACAAAAACTATCAGGAAATCCGCTAAATTCCCATGCACGCACACTTATTGACCATCGGCGATGAAATTCTCATCGGGCAAATTATAGATACCAACACCGCCTGGATGAGTCGCACACTCAATCAGGCCGGTATTGCTGTAAACGGCAAAAGCAGCGTTGGCGACACCCGCGAAGCCATTCTGGGCGGGGTAGCTCATGCAGCAGCAGCAGCGGATGTTGTGATTATGACCGGCGGACTTGGCCCCACCAAAGACGATATTACCAAAAAAACATTGGCCGAACTTTTCGGCTCCGAAATGGCTTTTCACGAAGCAACCCATCAGCGGATTGCCGGCTATTTTGAAAAAATAAACCGTCCCCTGCCGCCAGCCATGCGCGATCAGGCGACCCTGCCGCTGAAAGCGATCATTTTGGTCAATAAAGTTGGTACGGCGCCGGGCATGTGGTTTGAAGCCGACGGCAAAGTATACATCTCCCTGCCCGGTGTTCCTTTTGAAATGGAATACCTGATGGAGCAGGAGGTAATACCGCGCCTGCGCACACACTTTCAGGTGCGCCCGATTGCACACCGCACCCTGCTGACCGTCGGCGAAGGGGAGAGCAATATTGCCAAACGTATTGAGGCATTTGAAGATGCCCTGCCGCCCCATATCAAACTCGCCTACCTGCCCGCGCTTGGACAGGTGCGCCTGCGCCTGAGCGCCACATGGCCTGGCGTGCTTGTCGCAGATGCGCAGGAAAAATTAGAGGCGGAACTGGATCAGTACCGCGACCAACTGGCTGCGCAAATACCCGAATGGCTCTATGGCTTTGAGGACGACAGTCTCGAACGCGTGGTCGGGCGCCTGCTGCTGGCCCAAAACAAGCAATTGGGCACCGCCGAGAGCTGTACCGGCGGCTATATTGCGCACCTGATTACCAGCGTGCCGGGCGCGTCGAACTATTTTCAGGGCGCGGCGGTGACTTATTCCAACACACAAAAAATGAAAGTGCTGGGCGTGCAGGCCGAAACCCTGGATGCACATGGCGCAGTCAGTGAAGCTACCGTGCGGGAAATGGCCACCGGAGCATTGGAGGCCTTGGGCGCGGATGTGACCCTGGCGATTTCAGGCATTGCCGGGCCGGATGGCGGCTCTGCGGAGAAACCCGTGGGCACCGTCTGGATTGCCGTTGCCGACCGCAATCGTTGCGTGGCGTTCAAGACTGTTTTCGGGCGCGACCGGATGAAGAACATTCAGCTCAGTGCTACCTGGGCACTGAATACCCTGCGTAAATTTTTGCTCGACTCCTTGTGAGTTTCAACGGACGTCTATCTTTGCGGGAAAGAACATTTCTTGTGCAGCCGGTGTTTCATCGGTTAATCTGTCGCCGGGTTTCCGGCAAAATAATCCATGAGTAATATACATCACCTGCTCCATGCGTATCGGGAGCACTCCGGGGTGGTCCGACTCTCCGAAATCCTCAAGGGCTATGCCCCGCAGCAGCCTCCCCGGGTGCAGCTCAAAGGGCTTAGCGGCGCGCAAAAATCCTTTGTATTCGCTGCTACCGGGCTTGCTTTGCCCGGCGGGCCTGTCCAGCTGTATATCGCCAATTCAAAAGAAGAGGCTGCTTATTTGCAAAACGACCTCGAAGGGATTCTCGGCGAACAAAATGTGCTGTTTTTCCCCGACAGCTTCAAACGCCCCTCTTTTTACGAAGACCTTAGTCCGACCCAGGTGCTCCAACGCGCCGAAACGGTCAATAAAATCACTACGCCCCTTGCAGAGGGGAGTCCGGGTTATGTATTGGTAAGCTATCCGGAAGCGCTTTTTGAAAAAGTTGTGGCGCCGGAGGTGTTGGCAAAAAGCCGGCTGCTGATTAATATCGGGGAAAAATTAGACATTGAATTTCTGATTGAAACCCTTGTGGAATATGGTTTTGAGCGCACGGATTTTGTGTATGAGCCGGGTCAGTTCAGTATTCGCGGCGGCATTATCGACCTGTTTTCCTGGGGCAATAATTTGCCCTATCGTATTGAAATGTTTGACGATGAGGTAGAGCGCATCCGTCTTTTTGACCCCATTACGCAGCTTACGACGCCTTTGCTGGCGCAGCAAGGCCGCTACAACCGACCTGCGCAAAACGCCCTGCCCGCCGGAACGCCGGACGATTCGGGCGTCATCACCATTGCCGTTGATGAAGAGCCAAATGCAGGGAAAGTATTGCAGGAGGGCCGCGGCGTGAGCATTGTGCCCAACCTCAATACGCGTTTCAAGCAGGAAGAGAAGACTTCCCTGCTGCATATTCTGCCCCAGGGTTCGGTGGTGTGGATGAGCGACGCGCAATATTTTGTCGAGCGCCTGAAATACTGCTTCGATCGTGTGGAACCCTTTGCGGCCAAACTGACGGCTTTAGATTCGGCGGCCTTGCGCGAAATATTCCGCGACCGCGCCTTCCTGCTGCCTTCCGGTGTTGCCGCCGATCTGGCAGATTACCCGATGGTTTATTTAGAAAAATTCAGCGTGGGTTCCGAACCTGCATTGGCTGATTTCAAACCGACCCTGCACATTGACATGCCGGGTAAACCGCAACCCGATTTTAATAAAAATTTCGACCTGCTCATCCGGCACTTGCATGAAAACCAGTCGGCCGGATACGAGACCTATATTTTTTCCGACAACCCCAAACAAATTGACCGCCTGAAGGCCATTTTTCGCGAATTAAAGGCCAATGTGCAATGGCTGCCCGTGGAAACGGCCATTTATGAAGGCTTCCGCGACGAAACCCTGCGCGTGGCCTGCCTCACCGATCACCAGATTTTCAAGCGCTACCACCAGTATCGCCTGCGCCAGGGATTCAGCAAAGAACAGGCGCTCAACGTACGCCTGCTCCGCGAATTGCAACCCGGCGATTATGTGACGCATATCGACCACGGGATCGGTAAATTTTCCGGTTTGCAAAAAATCGAAATCGGCGGACAAACCCAGGAAGCCGTGCGCTTAGTGTACAAAAACAACGACATCCTGTACGTCAGCATCCACTCGCTGCACAAAATTTCCAAATACCTCGGCAAAGACGGCGAAGCACCCCAACTCTCCAAAATCGGCTCCGACGCCTGGAAACAGCTCAAGGCTCGCACCAAAAAGAAAATTAAAGACATCGCGGCGGATCTCATCCGCCTGTACGCCAAACGTCGCGGTGCGCCCGGACATGCCTTCCCGCCCGACGGCTACCTGCAAAACGAGCTGGAAGCCAGTTTTATGTATGAAGATACGCCCGATCAGTACAAGGCGACCGTGGACGTAAAAGGCGATATGGAAAAACAATACCCCATGGATCGCCTGATTTGCGGCGATGTGGGTTTTGGTAAAACCGAAGTAGCCATACGCGCGGCGTTCAAAGCCTGCACGGATGGCAAACAGGTGGCTATTCTGGTGCCCACCACCATTCTGGCCCTGCAACACTGGAAAACCTTTAGCGAACGCCTTAAAGATTTTCCCGTTACGGTGGATTATATCAACCGTTTTCGCACCGCAAAAGAAAAACGGGAGGTGCTGGACAAGTTGGAAAAAGGCCAGGTCGACATCCTCATCGGCACCCATGCGCTGCTCGGTAAAGATGTAAAATTTAAAGATCTGGGCTTGCTGGTAGTAGATGAAGAGCAAAAATTCGGGGTGGCCGCCAAGGAAAAACTGCGCAGCCTAAAAGTAAACGTAGATACCCTGACGCTCACCGCAACGCCCATTCCGCGTACCCTGCAATTCAGCCTCATGGCCGCGCGCGACCTGAGCGTTATCCGCACGCCGCCGCCCAACCGGCAACCCATTCATACGGAAGTCCGCGTATACGACGACGACCTTATCCGCGACGCCATTTATGCAGAAGTACATCGGGGCGGACAAGTGTTTTTTGTCCACAACCGCGTGACCGACCTGCCTAAAATGGTGGAAAACCTGCGCCGTCTTTGTCCCGATCTCGACATCGCCATGGCCCACGGCCAGATGGATTCCGAGCACCTGGAGCAGGTATTGGTGGAGTTCATAGACCGCAAGCACGATGTGCTGGTTTGTACCAATATCATTGAAACCGGCTTAGATATTCCCAACGCCAACACCATTATGATTAATCAGGCCGATCACTTTGGCCTGAGCGATCTGCATCAGTTGCGCGGGCGCGTGGGGCGCTCCAATGCCAAGGCTTTTTGTTACCTGCTGGCGCCGCCCTTCAGCGTGCTGAGTCAGGAGTCGCGCAAGCGCCTGAAAACCATTGAAGAATTCAGCGAATTAGGCTCCGGTTTTTCCGTGGCCATGCGCGACCTTGATATACGCGGTGCGGGCAACCTGCTCGGTGGCGAGCAATCGGGCTTTATTGCCGATATTGGTTTTGAGACCTATCAGAAAATTCTGGACGAGGCCATTCAGGAATTAAAAGAAAGCGATTTTAAAGACCTTTTCCAGGAAGAAATTGCACAAAAGGGCGATTATGTCAGGGATGTCACGATAGAAACCGACGTGGAAATGCTCATTCCCGACGACTATGTGAGCAATATTCAGGAGCGATTCAACCTGTACACCGAACTGAACAACGTAAAAGACGAGGCGGGGATAGAAGCTTACGCGGCGCGTTTGCGCGACCGTTTTGGCAAATTGCCCAAGCCCGTGGAAAACCTGTTTGAGGCCCTGCGCCTGCAATGGCTTTGCAAGCGGATTGGTTTTGACCGCCTGATTCTGAAAGGCGGCAAGCTGCGTTGTTATTTCCACAGCGACCCGCAGTCGTCGTTTTACTCCACCGAACATTTTAACAAAGTGATGGCCTTTATTGCCAAACAGGGGCGTTTTATCGGTATTTCGATCAAACAAACCCCGCGCGAGTTGATCCTGGTGCAGGATGATATTCGGGGCTTGAAGGCGGTTAAATCGACTTTGGAGAAGGTGGTGGGTGGGATTTAGGGGTTGTTCAGGCGCTCTGGCCGAGGCGAAAGCGGGTAATTTTTTGTGCCGAACAAGCACCTGGCGCATTTTTTCAAAAAACTATATCTTCGTCCTCCATGAAACCACTGCTTCCGCTACTCCTGCTCCTGCCGCTTGCCCTCCCGGCCCAAGGCCCGCTCGACGGCTACCTGAAAGGCAAAGGCGTGCTTGATCTGGCGCCATCGCTGTCGTTTAACAACGCCCGCGATTTTGTAGGCGCCGAAAACGTGCGCTACGATGAAGCATTCCGGGGCAATACCCTGAGTGTATTTGCAGCATACGGTCTGACGAAAAAACTTGATCTGGTGGGTACGGCCGCCTATGTGTTTACCAATGCACAAAAGGGCTTGCAGGATGGCGGTTTTTACCTGAAATATCGTCCCGTTTACAAGGATTTAGGCAAAAAAGGCGGCAAGCTGGGCCTGCTGATTGGCGCGGGTGCCTCTTTTCCCTTATCCGATTATGAACCTTTGGCCGCAGGCGCACTCGGGCAGCGCGCCCTGAGTATTCCCGGTCGCCTGATCGTACAGTGGGAATCGCCCCTGGGCCTGTTCCTCAACCTCACGGGGGGCTACGCGCCGCGGGCCGACAAACTCAGGGAAGCAGATATTGCCGGGGTGCGGCGTTTCCGGCCCACGTATATGCCGGAGCGACCGGCGGGCCACAGCACGGTGCTGTTTAAAGTTGGTTTTCCGGCCAAACACTTTTACACCGACGCCTGGGTGGAATGGCAAAAAAGCGTGGGTGGCAGCGATTATGTACCCAATCTGCCCGATTTGCCGCAGGCCTATGGCGTGTCGTACACACAGGTGGGCGGCGTGTTGTATTATTCTGAAAATGGGAAATCCGGCTTTTTGCTCAGCGGCGGCTATATACTTTCCGGCCGGAATGTGAGCCGTATCTTGCGCCTTACCCTTGGCGCGGTCATCAAATTTACCTAATGCAAATACGCACTCGCCTCACGCTGTATTATACCCTGCTCGCCGCCGTTATTCTGGCCGGCGTGTTGCTGGCGGTGTATTTTTTTTACGAGCGCGACATTGAGCAGCGTTTTATCGAGGAGCTGCGCACCAAAGTATACCTCACCACCAATTCGCTGCTCAGCGACCCGGCAGCACTGAAGCCGCCGCCACCTGTCTGGACCGACCCTGACGAATCCGAGGACCTGCCTTACCGCGACAATATCAGCATTTACAACAGCTCCTACGAGCGTATTTTTACGGTGCATCCGGAGGCTGTGCCGGTTTCGCCGGCGCTTTTACAAAAAATATGGCGGCAGGAAGAGGCGTATGCGCCGCATTACAACCTGCACGCGCTCGGTCGGGCCATCAGCAGCGCGCAGCATCAGCCGTATATTATTGTGGCCGAAGGCTATTGCGACCCGACTGGTTTGCAGCACCTGCATCGTATTTTATTGCTTGGTTTTTTTGCGGGTTTGTTGCTCATTGCACCGGCAGGCTGGTTGTTTGCTGGCCGGGCGCTGGCGCCGGTTTCGGATATTATGAATACGGTAGATGGTATTTCCTATCAAAATTTAGAGCGACGGCTGCCGGAAGATAAAAACCAGGATGAGTTGTCGCGCCTGAGTGCCACGTTTAACCGATTGTTGGGTCGCGTTGGGGAGGCATTTGGCTTGCAGCGTATGTTTTTGTCGAATGTTGCGCATGAGTTGCGCAATCCGCTTACCGCCATGCGCACCCGTATAGAAGTGACGCTGCAAAAACGCCGCAGCCCGGAAGTGTATGAAACGGCGCTGCAAAGCGTGCTGGAAGACGTGGAAATGCTCTCAGAAATGCAGGACAAGCTCATGCAATTAGCCCGCATACACCACAAAGGCAGCGAAGTGGAAATGTTGCCTTTGCGCCTTGATGAATTGTTGTGGCAAAGTATTGCAGCATTAAAAAAACAACATCCTGCCTACAAAATCAGCTTTGAAGTGGTGACCGATACCGCGCAGGACGCCGGAGAACAATGGATGATCCGGGGCAACGAGGCCTTGTTGCAGGTGGCGTTTAAAAATCTGATTGACAATGCCTGTAAATATGGTGCGGAACAACGCGCGCAGGTTTTTATCGGGCAGGAAGCCTCCGGAATGTTGTACCTGAAAGTGCGCGATAATGGTCCCGGTATTCCGCCCGAAGAGTTGCAACTCATTTTTGAACCTTTTTTTCGCAGCACACAACACCGGAAATCGGCCAAAGGCGTGGGCGTGGGCCTGGCGCTCGTGCGTTCTATTGCCGATTTGCATGAAGCACAGATACGGGCCGAGAACAATCCCGACGGGGGTGCGGTGTTTATCTGGGAGTTTCAGACATTTGCACCTGAACAACATTCTACAATACTATGAAATTAAAATTTTTGACCGCCCTCCTGTTGCCCGCGCTGCTTAGCGGCGCCATCGCCTGTCGCGCACAAGAGGTGAATATGCCAACCCATACCCTGCACCTCGATGCGACGCATGTGGTGATTTTGTTGGACAGCGTAGCGGCCGGGCCGACCATCACGACTGACCGGATTGACGATTATTTTGCCCGCGTGACGGCCGGCGAGATGTCCATACAAATGAAACAACCCCTGAGCGATGCCAATGAGCGCAGCGCACTTTTCCCCGATTATCTCGATTATTTGCGCAGCGATGTGGGCAGTTTTACGGAAAAAGAGAGCAAAGCCGTGAAAGAAGTGTTTGAAAAAGTATTCAGGAACGTCAATGAGATCAATCCGAAAATTTTTCCCGATACCATAAAACTCATCAAGACACACGCCAAACACTACGGCGAAGGCGTGTATTACACCCGTGAAAACTGTATTGTTATTCCGGAAAAAGAACTGGCTACGCGCAAGCGCGACAACTTCACCACGACCATGTACCACGAGTTGTTTCACGTGGTTTCCCGGCTCAACCCGACGCTGCAACGCGAGCTGTACCGGCTTATTGGTTTTGAACGTCTTGGCCTGGACAACCTGGATTTGCCGGAAAAACTCGACAGCCGCGTGCTGTACAACCCCGACGGGGTGGATTTTGCACAAAAAATAAAATTGCAAATGGAGGATGGCAGCCAGATTGAGGCCATTCCGATTATTTACAGCAATTCTGACGGGTATGATCCGGAGCAAACCGAATTTTTTGCCTATCTGGAGTTTAACCTTTTCCAGATCAAGCCTTCTGCAAGCGGGCGTTACAGCGTGGTTACCGGCCCGGACGGCTTAAAAAGCACCCTGAGTCTCGACAGTTTGCCTGATTTTTTCCGACAAATCAAAGACAACACCGGATATATCATTCACCCCGATGAAGTGCTGGCCGACAATTTTGCCTTTTTGGTGCAGAGCAAACATCAGCCTGTGATGATTGCCAAATTTTCGCCGGCGGGCAAGCAATTGCTGGCGGATATGGAAGCGGTGTTCAAGGCGCTGAAATAGGGGGGGGTTAATTATCTTCCTGCAATTTTGCGGCATTATCTGCCATCAGCAGGGCATCAAACAGTTCTTCGAGATCGCCTTCCACAACGCGGTCGAGGTTGAAATTTTTGTAATCGCCTTCGAGCCGGTGGTCGGTTACGCGGTTTTGAGGCCAGTTATAGGTGCGGATTTTTTCCGAGCGGTCGCCGGAGCCGACGAGGCTGCGGCGTTGTGAGGCGAGGTTGTTTTGTTGTTCGCGCTGCTGGTTGTCGCGGATTTGCTGTACCAAGCGGCCCATTGCGATCTCGCGGTTTTTAATTTGCGAGCGGCTTTCCGTACTTTCGGCAACGGTACCGGTGGGCAAGTGGGTGAAACGCACGCCGGATTCGGTACGGTTTACGTGCTGACCGCCAGCGCCGCTGGCGCGGAACACGTCGGTGCGAATATCTTCCTTGCGGATATCGATGTCTTCAAATTCCATTTTGGGCAAAACGGCTACGGTCGCAGCCGAGGTATGGACGCGGCCTTTGGCTTCGGTTTCGGGAACGCGTTGTACGCGGTGTGCGCCGGATTCAAATTTGAGTTTGCCGTACACGTTTTCGCCGCTTACTTCCAGCACCACCTTGGCGTATCCACCCACCGAACCGGGGGTTTCTTCGAGTACGTCCACTTCCCAGCCCTGGTTTTGGAAATAGCGGGTGTACATGCGGAGCAGGTCGCCGGCGAACAGCGCCGCTTCATCGCCGCCGGTGCCGGATCGGATTTCAAAAATCACATCCTTTTCATCTTCGGGGTCTTTGGGCGTGAGGAGCACCTTGAGTTCTTCTTCCTGGGCTTCGAGTTCGGGCTGGAGCAGTTCAATTTCCTCGCGGGCCATGTCGCGGAGTTCCGGGTCGCGCTCTTCGGCGAGTATAGCGCGGGCGCTTTCGAGGTTGGACAGGGTTTTCTCGTAGCGGCTGATAACGGCTACAAGGGGTTGGAGTTTTTTATATTCTTTATTGACCTTTTTGGCGCGATCCATATCGGCCACGGTTGCCGGGTCGGAGAGTAATTCTTCGAGGTGAAGGAATTTTTCGCGAATGGCTTTGAACTTTTCGAGCATTTTTTCCGGTTTGAGGGCGCAAAGATAGCAGTGTTTTTGTGTTTACGCGTTTTTGTGTTGGCACTTCAGCCGCTTTGCTGTGTGAAGCGATGGTTAATTAACGCTTCGAAAAAAACGGCGTATTGTATTTTGCGGCTACCTTTGTTGCGCTTTTCCTCGCCTGAACGAATATCCCGTTGTCAAAATAACATCTGATTAGCCCTTCGCATGGAGGGGGCTTTACCGGCTTGTAGTGAATGTTTGCCTTGCATTTGTATGCCGGGCAGGCTGCTGCTATATAAAAACCGGTATTATCCATGCACATGTTGAACCGATTACGCATCTAATTCAATATTTGAACTTCCCGAAACGTCGGGAAGTCTCGAAGTCTGTTTTTAACTATAAGCTGCATCTTATGCAATTCAAGTCTGTACGCCCTTGTTCAGTGGCATTACCGACCGGCGTTTTTGCTCCACGGAGTAATTTTTTCAAAACAGCCGGTGCAGTGTGCACAGTGTTGTTGTTTTTGGCCGGGTCAGTTCATCATTCTTTTGCACAAACGGTAATTTTTACCAGCTCGGGCGCTACGTACAACAATACGGACGACGTGACGACTGATACCTATAACGCGCCGGTGGGCAATTGCAGTTCTGTTATTTTTACCTTAAGCTACAGCTTTACGGTACCCTGGGAAGGCGCCGGCAACTTAGAAACCAGCGAGGAATGTGTGGGCCTCACCTGCCCGGGCGACCCCACCGATCCGCAAGGAGGCTCCTGTGCCAACTGCTGGGATTTCCTTTACGTGCGCTATCAGATCGACGGCGTGACGGTCTTTTCAGAACTCATCGGTGAAGCCGGCACAACAGATGCCGAACAAAGCGGCGTCATTACTTCGCCACCCATCTGTACCAATGGCGGTACGAATGCCACCATTATTGTGCAAACCCAAACCTGGGCCTCTAATGAAGGCGTGACCTTTAACAATATCAGTATCACCTGCTGGGATGCCAGCGCTACCCTTAGCGCTACCCCCAACCCGCTCTGCCAAAGCCAGACCCTCAACCTCGGTGCTACTCTTGCCAACCCGCCGAGTGTAGCCAGCACCGAATGGACCGGCCCCGGTACCATCACGGCCCCAACGGCCCTGAATACGACGGTTACCGGACTGCCGCTGGGCACCAATACGTTTACGTTTACGGCAACCGACGACAACAGCTGCACCAAAAGCAGCACGATTGACGTGACCGTAAATGAAGGCCCGATGATGACTACCCCCGCCGACGTGGAACGCTGCGCCGGGCAAAATGTCAATGTCGTTTTTGCGGGCGCACCCGGCGGTTCTACTTACGCCTGGACGAACGATAACACCGCCATCGGCTTAGGCGCTTCCGGTACCGGCAACCTCAATTTTA
Source organism: Chitinophagales bacterium (assembly GCA_017303875.1). GTDB lineage: Bacteria > Bacteroidota > Bacteroidia > Chitinophagales > Saprospiraceae > M3007. The sequence continues at coordinate 67,096 of JAFLBP010000006.1, read as the reverse complement.
CCGCCGCCAACGTCGGGATGCAGGAAGTGGCCAATATCACGGTCACTCCGCAAAGTGGCACCTGCGCAGGCATTCCGGTTACCTTTACCATAACCATAAATCCCGGGCCTACGCTTTTTGACCCGCCTAACCAGGTTGTTTGCGGTAACACCCCTTTTGAGTTGGTTTTCAACAGCACGCCCGGGGCAACACTCAACTGGACAAACAGCAACCCGGCCATCGGGCTGGCCGCCAGCGGTTCGGGGGATCTTAATTTTAATACCGCCAATGTGACCAACCCGCAGACCGGCACCATTGTGGTTACACCCTCGCTCAATGGGTGTACCGGGCCGGCACAGTCTTTTAATATTACGGTTAACCCCTCGGCGAGCGTCAACCAGCCCTTAGATGTGGAGGTTTGCGCGGGTGCGCCGGTAGTGGCCACTTTTAGCGGCAGCCCCGGAGCTACTTTTTCCTGGACAAACGACAATACGGCCATCGGCCTCAGCGCTTCGGGGAATGGCAATATCAACTTCACGACCGCTGGCGTAGCCAATCAGCAGATTGCAATGGTTACCGTGACTGCCCAAAATGTATTCAACTGCCCCAGCAACCCGGTTTCCTTCTCCATTGTGGTCAATCCGGCGCCGGTACTTGATCCGCTCAGCAACCTGAGTGTTTGCGGCGGCGCGCCAGTTGCAGTAAATTTCGGCAGCTCGGTACCCGGATCTACGTTTACCTGGACAAACAGTAACCCGGCCATTGGTCTCGGAGCATCGGGCAGCGGCGACCTGAATTTTACAGCAGCCAACGTGGGCGCTGTGCAAACCGGAACCATTAATGTAACGCCAAATTTTGGCGGTTGTCCGGGCATTTCAGAAACATTTACCATTACTGTCTCACCGGCGCCTTCGGTTAATCCAATCAACAATGTTACGGTCTGTGCCGGTGCACCCGTAGGCGTGACTTTTAGCGGTACGGCCGGCGCTACATTCAGCTGGACGAACAGCAACCCGGCCATTGGCCTCGGCGCTTCGGGCAGTGGCAATATCAATTTTACATCCGCCAATGTGGGCAGTATTCAGACGGCGACAATTACCGTAACGCCCCAAAACGGCACTTGCCCCGGTATTCCGCGCACCTTCACCATTACCGTAAACCCGACGCCTGCGCTCAGCGACCCTGCCGACCAAACAGTTTGCGGTGGCGCGGCGGTTTCGGTCAATTTTAGCGGTACTGCAGGGGCTACGTTTAACTGGACAAACAGCAATACCGCCATCGGCCTCGGCGCTTCGGGTAGCGGCAATATCAACTTTACCAGCGCCGCGCCGGGCACTACCGAAACGGCAACCATCACCGTGACGCCAAGTATCGGCGCCTGCCCCGGAACAGCACAAACATTTACCATCACGATTAGTCCGGCCCCGACAATGAGCGCTCCGGCCAACCAAACCCTTTGTGGCGGCGTGGCTACCACAGTCACTTTCAGCGGTACGGCGGGTGCGGCATTTGCCTGGACGAACAGCAACCCCGTCATTGGCTTGGCGGCCAGCGGCAGCGGCGATTTGAATTTTACAACAGCTAATGTTGCTGCAACGGAAACCGCGACCATCACCGTAACACCCCAGATCGGCTCCTGCGCAGGCGCAGCGCAAACCTTTAGCATCACCGTCAACCCTTCCAGCACGGTCAACCAACCCGCCAACGTAGCGGTATGTGGCGGCGAGCCGGTTGTGGTAAATTTTACAGGAAATAACTCCCCTACATTCAGCTGGACGAACAGCAACCCTGCCATCGGACTGCCCGCCAGCGGAACAGGCAATATCAGTTACACCAGTCCGGTGGTGGCCGGTAATGAAACCGCAACTATTACCGTGAGTCCATCTGGCGGCACTTGTACCGGGCCGGCACAGACTTTTACCATCACCGTGGCCAATACGCCGGTGGTAAATCCGATTGCTACGCAAAATGCGTGTAGCGGGCAGGCATTTACCCTGAATTTTGCGGGTACGCCCGGCGCAACTTTTACCTGGACGAACAGTAATCCGACGATTGGCTTACCGGCGAGCGGCAGCGGTAATTTGAATTTCACCGCAGCAATCGTCCCCGCTACCGAGACCGCAACCATCAGCGTAACGCCGTCTATCGGGACTTGCGTGGGTACGCCGCTGAGCTTTACCCTCAATGTACAGCCTGTGCCAAGCGTGGTGCAGCCCGGTAACCTTACCGCTTGTCCGGGCAATGCCCTGGGCATTACCTTCAATGGCAACCCGGCTATGGGCACTACGTTTGGCTGGACGAACAGCAATACCGCCATCGGATTAGCAGCTTCCGGTACGGGCAATATTAATTTTAATGCCGCAGCTGTTGGCGCCCCGCAAACGGGTAATATCACGGTTACGCCCGCATTAAACGGATGTTTCGGTACGCCGCAAAATTTCAGCATTACCATTAACCCGACTCCGACGCTTATTGCACCGGGCAATCTGACGACCTGTGCCGGAACCGCCGTGAGTCTGAGTTTTTCAGGTACGGTCAATCCGACATTTAACTGGTCGAACGACAATACTGCCATCGGGTTGGCGGCCAGCGGCACCGGCGATATTAATTTTACGGCAGCCAACACCGCTACGCCACTTACGGCAGGTATCAGCGTAACACCTATCGAAAACAACTGTATCGGACAGACGCAGTCGTTTAGCATTCAGGTACAGCCCGCGCCAACCGTCAATACACCGGCCAATGTAACGGCCTGCGCAGGAGCGGCAGTAAGCATTCCTCTGAGTGGTTCAGCTGGTGCAGGTTTTTCCTGGACAAACGATAATCCGGGCATCGGATTGGCAGCAAGCGGCAACGGAAATATTAGTTTTAATGCTGCCAATGTTACAAGCGCCACTACGGCCAATATCAGCATCACACCCGCAGCGGGCAACTGCGTCGGCGCTGCACAGAGCTTTAACATTACCATCGAGCCGGCCCCGCAAATTACGCCGACTGCCGATCAAAGCGCTTGCCAGGGACAACCCGTTGTGGTCAACCTGAGTGCAACGAGCGGAGCAGGTATTTCTTGGACCAACAACAATACCAACACCGGTCTTGCTGCTTCCGGCAACGGCAATATCGGCTTTACTGCGGCCGGCGGTGGCGCAACCGAAGTCAGCACCGTTATAGTTAATGCAAGCCTCAACGCTTGTCCCGCCATTCCTGATACCTTCCTTATTACCGTTGCTACTGCGCCTGCTGTGGCCAATCCGGGAGCGCAAAGTACCTGCGCCGGGCAACAGTTTTCCCTGAATTTCAGCGGGTCGGCGGGCACAACTTATACCTGGACGAACAGCAATCCGGCTATTGGTTTGCCGGCATCGGGCACGGGCAACCTGAATTTCCCCGCCGCCAATGTGCCGGTGGCCACAACAGCAACCATTACCGTAACCCCGCAATTTGGCAGCGGCTGTACCGGCGCTGCCGAAACCTTTACCCTGACCGTAAACCCCGCGCCAACCATCAATCCGCAGGGAGACTTGAACGGTTGTTCGGGTAATCAGCTCAATATTAATTTTAACAGCAACCCGGGTACCGGCGTAACATTTGACTGGACGAACAGCAATCCTGCCATCGGCCTGGCGGCTGCCGGCACAGGTAATATCAGCTTTTCGGCCGCGGGAGTAAGTGCCGCACAAACCGGCCTGATTACGGTAACGCCGCTGCTTGGGCTTTGTCCCGGCGCCGATGAAACCTTCAATATTACCATTAATCCGGCGCCAACGCTTACAGACCCGGCGGATCAGACCGTTTGCGAGGGCGCGGCGGTTGCGGTCAATTTTTCAGGTTCGGCCGGCGCGAATTTTATCTGGACGAACAGCAATACCGGCATTGGTCTGGCGCAAACGAATGGAACGGGCAACATCAGTTTTAATGCCGCCAATGTTACAAGCGCCACTACGGCCAATTTTGTAGCAACGCCCTTCGCCGGCACCTGTTTTGGTTCTCCGCAAAATTTCAGCATTACGGTTACGCCGGTGCCGACAGTAAGCCTGCAATCGGATCTGACGGTTTGTTCCGGCACGCCGGTTAACCTCGCTTTTGCAGGTTCGGCTGGCGCGACGTTCAACTGGATGAACGACAATACCGCCATTGGCCTGGGTGCTTCGGGCAGCGCGGCGCTTAATTTTACCGCCATTACCAATAATACTCCGCAAACAGCTAACATTATGGTGACACCGGCGCAGGGCGCCTGCGTGGGTACGACGGAAAAATTTGCCATAACCGTCAATCCCCTGCCGATTTTGTCGCCGGTAAATGATCAGACGGTTTGTCCGGGCGCACCCGTAGCAGTGAATTTTAATGCCAATAATAATGCACTGGTAACCTGGACGAACAGCAACCCCGCCATCGGCCTGGCCGCCAGTGGCAGCGGCAATATCAGCTTCCCGGCGGCTGCAACGCCCGGAACGGCCAATATTGTTGCTACGCCCTCGGCCCTTGGTTGCGATGGCGCACCGCAGAGTTTCAACATTGTTATTAATGCCGGGCCTACGGCCAACAATCCCGGCAATCAGACATATTGCGCTGGTCAGGTGGTTAATTTACCCCTGAGCGGTTCATCGGGCGCAAGCCTCAGCTGGACGAACAGCAACCCTGCTATCGGCCTGGCCGCCAGTGGCAACGGCGCTCTGAATTTTACCGCAGCCAACACCAACCTGGTACAAACGGCCAACATCACCATCACGCCGCAGCAAGGCAACTGTACCGGGGCTGCACAAACGTTCAGCATTATCATTACCCCGCTGCCAAACCCGCAAATCAGCGGACCGTCGCAAACTTGTGCAGGAGATCCGGTCACCCTGAATGCTACCGGCGGCAATGTGTATCTCTGGACGGGCAATGTATCGGGCGCAAGCCTCACCATTGCGCCGGTCGCTACAAGCACGTATACCGTGACGGTAAGTTCGGCAGCGGGTTGTTCTGCTACCAGCAGCCGGACTGTTGTGGTCAACCAGCCTTTTAATGCCGTTGTGGATGCCATTACCTGTGACCCTGCCGAAGTAGGCACACAGGTGTTAAGTTTTCAGACGGTCAATGGCTGCGATTCTATCATTACCATCACCACCGGCTTAGAGCCTTCGCTTTGCGCGCTGATTGTTGATCTGACGCTCAATTCGCCGACCTGCAATGGCGCAGCCGACGGTACCGCCACGATCAGCGTGGAAAACGGGATGCCGCCCTACACGTATAGCTGGACCAGTGGCAGCAGCGGCAACAGCGGTACAATCCCCGGCCTCAATACGCCGACTACCATTAACGGCATTCCGGCGGGTAATTTCAGCATTACCATTACCGACGCCGGCGGACAACAGGACACCATTATTACCCGACAGCTAAATGAACCGGCGCCGGTAATGGTACAGGCCAATGCGGTGCTCAACAACGGTTTTGCCTTGAAATGTGCCAACAGCACCGACGGGCAGGCCAGCGCAAGCGCCTCCGGTGGCAATGGCGGCTTCAGCTTTACCTGGAGCAATGGCCAAAGTGGCGCGCAGCAGAGCAGTCTCATGCCGGGCACGTATACGGTAACGGTGACCGACCAGAAAAACTGTTCGGCTACTGCTACGGTAACGCTTGTGGCGCCACCACCGCTCAGCCTTTCGCTGTCGTTTGATCGTCCGGATTGCGGCGATCCTTTACTCGACATCCTGGCTACGCCAGGCGGCGGTGTTGGCGGTTTCAGCCTCCTGGTTGACGGCAATCTGGTGCCCGGATTGATGCCAGCCATTGGCGAAGGCACTCATGTGCTCACCTTGGTTGATGCCAACGGTTGCCGCAAAGACAGCACGATTGAGATTTTCTTGCCACTCATTCCGCAGATTTTCTTGCCGGTAGATACAAGCATTTTACTGGGTCAGAGCCTGACCATAGAAGCGACGACCAACCTCAGCGTCTGGAATTCGGTGTCCTGGACGCCGGCTTTAGACAGCAGCTGCCTGAATTGCCTGAGCCAAACCGGGAATCCGCTGCGCACCGGCCGTTACACCGTTACCATTATTGACACCTTGGGTTGTCCGGCGCAAGCCACCATCCTCATTCGGGTGGAACGCACCCCACAGATTTATGTACCCAATGTGTTTGCACCGGATCTGGCGGGCGACAATCAGTTTTTCACAATTGGCGTTGGCCCGGGCGTAGAAAGCCTGGAAATTGTACGCATTTACGACCGTTGGGGCGAGCTGGTTTATGAACTTCCGCAGGCCATTGATCCGAGGAGCTGGATTGGCTGGGATGGGCGTTTCCAGGGACGCAACAAAAATGTGGGCTTAGGGGTGTACGTATATTATATGAAGGTAAAAATGAGCGACGGCGAGCTGATTGAGTTGAGCGGCGACGTGACCGTTGTTAAATAAAACTGCACCTGCGCATTCCTCTATTCGGAATGGGTTTTTATAAAAATGGCGAGGGCCTGACGTGGAAGTCGGGCCCTCATTTTTTTACGACAAACCCATTCAGGCAGCGAATCAGCGCCTTGTGCGTTAGGTAAAGCATTCAAGCAATGCTATTCAGCCTATGCGTACAAACTTTTACTTTGCTTTCTTACTCTTGATCAGCCTAAGCGCTTGTCGCGGTATCGCCCCTGAAGATCAGGATGTGATCGTGAATACCGCGCCTGAATTTTCGATAGACCTTTATCAGACCTTTACGCCCGACAGCAATGTGCTGGGCTTGTGGGTGGAGAGTTTTAAATTATATCCCTGCGAAGGCCACAGCATTCAGTATACGCTGACGCGAAAAGGGGCCGATATTCAACTGACCTTGCTTGAAATTTCGGCGCCGACGCCTTGCGCCGGTGCACCGGCAGTGGCCAAAACCTGGATTCCCTTCGGCAAGTTGTCGGAAGGCCAGTACAACCTGAACATCCGGTTCGGACAAAACGGCCTGATTGAAAGCAACGGTGTGTTGCAGGTAAATGCCGACCGCTGCGAAATAGATATGGAAATCCAGCGCGGCATCCGCCTGCAGGAGCGTTTTTTACAGCGCATTCCGGAAGGATTGGTATGGGGTTATATCGGAGCGGGAGGCTCGGAAACGCAGGCACAGGCATTTAACGTTGCCCTTAAAAATATTACGGAAGAACCTTCACTGACGCCGGCTTATTATGGGTATTTTATCTGGGGCGCCTCCGGCATTGCCAGCCTGCACCGCAGCATTGACCCGGCCGGTACGGAAAGCGTATTTGTCCGCCGCCTGCAAAGCGGGAAAGCGGCGCAATTGCGCGAATTATTGGAAAACTTCCGCAGCAACTCCGGCGGGAGTCCGCTGCTGATTCGTTGCTGGACCGACAAAGGAGAGTATTAATCTACAAAATACATTTCCACTTTGCCCTTGTTGTGCACGTCTTTGATACCGCGGTAAGAGCAGGGAATCTGGTCTTTAATGGCCTCGTAAGTGATACCTGAAATATTGATACGGCCGGGTTCGCTGAGTGCTTCGAGGCGGGCGGCGAGGTTGACGGCATCGCCCCAGATATCGTAAGCAAATTTATTTTTCCCGATAACACCCGCCACTACCGGGCCTGTATGAATGCCGAGGCGCATTTGACGGAAGCGGGCGCCGGGGTTTTCGCGATTGCGCTTATCGAGGAATGCCAGCATTTCCTGGGCTGCCCGCACCGCATCGAGCGGGTGCGTGGTATTTACCACCGGAAGGCCGCCGGCGCACATGTAAGCGTCGCCGATGGTTTTGATTTTTTCCAATCCGTAACGTTCGCAAATTTCATCAAACCCGAGGAAGCAGGCGTCGAGTTCGTCGATGAGTTCCTGCGGAGAAAGTTGTTCGGAGAGTTTGGTAAAATTGACAAAATCGGTGAACAGTACCGTTGCCGAATCATAAAAACGCGGTGAGGCGTAGCCCCGGGTTTTGAGTTCGGAGGCAATTTCGTCGGGCAGGATGTTGAGCAGCAGTTGTTCGCTTTTCTGGCGTTCCTCGGCGATTTCCTTGTTTTGTGCCTGGATTTTGCGGTTTTGCTTGTTCAGGCGTTCGTTGGTACGACGATTGAACCACCAGCCGAGGGCGAGCAGGGCCAGAATGATGGCGCCGAGTACACCGAAGAGTTTGGCGGCTTGCCGGAAATCTTTTTCCCGATCCAGTTCGAGGCGGGCAATGTCTTTATCGCGTTGCAGCACAAATACTTCCTGTGCCTGGCGCAGGCTGTCGGCTGTTTGGCGGGCACTGGCGGCGCGGGCCATTTCGAGCTGTTGTTGCTGCGAGAGGATGTCGCGTTGCTGGGCCGCGAGGTTGGCTTCCTGACGCGCGCGCAGGGCCTGCAGGATGAGTTCGCGTTGTTTGGCGGCGTCTACTTCTTTATTTTTTTGGAGCAGCAGCAGTTCGTCTTCACGGCGTTGGGCTTCTAAGGCCAGCTTGTCGTTGCGCAGGCGCAGGGTTTCTTTTTCGTTGCGTTCCTGTTCGAGTTCGAGGTCTTTGACGCTTTGCTGGGAGAGCAGGAATCGGATTTCGCCTTCGGCCTGGGTCAGGCTGTTGTGTTGCTGACTGAGGCGTTGGGCGCGTTCGGCGGTTTCGAGGCTGAGGGTATCGCTGAGTTTGAGGTATTCGCGGTAGAACTCAATGGCTTTTTCAAAATCGTAGAGTTCCTGGTAAATATCGGCGGCGGTGCGGTAGGATTTCACCAGCACTTCGCGGCGTTTGGTGCTTTTGGAGTAGCGGATGGCGAGGTCGTTGTGCGTAAGGGCGTTGTAGACGTCGCGGTTTTTAAAATAGTAGGTTGCTATTAAGTGTTCCAGTTCGGCGAGTGCCGGATAATCTTTTTTATCGTTCAGAATCCGCGTGGCTTTGATGAGGTAATCAATGCCGCGTTTGGGGTTGCCGGTGTTGTGATACGCCACACCGAGGTTGGCAAATACCACTTCCGGGTAGTCGCAGGGAATGTACGTGCATTGCAGTTCTGCCTTGCGGAAATATTCAAGCGCTTTGGGGTAATTGCGCGCGGCGGAGTACTGCCTGCCCATGTTGTTGTAGAGCATGGCGCGCTCGGCGGAGTTGCCGTTGTTTTCAATAATTTTCTCCACCTCTCCGTAATAACCGAGGCTTTTTTCGGTGTTTTTCTGCTGCTCGTAGGCGCCGGCGAGTTTTTGGTAAATCTGAACCAATTTGGGGAAATTACCCTGATCGGTATACCGGGCCAGTGGTTTTTTATAAAAAATTTCAGCGGAATCCGGTTTATTGGAAACAATATAGGCATCGCCTATTTTTTCCTGCGTTTCTTCATTGCCCGGATTGAGGCGCAGGGCGTCGTTGTAATATTTAATGGCGTTTCCGGGAAGTTTCACCTGCGTAAACAACTCGCCGAGGGTGGCGTAAATGCCCAGCAGCGCCTGTTTGTTGCCTTTTTTGCGCATGCGGTTTTCCGCTTCGAGCAGGTATTCCATCGCGTCGTCGTAGCGGCCGTTGCGCGCGCTGATTTGTCCGAGCATCAGCAGCGAAGCATCCACGCCAGCCTCATGGCCGATACCACGCGAAATGGTCAGGCATTGCTGTGCCAGGCGCTCGCGCTCGCCCTCGCTGCTGCTGTTGAGCGCCTGCTGCATGAGGTTGTCGGCCTCAAACATGGAGTGTTCCGCCTCTTCCAGCCCCTGGGCGGAAAGGCGACCTGCAAGCAGGCAAAAAAGCAATATGCGGAGGCAGTATTTCAGGTGTTGTATGTTTTGAAAAAACAAATTTCCGAAAAATGATTCACTCTACAAGGATTTCGTCGCAAAATACCCAGGAAGGATTTCCGGCGCCCTTGTGGCCGGGCGGACAAAGGCCCAAACTAACGCCGCGAACCCGCACAAAACGGGCCTTTTTACCCTCTAAATTGACAAAAAATTCGCGCATCAACAAGCCTTTTTCCTGCGGGGAAACGGGATTGACAAAGGTTCCGGCGGGTGTAAAATTTTGTCCGTCGTCCGAAATTTCCACTTCAAATTGTTTGGGAAAAAAGATCCACGCATTTTCATCCTGCAAAAAGCTGCCGCCGATTTTATTCAAACTGTGCTTTTTACCCAAATCCAGCACTACGTCCAAATCCTTACCCTCAAAACCCTGCCAGTCGCCCGTGCGGAAATCCGCCGCGCCGCGCAGGCCATCTACCAAACCCTGCTCGCCATGGCCGGTGTATTGCGGGTTATACGCATGGGCGTAGCGCACCACGCGCAGGTTTTCGTCCAATTTTTTAAAGGGAAATTCCAGCACGGCGCTTTGTTTGTCGCCGATTTTTGCAAAAAAATACAATTTCCCGTCCTTTTTCACCGTAATCGGCCCCTCGTAAATGCTCATGGACATGTTTTCATTAAAGGTCTGATCGGGTTTTAAAATCAGCGTGTAAATCTTCGCCTGCGGGTCGAGGTTGCTCAGTATAATTTGCTGACTGCCCCGGAACACGCGCTCGCCTTTTTGTACAAAGGGCGCCGGCACAATGCTCAGTGCCTCCGGAATGGTTTTTAACTTGAGTTTAAACGCCGGCGGCGGCGTGGCGCTCATCTCGAAACGCAGGGTGCCGCCTTCCAGCAACTGGCTGTGGCTGATTTGTGTATTCAAGGCCCGGCCATTCAGTTGTGCCGCCGATACATAACAGCGCGTTTTGGAAGCACCCGGCGCTTCGAGGGTTATTTTTTTGCCGTTATCCAGCGTAATGCTCACTTTTTCAAACAAAGGCGTGCCGAGTGTGTACTCCGGCGTGCCGGGCGTGAGGGGGTAAAAACCTAAGGCCGAGAACACGTACCAGGCCGACATTTGTCCGCAATCTTCATTGCCGCTCAGGCCGTCGGGTTCGGGGCGGTACTGCTCATCAAGGAGTTGGCGCACGCGCTGCTGGGTTTTGTCGGGCCGCCCCAAGGCTGCGTATAGGTAAGCGATGTGGTGACTGGGTTCGTTGCCCTGCACATATTGCCCGATCAGGCCCGTGATGTCGGCCTGCTGCCTGCCCGTCGTGCGCGAGTCGGCGCTGAACAGCGCGTCAATGGCCGCCACGAGGCTGTCGGGGCCGCCGAAAAGATTGCTCAGGCCCGCCAGGTCCTGCGGTGCGGAGAAGCGGTACTGCCAGGCATTGGCTTCAGTGTAGTTGAAATTGACCTCAAAAGGATCAAACGGCGTATGCCAGGCGCCCCGGTTGCGGGCGCGGAAAAAACGCGAAGCGGGATCGAAAAGGTTTTTGTACGACTGGCTGCGGCGCGTAAAATCTTCATACACGTCGTTGCGGCCCAGGCTTTGGGCCATTTGGGCGATACACCAGTCGTCGTAGGCGTATTCAAGGGTTTTGGACACCGATTCGGGTTCCTGGTCGGAGGGCACAAAACCGTATTGGCGGTAAAGCGGCAGTCCGTAGCGATTGCTGTTGGCACTTTTGAGCATGGCTTCCAGCGCGAGGTTGGCATCGAAATCGCGGATACCCTTGTGGTAGGTATCGGCGATGACCGGGATGGCGTGGTTGCCGATCATGCACTCGGTTTCATTGCCTGAAAGTTCCCAGACGGGCAGCAGGCCGCCCTGCTCGTATTGGCGCAGGAAAGTTTGTACAAAATCGTTGGCGCGGCGGGGTTCTAAGAGCGTGTACAGCGGGTTGGCGGCGCGGTAAGTATCCCAAAGCGAAAAAACCGTGTACACATTGTGGCCTTTGGCCATGTGGATCTGGTCGTCGCGGCCGCGGTAAGCGCCGTCCACGTCGTTCCAGATATTGGGCGCGAGCATGGTATGGTAGAGGGCCGTGTAAAAGGTCTTTTTTTGTGCGTCACTGCCGCCTTCCACCTGTATTTTACCGAGTTGTTGTTGCCATTTGGCTTCCGTGCTGCGCCGCGCGCCGTCGAAATCGAGCGTGGGGCATTCGGCGTCGAGGTTCCTTTTCGCGCCTTCCATGCTGGTACCGGAAATACCCACGGCCACCACCAAAGGTTGTTCGTAGCGCTTGAAGGTCAGCACACCGGCCACTGCGGGGCTGCTCACCGAAGGCTGGGCGATGCGCGGATTTTGCGCCATATCAATCATAATGGAATTGAGCACCGGCTGCGAAAAACGCATGTAGAAGTACACGCGCTGGTTTTTGGCCCAGGACGAAGAGTAGCGGTAGCCCGCCACTTCCGTATCGCTGATGACTTCCACGTGGGCTTCCTGCACTTTATCGCGGAACACTAAGTTGAGCAGCAGACTGCCTTTATCGCGGTTGGGCGGGAAGGTATAGCGGTGCAGGCCCACGCGTTCGGTGGCTGTCATTTCGCATAAAATCCGTTCATTATGCAGGTAAACCGAGTAGTAACCCGGCGATGCTTTTTCATTTTTTTTCAAAAAAGGCGAGCGGTATTCCTCCGGTTCGAGGCGGGCGCCGCCGACAAACGGCATCAGCTGAATATCGCAATAATCGGGTACGCCCGTGCCGCTGAGGTGGGTATGGCTGAACCCGTAGAGGATGCTGTCGGAGGCGTGGTAGCCCGAGCAGCCATCCCATTCGCCGGGGTCGGGACGGGTATCGGGACTGAGCTGCACCAATCCGAAGGGAGCCGACGCGCCGGGAAAGGTGTGTCCGTGCCCGCCCGTGCCGATGAAGGGGTCTACGTATTGGAGTTGGGCGCAGAGCAGCGCGGGCAGGCAGAGCGCTGCGAGGCAGAGCAGGGGTAGGCGTTTGCGGAGTGGGTGGGTCATATATCGGCGGATGTTGGTTTGGCGGATGTGTGTTGGGTTGGGGTTTCGCACTGAAATAACACAGAAGGTTTCGCACAGAAAGGCACAGATCGTTCACACAGAAAGCACTGAATTCTGTGACATCTGTGTGGACGATCTGTGCCTTTCTGTGCGAAACCCAGCATGCGTGGTGTTGTTTTTTGAGCAATATTATGCAATTATACTTGGATTTGGGATCATGTAAAAAAAACACCGTTTTTTTTACATGAGGTGCTTCTCATGTAAAGCAGTTTTACTTGAACAACCCTCACACTTACCCCTCTCAGGCAGTGACGACGCAAATACAGCCTACCAATGAACCACAATTCCAGTTTTGATCTTAATGTCTGAAAATCAATTAATTATTGTCAAATCTAGTTGTTTCCAAAGATTAATTTCCCGCAGATCGCGCAGATGGACGCGCAGAATACGCAGAACTATTGCGCCTGAGTACGCAGTTGACATAAAAAAATCTGCGCGATCTGCGCGGCAATCTGCGAAATCTGCGGGAAATTGATCTTAAGCGACACACGCTAATGATTCATTACCGGTTTAGTGGCCGCATGACAGATTTCCCCATTCATTGCTCATTGTTACAAAAAGTTGCCACGAATGCACGAATGAAACCCCTCTAAAACACAAAAACACCCAAACACTCAAAAAACTCATCGTTCATCACTCATCGTTCATCGTTACCTACAGCGCTTCCGCTTCTGCCTGCCTGCGCAAATACCCCGTTTCCTGTATACGCCGCAGGGCCTCGGCCTTGTGCTCCGCTGCTGCTGCGGCATTGCCCTCCAAACCCCGCAGGCGCGACATCGCGATATGCCAATCCACTAAATACAGCCCCATGCTGCCGCTGTCGGCGATCTCGAACACCTCCTGCAAGTCTTCCTGCGCGGCGTGCAGATGCCCGGTTTGCAGCCGCCAGTTGGCGCGGGCGAGGAGGCCTTGGGGTAACATATCCATTGTCCCCGCGTCTCGCAAACCCTCCACGGCGAGATTGAAGTACTGTTCAGCGGCATCGCGGTGGGTGGAGGTATCGTCGCTTTGGGCAGCGGCGGCGTGGGCACGAGCGATGGAGAGTTGGTCAAGGGCGATGGACAAGAGCCAGTTATTGCGGATTGCAATTTTCAACCCTTCCTCCGCCCGCTCCAACACCGCCTCCCATTGCCCCTGCCCCAGCAGCAGATCGCAGTACTTATGGCCTCTCTGCGAATACAAAAAGCGGTATTCCGGCCGTCTTTCCCGCTGCATGGCCTCCGCTTCGGCGAATAGCTGCGCAGCCTCGGCGTTTTGGCCGGACTGGTGCAGGGCATCGGCGAGGGTGGTTCTTTTGGATTCTTTTTGAAAACTATCCCCACTCCGGTCGGCAAAGTCCACGGCCTGTCGCCCAAAATCTACGGCTTCGCGCAGGGCGCCGAGTGTGAGGTATAGTTCGCTTAGGTTGGAGGCGTTGATGGCGGCATTTTCCCATGCATTTTCGTCAATGCGTCTTTGAAGTGCAGCTCGCATCGGCTCCGCCGCCTCCTGCAATCGGCCCAGGCCCCGCAACCTGAATCCTGCCCAACTCAATACCACCGCCTGATCCGCCTCGCTCATATTTTTGGAGGGCTGCGACCAGGGCTGCTCAAACAAAGTAGCCAAACCCGCCAGGTCTGTTCCAAAGGCGCCGAGTTGGTTGGTGGAGTAAAACTTGTTTTTTCGATTAATTCTTTCCCAATACACCCCATACAGCACCTCCTGCTGCAAGCCCGCCCGCGCCCCAAAAGCCATAGCCGTATACAGCGGCTCCATTTCTTCAAGGGTATCGGGCAATTCCTTTTCCGGCAGGTTTTTGTAGTAGTGGTACAGGCGGGTATTGGCTTCGCGCCAGGCAGCGGGCTGTGCGCTTTCGAGCTGCTGGCCAAAATGCTCACGCACTAAGGGGTGGGCATCTATACTATCCAGCGTGTTAAAGGCGCGCAGGTGGATGAAGTTTTTGGGTATTGCACTGGTTTTTTGAGGGTTTTCTTCGAGTAAGCCAAGGGTTTTCAGGTTGTCGAGGGCGTCGCGCAGGCGTTCGGCGGATAGGTTTGTCAAACCGTCGGTTAGGCCAGCAATGGCGGGCTCTTTGACCAAAACCTCCAAGGCTTCGATGGGTGCAGGTCGGTCGAACAGGCCCATCAAATTTAACAAGGCCACTTCAGGAGAGACAGAAGGCTGTTTTTTACCCATCATTTTATCCCAAAAACCCATTTTCTGAGGTTTAGTATGCGCTGCCTCAAACCAACGAACGTAAGCCTGCATCACACGGCGGGCGTGTTCACCATCCTTTTTTTCATTGGTCAGGGGTGGTATCTCCTTGCGGCGGCGTACGTCGGCATCCATCACTTTCACTAAGTAATTCCCCAGCAGGCGCAGCGCCAAGGCATGGCCTTTATATTCTTGTGAGGCCGCTTCTAGTTCGCTGCTTTTACCGCGCACGCCAAGTTGTTGCAGCAACTTAGCGCCATCCTCCGGGCTGAAGTTTTCCAAGGTATGGCACAGGTGTCGGGGTGCTTCATAACCGGCGAGGTTTTCAATGGCTACGCGGGTGCTGATCAGGCAAAGGCCGGGCTGACTAAGGGCCAGCTCGCGCAGCAGGGCCGTGAGGGCGGGGTCTTTGAGTTTGCCACTCAAGCCGCCGGGCGTGCCGGGCGGGTATTGCAGGGGTTCCACGCCGTCGAGGATCAGCAGGCAGCGTTGTCGGCGCAGGCGGCGGGCCAGCTCGCGCCCGCGTTCGGTGGGGTCTTTGGGCAGTTCAAGTTCAAAAAAACGCGCGGCGGCGGCAAAAAAGTAGTCGGAGGAGCTTTGGCGGCTTTCGTCGCTGCCCTGGCTGTAAAACGACCAGGCGTAGATGGCATCGGGCGCCTGGGCGGTACTTGCAGGCAGTCGGTGGTGCAGCCAATAGGTGAGCAGCATGGTTTTGCCCGTGCCGCCGGGCGCTACAAACTGGAGCAGGTTGCTGTCGGGCCTGGCCCAGGCTTCATCGAGCAGGGCAAGTTCCGGATGTCGGCCGGTGAAGTGGGGCTGGAGGTCAGGGAGGTGGGAGATGCTGATCCGATTTTCAGCAAGCAGTTGAGTGTTTTCCAGGACAGAGATGCTTTCATAAATAAAACCAACCTGATCTCCTATTTTGTTTATTTGTCCATCGGACTGTTCTTTTTCCTTCTGATCTCGTTTAAATAGAATAAAACCACCGACAAAGGCAACAATAACCAATACCGCTAAAGCAGGATAAACCCACCATGCCGGGGCATCGTTCGTAGCAAGATTCACATATAATCCGAGCACAACACTTATCAACATAAGGCCGCCGGGAAGTAAATATTTACCTAATATTGTTTGTTTACTCATATTCGTCCATTATGGTTTTCGCCCCAAAGTTAAGCAATCTGTTTCCCCTTGCACCCCGCCTACAAAATTTCATCCCCCAAAAGATTCCGCATTCCGCATTCCGCACTCCGCATTCCGCATTCCCCTCACGCCCCACCTATAAAATTTCATCCCCCCAACATTCCCCATTCCCCATCAGAGGTGTACGAAGGATTACTTTCAGTGTCAATTATGAAACAGGAACATACTACAAGCTCGGAGAGCTTGCATGTTTGTAGCAGCACCATTTCCCCCCTCTCCGACCTCAGCGAGGTCGCATGTTTGTATGGGTTTAGAGTTGACCTCAAGGCGAAAAAAGCATATTAACCATTGATAATCAACAAACAATACAAACGTTCGACCTCTCCGAGGTCGGGGAATGTTATGATCAAATGTGCTACAAACATTCGACCTCTCCGAGGTCGGGTACATGGCTTCAATAAAAAAAAAACATATCTATTCAGAGCTACGGTACCCAAAAGCGTACCCAGGATACTGAACAAGCCTTTGGGTACCACTTAAACCAATCCTCGGTACACCCGCATTCCGCATTCCCCATTCCGCATTCCGCATTCCCCCTTGCCCCCCGCTCACAAAATTTCATCCCCCAACCCTTTCATCCCTCCAAATCCCGGTATACCTTTAGCCCGCAACAATTTGCCCGAAATGAATACGCCGCTGCAAGATACCAACGCCGCCTTCCGCGCCTTTCTCGATACGCTCAACGCCGCCCAACGCCAGGCCGTGGAGCAGGTGGAAGGGCCCGTATTGGTGCTCGCCGGGCCGGGCACCGGCAAAACGCATGTGCTGAGCGCCCGCGTGGGCAAAATCCTGCTCGACACCGATGCGCGCGCGCAGAACATTCTCTGCCTCACTTTCTCCGATGCCGGCGCACAGGCCATGCGCAAACGCCTGCAATCCCGCATCGGTGCCGAGGCGCAGCGCGTGCCCGTATTCACCTTCCACGCCTTTTGCAACCGCGTAATTCAGGACAATCCGGAGTATTTCGGCCGCCGCAACTTAGAGCCGGTCAGCGACCTCGACCGCATCGCCATCATCCGGAAACTCATCGAACAACTGCCGCCCGAACATCCGCTGCGCGAAGGCCGCCGCCGCGCCTTTACATTTGAAAAACCCATACACCACCTTTTTCAAACCATGAAAAAGGAAGGCTGGACGCCCGGCCAGGTGCTCAAAAATACCGAAGCCTACCTCCGCAGTCTGCCCCTCAACCCCGATTTTGTTTATAAAAAAACAACCCGCCACGGCAAGGCGGGCGAACCCAAGCAGGCGCAAATTGAAAAGGAAAAGGAAAAAATGCAGCGCCTCAGCGCCGCCGCCGACCTTTACCCCAAATACCTCGCCAGCATGGAAAACGCCGGTTTCTATGATTATGAGGATATGCTGCTCTGGGTAATCCGCGCCTTTGAAAAAAATGAAGCGCTCCTGCGCGACTACCAGGAACGCTACCAGTACCTGCTCGTGGATGAATTTCAGGACACCAACGGCGCCCAATACCAGCTCCTGAACCAATTGCTCGATTTCTGGGATACGCCAAACGTATTTATCGTGGGCGACGACGACCAGAGCATCTACGAATTTCAGGGCGCGCGCCTCGAAAACCTGCTCAACTTTTACGCGCGCTACCGCGAGGGCCTGACGACTATTGTGCTGGAAGAAAATTACCGCTCCACGCAGCCTATTCTCGATTTGTCGGGCCGGGTCATTGAAAAC
Source organism: Chitinophagales bacterium (assembly GCA_017303875.1). Classification (GTDB taxonomy): domain Bacteria; phylum Bacteroidota; class Bacteroidia; order Chitinophagales; family Saprospiraceae; genus M3007. The sequence goes on along the minus strand of JAFLBP010000006.1, from coordinate 49,291 downwards.
AACACGCTGCGCCTGATCGGCCGGCTCGATACGCCCCTGCACAAAAACCTGCGCGCCCACAGCACGGAACCCGCAGCATTTCCCAAAATTCAGGTATTTGAAAACCGCCTCCACGAGCTGAGCGCCCTGCTGCAAGGCATCGAAGCGCGCCTCGCGGCCGGTGTGCCGCCCGAAGAAATTGCGGTGCTCTACGCCCAGCACAAACAGGCCGAACGCCTGATGCAATTGCTGGAACAAAAAGGCATCGACTACCAGACCCGCCGCCCGGTTAATTTGCTCGACCAGGGCCTGATCCGGCAGTTTCGGGATTTGCTGCAATACCTCTATGAGGAAACGCAGCGCCCTTTCAGCGGCGAACACCGCCTGTTCGGCCTCCTGCACGCCGCTTTTTTCCGCATCGACCCGCTGCTGCTGGCTCAAACCGCCCTGCAACAACGTGACCGCAATGAACAGCCCGGCGCCTGGCGCATACAGCTCGCCGAAACGCTCCGCCAAAACGGCATGCCCGAAGCCATCGCTAATGGCCTCGCGCGCGACTGGGTGGAAGCCGCTCACAACTTAGCGCCCGTGCGCCTGCTGCCCTACCTGTTCACGCATACCGGACTGCTGCCCTGGGCACTCGAACAGCCCGACAAAGCCTGGTATTTGCAGGCCTTGCATACATTTCAGGAATTTGTGCAGGCCGAAAGCCTGCGCAACCCGCGCTTTTCGCTCGCCGAATTGCTCGATATGCTCAACCGCCTCGATGAAAACCGGTTGCCGCTCTCACTCCGGCAACCCGTAGAAACCGGCAAGGGTATTCAACTGCTGACGGCCCATGGCGCCAAGGGCCTGGAGTTCGATTCGGTGTTTATTTTCGATACGGTGGAAAGCGCCTGGGAAAACAACAAGGGCGACCAACGCGGTCGCTTCGCATTCCCGTCCACGCTTACCCATTCCGGCGAGGTCGACCGCGAGGAAGCCCGTCGCCGCCTGTTTTATGTGGCGCTCACCCGCGCCAAACGTCATCTCTGGATCGCGCATGCTTTGCAGGATGAACAGGGCAAGGCCCTGCAGGGCAGCCTGTTTCTGAGCGAAACCGGATTGGAAGTGGAACATGTCAAACCGACCATCGATGCCCTGATGGACACGCAACTCAGCCTGCTCCTGACGCCGCCCGTGCCGGTGCTGGCCCTGCCGGAGGGGGCCGTACTGGATGCCGTGTTGTCGGACATGAGTCTGAGCGTTACGGCCCTCAACCGCTACCTGCGCTGCCCTTTGGCCTTCTACTACGAAAATGTGCTGAGTGTGCCCATGCCCTCCGGCGATAGTTCCATTTTCGGGCAGGCCATGCACGCGGCCATGCAGCAGGTATTCCTGAGCATGAAGGCCGATCCGAAATCGCAGTTTCCGGGCGCGGAGGCTTTACAGCAATATTTTGAAGCGGAAATGGAAAAGCAGCGCGCGCATTTTGGCGCCACGGCTTTTGAGCAGCGCCTGCGTTATGGCAAAGAGCATTTGCGCCGCATCTATGTGGAGCAGGCGGCGCACTGGCGGCGCCGTGTGGTGCTGGAGCGCCGCATTGATCGGGTAACGCTCGACAATGTGCCGCTGAATGGGGTTTTGGATAAAATTGAATGGTTGGAAAACGGCACCTTGCGTATTGTAGATTACAAAACCGGCCGTTTTGAACCTAAAAAACACGCCGCGCCGACTGCCGAAAATCCGCATGGCGGCGAATATTGGCGACAAATGGCATTTTACACGTTGTTATTGCAAAATGCCCGTATTTATTCGGAAAATGTAGAAAAAACGGCGGTTTCCTGGCTTGAGCCAGATGATAAAGGGAACTACAGAACCGTCGAAATCACTTTTGACGCCGGTGAGCTGGAAACCATGCGCGCCCTCATCCGCGATACCTGGGATAAAATTCAGTCCCGACAATTTAATACAGGCTGCGGCAAAACGGATTGTCCCTGGTGCCGCCTGCATCGCGAACGCAATTCCCGTTTTTTATCCCTTGAAGAAAGCCCGGAACTACAGTTGGACGAGTAGGTGGATCAGGTGTTTTAGTGTTTTAGTGTTTTAGTGTTTTAGTATTGTAGAGCAGCACCATACGTGGCGACTCACCAAAACACTAAAATACCAAAACACTAAAACACCATCCATTGCTACTATCAAACGTTTAATCCGCCGCAGACGGAAAGGACCTGGCCGGTGATGTAGCCGCCCATTTCGGAGGCGAGGAAAACGCAGGCGTTGGCCACGTCGTCGCCGCTGCCGAGGCGTTTGAGCGGGATGGCGCTCAGGTAGCCTTCCTTGGTTTTTTCGTCGAGTACGGCGGTCATTTCAGTGGCGATAAAGCCCGGTGCGATGGCGTTGCAGCGCACGCCGCGGGTACCGTATTCTTTAGCAATGGATTTGGTAAAACCGTGGATGCCGGCTTTGGAGGCGGCGTAGTTGGCTTGTCCGGCCTGGCCGAACACCCCTACGACGGAACTCATATTGATGATGCAGCCGCCGGAGCGGAGCATGGGTTTGAGCGCATGTTTAGTGAGGTTGAACACCGATTTGAGGTTGGTTTGGATAACCTCATCCCACTGTTGTTCGCTCATGCGCAGCATCAGGGTATCGCGGGTAATACCGGCGTTGTTGATGAGTACGTCTATGCGGCCAAAATCCTTGACCACTTCATTTATCAGCGCTTCGGCTTGTGCGTAGTCGCCTGCGTCGCTGCGATAGGCTTTGGCATTGTTGCCGAGTTCGGCGGCGAGTTGTTGGGCGCGGGCGGCAGAGCCTTCCGATACGTAGGTAAAGGCAACGGTAGCGCCGTGTGCCGCGAATTTGCGTACAATGGCTTCCCCGATACCGCGGGAGCCGCCCGTGATGAGGGCAATTTTTCCTTCGAGTAGTTGCATGAGAAAGGGTAGGTAGGTTACGTCTTGTTGTTACATTTCAAATTTCAGGTGCTTCACGGTTTGGCCGCGGTTAATCAGCTGTTTCAGTGATTCAATCCCGATATTGAGGTGGCGTTCGGCGAAGTTGGTGGTGACCACTTTATCGCTGGCTTCGGTTTTGATGCCGTCGTGGGTCATGGGCATATCGCTCACGAGCAGGAGTGCGCCGGCGGGCATGTGATTTTTGAAAGCTGCTATAAAAATAGTTGCCGTTTCCATATCAATGGCGTGGCAGCGGAGGTTGCGGAGGTTTTCTTTGAAATCTTCGCGGTGTTCCCAGACGCGTTTGTTGGTGGTGTACACCACGCCGGTCCAATAGTCGCAGTCGAAATCGCGGATGGTAGTCGACACGGCTTTTTGCAGGGCGAAAGCAGGCAGTGCGGGCACTTCGGCGGGCAGGTAGTCATTACTGGTTCCTTCCCCGCGGATGGCTGCGATGGGGAGGATAAGGTCGCCGATCTGGTTTTTGCCGGTGCGCAGTCCGCCGCATTTACCGAGGAAAAGGACGGCTTTGGGGTGAATGGCTTCCAGCAAGTCGATAATCAGGCCAGCGTTGGGGCTTCCGATTCCGAAATTGATGATGGTGATGTTTTCGGCGGTTGCGGCCTGCATGGGGCGGTCGGCGCCGTATACGGGCACGTCGTGCATGTCGGCAAACATGCGGACGTAGTTGGCAAAATTAACCAAAAGGATATACTCGCCAAATTTTTCCAGCGACATTCCGGTGTAACGAGGCAGCCAGTCTTTGACCATTCTCTCTTTAGTGGCCTTTTCCTTTTCAAAACTTTCCGCTTTAAAGCGCTCGATGGTCTCGGAATCGAGGTGCAAAGGTTGTTCTTTCATACGATTGTCATTTTGGCGCGCAAAGTTATGGAAATTATAGCGGCTTTTCTTGGGTGGGTTTCAGGCTTTACAGACATTTGCATCGCTACGACTATGAACGAATGAAAATTCTCCTGGCCAATAACACCACCATCCCCGTGCATGCGTACGGCGGAACAGAGCGCGTCATCTGGTGGCTGGGCAAAGCCCTTGTGCAAATGGGCCACGAAGTGGTCTATTTGGTAAAAAAAGGCTCTACCTGCCCTTTCGCTGAAGTCCTGTCGCTCGACGATAAAAAACCGCTCGCCCAACAAATTCCCGATTCGGTGGATGTGGCGCATTTTCACTTTGAAGTTCGGGAGCCGCTCGACCGGCCCGTGCTTTTTACCGTACACGGCAACAGCAACGAAGCCAAAACCTTTCACCCCAATACGGTTTGGGTTTCGCGCAACCACGCTTACCGGCATGGCGGCAGCGCTTTTGTGCACAACGGCATCGATCCCGACGACTACGGCACGCCCATGCTCGACAACCGCAGGCAGTATTTTCACTTCTTGGCCAATGCGGCCTGGCGGGTAAAAAATGTGCGCGGCGCCATTGATCTGGCTACACAGGCCGACGAACGCCTGCACGTGATCGGCGGCTCGCGGGTCAATTTCCGCATGGGCCTGCGCATCACCATTTCACCCAATGTGCGCTTTCACGGCATGTTGGGCGGCGATGGCAAAAACGCCATTATTCAGGCCTCCAAAGGACTTGTTTTCCCGGTTTTATGGCATGAACCCTTCGGATTGGCCATTGTGGAAAGTCTGTTTTTCGGCTGTCCCGTTTTTGGTACGCCCTACGGCTCCCTTCCGGAATTGCTGGGCAGTAATGCCGGCAGTGCCAACCGGCAGTGGAGCGGCTGGGTAGAAGCTGTACATTCTGAATTTGGTTTTTTGTCGAATAAAAAAGCCGAAATCGTGGAAGCCATCCGCGAGGCAGACCAATACGATCGCCGCCGCTGCCACGAATATGCCGTGGCCAATTTCAGCGCGCAACGCATGGCGCAGGCTTACCTGCATTACTACGAAAAAGTAGCCAATGGCGAAACCCTGCACGCGGAGCCAATTGTTTTTGAGCCGGAAGCAAACCAGCCAAAATTTTTGCCCCTGAGCTGATCCTGACGTTTTGTCGTGTCCGCTTTGGTTTTTTCTGCCAAATCCTTCCCGAAATGGCAATGGCAGGTTATTTGCCAAGGGCATAGGCGTAGCATAGAGCAGTATTTTGCTGTCAGATTGACATATTTGCTTTTTTTGCTAAGTCATCCGGTATAAATCCGGAAGTTTGCCTTTATTATTGCACTGCGTCTGGAGCTTATAACATAACATTCAGGCGTTTCACGCACAGCTTTTGAGGTATGTTTGAAAATTGGATCAATATGCAACAGACGGACGACGAACCTGATTTTGTCCCGCTTTTTTCACTTGAAGAAGACGAAGAGGCGCGTCAGGACGAGGTGTTTCCTACCCGGATGCCCATTCTGCCGCTTAAAAATACAGTGCTTTTTCCCGGCATTGTCACGCCCATTACCGTAGGCCGCGATAAAAGTATTCGCGCCGTACAAAAAGCCTATGAAGACAATCGCTTCATCGGTGTTTTGTCGCAAAAAGACGTCAAAATTGAAAACCCCACCGCCCGCGATCTCTACCGTGTCGGCACCATCGCCCGCATCCTGAAATTGCTGAAAATGCCCGACGGCTCTACCACGGCCATCCTGCAGGGACGCAAGCGTTTTCACCTCGACGAGATGGTGACCGAAGATCCCTACATGCTCGGCGAAATCAGCACCATGGAATACGAGCAGCCCAAAAACAAGCTCGAATTCCGCGCCATGCTCAGCAGCGTCCGCGATGCCGCCAAGCAAATTATCGAGTTGTCGCCGCAAATCCCCTCGGAAGCGGTGGTCATGCTGCGCAATATTCAGAATGATAATTTCCTGCTCAATTTTATTTCCTCCAACCTCGGTATCAAACTGAGCGACAAGCAGGATATTCTTGAAATCAATAACCTGCGGGAAAAGGCAAGCGCCATCCTGCAGCACATGGATTCGGAGCTGCAACTCCTCGAACTGAAAGACCAGATCGAGTCGAAAGTGCGCAATGATATTGAAAAACAGCAGCGCGATTATTTCCTCAGCCAGCAACTCAAAACCATCCAGGAAGAATTGGGCCAAAACCCGCAGGAAGAGGAAATCAACAACCTCATCATTCGGGCGCTCAAGAAAAAATGGAGCAAAAATGTGCAGGAAACTTTCCAGCGTGAGTTGAACAAGCTGCGCCGCATGAACCCGCAGGTGGGCGAATACGGCATTCAGCTGACCTACCTCGAAAACCTGCTCGAACTCCCCTGGAGCGAATACACCAAAGACGCTTTCGACCTTAAAAAGGTGAAAGATGTGCTCGATAAAGACCATTACGGCCTTTCCAAAGTGAAAGAACGTATCCTCGAACACTTAGCCGTACTGAAGCTCAAAGGCGATATGAAAGCGCCGATTCTTTGCCTCGTCGGCCCGCCAGGCGTGGGTAAAACCTCCCTTGGCAGCAGCGTGGCCCGCGCACTCAAGCGCAAATACGTGCGCATGAGCCTCGGCGGCCTGCACGATGAAGCAGAAATTCGCGGGCACCGCAAAACTTACATTGGCGCCATGCCCGGCCGCATCATTCAGTCGATCAAAAAGGCCAAAACCAGCAACCCGGTCTTTATCCTCGATGAAATCGATAAAGTGGGTAAAGATTTTCGCGGCGACCCTTCTTCCGCACTGCTGGAAGTACTCGATCCGGAACAAAACACCACTTTCCACGACAACTACTTAGAGCTGGAATTCGACCTCTCCAAAGTACTGTTTATCGCTACGGCCAACTCGCTTTCCACCATTCAGCCGGCCCTGCTCGACCGGATGGAAATCATCGAAGTAGCCGGCTATTCGCGGGAAGAAAAAGTGGAAATCGCCAAGCGCCACCTCGTGCCCGAGCAACGCAAGGAACACGGACTGAAACCCGCGCAGGTGAAAATCAGCGACAAAGCCCTGATGGCCGTCATCCAAAGCTATACCGCCGAAAGTGGCGTGCGCAGCCTGAACCGCGAAATCGGCTCCATCATGCGCAGTGTGGCTAAAAAGGTGGCGATGGAAGACCTCTACGAGGTAAATATCAAGCCCGAGCACCTGCACGAAATATTAGGCCCCACCAAATACGACCCGGATGTGTATCAGGAACAGCAAAACCCCGGCGTTGCCATTGGTTTGGCCTGGACTGCCGTGGGCGGCGAAATTCTGTTCATTGAAGTGAGCCGCAACAAAGGCGGTGGCCGCCTGCAACTGACCGGCAACCTCGGCGATGTGATGAAAGAAAGTGCCAGCACGGCACTCAGCTACATCAAGGCGCATGCCGAGCAATTGGGCATAGACCCGGAACTGTTCGACAAAACCGATATTCACGTGCACGTGCCCGAAGGCGCCATTCCCAAAGACGGCCCCTCGGCAGGCGTTACCATGCTCACCGCCATCACTTCGGCTTACACGGGCCGCGCTATCCGGCCTTTCTTAGCCATGACGGGCGAAATCACCCTGCGCGGAAAAGTGTTGCCTGTTGGCGGTATCAAGGAGAAAATTCTGGCCGCGCGCCGCGCCGGCATCAAAGAGGTGCTGCTCTGCAAGGAAAACGCCAAACACGTTGCCGAAATCGAAGCGGAATACATCAAGGATCTGAATTTCCACTACGTCAGCACCATGGATGAAGTGCTTAATTTCGCCCTTGGTCTGGAACTGGCAGTACCAACGCCGAAGAAAGCCGCCAAACGAAAGTGATTTTTTAGGGCATTGCGCCCGATATAGTGAAGGTGTATAGCACCGGAATTTTACAAGTTTACGCGACTACGCGTTGTAAGATTCCGGCGTTATGCACCCTTTTTTTTGTATTTATTTTTCAGTATTAAATTTCCCGCAGCACATACCCTTGTCCGAACTGGGTGTGTATCAGTTTTTTATCAAAACCTTTATCTATTTTATTGCGGAGATAATTGACATAAACCTCTACCACATTGGTGCCGGTATCAAAATCAATTTCCCAGACTTTTTCGGCAATTTCCGCTTTGGAAAATACCCGGCCGGGGGTTTGTAACAACAGTTCGAGAAAGGCAAATTCCCGTGGCGTCAGGCTGATGGCTTGTCCGCCGCGCTGTACACTTTTGGCTTCGGTGTTCAGCTCCAGGTCGGCGAAGCGCAACAAGGAAGCCTGCGGTGGCGGCGCAGCGCGCCGCAAGAGTGCTTTGGCGCGCGCCATCAGTTCCTTGAACTCAAAAGGTTTGCTGAGGTAATCGTCGGCGCCGGCATCCAGGCCTTCCACAATGTGGTCGGTATCGCCGAGCGCGGTGAGCAGGAGAATGGGCGTGCTGTAATGGCGATTGCGCAGTTCCCGGCATACTGCCAGGCCGCTCATACGCGGCATGGTGATGTCGGAAATAATCAGATCGTAGGTATTGGCCAGGGCAAGCTCCAGTCCGGCAAGTCCGTCGGCTGCCGCATCTACACGGGAGGCAAAAGACTCCCGGAGACCCTCTTGCAGGGCCTCCAGGGTTTTTATTTCATCTTCGATCAGCAATATTCGTGGCATATCAGGCTTTTTTGCGCAGCGCCAGCAGGGCATCGTCCGCATCCAGCATATCGAGGTAGAAGCGTTTGAATGCGCCGAACTGGTCGAACGGAATAAAGCGTTTTTTCAGGGTTACTTCGCGGCGAATATTCAGGCCTGCGGCGGTTTTTTCAAAACTCAGCACATAGGTACCAAATTCATTTTCAATCTTTTGTGTTTGCGGCAATTCTGCCAGTTCAAAACCGGCGGGCAGGGTGAGCGCTACATTTTCGCGCACAGGAGCCAGTTCCAGCAGGGCATCCAGATCGAGATCATTGTAGCGGCGGGCGGCAAAGAGCGCTTTTTGCGTCGGCATACTCACGGGCAGCGGCAGTGGCATGATGTAGAGGTTGGAAACGCGGTCGAGCTGGTTGAAGGCGGTCATGCGCACATCTAAGCGGAGCGGGTCGTTGATGTCTTCGAGGTTGTGGTATTGCACCTCGTCGAGGCTGAGGTGGTGCAATACGCCGCCGCCGAAGTATTCGGAGAGTTGTTTATTGCGCTCTTCAACGGTGGCGCGCAGCAGGCCTTCGCGCCAGTGGCCGGCATTGGTGCCGTGGCGAACGGTCTTGACGTCGAGGCTGAGGCTGCCGTCGGCCTGCAATACGGCTTTGGCGTTAATTTCGGCGCGACTGATCGCAGGATCCTGGCTGTCGTTGGGTAGTCGGCGCAGGGCATTTTCGCCCTCGCGAATCACCAAACCCCAGGCATTACAATCGCCTTCCGGCAGCACGCCGGTCGGGAAGTAGTCGGTCGTCAGGTCGGCGAAGCGCAATTTTCCGTCTTTGAGCTGGTAGGCAACAATGGCGTGGTTGAATACGTAAGGGGTTGGTCGGGGTTCGCGGTTGCTGAAATTGTGGGTGCTCACGAGGGTGTACCAGGCCTGTATGCCTTGTTCGCGCAGCAGGGTAATCATCAGGGTCGCCACGTCTTTGCAGTCGCCGACTTTACTCGACAGGGTAGCGCTGGCTTTTTTTGGCACATAGTTGCTGTTGAGGAAAGGCACGTAGGAGTAATTGATTTCCTGGGTAATAAAGGTGTGGAAGGTTTCCACAATGGCTTCTTCGCTCATGCCCGGGCGTACGAGTGCGCGGGCGGCGGCCAGGATTTCGTAGTTGGGTTCGGTACGGCAATAGGTTTTGCGTTCGTACCATTGTACCACCTTGCTCCAGTCTTTTACGCTGCCCATCATCATCCAGGCGTAGTTGTCGTAGTTGTCGGGTGCAGCTTCTTCGCCCTGGTATTTGGCAATATCGCGCCAGTTCCAGTGCAGGCGCTTGAATCCGGCCGTGTCGCTGCGGGTGTAGTTGCAATCGAGGCGGTTGCAGGAGAGGTAAATTTCCTGCGCTTTGGGCAGCAGCAGTTCTAAGCTGGCATGGGCTACCGGCGACTGCCAGGTGAAGATGCTCAGGTCGAGGAATTCGCCGGGGATTTCATCGGGCATGGTGTTTTCATTCACGCCTTCAATAAGGATGATATCGCCGGCTTGCAGGTTTTTGAAAACCGCCACACCCCAGCCGAGGTCGGGCGAAGTAACGCTGCCGTCTTTTTTGAGCACTTTGGCGCCGGTGATATTGCCGATCTGTCGCAGGTCGGCCTCCGTCCAGCGTTTGGCGCCGGCGTCATTGAGGATGTGAATGACTAATCGGTTGGTGGATTCTACTTTTTTATCATCGGGCAGGTAAACGGCCTGCATGCTGTAATGAGAAATGACGGCGTCTTCATCGGTATATTGAGCGGCCCAGGAGCGGTCTTTTGCCACTTCCACGAGGTTGATGGCGGGGAAATAGCCGTTGTAGCGCTTTTTGTTTTCGAGTTTTTCAATTTTTTCACCGATAGCGCCTTGCGGACTTTGTTTTTCGGCGAGGCGATACCATTTCAGCGCTTCCGTGTTGTTCTTTTTTTCAATATAAATATCGCCCATCATTTCCAGCACATCGGCGTCGTAAGGCTCGTGCTCGCGGAGTTGTTGCAGCAAAACGAGGGCTTCATCGAGGCGTTCTTTTTCAAAAAGAAAATTGGCTTTGTTGTATTTCCAGGTAGAGCTGTAAGGCGTGATGGCCAGCACTTCATCGTAGAGCTTAAGGGCTTCGTTGATTTGTTCCTTGGTTTTGTAATAATCAATGGCGCGGCTGTAATCGTAATAGCGGAACATGGTTTTCATCCGCTTTTTTACATTTTTAAAATTCTTTTCGCGCTCTTTGTCGGTCATCGGTTTGTACGACTCCGGCTTGTAGCTTTCGTCTTCAAGGTATTCCTCAAGGCGGTCTTTCCATTTGGGCGTATCGTGGCTGTTCAGAAACCCGCGCACGAAGGACTGAATTTGTTCTTTGCGGCCTTTTTCCTTTAAAAATTCCAAGTAACGGCCCATAATTTGCCAGTTGCTGGGCGCAAAGCTCATAATCCGCTCCATACCCGACAGGAATTCGCTTTCCTGCTGCTCGACGTTCAATTTGTTCAGGCGCAGAAAATGTTCGGCGAACGTGGGTGCTTTAAGGGTGTCCATTTCACTGAGCAGGGCTTCGGCGCGCTCGTCTTTGTCATTGCTGTTGTAAAATTTTGCCAACAGAAATTTATGAAAATAGGAGCCTTCGTTGCCGGCGTATTGTTTGGCAAAATAGGCTTCGCCATCTTCCGGCAATTTATACTTGGCGAAGGCGCGGGCAAGGAAATACTGCCGCGACCAGTCGGAAGGGTCTTCTTCCACCATTTTCAAAAAATGATTCAGGTGGCTGCGCACCGATACCTTGCTTTCCCAGGCTTTGGTGGCGGGCTTGTAATTGGCCTGGTAGTCGGACTGGATGTCGCTGAGCAGGTTTCCGGTAGCCGGGTCGCAAAGGCGCAGGATGAAGTTGGTGCCATTGGCGCGTCCGCTCCAGGCATCGCCTGCAGAAAGGGCATTGCGGTATCCGTCCGATTCCTCTTCGTCGCCATCGTTGCTGCTGTCGTTGTAGCGGAGGCGCAGTTTGCTTTCGGCACCGTATTCCGGAAATTCGGCAATTTTGACCAAAATCCGGTGGGTTCCGGCGCTAAGGTTGAGGCTGATACTTTCCTGATCCCATTCGCCGGGTGCAGCGAGGCGGGCGTCGGCGTATACGAGCTGATCGTCGATCCAGACTTTTATGGGTTCTCCACGGGTCAGGTTGAGGCTGACCTGGCGTGCGGCGGGCAGGGTAATAAAGGTGTTGGCGTAAAAAGTTGCCATACCGCTGTGGCGGGGCAGGCTGCCGAAGCCGACGGGTTCGCCGGGCGCGCGCAGGCTGCGTTTGAGCCAGGAAAATTCCGTATCGGCGGCGTTTTTAAACGTAGCGTTGGGGTTAAATGGCTGGGTTTCGGGGGCATCTTTTTCCACAAAAGCACTGCCGGCCACGTTGTCGAAAGGGCCGGCGATCATCCAGTTCCAGTCGGGCACCATACTGTTGAGCATGGCCGCCGATTCGGCAAATTTGCGGTATCGGAACAGCGTATCGGCCTGTTGGGCCATAAAAGGCAGCTTTACATCGGTGGGGAGTTTGCGTTTGAGCATTTCCTCCGGCGCCTTGTCGTACATCTGGCCGAACAGCCAGATCAGGTGCGGGTCGTCGCCTTGCAGGAGCTGATTGGCATTTTTTTCAAACAATTCGGGGTCTTGCAGGGTTTCAGCAAGGAAAATCAGGCCGGCCAGCGCCGACGTATTGTTGGGTTGCGCTTTCAGCTCCTGCTCAAATGCGCTGCGGGCCGCCACAAAATCGTTTTGACGGATGCGTTCCCAGCCGTTGTTTTGAGCAACTGCCTGCAGGCCGCTGAAGAGCAGCAGGAGGGTAAAAATTCGGGTTATTGTTGGCATAAAAGATTGATTGAATCCAAAATTCATGGAAAGGTAGGCAAATGCTGATAATACGTTAAAACGCGGGGTTTATTATTCAGAAAAAAACAGGTGGGAGGCCCTTGAGTTGTCGGAATCCGCCTTTTGTCGGAAAATATCTCTATTCAACACGCAGCAGGGGGCAATTGGCCGAAAAAAGCAGCAAGTGCGCCCGAACTCTGCCGATTTTGCGGCAATAATGTACAGGTATACCCTCAAAACCAATTTCTACCGAATCAAATCAACGTCATGTCCATGATACTTTCCATACAGAATGTCGTAAAACGCTATCAAAAGCATACGGCCGTAGATAATGTGAGCTTCGACGTGCCCAAAGGCAGCGTTTTCGGCCTGCTCGGTCCCAACGGTGCGGGTAAAACTTCCCTCATCAGGATGATTACTACCATCACCGCGCCGGATGAAGGGCAAATCTTCCTCGACGGCCAAAAACTCAACGCCGAATCGCCCAACCTCATCGGCTACATGCCCGAAGAGCGCGGCCTTTATAAAAAAATGAAAGTGGGCGAACATCTGCTCTACCTGGCCCAATTGAAAGGGCTTTCCCCGGCCAACGCCCGCAAGGAAATTGACGTCTGGCTCGAAAAATTTGAAATCACCGACTGGTGGAGCAAAAAGGTGGAAGACCTTTCCAAAGGGATGCAGCAAAAAATCCAGTTCATCGCCACGGTGGTGCACCGACCCAAACTGCTCATCCTCGACGAGCCCTTTACCGGCCTCGACCCCATCAACTCCAACCTCATCAAAGACGAAATTGCGGCGCTCAACGCCTCCGGTATCAGCATCATTTTCAGCACGCACCGTATGGAACAGGTAGAGGAAATGTGCGACCATATTGTGCTCATCAATCGCGGTAAAAATGTGTTACAGGGCGAAGTGAAAACCATCAAAAATGAGTACAAACAAAACCTGTTTCAGGTGGAAACCGCTTCCGAACTGCCCGATGACTTCCGCAACCGCTTCCAGATAAGCGGCGAGGAAAAAAACAAAGTGACCGTGCGCCTCGAATCCGACAGCGAAGCCGAGCGCCTGCTGCGCTACCTGCTCGACCAGAAAGTGCGCATCCAGCGCTTTGAAGAGCTGCTGCCCACCTTCAACGAAATCTTCATTGCCCGCGTCGGCGAAACCGCCTAGTACTTCGAAGCTCCGCTTCGAAGCCGTACCGCGAAGCTTCAGCTTCGCGCCAAGTAACGCGAAGCTCTGCTTCGCCCCAAGTACCGCGAGGCTTCAGCCGCGCGCCACACAAAAAAACGAAAAATACCATGAGCAAGCTCAAACTCATATTCAAACGCGAATACCTCACGCGCGTCCGCAAAACCTCCTTCATCGTAGGCACCCTGCTGGCGCCCCTGCTGTTGCTGGTGTACATGCTCGTCATCGTCGGGCTGTCTACCTATCAGGGTGGCGAAGCCCTCAAAGTAGCCGTACTGGACGAAGGCAAAATGATCGGGCAGCTGCCCGACGAAAAAGGCGTGCGTTTCCAGACGCCGCAAGGCAAAACCCTGGAGCAACTCAAGCAGGAAGCCCTCGAAGGCAAGTACGACGGCGTGTTGCAGGTGCCGGCCATTACCAACCTCGACTACAAAAACCTCAGCCTGTATTATCACTCCGACAAAAAGCTGGCGCCCGAAGCCAAGGAGCGGATTGAGTCGCGCATTTCCAAAAAAGTACGCGATTTCAAGATCGACAGCCTGAAATTAGAGCGCAAAAAATTAGAAGCGCTGGATACCAAAATTTCCATTGACCCCGAAAAAATTACCCCCGGGGGCGAAGACCAGAGCGAATTTACCGTGGGCATCGGTCTGGCCATTGGCGGCATCATGTCGTTCATCATGTTTTTTATGATGACCATGTACGGCCAGATGGTGATGCGCTCGGTGATGGAAGAAAAAACCAACCGCATTGTGGAGGTCATCATGTCGAGCGTCAAGCCCTTCCAGCTCATGCTGGGCAAAATTCTGGGCGCGGGCGCGGTGGGCCTCACACAGGTGCTGATCTGGATTGTGCTCAGCGGCGCGGTCTGGTTTATTATGATGCCTTTTATGGCGGGCAGTGGCGATCCGGCGCAAATGCAGGAAGCCATGCAGCAGGCCCAGGCTTCGGGCGTTGACCCCGAAGAGGCGCAGGGCATGGGCTTAAAACTCATTGAGGAGTTGCAGCGCCAGAACTGGTGGGCTTTGGCCGGCGCCTTTGTGGTCTTTTTCCTCGGCGGTTACTTCATTTACTCTTCCTTGTTTGCAGCCGTGGGTTCGGCCATGAGCGATGATATGGGCGAAAGCCAGTCGCTGGTGCTGCCCATCATGTTGCCCATCATGCTGGCTTTTTACCTGATTGCTTTTGCCGGCTGGCGCAATCCGGACAGCGGGCTGATGGTTTTTGCGAGTCTTTTCCCCCTGACCTCGCCCATAGTCATGCCTTTCCGGATGGCCTTCAATCCGCCGATGTGGCAGGTCATATTATCTTTGGTGCTCGTTGTAGGCTCTGCCTTTTTCTTTGTGTGGCTTTCGGGCCGCATTTACCGCGTCGGCATTTTGCTGTACGGTAAAAAAGTGACCTTTAAGGAAATTGGTAAATGGTTATTTTATAAGTCATGAAAAAGGAAAGCAAGAACGAAAATCAGTCAAACTTTGACCCATTCAGAGGTTATTGGAATCTTTGGCCAGAACCTGTTGTAAAGTTCTTTTTTACTCAGGCTGAAGCTAAGCTAAAACAACTCATTGAAGCTGGTAGGCGTATAACAGACAGAGCGGCCTCTCTACTTACTTGGATAAGTATTCCGTTTTTCGCTCTTGCTACCTATCTCTTTAGAGAATCTCAAAATTTCAAATCAACTGACTATTTGCCTAACAATAACTTAGTGCAGTTAATTTGGGATAAATATTTTTTTACAATTCTTGCATTAGTTGAGTTTGTTATACTTTTTATAACATGCTTACGATTAGTTTATCTACTTTTTCCAAGAGAAGTAATGCCCTTAGGAAAAAGCCCTAGTGAGTTAATCCTCCCCGAATATTTAATTGGAGAGGAGTTTGGAGAAAATACTGCTCTGTCTAATGAAAGCAGTGATGATAAAAATTCTTTAGGTCAAGAAAAAACTTTTTCTGACGAAGATCGCAATCTGGTTGTTATAAAAACTTTCCTCATAGAATGCAAATCCTACGAGGAAAGTATCAATTTTAATGAGAAAGATAACAATCGACGAAATAAGATCCTTAAAAGAGTTTTAAGGACGATTATTTGGTCAACCTTAATAATAATTTTGTTAGCTGTACTCAATACCGTCTTTAGGTGGTGATTTAGGAGTTGCGGGAGGGTTGCTGCTTTCGTTAATCACCTTTTTCGGTGGTAAAGGTTTGGGTGGCGGTGGTGGAGGAGGAACTCCCTTACTTGGTTTTTTTTCCTTTGACATAATTTTTTTTGTGCAAAAATACCAAAAGACCACAAAAAGTGCAAATAAATATGAAAATGGAACGTCCGAAACTCACAATTAAGCTTGAACTTTATGATAAAGTTGTCTCGTACACAACTTTAACTTTACTTATCGGGTTATGGGGACTGACGGTCTGGCTTTACCAAAATGCGCCGGACATTATCCCGACCCACTATGGCCCGAGCGGGCAGCCCGATGACTGGGGCAGCAAAAATTCCTTGTGGATGGTAGCCATTTTGGCGACCCTGCTCTTTGCAGGGCAGTATTGGCTGAGCGGGCGTCCGCACCTGTACAATTACCTGAAACCCATCACGGAGCACAATGCTGCGCGGGAGTACGCGCGGGGTGCGCGGCTAATTCGCCTGATGGGGTTTTCGACGACCCTGGTTTTTTGCCTGCTGCAATGCCTTACGCTGACGCATTTGTGGAAAATCGAGCTTAATTTCAGTGTTTTGTTGTTGATTGTGGCTTTGCCGCTGTTGCCGTTGGTTTGGTATTTTAATAAGGCTTAGGCTATGCGGACGAACGGCGAAAAGCCCGCAGGGCAGGAAAATATTTGCAGCGTATTGAAACATAAACATTCGTGCATTCGTGGCAACTTTTTAAAGCCTCGAATGCACGAATAAATGTTTAAAATACGCTCCATGACTGACCTAACCGCAATAACGGCCGGTAAAGACAGCCATGTAGTTTATTACCATTGCTCACATGATAATTCTAAACGTGGGCGTAGCCTTGATTGCTTGCCATTATAAAAAGCAAATCCGAGCCAGTTATAGTCATATGTTCCGGGAGTGTAGGGGTATTCCATTTTTGGATTACAGGTGCTGTCTTTTATGTAATAGTGGTTTAGCCCCCTATAAATCCGACTATTTACAGAATGGTTAGAAAAAGCTTTTATTGCATATGAACAAGAGTCATCTTTTAAATACTCACAGTATGTTACAAAGTCTGAATAAGCATCATCATTTGCAGGTAATATAGTATCAATTTTTACCAAAAAACTCAACGGTTGCCAATCTACTCCTTCCATATCAATAGTGCCAATTGATTCTTCCTCATCATTCCGGACGTTTACGTTTTTGTGAAATTTTGAAACATAAAAAAGCGTATCACCAACATGATAGGTTCTTTTAATCGGAAATAGAGTTGCGGGCAACTCAAAGGTGGCCGGGCATTGACGCTGTTTGGTACAGGATGCGACGAAGAAACCCATCAGGGCAGTAAACAAGAGTACGTTTTTCATGCTTCAATAGTGGTGGTTTAAAGTGCAGGTGCAGACAAAAATATAAATATTCGTGCATTCGTGGCTGTAAAAAGTTGCTACGAATGCACGAATGTTTTTTTGCAGTACCTATGGCAATACTTTAAAGCAGTACCGCCCGCGGTTATGAAAGAGATTATCTTTATTGGAATTAATATAGTTATTCCAAAACGGTTCAGGCGAAATAGCCAGCAAATCGATATTATTGTCTTCTCCGGCATTTAGCCGAAAGTTTATATCAAATCCGGGCTGGCCGAAACATTTGCCCGGATAATCGTGAGGGCTACTGCCTCTATAATTAAAGCTATAGTGCGATAGAATATAATTACCTGGTTTTTTCAGAATTAGCTTGTAACGCAGAAAAAAAGAATCCTTTGCAAATTGATACTCGCCGACTAAAGAATTGCCACCATGGGAATAGTCCGAGATGCTTAAGGCACAACAGGTATCTTTTAAAAACTGACAAAGGGTTCGAAAATTACTTGGGGCAGGTTCGCCAGTATCGGTCAACGTATCTAAACGATTAAAATGTGCCGCCGGAAGCCATGCTACCCCTTCCATATCAATAGTACCAACATGTTCGCCTTCATAGTTGAAGGCTTTCATATCTTTATGAAACTTAGACACAATATTGATGGTATCGCCTACCCGATATTCCTTTTTTACAGGAGTGAGTTGTACCGGTATTTCAAATACATCCGGGCAACGATCTTTTTTTTCGCAGGAGACAGCGAAGGCATTTGCCCAAAGGATCATCAGAAATAATTTTTTCATAGTATCGAACTGTTTTATGGCGGGGTATCCTGTTTATAGAAACCCCGCCAATGAATGTTTAGCGTTAGTAGCTATCGAAAAGGTTATTGATGTTGGTTTGCAATAACGGTGGCGCTCCGTTTAGCAGTTTTGACCGCAGGTCTTGCGGAGACTTTGTGGTTTCATCGAGCTGCCTGAACAACAGCTCATTGTTGAACTCCGAAACAAAATCAAAGATTGAGCCACACGCAGTAGACGGGCCTCGGTCACAGGCATCCAAATTATCCGGCTCGTTGTCTGTCAGATCGTGGTATAACCCAATAGGAACATGGTTGAGTGCCCAATTACGGCTTTCCTCTAATCTCTCAAGATAAAAATTTTCAGACCCTGCAAAATTCTGAGTAGTATACATTTGATGGACAAAGGTTCTTCCAATATGCTCTGCCCAGGATTCACACAAGGCAATCCTGCCTGCTTCCCAGTCATCTTCATCCCCCCATCCTCTCGCCAATATTTCTGCCTGCACCAGTTTATCCCAGTAGGCATTGGTGACATTGGTGTGATGGGATGCATGGGCAAACTCGTGATAAGCAAGCTCTTTTAATCGATCCGAATTTTGAAAATCTACACCAACAAAAACCTCCGGAAGCAACTTCTGGGTCGCAGCAAAACCAACTGCGTAAAAAACAGGGGTTAATGGGGGAGCAACGAGGCCGAAAACACTGAATCCCTGAGCAACACCATGGCTCACAATATACTGGCTTGACATCAGCGCAAAGCCAAAAGCATCATTAGTGCCGATGAGTACATCAAGATCATCGGGCAGCGGATTAATCTTTTCCTGTCCGGCCAGTTCATTAAACTCATGCAGCGCATTATTTACCGTCGCGGCACCCCAATATAGATGGTTATTGGTGTTGTTACCCACATTGCGCTCATAAGCTACCTGAATATTGTTGAACTGTGGGCCGCCGATTTTGCCTACCTTATCTTTGATCGGGCTGGCCCATTCATAGAAAATGATATTGGCAAAAGTGAGCAGTTGACCTCGAATCTGCACTGCTGCCGACTTGAACTTCACCCACATCCAGGCTTTACCGTAGTAATTGTTGTAAATACTAAAGCAGCCATTCTCGTTGGTCCAGACTTCATCTTCCGTAAACCAGGTATCTTTCAGGATTACTTTGACGCGCCGAACGCCCTGCAGGTTGTTGAACTCCACATCCCGCACCCGGATGCATCCGCCGGGCTTCCGAATATCGGCGTATACCAGACATCCGCAATCGTTGGTAGTATAGTCAAGCGGATTTTCGCCGCCAGCCCCGCCGGTGCCGCCATCAATGCGATCGTCGGGGATCATATACCCTACAACATCCGGGTTGTGGCCAAGTCTCGAAAGCGCCTGCCGGACGAGCGCTTCATCTTTGGAGCGCAGGTGCAGGTTGGCAAGTATTTGATAGGGCACTTGTGGTGCAGCCTGACCTACCTTCAGCACAGCGTACAAATCAGGCATGTCTGTTGCACTTTTGCCGGGCGGCAAATAGTAATCACCCAATTCAATGACCTCGCGGTCAAGCGGGTAGTCGTAAATATTCAGGTCGCTCTTGGCCAGCAATATCTGGTCGTCATAAGTAGCCGGGCTGAATTTTACATAGTAATGTGTTGTGGGCAAGGCACTTACATCAGGTTCGTACAGTTCGTTGTAGGCGGCGGTAAAGTTTTCTACGGTGTACGGGTTGGCACGAACGTTACCCAAAACGGTAATTTTTTGCAGGGTGTCGGCAGGGTTGTCTTTGCTTGTGTCAAAGATGTTTGTGTCGTCGGTTCGGTTTGCGCCGAATAATTTTGGAGGTGTGTCGGGTGTGGTTTGCAGTGAATCTTTTTTGCAGCCCATCGGAAGCAGCAATGCAAGCAAACACAGGAATGCCAATTGAAAAAATGTTTTTTTCATGTTCATAAAAAATTTTGTTTCCCGGCATTAACGCAGCCGGAATTTACGCCAAAAAACTCGATAGCAAGGTTTTAGGGAAGTGAGGAGATATTTACTGAATAGCGCTTGTAAAAAAACAGAATCAAACATAAGCCATTACAAAGCACCTGTCAGTTTTCATGTTGAACACTATTGAAACCACTCAAAGAGGTATTGAGTGACAAATTTGCCACACAAAAGTAAATACACTTTTTAAATTTTGCAAATTTTTTTCCACACCGCTTAAACCGACACTTTTCTGTCTTTTTATAAAGACTCAAGCTATATTCGCCCAAAAATACCGAATTCCATGCGCGCCTTATTACTATGGATTGCCCTCTGCGCCGGCCTGCTGACGGCGCAGGCCCAGAAAGAGATTGAGTTAGCCGATATTTGGCTGAATAATACTTTTAATCACGCCGAACCACCCGGCTTCCGTTATCAGCGCGACGGAGCGCATTACACTTTGTCCGATGGCACAACGCTGCGGCAATACGACTTGCGCAGCGGCGCTGAAACGGCGGTGCTTTTCGATGGCAAAAAAAATCAACCCGGCGGCGGCTGGGACGAAGGCTTTGATGATTATGCATTCAATGCTGATGAATCGCGGCTGTTAATCAGCGACCGCACCGAGCGCATTTACCGCTGGAGTACCCGCGCGGAATACTATGTGTACAAACCCGACGATAAAAGCCTGCGCCCCCTGCATCCCGGCGCCAAACAGCGCTACCCGACGTTTTCGCCCGACGGCAAACGCATCGCCTACCTCATCGAAAACGATCTGTATATCCGCAACCTCGATACCGACGAAACAGTACGCGTAAGCCGCGATGGCCGTAAAAACGCCATCATCAACGGCGCTTCCGACTGGGTGTACGAGGAAGAATTTGAACTGCTGCGGGCCTTTGAATGGAGTCCCGACGGCCGTTACTTAGCCTGGCTGCGCTTCGATGAAAGCGCCGTACCGGAGTTTTCCATGGATATTTACAACCCCAAGGAAGCCTACCCGCAAATTGATACCTTCAAATACCCCAAAGTAGATGCGCCCAACGCCATAGTAAGCGCCTGGGTATATGCCCTCAACGACGGCCAGACCCGACAAATTCAAACCGGCGCCGACCCCAATGATTACCTGCCCCGCATCGCCTGGTCGCCGGACGGCAAAATCTGCCTCACCTGGATGAACCGCCTGCAAAACCACCTCAAACTCCTGCTCGCCGACCCCGCCAGCGGCGTTTGTACTACGCTGTATGAAGAAAAAAACAGCCGTTACATAGAACTGCACGACGTGTATTTTTTGAAAAATGGTAAAGGTTTTATCCTGCAAAGCGAACAAGACGGCTACAAACACCTCTGGCAATACAACCAACAGGGCAAAAAGAAAAAGCTGCTGACCAAAGGCAAATGGGATGTGACGGATTTTTACGGCCTCGACGAAGCGCGCGGTATCCTGTATTTCCAGGCCGCCGCCCAAAGTCCCATGCGCCGCGAAGTATACGCCCAACCCCTGAAAGGCAAAAAAATGCGCAACCTCACGCTGACCCCCGGCTTTAATGCCGCGCAATTCAGTCCGACCTTCGATTATTTCATGCACAGCATTTCCAACCTGAATGCGCCGCCGCGTTTTGCGGTGCTCGACCGGGAGGGGCAGTCTTTGCGCGCACTGGAACAAAACGAGCGTTTGCAGGCACAGATAACGGAACACGGCCTGCGGCCCGCGCAGTTTTTTACCTTTACGACCGCCGAAAATGTAAGCCTGAATGGCTGGATGATCCGCCCCGAAGGCCCGCAATGGGTGGATAAAAAGTTGCCCGTGCTGATGTTTGTGTACGGTGGCCCGGGTAGCCAGCAGGTGCTCGACCAGTGGAAGGGCCAGAATTACTGGTGGTTTCAAATGCTGGTGCAGCAGGGTTTTGTGGTGGCTTGCGTAGACAATCGGGGCACCGGCGCCCGCGGCGAGGATTTTAAAAAAATCACCTACAAGCAACTCGGCCATTACGAAACCCTCGACCAGATCGAGGCGGCCAAATACCTCGGCAGCCTGCCTTTTGTTGATGCGGCGCGCATCGGTATTTTCGGCTGGAGCTACGGCGGCTATATGTCTTCGCTTTGCCTGCTCAAAGGCGCCGAACAGTTCAAGGCGGCCATTGCGGTAGCGCCCGTAATCAACTGGAAATGGTACGACAGTGTGTACACCGAGCGCTATATGCAGTCGTATGCCCTGAACCCCGACGGGTACGACAGCAATGCGCCCATTAATTTTGCCAAAAAACTACAAGGCAAATACCTGCTGGTACACGGTCTGGCCGACGATAATGTGCATTTTCAGCACAGCGCGGAAATGGCGAAAAAACTCATTGCGGCCAACAAGCCTTTTGAAAGTATGATTTACCCCAACCGCAACCACGGCATTCGCGGCGGCAAGGCGCGCCTGCACCTGTACACGCTGATGACGAAGTTCCTGAAAGAAAACCTGTGATCAGTGAGCAGTGAACAGTCAGCAGTTATCAGGGAGCGTGTCGCTTAAGATTAATTTCCCGCAGATTCCGCAGATTTGCTCGCAGATTCCGCAGATTTTTTTATGTCAATTGCGTACTCAGGCGTAATAGTTCTGCGTATTCTGCGCGTCCATCTGCGCGATCTGCGGGAAATTAATCTTGGGCGACATGCCCCTGATAACTGCTGACTGCTCACTGCTAACTGAAAATATGAGATCAATTTTGCTTGCTTTGTTTTTGTTGTTTGGCTTGTCGGCACAGACCCAAAGCCCCGACAGCCTGCGGCAGGTGCTGACGCAAATGCCCGCCGACACGCATAAAGTGCAAGCTTGCCGGGCCTTGTACCTCGCTTATTACGAGCGCGATGAGCCGGCGCAAATGCTGCCCGTAGCGGAGGAGGGATTAGCCCTGAGCCGGCAACTCAATTACCTGCGCGGGGTGGATCTGTTTTTGTTTTACAAAGCCTCCGCCCTCGATATGTTGGGGCGCGGCAAGGAATCGCTGCCCCTGTTTGAAGAAGGGATTGAGGTGGTGCGCAAGCTCGGCGACCGGGAGGGAGAGGCTAATTACCATATCAACGCAGGCGTGGCGTATTACTCGTTGGGACAGCATGAGCGGGCCTTGCAGCATTACCTGTCGGCGTATGCGTTGTTTCAAAACCTCAATTTGCCGGAAAAAAGCGCCAAACTGCTCAACAACATTGGCCTGACCTACCGGGCACAGGGAAAGCCTGAACGTGCCGAAGAAATTTACCGCGAATCGTTGCGCCTCAAAACGGATTTAAAAGATACCTTAGGCATTGCCGCTTCTTACATCAACCTGGCAGGCCTGCTGCTCAGCGCGCCAGACCGGACGCAGGAAACCGAAACCTACGCCCGGAATGCCCTGGAAATTTTTGAAAAATACGGCAAAACCGCCGATGCAGCAGCCTGCTATGCCCTCCTGGCCGATATTTACCTGAAAACCGGCGACGTCTCCCGCGCCCAAAGCGCCGCGCTGAAAGCCAAGGCGCAATACGATACCGACCCCGATCCGGAGTACAGCGCCAATGTGTATGAAGTATTGGGCAAAATAGCCCTCGGCAATAAAGCCTATACGCAAGCCGAACAGTATTTTCAGGAAGGCACCAGGCTCTCGCGACAATTCGGGCAACAGCAACATCTGCTCACGTTGTTGCAGCAGCTCGCCGAAACACAACACCAAATGGGTAAAAGCAGCGCCGCCTACCTCAGTCTGCGCGAAGCCGGCCAGATCCGCGATGCACTCAGCGCCCAAAACCAGCTGGCGCAAATGGAGGAAATGCAGGCCCGGTTTGATGTGGCGCAAAAAGACAATGCCCTGCAACTCCAGCAACTGCGCCTGGCACAGCGCACCGCCGAACGCAACTGGTTTATCCTCGGCGCGGCAATGCTCGCGCTGCTCGCCTTATCGGTTTTTTTCGTGCTGCGCCAACGCATCCGGCACAACCAAAAACTCGCCGCCCAGGAAAGCGCCCTGCAACAGCAGCAACTCCTGCAAGCCCAACAGGCCGGACAACTCGCGGCCCTGCAAGCCATGCTCGAAGGTCAGGAGCAGGAACGCAGCCGCATCGCCGCAGACCTGCACGACGGCCTCGGTGGCCTGCTTACCTCCGTTAAGTCGCATTTCAACAGCCTCGCTATTCCCGACAGCACGCCCAATTACGGCAAAACCAACCAGCTGCTCGACGAAGCCTGCGGCGAAGTGCGCCGCATCGCCCACAACATGATGCCCCGCGCCCTGAGCGTGGCCGGACTGCCTGGCGCACTCGATGACCTCGCCCGCAACCTCCAGAGACAAGGCATTAACACGACGCTCGAAATGCCCGGTCTGGGCGAGGAAAGTCTTGACCCGGCGCGCGCGCTGATGCTCTACCGCATTATTCAGGAGCTTTGCAGCAACCTGCTCAAACACGCCCGCGCCCAAAACCTGCTCCTGCAATTAATCCTGCATGAAAACCGCCTGCATGTGATTGTAGAAGACGACGGCCAGGGTTTTGATCTGGAACAGGCCATGCAGCAAAAAGGCATGGGGCTTGCCAGCATTCAGTCGCGGGTGCAGTTTTTACAAGGCAATATCCATTGGGATACCCGCCCGGGGCAGGGCTGCTCGGTGAGTATTGAGCTGCCGGTCTGAGTATTGCCGGTAAAAGAATTCCGGTGGCAAAAACACAAGCGGGCGCGCCTCTTTTTTACTTTTACCCTGAAAATCAAACCCGGTCTTAACCTCATAAAAGGGCTATGAAAGCCGGGTTTTTATAATCCTTTGAAAATCAAATTGAAAGCATCCATCCATCTTCAAATTCACCCAAATCCTGGTATAATTTTTACAAGCAAAAAACATGTCAGCACAAGTAAGGGCCTTAGCGCCACAATCTGTTTGGAATCATTTTGCCGACCTGAATGCCATTCCGCGCGCCTCCAAACGCGAAGAACGGGTAGCCGAGTTCGTGCGTGCTTTCGGGCAAAAACTCGGCCTGGAAGTATTAAGCGATCAGGAGGGCAACGTAATCATTAAAAAACCAGGCTCGCCGGGCCGCGAAAAACGCAAGCCGGTCATCATGCAGGCCCACCTCGATATGGTGCACCAGAAAAATGAAGGCACCAATTTCGACTTTGACACACAAGGCATTGAAATGTATGTGGACGGCGACTGGGTACGCGCGCGCGGCACCACCCTCGGCGCCGACAATGGCCTCGGCGCGGCCTCCATTATGGCCGTGCTGGCGAGCAAAGACCTCGTGCATCCTCCCATTGAAGCGCTTTTCACCCTCGACGAAGAGGCCGGTATGGGCGGCGCTAAGAATTTGGGAAAAGGCCTGCTGAAAGGCAAAATCCTGCTCAACCTCGACACCGAAGAAGACCACGTATTTACCATCGGCTGTGCCGGCGGTTTGGATACGCTCGTGGAGTGGACGTATAAAGAAGAAGCCGCTCCGGCCGGCGCTCAGGGCTATCGCATCGTGCTGAATGGCCTGAAAGGCGGCCACTCGGGCATGGATATTATCAAAGGTCTCGGCAACGCCAACAAACTGATGAACCGCATTCTGCTGGCCTGTGCGGCCAAAGGCGGTTTGCGCCTCGCCGAACTCACCGGCGGCAGCGTGCGCAATGCCATTCCGCGCGAAAGCCAGGCCTGGGTAGCTACCACCAAACCCGCCGCTCTGGAAAAAGCATTTAAAGTCATTACGCAGGACCTCAAAGCAGAATTTGCGAGCCTTGAACCGGATTTGCAGATCAGCCTCAGTCCGGCAGCCGCGCCCGCGCAGGTGATGCGCAAGCGTGAGCAGCAGCGTTTGCTGCTGGCTGTAGCTGCGGCGCACAACGGCGTATTCCGGATGAGTCCGGATGTGCCGGGATTAGTCGAAACTTCTTCCAATTTGGCCAATATCGTTATGAAAAATGGCCGTTTTGAATGTGGCGCCTTGCAGCGCAGCGCTATTGAATCGGGTAAAATGGCCGTTGCGGCGGCTTATCGCGCGCCCTTTGAATTGCTGGGGGCAAAAATTGAGCACGCCAACGGTTATCCGGGCTGGAAGCCCAACCCCAACTCGCCGCTGCTGCATAAAATGGTGGCGCAGTACGAAAAAATGTTCGGCGAAAAACCAGTGGTGGAAGCCTGCCACGCCGGTCTTGAATGCGGCATCATTGGCGAGCGTTACCCGGGCCTGGACATGATTTCCTTCGGGCCGAATATTTTTGGCGCGCACTCGCCCGACGAGCGTGCGTCCATTAGTTCTTTCCAGAAATTCTGGCAGTTTTTGGTAGCGACTTTGGCGGGGATTTGAGTGATTGCTTTCACACAGATGGGCACAGATGTTTAGCACAGAAAAACACAGTATCTGTGAACATCTGAGGTTTGATCTGTGCTCATCTGTGTGAAAGCGACACTGTAGTTGTCGTATCGCGCAATATTTTTATGATTTGCCAACAATTTAAATTCGATCCCGACATAGTTATTTTTTGTCATTTTTATTTTTCATAAAATACTGATAATCAGGTCTTTAAAATTAAAAACAAAACAAAAAAATAACATCAAAAATTTTTTGTTTCAAAACGGTTTTTGTACCTTTGAAAGGTCATTCGGCGCTAAGGTTCCTGTTGCGCGGATGGCATTTCTTTCCTTTTTTTTCTTAAAACCAATTCACTTAGTACCATGCGTTTAAACTTCGTTACTACCATTGCGCTGCTCCTCAGCGCACAGATCCTCTTTGCTCAGCGCGAAGCCGACTGGTCGGCCGAACTAACGGGCAATGCACAGAACATTATTTTCCACCATGTTACCGGCGTACCCATTATTCAGACGGAGAAGGCGTATATCGGCCTTAATCCTGAGGGTAAGCGCGTGGCCTGGACCATGCCGCGCAGCGCAGACAAAGCCCTGTCGGCAGTGATGGAGACCGGCACAGACTTTTACAACATGATGAACACGCCGTATGTGCTCATCCGGCAAAACCTGATTGACAGCCGTAGCGGAGAGGTGATTCTCAGCAAGGAAAAAGACGATTACAAGCGCGTTGAAGATTACGAAGTAATTCCGGCGCTCAATGCGGTGCTTTTGCGCACGACAGCCGATGGGAAACTGCGACTTTACCTCGTGGATATGAAAACGAACAAGAAACAGTGGAGCGTTGATGTGATGAAAGGCGGTATGGGCTTAGGCATCAAGGCTGCTACGGGCGACGATGCAGAAGAAGAACGTATTGATGTGCCTATGTACACCACAATGGTGACGCAAAGCAAGCATTTGCTTTATCGTTACAAGAAAAACTTAGCCTGCATTGACGGCAACAGCGGACAATTGCTCTGGCTCGAAAAAACCGACCCGGGCGAAGTATTGCTCAGTCAGGACGAAAAAACTGTTTACCTCATCGAAGCGCGCGATGGCCTGGTGGCTGCCAGCCTCGCATCTGCGGGTATGAAACTCCTGAGCAACAAATTGTACGCGTTTGATTTACTGACTGGTAAAAGTCCGTGGAAATCGGAAATCAAAGCGGATGAAAACATTCAATGGGTTGACCTGCATCCGGATTATATCGCCATTGTGCACAAAAAAGGCTGCAACCTGTACGACTATGCTACCGGCGAAGCCCGCTGGAAAAAAGACTACGAGGCGCGCCGGGTGACCGAAATTCAGGCCAATAATGAAGGTTATCTGATCACGTTTTACTCCGGCTATAAAAGCATGCAACTTGGCCCCGACGGCAAGGCGCTCTGGAAAAAAGCGCAGCTGCTGGAAGTAGAAGAAGATGAAGAAATTGAGGTGCCGGAAGAAGGCGGATTCAAGGTTTACCCATACGCCAAAGGCAAATTACTGGTAGATGCTACGGCAGCGCGTTTTATTCCGAAAAAAGGCTCCGGTGCAAAACGCTGGATGTACAAATTCTCGCCCGTCGATCGCGTCGCTTTCGATGCGCAGCGTCAGAACTACATTATTGTTGCCAATTCCAAAGTATTGGTGGTGAATCCGGATCGGTACCCGACTGCAGGTATGGAGTTTAAAACCGGTGTTGAAAACCCCGCGGAATTATTGGTGATGGAAATTCGCGAAAAATCCTATTTCCTCTCCGGCGAACAGGAGTACATCATTGTTGACCCTGAAGGCAACCGCGTGCTGTACAAATACTACAAAAAACCGTTTGATGGTAAGGGCTTGCTCATCGGATTAGGCAAAGTCGCCGAAACTGCTGTGGGCATCGCCGGTGTAAGCAACAGCATTAATGGGACTTCTAAAAATTTAGCCTCTACCCTTGAGCTGACCACCCCGGGAAGCGCCGGCGAGGCGGATTTGAAACGCGGCAGCAATCAGATTAAGGCAGCTAATGTGATGCACGATGTGAACTCCATGATGCCGCCGGAGCGCTTCAATGCGTTCAAGGAGAGCCGCGACCACGCCTACTTTTTTACCAAAGAGAAAAAAGGCGATGATGCAGAGAAAATTTTAGTGAAAGTCAGCAAAGACGACGGTACGGAAGCCGATAAATTGATTTTCGACAACGCGCGTCCGATTTATCAGATTGATGAAATTCAAAAGCGTGTGTACTATGCGTTTAAAAATACCGTGAAGGTGTTTAATATGTAATCGGGCTTCGACTTGTTTCCAGGCGGCGGGCGGATACTATCCGTCCGCCGCTTTGCGTTTTGGGCAAAGCAGGCGGCGAGGCAACCCAAGCCGTCTTAAATGTTTCAATGCAACATGTTTAGAGAAATCATCCGCCGCTCCTTTCCATTGCCCGTGCTGCTCGCATCGGCCTTGCTCCTGTTCAGCAACTGCAACAAAGATGATGGCCTCGAACCCGGCTTTGATATGTTGTATGAGCAGGAATTTGTCATTCCCCCCGGCATCAATGTATTCGACCTGCATTCTTTTCGCTTCGATAATATCCGCTCGCTTTATGCCACACAACTCGGCAAGCAAGGACTTACCGATGCCGACATCAAGGGCGTGGTAACCAAACGCGCCGCCATGATCGGGGTTTTCAACGACGCCGATTTCAGCATGATGGAAGAAGTCTCGCTGCGCCTGTACGACGGCGTTGACCCAAGCAAATTTATTGAAGCGGCCTATCGTTTTCCCACCCCCACCACCCGAAGCAATAATTTTGACCTGATTCCCTCTCTCGCCGATTCCAAAAAATACGCCGCACAGGATCGCTTCGGCATGGATGTTACTTTCCGCATCCGGAATATCCCGACTCAGGAAACCCGCGTGCGGGTGAGCCTGGAGTTGCGGGCCTTGTTTAAATAAAATTTTTTTAAAAAATCACCACCGCTTGTAACGCGGCGCATCCGCTTGCTGTATTGGTAGTATTAAGGTTATGAAAGTTGGCCTGGCGCGCAGGGAAAACGGACATAACAAGTCACCTTGTTCAAATCAAACGACAAATACTACCATGCGTTATATTACCATTTTCACCGCACTTGCCCTGGCGCTCGCCCTGTTCAGCGCCTGTAAAGACCGCCTCATCGCCGACGATGAATTGCCCGGCCTTACCCAATTCAAGGATAAAAACTTTGAAGTGGCCCCCGGCCAGTACACCCTTTTTGATGTCAATAAAAATTTCCCCTTAGGCGGCAGCGCCATCATCACGGTTAAAAACGCCGCCACCCTGCAAGGAAAAATTGTACTTACCAAAGACGGATATTTGGTGTACCAGGCCCCTCCAACCGTTGGCGAAGAAACCATCATCCTGGAAATCGCGTCGGAATCGAGTGGCGAAACTGCCGAGGCCAAAGTAAAAATGGCCATCAAAAACCTGCCTACCGGTACCGGCGATTGCTACCGCAACCTTGATTTTTATCAGGTGCCGGCCAATGGCAGCGTAACGATTACGCCAGCCATGATGCTTAAAAATGACACCACCTGCGGCAATACCCCCAACGGCGACGTTGAAATTCTTTTTACACCCAAAGAACTCCCCTTTACCCTCAATGGCAATACCATTACCGTCAACTCGGCGCCCGGTGGTATAGACTTCGACGGGGTGCTCTACAAAGGCACTTATGCCAATCAGGACAGCGCCTACCTCGGATTCATTTTGCTGACCAACCAGGCAGGCTGCACCCCCTGGCCTATTGACGACAACTATGAGATCAAGGCGTCGCCTGATTCCGCCTATTACACGCTTGATATACTGGCGAATGATCAACTTTGCGGTTACCCCCTTGATTCGGTGAAAATTGGTGCGCTGAGTTTTTCAAGTACGCCCAAAGGCACTGCAGAGATTATCAACAACAGATACATACGCTATTACCCGCCGGCGGGCGCTACCCTGCCCCTCACCGTAAGTTTTGAGGGTGTCTGGTTTATACGCAAGCGAAATGGTAGTAGCTCAACTGGCTTCTACGTCTACCTCAAGCTCAAACCCTGAGAACATAACGCCGCTTGCCCGGTTGTTTAAACGATAAACAACCGGGCATCAAGCCCTTTCGGATGCAGCAGTTAAAACAATACGAAAACCACAGCGACGCCGATCTGGTGCAGTTGTGCATACAGCGGGAGCCGATGGCCCAACGGGTGCTGTACGAACGCTACAAGGCGCGGATGATGGCTTTTTGCCGCCGGTACTTCCAGCGGCAAGACCTCGCCGAGGAGTTTTTTCAGGAAGGTTTTGTTCGGTTTTTTCAAAAAATTGAACAGTACGATTCCAAATATCCCCTTTATCCTTATTTGAAAAAAATATTCCTGTACGCCGGCATCAATTACCTCCGGCAGTTTTTTTCAGAAAAATACAACACCGCACCCCTTGAAACCCTTGCCGAATACTCCGACCCCGAACCCGGCATTATGCCTTCACTCAGCTACCAGGACTTGCTGGGCCTGATGGCTAAAATGCAGGAAGCCGACGCCTTGGTATTGCAATTGGCCCTGATAGAAGAATGGACGCACGAAGAAATTGCCGTCACCCTTGGCATTACCGAAGGCAATTCCAGAGCGCGTTTGTTGCGCGCCCGCAAAAAACTGATGAGCCTTATCCCCTTAGAAACACCTATCACCTGACAGCCGACCTACACCTATGGAAGAACAGGATTTTTTAAAGAAAAACTTGCAGCAAGCCGCTGAATCGGGCGCCGAACACGTGGAGGTGGACGATATGCTCTGGCAGTCCATCGAGGCGCGTCTGGAACCCAAGCGCAAGCGTCGGGGCTTCTTTTTCATCATGCCCTGCCTCGGCTGGGCTGGCCTCTTCGGCGCAGGCTCGCTGCTGCTGACACTCTGGCTGCTGCTCAAACCCGCCGCAGGGCAAGCGCCAAACGCACAAGAGGCAGCTACAACAACGCAGTCGCTGCCGATACCTGCCGTTGCACCAACAAGCGCCGCCGCCGAATCAAGCAACGCCGCGCCAATAAACGGCAACGCAGCCCCGGCGACCACAGCCGCCCAAACACATGTTTCACACCCATCATACAACACATCCGTATTTACGCCCAAATCTGTAAACCAGAAATTGCCCGAATTGGCAACCATGACAGCAACGAATCCAATGCCGGTGCAGGCCACTGCACCGGCGGCGATTCTTGCCAACGCGCCCGCCAACATGCCTGCCAGTATACCCGCAGCCGGCGCAGTAACAACGAATCAGGCGGCTGTGGCTTGTCTGCCCTTCCTGTTCACGCCGCTTGAGGCTACCACAACCCTGAACACGAAGGACGTATCAAACCCCAAAGCGCCACGCACTGCCAAAGCACAATTTTTCCTCGGTCTTTACGGCGGCGCCAATACCTTGCGCATGCGGCCTTTTACCGACGATCCCTACTTCATAGAAGCCTTGGAGGCGCGCAAAAACGCCACTTCCTTTAACCTGGCAGCGGCAGGCGGCATCCAAAAGCGCTGGAACGGACACCTCGGCTGGCGCGTTTACGGTGCAGTCGGTTTTTCTCGTCAGCGTTATCGCTACCGTTTGTACCAATTGGAAAACCCGACGCTCACCACGGCGCTGGTAAGCAATAGCCAGATTCGCGTGGAAATCACCTACGGCGATACGGTGCTGCTGGAACAGCGGCAGTTTGTGGCCGGAGAAATAGGCGGCGATCTGCTCCTGTACCCCTGGTCGGCCCGTGAGCACCACCTCTACGCCGGTCCGGCCCTGCGCTACAATGCCGGGGGCAGCGGACGCCTCGCGCCCGTGTGGCGGGCCGGTGCGGCCATCCGAACTTTTGGCAGCTGGGAACTGCATGGCGGTATGAGCTGGCAGCCCTATGCCGCACCCTGGAGTTATTTTGAAACCCGGACCATTCAGTGGGAATTTGGGGTACGCCGTTATTGGAGATAGGGCATACCAAATTCCCGGCTTACCTTTGCCAGCCTTATGCTGGAAATTATTTACGAAGACGAATGGTTTATCGGGGTCAATAAACCCGAGGCCATGCTGGTACACCGCACGCGCATCAGCGAAGACAACCGCTTTGTTATGCAAGACCTGCGCGATCAGATCGGGCAGCATGTGTTTACCATTCACCGCCTCGACCGGGCTACTTCGGGCGTTTTGCTTTTTGGGAAATCGGCCGAAGCGGCCGGTGCGCTCGCCGAACAATTTCGCGATAAAGCTTTAGACAAACATTACCTCTCCATTGTGCGCGGCTGGGCGCCCGATAGCGGCACGGTGGATTATGCCGTGCGCGATCAGGACAAGCCCGATGCGGAGTTTTTGCCCGCCGTGTCGCATTACCGCACGCTGGGCCGCAGCGAGGTGCCGCATGCCATCGGATACAAGTACCAGACCGCCCGTTTTTCATTGGTAGAGGTCATGCCGGAAACGGGGCGCCGGCACCAGATCCGCAAGCATTTTGCACATATTTTGCATCCGGTGATTGGCGACAAGCGCCACGGCGACAACAAGCACAACCGCTATTTTTGGGGCGAGCTGCAACTCTGCCGGATGTTTTTACACGCCTGGCAATTGCAGTTTGAACATCCATTTACCCAGGCGCCTGTTTGCCTCACCGCGCGGGTGGATGAGCTGTTTCAACGCACCCTGAAACTACTTGAACTGGAGGCGTTTTTGCCGGAATCGGCGGCTTTTTTGCTTGCAAATTCGGAATAATTACTGTATTTTAGCGCATGCCTTTTGACCGCGCCATTCTCCACCTCGACCTCGACGCATTTTTTGTTTCTGTTGAGTTGCTCAGCCGTCCGGAGCTGAAAGGCAAGCCGCTGATTATTGGCGGCAGCAGCGACCGGGGTGTGGTTTCTTCGTGCAGTTATGAGGCCCGTAAAATGGGCGTTACCTCGGCCATGCCCGTCAAGTCGGCCCTGCGCCTTTGTCCGGAAGCGGTGGTGATACGTGGGGATATGGAGTCTTACGCCCGGCATTCCCGCCTTGTTACGCAGATTATTGCCGAAGATGCGCCGCAGTTTCAAAAAGCCTCCATTGATGAGTTTTATGTGGATTTGAGCGGCATGGACAAGTATTTTGGCTGCTGGAACTGGGCGCAGCGCCTGCGCCGCCGTATTATTGAAGAAAGCGGATTGCCCATTTCTGCGGCTTTGTCTGTGAATAAAACCGTTTCCAAAATCGGTACCGGCGAGGCCAAGCCCAACGGCGAATTGCTCATTCCGGCGGGTACGGAAAAAGATTTTTTAGCGCCCCTGCCCATCGGGCGTATGCCTTTTGTGGGGAAGGAAACGGAGCGCCGCCTGCAATTGCGCGGCGTGCATACACTGGGGCAACTGGCGGCAATGGATCCGGCCCTGCTGGAACGTATTTTCGGCAAACATGGCCAGCAACTCTGGGAACGCGCAAACGGCATTGACGACAGTCCCGTAGAATCCTGGCGCGAACAAAAAAGTATCTCCACCGAACGCACCTTCCACGAGGACATCGGCGACCGGCAGCGCCTGCTCGATAAACTGACAGAACTCAGTACCCTGCTTGCCTATGATTTGCGGCACGAGGGCAAAAGCACCGCCTGCGTGGCCGTGAAAATCCGCTACCCCGATTTTTCTACCCAAACCCGGCAAAAAACCATAGCCCTCACCGCCAACGATTCCATCCTGATCGAAACGGCCCATGAACTTTTCGGACAAGTGTACGATGGGCGTCGGCCGCTGCGCCTGCTGGGCGTTCGTTTCAGCGAACTCAACGAGGGCAGCGTGCAGACCAATCTCTTCGGCGACACAGAAAAAGAAACGCGCCTGCTGGCGCAGCTGGATAAAATCCGGGATAAATTCGGCAGCAAATCCGTGGTGCGGAGTGTGAATTCAAGGCCGAAAAAGTGAGGGATGTGTTTTGGTGTTTTGGTGTTTTTGTATTTTGGATAGGAAGGTTATCCTGACAGACATCACATCCCGGTTCGCTAATAGGCTTCGACAATAATTGATTGATTTTCAGATATAAAATTCAATCCCGGCGCACCGATTCATTAGTAGCGATAGCGAAGCATCTATCCGGGCGTTACCACAAAGCTAGATCACCTGCACTTAATAAGTTTAATAAATGCGACCCGGATCCGTTGATCTTATTTGTTTTTGCCTAAATTTGCTATACCGTGGACGAACAGTCCTAAATACACCAAAGCCATTGTTCAACATGACAAAACGTGAACTATTTAAAGCCCTGCATTCGAAATTGTTTCCAGATTGGAGACCTTTATACGACTTAAGCAGTGTTGCTTTTTTACGTCAGATCGAACCGGGGTTTTCTGTGAAAACAGGTATAGTTGCTGTTAGAGGAAAAAATGATCAAATACTACTTGGTGGTAAATTTTTGGCACAAGGAAAGGTGCATGCCATAGAAGACATCCTGGAGATATTTTTTAGAAAATACAATATAACTACCCATTTGTTGACAATAAGGTGTGAGACCTATAGATTAAATTTGGATCGTGACAATATGCAGATTGATCACATAGAAGACCTGGATCAATACCTGCCGGATCTTCGGTATAGAATACTGGATTCGCTGGTACCCTATATCTGCCAGTTTAATACGCCTGAAAAAGTATATGAACGTGCGCTTGAATTGGGCCCGGATAAATGGGCGACCTTTCTTGTTTTGCCACTAGTGCCAAGACTGTTAATTATGAAAAGACTGGTAAATGCACCTGATTTCAAGGATTATGGTCAATGGCTGCTGGAAAGAATACCTGGGACTGATAACGAGCATTTAATCAGGGATCTGTATCATCATTTAAACCAAATGTAACTGAATTATGAGTTTAGCCATTTATTACCGGGCAACAGACAGCAAAGAACTTGTTCGATCCATAAAAGAAATTCCAGAGGTTTTGATTCAAAAAGTTGAGTCAATATTGCTAGAAGGAGCTGAGGAGCAAGAGTTCAGGCAGGAATCAGCGGCCCTTCGCAGCATGGTATTGGGTCTGGAACAAACGCCGCAACAGAAATTGTGGTTAGGGAACGTTTTCATCGGGTTATGTCAGGCTTATAGTGTTCCGCTGCCATATGGCGGATATTATTATCTTGAATTGCATACGGAAGGAATAGAGGACTGTATGAAAGAGGATTTCGGTCTGGAAGATTTTACGTTTTCAGAATACTTTTTTGGCCGGTATAATCAGTTCAGTCCTTTAGACTTGCCCAATTACGGGGGGTTTCCGATTGTTGGATTTATTCCCTCTGAAGCATTAAAGGAGCTTGCTGGCCGGATGGCGCATATAGCAATCAGCGACGATGACCTCTGGGAACTGAAAAGGGATATGGACAATTACCGGGCTGAATGCTATGCATACATCAGGGGAATAAAGCAGGATTTTACTTTTTGCGCTGAACAAGGCCTGGATTTGTTTTCATTTTGTCATTAACCCGGATTGGGAATTCAAAATGGCTCTTCCTGAGGAAGCACCTAAACAATACCCCGGCGCAACGCCATTCGTGCATTCGTGGCTTTAAACTTTTTGTCGCCACGAATGCACGAATAATCGCAGTTGCAGGGTATTCACCAAAATACCCAACACACGTCTGCTATCATATCCTTGCACTTACCAACGCCATAATGTCCCGCTCCCACTGATCGGCCGCTTCAGCGAGCCGGATGGCTTCGGCATTGGCGGCTTCGGCGTAGGCTTTATCTTCCAGTCCGGCGGTGTTGATGCGCACGTTCATGGCGGCGCCATGTACGGCAGCACGGACGCAGAGGGCGCCCACGCCGGCGTCGCTCACGCTGTTGGGGTTGCCGTGTTCAGCCATTTGTTTGATGAGCGGAAACGCTTCAAAGCTGAGGCGCATGACGCGTTGCGGCACCTCAATAGCTCCCTTGGTGGCGGCTTCGATGGCGGCCTTGCGCGCTGCTTTTTCTTCGGGCGTTGCCTTGGGCATACCGAAGGCATCCATCACTTTGTTGAACGCGTCGGTGTCTTCATCTACGGCGCGGAGCAGGGCGTCTTTGAGGCGCTGGCCGGTTTCGGCGGCCTGACTGAAGCTTTCCCACTGCGCGTCCCAGCCGCGTTTGTGGCTGGAAAGGTTGGCGACCATAGTGGCGAGGGCAGCGCCGAGCGCACCCACATAAGCGCTGATAGAGCCGCCGCCGGGAGCCGGACTCTCGCTGGCTGTTACGTCGGCAAAATCTCGTAAATCTTTGTTAATAAGTCGTTTGGCGTTGTTTTTATCGTTTGCGGCGAGGTTGTATTCAATAATTTTGCGCTGCGGGTCGAAGGGGCCGAGTTCGTCGAGGCCCATTGTTTTTACGGCAATTTTAATCAGTTCCGCTTCGCTCACGCCGCTGCTGCGCTGTTGCTTGTGCAGGAAGTGACGCCCGGCATCCAGCATTACCGACAGCGGCACCAAGCCCACCAATTCGGAGCCGGTAACGCGCATACCGCGCTGCTCGGCGCTTTTGCAGCAAGCCTCAAAGGCGATGTGCAGGGGCGTCTCGCGGATATTGGTGAGGTTCATAGAAACCTGGGCAATGCCATACTCTTCAATAAACCAGCCGATGCCCTTGACGCTTTTCAGCCAGCCATCCTGGCGCAGCGGTTCGCCGTCGGGGCCTTTGAGCGGCTTGCCGGTTGCGGGGTCGTTGAGTACGCGGCCTTTTTCGCGCACATCAAAGGCCACGGAATTGGCGCGGCGCACAGAGGTGGTGTTGAGGTTGACGTTGTAGGCCACCAGAAAATCGCGGGCGCCGATGACTGTCGCGCCGCTTTTGGCATTGAATTCGGCGGGGCCGAAATCAGGTTTCCATTCCGGTTTAAGGATTTTTTCGGCAAAACCCTCGTATTCTCCGGCGCGGATGTCGGCTAAGTTCTGGCGTTGTGGACTGGAAGCGGCGGCTTCGTACAGGTAAATGGGCAGGTTCAGCTCGCGGCCCACCCGTTCGCCGAGGCGGCGCGCCCATTCGGCGGTTTCTTCCATACTGATACCGGCGATGGGGATGAGCGGGCACACGTCGGTAGCGCCCATGCGCGGGTGTTCGCCCGTGTGCGTGCGCATGTCAATCACTTCGCAGGCTTTTTTGATGCCCTGGAAAGCGCCTTCGATGACGGCGGCGGGTTCGCCGACAAACGTGACCACCGTGCGGTTGGTGGCTTTGCCGGGATCAACATCGAGCAGGGAAACGCCTTCAACGGCGCTGATGGCATCCGTGATTTGTTGGATGACTTGCGGGTCGCGGCCTTCCGAAAAATTGGGCACGCATTCAATGAGTTGTTTCATAAGCATTTTTCCTCCACAAAGAACATGTCCACTTCGCCGATATGTTTGGCGGGGAAGCGGCCGCGGTAGTGGCAGTCGAATTCGTGTTTTATAAGTTGGTAAGTAGCTTCAGAAATGTTGATCCGGCCGGGTTCGCAGGCCTGTTCCATGCGCGCGGCGATGTTGACCGTTTCGCCCCAGATGTCGTAGGCGGTTTTGGTGCTGCCTACCACGCCGGCCACCACCGGCCCCGTGTGGATGCCGATGCGCACATCGAAGGCGTAGCCGAAGCGCTGCATTTTTTCGTCGCGGTAGCGGTGCAGGAAGTCGCGCATTTCCAGGGCGGCGCGCACGAGCTGTATGGCATGATCCTCGCTGGCCGTTGGGATACCGGCGGCGCACATGTAGCTGTCGCCGATGGTTTTTATTTTTTCCAATCCGCGGCGGCGTACAATTTCATCAAAACCGCGAAAGAAGAAATCAATTTCCTCTACTAATTCTTCGGCGCTGAGGGTGCGGGCAAAGCTGGAAAAACCGATAAAGTCGGTGAACAGCACACTGGCCTGGTCGAAGCGTTTGGCTTGTACCTGTCCGCGTTCCTTGAGCTCAAAGGCAATTTCGGTGGGCAGGATATTGAGCAGCAGCGCGTCGGATTTCTGGTATTCGCGGTGCAGGAGTTTTTGCGCCTGCGATTTATTTTTTAAAAAACTTTCCAATAAAAAAAAGGCCACGGCGGCGGTAAAACCGAAGTTGAACACAAAAAACAAAAGGTTGAGCGCCGGCGGAATATCATGGTCGACGGGCGGAAAAAAGAATTCCGTCAACCCGGCTAAAACTAAGGCCGCGAGAAAGAACACGAAATAGCGCCGTGCCGTGCGTCGGCTGGAAAGAATAAGCGCGCCGAGGGGCGCCAAAAAAGCCACCATTACGGCGCCGCTGCCGCCCGTGAAGCCGCCGTGCAACAATTGTGCGCTCAGGGGCATCAAAATGGTGAGCAAGAGCTGCACATTGCGGAAAAAGCGGTAGTTGCCGCGCTTGCGGAAAGCGCTGAGGTTGATGGCGCTGGCGAGCAGGTACACCGTGCTCGTCCACCAGGTAAATGGCTTGCCAAAACAGTAATAGGTAAAATTGTAGGCCAGATCGAGCAAACCCACGGCGCCGATAAGCACCATTGCCAGCACCCGGTACTCAATTTCTTCGGGGGGCAGGTGATCGAAGCCGAATGCGCGGCTTAATTTGCGTCTGATGGAATGACCCGGCATATTGAGGCAAACATAGGGAAAAAATATGGGACTGGAAGCAAGACTGCTTGCCTTGCCGTTTCGGGCCTTCGGCTACCAGTCTTTTTTCTTGTACTTGCGTTGTTCGCCGGCTTCGCGTTCGCGGTAGCGTTTGGCGGCGCGTTGATCGGCCGGTCCGATTTGGTTTTGAAGCAGTCGTTCCGCTTCTGCTTTGCTCATTTCGGGTGTTTCTGCCTGTTGTTCGGGGTCTTTGGGGCCTTCTATGGGTTGCTGCTGCTGCGACTTTGGTTTTTGTCCGTTTTCCTGTCCTTTATTGGGGTCGGGTTTCGGGGTTTGTGGGTTTTGGTTTTCTCCGGCTTCACCAGAAGGATTTTGTTCCTGCTGTTCCTGCTGCTGTTGATCTTGCTGTTGCTGCTGTTGTTCCCGGAGTTTTTGTTTGGCCATTTGCAGGTTTTGGCGCGTACCGGGGTCGCCGGGTCGGAGGCGCAGGCTTTGCTCAAAGGATTTGACGGCTTTATCGTATTGCTGTTGTTTGAGCTGCGCATTGCCGAGGTTGTGCAGGGCATCGGCGCGGATTTCGCGGTTGGGGGCTTTGTCGGCGGCCGACTCAAATTGTTTTGCGGCGTCTTCCCAGTTGCCTTGCAGGTATTGGGCGTTGCCGAGGTTGTAGGCAGCGGCTGCATCGGCGGGCGACTTTTCCAGCGCGCTGCGGTAGGCGCTTTCTGCCTCCCGGTATTGAGCGCGGTCGTAAGCTTTGTCGCCTGCCCGGCGCTGGACATGATTTTCCGATTGCGCATCACTGCGCAGTACGGCGAGCAGGCAACAGAGCAAAAACGAGGCGCGGGTAATCAACGCGGTATGTCTATTTTACGGATAATATCTTCAATTACTTCACGTGTGGTGAAGCCTTCCATTTCGCGCTCGGGCGTCAGAATGATGCGGTGATTGAGCGCGGGGAAAGCCACGTAGCGAATATCGTCGGGGGTAACGAAGTTGCGCCCGGCGATGGCGGCGGCGGCTTTGGCCGTTTTCATCAGGGTGAGCGAAGCACGCGGGCTGGCGCCGAGGAAAAGGTCGGCGTTGTTGCGCGTGTTGTGCACAATGGCGGCGATATAATCGAGCAGTTCTTCTCGGATATACACTTGCTGGATGCGCTCGTAGGTGTCTTTGATTTCTTCCGGTGTTACGACGGCCTGAACCGTTTCACGCAGTTCGCCGCTGAAATCGTTGCGGAAACGGCGT
Organism: Chitinophagales bacterium; assembly: GCA_017303875.1. Taxonomy (GTDB): domain Bacteria; phylum Bacteroidota; class Bacteroidia; order Chitinophagales; family Saprospiraceae; genus M3007. The sequence goes on along the minus strand of JAFLBP010000006.1, from coordinate 9,499 downwards.
AAAATGAGTTGTTCTTCGCTCAGTGTCGGGTAATCGATCAGAATTTTAAAAACAAAACGGTCGAGCTGCGCCTCCGGCAATTTGTAAGTGCCTTCCTGCTCAATCGGGTTTTGCGTGGCCAGCACAAAGAAGGGATACCCCATCGGGTAAGTGATGCCGTCAACAGTGACCTGTTTTTCCTCCATCACCTCAAAAAGCGCCGATTGGGTTTTGGCCGGGGCGCGGTTGATTTCGTCGATCAACACGATATTGGAGAAAATTGGCCCTGATTTGAAGTTAAATTCCGTGGTTTTCATGTTAAACACGGGCGTACCCACTACGTCGGCCGGCATGAGGTCGGGAGTAAATTGCAGGCGGCTGAAACCCGTATTCACGGTGCGCGCCAGCAACTTGGCCGTCAGGGTTTTGGCGATGCCCGGCACACCTTCAAGCAGCGCGTGGCCGCCGGTAAACATGGCAATGAGCATCAGATCCAGCATTTCTTCCTGCCCGATGATGACCTGGCTGATTTGCTGTTTGATGCGCTCCACGCGTTGCGCCACCGGCGCGATGTCTACACCCGCAGGTTGCGCCGGGATGTAAGGCGGCGGAACGTATGCTGGCATGGGGGGGACGGGCGGCTGGAGCGGCTCCGGGCCGAAGTTCTGATCCGGGTAATTGTTTTCCGTCATTGCGTTTATTTCGCTTTTGAGAAGAATTTTTCGATGGCTAAATGCAGGCCAACCATATCGGCTTCTACCGGAATAAAGTTGACTGTTGTGGCGTGTAATTTAAACAACTCATAAATATCGTTTTCCGGTACTTCCGACATCATGGAAAGCCGCTGAATGAGTTGCGGGTCTGCTTTGGGCAGCTCGGTATCGGGGTCAATATGAAACGTGACGCCGTAGCGGTCGCGCACCTGTGCCAGGAACAGGCGCATACTCTGGCGGCTCTGGCCGGCGTAGTTGCGCTCGCGGAAGTGCAGGTTGGCGATGGTATTGATAAACTCATAAGAGGAGTTTTCATTGCGCGGCAGCACCGGAATAACGCGTTGCCGGCGCTTGGCGCGAAAAATCAGCCAGACGGCCGTCAGGCCCAGCAACAGGTACCAGCTCCAGGCCAGCGCCGGCTGCTGCAACACATACGTGAGCAGGTGGTCTTTGTCCGGATCCTGCGCCGAATCGGCGTTGTTGCGGCGGCGCGTGACGCTTTCCGGCACGCGGCTCATATTGTCCCAGTAAATATCGCTTTCCGGCAAATGCGACAGTGCCGCTTGCGCATAGGTCCGCATTTCGGGGCGCAGCAAATGGAAATTGCTGAACACCATGGGTGTGGTATGTAGCAAAAATTTGCCTTTCCCGCAGGGAAATTCTGAATAATTACTCAGTTCCGGGTTGTTGTTGATATAACCCAGCGAGCGCTGCGGCAACTCCTCACAGAAAAAGGCGGCTGGAAGGTAAAGCGTGTTGTAGGCGTGTACCTTGTTGCGTTGCGAGGCAAAAAACTTAACCGGCTCGCTTAATTTGGGTTCATTGAGTTGCAGTTGGAAAAAACTGTCCTTCACGCCGGCATATTCATCCCAGATGGCGCCGTCGCATTCCTCAAAATAGATCATATTCATCAGATCAAAAGGAACGGAGCGGGAAATCAGGAGGGCGGTATTGCCATTTTTGACGAATTTGAGCAGGCGGTCGGTACTCAGGGAATCCAGAAAGATGCCATTCCCGATAAACACATAGGTAGCCGGCGCATTCGGGTTTTCCGGCAGCATTTCCAGAAAATCCTTATCTATTTTTTTTAAATCCTTTCCCGGAAAATAATCGTCGAGCAAATTGTACAACACCTGTGCGCCGTAAGGCTGATCGTTGTTGGGTGCGTAAGCCTCCCGGGTATTTTCATCCCATACAAAAACACTTTCCTCCTCGCGATCACAATATCCGAGGGAAAAACTGAAGCCCAGCAACAGGGCGACAAGGAGAATCAGGAAAAAAAGCGAGCGTCTCGACATGTTGTTGTGGGGAAACAGCCGCGAAAATAAGGAATTGAGATGAAAGTGCAATAAAAAATCGCAGGCTGCTTACTTTAGCGCCAAGAATAAGCACAAATTTATGAAAGTTCATTTTTACCTGCATTACCACACCCAATTCGGAGAATCCTGCTGGGTGAGCATCAACGGACAAACGCCCCAGGCGCTGAGTTATCTCAACGACGAATACTGGCACGGCACTTTTGAAGTTGAAAGCAGCCAACACCGCGAAATTCGCTACCAATACGGCTTTCAGAACAAATCGGGCGTTTATACGGCTGAATGGGAGCGCGACCGCGTTTTGCCCCTCAATGCCGATCAGACAGGCGCATTGGTGACCGTAGACTACTGGAACGATCCGGCGGCCATTGAAAATACGTTTTATACGCAGCCCTTTCAAAAAATATTTTTCCGGCAACATACCGATAATAAGGCCGAAGGCAGCTCCGCAACGCATGTGTTCAAGGTGAAAGTGCCGCTGCTCACCGCCGACGAGGTGCCTTGCCTGCTGGGCCATGGTATCGCCCTGCGCAACTGGGATACCGCCGCGCCGCTCCTGCTCGAACGCGAAGGCGCCTGGTGGACGCTTCGCCTCGACCTCGGTCGCGAACGCTCGCCCTTAGGCTACAAATACGGCATCTGGAATACCCGAACGCATCGCTTCGTCGGCTTTGAAGACGGCTCTAACCGCACCGTTTATCCGTTTCAGGACGGTGAGCATCAGGCGCGCACCTACGTACACGACGGCTTTTTGCGCCTCGGCAAACGAAGCTGGCGCGGCGCCGGTGTTTCCATTCCGGTGTTTAGCCTGCGCAGCGAAAACAGCTTCGGCGTCGGGGAATTTACCGACCTGGCTGCCCTGGCTGACTGGGCTGCATCGGCCGGACTTAAAATGATTCAGCTGCTGCCGGTAAATGATACTTCGGCCACACATACCTGGACCGATTCTTACCCCTACGCCGCCATTTCCGCCTTTGCGCTGCACCCCATTTACCTCAATCCGGCCGCAGTAGCCGGCAAAAAGCACGCTGCCCTGCTCAAGTCTTACGCCAAACAACAAAAAGCGCTTAACGCCGAAAGTGCCGTGAATTATGAAGGGGTAATGACGGCAAAATGGGCAATTTTCCGTGAGTTGTACGCCGCCATGAAGGCAGAATGGCAGCAAGACCAGGCCTGGCAGCAATATTATGCCGAAAATAAAAACTGGCTGGCGCCTTATGCCGCCTTCTGTTACCTGCGCGATGAAAACGGCACCGCCGATTTCAGCCGCTGGAAAACACATCAGGTATTTGATGCAAAAGCACTGGAAAAACTGCTCGATCCCAAGGCCAAAAACTACGATGCCATCGCCATTCATCTCTTCGTTCAATGGCACCTGCACCTGCAATTGAGTGCCGCCACGGCTTATGCACATGAAAAAGGACTTGCGGTTAAAGGCGATATTCCAATCGGCATTTACCGCTACAGCTGCGATGCGTGGGTAGCACCCGAATTGTATGATATGCGCCGTCAGGCAGGCGCGCCGCCCGATGATTTTGCCGAAAAAGGCCAGAACTGGGGCTTTCCTACCTACAATTGGGCGCGTATGAAAGCCGATGGTTTCGCGTGGTGGAAACAGCGCTTCGCGCAAATGAGCTTGTATTTCGATGCCTTCCGCATCGACCATATTCTCGGATTTTTCCGCATCTGGAGTATTCCGCTTGAAGATGTGGAGGGGATTCGCGGACAATTTGTGCCCGCCCTGCCCATTACCGAAAGAGAACTCCACGAGCGCGGTATCGGGTTTAATTATGAGCGTTTTTGCAAACCCTTTATCAATGATCAGGTGCTTTGGGATGTGTTCGGAAATTATGCCGACGCGGCCCTGCCTTTCCTTGAAATTACCGGAAAAGGCACCTACCAGCTCAAACCCGAATTTGATACCCAACGCAAAGTAGAAGCCTGGTTCTCAGCGCAGGATAAAGCCGATCCGCAATTGCAGCAAGGACTTTATGACTTGCTCACCAATGTCATTTTCCTTGATCTGCCGGAAAAATCAAACGACACACAGGAGGGCTGGATGGGCGCCATCCGATTCGGTGTGGATAAAACCAGCTCCTTCAAATACCTCGACGGCGCCTTGCAACAACGCCTGACAGACCTGCATACCAATTATTTTTACCGCCGGCAGGATGATTTCTGGCAACAGGAAGCCATGGACAAACTGCCCGCACTCAAACGCGGTACCGACATGCTTATCTGCGGGGAAGACCTCGGTATGGTGCCCGCCTGCGTGCCCGATGTGATGGCTGCGCTGGCCATTCTCAGCCTCGAAATTCAACGTATGCCCAAGCAAGTGGGCAGCACCTTCCTGCACCCCAAAGATGCGCCTTACCTGAGCGTGATTACGCCCGGCACGCACGACATGAGTACCCTGCGCGGCTGGTGGGAAGAAAACCGCGCGCTGACGCAGCGCTATTTCAACGAAATTCTGCAACACGGCGGCCACGCGCCCTTCTACTGCGAACCCTGGGTGGTACGCCAGATTCTGGAGCAACATTTCCAGTCGCCGGCCATGTGGAGCATTTTCCAGCTGCAAGACCTGCTCGGCATGAGCGCTGCCCTGCGCCGCGAAAATCCGGAAGAAGAGCGCATCAATGTGCCTGCCAATCCGAAACATTACTGGCGCTACCGCATGCACCTGAGCCTGGAAACCTTACAGGAACAAAGCGATTTTACCGGCGAAATCAGAAGTATGGTGCTTGCTGGCGGGCGCGGCTAAGCGCTAACATTCAGTGTACAACAAAATTGCAGCGGTGCAAAACGCCGGCGGCATCCAGTGCCACTAAATGGTACAAACCGGGTTTTAAACCTTCGAGATCAAGCGTCTGCGCGGCGCCATGTTGCGCCAGCAGACGCCCGTCGGAACTGAAAATTCGGGAGAATTGCGGTTTTTCAAGCTCCAGCACAAGGATATTGGAGGCCGGGTTCGGGTAAACGCGAAGGGTTTGCGTATAGGCCTGGTTTGTAGCAACTGATCCAAACTCATATGCACCGGCATCAATGGCGCCGTTGATGATGCTGCGCTGAATAAATTGCAGCGGATGCTGATACATGGCCTCCGGCGTGAGCGCATAGCCCTGCGCAGGCCCCTGCGCGAAACCGAAATCAATGGCGGGCGAGCCGGCCAGCAGTCGGTAGTCGTACTGCGCTTCATCGGCAAAAAGCACGTCGGCAATAGCAGGCACAAGGAGGTTATTGACACTCATCATGGGGGCGCCCGCTACCAGGGTTCCGCCGCCGGTAAATATGTTGTTTGCGGCCCTTGCCAGCGCCGTGCCGGCATTCAGGTCAATGAAAAGACAGGTGGCGCGTTTATTGACAAAAGTATTATTAACGACGTAAATTTCGTGTGGCCCGGCGTTGCTCAGGCCTTCTTTGCCATAGCCCAGCATATTGTTGTTTTCGGCGAGCGGGCCTTGCATGAGCAGGTTGCCCATCACAATGGCCAGACCGCCATTGGGCAGGTCGATCAGGCGGCTCGATTCACCGTCTAATTCATCCATCAGGCGGTTGTACAAAATAATATTTTCATTTGCCCTCGATTTCAGGGTGTGGCCGATTTTTGAATGGTGGGTGTAATTGTACTGGAAAATTAATTTGGCAACCCGCCCCACATAAACATTGTGGCTGTATCCGTCGCCGTAGCCGTTGTGCCCGAATTCGGAGTGTTCGATCCGTATTTCACCTGTGCCCGGGTTGCTGGTCAGAATGCCCATTTCATTGTGGTGAAAATAGCAATTGCGCACTTGCATGCCTACGCCGTCGAGCCGGATGCCGGCGCCGTTTTTATCAGGCACCCTGGCGCCGGAAAACTCAATATTTTCCACGCGGATATTGTTGCCGGCCAATACCCAGATGCCTTTCCCCCAGATGTATTGCCCGTCGACCTCCAGATGTACCCGGCTGCTTCCGACACCGCGAATCAGCAGGTTGTGTTTTTGCCAGACGGCCAGTGCGGCGTTGGCGGAATAAAGTGCGGCGTCAATTTCGATGGTATCGCCGTCTTGCACCACATTGGCCAGATACAGGGCATTGGGCGTGGTGTGGGGCTTGTTGGCGCCCACCTGATGAATGGCGGCCGAAAGGGTGGTTTGAAGCAGCAGGAATGCAAGGAATGTCAGCAGGCGCATAGGAAGGAAGCTTGTTTTATAAACATATCCCGCAACTGCGGGAATGCCGTTACGCGCTACAAATTTAGAAGAAAATGATAAGAACGCCCAAGCGTTTAAGGCCGCTCGTACATATCGTCCGGCGGCGCTTGTTTACCGTCGCGCGGTGCTTCACCGCGCAGGATAATCACAAAAAGTGCAATAACAAAAACGGGAACCAGCGCAAACCCCAAGCCAATGAGCATAGGCTTTTCGCCTACCAAAACCAGCAGGCCCATCAGCAGCGCGGTAAAAACTACAACCGGCGTTTTGTAAGACATGACACTACGAATGTAAAGTTGCAAAAAATGCACAACAGGATAATTTTCGCAGTATCCTAAACAGGCTGTCGCTGAAATAGTTGTGAACTATTTATTGGCTAATTGGCCACAGGCGGCATCAATATCTTTACCCCGGCTGCGGCGCACCGTAACCGTCACGCCCTCATCGGCCAGATAAGCGCCAAAAGCGTTCAGGCGCTCCTCGCCGCTTTTGGTAAAGGGCGATCCGTCGATGGGGTTGTATTCAATAATATTCACCCGCACCGGGAATTTGCGGCGACACAGCTGCACCAACTTCCGCGCATCCTCAATGCTGTCGTTGAAACGTTCAAAGGCAATATACTCGTAAGAGATCCGGCCTTTGGTTTTCATATAAAAATACTCCAGGGCCTCCATCAGGGCTTTGAGGTTATTGGTCTCATTGATCGGCATGATCTCGTTGCGCTTGGCATCGTCGGCAGCATGCAAACTCAGGGCGAGGTTGCTGCGGAAGCCGTCGTCGGCTAATTTGCGGATCATTTTGGCAATACCGGCCGTACTGACCGTCAGGCGGCGGGCCGACATGCCTAATCCCAGCGGCTCCGGGTCGGTGAGGCGGTGAACACTTTCCAAAGTATCTGCATAGTTGAGCAGCGGCTCGCCCATGCCCATGTACACCACATTGGTGATGGGTTTTCCGAAAGTCTGGATGGATTGCGCATTGACAAGATTAACCTGATCCACAATTTCTCCGGCTGTCAGGTTGCGCTTGCGCCCCATGCGCCCGGTCGCGCAAAACTTGCAGGTCAGGCTGCATCCCACCTGCGTGCTGACGCAAACCGTAAAGCGCTCATCATCGGGCACGGGGATGAGTACACTTTCAATTTTATAGCCTTCATGGGTAAACCAGCGCGACTTGATGGTGCCGTCGGCACTGTGCTGAATCTGATCTTCCTGAATGGTGTGCAGGGTAAATGTTTCCTTGAGGCGCGTACGCAGGGCTTTCGACAGGTTCGACATGGCGTCGATATCTGTGCATTTTTTGGCCCAAAGCCATTCAAATAATTGTTTGGCACGGAATTTTGGCTCTCCCCAGCCGGCCAAAGTGGCCTCTATGTCGGCGAGCGATAACTCGCGAATATCTTTTTTCACGCGGCAAAGATAGGGGGAAAAAACGATGAACGATGAACGATGAGCGATGAATTTGGCGCCAGTGCCTGGACGTGTAAGGTTTCTCACAGAAGGGCACGGATCATTCACACAGATGTCGCAGAATTCAGTGTCAGTTATCAGTCATCAGTGAACAGCCATCAGGGGTGGTGTCATGCTGAACGAAGTGAAGCATCCGGCCGGGGGTTCCCACAAAGCCGGGCCGCCTGCTCACCCCCGGCCAGATGCTTCGCTATCGCTCAGCATGACAATCGCATTTTTTCAAATCCTCAACGCACAATCACCAAGCGCATATTCCGCATTCCGCCCTCCGCATTCCGCATTCCATTCCCTCCATTCCGCATTCCACATTCCGCATTCCGAATTCCATACGTTCCCGCCGCCAGATCACCAACTTCCAATCCCTGGCCCGGCTGATAGTGTAGTTCCTTTACCATACGCCCCTGCGCATCAAAGACTTGCAGCAGAGTACCCGGCGTGAGTTCGCCTTGGATATACACCAAGTCCCGCGCCGGATTGGGGTACAACAACAAAGCCTGCCCCTGCGGCTCGCCCGCGGAAGAGATCAAATCCACCACAAACGTCCATTCGGACAAGCAGTTTTTGCTGTCGCGCACCGAAACCCGGTACTCACCCGGGGCGAGGTTTTGCAAGGGGTTGGCCGTGCTGCCGTTATCCCAGGCGAGGTTGTACGGCGGTGTGCCGCCCGTAATTGGATCCACCAAAATGCTGCCACCCAATGGCGCGAGGTTGGTCGCATCCAGCACCAGCGCATCAAACTGCAAACTATCCGGCTCATCCACCTCAAACATCATACTCGTGGTGCAGCCCCAGGCATCGCTGACGCTCAGGGCATAAAGGCCCGCCGCCAAGCCCGTGAGCGAAGGCGTGCTCGCACCGCCCGGCTCCCAAGTGTATTGCACCGGCGCCGCCGCGCCCAAGGCCGCGACGGTAAGCGTACCATCCGAGCCGCCAAAACAACTCACCGGCGTACCGGAAGAACTCAGCGGCAACAAGCCCTGCACCGCAATATTGAGCAGCGCTGAATCCCGACAACCCGCGCCGTCGCTGAGGGTGTAGCGGTAATCGCCCGGCGCGAGGTTGAAACGCAGGGGTGTGTCCTGCCCCGGCGCGTCGGACCAATTGTACACAAACGGCGGCGTGCCGCCAGAAGGTTGTACGGAAATACTGCCCCCGCTGCCGCCGCACTGCGCCGGCGCGGAGATGGTGGCCACGGAAGGCGGTGTGATTTCAGGGAGCAGGATGGTATCCAGCAGCAACTGACCCCGACTGTCGGTAATACTGAACAAATACTCGCCGGGCAAGAGACTGTCCAAACGCGTGCCGCTGCTGCCATCCGATGGCCGCTGCCAGGCATAGCTGTAGGGCGGACAACCCTCCTGCGGACTAAACTGCACCCGCCCCGCGTACGCGCCCACACAGGCGCCCTGCGCCTCCGGTGGCGCTGCGTACAGGATACCCGGATGCTCATAAGCCCCGATGTCTACCCGACCGCCGAGGATGCGCGGCCGCCCATCGAGGTCTGTAGCGCCAGGCAGGATGACGCTGTTGTCGCCGGCGTTGATCAGGGGCGAGCAGGGATGCAGGCGGTAATCGCCGTTGGCGGTATCGCGGAAGAGAGGGTCGAGGTTGAAGAGGTTGTTGGGGCCGAAGGTGGGGACTTTGGTAAAACCTGATATATTTAAACCGATAGTGTCTAATAAAGAGTTATTTACAAATACATGAGGCTTTGTTGCATGAATCCCGTTTGATTCCATAGCACCCTTACCGGCATTGCCTTAAGCGGATTTCCGGACAGAGACCGGCTTAGCAGTTTGAATAAACTTATTAAGTACAGCTGCCTTGACAGC
>JAFLBP010000059.1 GCA_017303875.1 Chitinophagales bacterium | reverse complement strand
TGAGAAGGTGAAAGTACAAATTCTTCCGCAGGGTTCCATTTTTGGGGGCATGCCCCCAAAAATGGAACCCTGCGGAAACTTCAAATCTCCAGTGAAAATCAGTTTACACAAAATACTTTACACTCCCAAAAAATTATTTTGCGCAGCAAAATCCAAAATTAAACATTAAAAATTCAACATTCATTCCGCATTCCGCATTCCGAACTCCGCATTCTACTTGATTTTGCATTCAATCTTCTTCTCCCCTTCGATAAAACCTTCGAGCAGGTCGCCGATTTGCACGGGACCGACACCCGCAGGGGTTCCGGTGAAGATATAATCGCCTTTTTGCAGGGTAAAATAGCGGGAAATGTGGCAAATAAGCGTATTAAAATGGAAAATCATATCGGCGCTATGGCCGTCTTGTACCAATTCGCCGTTTTTATGCAGCTGAAAATGAATATTCTGCCGATCGCGCAGCTCCTCCAGCGGCATAAAAGCGCTGAGCGGCGCCGAGCGGTCGAAACCCTTGGCGATTTCCCAGGGCTGGCCTTTTTGCTTGAGCTTGTCCTGCACATCGCGGGCCGTAAAATCAATCCCGAAAGCCAGGGCATCGTAGTAGCGCTCGGCGAATTCGGGCTGTACAGAGCGGCCGTTTTTGCACACCCGCAGCACCAATTCCCCTTCATAGTGCAGGTCTTTGGTAAAATCCGGATAATAAAAGGGGCGGTTGGCCAGCAGCAAAGCCGTGGGCGGCTTCATAAAAATGAGCGGCTCCGAGGGCACCGGGTTGTTAAGCTCTTTGGCGTGGTCGACGTAGTTGCGACCGATACAGAAAATTTTCATAGGCACAGATATAGCACGGCCTTGTTCCGGCGCAATGAAGGCCGGAACAAGGCCGGAAATGCAGAGAGAAACGAAGCAAAAATTATTGAACCGGGAATTCCAAGACGCTGCTACGGTTGTAGAGCATGAGAATGAGACCAATAATGAAGAATAAAATCATGCCCAGATAGAGCATGAAATAACCTTTGCCGCGTGTATTTTGGATATTTTCCATAATCCGAGGGATGCTTGATGACGTAATTTCGCGCAAATGTAAAAAGGGCATCAGACAATCCTGTATTTTTAGAAGAGCAAAATGTGTAAAATCGTATCTTTGCACGCTTAGCGCCTGCCTGCAAGGCAGTTCCACGCTTCACGTGTCCTGAAACATGGCTGATCTCATACAGTTACTGCCCGATAGTGTGGCCAACCAGATCGCCGCCGGCGAGGTGGTGCAGCGCCCGGCCTCCGTGGTCAAGGAATTGCTGGAAAACGCCGTTGATGCCGGCGCCTCCCGCATCGCCCTTATTGTTAAAGATGCCGGCAAAACACTGATCCAGGTGAGCGATAACGGCTGCGGCATGTCGGAAACCGACGCCCGCATGAGCTTTGAACGCCACGCGACCTCCAAAATCCGCGATGCCAAAGACCTGTTCAATATCCGGACGATGGGCTTCCGCGGTGAAGCCTTGGCCTCCATCGCCGCCGTAGCGCAGGTCGAAATGCGCACCCGCCGCCAGTCGGATGAATTGGGCACCCGCATCGTTGTGGAAGACTCCATGGTAAAGGTGCAGGAACCCTGTCAATGCCCCGCCGGCACCAGTATTTCCGTCAAAAATCTGTTTTACAATATTCCCGCCCGCCGAAACTTCCTCAAAGGCGAACCGGTGGAAATGCGGCATATCCTGGATGAGTTTCAACGCGTGGCGTTGGCCAACCCCGACCTGCAATTCTCGCTCCACCACAACGAACAACAAATGATGTTTCTGCCGGAAGGCAACCTCCGACAGCGCATTGTGAAAATTTTCGGCGACCCCGTAAATAAAAAACTCGTTCCGGTACAGGAAGAAACCGACATCCTGCGCATCAACGGATTTGTCGGAAAACCCGATTATTTCAAGAAAAACCGCGGAGAACAGTTCTTTTTCGTCAACAACCGATTTATCAAAAGCAATTACCTGCACCATGCCGTGGTAAGTGCCTACGAAGACCTGTTGCCCAACGACACCCATCCGCTCTACGTCCTTTTCCTCGACATCGACCCCTCGCGCATTGATATTAATGTGCATCCCACCAAGCAGGAAATCAAATTCGACGACGAAAAACTCGTCTACAACTACCTGAAAGTAACGGTACGCCACGCACTCGGCGCACACAATATTACGCCCACGCTGGACTTCGATCAGGAGCCGGCTTTTCAGCCCGCCCCCTTCCGCCCCATGATGCCGCCGGAACAGGACAGTCCGGACACCGTGCGAAAAATGGGCAACAGTGCCGGCACGGGCAGCTACCGGCCGCAAAACGACCCCGATGCACCGCGCCATGAAAGCAACCTGCGCAACTGGCAACGCGCATTTGAGGGCCTCGACCTGCTCCCGATTATTCCCATTGAGGAAGAGGAAGCGCAGCGCCCGGCTCAAACAATTGAATCGGAAAGCGGCGGCGGATTTGAGCTGCGCCCCAGCGCCGACAATCCGGCGCTCGACGATTCGGCCGGTTCTTTCAGCAAAGCGCGCAAAGAGCCGTACCAGATACACGGGCAGTATATTATCAGCCAGATCAAATCGGGTTTTATGCTCATTGACCAACAGGCGGCCAGCGAGCGGATTTTATACGAATTTTACCTCGACGCCCTGCAGCAACAACCCATTGCGACGCAGCAGGCGCTTTTCCCTAAAAACCTCGAACTCTCTCCCGCCGATGCCGCCCTGCTGCGGCAGATTTTGCCCGAAATCAATGCCCTTGGTTTTGAAGTGGCAGAATTTGGCGGCAATGCCTTCGTACTACATGGCACACCGGCCGACCTGGGCAGCAGCTCCCTCAGTGAAGAAGCGCTGTTGCAGCAACTGCTGGATCAGTACAAGGAAAACTTAGAGATGCAGTTGGGTGTTAAAGAAAACATCGCGCGCTCGATGGCGCGCAGCGCGGCTTTGCGCAGGGGGCAAAACCTGAGTCCGGCAGAAATGCAGGAGCTGATCGACCGCCTCTTTGCCTGCGCCATTCCGTACAAAAGCCCGGGCGGCCGCAACTGCTTCGTTACGTTCGACCTGGACGAATTAAAGAAAAAGTTTGACTGAATTTATCGAAAAACATGTTTCAATCCTCCCATAATTTCCGGGGCGTTGTCAAGTACCTGATTATCATCAACATCGCGATCTTTTTTGCGGCGCAACTTCTGCCCGGAGCAGGCATTGACCCGGGTGTATTAGCTGCCGGACCAATCAACCAGCCTGGTTTTTACCCCACGCAGATCCTGACCCACATGTTCACACATTTTGAGTTCGGACACCTGCTGTTCAATATGCTGGCCTTGTATTTTATCGGGCCGATAGTGGAGATGGTCTGGGGGCCAAAGCGCTTTTTAACCTATTACCTGATTTGTGGTGTTGGCGGTTTTGCCTTGCACATGCTTGTGTTGTTGCTGACCCACAGCAGTGCCGGTATTGTAGGGGCTTCGGGCGCCATTTCGGGCATTCTGGTGGCCTTTGCCTTTCTTTTCCCCAACCAGATTCTTAGTCTGATTTTTCCGCCCATTGAGATGCGGGCAAAATATTTTGTGTTGATGATTTTCGGCATTGATCTGGTGCTTGGCGTTTCCGGGCGTGGCACCGGCGTTGCGCATTTCGGGCACCTTGGTGGCGCCTTGGCGGGTTTGATCATGCTGATGATCTGGAATAAAGGGCGTTTACGCTTCTAAGCTTTAAAAAGACATGTCGGTTTCTCGCTCCATTCTGGAAGATATAAAATATGCCTTTAGCAAAGGCAATGCGCTGACGCGCCTGATGGTAATCAACACGGCTTTGTTTGTGTTTGTCAACCTCATTTTTATCGGAATCTGGCTGACCGTACACACCGACGGCTTGCTGGCGCGGGGAATTTTACAGGATAAACTCCGTTATTTTTGCATGAGTTCCGACGGCTGGACGCTGCTCCGGCAGCCCTGGTCGATTTTGAGCAGCATGTTTCTGCATGCCAATTTCGGGCATTTTCTGGGCAATATCGTAGCATTATACCTGTTTGGCCGCATCGTGGTGGCCCTTATTGGCGAGCGGCGGGTATTTCCCATCTACCTGATCGGCGGCTTATTCGGCAACCTGATGTATTTCATTTCGGCGCAACTGCCCTTCCTGTTTGTCGACACCTATGCGCTGGGCGCTTCCGCGGCGGTTATGGCCTTGGCGGGCGCATCCCTTATTCTGGCGCCCGATTATCGGGTCATGCTGTTTTTGCTGGGCGAAGTAAAGGTAAAATATATCGTATTGGTGATGGTATTGCTGGATCTGGTGGGTATTGCCAGCCAGGACAATACCGGCGGCCACGCGGGCCATATCGGCGGGTTCGTCATTGGCTGCGCCTTTGTGTATCAATTGCGCGATGGCAAAGACTGGTCGCTGCCCATCAATAATTTTTTGCAAAAAATAAGCAGCTGGTTTGCGGGCAGCAAAGTAATGCGCGGGCCAAAAGCAAAAATACAGCCCATGCCCAAACGGCCGGCGCCCACCGCAGAAACCCTCAACTACGAAGATCGCCTCAATGCGATATTAGATAAAATAAAAGCTGCCGGATTAGAGAGCCTCAGTGAAGAAGAAAAACAATTTTTGTACGATGCCGGCAAACGGAATCGTTAAAGAGAGAAAAGTGCCTAAAACCTGACCATGCGGATACTACTGCGCAGCACGGCCTCGCTCATCAGCGCCGGGGTGTTATTGATGACCCTGCTTGCCTACTTATGTCCGTGGGTAAATCCGATCAGTTTTCGCTGGCTGACTTTTTTCGGCACGGCCTTTCCGTGGCTGCTGTGGGCAAATGTATTACTCACCCTGCTCTGGATTTGGCGGCGCAAACGCCTGTTTATTTACCACCTTGGCGTCATCATTCTGGGTTGGCAATACGTGAGTAGTTTTATCGGATTTAATTTAAATGCCGAAAAAACGCCTGAAAAAGCGGTCATCGTGGCCAGTCATAACCTTGGCGGCTTGTTTCGCGGCAAAAAAGTGACGGAGGAAAGTCGCGCCGAAATGGCGGCCAACTACGCGCGTTTTTTACAGGAAAACGGCGACCCGGACATCCTCTGCACCCAGGAAACCAGCGGCGCCTTTTATCGACTACTGGCCGACAAAATGGGCTATGCCCATAATTTTAACCTGAAAAAAGGTACCGTCATCCTCAGCCGCTTCCCCATCGAAGGCGGCGGCGAAATTCCTTTTGGCAAAACCGCCAACTCCACCTTGTGGGTCGATATGCGGGTGCGGGGTAAATTGCTGCGCATCTATAATGTACACCTGCAATCCAACAAAGTGACCAACGACACCGAAAAGGTCATTGAAGCCGGCGAACTGAACGAAGAGCGCACTTGGGAAGAAATCGGGCGGGTACTGAATAAAGTGGGTCGCGCGACGCGCGTGCGCGCCGAACAGGCACAACACCTGCGCAGCCACCTGGAGCAATCGCCCCACCCGGTGCTGGTTTGCGGCGACTTCAACGACACCCCGAATTCCTACGTGTACCACTTGGTGTCGGAGGGTCTCAATGATCCGTTCCGACTGCGCGGCCGCGGATTTGCCACTACCTTTTCCGGCGTACTGCCCATGCTGCGGATTGATTACCTGCTTTGCGAAAAAACCTTTAAAATTCACGATTTCCGCACCGTTCACGGCAACTTTTCCGACCACTACCCTGTTGTGGTAGCATTAACGCTTTAAAGGTTCGGGGTTCGGAGGTTTGGAGGTTCGGGGTTTGGAGGTTTGGAGGTTCGGGGTTCGGAGGTTTGGAGGTTCGGGGTTCGGGGTTTGGAGGTTCTAAGACTCAGGGCATTGGATCGCAGGCGTAGGCTGCAAACTAAAGAACTGGAACCTGAACCTCCAAACCCCAAACCTCCGAACCCCAAACCCCGAACCCCAAACCTCCAAACCCCGAACCCCAAACCTCCAAACCCTGAACCTATAAAAGCAAGTCAATATGCCAAGCTGGCACGAAGCCATTATACGAGACATCCGTCAGCTGACGCCCAATGTGCGCAGCTTTCGGCTGGAAATTCCCGAACTGGAAAAATTTGAATTCCGGGCCGGGCAATTTGTCACCTTTGATTTACCCATCGGCGACAAGCGCCTGCAACGCTGGCGCAGCTACTCCATTGCTTCTGCGCCCGGGCCGGACAATACCCTGGAGCTGTGCATTGTGCGTTCGGCGGAAGGCGCCGGCACCCGCTATTTGTTTGAGGACGTTGGCCCCGGCGACAAGCTCAAATTCAAGGGGCCGGATGGCGCCTTTTTTCTGCCGGAAACCATAGAAAAAGATATTGTGCTGATCTGTACGGGCACCGGGGTGGCGCCATTCCGCAGTATGCTGCTGGATATTCAACAGCGCAATACGCCGCATCGCAATATCCACCTGATTTTTGGTACGCGCAGGGAAGCGGACATTCTGTACCGCGATGAATTTGAAGCACTGACAAAAACTTTACCGGGTTTCCGCTACGATGTGGCCCTTTCCCGCGAACCCGACTGGCAGGGCTGGAAAGGTTATATTCACCAGATTTATACGCAAATTTACGCCGAAAAACGCCCAGATGTGCAATTCTACCTCTGCGGCTGGAGCAATATGATTGACGAGGCCGTCGCGGAGCTGATCATTAAATTGGGCTACGACCGCACACAGGTAATTTATGAACTGTATGGATGAGTGATGAGTGATGAATGATGAACGATGAATTTTTGATTTTGAATGCTTGACTTTTATTTAATCAAAAATCCAACATTCAAAATAAATCTTGTCCGAAACGTTCATTGACATATTGGTAATCAGCGCGTTATGTTTTTAAATTTGCCGTAAGAATTTAATAATCAATCGGTTATGGCAAATACATCTTCTCGTCGCCTTGAACAACT
>JAFLBP010000058.1 GCA_017303875.1 Chitinophagales bacterium | reverse complement strand
AAAAATGGACTGTACCTATTCATAACTGGGGTATCGTCCTCAATGCTTTTTTAACTACCTTTGAAAAGCGTTGCCAAATCGATCTCCAGTGAAAACCAGTTTACACAAAAATCTTTAGACTCTCAATGTTTAATTTTGGATTTTGCTGCGCAAAATAATTTTTTTCCGCATTCCGCATTCCGCATTCCGCATTCCGCATTCCGCATTCCGCATTCCGCATTCCGCATTCCGCATTCCGCATTCCGCATTCCGCATTCCGCATTCCGCACCCACCCCGGCCCTCCCTGCGAGGAAGGAAGATTCCGCATTATTTAAGTTTTTCCAGCTCGTCTTCTGTTGCGCGCAGGCGTTTGCGGCAGTATTCAATGAGTATGGCTGCGCGGGCAATTTGATCGCTGAGTGCATCTACGCCCACGGCATCCGATTGGAGTGCCTGTACAATTTCCTGTAATTCCGCATAAGCAGCGGCATAGGATTCGGGGGCGGCTTCGCTTTTTTTATCCTTTTTCATAACTATTTTTCAAACCAGACCTTGGTTTGGTTGTCGGCGTCACCGTTGTAATTGATCAGAATTTCCTCGCCTGCGCTGATGGGGCGGATGCAATAAAAATCAATGGTTTCGGCCTCGAAATCCATGCCGTATTCTGCGTTGGGCGTATAGGAATGGTTGTACAGGGAGCCATAGCCGAGGCAAACGGCAAACCATTCGCCATCATCGCCCCAATCGAAATAATAATCATCGAGGACGGTCTGGCGCATGGCTTCCAGCTGCGCTTTGGGAAAAAGCAGGGTAGGGCAGACTTCAATGACCTCATCGACTTCAATGTCGCGGGCTGCAAATACGCCTTTGCCGTGCAAGTCGGAAGGCGCAACAAAAATAGCGGATTGTTGCAGGCTCAAGGATTCAGGTGTTTGTCGGTTATCGAATCAGGGTGGCATAGCCTTTGTATTCCTGCTTTTGCCCCCTTGGCCCCGTAAAGGTAACAATATACACGTAAACCCCTGCGGGCGACATACCGCCGGTATTCATTTGCCGGCCATTCCAGCCTTCTTCCGGATCCTGCGTTTCAAATACTTTTTCACCCCAACGGTTCCAGATACTCATGTTGAAATTGCTGGCCCCCACGAGATAACCTTTGCCAAAAAATGCCTCATTGGTGCCGTCGCCGTTGGGGGTAAAGGCATTGGGCATCGTCCAGCTGTTGAATGGTACAATATCCAGGAATTTTACCAATGAATCCTGGCAACCTTCCGGGTGGGTCACGAGCAGGCGCACGCGCACCTGACCCGTATCCGGGAAGGTATAGATCGGGTTGCGCTGGGAAATATTGCCAACTTTACCCAATTGCCAGTTCCATTTTACGGCGCCGATGGATTGATCGATGAAGCGCACTGTATTGTTGAAGGTGCTGAGCATGGTATCCGGATCGCAGGTGAAGTCGGCCGTGGGCTTGGGTTCTACCCGGATCAGGTTGGGGAAAGAGGCGGCAATTTTGCAGCCGATGGGCGAAGTAATTTCCACATCTACCGTATAACTGCCGGTTTCAGTGTACAGGTGTGAGGGGCTTATGACGCCTTCTTCCGTGGTACCGTCGCCGAAATTCCATTTTATATCATAGGTGGAATCAATAGGGGAGGAGAGGTTGTTGAAAAATATATCAGCGGGTGCGCAGCCGAGGTAGCTGTCGGGCCGGACAATGATGACTGGCGGCGCGGGGAACCAGCTGATGACCTTGGTGGTATCGTCCTGACAGCCGTTTCGGTCGGTAACGGTCAGGCGTACCGGATGGTCGCCGGGTTGATTGTATTGAAATGCCGGATTTCGGGTGTTGGAGAGTCCGTTTACGACGCCGAAATTCCAGCGCCATTTATCCAGAACGCCTTCACCAAAGGAGAGATCGGTAAACTGCACCGGCCCCGCCACACAGGTATCGTACACGTATTCAAAATCGGCGTGAATATCGGGGTGAATATCAATGGTGATAAATGCGGTATCGCTGCAAATGTCGCCGGGGTTGAGCAGCAATCGGCCCGCATAAGTACCGGTATCGGGGAAGGGCACCGTTACATCCCAGTTTTGGGTATCTGTGAAAATAGTGCCATTTTTCAGGTCAAATTCCCAAATAAAATTCGTGACATTAGATTTTTGCTGGCTCAGATTAAGAAATTTATAATCGTTGATACCACAGGATTTGAGGTAAAATTGCTGTGGCCCGGTAATGGAGTCGCGCTCAATATTAGCCGCCACCTGAGGTTCGCAGCCTGCTACATTAAACTGAAATTCGCGTTTTAGCGTAGACAGCAACACGCCATTTCTGAATTCCTGCACGCAAACGCCGACCACAAATTGTCCTTGCTTGACGGGCGTTCCGCTGATAAATCCCGTTGTAGAATTGATGGTAACTACCGGATTGCCACCCAGGGGCGCGCCGGGGGTGTAGGTAGGCGTTATAAAAGGTACATTGTCGAATGGCGGCGGACAAGGCGGGTCGGGCACTGCCCCAAAACAAGAACTGATACCGCCGCCCATGGTAATGTTGCCGCCGCCAGCCCAAGGGCTGCAAAAGGAATAAACCAATTGATCGCCTTCGGGATCGGTGGCTGAGTGGTCAAATTCAAGCGGAAAATTATTGCAAATGATGATGGGCGGGAAGTTGTTGAATACCGGACTGTTGTTGCACAGTTGCTGGGCTTCCGGGGTGAGTTCTACGGCAAAGGTAGCGCCGATGTCGCCGGGATCAATCAGGTTATTGATCGTATTGTTCCGGCAGCAGCGCTGGTACACAAGCACATAACTTTGGGTGATGATGGGCAGGTCGCGGGTAAATGTGTACGTACCCTCTTCCACACAAATATCCGTCGGGATATTGCTCACGCAGCGCGGCGTATCCGGGTTGAGTTTTTTGATGAGCGGCGCCTGAAGGTAAAACTTTGTTACAAAGGTACTGTTGTCCATAGTACCCCGATAAATGGAGATCGGTGGATTGTTATCAAACGGCGCGCCACCGGCACTGGGCCGACAGTCGCGATAAATTTTCATCGTGAACCGATAGCGGTTGGAACCCGGCTGGTTGGGGGTAGCTCCGAGGCAAACATAGGTGATTTCACCGCCAATAATGTGGCGCGCCAGCGCAGGCGTAGCATCACTGAGCAGGAAAAAAAGCGCGAAAACAGGGAAAAAACTGCGCGATAACAGGCGTTTCACAGATTGCATTAAGTAAATGGTGTGCGGTTGTGATAAAAAACGGACTTTTGTGCCATCAAAGTTAATCAACTTAACGGATCTTTAAGGTTTTTGTTGGAATATGTTCCTGCTACGCGACGACATTTCTGAAATTACGGCCCTGCTGGAGCGCGGCGCCGTCATTTGTTTCCCCACCGACACGGTCTGGGCAATAGGCTGCAACGTCTTCGACGAAGCGGCCATTCAACGCATTTCGGACTTAAAAGGCGGCCGGCCCGACAAAGGTTACGTCCTCCTTGTATCTTCCATTGAAATGCTCAAACGCTACGTGCCGAAGCTGCACCCGCGCATCGAAACGCTGCTCTCTTTCCACGAACGCCCATTGAGCATCGTGTACGACAAAAACGAAGGCCTGCCCGCTTCCGTGAAAGCCCCCGACGGCTCGGTGGCCATCCGTGTGGTGCAGGACGAATTCTGCCGACAGCTCATCGAATCACTTGGCCGCCCCATGCTTGGCACCGTCGCCGCGCGCACCGATGCCCCTTTCCCGCCGACCTTCGGCGCGGTGAGCAGCGAAATCCTCGGCGGCGTCGATTATGTGGTCAAACACCGTCAGGACGACAAGGAACCCGCCGAGCCATCGCCCATCGCCAAGCTGGATCGCCACCTTGAACTGGACTTTTTGAGGGAATAAAAACAGGTTTGGGGTTCGGAGGTTCGGGGTTTGGAGGTTCGGGGTTATTTTTCTTTGACTCTTTGTGATTACATCCAAAAGCAGAAAACGTTTACAAACCCCGAACCCTGAACCTCCGAACCTCCGAACCCCGAACCCCGAACCTCCAAACCCCAAACCTCCAAACACTAAAACACTAAAAAAAAGTGATTCAAGTCGATATTCTCGCCATAGGTATTCACCCTGATGATGTGGAACTGAGTTGTTCAGGCACCCTGCTGCAACATGCGGCAATGGGAAAAACCTTCGGTATTCTGGATCTCAGCCGGGGCGAACTCGGCACCCGGGGTACGCCTGAAATCCGCGAAGCAGAAGCGAAGGAGGCGGCGCGTGTACTCGGTGCGCAGTTCCGGCAAATACTGGATATTCCCGACGGACTGTTCACCCACAGCCCCGACAACTGGCTGAAAATTGTACAGGTGATTCGCGCCTGTCGACCGGAAATTATCCTTTGCAATGCGCCCGACGACCGTCATCCCGACCATGGCCGCGCCGCTAAAATGACCGCCGACGCCTGTTTTTATGCCGGTCTGGAAAAAATAGAGACCTTTGATAATCAGGGGAATCTGCAGGAGAAGTGGCGCCCCAAAGCGGTGTATCACTACATTCAGGATCGCCAGCTGACACCCGATTTTGTGGTAGATATCAGTACGGTATTCGACAAAAAAATGGAAGCCATTCTGGCCTTTCGTTCGCAGTTTTATGACCCGAATGATGCCGGGCCGGCAACGCCCATTTCCGGGAAAGATTTCCTCGATTTTATGGATGCCAAAGCCCGTGTTTTTGGTCGCTCCATCAGCGCCACCCATGCGGAAGGCTTCATTTGTGCCCGCATCCCGGGTGTGAAAAACCTCTTTGATCTTCAGTAACATGCAGAGCTGTATTTTTTTAAAACCCGGCAAGGAAGTTGCCATTTTGCGCGGGCACCCCTGGGTGTTTTCCGGCGCCATTCACCGCATTGCAGGGCAAGTACAAGACGGTGATGTGGTGCAGGTTTGCGACCGCGCCGGTGATCCGCTCGGCATGGGCCATTACCACAACGGCAGCATTGCCGTGCGCCTCTTGCACTTTGGCGCTATGGCCAACCTGAATGGCCCGGATTTCTGGATAGAAAAGTTCCGGGATGCCTTCGATGCCCGCCTCGATGTAGGCCTGGGCGATAACCCGCAGACCAATTGCTACCGACTCATTCACGGCGAAGGCGACGGCCTCTCCGGGCTGATTATAGATGTTTACAACCGGACAGCCGTGCTGCAATGCCACAGCATCGGGATGCACCGACAGCGCGCCCTGCTCGCCGAAGCCCTGCAAGCCGTGCTGGGTGAGCGCATCGACAGTATTTACGACAAAAGCGCCGAGAGCCTGCCCCCGCAATACGCCGCTGGACAAAGCAACGGCTACCTCTGGCTGCGCGGCGCCGAGCCGCAGGTACCCGTACAGGTGCACGAGAACGGTGTGCCGTTTTTAGTGGATTGGATCAATGGCCAAAAAACCGGTTTTTTCCTCGATCAGCGCGATAATCGCCAGCTCTTGCAGCGATTTGTGGCGGGTAAAAAAGTGCTCAATGCCTTTTGTTATACCGGCGGCTTTTCGCTGTATGCCCTGCAAGCCGGCGCGGCCATGGTGCATTCTGTGGATGTATCGGCCAAAGCCATCGCCCTGACCAATGATAATGTGGCGCAACTGCCCGCTTTCACCGGCAGCCACGAAGGCTATGCCGAAGATGTGCTGAAGTTCCTGCGCGCCGACGACAGCCTGTACGACGTCATGGTGGTTGACCCGCCAGCTTACGCCAAAACCCTCGACAAGCGCCACAACGCCGTACAAGGTTACAAACGCCTGAACATGGAGGCCCTGCGCCGCCTCAAACCCGGCGGCATCCTCTTCACCTTCTCCTGCTCGCAGGTGGTAGATCGGGAGTTGTTTTACAATACCATTGTGGCAGCGGCCATGGAGGCAGGTCGGCCCGCCCGCGTGCTGCACCACCTGACGCAAGGCGCCGATCACCCGGTGAGTTTGTTTCACCCGGAGGGCTCGTATTTGAAGGGTTTGGTGATTAGAGGGTAGGGGATGAGCACCATTCAAACTATAGGCAAATCTGCACTGATTGAGCTTTCCGGAATTATCGTTTTGGGAGGAATGTTATGTTGGGCTGTAGCCTTTCACGCTTTTGCAGGGCATGGTTTCATGTTGAAATACCTGATAAGCGCGGTAATGCTTTTATTAAATGTGTTGGTGTTTTATCGTTTCAGTGCCTACACGGTGTTATGTTCCACGATAGTTTTGGGTTTGGCGGCATTTGCGTGGATTGATGTTTTGCCGGAACTGATGTGTGTAAGTTATGGTATGGAAATTACCGGCCACAGGTTAATGTTGCCTGCATTTAATCCAATGTTACTAATTTTGTGGGTACTTTACCTCCTGTTTAATCGCCGTCAATTTCCTTTTTATTGGAAGCAGTTTGAGAAGTTAATATATTGGGGGATTGAGCGCTGAGGAGGGCTGATTTTACCTGCCAATTGCGAGTTTCTGAACATGCTCTTAGCTTCACGTTCTTACACAAATCTAAAAAATGAGCAAAAAGTCAATTGACCGAAAGGAAATACAGCAAAGCATACATGAGGGCAGGGCCCTCGGAAAATCCGATCAGGAACTTTATGAAGCGCTGACGCAAATGTATTTTGATAAAAAGGCAGTAGCGCTTTTCATTACAGGTACTGTGATGGCGGAGCTTAAAGACAAATACAAGTTGTATAATAATATTTTGATCGGACTTCTCGGACTTTCTGTGTTGTTCAAATTTTATGTTATTCTCAGCATAGGCATTCAGCACGGGAAATCGGCAGCCCTTTTCCTGTTACTTTTATTCCCCTTGTTATCCATTTATTTCATGTACGAACTTGCACGGTACAATGCTTCAATGTACCGGGTTTGCGGGATTTTAGCCCTTTTTGGGCTGAATAGAATTATAAAACATCTCGATAACCCGACAGATATAGCCATTAATCTGGTTTTTACAATTGCGGTGGTCGGTCTTGCTTTTTACCTCGATCACAAAATGTTTCCAAAGTACCGGCCTATGAGTTTAAAAAAGAATGAGCAGGGAGAGTATGAATTGGGGTGATGTGGGTGAGCGTTTGGGTTTGGCCGGTCAGTCATCCTCATGTTTTAGTAAGGTATTGAAATCTTGGACAAATTGCAGAAGGCATGTTTGGTCAGTTTTAAATTTGAATTTCAAATAATGATCTTCATGGGTTCCTCCAACTTGTCCAGTAACATATAGCCATCCATTTGGCTCAATTTCAAACTCAACAAACGCATCAGAGTCATTATCTTCAAGTTTGCTTGTACCAGATAACTGCAAATGCATATTTGTCAGGTCAAAACACATGTTTTCTAATTGTTCCCGTCTAACACAGAAAGGCGCGGTGCCGCTAAATCCATCCGACAAAACTGTTAAGTCAAATGTAAAATTAATTTGCACCAAATATCTTGTCGCAAACGAAAGTAGTTCCGTTGCTGTGTTTGTTTTTAACTCAATTATGCTGTTAATTTCTTTCATTAAGTGATACATTTAAGGAGGTTGAGGTGCTAAAATGTGGGGCATTTATTTGACTTTTTTGCGTTAATTTGCCGCAAAAATACAGTTTTATCAAGCATTTCACATTACCTAAACGACTTCGGAGAAGTCCAACATTTGTAGCCGACACAAAGTTCTTTACCCGACCTCGGAGAGGTCGTACAATGCCCGGACACTGAAGTCAGTACGACCCCTCCGAGGTCGGCTGGCTGGGGTTTTTGGTGCTACAAATGTTGGACTTCTCCGAAGTCATTTGCTGTTTTGATCCCCCCCCCGCCCCCTCTAATACCTTACCACAATCCGCTTTTTCAGCTGTCGGTCTACGTAGTACACCACTTCGTAGCGGCCGGGTGGGAGTTTGGTGGTTTTGTATTCAAATTTGTAGCGTGCAATCACCCCGGCATCCTGTTTTTGATCTTCAAAAAAGGTTTGCACTTTTTGCCCGCTGCTGTCGATCAGGTAAGCGCTGATGAGCGCGGGTTTATCACCGCTGTCGTACTTGAAAAAGCCCTCCACCAGCATGGGCTCGCGCACAAACGCAGGCGCGCGGCGCGGGCGGGTACCTGATGTCGTCGTGGTGCGCGTCGTT
This sequence comes from Chitinophagales bacterium, assembly GCA_017303875.1. GTDB lineage: Bacteria > Bacteroidota > Bacteroidia > Chitinophagales > Saprospiraceae > M3007. Next base: position 1,859 of record JAFLBP010000058.1, on the reverse strand, counting down.
ACCGGCGCGGCCGACAAACGCCTGATCCGGTATTCCGGTATCGCTACACCCATAATCTGACAGGCGGTGCTGAGCAATCCGGCATGCGCTATGCCGGGTATCAAGGTGCTGTCGGACATAGCCCAAATAGCGGTTTGGGCAGAAGGATCCTGGTATAACAGGCTGCGCGAAAGGTGTTCGGCCATTTTTTGCAGGGCGCCGCCGGCCATTTCCCCAAGTGAAAAGCTTTCCTCGGCTTGTGGCGAGGCGTCGTGTGCCTGCGAGCAAAGTCCCTGCACCTTGAGGGTTGTACGCGGCAGGGCCAAGGTGGCGAGTTCTTCTTTTACTACAATGAGGTTTTGGGTACTGCTGTCGGTGGGGTAAAACACATGTCCGGCCGGTATGCTGATTTTGTAATGCGATTGTCCAAGTCGGATGATCTGCACCTGAATGCAGGCGCCGCTGTGTCCGCCCAGCGCCTTGACGTTTACTTTGATCAGGCCTTTGTCTACAGCTTCTTTGAGCGGGATGGTATTGGCGTGCAGGAAGCAGGGGAGGCTCAGCAGGGCGAGCAGCAGGGTGCAGTGTTTCAGCATGATGGATGGTTGGTTTGAAGAAGAAACGGCAGTCCTGCGGGGTTTATGCGGGTTTTAACGAAATTTGCTCGGGAAAGCCCGGCAAGCTACATCCCCTTTCGCACAATGACCAGTTCATCTTTAAGTGTCGAAGGTATCAGACCAGGTATTTTTCCACTTTCATAATAATCGAGAAAACTTATCCAATCTTCAAGCAACTCTACAAAATAAGACATTGGTAACTGAAAAGGTTCAAACTCGCCACTATGAATTGTTATCCACACTTCGCTTTGAGTAAACTTAACAAATAATTGCTCTGGCACTTCTATTACAAGTGTACTATCAGGCGACAATGCGCTAAGCTGATCATAAAACTCTTGTGCCTTAACCGCAGTGGGAATCTTATTTGTAAAAAAAACAGATAAATAATCATATTTAAGATCCATAATAGAAAAGCCAGGCTTTTGATTTCCCTTGGGATCAATCCTTACCCAAAATCCTTGAAATTCGAATAATTCGTTCCTCTTTTTTCGGAATATATCAGGTATTGACATAGGGGATGATACTGTACCTCTATTACTCATGCCAACAATCTTATCCCGTGTGCTTGAAACATGAACTATTTCCCACTGACCTTCCGTACCCTTGGGAATAATTAAAGGAATTTGAGCGTTCCGATAAGCATCCAAAAAATCTATCCATGATTTCAATAAATACAAAAAATCATCTTTTGTTACTGAAAAAGGTTCAAAATCAATTAATAAATTATTAATTTGAACCAAATCATTAGTAAAAATAAAATCTGCGGCGTCTTCTGCCTCATAAGTATAAATTTCATCTACGTTTAATGATTTTATTCGATCATACATTCTAACAGCACTACTCAAGTTATCATAGTTAAAAAAAAACAAGAAATAAAAAAGAGGTTTATATGTAGATGGCGTTATAAGTGCTGCTGGATGCTGGTGTCCATCTGCATGCACGAATACAGAAAACTGAAAATGAAACGGGATTTTGTCAGGCATCGGGATTGAAGGCTATACCCGGATTTGGGTGGATTTGAAGATTGATGGATGCTTTCATTCTGATTTTCAAAGGATTGCAAGAATACAGTTTTCATAACCACTGCGCGGTGGGTATAATTAATCTTCTATTGTTATAACGGCTTTTCTCAAAGCTTAAGAGCATGTTCGGGAATTTAATTTGGCTCGCTATGTCACTCGCTGTAGTATTACAGCTGAATTGGCTAAAAGAAGCCAAAAAACCGAAGATTCTACGGTTCGCTCATAATCTTTGACGATTCTT
>JAFLBP010000057.1 GCA_017303875.1 Chitinophagales bacterium | reverse complement strand
CAACTCATAGTTGCCACGGGGATAACAGACCCACACAATATTCCTTTGATTTTCAAAGATTTACCTCTGAAAACCTAACATAATAGTCTGATTACCAATATGTCAATGAACGTTTCGGACAAGATTTTATTATAATTAAGGATACCTCTGAAAACGAATTATATAGAGTTGATCTTGATCCTGACATACCAGAAGCACCCATATCTGATGATTACTGGTGGAATATTCATACTGAATGGATACCGCAAAGAATCAAACCACCATTTTACATTTACATCGTCGATGTGGTACAAGACTCGCCACTTAAATACGAGGTTGAGGCAATCAAAAAGTAATTGACATTATGAATATGTACATTATGTCAAAGCTGGCATATTTGTTTAATAAAAATCTATTTGGGCAATTTCAGTACATATGTCATCAAGATTGACAAATAAAACAATATTGAAGATTAAAGTTTGCTTGATATTTTTTTCCGAGAAATTTCTCTGTATGTTTGAATTACATCAAAAGTAAACTCTAAGTTTTTTGCTAAATCTAAAGGGTTGCTAAGTTCATGAAAATTTAAGCCTATGCGTTCTCGAAGAAATTTTGGAGGATTAATAATTTGTAAGCTATCAAATATCGGTAATATAAAAATAATTTTACTTTTTTCAATAACATAATATTCAGCAAATTCAACTGATTCGGGGTCGCTCAGGCAATGGTCATAGTACTGGGTATATAAGACTATCACTATGTCAATTGTCTTAATTAATCCTTTCAGTATCTGCACCTTACTCAATCCTAGCACTTTGATATCTTGGTTTACAACGTTGACTTCATATTTATCAGATACTATATTTAATGCATCTGTTAGCAAATTTTTATAATAAATATCCTCTTGTGTGCCCTGGAGAACATATACGTTAATATGTGATTTTTTTACGTTAGGTATTTTTATAATTACTTTACCACTAACTCTCTCTAAATATTCCTCCCTATCCCCCCAAAACACATCCACCCGATCCAAACCCTGTGCGAGTAGCATAGCGATATTCTCATACGCATAGCCCAGGCCTGCGGGATCGTTCATGCCTTGTTCGATCACGGGTAAGGTTTCTCCGTAACTAAAATAGGGAATGTAAGGGATCTTTACGCGTTGCAAAAAATCTTCCGGGGCAATATCTGCCGGGAGCCAGTTGTCGAAAAGCGGTTCAAAACTTTCTGCAAAACGTCTAATCCATTGCCGACTTTTTTCAAATTCCGTAGTGCCATCAATACGCGAGGGCAAAGGAAAGACTAATAGTTTCTCGCGGTCAAATGGCAGGGACTGCCGGGCGTGATCGGCGCGTTCGGCGATGCGCAAGGTACCACGCAAACCTTGTTCGGTTGGCGTGAGCAACATCACCAAAATATCCGGCATATGAATGGTGCAGATGCCTCCAAAGTCGGTTACACCCGTTCGGCTGTCAATGAGCACGTAATCATAGGTGTCTAACCATTCATTGCGGAGGTTTTCGAGGCGGTAAGCGCCTTTTTGCGCTTCATAAAAATTGGCAACATTAAAGTTGCGCAATTCCTCTGTGTATTGATCGTGGTTTCTGCCTGCAATAATGAGATCCAGCGGCGTTTTACTCAGTTTCGTGGAAAAGCTGAAAATGTATTGCTGCCAATCAACGGTTTCATTCGTTTGTAGGGCTTGTAACAACTCCAAAAGTCCTTCCTGCTTGCTCGTATCTAAACCTTCCGTAGCGCCATTGAAGAATTTTTCGAGTCCCGGCGCTTCCAGATCCCAGTCTACCATCAGTACTTTTTTACCCCAGGATGAAAGCAGGGTGGCGACATTTACCAATGCCATAGAGCGTCCTACGCCTCCTTTGAAGGAGTAGAAGGTAATCACTTTGCCTTTATCTGTTGTCCCGCTGTTGTTCATAAACCCTGCAATTTAATGGGTTTTTGCTGATTGATGAGCAAATCTTCAAATAAAACATCATCCAGCCATGCTTGTTCCAACCATTCGGCGTTCCAGTCCGGAGCATGATTTATAATAGATGCGACTTTATGCACCCAATCTTTAACTTTATTTTCGAAGTCTACAAACTTGTCTGTTTTGCAAAATGCCTCGGCAGTATTGTAGAAATCATGGAGTTTTTCCTGTTGCAGCGTTTTTACAAATTCCGGAAAATATTCTCCATCTGAAATACTTACCGGTGCAATCAGCCCTCCCGGATTTTCCACACTCAGCAGTCCATGCGCCTGCGCCCGTTGCCGCATTACTGAAAATTCTCGTGCACACCATTCCGAATGAAAATACGATGGCGTCAGTACTGCCACCACAGTTTTGGAATGCGCCAAGGCATTTTTCAAGCGTTGCTCCCAAGCATCACCATTCTCAATACGTTTGGTATCAATAAAAATATCGGGTTCTCTGCCGCCAATCGCTTCGCGCAGGTGCGTATGGAATAAAGGTAAAAAGGTTTCCGTAACCCATTTCTTGGTAACACTGCGATAACTTATAAATACATCGTATTGATATGCCATGAGCACAAAAGGACAAATGGTTTTGCATTGCTGGTTTTAAAAGCACAAAAGTATTAAAAAACGATAAGTTTTAACAATGCCATTTATAAAAGCTCTTCAGTTAAGACAATGACACACTGCACCACCATCATCCCATCCACTACCACCTTCCGCCAGTTCACAAATCGCTCATTTTTAAATAAATACGGCACTATCACAGCTGTCAATACAAGCGAGAGGCACAAGGCCGAGGCCGTAAGCAGGTGGTAATTTCCCCAATACACATTCCAGCACATCAGGGTTGCCGAGAGCAGGAGGGCTGCATAAATAAAACGCATAGTTTGCCGGGGTGTATGCGTGTTGGCGAGGGTGCGCATACCCAATTGCCGGTCAATGGCCGCGTCGTGCAGGTCGTAGGCGAGCGCAAGCGCGAAGATGAAAGCGCCGCGTTCGAGCAGCAGGGGCCAGGCTTGCAGCCACTGTTCGGCAGGTAAAGCCGGCAAAACAGCCCCCAGCGCCCAGGCCGCCGAAACAATCAGGGGTTTGGCCCAGGGAATATGGCGCAAGGAGGCGGGCAGCAGACCGGTCTGAGCGCCGTAATACAAGGCCCAGAGGCTGCTGATGCCCATCCACAGCAATTTACTTTGTACAGGCAGGTATAAAAAAACAGGCAGGGCGGCGACGGCAGCCAGCAAAGCCGCTACCCGACGCCGGGGCGCCCGCCCAACGATGTTGTAGGCAAAAACAGCGCCCAGCAGTAAAAGTGCCGCCTGTGCAGGCTCAAAAATACCGCCCGGCCAGGTGCGCACGGTTTGCAGATAACCCGCCAGGGCGCAAAGCGGCGTAAACCAATTGATGTCTGAAAAAAAACGAAGCAGCGCCCTGCGCATTATTGCAGTGCGGCTTTGGTCTGTTGTGCCCTGGTGTAGTTGGGATTGATCGCCAGGGCAGCCTCTACATTTTGCAGGGCTTTTTGCCGATCGCCAAGCTGCATCCAGGTGTTGGCGAGGTTGGTCAGGATCATGGGTTTGACGCCCGGCGCGGCAATTTGCGCGGCGCGCTCATAATCCTGTATTGCCGCCTGATAATTGCCGAGGCTGTACTGCAACACCCCGCGGTTGACCAGCGCTTCGAGGTAATTGGGATTCAGCTCAATACTTTTGCTGTAATCAGAAACAGCTTCGGCTTTTTTGCCCAGTTTTTCCTGCGCCGCTGCACGGAAATACCAGGCGTCGGGCGCTTTGGGTTCCAGTTCGAGGCTGCGACTGAGGTCGGGCACGGCTTCGGCGGGCCGGTTGAGTTTTACCAGACAAATACCCCGATTGAGGAAGAGTTTGGGCGTCACCACGCCGCCTTCAATGGCTTTTGTAAAATCGGCGAGGGCAGGTTCTATTTTATCGGTAAATAAATACGCCTGTCCGCGGCCATTGTAGCATTCCACACAATTTTCATCTAATTCCAGCGAACGGGTATAGTGTTCGATACTGTTGTTGAAATCGCGCTTGAGCAATTCGCCGTAAGCGAGGTTGCAATTACAAATGGCAGAATTGGGGTAACGCTCCACGCAATTGCGGAACACACTGGCGTCGTCTTTCCAGGTTTTGCTTTGCTCAAAAGTCAGGTAAGCAAACGCTATGGCCACCACCGCCCAGGCATACGCATGCCAGCGCGGGAAAAAACGATGCGTCAGGTAGGTCAGCCCCATAAAAAATCCGATGCTCGGGATGTACAGGTAGCGGTCGCTGCGCAATTCAGCCGTACCCACCGACACTAATGGCAGCATAATGCTCAGCGGCAGCAGATAAAGCAGGAGCGATAGGGCGGCCATTTTTTCGCCCTTGCGCAGCAACGTGTACAGGTAGTACAGGATGCCGAGCAGCACCGGCAGCGCGGCAAAATAATGCCAGGGCCAGGCGCCGTTTTCCTTGCTCATCGGGTAATTGATGGTCAGGGCCAGCGGCAGCAGCATTTTATACGGATAAAACAGCAGCGTATGCGCCGCCATCAGGATGCGGTCGAACAGGTTGTACTGCGTATTGGCCACGGCAATGGCCGCGCCGCTCTGCTCGCGGGTAACGAAGGTGTACAGGCCCAGGGCCACAGCAATGGCCAGAAAAGGCAATAAATAAAGGTAATTGCGCGGGTTAAATTTCTCCTTGTGCACGCCGAGGTACCAGTCGAGCACAGGCAACAACAAGGGCAACGTAACCGCTGCAGATTTCGACAAACCCGCCAGCAGGAAAAAACCAAGACTGGCCCATTGCCACCATGCGCCTTTGGCCTGCCGGAAATTTACCCAGGCAATGAGGGAAGCGAGGTAAAACAATGAGAAAACGATGGTGGTTTGCGCCGCCACCCAACTCACCGGCTCCACCTTGACGGGGTGCACGGCAAAGAGCAGGGCCGTCAGGAAAGCCACGATCGCATGGGGTTGCAGTTTGCGCACCAGCACATAGGTCAGGATAGACGCAATGGCGTGCAAGGCAATGCTCATCAGGTGGAATGCCTCTGCTTTGCCGCCGCCCAATTGATAGGTAATGGCGTAAATAATGGCAGAAACAGGCACATACATCCCTACAATTTTGGATTTCAGCAAGGCGCCGAAACTGGGATTCATCACCGTTTCATTGTAAAAAATGGTTTCGCCATCGTCGTATTGCAGGAATCCGTGTGAAAGGATGGGCAAATACGGCACAGCGGCCGCCACAAGCAGCACCAATGCAGGCCCGATCAGCGAGCCGAAAAAAAAGTGCTTGTCGGATGGCGTGTTTGCGCTTTCAGTTGCCGGTGTTGCGGCAACTGGCTTATGCTGCTGTTTTTTTCCTTTCATCGGAAGATGCTGTCAGTTCAGTTAGCGGTTTTTTTCCTGGGTGTATTGGGGTCTTCATAGTTTACCTCTCCGCCCCAGTAGCGCATTTGCCGGATGATCCATTGTTGCCGATCACGCACTTTAGGCGAAGGGTTGTCTACTTTGTAAATGATGGGGTTAGGCAATACAGAAGCCAGCAGGGCCGCTTCCTGCCGATTGAGATCTTTGGCACTTTTATTAAAATAATGCCTTGCAGCTGCCTCCGCACCGTAGATGCCATCGCCAAATTCTATGATATTGAGGTAAACTGTCATAATCCGTTCTTTACTCCAGATCAGCTCGCTGATGGCGGTAAAATAGACCTCAAAACCTTTACGCAGCCAGGAACGGCTGGGCCAGAGGAAGGCATTTTTTGCGGTTTGCTGACTAATGGTGCTCGCGCCGCGCTTTTTTTTATGGGTTTTATTGTACTTATATGCCTTTTCGATGGCTTCAAAATCAAACCCTTCGTGTTCGAGGAAGTCCTGATCTTCTGAGCAGATAACCGCCAGCTGAAGATGCGGCGAAAGCTCCTTAAACGAGACCCAGTCGTATTCCCAGCGCACATCGCGCTCCGAATCCCAGGCTTGTTCCCAGCAGCGTTGCACCATTAATGGGGTTACCGGAATGGGCAGTACCGCATAGAGGAGGGTAAGCAAAAGGCTCAGGCCAAGGAACCAGGCACTGATTTTTAACCCTAAACGAAGGAAGTACCAGCCCCAGCGGATGGAGCCGTTTTCGTGGCGCGGCAGTGCTCGGTACCAGCGCCGCATAAAATTGGCAATGGCGCTCACAGGATGTATTTTGGGCAAAAGTAATAATTCTGCGGGCAACTATTCGGCCACCTTCTGTTTGCGCTTTTTTTTCTGCTCGTTGTTGCTTTCGTAGAGGCAGTAAAAATCGTATTTGGTACGGTCACGCTCGGCCCAGATGTCTTTTCCAATGTCGGCGATCAAGACTAATTCCTCGTACATTTTATTGCCCACATCCATGCGGCGCTCCACGGCAATGTCACGGTCGTGGAGTTTATCCTGCTGAATATTCAGGGCATTTTCAAAGGCGGTGCAGGCGTCGCTGACGCGGGTAATGACGCTTTCATTCATGCCCACATCTGCCAGAAAATCAATCTGTTGTCGGGCTACACGCACCACGCGGCGGCCGCAGAACAGGAGTTGCGCGTCGGACATATCGCCGAGTTTGGCGGTGCCGAATTTGCGGTAACGACCCGTGCGGTCGTGGTATTTCATGGCCACACGGGTCATCAGCGAGCGGATGGCGGTTTTGAGTTTTTCGGCTGCCTGATTTTTCTTTTCGGTACCGATCATTTGTTCGCCGAGCAGCTCATCGTCATCGGGCAATTGCCTGAACTGTTCACACAGCGCCAGAAATCCTTGCAGGCGTTCTTTGCTGTAGCCATATTGGATAAACCACTCTATGTCGCGGGTGGCCGCGCGCAGCACATCCGTGCATTGCACGTAGAGTTCGGCGTCGGCAACGTTGTACAGGCGATGTCCGGGTTGTTTTTTCATAATATCTGATCAGAAAACACTAAATCCTGATGGTTTTTACTTTGGGTTTGGGCTCCGGCTTTGCGGGTTGCGGCGGCGTTTTTGCTGCGGGTGGCGGGGCGAGTTTACCTTCTTCTTCGAGTTGCAGGCGTTCTTCAGGCAGCAGTTCGTTGGGGTCGCGGTTGCCGTCGTCTTTGGGAAATACCTGCCGGGGTTGTTGCGGTGTGGCGAAGAAATCGTCGTTGTTGAAAAAGTTGCGGAACAGGTCGTTCATATTGCCCGAACCGCCGCCTTGCAGCGTCGTATCGCCGCCAAACTGGAAGAACTGAAAAAACTGCGAGCCATTGTCCAGCGTGATGCTGGTATCAAACTGAAAAAAATTACCGCCTTTTCTGCCGCTGGTATCCACGCGAAAAAGCGGGTCGGGCGCCATCAGTTGCTGCTGCATTTTTTCAAATTGCTGCATCATTTGCCGGCGCATGGCGAGCATTTCCTGCTGCAATTCTTCAAACGAAGGGAAGGTTTGGGCGGAGGCCCAGTTGCCCGACATCAAAAGGACGAAGATGAAAATGCATTTTTTCATGTGTGCTGTTATGGTTTAGTCTTTTTTAAAAAGTTCTGCTTTGCCTGCATTCAGGCTGAATTTGGGCACCCCGACCGCCGTAACTTTCATGGTCAGCAGTTCGGCACTTTTGAACTGTTCCGGCGCAATCCGGAGGCCTTTAGTGGCATGTTTTTCCAAAAAACTGCCCGGATCTTCTCCGAGGTATTCTTCCAGGGTTTCGGTGAAAAGACCGAAGTTTTCCTGAATATCGCGCCCAGTGCCATTGGTCAGTTCCAGCAAATCGCGCATAAAATGCAGGAGCGTTTTTTCATTATTACTTTTTTCCCGAATCGCCAGATCGTAGTAAAATGCGATGATGGCGCCCCGACGATAAGGAATGCCCTCGTATTCGGGTTTGCGGAAAAAATATTTTTCTACTGTAGCGTTCGGCGTTTCACTGTTCGGGTCGGAGTAATGCGCATTAAAAACTTCTTCATTCAACTCTTCCATAAAGGCCGCATCGGATATAAATCCGTTTTTCCAGCGGTTGCGCAGCGACATATACTCAGTAAACCCTTCTGCCAACCACCGCAGTCCGGGCAGCTTGGGATTTTGCCCGATGTTAATCTTCCCGCCAATCCAGTCGTGCATCATTTCATGGTTAAACAGATTGGTGAGGTCTTTTAAGGGGCAAAGCGGGTCGGCAAAAATAACAAAGGAATTGGATTGCCCGTAGCCGAGGCCCAGGCCCGTGCGCGCGTTGCCCACGCGCCCGCGATTGGGCGACACAAAGGGAATCATTGTGGCAGAATAATATGGAATATCCTTGTCCTGCCACTCTTCCCGCTGAGTTTCAATGGTTTTCAGAAGCATTTTCATCAGGGTTTCATCCGAAAACACCCATTTGCCGCGCAGGGCAAAAGCGACCTCTTTACCAAAAACCTCGCCTTTAAGCAGGCGGAAATCGCCGGCCACCCAAACCGATCGGATCCAGTCTACCTCTTTGGTACTGGTAAATTTTTGCTGTGTCTGACCGGAATTAATATTGTTCTGAATTTTCCAGTTGGGCGGTATGTTCGTCCAATTGACTGTCACATCAAAATTGTCGTAACTGTAATAATTGGCGGGCACTAAAAAAAGGCAGGGCGCCGGAATATGGATATAATCTTCCAGGATAATCGGGCTGAAGGAGGTTTCCACCGTCACCTGTTCGCCCGGAAAATTTTGAATTACCTGATAACTGATGACGCCCTTGGTAGCGCCGCTTTTTTTCACAAATGCCCAGGTAATGGAGTCTTTTTGTACAATTCGGCCGCCTTCAACGGCTTTGATAAATCGAAAACAGCGCTGCAAATTGCTCGACCAGGTGAACACGGTAGGCAGGCGGAACGGCGTCGTGTCGCCTTTCCAGGGCGTAAATTCGAGTTTTACCTCCAATTTCAGCTTGCCGCCGGTTTTAGCCGGCTCGAGGGAAATATCGTATTTGAGTTCCTGGGCCTGAAGATTAGCCGAAAACAGGAACAACAAGGCAAAAAGGACAAGAGAAAAATAACGCATTTGCTTTTCAAGTAGGTTTGGTTAAAATGAAGTGTTTTAACGTATTGGAGTGTTTTTGTGTTTTAGGATTGCTGTTTTTTTGTGTTTTAGTGTTTTAGTGTTTATGTGTTTTAGTGTTTACGTAGAGCTGCCTCAAAACTTAAACACTAAAATACTAAAATACCAAAACACTCAATCTTCGATTGGCTCAAGGGCGCGATTGATAAAATGCACGAGCGGCGCGGCGGCACGGAAGCCCTCGAGCACGCGGGCCTGTAAATCAGGCGCACAAACTTCCGCATCGCTGAGGGATCGGCTGGTAAAAAAACTTTTTTGTTTGAGTAATTGGATGGCCGGATGCGTGGCCTCATAGCCTTGTGGCGGACGACTCAGGCTTTCGGTGGTTTTCAGCCCGTCCGGAAAAGTGTTTAAAAAGGCAGGAGCCTCAATAATCGTCTTAAATTCTTCGGTACAATAAGCAATTTCCTGGCGCACCTTGGCTAATTGCGGCGGCTCAGGCATGTAAATACCGCCACCAAAAAAACTTTCCCCTTCGGGTTCTATGCAAAAATAATAGCCGGCATAAATGCTTTTGCGACCGTCACGGGCGAAATAGCCGAAATAATTGGTCTTATAAGGATCTTTATTCTTGGAAAAACGCACATCGCGGAAAATGCGAAATACGCAATCTTTGGCCTGCAAACGGGATGCCGCTACGCCCGAATCTATACTTTCCAGTCCGCCAATCAGGCCCTGGCAAAACTGTTCAAACGCTTTTTTACTGCTTTCATACGCCTTGCGATGGGCATCAAACCAGGTTCGGTCGTTGTTGGCCTTCAGGCCGCGAAAAAATTCGAGTGTGGCTTCCATGTTGCGATTGATGTTGTAAATACAATCGCAAATATAAAACAAATGTTTTAAAACGATGTTTTTTTGAGTGTTTTTGTGTTTAAGTGTTTTTGTGTTTTAGAAAATGCCGGGAGCGGAGCCATTCGTGCATTCGTGGCTTTAATTTTTTTGTTGCCACGAATGCACGAATGGCTCCGCTCCCGGCATTTTCTAAAACACAAAAACACTTAAACACAAAAAC
>JAFLBP010000056.1 GCA_017303875.1 Chitinophagales bacterium | reverse complement strand
GTGACTGGGGCTAAGTCGTAACAAGGTAGCCGTACCGGAAGGTGCGGCTGGAATACCTCCTTTTAAGAGTAAACTTTGATTATTCAGACTTATCGTCAAAGTCAACCTCGCTAACTGTCAATGTTATAATGCGAAACTTTATTTCGAAATTGCTGCCACCGGTAGCCCCGGAATAGTGTTTCGCATTGTATTTAGGGCTATAGCTCAGTTGGTTAGAGCGCTACACTGATAATGTAGAGGTCTCCAGTTCAAATCTGGATAGCCCTACCTCTAAAATATAAAATATTGCACCGGGGGATTAGCTCAGCTGGCTAGAGCACCTGCCTTGCACGCAGGGGGTCCTGGGTTCGAATCCCTGATCCTCCACTACTTTAAAAGCTGCATTGGTTTACCAATGTGGCTTTTTTAATAGTTAAGAACATATTAGAGAATTCCTGATCGCTTTACAGACTTGTCAAGTCTCTAACATGCGCTAATCGCTTAGTTGTCTTATTTCATTTTAATATTTAATCTGAACATTTTAATCGATTGTTTTTCATTCAAAATAATTTTAACATGAAAAAAATGTCAGTTTTCACCCTGCTTGCTGCGTTCTCGCTCCTTGCATGCAATCAGTCTGCAACCACTCCAGTTGTCAACACGCCTCCTGCCCCTCAACCCGTGGGAGGAAACAAGGATGCAAATGGATGCCTCAGTGCAGCCGGGTATCAATGGTCGGCGCTTAAAAAGGAATGTATCCGCCTCTTCGAACAAGGAATCCGATTAGATGCTAAAGCCAAAGGGATGGATAATACCGTTTCGGCATTTATTGTATTCAAATCAGCGCAAGACGAGCAACAAGCGGAGCTGTTTTTGCCGGGAAAGGGAAAAAGTATACTGCTCCAACGCAATGCCAATGAAGGCAATCCAGAGTGGGCGGCAGATACATTTAGGCTTTATCGATGGAAAGATGTATTCGTACTAAAGGGGAAAACAGATCAAACCTTGTACGAAAGTAAAGTTAATTAGTCAAGCTTTTTGATTGTTAATCAATACGATATACCCAGGCACTCTTGTCTGGGTATTTTTTTACTGTCGGTTTCATTCCTGATAATATACAATTTTTTCCCATTCCTTCGTTTATCCTCTCTACCAACCATTACTGCTTTTCCCTGCCCATGCTGAAATTCATGCGTCCTATCGCTGCCTTTATCCTGGCGGCAGCCCTGCCCCTCGCTACCTTTGCACAGGTGCCTGATCCTAAAGCCCCACAAAAAGATCCGGAATTTACAGAAAAAGCAATCCCCAGCGAAATTATTGAAAACCCCGACCGGGATGCCTACAAACCACATGCCCTCGATACCAGTGCCGCGCCTACCCTTATCGCATTTGGCTCCTGTAACAAACTAACACTTTCGCAAGACATCTGGGAAGGCATAGCCGCCAATAACCCCAATCTCTGGATCTGGCTCGGCGATATTATCTATGCCGATACCGATGATATGCGCGAACTCGCCGCGCACTACAAGCGCCTTAAAACAAGCGCCGAATACAAAAAACTCTACAATAAAACCCAAATCGTCGGTGTTTACGACGACCACGACTATGGTCGAAACGACGGCGATAAAACCTACCCCTATCGCCGCGCATCCAAACGCTGCCTGATGGATTTTCTCGACGTACCCATGGCAAGCCCGGTGCGCAAACGGGAAGGCGCCTATCAGTCTTATACTTTCGGAAACCCCGGCCAGCGAATTAAGGTAATCCTGCTGGATACCCGATATTTTCGCGATTCCCTTGCCCCCGATCCCAGCAAACAACGCCGTTATATCCCTAATGAAAAAGGCGATATCCTTGGGGAAGCCCAGTGGAAATGGCTGGAACGCGAACTGACCCTGAACACCGCTAACCTGACAATCCTCTGCTCCAGTATCCAGGTACTCCCCGATGAACATGGTTTTGAAAAATGGGGCAATTTCCCCAATGCCCGCAAGCGCCTGCTTAACCTGATTACCAAAACGCAGCCTAAAAACCTGATGATTTTATCTGGCGACCGCCATATGGCGGAAATCAGCAAAATGGAGCTGCCTACCTTGCCCTATCCGCTGTACGATTTTACTTCAAGCGGCCTTACACATATCCGGAGCGGACTCTCGGAAACCAACCACCTGCGTGTGGGCGATTTGATTCTAAAACGCAATTTCGGGCTGCTCAAAATTCGATGGGAAGGCGATCAGCCGGTGGTGAACATGCAGGTGCGCGGCCCGGGCAACGAACTGTACCAGGAAATCATTGTGAAATACCCGAAAGTAGTGCCGGGCATTAAGAAATAATCAAACCAAGTCCCTACTCAGGCGGTAATGAATCCCAATAAGGACTCAAACAGCCCGCGGCCGTCTTCATTACCCATAATCTGGGAAGCGGCGCGTTCCGGGTGCGGCATCATGCCAAAAACATTGCGGGTGCTGTTACAAATACCCGCAATGTTGCGGGCTGCGCCGTTCGGATTGGCCTCAGGCGTCACCGCGCCCGCCGGTGTGCAGTACCGGAATAAAATCTGGTCGTTGCGCTCCAGTTCGTCCAGCGTTGCCGGGTCGGCATGAAAGCGCCCTTCTGCATGCGCAATCGGGATTTTCAGTGCCTGATTGGGATCAAGCTGGGCCGTTATTGCTGAATTGGTGGTCTCGGTTTTCAACCAGACGTTCTGACAAATGAATTGTCGGCGCTCATTATTGATCAACACGCCAGGCAATAATCCGGCTTCGCATAGGATCTGAAATCCGTTGCAAACACCCCACACATAGCCGCCTTTTGCCGCAAATGCTTTAACCGCCTGCATAACGGGGGAGAATTGTGCAATTGCGCCGGCACGGACATAATCGCCATAGGAAAAACCTCCGGGCAGCACGATACAGTCGCCGGGTTCAAAACCGTCGATATGTGTTTCTTTATGCCAGATTTTCACAACCTCCTGTCCCATGATATCGCCCAGTACATGAACCATATCATCATCGCAGTTGGAGCCGGGGAAAACAATTACGCCGAATTTCATTTTTCAGAATATTTTTCAAAAAAAGGTGTCAAGAGTATGCTTATTTGGGAAAAAATTGCAAAAACAGCGCACCGCAAAGCAGTAGCAGGTGTAATATTTCTGCTACAATTTTATTCCTGATGCCTGTTAACGTCATCGAAAGAAATATTGCCGCCGGCGCTGCCAGCATCAGCAAATGCGCATCGTTGAGATTGGGTTGAAAAAAAATAGAAAGCCCTCCCACAGCAACCATCCAGTAGAAAAAACTGATATATTTTTGTAACTGAATGGATTTTTTGGCTGGGAATGCCCCGGCTGCCAGCGTGATCAACAGCGGAATGACGCAAACCACCGCGGCTTTCAGAATATCATACAGGCCAACAGTTTGCGTGTTGAAGTGATAAAAGCCCCAAATCTCCCAAAATTGTCGCGCTACAAACCGATCCCCCATTCCATACCAGAAATATCCTAACCAGCCTAAAAACATGCTGACAAAACCGCCGCTTAAAAATACCAATTGCTCCCGCAGGTTGAAGGAACGCAAGAGGTTGATGCCTATCCAGAATGGCAAAATCAAAAACAGCAGCGCCGGATAAAACAGCGTGCCGGTCGCCAGCCAGAAACCGGTATCAAACAGGGCTTTGGTGGCGTGTGCTACCTTGTAAAGTTTTAAAAAACGACTAAGCGCAGGCAGTACAAAACTCGCAGCGAGTAGTGGCGGACTTAAAAACAGGAAGTTGGGCAGCATTGCGCTCACTAAGGCATAAGATACCCCCGGGATCCAGCTGCGCTCGGGCAACAGACGATGCCCATCAGCAATTATATTAAGGCTTAATGCCTGAATAAAAACCAATATCGCTGCTGCAATTGCCGAGTACTGACTGTTTTGAAGCAGCCACGCCGGTACAAAATCATACAGTAAGCCGCCCATACCCATTTCATCCGGCTCATTCGGGCAGTAGCCGCTTAAAGCGCCTGCCCGGGTGAGCAGTACGTACAGGGCTAAGGAAATGGCCGACGTAAAACGGTTGTTGCGAAAAATTGCGAGCACGATTAAGTTTCTGATTCGGCGGCGAAGTTCGGGAAAATCCTAATAAATCCGCTTGCTGCACTACATTTATCCAAGGATTTATTTACTTTGCATCCAATTCAAAACAAAACCCTTTTATTATGAACGGTCAGCGCAGCGGTGGTTTCCGCATCAATCCAACCATCATCATAGCACTCGTGATGGCTGCTTTTGCCCTTTTTCGATATTATGGCAACAGCAGCATCAACGAAGTAACCGGCGAAAAACAACATATCAGCATGACGCCGGAGCAGGAAATTGCCATGGGGCTGCAAAGTGTACCCCAAATGGCCCAGGAATTTGGAGGCCTGAGCCGAAACCGGGAAGCGGCTGAAATTGTCAAAAGGGTGGGGCAACGCATCGTGCAAAACTCCGCTGCCAAAAATACACCGTATAAATACGACTTCCACCTCCTGGCGGATCAACAGACCATCAATGCCTTCGCGCTGCCCGGCGGTCAGGTATTTATTACCGAAGCCCTGCTGATGCGCCTGAGCAGCGACGGACAAAGCCTGGACCTCGACATGCTTGCCGGGGTGCTCGGACATGAAGTCGGCCACGTGGTGGCGCGCCACAGTGCCGAGCGCATGGCACAAATGGAACTTTCACAAGGCATTACAGGCGCCGTAACCATGGCTACCTACGATCCCGGTAATCCGAATTCCGGGTATATCGCGCAGGCAGTATCCAATATGCTTCAGCTTAAATACGGCCGCGATCAGGAATTACAAAGCGACGAACTGGGCGTCCGATTTATGCTGGAAGCTGAATTTGAACCGGAAAAGCTGATCGACGTAATGGCCATTCTGAAACAAGCCTCCGGCCCGAACCGAACCCCCGAATTTCAAAGCTCGCACCCCGATCCCGAAAATCGCGCCGAGCATATCAAGGAGGCAATTGCCAAATACCGGAAAACCGGCAACCGCCTTTCTCAGCATATTCATTAATCCCATTGCTGTAAAATAACTATGAAGCATCTTCTTTACGGTCTGCTGTTCCTGCTGCCATATCCGGCGGCGGCCTTAGTCATTTATAAAAATGGCAGCTCCCTTGTTACCGGCACCTGGGAAGGCAACGGAACCCTTACCGAAACCAGTGCCAACCAACCCTACGAAGGAAACCAGCACTATCAGTTTGTCTACAATATCAGTAGCTATTGGGCCGGTTATGGCCTGAATATGGATAACTGGGGCAATGGCAGCCCTGTCAATTTTACAGGTTATTCGCACGTGCGGCTTGCTTATCGCGGACTGGGTAATAACCAGACATTCGGTATCCGCCTGCGTTCCGGCGCCGTGCTGGGGCCAAATGTACAGGTCGGGCCAGTTCAAAACAATTACGTAGTGGTTGATTTGCCCTTATCGGGTTTTGTGGGTGCCAGCGGACTTAACCTGGCTCAAATTACAGAAATTGCCTGTAGTGTGGATGATCCGGACGGCAGCGGAGCCGGCACGGTGTATCTTGATGCCATTGAATTGGTCAATATTGCGCCGCCGCCGCCTTCTGTTGCATGGCCCTTGGCCAACAGTCTGCAAAATGGTATTAACTTATCAAACTGGCTTGAAGCTTACTGGATGATGCCTTTTAATGCCTATCCGGAAACCAACCGCTATGTGCGCGCTGATTTGCAGTTTTTTGCCAATGCAGGTATTAAAAGTGTTCGTTTGCCGGTTATTTTTGAACGTATCAGCCAGACCACGCCTCCTTATACGGTCAATTTTTCCCATCCGGCCATGAAATTGGTAGATTCGGCCATCACCTGGGCCAATACGTTCAATTTTAAACTGATTATCGACAACCATCACGGCTACGAACTGACAAACAGCAACTATCAGACGGAACGCCCAAGGCTTTGCGCCATCTGGCGACAGCTGGCACAGCACTATGCTTATCTTGATCCTAATCGATTTTTGTTCGAACTGTCGAATGAACCTACAAACAGTATTTCTAACAGTAACCTGCGCAGTGTGCTGAGCGCTGTTATTGATACCGTTCGGCTATACGCACCCAATCATGCCCTGATTGTCGGCGGTAATGGCTGGAATGGCGCCGATGGCCTCATTAGCAGCGAGCCTTATTACGACGACAATATCATTTACACTTTTCACAATTACGATCCGTTTTCCTTTACCCATCAGGGTTTTTCCTGGTCGGGCCTGCCGGCGGGCGTTACTTTTCCGCAGGGCAACCAGGTGCAGGAAATTCAGGATGTGTTCCAGTCGGTAAAAGACTGGTCGGACACTTATGACGTGCCTGTTTTTTTGGGTGAGTTTGGCGCCTCTACTCATGCCGATGCGAATAGTCGCTGCAACTGGATGGCGGCGATTTCGCAGGCAATCACCCAACAAAATTTTCCTTACATGTACTGGGATCCCAAATATTGGCCCGATGGTTTTGGCTTTTTTAAAAGCAGTACGCTGCATCCCGATAGCGCGGTAACCTGTATCAGTATTCCGATGGGTTTGAATTTTACACCTTTGCAGGTCGAATTAACTGCCCAACGGACGGAATGCTATGCAGGCAAAAGTCGTGTTTACTGGGACGCATTTCAATCAGATAATACCGAAAATGCCTGGTTTACCCTGGAGGGGAGTACCAATGCCCTGCGCTGGGAAGCCCTCGCTACCCTTAAAGCGAAGCCGGGCCTTCATTCGTATATGGCGGAAGATTCCAGTCCCGCGGGATTGATGCGCTACTACCGCATTCGCTTGCGCAAAGAAGATGGCAGTCAAAGTTTTACACCTTTAATGCCCACTGCCTGTAGTATTGTTTCGGATCAGATAGGCGTCAGCCCCAACCCGGCGATATTTTATACGGATATTAGCCTGGAAATCCCCTTCAGTCAGCATATTCAGGTTAATCTGATGGGCATGACGGGGAGTTTGTTGCGCAGCGATACATATTTTATGTCGCAGGGAAAAACGATGCTCCGAATGGATGTGAACGGCTTGCCTTCGGGCATGTATCTGCTTGAGGTTCGGGGAGAGTCCGGCGTCCGGTGGATTCGATCGTTTGTAATTCGATGATTTTGCAATTAATCTGAAACCGATTATCTTTGTTTTTCGTTAATAACAGAATATGGGTGATATAACAATAAAAATACCGCAAGATCAGGATCTGGAGTTGCTGCTGCTGCTACTCAAGCGATTGAATATCAAGTATACCGCTGATGTTCAGGAAGGTACGCTAGAGCCGTTAAATCGAGAGGATAATGCGCTGTCTGCTAAATACGCAGGCAAGCTCAGTTCCGCGACCAGTGAAGCCCTGTTACTTCAAATTGAAGACTCTAGAAGTAAATGGGAACGGAATATTTGATGGATAGTAACGCCATTATCGACTTCTTAGGTGATCGATTGACAGAAGGCGGAAAGGCATTTATGAATGAAGTTGTTAATCAAATTCCCAAGGTTTCAGTTATTTCAAAAATTGAAGTTTTAGGTTTTAATGCTCCGCCTAAAGATTCTTTATTATTGGAGGCTTTTTTTCAGGATGCTCAGATATACCCGCTTGATAGCACAGTAGTAGATATTACTATACAACTGAGAAAAATATTAAAGATAAAAATGCCTGATGCCATTATCGCTGCTACAGCTTTAGCACATCAGCTTACGATAGTAACAAGGAATACAAGTGATTTTGATAAGATACCAGGAGTGGTCGTCATCGATCCTCATTCGATTGGGGCTTAATTTCTTCACCAAATGGCGTAACCCAAAGACAACTGCCATAAAAAGTCGACACCGTAGCCCGGGCCTTCCGGGCGTTCCAGTCTGATTAAGAAAGGCGTATCTACAGGTAACGATGCATCTGCGGGCAGGTTGCGGAATTCGACATTGTACCACACACCGCCCAGACCTGCTGAATAATCGAGGAAGATGCGATTGTGTTCCCCAAAATAAAAACGCCGCGATATGCGGAGCATAAACCCATAGTCCTGAACCTGCCGGTTCATCAACAGCCATTGCAGGTATTGATCGCCTTGCCGGGAAACTTGTCGCCAGGTTTTATTACTGATATTATTGTATTTCAGCTGAATGCCGAAAAAGACGGGCGAACGTCGTTTGGGAGAAGGGTAAAAGTTGATGCCGCCGCGCAGTCGCAAGCCGCGATAGCTTTCGCCGTCCAGACGGGCAAAAGTCCCGCTGTTCAGAAAGTAACCCAAGGATAAATCCGTACTCAGATGCTTGCCGACGCGTATGTCGCTGCTAAGGTTAGCGGCGCGTTTGTACGTAAAAAGCCAGGGGAAGATATCCGATTTTAAGGTAAAACGCGGCAGGCCGCCTGGATCAGGGCCCTCTTCTGGTTCAAAGAGGGCCCTGGGTTCTGTGCGTTGCGCGATCACTGCGCTAAAGCTGCAAAGGCAGATCAGGATTAATAGGTGACGCATATTATTTGCTGATTTCACCGATTTTGCGCACATCGGGCAGCGCGCTCAGGTCGTAAAATACAAAACCGGTACGGGCAGAAACAATCATGCGCGATCCGTCGACGATCAGATCAACCGGGTCTTGCAAGGGGAGTGCCTGGTTTAGTTGAGTCAGGTTTTCCGGATTGCTGATGTCGAACAGGATAACCTGATCGGCGCCTTCGTCGCAAACAAAAAGCACATTGTCTTTGTAGCCCAGTCCGTTGGGTTCGCTGAGGAAGTACATGCCCACTTGTTTGGGGTTGGACTTATCGCTTAAATCGTACACCAGCAAAGCGCTTTCTGCGCCAATGTTGCCGCAGCGGTTTTGCACAATTTTAATAGTAGAATAGGCATAATTACCTTTTACCACAACCGGGTCGCAGCCACCCTGAAAAATATCGGGGCGCTCGGTTTGCGCCAGTATTTTCGGGGTTGCGGGGGTGCTGATGTCGAGTACATAAAGTGCGGTGGTTGAGCCGAGGTATACAGTGCCTTCGTAAACAATGATGGTTTCCAGTCCGTAATCAGTGGCGAGGCGGTGTACCAATTGGGGTTTGTCGGGGTTTGCCAGGCTGTACGTCTGAACTTCATTCAGGTTCAGCGCGTACATAAAGCCCTGGTATGCCACAAAGCGGGTGATGGAGCCGGATTTGCCGGTGGTGTCCAGTTCTAATCCTGATTCTTTGGAACAGGAGCTAAGGCCAATGAATAGAAACGCGGCCAAAAGGAGGATGAAATTTTTCATAGTCCATGATATTTGAAGTGAAACAAATGTTGTGTGTTTAAAAGGTTCGGCATAGGGCGTCAATTAATTCGGTATCTTCCCAGCGCACTACGGCGCCTTTGGATTCGTCCACACATTCAAAAAAGCCATCGTACTGCGGCGGAAAAAGTGCAGGTGAAAAAACGCCGCGCTGCCGGTCGAGTAATTGAATGTTGTAGAGATTGGAGATGTCTATGGTGAGCAGGTCGCGCCAGCTGTCGGCATACAGCCGGTTGCCGGATATGGTAAAGTCGCCGATGGCAGGAATTTCCAAAAAGGTGAGTGCCCGGATACTGGCGGAGTCCTTGATATTGAAAACATGAATGCCGCGCCCGCGTTCGAGCATAAAAAAAAGGGTATCTTTTAAAAAGATAGTGCCACTTTGCTCAATGGTTTGTGGTGGCAGGTTGCGTATATTTTCAAGGGCAGAAGGGGCAGCGTATACTGGGCGTTTGCCCGGACCATCGTAAAAGCCGGGATCTACCTGGTTGCAGGCAGCCAGAAACAAAAGGGAAAGGAACAATACGTACAGTAGTGTATATCTGGGTGGCATAGCGTTTGGTTTTTTGATGTAAGACGAAGCCTTGTTTTTTTTCGTTGGGCAAATGTCAATATTATTTTTAGAAAAAATTGTAGTGCGCAAACACAACAAACGCGGGGCAGTCACTACATTCGCCGAAGTAATCCTATGCTACCTTGTTTTTTCCGAAATTTTAACCAAATCATTCCCGCTTTTATGAAAAGATTCCTACTACTGCTGCCCGCTTTGGCAGTATTGCTTACCGTCAACAGCTGTCGGAAAGCAGTTTTACAGAAACCCACTTCCGTAGCGCCCGTTCCACATCCTGCTGCACTTGATGCCTTTATTCAGGAAAAAGTTTGGGAAACCGGCGCTTTTGAATGGAGCTGGGCCGATAACGACATGATCTGGACGGCTCTTGGCAATTCCGATCATGTGCTTTCGGTAGGGTATCAGCCCGCAGGTGAACAAAATGTAGCCGAGCGCCTGCACCAGATCAATATCCAGGATGCCGTCTGGCAGGATGCTCGCCAGCAAGTGCTGGAGTTGATTTTAAGTTCAGAACAACGCCTGAACCCTGAATTGACGTTGGAGCAACTATTTGCTTTCCCGGAAAATAACGTATTGCCGGTGTTTAACGTCCGGGTGTACAATCCGGAAACCATTGCTTTGCTGCGTGCCTCCAAATATTTGCGCTATGCAGAACCAACTGGTTATGAGCCGTTTATGAAAGGAACAGCTTCGCGTTCCGGCTCGGGCTGCGACAGCAATTATGGAGAGCCGGGCCTGGCCCTTGGCCCTGATTACAGCAATGAGCAACCGGGCTGCAAAGCATCCTGGAACCACCCGTTCCACAAAGTTAAAGATGCCTGGGCACAGAGCGACGGCAGTGGCGCAACGCTGCTGGTTATTGATACCGGATGCAGCGACGAACAGGAAAACCTCGGGGAAGACCTCAATCAGGGATATTCCAGTGGCCGCAGTATTGAAAAGTATGTTACCCTGCCGCAACAAACCAATTTCTGGGGAAACCCGGTTGGTGATCCGGAGACGCCTAATGATCTCTGTGGTCATGGCACTTCCATGCTGGGGGCGGCCGCTGCGCCGAGGGGAACCGATGGTAATTCCGTAGGAATTGCCTACAATGCCAACCTGATTTCCATCCGGGCTGCTGCCGATGTCTACCTCGACGAGAGCCGTGAAGTGGTGGGCGTGAGTAATGCCTTTACCTTTGGCGGACAGAACGGCGCCGTGCGTGTCATCAGCATCAGCATGGGGCGTATTACCAGCAGTTCTCAGATCAGAGACGCCATTATATATGCACACAATAATGGTAAAATGATTTTTGCCGCAGCCGGAACCTCCTATTCCTGGACGGCCTGGTTTGCAGGGGTAATTTTCCCGGCCAACCAAACCCAGTGTATTGCCGTAACGGGTATCCGCGATAACCTCACTCAGAAATGTGGTTCCTGCCATGTGGGCAGCAAGGTGGATTTTGTGTTGGTGATGGAAAAAGCGGGCAATGGGCGCACGCCATTGTCGCTGGCACAAAGTGGGGATGTTCCCTCGACAGTGGGTGGTTCTTCGGTCGCAACAGCCTCCACTGCAGGTATCGCTACCCTGGTGTTTTCCAAATATCCGGGCTGGACACGCCAGCAGGTTTTTGATCGTATGAAAACCAGTGCCAATTATTATCCAAGCCGAAACAGCAATTTTGGCTGGGGGCGTGTAGATGCCAAAAAGGCGACGCTCTGATAAAAAATAAGCGCAGGGTTAGGGGGTTAGCCCTTGGCCCTGCGGCTTATGGTACAGTCGCTCAATTAAATCATTGGGAAACGTGGCGCTTAAGCGGCGCCTTTGTTTCTCAAAGTATGAGTATGTATTTATAATCAGTTTCCACAACCGGGTACACGCCTGGATGAATGCGATAAGCATTCAGGCCCAGTTCCTGCGCAATATCATTGGGCAGGTCATACGGGTCGGTTACCTGAAACAGATTCCATTGAAAATGCTTAGTCAGGTTGGCTGGCGCCAACTGTGCTTTTTCAAATTCAAACTGAAGACGTACGGAGAAGTCAGGCATCTCATGTCGACGAATCAGTGCTTTAGTACGCGGACATTTCATATTCACAGAAGGTTCCTGTTCACTGCGCATTACCTGGCAGACTCCCATTCCCATACACCCTGAACCAGGGGAGCCAAGAATGACATCTGCCTTAAATACTGTTTGCGGTAGTGTTACTTTTTGTTCGATAAAGGTGAAGCGGGGGCACGATGCTGCATGAGACTGCATAAATGTCTGTGTGTTTGTTTTTCCTTCCGTTGCGCCTTGATGTTTTGACTTGCAAATGGATTATCCCGCTACTTTAAGCAAGCGTATACTAATTTGCAGTGCGAAGATCAGACAGTTTGTAATGATATAGTTGGACAGCAACAAGGCGGCTTTCATCAATGATTCGTATGCTTGACGGCACAAAAAAACAGAACATTTCTTTGATTTACAAGCAAATGCATTAAAATAATTTAACATATAAAGATAAACTTTTCTTTGAGTAAAGCTTGTTTTAGGGAAAATAATTCCGGCTGAAATGAAAAAATAAATTTTATATGACTTTAACTTGATGATAATCAGTTTTTTACGCATTTTTAGTGTATTCGGCAGCCCCCAAAATGAAGGTGTAGGGAAGGCTATAACTGTCCTGAATGGCTTGGCATACACCGCTTTACCTTTGTACCGATTCGTTGAGGATGCTTGATGGATTACTTTTCATAGAACAATATACGACAGAGCTTGCTCTTCCCGTCAAATAAAAGCGGTGCAAAAGTGCATCGCTTTTGTTTTTTTGGTGTGCCAGGGAGAAAATTGCCCTGTTTTGCCATTTTTTTTGTTCCATACCTCCATGTTGTTCCTTTTTGGAAAAAAAATTTAATGCCTGCGTATTGCGATTCCCGCCGAATGTATGGTGCGCCTGAGTGAGGAAAAGGTCATTTTATTTTGAATTATTAAAATCTTAGAATTATATGTGGAATTTTAGATGCGCTTTGTCGTTTGAAATTTTTGGCCAATTGGCTTTTTTTCGCTGGAAAAAGGTCTAATTTTGCGTCATCAAATCAGAAATTTGATTCAATTTCTCTTAAGCCTGCCATTTTAAAACCCACCACGCTGTTTTTGTGAGATAAAAAGCTGAAATTTCGCTAAAATCAAATTTCGAGTATATTCGGAATAAAATGTGGCGAGATTTTCGTTTTTTCCATATCAAATTTCATTCATTACTGAATACATCACAACATGTCGCTCTCTCGCTTCAATGCCCTGCAAACAGTAGAACACCGCTACGATGCGCCGCTGGAGGCCCTCGAAGGTATTCCTACCAGTATTGCATCTTACTTTGGTGAAAACGTTTTCGATGACGCCTCCATGCAACAGTACCTTCCCGAAATTGTGTACCTCAGCGTTAAAGCTTCGGTACAAAGCGGGCAGAAACTCAGCCGCGAAACGGCCGACGAAGTGGCCGTGGGGATGAAAAAATGGGCTGAAGAAAAAGGTTGCACGCACTTTGCACACTGGTTTCAGCCGCTGACCGGTAAAACTGCCGAAAAACACGACTCCTTCTTTACCATGACCCACGACGGTCGTGTTATCGAGGAATTTACCGGCTCGGCATTGGTTCAACAGGAGCCTGACGGCTCTTCTTTCCCCAGCGGTGGCCTGCGCAGTACTTTTGAAGCGCGTGGTTATACCATCTGGGACCCTTCAAGCCCGGCATTTATGATGGAAGCCGCCGATGGTAAAACCCTCTGCATCCCGACCATCTTTGTTACCTATGGAGGTCAGGCACAGGACTATAAACTCCCCCTGCTGCGTTCGCAGAACCTGCTCGACAAAGCGGCAGTGCCGGTTTGTCAGTACTTCGACCCGGCAGTGGATAAAGTTACTGCTACCCTTGGCTGGGAACAGGAGTACTTCCTGGTAGACGAGGCCTTGTTTAATGCGCGTCCGGACCTCGTGATGACCGGCCGCACCCTGCTCGGTCGCCCGGCGGCCAAGCACCAGCAACTCGAAGACCACTACTTCGGCTCCATCCCCGAGCGCGTATACGCGTTCATGCGCGACCTGGAAACAGAATGCCACAAACTCGGTATTCCGGTGCGTACCCGCCACAATGAGGTAGCGCCTGCGCAGTACGAAGTAGCGCCTATTTTTGAGGAAATCAATGTGGCCGTAGACCACAATCAGCTCCTGATGGATTTGATGGAGCGCGTTGGACGCCGCAACAAACTTTCCGTGCTCCTGCATGAAAAACCGTTTGCCGGTATCAATGGCTCGGGTAAGCACAACAACTGGAGCATGGGCACCAACACCGGCGTAAACCTGCTCTCGCCCGGTAAAGACCCCGGCAAAAACCTGCGCTTCCTGACCTTCTTCGTAAATACGATCATGGCGGTGTATAAATATGCCGACATCCTGCGCGCCAGCATCGCACACGCGGGCAACGACCACCGCCTCGGCGCCAATGAGGCCCCGCCAGCCATTATCAGCGTATTTATCGGCGAGGCCATGAGCAAACTGCTCAACCAGATTGCCAACGGCAAAAAAACCGACGGACAAGCCGTAAAACGCGCCCTCGACCTGCTGGCTAAATTGCCCAACCTCGAAATGGACAATACCGACCGCAACCGTACCTCTCCGTTTGCGTTCACCGGCAATAAGTTCGAGATCCGCGCCGTAGGTTCCAGCCAGAACTGTGCCGGCCCGATGACGGTGATGAACACCATGATGGGCTTGCAGTTGCAGGAGTTCAGAAGCGACGTTGATAAGCTTATTGCCAAAGGCACGGAGCAAAACGAAGCCATCCTGATGGTGCTCAAAAACTATATCCGCAAATCGAAGGCTATTGTTTTTGAAGGCAATAACTACTCCGACGAATGGAAAGAAGAAGCCGAAAAACGCGGCCTCAACAACTTCGCTACCACACCTGAAGCATTGGATGTGCTGGGTAAAAAACTGGCCCAGGATTTCTTCAGCAAGGCTAAAGTAATGGACGCCAGCGAACTGGAAGCCTACCATGCCGTACAGCTGCACATTTACTGTACCAAACTGAGCATTGAGGCCAAAGCACTGGAAGAAATTGTCAATTCTATGGTGATGCCGGCCGTGTTGCGCTATCAGACCGAATTGGCACAAAATATTGGCGCACTCAAAGCCATCGGTCTGGACGGCGATGCTGATTTCCAGAAAGATACGCTCAAAGCTGTGCTGAAAAATGTATCGGCCATCAAGGAAGGACTTGCTAAAATGCACAAGGCTTTCGAAAAAGCGCATCATGCCGATGGTATCCGCGAGGAAGCCGACATTCTCTGCCACAAAGTGCGCCCGCAAATGGACGCCATCCGCGAAGCGGTTGATGAACTGGAAACCGTTATCGACGACCAGTACTGGCCGCTTGTAAAATACCGCGAATTACTGCTGCTTCGATAAGCGCTGTTGCTTTTTGCAGCATCAATACAGAAAATCAGGGCTGTTCCGCTTGCGGAATGGCCCTTTTTGTCTATACGGCTTGTATTGGCAGAACATTTTGAGCTACCTTGTCGTTTTTCCTGCAAAACGCATTGCATTATGAGTCTTAACGAACAGGATACCTTTAACCTCAAGCGCAAGGTGGAACATTACCACGAAGTGCTGGAAAACACGCGCCGTTATCGGGAAGTGTGGCATAGCGAACTAAAAAGCCAGATTGTCAGTCAACTCCAACACCTCAGCACGCAGGTGGGGTTGAATGCCAGTGTTGAGGCCCGCAGCGAAATCGAAAACCTGGAAGCGGTGGTTTGCAGCCTGGGCAGTGTAGCCAGCGGACTGGGAGAAAATGTCGGCGGGATGCGCCGCGACCTCATCAAGCAAAACGGCGCACTGGTTTATCAGCAATTGTTTAACGGCAAAATTCTGGTGCTGATCAACCTGCCCCATATCGAAAAATACGGTCAGCCACAAGCGCCGAAAACCATAGCCATTTATCGGCCGGAAGAGTTAAAAGAGCCATATTTCCTGCGACATATGGAGACTTTTGTCTCAGAAATTATGCAATGGGAGGATTACGACGATGATATTCCGGAGCCAAATCAACGCATTGGGTTCAAGATGAATTTTGAACGCAACGGAGATGAACCTAAGCCTGTTTAGGATACAGGAATTTATCTTATTTTTGTTGCTTCAAATTATTCATCCGCATGTTTCGCCGCAAGCACAGTACTGACCCTTTTGAACGCCTCGAACGGGAGGCTAATGATGAATTTCGTTTGCTCGACGAGTTGGGGCCGGAGCATTTTGGCAGTGAGCATCTGCTGGAGTTTCGCGGCAAGGTATTGCAGGAAATCACTTTGCAGGAAAAACGCCTGCGCCTGGCCATGTTGGTCGGCGGAACCACGGCAGGTTGGTTTTTGCTTTCGGTTCTGTCGCGCTATTTCAAACTGCAATGGCTTCTTGTGCTTGGCAGTGTAGGGGTAATTGCGAGTACTGCTTTCTTTTTTTACCTTGTTTTTTCGCCAGCGGCCCGCAAACGTACCCGCGGAGCGCTCTTGCATGATCTTTACCTGATTGAATCTGAATTGCGTCGCCGCGCCCGCACCCGGGGCGGCGTTGTTGAGTTATAAATAATGATGCCTTCCAAACTTGCTTCGGATACTGTTTCCCAATGGCTGGAGTTGCTTTTTGCAGCTTTTCAGTCGGGCCACTTACATAAATGTACCCTGAGTAAGCCCGGGCCGGAGGCCGCAGCCGACCTGAAAAATATTTATATCCGGCCGGTGATGCTGAAAAAAGGCTTGCATCTGGCGTTTAATTATCGCTATGCTACCCGGGATGAGGTGCATAATTTTTTGCCAAATGCTGCGCGCACCTTGTTGTCGGAGCTTTTGGACAAACAATTTTTGAATGCCACGGCACTTAGAGCATGTTCGGGAATTTGAAAGAGGGGAGCCGGGTCGTATCTTTGGAGCGACCAAACTTCGAAGATATGACAAAACAGTTCAGAGAACTGACCGACTCCCAATGGGCTGCAATATCGCCA
>JAFLBP010000055.1 GCA_017303875.1 Chitinophagales bacterium | reverse complement strand
CGGCTGTCAAGGCAGCTGTACTTAATAAGTTTATTCAAACTGCTAAGCCGGTCTCTGTCCGGAAATCCGCTTAAGGCAATGCCGGTAAGGGTGCTATGGAATCAAACGGGATTCATGCAACAAAGCCGTAGGTTATTGTATATTCAAATCCCAATACAATTTTGTTATTGTTGGGGTCTAAATCCATCAAAACCCTGCTAACATTTGACAAATCATCTTTCTCGTTGTATTCAATAAATAGTTTTAGCTTGATGCCTTTAGGTGTAAATTCTTCTGGAATATCCACTGATTTTATAAGAGCTTCTAATTCGTTCTTGAAATCAATATTAAAATCATCATAAGAGAATTTACTTTTCTCGTTTAGAAATTTGTCAAGAATAGAAAGGATGGAAGTTTTCCCAGTGTTGTTTTTTCCGATAACTAAGGAGAGGTCTTCCTCCAAATCCATTGAAAATTTCTTTAGCAGGCGAAAATTTTCAACTTCAATTTTAATAATCTTCATAATGGAATATCTTTATTGATAGAGTGAGGCCTTCAGCTTACAGCTGACTACCGCACTCCCTCAACAGACGATTATCTTAAACCCGCGTTGCGTCTTTTACTTAGTCGTCTGTTGCGTTCATGCTCGCTATGGGTGAAGGGGTGCGATGCTCATTTTGCTGCCTTGCAGGTGAGCAATGTGCAAATTTACTCCAGTTTTTTTACCGACAAAGTATTTTTACAGGCTTTTTTCGCCACATAGCTAATTTTTGCTATGCTGGTTTTGTAGCTGATCCGCGCTTTCGGGCACAAATAAAAATCCCCCCGTCACAGCGCAGTGACGGAGGGATTGCAGCCACGGGGTGACTACCCGAAATCAATACGGAATCAACGTCACCCCAAACTGTATAGGCGTCAGTTCCGGGCCTTCGCCGCTTTTAAACAGCGGCGTCATGCTGTACTGCACGTAGAAATTGATCGGGCCGTAACCGATGCGGCCAAGCAGTCCCCAGCGGAATTTATTGAGGTTGAAATCGTCGGTCACGCGGTTTTTATCCTTGCTGTCTTCAATGCGGGTGCGCTGACTGGCGCCGTACAAAAAGCCGCCGTATACGCCCGCGCCGAGGTGGAAGGACTTGCTCATGTTGTCCGGGTTGGTTTCCAATTGCAGGCCAATCGGTGCGGTAATCAGGCGGGTGGAGAAGCGGTTTTTGCTGAGCGGCCGATCGGAAAGCACGGGCGTCACCTCGGGTTTGCCCGGCTCAAAGAGGTAATCGTTTTGCAGGTGGAAATTCTGCCATTCAAAATTGATGCCCTGGAAAACGCTGAGGTGGCGTTTGTTGCCAAAAGCCAAGCGCTGCTCAAAAATACGCACATTGAAATGCAGGGAGCGGCTGTAATTCAGTTCGTACACATCAAGGCTGCGGGGCAGGTTGAGCGAACCGTCGAAACTGTAGGTATTTACCCCCAGATCGAACATGACCCAGCGAATATCGTATTTATCCTTGATTTTTTTGGTGTTGCCCAGCTCCACGTGGATGCCCCGTTTGCCGCTGGAATCGCCGCTTTCACCCGGACCAACGCCGAAAATAAGTCCTTTTTTCTGTGTCGTATCGGCCTTGGCAGCGCCTGCGCCGCCGGATGACTGAGGTTCCTGTGCCTGCACACTTGTAAAAGCAAAAAGCAGGGCGAATGCAATGATGACTCTCATAACGAATGGTTTTGAATGTGTTGCAAAAGAATATGGCAAGGGGCTTGAACTTGCCGGTCGCAAGCCCTCAGGTAAAGCAGCAGGGGCAATTATCTGCCCGGACTGCCGACTACAATGCTTGGAATATTGATGTCTACGTCCACGTTGAAGTTCCCTTCGGCGTCGGTGAGGGAGCGCGGCGTGAGGGCGTGGCGCAAACGGGAAAAGGTACTTTGCTGCGCAATATCGGTATTGGGCTGTACTGTCGCAATGGCGATGGGCTGTATGCTGCTCATGGCGCCTGTGCTTACGGCCTGAATGCTGCCCGGAAGCAGGGCGATCAGGGCCGGTCGCACCGCAATGTGTTGTTTTTCCGGTTCGGTTTGCGGGTTAATTTCCTGAATTGGAAGCCCTGCACCGGCGATTACATTGTTGCTGTTGTGGTTGGCGCTTGTTGTTGTCGGGTTTTGTAGTGTTTCGGGCTTGTATTTGGCCGATTTAAGGTTTTTTGCACGCGGTACTGCGCTGATGGCTTCCGGTGCCGGATTGTTTGTGGCAACAGGGGCAATGTTCCGGCTTGGGGTAGTTTGGGTGGCTTGCGGCAGGGCAGGGTTGTGGTGAACCAGCGGCGCGGTATCAACAGGGGTTTGTTTTCTCCAAAAACCATAAATGAGCAGGCTCAGGGCTGCCGCGATGGCCATACTGCGGTAGCTGAACAAACGGATACCGAAGCCGCCGGGTTTGTTGGCGGCGGGCGGCGCCATTTTGCTACGCGCAGCCTCCAGGGTGCGTGTTGCTTCACTTGGGCTGAGGCCGGTGATTGTGGCGATATCGTCGGAAGAAAAGCCTTCGTACTCGGCCAGCATCCACACGGAGCGTTCCATGAGCGAGAGCGCCTCGAGGTTGTCGGGCTGTGGCGCGGCTTGTCCTTGTTGATTGAGTTCCTTTTTCATAATGGTGGTTTTCAGATGGCCATTGCCGTTATTTTTTTGCGGGCGCGGTGGATGATGACCGCAACATTATCTTCCGTAATATCGAGGGATTCGCCTACTTCTTTGTAAGAATACCCTTGATGCACGAGGTTGAAACAGGCTTTTTCCATGGGCGCCAGTTGAGCGAGAATGCTGTCGATGCGCTGTCGGAGTTCAAAGCGGTCTGCTTCGGGTCTGGTGGCGGTTTCTGGCAGGGTTTCCGGGGTTCGGATGCGTTCTTGCCGGCGGGCCAGATCGAAGGACTCGTTGTGCGCCACGCGGTACATCCAAACCATCACCACGCCGCCGTTGCAATCGCGAAAAACCTGACCGAGCAATTTGATGAACACGTTTTGTACAATGTCTTCAGCCCAATTGCCGCCCACCATGCCTTCTGCATAACGTTTCAGCGCAGCGCGCTTCTGGCGCACTACTTTGCTGAATCCTTCTTCACTGAGCCGGAAACCGGACTCAAGGGGCAGGAAGTCGTCAGCAGATAAAAGCAGGTGTTGGCTCATACGAATCAGGATTACGGATCTGGCTTTCGCGTGTTGGTTTGAATGTAAGACCCTTCCGTTTTCAGATTCCTTACAGGCTGTTGAAATTTTTTTTCAAAAAAATTTCAACAGCACTGCGGGAATCGTATAAAACATTCTTTTACAGGCAATTATTTCAAACTATTGATCCAGCCTGCAATTTTTTCAATATCTTTTTTCGGTACATGTGGCATGGGCGCCATCGGGGTGGAATAACCGGGCCAGTTCTGCGGCTCGGGTTTGTGCACCAATTCCACCATGCGCTTGGCGGAGTATTTGCGCTTGGCAATTTCCACAAATGGCGGGCCTACGGCGCGTTCGTTGCGCTTGTGGCAGGCCGTACAGGTATGTTTGTTCAGCAAGGCAATCACTTCTTTTTCCGTAACGGCAGCCGGTGCGGCAGGCGCAGCGGGTTTGGCAGCGGCGGGTTTGGCGGCAGCCTTCTGGTCGGGAGATTCCAGCGGCTTGTCTTTTTCCGTTTGCGGACGCGCCTCTTTCATCTGATTGTCGGGCGTGTTGACTTTGGTGCCCGGATCTTCCGGCGCTGCTGTCGCTGCTGCTTTTGCCTTTTTGGGCTGTGGCGGGAAATCTGCTTTTGGCCCGTCAGGAATGGCATTCAGGGTGTAATAAGCGCCTTTATGCAGCAGTGGCAGGGCGTTTTGCCTGGACAGTATGCCTTCCGGACGAATTTCATGCACAAAACCCTCGCGCAGGCTGTCCACTAAAATGCGCACTTTCAGGCCGTCGGCACTGAGTTTGGCACCGCGAATTTCGTTTTCCTTAAAATTGATAATCGGGCTGCCGTACACCGGATGGTACTTGTAGGTGTAGCTTTTGGCCTCATAATTTTCAATATTCTCGGCGCTCGCTTTGTCGGCCGGCATAGTAAATTCGATCTCAAAACCATCGGGCATGGCGCGCATGGTTTTCATTTCAAAAGGCGTTTGTCCGTTCCAGACTAAGCGCTCCAGCGCAAAATCTTCGGTGCCGGTGGAGCCCCAGCCGCGGTTGGTGCCGCCTACCAGCATTTCGCCATTGGAAGCCCAGCACATACGCAACACGCCGCTGCGGAAACCACTGCGGAAATCAAATGCGCAACCCTGGTACTGGCCTTTTACTTTTTCCAACGATACGCGGGCAATTTTCGACATGCCCTGGTCACCGACAAACATCTGACCGGCGAAGGGGCCGAAATCACCGGCCGTTTCGTCGGGCAAAATTTCCGAAGTAGAAACCCCCAACACGCCGT
The DNA here is from genome assembly GCA_017303875.1 of Chitinophagales bacterium. Classification (GTDB taxonomy): domain Bacteria; phylum Bacteroidota; class Bacteroidia; order Chitinophagales; family Saprospiraceae; genus M3007. Next base: position 18,849 of record JAFLBP010000055.1, on the reverse strand, counting down.
GTGGCAACCAAACCGCCGGCGCTTTGAAGCCTTTACCCGGAAATTCGGAATGCTCCATATCGTAAATGGTGTAGGCTGGTTCGTCTTTGATGTATTCGGGTTTTACTTTCGGATTATCCAGCGGGTTTACCTTGCTGAATACCATTTCCTTGCGCACTTTCACGGGCGATTCGGGGCGATCGGCCCAGGCTAAAGAGGCGGGGTGGCCCACAAAATCACCTTTGGCTACCTGTGTGATAAAGCCCGAACCCATCCAGTCGCCCTGGTTGTCGCCGTAGAAAAACTCGCCGTTGAATGCGCCAATGCCACATGGCGAGCGCAGGCCTGCGGCCCAGGGTTCCATCTTACCGTCGGGGGTGATGCGCATGGCCCAGCCGCGCCAGGGCACGGTGGATTTGCCGGCCCACCAGTCTGGATCGCCGAAGCTGACGTTGCCCGTCACGATAAACGAGCCGTCGGGCATGAGTTTGGGACCAAAAGAATATTCGTGGTAGTGCCCGGAAATCGGCCAGGCATACACGGTTTCGTAGCGGTCGGCCACGCCGTCGCCATTGCGGTCAATGAGTTTGGTCAGTTCACCGCGCTGGGCGCAATAGAGCACCCCGTCTTTGTGTACTAAGCCCAGAATTTCATGCAGGCCGGAGGCAAATTTGCGGAAATGCGGCCGTCCGGAAGTCGGATTTTCGATAATCCAGACTTCTCCGCGGCGGGTAGAAACGGCGGCACTGCCGTCGGGCAGCGTACAAACGCCGCCCACTTCGAGCACAACGCCTTCCGGAATCGGGATTTTGACAATCGGGTAATAGTTTTCTTCCGTGGGGCCTTGCGGAATGCTGTCCTGCGCGCGTAAGCCTTGCAAACAGCAGCTGAGAAAGAGAAATATGAAGAGACGCGAAGTCATGTGTTGAAAATTGATTTGGTTACCAGATGATGTCGTAACTCAGGCCTTCAGGACCTGCTTTGACGAACAGGATACGCTTGTCGCCGGACTGGCGGATTTCTGCGGACAGGCCCTTGGGCAGTCGGATCATGTAATTATCTCCGTCGATGCTGTACAGGCCTTTACTGACTTCCGTGATGGCATTGCCAGCAGCAAGGCGCCAGGCCAGTGTAGTACCGGAGGGCGCAGCAGCGGCGAAGCTGAGCTTGCGGGTGACGTATTGGGCATCTACGACGCGAATTTGGTCGTTGACTTCCGCGCCGAATGCCGAGTAGCGGAAAGTAGGCAGGTTGTTGTCGTCGAGGTCGTAGCCGAGGGTGCGGAAAGCGCTTGCGGCCTCGGGCTGGTCGCTGTTTTGGTCTAACGCAGCAAGGGACAGGAGCACTGGCTGGTCGTCGAGTGCGAGTACCGGCCCGCGCGGGCGCGAGGAGCCGTCGCCGCGGTTGTCCCACATCGGCGAGGTGTTGAGGAAATCGCCGCGCCAGATCTGGGCCATGGCGCCGTTATCGAGATCGTAGGTGTAGTGGAGTTTTTGCGGACTGCCGACTTGTACGGCGTGGACGATCCGTTTTTGGAAAGCGCCATTTTTATTAAAGTCCATAAACGAACGGAAAACGGTGTTCACGTTTGCGTCCATCAGGATCGGATCTTGTGGCGTGAGGGCGAGGGTAGAGCTGAAGGTATGGTAGCTGCCTTCTGCGCCTGCGGGCGCCTGAATCCAGAGGGCGAGCATGGGTGGCATCCAGTCGTCCATTTTATAATAGGTGAGTTCGAGTGGCACTTTTCCGGCGGGCAATTCGGCCCAGGCTTCGCGTTTATCGCCGGCCCAGGTCCATTTTTTATCCATAATCTGTTTGCCATTTACGGATAGCAGGCTGTTGCCACCGGCCTGGGTGATGAATTTGTATTTACCTGCGGCGGGCACGTCGAGGGTGGTTTTGTATTTGGCTACAAAACCGTCGCCTTTGCCGGTAATTTCCCAGGTGAGTTTGTCGGTGCTGCCGCTGAGGGCGGGTTTCATACCGGCAAATTCTTCCACTTCGCGGAATTTACCATAAATCACCTCGTATTGCAGGGGCGCCATGGTGGGCACGGCGCCGCCGCGTTCGCGGATGCTGAAATTGCGGAAGGCCACGGGGCCGTGATCGCCCTGAATCATGAAGGGGCCTTTGGCGGCTTCCTGTTCGGAGATGGGGCCGCCGGTTGGGCCGGTGAGTTCTACATTTTCCTGTACCGTTACGCCGTTGAGGCGTACGAAAAGGATGCGTGCGTTGGCGATTTTTTTGCCGGCGGCATCGAAACGCGGTGCGGCGAAAGAGATTTCCATATGTTGCCAGAGGCCGGGTGCTTTGGCGGCGTTCAGGCGGGGGGCATGACCTTCAAAAAGTTCTTCTTTGGGATTGAAACGACGGCGGGCGTAGATGCCGCCGCAATCGCCGTATTGGGGGTGGAGCTTGCCCCAGGAGTCGAGCAATTGTACTTCGTAGCGGCCTTGCAGGTAAAAACCGGAGTTGGAGTGTTTGGCCATCATAAAGTCGAAAGCGACATCCACGTCGCCGTATTCGGCGGCGGAGAGCAGGTTGGCGCGGTTCTTCTCGTCGGGCAGGTTGACGAGTACCCCCGAGCCTTTGAGGGCTTTCATGGATTCGGCTTTGAGCAGGTCGGCGGTGGTGGCGCCGGCAATCTGCCAGTTTTTTTGGTCGGTAGGGCGCCAGTAGGAGAGGTCGTTGAGCGGCAGGACTTCCTGCGCGTGCAAAGCGCAGGGCAGCAAGAGGCCCAACGCGGCCTTTAGCCATTGTTTTCGCATGACGGAAATGTTGTTTTTAAAAATAAAGCGGCAGGCGCCGTTTGTTTTTTCTGATGGACAAATGTAGGATAGAAATTTGGAGTGCGGAATGCGGAGTGCCGAATGCGGAATATTTTTTTTGCGTGGTGCGGGTAGAAATCATAAAAACTTAAAGTTAAGTAAAAATAAATTGTTTAACTTTGCCGCTTTGATTCATAAAAACAAACAAAAAATGGCTTTACCGGATATTTTCAGCAAAGATGTTTCGGAGCAAGTAATTGCCCGAATTGAAGCATTAACCCCGCAAACACAGCCCAATTGGGGTAAAATGGATGTGGCGCAAATGCTCGCGCACTGTAACGTAACCTATGAAATGGTGTACACCGACAAGCACCCTAAGCCCGGCTTTTTAATGGGTATGATTTTGAAGGCTTTTGTAAAAAATACGGTGGTAACGGAGAAGCCTTATGCGCAAAACAGCACGACGGCGCCAGCGTTCCGCATTACGGATGAACGGGTTTTTGAAACGGAAAAAAAGCGTCTGATCGATCATATCCGCCAGACGCAGGCGCTTGGTCGCGCGCATTTTGAAGGCAAAGCCTCTCATTCCTTCGGCAACCTGAACAGCGATGAGTGGAACAACATGTTTTACAAGCACCTGGATCACCATTTGGGGCAGTTTGGTGTATAACGATGAGTGTTCGGGTGTTTTAGTGTTTGGGTGTTTTAGTGTTTTAGTGGTTAATTACTCACAGATGTTATATAAAAGTTTATATTATATTGAAAATCAACATTCTGTGTAACATCTGTGGCCTGATCTGTGTAACATCTGTGAGCAATTAACCTCTAAAACACCCAAACACAAAAACACTAAAACACCCGAATACTCATCGTTCATCACTCATCATTTATCGTTATTATTCGTCCAGCCATGGATGCAATTCAGGAATTTTTCAAGTGCTTCGGGGATGTTTGGGACGTCGTCGCCGGTTATGTTAAATTCTAATAATTCATTATCGATGAATAGCAGCACATCAAGTGCCAGCGATTCCCGGCGATAACTTTGGGAATAATATACCGGCAGGTTTTTGAGTTGTCGGTATTTGGCTCTGGATGCTGGTCTGTTAAAGCCATTCAGGCAACTTTGTTTTTCTTCAATCGTCTCTGGCATATAGAAGTTGACATACTTTACCCAGGAGGTTTTGGAATGCTGGTTAAAGTTGCCAAACGTCCGGAATTTTTGCATTATTCCTTCACTGCTGATTTGAAAAGCGTTCAGGTCTAAATCTTCAAGAAAAGAATAGTTGATTAAATCGTCAATCGTAATTTTTGCCGCTTCCAATACAGGAAAGCTCATACTGTCAATTCCGGTTTGCGAAGTTTCCTGCACCCGGACATCCGGGTACCTGTCGCGAATATAGTACAGCAGTGCATTGGTCCGGAGGATGCGGTCCTGTTCCCTTTCATTGCCTTCCCGCATGTAGTAGGGTGGTATTTTTCCAGCTCCACATTTATTACTGAGGGTTGAGTCCATCAATTCCTTTTCAAGTGTGGCGTACACCCGCAGGTAGTTATCCATTGGAATAGCACTTATGAAATTCAGGCTGCGTATCGTTGATAAACTAATCGATTCCACATATCGGCTTGAGGGGTAATACATCATTAAATCCAGTGAAAATTCCCAATATGTATATAAATGTGGGGTATATGGAAGCGTAAATCGACTTTGTTCGGCCAGGACATTCACTTTTTTTTCTTGTAGCTTTTTGAGTGAATAGGCCCAATAAACCTGTAAATCAGCCCGTTGCGTTTCCGTCAGGATAGTATCTAATTGAGGCCAGAACGCCCTTAATCGTTCGGTGTATTTGCGTTGAACTTTTGCTTTGGTTTCCCGGAGGCATTCATATTTTGGTTTATATGTTTCCCCTTCATAACGCATTTGTTTTGCGTATTCCTGGTGTTTGAGTTCCCAGGCAACCTGCATTTGTGCAAGGTCTTCAGCGCTTAGCCGTGTCCTGAACGTATCAGTAAACATACTGCTCATTTCAGGAAGTGTTTTTCGATCCTCATTACGGTTTTCATAATCAAACAGACCATAACGTGGCTTACGGTACTCTGCAAATAAAGTATCAATTCCGGCGGGCGATAGTTTCTGGAATTTGTACTGTGCAGTAAAATCATTGCGCCAGCGGAGCAATAGGGCGCTGTCAAGTACTTGGGCGTTAGCAGCGAACGAAATACTGGTCAGGAAAAACAGTAATAGCAGTCGGAACAATTTCATGGGTGTTTTTAAGTGCAAAAATAAATAGATTTTTTTAACCTCTAAAACACCCAAACACTAAAACACCCGAACACTCATCGTTCATCGTTCATCGTTAAAATAATAATGGAGGCCTCCACTGTTGGAGGCCCCCATCCAGGAAAACAGTATGTGCTCTTATTTGAAGAAAACGTCAGGCTAATTTTTCCATATCGCGGATCAGGATAGAGCTGCGATTGAAATGAATGAGATTGGCTTTGCGGAGGTCGTTGAGTACGGAAGTGACCGTTTGGCGGCTGGTTCCGGTGATATTGGCAATATCCTGTTGGGTCAGGTAGTGTTTGACTAAGGTTTCAAAACCGACGCGGCGGCCTTCTTTACCGGCTGTTTCAACGATAAATTCGATGATGCGTTCGCGGGCGTCTTTGAGGACGAGTTTGGCCAAGCGATCTTCCACGCGTTGCAGGCGGTTGCTCAGGTGCGTGATACAGGCGTACACAAAACGCTGGTTATGTTGCAGGAGTTGCTGAATGTCACTCATGCGAATTTGCAGATATGTCACATCGTCGTGCAGGGTTTGAGCAAATTCGGTGTGGGTGCTTTCTCCAGCCAGCGCCAAATCGCCGAACAACTGCTCAGGCTGCAAAATTTCTTTAATGACTTCCTTACCTTCCTGAGAAAAAGTGCCGATTTTGATACGGCCTTTCAGCAGGAGGTAAACATAGTCGTTGTTTTCGTCGGGTACAAAGACGAAGCGGAAGCGGTTTTCGCGGCGGTAGATAGTTGATTGTGCCAATTGTGCCAGTTCTGTTTCGCTGAGTACAGCAAAAACGGGAACTCGTGACAATGCATCAATTTTTTGACTCGTTTCCATGAGCGTTAAGTGTTGATCGAGATGTGTTAAACTTAAGGGAGCGGGGATTAAAAAAACATATTCAACATACTGTTCTCCCTTCGTTTAAAACTTGATGATACAAAAGTAGCGCTGCTGTTCCCGAACAACAATAACAAAATCGGAACTTTGTCGGAAAAATTTTTCTATCAAAAATAATATAATTTATTGAAAATGTGTGATTTGTGGTAATTTAAAAACCCAATTATGCTTAAAAGCGTACAAGACTATGCGATTTTTTTATATGCTTTTCATTTGTGGGGAATTGGTTCACTGGCAGGCGATTTGTGTGCAGTAAATGTCAAAATTAAACATTCGCTATGCAAAATGATAGCAAAACTATCGCATTGCCTGGCTTTTTCAGAACCAAAAAAATTATCGGATATTTTAAAAGGGTTGCCAAACTTGAAATGCCATGCTGATGCGCAGGCTGGTTTTTCCGGGGCGCGCAACGAGATCGAAACAAATCTTTACCTATCTAATTTCAACACCATTATGTACCTTTCATTCCTTTCAAAATCCCGAATGGCTTTTGCCGCGCTGAGCTTAGTGCTCGCTTTTACTTCCTGCCAGAAAGATCAACTGGAGCCTGTTGGCGCCGGTGCGGATTTGCTGACGGAAGATCGCTCCACTCAAACCGTAGCACAGGTAGCCAGTTCAATTCCTGATTTTAGCGCCCTGGTTGCAGCAGCGTCCAAAACAGGTTTGGTACCCACGCTTAATTTTTCCGGCTTAAATGCCACCGTTTTTGCGCCAACCAATGCCGCTTTCGCCCAGCTGCCTGCACCATTTAACAATGCAGCCAATATCAATGCCATTACCGACCAGGCTACTATCAATACCCTGCGTGGTATTTTACAGTACCACCTGATTGCCGGTCGCCGCAATGCCAATCAGCTGCCATCCATTAATCCGTACGCTACTTTCAAACCTCAGGGCGTACCTTTTGACCGCTTCATTTTTGCGACGCTGCACAGCAATGGCTCCGTATTTATTAACGGCAACAGCCGCATTGTTACGGCCAATGTAATGGCCAGCAACGGCACCATCCAGGTGATTGACCGCGTATTGCTGCCACCAACACAAAATATTGCCGAAATCGCTATTGGTAATGGCAATTTTACTGCCCTCGTAGCAGCGCTGCAAAAAACGAACCTGGTCAACACCGTTACTACCAACAGCACGCGTACAGTGTTTGCCCCGACTGATGCTGCATTTGCCCAGCTGCCCGCACCGTTTAACAATGCAGCCAATATCAGCAATATTTTTGATGCCGGGCAGATACAAACCCTGCGCAGCATCCTGCTGTACCACATTTGCTCACCGCGTATTTTCGCCGTAGGTCTTCAGGAAGGTCAGCAACCGGCCACATTGCTGGGCGGCAATCAGCGTCCGACCATCTCGCTTGTAGGCGGACCCAAAATCAAAGGCAACGGGAATCCGGTCGCTGCAAATATTGTAACAGCCGATATTTTCGCAACAACAGGCAATATACACGTGATTGACCGCGTACTGCTGCCATAATCATCCGGGAAATAGTATGTAAAGCATGGGCCACTCCGTTTACGGGTGGCTCATGTCATTTCCGGAGGCGTCTACCATTTTCTGCTGCCCAGCGACAGCTGTGTGCCGCCAAGGAAAAGTGCTATGACGGAAATGAAGTAGAGCAGGTCGCGGGTATCAATGGCGCCGCGGCTCATGCCTTCATAATGGTACTGAATACCAATGGATTGTACAAGATCGTCTGTTTTGCCGAAAAAGATGGGCAGGCGGCTCAGGCCATTAAAGCCCCAGTAAAAAAGCAGGCACAAAACGATGGCGATAATAAATGCCGCCACGCCACTGTCGGTCAGGCTGGACGCAAACAAGCCGATGGCAACAAAAGTGGCTGCCAGGAAAAACAGGCCGATATAAGAACCCAGGATGCCGCCGGAATCGGGACGAACGCCTTCAACCGCGAGCCAGGAGACCGAAAAGTAGTAGACGATGGTTGGTAAAATAGAAAATAAAATAAGCACCAACGCGGCGAGGTATTTTCCGCCGATAATATTGCGATCCGACAGCGGTTTGGTGTTGAGCAGCTCCAGGGTGCCGCTTTGACGCTCTTCAGAAAACATATTCATGGTAATGGCCGGCGCCAGGGGCAGGAAAATCCAGGGCCCGAGGTTAAAAAGCGGCTCTAAGCTGCTGTAGCCCAACTCCAGGATGCTGAATTGCGGCAATACCCAAATCAGGACGCCGGTAATCAGCAGAAAGGCGCCGATGGCGAGGTAGCCGATCAGCGAGGAGAAAATAGAATTGAGTTCTTTTATAAAAATGGCAAACATGTCGAAACGAGGGCTTATCGGGTGAGCTGGTGGAAAATATCTTCAACACTGAACAGTTCCTTGTGGAGTTCCAGCAGGGTGAGCCGGTTGGAAACGGCGAAGGCAAATACTTCGGCACGGATGTCATATTGTGCCGGAGAAACCAGTTGCCAGCGTTGTTCGGAGAGTTTGCGCACCTGGGTGACGTGTTGTATGCTGCGCAGCGCCTGCTCGTCGGTTTTGCCCAATACTTCTATGGTGATGATGTTTTGCCCGCTGAACTGTTGTTGCAGTTCGGCGATGGAAGCATTGGCAACGAGTTTACCTTTATTAATGATAACGGCGCGGTCGCAGACGGCTTCTACTTCTCCGAGGATGTGGGTAGAAAGAATGACCGTTTTTTCGCGACCGAGGTCGCGGATCAGTTGCCGGATCTCTACAATCTGGTTGGGGTCGAGGCCGGAAGTAGGTTCGTCGAGGATGAGTACCTGCGGGTTGTGCAGGAGCGCCTGCGCGAGGCCCACGCGCTGGCGGTAGCCTTTGGAGAGTTCGCGGATGCGTTTGCTGCGATGGCTTTGCAGGCCGGTTCGGTCGATCAATTCGCGGATACGGGCGTCGAGATCGCTCAGCTCGTGGATGCGGCCCATAAAACGCAGGTATTCCACTACGTACATTTCGCGGTAAAGCGGGTTGTGTTCGGGCAGGTAGCCGACGCGCTTGCGCGCTTCCATGGGTGCGCTGGCCACATCGAAATCACACACTTTAACGATACCTTCCGACTGGGGCAGGTAGCCGGTGATGACCTTCATGGTGGTAGATTTCCCGGCGCCGTTGGGGCCGAGAAAACCGAGTACTTCGCCTTTGTGGGCTTCGAAGGAAATATCATTTACGGCGCGTTGGGCGCCGTAAATTTTGACAAGATGTTGAACGGATACCGACATGTGCTTAATGTTTGGGGGCTTGGCGGGGCAAAATTAATCAATCTCCCGCGATTGAGGCATACGGATGTTTTTTGTGCCGAGCATTTCTTCCAAATAGCCTCTGTCGCGCATTTTTTTAAGGCTATTATCCGCCGAATCAAGTTCTGCAACGCGAATGTCTTCAAATTTCTCGTTGGTTCGCTCCAAATAAACCAGGCCGCAGCTGGGTTTTACCGCGCCGGTGGCCATGTAAACGCCGGGCCAGAACTCAAATTTATCGAGTCGCTGCGAGTGTTTGATGTCTATGGTGATCGTTGCCATGCGTAGGTCGTTCCTCATTTCGATGATCAGATTGGTGCCGCCGATTACCTTCAGTTCGCCGAGGCGATAACTGTTTTCTTCACTTTCATAACGAAGTTGTTTGTTGCCATTTATTTCCAGTTTGCCCATATCCACAAGTGTTTTGTCGCTGACGCGGGTATACACTTTAAAAACGCTGTACATGCCCTGCAAACGACTGTCGTGGTTGTCTGTGATCTTCAAATCTTTCTGCATTTTCCGAATCCTGTCTATCGTGACGGCTTTGATCAAAGGAACAGGAAAGCGGTTGAAATATTCGTCAATGAGGTTCTGATTTACGTTTTCCTCCTCGGTTCTGACGGCTAAGATCAACCCGGAACAGGGATGCGGATTGGCATCAACGGCGAGAAACAAACCGGAGATGTAGTTCAGGTCTTCGGTGTTGGCGATACCGACATGCAAAATGAGGTACACTTTTTCAAGCCCGCCGGGGTGCATCAACTCAATGTATGCATTTCCTTCCAGTACTTTGACTGGCATGCCGACGTAATGGGTGCCATTTCCGTTGAGCGGCTCAAACACCGAACCGTTCGCACTGAGCAATAATTTGTAATCCACGCTGACACGGATATTAGCGGAACTGGCAGTAGTGCTTTTCCAGTGAATGTTATAGGTGCCGTAGCAGGGATAGTCTATGGTGTTCACTTTCACAAAGAATTCTGAGGCGTTTTTAGCGCCCAAAAACAGGCAAACATGGTCGAGCAGAACCTTGTTGAGTTTGCAATTGGTTTCATTGCGGTGATAGTAGAAGAGGTTGCGCAGCCATTCTTCTTTTACCCAGATCTGTTTGTCGCTGGCGCCCTCATTAATGATTCTGGCTAATGGTGCATAAGTTTTGGGCGTTGCGTTGGCCTTAAAGCCGCCCAGATCGGCATAAATTTCCTGTGCGCGGAGTTCCAGAGCGCTACATAACTGTTCAATTTGTTCCTGCGTGTATGTTTCCATTCAGGGTATCTTATTTGGAGTGATTGGCGCTGAATTAAGGCGCCATTTAGTCGGTTAGAAAACGAAGATGAATCTTGAATGAATAATTTCCGAAATTAACTGAATGACTTATTAATGAAAGCCTCGTGGCTGCTTCGGAAATTTGCAGCACAAAATTCAGTGTTGGCCCTTGAATTGCAAAATTATTACCCTGAAAATTGAGCTTCGGAAATGTAAAGTTACGAACCATGACGAGGAAATGACAAGCAGCGGAACTTTTTGAGAGATGTCTCGGATACTATTGCAGTCTGACAAACATAACCAAATCATATTCACGTCATGCGATCAGTCCTTCGAATTGTGCTACCCATGCTTGCGGGTGCAGTGTTGCTGTACACGGGTATGCAAATCTTGCAAGCAAGCCCCGACGACCTGATTTCCGGCAAGGAGCGCCCGCCGCTTCCCTGCATGGATGAAAGTCTGAAGGGTAAAACCTTTTACGCTACCGGCGATCAGGTGCGCATGCGCACTTATCCCGATGCCAGCGACAGTACGACCATCATCCCAAATCTGCGGCTGATGAAAAACGATACGGTGAAGCTGTTGCGCAAGTCCTGCCAGCGTTTTACCATCGGCCAGAGAACCGGAAGCTGGCATGAAGTACTACACCCTTCGGGCCAGGTCGGCTGGGTGTTTTACTACCTCGAATTACAGCCCGAATTACCGCCGCCGCCGCCCTTACCGCGATGCCGGTATGTGGAGCAGAGCGGTGCTGTTGCCTCCGCTCTGCGGTCAGCAGGCGACTGGTACGACAAAAATTTCGGCAATACGCATCAGAAAAGCCTGATGCAACTTGTAGAGGCCAGTAATTATACCGATCCGATTGTACGTTCACTGGCTGGTCGGGAAGCGGTGAAAATGCGCGCTGCGGGAGCGTTCAACCTGGGTCAGGTATGCAATCTGCACGATTATGCCTTGAAAAAATGGGGCTACGTGAACGATCCGGCCCGGGTAGAGTATGTTGCCAAGGCTTCCGAAACCATTCAAAACCAAAAAACCGGCGACTGCGATGATTTTGCCGTGCTGATGTACAGCTTGGTTTCTGCCATCGGGGGCGATGCGCGCATCAGCTATGCCTGTAATGATTACGGCTGCCATGCTTTTGCAGAAGTATACATCGGCGATGGCGAGAGCCTTCCCGAAATCAGGAATTATCTCGCCATTCGCTATGGCTGTTCGCCTACAGAAATTGAAGGATTCCGGGCAGAAAACGGTCGGGTATGGATGAACTTAGATTGGTTCGGTCAGCCCAAACATCCGGCCGGAATATATTTCAACTGGGATGAAGGAGTAGCATTTTACCTGTATAACCGCCAATACCAACCATTTCAGCGCTCAGAAATGCTCTGAGTAAATTTGTTTAATCAGACACTGAACGGCAGTCCGGGGCCGCGTGGCATTGTCCCATGTGCGCGTGCTCCGGACTTGTTTTACAGGTGTTTGATCTGAAATTTATGTCTGCGCAAAAGCGCTTAGGCCATCTTCCCAAACACGGCCTCTAATTTGTTCCAGCGGTAATCAAAAATTTGCTGCAACTGACGGCGCACAAAAATAGCATGCGCAATATCACCCAGAAAACCCAAAGGCAGGCGATAATGCACCAGATCGGTCATTTCCACGCCGCCGGGAATGGGTTTGAAATGGTGTTGGTGATGCCACAGGGCGTAAGGACCAACGCGCTGTTCATCCACGAAAAATTTGCCGTTTTCGACGTGCGTGATCTCCGTCATCCAGAACAGGGGAATGCCCAAGACCGGTTTTACAGTATAGGTAATGACCTGACCGGAGTACATTTCCCGGATAAACTCAGGGTCGGAGTGAATAACGAATCCCAAATGAGCAGGCGTGATTTCCTTGAGGTTTTTGGGAGAGGAGAAAAATTCCCAGGCTTGTTCGAGCGAAATAGGCAGGCGCTGTACGCGCTTGAGGGTATAGACGGACATGTTGAGTAGTTTGTCCATCTAAACAACAAATTGCCAAAAGGGTTTGCGCTCAGCCCCCCCAAAATACCCCCGCAAGGGTGCCAGCAGTATTTCCGGCGCCTGCACCACTTTTTTGGTTTTTGCGTCAAAAAAGCAGAGGCGCACCCGTCCGCCGTTGACGAGCTTCATTTTTTCATTAAAAATTTCCACATGGAAAACGATGTGCGTGTCGGGCAGGCGGCGCAGGGTGGTGCGCACGGTGAGCAGCTCGTCGTAAAAAGCCGGGCGCACAAAGCGCATATCTAAGCTCACTACCGGCAGCCAGATGCCGTGCACTTCTTCTAACTCCTTGTACGTCAGGCCCAAAGAACGAATCATCTCTACGCGGCCTACCTCAAAATACTCGGCGTAATTACCGTAATACAGGTAACCCATCTGGTCAGTTTCGCCATATCTGACGCGGATCTGAACTTCGTGTACGTACATGCGTTGCAATTGTTATTCGCAGCAAAGGAAATGACTTTGCCGGACAAATTTTCGCCCCTAACCAAAATTTGGTATGAAAATTGAACTACATAGGGAACCCCGAACGTTTTAATCCGCCAGCACCTGGTATTGTTCACCAAAATTCGATACGCCATGTCCCAACAGGAAAATACAAAACAAAGCGGCCGCGGCCCGGTATTTCTGATTATTCTGCTGCTGCACCTCGGTCTGGGCTACGCCCTGTACACGAAAGTAACGGAAAAAGAAGCGCCCGTTCAGCCCGATCCGATGGAGATTAAGCCTTAAGCGTATAAGCCCTCAAGTCATTTCCATCGTAGAGAAACAGGGTGCCTGCGGATTCCTCCAGACCGATAAAACGCCGGAAAAAAGCGTTTTCCCGGTAGCGATGATTGGGTGATTCCATTTTCCGGATCAAACGCCCGTCGCTGGTATCAAAAGTGTACAACAAGCCGTCGGCACCGCCCAACAGAAAAATATGCTGTTTGTACACTACCGGCCTGCTTGGCGTACCCGATGCTTTTGCTTTCCATAGTACTTTTCCCGAATCAGCTTTAATTTTATACAAATAACCGTCTTCCATCGCGCAGAAAAAAGCGCCATCGGCATAGACCGGCGCTGAACTGAGCATGTCTCTGGGCAGGGTATCGCGCCATAATTCCCTGCCGGAAAAATCGAGGCAAAACAACTGATCGTAGGCGCAGAACAGCACTTTTTGTTCCAGCACCAGGGCTTGTTTGGTGATGCCATAGCCTTCGGTATTGTCCGGAAATGCCTTGCCGCTACGCCATTCTGCGCCCGTTTCAGCCTCCATCAGATGCCACTTGGACTGCGTTTGTCGGGTAATGGTATTGATGCGGATGCTGCTGCACAGCAATTTGCCGTTGGGCAGGCGAACGGGCGTCCGGAGCAATTGTTTACAGGAGTCGGGCCAGGGCATTTGCAGGAGCGTATCGGCGCGGCCGTCGGCAGCCGAAAACCGCAGCACGAGGGAGCGCCGAGCTTCCCAGTCGTTGAGGGTTTGCATAAAATGCGCCGGGCCGTCGGGTTCCAGAAACTGCTCGGCATTACCGTCGCTTTGTGCGCGCCAGGCGACTGTACCATCGGTTTGCCGCAGCGCGAGCAGCGTATTGCCGAGGGGCAGGATGTATACGCCCTGTTGGTGCAGCGCTTTGAGGTTGTAATAAGGGGCGCTGCGCAGGGAGGTATCGGAGAAGCGCCAGCGTAGTTCGCCGGTTTTGCTGTCGGTGAGCAGAAAAAACAGTTTTTCCTGTTGGTAAGCCGACATCAATACCTGCCCTTCGCCCACGATCGGGTAAATACTTTCAAAACGTTGCGTCGGCGCCGCCACATTGAGTCGCCACAACTGCTGCAACTCGGCATTTTCGCTGGGTTTGGCCTTGTCGCTGCAAGCCTGCAGGAAGGCCACGAGCAACAGAAAAAGCGTTGCGCGCCGCATGGCAGCGCACAACGGATTGATTATCAGAGCTGTCATACGTTATATCCCCGAAGACTAATTCTTGGGCACCACAAAAGCCGCGCCCGCGCCGCCGTTGAACAGGTCGGTGAAGGCATCGCGGATGGGGGTGTATTCCCAGAATGACTCCTGCAAGTGGTTGCAGTCTTTTGCTTCGTAGGTTTTAGCTGCTCCGGCGAGGAGTTGTTCGGTTTTGGTGAGTAGTGCGTCACTAGGTTCAGGAACCAAATAGGTATTGGTAATTGTTATAGTCCCATCACACTCTTCTTGTCCACAAACTGACAGGCAATACCCAAATACCTGATCATCACCGTCTATGTTGTACTGATTCCAGCAGTCTTCACAACTGAGAAATACAGAACAATTTGGAACTTCAACGCTTTCGGTCTTAACCTGATAACTTCCAAGCATTAAATTCCATCGTGCATTTAAAGCTACATGTACTAGTTCACATTCTACGATTTCTCTGTGTTCATTCAAAAGATCAAAAGTGGCTTGAAGTTGATTAGCTGCGGCATTCAATAAACTCTCGATTACTCCTGCAGCTGATTGAGGTTGAGTAGCTTTCAACTTAGATATAGCACCTGATAACTGTGCTATTACTCTTAATGTACTTACTACGAATTTCTGATCTGCGGTAACATAACGTTGAATAAGTTCATTTGACAAACAATCCACGAAGCCATTGTCAGCACCTGTTACTCCGGCATTACCCCAAGAACTCAATAATCGTGTCAGCGGCATATCTTCTGTCTCATTGCCCCAGATGACTGCGTAAGGAATTGTTGGTGTTTGCAATCCCTCAATCGTAGGCGAGCCAGGCATCAGGTTATTTCTGTAGTACTCGCTTACATTTGATAATGCAAATTGACTCACAAAGTCCTGAGTACGATTAATCGTTTGGCATCCATTACAATTTTGTGCCAGTGTACGGTAGGCAAGAGCATCTCTTACTAAACGCTGGGCCTCCGACTCAAGTGAAGGACTCTGGGGGTCGCGTGTGAGTTTTCTGAAAATTTCTCCTCCCTGATTCGGTGTACCATCAAGAATCATAGCACTTAAATTAGCACTACTTTGCAATTGAGACATATAGCGCAATACCAAGCCGCCTGCATCATGCCCGATACCCAAAACATCAGAATTGTTTTGGGTAGAAAGGCGCGTGTTTAACTCTCCTGCCCAATTTGGAACTGAGTTGGAGAGCGGACTAAATTCATAAGGAAAAATATTGACAGCATTGAATTTGTAGTTTGCTGCCTGCGCCTGAAATTTTGCCTTTGTCCATGAAGACGGAGACGATGGAGATGGCCCTGTAATCCAGAGTATATCTCGTGCATTGCCTTGTGCGGACACCGTTATCAACTTACAAAAAAAACAAAGCATTAAAACAAAGAAGATTCTCATTGTAAAATCTTTTGAGGTTAAAAATTGAGGTTAAAGGAACGATACTCCGTAGCTTCGGTGCGTTTGAGCTGCACGCCGCTTTCAACGGCCTGGATAAACGTAACCCGAACCATACGTTCAAAGACGACATTTGGAGCGGCTCCGCTCACTTTCATCATATACAGGTGTTGCAGTTTGCCGTTTACGTCGAAGTTAAGTTGTCCGGTCTGCATCCGCGCATTTTTGTCAATCACCGCTACGCTGTAAGAACCATCAGGGTGGTTGGTTCGGGAAGCCAGAATGCCGTTGGGAAACTGCGTGGCGTTCATGCCATTAGCGGTGAGTACGGCGAGGCCGTTTTCAAAGTCGGCGCTGCTCAGGGCGGGCTGTTGCTTCAGGGTTTTAAACATTTCCACCGTTTCAAGGGCCTCTGTGAATGCCGGAGTCAGCACACCGTCGTTACCAATTACTTCGCCAATAGCATTCAGATAGGTAAGCGCACCGTTGTTGTTGATCACTTTTTTGTAGCGGGGTTCGCGGGGTTTTCCAAGTGTTCCTTCCGGGTAATTGATCGGTTCTTCCGGGGTCAGTATTTCCGTGGTGATGGTATACTGGCCGTCTTCTTTGAGGCAAATGGTCTCTGCTTTTCGCGTTTTTTGTGGCAGCATCAACGCTTTGTCTGCTGTAGAGAGTTGCCCGGCTTCCTGCGGGTTGGCAGCTTCCCACAGGGTGGTGGTTTCGGCGTCGTAAGTCAGGCTCACATCGCAGTTGGAAAGTAGGGATGAATTAGGTGTGTTGTCCGGATCGGCAGGTTCTTTGCTTCTGCATGCGGAACCGAGGACGGTTAAAAAGAATAGCAAAAGTGGAACTTGGACTTGTTTAGTTTTCATGAATGAAAAATTTAATTAAATAATATTGCAAATCTATGCAATCTATGCAATCTATGCAAGTGCTCTAATGATTTTTTTTCAAAAATTAACATACGGATTTACCCCGCATAGCAATCACCTCCCCAACCCATTTTTCCGCCATTTCCCGCAATACCTGCGGATCTTCATGCTGCATCAAGGGGCCATAGTGCAGCTCAAAATGCACTCGCCGCCGGCGGAACATGCGCGCGGCATGCACTAAAAAAGGGGTGAAATCCAACCAATAATCCTCACTTTTTTCAAAGATCAGTGCCACCGGCGCTACGGCAAACCCGTTGCGGGCCGCCAACTGAAACACACCCGGCTGAAAGGGAAGGGTTGTCGGCACGTCGGAAGTGGTGCCTTCCGGATAAATCAGGGCCTGATACCCGGCGCGCACCACGCGCTCAACCGCGCGCAGGGCCTCTGCCCTGCTTTTGCGATTATCCCGCTGCACCAAAATAATGCCCGATGCTTTTGCGCCGCTGCTGATGATGGGCCAGGACGCAAACTCAGCTTTGGCGACCGGAAAGGCATCCGCATCGCGCAACACTAAAATTGGATCTATCCAGGAGCGGTGGTTACCCACCAGAATACAAGGCGCTGTCGGTGGCTGGCCTACACAGCGCACGCGGGTGCCCACGGCATACAACAGCCCGCGCGCCCACCAGCGCCGCACGCGCATGGCGCGCCGCCGTTTGTTTTTTCCGGGTAGAAACACCGCTACATAAACCGCCGCAACAGTGAGTCCGGTAAGCAGAAAAAAAAGAAAAATACGCCAGGAGATACGAAGCATGTTTCAAATGCGGAATTCGGAGTGCGGAATGCGGAATGAATTTTGAATTACCGAGTACTGATTATGAAATGAGTTTTTGCGCAGCAAAATACAAAAATTCAACACTGAAAAATTCAAAATTCATTCCGCATTCCGCATTCCGATTTCCGCATTTGAATCACGCCAATTGTAACTGTTCTGTTACCTCAGCGACACTGATGTCGAAATGCGAGGCATCGAACACGCATTCGCCGTCTTTGATGAGGAGAATTTGCGGCGATTCGTGGTGTACCTGGAACTGCTCGGCGATCTTGCCGGACAGGGCGCGATGGTTGAGCAGGTCCAAGTAGTAGGGGATTATTTGTTCCGGCGGGAAGTTCCAATCGTCTTCCAGGCGAAATTTGGCAATCGCGCTGATATTACAGCGCGTGCTGTGTTTCAGGATGAGGCAGGGCTGTTGAAAAGATGCCTGCACGAGTGCCTGTAGATCTTCCTCTGATTGTAGAGGACGCCAGTCGATCATAGTCGGAAGCGGGTGTTTTTTGGTTCTTGATTAGAAATCAGCGCCGGGGCAGCCGGAGCCACGGTGACAGGCTTCCAGTACAACGATAGACGCGAGCAGCGCAAATGCGAGCAGTTTCTTCCAGTTTTTCATCAGAAATGAATTTAAAAAAGTGTGTGTATTTAATTTGGGTGCCTTTCAAACGCCTGTATTAACGCAGCAATACGCCCAAAGTTTTTCCATAACGGAAATGTTTTCGCCTTATTGTCGCAAAGCGCGTGCCGTAATGAAAAATCGGCCGCAAAAATACACCTATTAAGGTAGATTGCAAACGATGAACTATGAATGATGAATGATGAATGATGAATTGATTTTGAATTATTGATGCTTGAGAGAGTCTAAAGATTTTTGTGTAAACTGGTTTTCACTGGAGATCGATTTGGCAACGCTTTTCAAAGGTAGTTAAAAAAGCATTGAGGACGATACCCCAGTTATGAATAGGTACAGTCCATTTTTTTTCGAGGTTTGCAATGGCGAGATAAACCGCCTTTTGAGCGGCAGAATCGTCAGGAAAAATGTTCTTTGATTTGGTGTATTTTCTGATTCCGGCATTGAGACTTTCAATGGGGTTGGTGGTGTAGATAATGCGTCTGATTTCGAGCGAGTAATCAAAAAAAGCGGTAAGATTGTCCCAATTGACTCTCCAAGACTGAACGGCGTATTTGTATTTTTTGCCCCATTTAAGTTCAAAATCGTCGAGGGCTTGAGCTGCGACCTCCCGGTTTGTGGCCTGGTATATAGTCTTTAAGAGCATGTTCGGGAATTTAATTTGGCTCGCTATGTCACTCGCTGTAGTATTACAGCTGAATTGGCTAAAAGAAGCCAAAAAACCGAAGATTCTACGGTTCGCTCATAATCTTTGACGATTCT
>JAFLBP010000054.1 GCA_017303875.1 Chitinophagales bacterium | reverse complement strand
TTGGAGGTTTGGAGGTTTGGAGGTTTGGAGGTTTGGAGGTTTGGAGGTTTGGAGGTTTGGAGGTTTGGAGGTTTGGAGGTTTGGAGGTTTGGAGGTTTGGAGGTTTGGAGGTTTGGAGGTTAATTTTTGCTTGATATTTCAGAATAGCAAGCGAATAAGCAAAAAAAATTTCAAACCTCCGAACCTATAACCTCCGAACCTATAACCTCCGAACCTATAACCCCTAACCTGGAACCCCAAACCTGGAACCCCAAACCTCCGAACCTTTACTTACTCAGTTCTTTGAGTTTTTCTTCGAGTTCGAGTTCATCGCCGGGAGCGTAGCCGTTATGTTCAAAAACCACGTTGCCATTCTGATCGATGAGGAGTGTAAACGGCACCGATGCGACGCCGAGTGCTTGTTGTAATTCTTTGCTGGAATCGATGAGAATGCTGTATTCCCAGCCTTTTTCTTCCACCATGGAAGGAATTTTAGCGGCGGTACGCGCATCATCTACGCTGATGGCGACCAATTGCATGTTGTATTTCGATTGCCATTCGGGATAATAATCCATGATGGCGTCGAGTTCTTTTTTACAGGGCGAACACCAGGTGGCCCAAAAGCTCACAACGGTAATTTTACCGGGTGTGGCCAGTTCTTTGGTGCTGACTGTTTTGCCGTCGGTAGTTTTAAGGTTGACCACCGGAAGTGTTTTTTGCTGTGCGAAAGCGCTGAGCGTAATCATTAACGCTGCGCAAACCATCCAGATTTTTTTCATGCAGACAGAAAATAAAATTTTGTGAAAGGTGGCCCAAAAGTAGCGGAACCCACAGACCTTTGCTGCGGTTTAACCAACGATTAACGAAAAACGTCTTTTCCGGACATAAATGCACCACACGCGCAATGACAACTTATCAAAAGGAAATGCCCCTGCGTTGGGCCGATTTCGACGCCAATTTTCACCTCCGCCATTCTGTCTACTACGACCTTGGCGCCAGCCTGCGGGTGCAGTTTTTACAAGACTGCGGCCTCGACATGGCTGTCATGCAGCAACACCAGCTCGGTTTTGTGCTGCTGCGCGAAGAAGCGATATTCCGCCGCGAACTGCGCATGGGCGACAACATTAGTATCAACCTGCGGATCAGCAAATTACGACGGGATTACAGTCGTTTTTCCTTTCGCCATGAAATTTTCAAACAAGACGGCACTTTATCCGCAACCCTGAATATTGACGGCGCCTGGCTCGATACCAAACTGAGAAAATTAGCCATTCCGCCGGCATTTATTGCCGATATGATCAAGTTCACGGCATTTACCGAAGACTTTGTCTGGGAGTAAACGCTCGTTCTGGAATTACAAATCGAAGCTCAGGCCTTTGGCGGCAAGGGCTTCGTATTTTTCCTTGTCGAACTGATACAGTTTGGCCGGGCGATGGGCCACGCCGGCTTGCTGTTCGGAGCATTCTACCAGAATATTCATCGCCAGAATTTTCTTTCGGAAATTGCGCTTGTCCAAACCTTTGGGCTGATCGAGGATGGCCTCGTACAATTGCTGTAACTCCGTTAGGGTAAACTTGGGCGGCAACAATTCAAAACCAATCGGTTCGCGGCGGGCTTTGGTTTTGAGTTGCTGCAAACAGGTATCCAGAATATCGTTGTGGTCGAACGCCAGATCGGTAATGACGTTATTGGCCTCATGCCATTGCGCCGATTGCGCAAAAGAAGCGGGCGTTACAGCATAATTACTGATTTTAATCAGCGAATAATAGGCAATTGTAATGACACGGCCGATCGGGTGGCGATCCACGGCGCCAAAAGCTTTTACCTGTTCGAGGTAAACATTACTCAATCCGGTCAGTTGTTGCAATACCCGTTCGGCGGCAGCATCGAGGTCTTCATTGGGGTAAACCAGGTCGCCGGGCAATGCCCATTTGCCCCGGAAAGGTGCAGCGCCGCGCTGAATAAGCAGCACTTTCAAACTCCTGCCGTCGAAGCCGAAGATCACATTATCTACCGAAAAAGCAGATTTAAAAAAACTTTCGACTTCACTCATATCTTTTGTCCGTATATACTGTGGCAAAGATAATACTTATTGTCATTTCTACACGAAATAATTTTTATGCCCGCACCAACCTTTTCAGCACAAATTTCATCTTACACTATGCCCAACCCGCTGAAAATCAAAATGGATATATCTTTCCATTATAAAATTCACCAAAAAATTCCGCACCACTTATGAAAAACCTTTTTTTACCCCTGCTCCCGCTGCCATTCCTGTTTTCCTGCGAAGATCCGGCGCCGCCTGTACCCGTGGAAGATATTAAATGTATCCAGCTCACCGACGACATTGGACAGCCTTACGGCACTTATGGCTCCTGCGATGCGAGTATGCAGTGGAAAAACCAAACGCTTACCTTAGAGCAACGCGCCCTGTTGAATTATAGCGACACCATTCAATTGGACAGCAACGCAATCGGCGCCTTCACGGCACTGAACTTCTCGCCCAATCCGGCCAAAACCGGAACCGCCCTGCATTTTACGGTAATTACGGATGTGTGGGGACAAGCGTACAAGCTAAAAACTGCCATTGTTGATGAAAATCACAACCTCGTAGAGCAAAAATCATATTTACTTCCACAAGGCAGCGCCTTGCGCTTTGCCGACCCTGCCCTGTTTAATCCGGGCAAATATTACCGCATGTATTACCGTTTGGAGAGTGGTCCGCAAAGCGCCGCGACGCTTGAAGGCTACGGAAATTTCTTAATCTGTAATGATTATGTGCCGTTGCCGGACAATGGAAATATTGAAGGCTTTTGTTTTTAAGGCTTGTTGTACCTTAGCGCTTTACAGCAAGCCCGGTTTGGCAGTATTTTTGCCGTAAAAATACTGACACGACCAATCAATTGTATTGCATGAGTAAAGTTGACATTGCCGCCCATATCGAAAAACTGCTTTTTCGCCACGATTCACTGAGTATTCCCGGTTTGGGAGGCTTCACTGCCACCAAAGCGCCGGCCGCTACCGATTATATTGCAGGCACGATTGCGCCACCTGCAAAATCCCTGAGTTTTAGTGAAAACCTTATGGTGGACGACGGAATTTTAGTGCAGGAATTAAGCTCCACATACCATTTTTCTGCCGAGGAAAGTCGCCGGATTATTGAAGAATTTGTAGCACAAACCCAGCAATTGCTGGATCAGCGCGAGATCGTAAGCCTTCCCGGCGTGGGGCGTTTGTATAAAAATTACATGCAAAAAATTCAGTTCCTGCCGGATGCCACCAATTTCAGCACGGAACATTATGGATTGCCGACCCTTCAATTTTCTCCCCTCGCCCGTGCGCGCGAGAATGTTGCAGCACCGGCAGTGCCGGCAGCTACCGTCGGCAGCAGTACCAGTCCCGCCGCAAGCGAAAATCCGTATCTGCCTACCCCACCCCGAAAACGAAGCAACGCCGGTTGGTGGATTGGTCTCGCTGCCGCAGTATTGCTCGGTGCAGGCCTGTGGTTTTTCCGGGAAAAATTAGGTCTCGTTTCCGACAGTATCGACGACTTGCCGATTGTGGAAAATACCGCACCTAAATCAGAAGATGCACCGCCTGCTGCTACCCCTGATGCGGGAAAGCTGAATCAGCCCCGCGCTGAACAAACCCCAAAGGCCAAACCCGCGCCGGAAAAACCGGCCGCCAAACCTGCCCCGCCGACCAATGCCGCGCCCGCAGGCGAAGGCCGCACTTGCATCCTGATTGTGGCCACCCTGCGCGAAAAAGTGAACGCCGAGCGCCTCGAAAAAATGCTGCGCAATGGCGGACATCAGGTGTACAGCGTGCAAAAAAGCGGCTACCAGGTAGGTATCACGTTTAAATACAAAGACATTGCCGAAGTGCAGCAAAAAATCAACGCCCTGCAATCCCTGACCGGCGAAAAGAATATATGGATTAAGCAAAAATAAAGTCATTTAACCCGTTAATCATGCGAAAAATTCTTGTCCTGTCCGTCCTTGCAGCGCTGCTGCATCCGCAGCTCAATGCCCAGCAACTCGTCAGCAGCAGCCTCAACGGCGCGCGCACTCAGGGGCAATTGATTGCCCAGTTTCAAGTGCCGTTTCTGCAATACGGGGCAAAATATTACAAAATCACCTACACCTCGAAAGATGCCAAAGGCCAGCCCGATACCCTCTCCGGCCTGATCGTGGTGCCGGATAATGCGACCAAGGTTTACCCCCGCCTCGTATACCAGCACGGCACTTCCAGCTGCAAAACCTGCGTGCCTTCCCGGCTCGGTTCGCCGGGCGGCGGCGAGGGCGATGTGGGCCTGATCTTTGCGGCGATGGGCTACATTTCCTTCTTGCCCGATTATGTGGGCATGGGCGACGGACGCGGTTTCCAGACTTACGTACACGCCGCCACAGCGGCTTCTGCAGCGCTGGATATGTTGCGCGCCTCGGAGCAATGGCTGATGCAAAATGGCTACTTCAGCAATGAGCAACTGTTCATCACCGGATATTCGCAGGGCGGACACGCCGCCATGGCCCTGCACCGCGCCATTGAACTCAACCCGGCAACAGGCTTTGAGGTGACGGCGGCGGCTCACCTCTCCGGCCCGTACAGCATTTCGGGCGTCATGCGCGATTTGATTCTTAGTCCGGATGCCTATTTTTACCCCGCCTACATTCCGAATACTGCCCTCGGGTATCAGGAGGTGTATGGCAATTTGTACAACAACCTCACGGATATTTTCAAGCCGCAATACGCCCCGAAAATTCAGGAATACTATGATGGCCAGATCAGCCTGACCGACCTCAACCAGTTCCTGATTCAAACGCTGACGGCCGAAACCGGCGCTTCGATTGCGCGGCGTATGCTGCAAGACAATGTGGTGGCAGCCGTAGAGGCCAACCCTAACCACCCCATCAACCTGGCCCTGCGCGACAACGATGTGTACCGCTGGAAGCCTCTCCGCCCGACGCGTATTTTTTACTGCACGGCCGACGACCAGGTGCCTTTCCGCAACAGCATTGTGGCACGCGATACCATGCAGGCGCTGGGCGCACCCAATTTTCAGGTGAGCGATGTAGGCCCCAACCTCGATCACGGCGGCTGCGTAACGCCTGCTATTACCCAAACCCTGATTTTTTTCGCCGGTTTTCAGAGCATCACGAGCGGGGTGGGTAGTCCGAACCCGCTGGAAAACATACAGATCGCGCCCAATCCGGCGAGCAGCGTGGTACGCCTGAGCGAGCTTCCGGCGGGCAGCAGCCTGCGTGTGCTCGACTGGCGCGGCCGCGAGGTGTATCGGCAGCAGGATTTGCCGCAGGGGCAGCTGGAAATTCCGCTGCAAGACTTAGCCAAGGGCGTGTATTTCCTGCATTTTTCCCTGCCCGGCGCGAAACAATATATCCGGACGCTTGTTCGGGGATAGATAGTTGCTCACAGATGTTACACGGAAGATTTCGCACAGAGATGCACAGATCATTCACACAGAAGGCACTGAATGCTGTGTTTTCTGTGTAAGCGATCTGTGCATATCTGTGCGAAACCCCACCCCACCCGGGTATAAAAACAGACAATATGCGTATAGAAATCTGGTCGGACATCCTTTGTCCTTTCTGTTATATTGGCAAACGCCACCTCGAAGCGGCGCTGAAAGATTTTTCCGGCAAAGACAGCGTGGAGATACAATGGCGCAGTTTCCAGCTTGATCCGGAGCAGGAGACCCGGCCCGGCATGGATGTATTCAGCTACCTGGCCGAGCGCAAAGGCATCAGCAAAGCGCAGTCGGAGGCCATGCACACGCAGGTGACCCAGATGGCCGCGCGTGCCGGATTAGAATATCATTTTGAAAAAGCGGTGGTGGCCAACTCTTTTGATGCACACCGCCTGCTGCAATACGCCAAAACCCTGGGCCTCGGCGACGCCATGAAAGAGCGGCTTTTCCGCGCCTATTTCTGCGAAGGCGGCAACATCGCCGACGCCAACGCCCTTGCCGACTTAGCCAAAGACGCCGGATTGGACCGCGCTGCCGCCCTGGCCGTGTTGCAGGACAAGCGCTTCAGCGCCGAGGTGGAGGCCGACATCCGGGAAGCCCAAACCTTAGGCATAACCGGCGTTCCCTTTTTTGTGATTGACCGCAAATACGCGGTTTCGGGCGCACAGCCTGTGGAGGTGTTTTTGCGGGCGCTCCAGGGGGCCGGGGGGTAGCCTACCCCTCAAGCACCAAACGCAACTCCACCGCATCCGCATAAGACAACGCCGGATCATCCGCCAGGGCAGGACTACCTTCGCCGCGCAACAGGGCCAGCAGAGTGTGGATGAGGGCTTTGACAAAAACAGGGCGATCCTCTTGCAGCATTTCTTCCAACTGCGGTATCAGCACTTGCTCTTCTCCGGACTGAATGGCCTTTACCACTGCTGCTACCAATCGAAAGCGACTACTCTGACTCTCCCCGCCATCCCGCCGATACGCCGCATAGGCCTGCATGGCTTTTTGCCGGGCCTCAAAAGCGGCGGCGGTATTGCCTTCGGCCGTTTCAAGATCATAAAGAATAGCCCATGTTGTCCACGGCTCCGCCACATGCCCGAATTGTGCTTTGCACTCAATAGCGCGCAGCAATTGGATTCTGGCTTCAGCAGGGCTACGGCGTTTAATCAAGGTATCGGCAAGGTTATTTCTTACAACACCTTCATAACGAATATCTTTTAAAGCAACATAAAGCTCTGCTGCCCGCTCATACATCCGTACCGCATCTTCCAGACGGCCAGTTGCCTTGTACAAACTACCCAATTGTGTAAGCGACGCGGCCTCATCCTGTCTAATTTTCTCCCTAATACGAATCTCCAAAGCCCGTTGATAAGCCGTCTCCGCTGCTGGGTAGTTTTTGGATTCCTGATGCATTATACCGATTTGATGCCAAATCGTCGCCACCGATGCTGCTTCCTGATTGCGTTCAAAAAAGGTTTTGGTCTCTTCGTACAGGCGCAGGGCTTCGGCGTAGTTTTTTTGGCGTAATCGGGTGGTGGCTAATTGTATCGTCCCAACAGCCCCCAGGCGTAAATCACCTCGTTTTTCACTTAATTCAACCGCCTGCTGGTACTGCGCGGCAGCTTGTTCGTATTGGCCTAAAAGCAGAAAACAATCTCCTATTTCCGACAAACAAACAGAAGCCATACGCCCGGCACTCGTATCGCCCGCCTTGGCTAAAGGCAAAAAGCGCTGTCGCGCCATTTGTAAAAAAGGCAGGGCTTGTTCATCTTGTCCGGCCATTTGTAGTACCCTGCCAAGGCGGAAATTGGCGGTCGCCCAATCGTACTCTGCCCCCGGGTAAGCCTGGCTGCCCACCTGCTCACATTGAGCCAACACAGCCCTGGCCAATTGAGAAGCAGCGGGCAAATTGCCCTGTTCCAACAAACGATCCACCGCTGCGCTTTGGCTTAAATATTGCGCATGGCTCCATCCACCCCCGGTGGCCAATTGCGCCGCTGCCCGCTCCCGGATGTTTTGGGCAAAATAGACCACCTGCGGGCGGGAGAGTGTGGAGAAAAGGGCTTCTACCTTGCCTGCTTCATGCACCAATTGTTCCGGCCCTGCCGTTTTTTCCAATTCAGCCAGCATAGCCACGAGGTTAGCTTCGCTGAGCAGGGCGAGGTCATGGGCCAGCGTGCTGTTTTGAAATTGTTGCTCATATAAAAAAACGCGCAAAGCCATCATCCCCTCCACCCAGCGCTGCTTTTGGGTTTCCAATTGCGCCGGCGGGGTATTGGCCGCCAGGCAGGCGGGCAGGGCGGGATCTATTTTGAAGTAATAGGGAGGGACATTCAGGGCTACTTCTGCCAAGCCAACCGCTACCAAGGCAAAACCGGCATCGTAAGTTTCCTGCTGCTCGCATTCGGCTACCATTGCCCAGGTGGCTACATCTGCGCCGCCGTGGTATACTGCCAGTGCATTCACCACCGCACGCATTTCCTCCGGCAGCCGTTGCAGCGAAAGTGCTACGCTGGCGAATAGGGAGTTTTCGCGTTCACCCGGCTTTCTGCGTTCCAATTCGGCCATCAGGTGGCTATAATTGGCGTTAAAGGCCAGCAGGTTTTCGCGGCTGGCTTCGCCCATGCCGGCCAGCGACTGGGTCAGCAAAGTCAGCGCCCGGGCGTGGTAATTGGCCGTGCGGGCCAGGGCGCCAAACTGCTCGTCGAGGTCTTCCACATTCAGGCTGGGCACTGCGATACCGGCGGTACGCATCACCTCGGCAATCAGGCGCAGGGCATCGGCGGGGGCGAGTTGTCCGATGCGACGGGTATTGCGGCCTCTATCAAAAGGCGCGGGCAGCGGCTCGCGGGTGGTCAGCAACAGGCGGGTGCGCTCGTCGCTTTTCAGCAGGCGCCCAAAAAAAGCAAGGAACTTATCAAATGACTCCACGCCCGGGAGCGGCTCGCCATTGGGATTGGGTTGTATACTTTCGAGGTTATCAAGGATAATCAGGGTGCGGTACTCGGCTAAGCGGCGCGCGATTTCCTGAAAGGCTTTGTCCTCGTCATCTGCCACGCGGCTCACGAAGTCTTTCCCGAGCAACTGCGTCCCCAAAGCAAGCAAGGCCGTTCTCACATCGCGCACGCCTTCAAAAGACACAAAAGCCAGGCGCTCAAAACGCCCGGTGCGCAGCATCCAGCGGGCCAGTTCGGCGGCTAAGGTGGTTTTACCTGCACCCCCCGCGCCCAGGAGGGCAGCCCAGCGCTCGCGCAGGAGCAGGCGTTCGAGGGCCAGCAACTCGCGCTTGCGGCCCACAAAATGGTGGCCGCCGTGGGGTTTATCGGGCGTATCGCCGGCGCGGGCGGCGCGCTGCTCCGCGCTGATTTTCCGGCTCTGCGCGCCAGGTATGACTTTCACCAAGCGCGGGTCTGTTTGCTCCTGAAACAGCACCGGCACAAACCAGTCCTGCAAACGCAGTTTTTCGCCCCGGGGCAGCTCGGCGCGCACCGGATCGGCGTGCAGCGCCCGCTGTCCGGCCAGCATGGCCGAGCCGATGCGCTCGCCCTGAGCCAGGGCCATGTAAAAGGCTTTGGCAAATGCCTCGGCGGTACTGACCAGTACGCTGTACGACATGGCCGCCACCGAGGCTGCGCCGGTTTCGAGCAGCGTGGCGGCGACAGAGGCCGTCGGGTCTTTTTCAGCCATCGCCGACTGGCAGGCATCCAAAAAGAAAAAGGGAATACGAAAACCACGCAGTTCGGCCAGTAATTGGTCGGCGTACACGATGTGGGTTTTACGGTCTTCCAGTTTATCCTGTTCGCCGCTTTCTGCGCTTTCAAAACACAAAGCGCCGAGGCCGCGGTGGGGGTCGAATACCCCGTGTCCGTCGAAGTGCACCACCGAAAAAGGTTTTCCGGCGCGTTCGGCGTCGCGTATGGCGGCGCACATGGCGGAAAACGTCGGCGTTTCGAGCAGCTGTAATTCCGCACGGTCGCCGAGGGGTTCGAGGGCGGCCAGCAGGGCGGCCGGGGCCACGCGGTGGTCAATATAACCCGCTCGCTCGTCTTCCGGACGCGGACTGAGGAGGAGGACGCGGAGTTTGTCCTGCAATTCAAGTTTGGCTTTTTTGCTTCGGTTGGGGATACGCCGCCGCACGCGCACCGGCTTTTTGCCCTGAAACAGGTAGCCCCGCCCATCGTGCAGGATTTCCCAGGGCGTGGCGATCAGCAGGTTTACCGCCTCTAATTTTTCGGCGGGCAGGTTTTTATCGTTGAAAAAATTGAATTGCACAGAAAAACGGCGTTCGTGTACCGCCTCGCCTTTCCATTCCCAAACCAACTCGCGGGCATCGGGCACTTCGGTCAGTTTTTGAAAAAGCGCCTGTCCCCACTCGGCCATTTCCTTTTCCAATGCGGCGCCGCGGTCGAGAATTTTTTCTAAAAATGGCGCTTGCGGGTAATCTTCGATATACCATTTCATCCGTCCGGCCTCAATGGGGCCGAGGGGCGAGGTAAAATCGAAGGGTTCGGTGGTGATCTTTTCGCTGCCGTCGGCGGGTTCCATGACGAAATGCGCTCTGGCGCGTCCGCGCCGCACGCCGCCTTCGGTATAGAGTTCCGGGGCTTCGAGTACCAGGGTGAGGTCGTTGTATTGGGTTTCGTCCGGAGTAATGGCTGGCGTCGCATCATCGGGCAGGCGCAGGCCTAAGGCGCTGTGGATTTGCGGCAGCGCGGCCTGTATATCGCTGCTGGAGACGTGTACGGCGACGGGTTCTATCTCAAACAACCAGGCCAATGCGCCGACGGTCTGCTCGTCGAGCAGCAGGGTGACGATGCGTTTTTGCAGGGATTTGGCGTAATCCAATTCCTTTTTCACCCAAGGGGACTGGATGGTATTTTTGGAAAAAACGAGTAAAAAGACCTCGTGTTCGCGAATGGCCTGCTGGATAGCAGGTTCCAGCGCATCGCCGGGCAGCAGTTGGCGGCTGTCGGCCCAGACGCGCACCCCGGACGATTCGAGCGATTGGCGAAGGGATTTGACGAAAAGATCGTCCCTGGAAGTGTGGGAAATAAATACCGTGTTTTCAGGCATGCGTGTGGGGTGTTTTTTAGTTTTGGAATACAGGCGCAAGATAGGGCGGGGAAGCAGAATTTTCCTGATTTTTGTTTGAGTTGAAGAGATTGTTCAGATTTCTATGTCATGGAGGGAGCTTAGCCACGTAAGGTTTCGCACGGATGTGCACAGATCATTCACACAGAAGGCACTGAATCTGTGTTTTCTGTGTGAACGATCTGCGCACATCCGTGCGAAACCTTACGTGGCTAAGCTCACCTCAAAGGCACAAAAACTTGAACAATGATAAAAAAATCAAGCAAATCCTGGTTCCACAGCGCCTCCTCTCATTTTTTTCAAAAAAACTCACCATCCGCCCGACCATTTTGTTGTTCCTTGCGACATACCAACAAAGAGCTTGGAACTTCAGCATGAATACGCCAACATACAACGAAAAAAGCAGCGACGAGATGCTCCGCGAGGGCTGCCTGCAACAGCACCGGCTGGCGCAGGAACTGCTCTACCGGCGCTACTTCGAACGGCTGATGCCCATTCCGCTGCGCTACTTCGGCAATCGGAATGAAGCGGTGGAAGTGCTCAATCAGGCCTTCCTCAAAATCTTCCACAATATGGCCAATTACAGCGGCAGCGGCGCTTTCGGCGGCTGGATGGCCAGTATCGTGACGCATACGACCATTGATTTTGCCCGCCGCAAAAACGTCTATCACCGAAACCTCAGCTTCGGCGATTTCAGCGATCAGCCCATTCAAAACAGCGCCGTAGACCATATCGCCGCCGAGGAATTGCTGGCCCTGATTCAGCAATTGCCCGATAACCAGCGCACGGTGTTCAACCTCTACGTCATCGACGGGTACAAACACCGCGAAATTGCCGAACTGCTCCAGATTGATGAGAGTACCTCCAAGTGGCACCTCGCCGAGGCACGCCGACTGCTGCAAAAAAAATTATCCAAAACCTTCAAACTCCCCGCATTCTTCCTGCTATGAAATCGCATGAACTACACGACGAATTGAAAATCCGGGAAAAAATCCAGGATTTGAAAACGCCGGTACAGGACGCGGACTGGCAGAAAATGCTCGCGCTCCTCGAAAGCGACACCCCCGAAGGCGGCGGCCCACCTATGCCCGAAACGCCCAAACCAAGTCCGGCAGCTTCCGGCAGCAAACGCCGCTACCTGCTCTGGATATTTTTGAGTGTTGCAGCCCTTGGCGCCTGGTGGGCCAGCGGCCAATTCCCTGCCAGGCACCATCAGGGTGTGCCGGAGCAATCGCCCGACAAGGGCGCGCTATCCGGTGTCAGCAAGGAACAAAACAGCTCAGCATTTGGCCCTGCAAGCCCCCCTGCAGGCCCGGCGAATACAGACAAGCAGCAAGCGCAAACAAGCGCATTACAAACCCTGAATGAAGCCCCCATAAACGCCGAACAAGGCATTTACACACAGGCAAAAACGAAGGAACCATCAGACAAGTCGGGAAGCAAGTCGGCCCGGGCGCCGCAAACGCCCTTATCCGGGGCCGACTTCAGGCAAACCGATTTGCCAGGGAACAAGAGCAATGCCGGTACTTCCAAGTCCTCCGACAGTCCTGTTTTCAATAGCCTGTCTGCTGCGGATGCAGGATTTACAGCCGCCGAAACACTGGCCTCGAAAGGACTTTCGCCGCTCGATAAAGCGCAAGACCTGCTTGCGCCGGAAGCCGCTGCGGCCTTAGCAGCAGCGCAAATGCTGCGTACTTTTGGCGCTTTACTGCCTTTGCCGCAAAGTGAAAGCGCGCTGGCATGGCAAATGGCCGGTCCGGACACCCTGATTCGTCCGGCCGAGCGGCACCCGCGCAAGGCCCGGCGCTTCCAGCGGGGCATGATTCTGGGCGGCAATCTGAATGTGGTGAACTACGAGGCCCGACGCCTGAGTATCATGCCGCACCTGGGGTATCACATTAGCGCACCGCTTACGCGAGACTACCGTTTTCAGGCGGAAGTGCAGTTCAAATACGTCAGTAATTACCAGGAAACAGCCGAGTTTAAGTATGTATCGCCCGGTAATGTGCTGGATATTCGCTGGGAAATGAACAACCTGTTTTTTATTGAAATGCCCCTTTTGCTGAAACAGGAAAACAAGGGTATTGGCAAAACTTCCTGGTTAGCAGGAGTAAAACCCGCCTGGTGCACACCTATTTTCCCAACCGGTTCCAATAGCAGCAGCGGCAGCGGATTTTTGCCGGGCCCGCAGGTTAATCTCGACTTGCGCGACGGGGTACGCCAATTCGATCTGGGCTTGGTTTTGGGCATGGAATGGCGTTTTGCGCGTAGCTGGGCGCTGGACTTGCGCTACAACCAGGGCATGCTCGACCTCACACACGACAATTTTTTCAAAGACAATACCACCCACCTCAACTGCGATGTGCAGCTTACCCTGCGCCACTATGTCAGACCATACAAATACAAACGCCATGCGAAACACAATTTATATCCTGAGCCTGTTCGCGCTGATTAGCGCTGTCGGCTGTAAGAAAGACGCCGATGTCCCCCCTGAAATCCGACCCAGCGATTTTTTTGCCCGCTGCACCATAAGTACGCCCGACGGCATTACACAGCCGTTTTTTGTGCAGGGAGAACAAACCATTGTGATTGACTCTATCGGCAACCTGCCGCTGGAAGCGACGCTGAAGCAACAAAGCAACTACTTTATTGCGCCGGACAGCAATAAATATACCTGGGGCGGACTGTACTACGACCTGCTGTTCAAATGGGGCATCGGAATCCGGCTTTGCCGCGACGAGAAAATTACTTCGACCGAGCAAAACCCGGAATGGCGCAAAGAGGAATTAGACGCGCTGCTCGTTCCCGGTCGGGAATTCAGCTTTGGCGACGCGCCCGGTCAGGCACAAATCGTGCTCAACCAATGGATGCCCGCCATTAGCGTTGGCGGCAACGACCAGCCTTTGTCCGACGCATTTCTGCGCCTCGAATCGGTAGAAGATTATGGATCACCAGAGGCTGGCATTCCTTTTTATGGCAAATTGGCGCGCTTCCGTTTCGGCGGCAGCTTTGACCGCGGCGGTTATGTGCAAAAAATCAGCAATGGCGAGGCCGTTATTTTTTTCCGCTATTTCAACTATTAAAAACCTGAAGCATGAAAAATACTGTTTTGTTTTTCGCCCTTTTATCGCTGCTTTGGACGGCTTGTCGCGACCGCTCGGAGCCGGAAGTCAGCCCCTGCGGATATTGCCCCAACAACACGGAATGTATAGAGGACAATTGCGGTTGTCCGCCCGATAAAGTAGATATGGGTTCCTGGTGTATACGCAAGCAGGAAAACCTGTTTATTGCCAAAGACATGCTGGGTTGCCCCTGTTTTGAGCCTTTTGGATTGGTGCTGGCCGGTATTTCGCCTGATGTACCCGGCACTGTTTTCCCGACCTCTACTTTTGGTATTGCCTCGCGGGAAAACTTCAATGGAGGTATTTCGGGAAATTTTGCCTATTATAAATTACCGGAAGGCGACAGCATTGATATTTTTTCTTTTCCGATTCCGAAGGCATTTTATCCGAGTTATTGCAGTATTTCTTCCGATCAGCGCTGTATGCCTCATTTGACCGGCCGCTTTGTCGGCACCGACAGCATCCGCGCTCAAATTCGCTGGATACTCTGCACCGACCCCGACAACAAACCCGAACCTTATCACTTTTGGCTGGTGCGCCAGCAATAATCACCAACTTTTTTTCCAAACCATTTCTCTATGCGAAGTATCTGTTTTTTTATGCTCTTTTGCGTGTGGAGCCTTACGGCCAATGCGCAAAAAGACCGCATTGCTCTTGCTTTTGAAGCTGGTACCGGCTATGCCTATCACGATAATGCCTTTGAGGGCTGGGGTTACCACAACCTCGCGCTGGGCGGTGAATACCGTTTTCAACGCCTGTTTTCGGCCGATGCGGCGCTGCGCTACCAGGCCATTGATGGCATCGGAATTGGCTACAGCATTGGTAATAATCAGCGTGTTCGGGCCTATCAGCGCCTGCATGCCGTATCGCTGAGTGTAGGGCCGCGCCTGAATGTGCCCATTCCCGGCGGCATGGAGTTGAGCCTGGCGCCGCGTGTTGGTCTGATGGCCCAAAAAATTACACAACCCATCCTTTCGGAAGGCGAATTGTACAGCATCAGGTATTTTAAGCCGGATGTATTGCCAGTTGCCGATTTCAGCTTGCGCTGGGCCTTGTGGCTGAACAAAAAAACGGCGCTGGAAGTAGGAGCCAATTTTTTCAACACCCTCGGAAAATCGCGGGAAATGCGCATTGCCAGAGAAGCCCTTAACCCCGCGCCGGATGTTTCTGATGCGTATCCGGATACACAGGAGTATTTTGATAATTCCACAACCCGCACCCAAACCCTTAGCTCCCTGAACGCCACCGTGGGTATCCGCACGCGGCTGGGACAAAAACAGGAGGAAAAGCCGCGCGTTGCCTACGAACCGTTTGAATGGGGCATACTGCTTGGCGGGCAGGTCAATATACCCAACCTGCAAACCGGACAACAAGGCAGCGGCTTCCACCTCGGTGCTTTTGGCAGTTTCCGCTGGCGCGAACGCCTTTATGTACAAATTGAGCCGCAGGTAAAATATGGGCCGGGGCGCAGCGCTACGGCGCTATTTGAAGATTATATCGTGACGCCTTTGACCTTTGGGTACACCTACACGAATACACAATTGCGGGGACTGACTAATCTGGAACTCCCCATTTTACTAAAATTTGTACCCCGCGCGCAAGGCCGCAGTGCCTGGCTGCTGGGTGTGCGCCCGGCTGTAATTTTTTACAACGCCTACATCGACAGTGGTTCGTTCACCGCAGGTAGCATCGGGCTGAACGACTTTAAGGAACTGGATTACCAGCAGGCTCTCCAACGTGAGGACGTCGGTTTCTGCATCGGACATGAGTATGCGCTGAGCAACAACCTGCGTTTTTCCATCCGCTATACCCAGGGCATTTTTGACCTTACCCACGATAACTATTTCAAGGACGACGATACTTACACCAACTCCGATTTGCAATTTTCGCTCCGGCTTTTGTTGCAATAGATTTGGCATCTTTTTTAATCCTTTAAAACCAATGAAAAAGGCTCCATTCATTTTCAAATCCACCCAAATCGGGGTTTAATGCTTTAAAACTTATGCGCAACATCCTATTGCTCACCCTGGCAGCCATTGCGCTTCCGCTTTTTTCCTCCTGTAAAAAAGATGCCGAGCTGGTTCCGGAAGAACGCCCTTTCACGCGCGATTTTTTTACAGAAGGTATTCTGGCCGACTACGACGGCTTCAATAAACCCTTTGATGTAACCGTAGGCCGGGAAGTAAAAGCACCTTTGTCTAACCTGTATACCAACCGCTCCACAGGCACTTTGGATATTCGTAAACATATCGAATCCGGCTTTTACGGTTTTGACGACTCAAACCCGGGTTTTTCCTTTACTTTCAATCAGGAAGGTTTTGCGCCGCCCGGCGCGACCGCCAGCTGGAGCAAGGCCGAGCTGGAGGCTTTTTTTACGCCTGGAAAAGTGTTTAAAACCGATGGCACGCCGGGCAATGTACTCATTCGTTACCTCGTGCCTGTTCCGGACTTTATTGGTTTGGAACGACATGCCCTGAGCAACGGGAGTGGCAGCGATCAGCTGATTATTACGGCGGTAGAGGACTACACCTTTCAGCTGCGCAATATTTTTAACCAAACCATTACCTTCAATGGTAAAAAGGTGAGTTGTAGCTTCAGTACTAATTTGCAGCGCCCCATCAAAAACCTTGGTTTTGACCAGTACGAATATGCGCCGGCGCGCATTGAAGATGGCAAAGCAACTTTTTTTGTGGCGTACCAATAGGAAATTCAGATAAAAACAGCGAAAAAACCGCCCGGCTTCCTTTCTTTGCCCAAAATATTCGGCAATGAATTACAAAAACCTGATCTTTTGGTCGGTCACCGTCGCGCTGGGCGGTTTATTATTTGGCTTCGACACGGCGGTGATCTCCGGCGGCGAGCAGGCCATTCAGCAACAATGGCGCCTGAGCGACCTGATGGTTGGGCAGATGGTGGGCGTCGGGCTATACGGCACCATTGCGGGCGCCGCGCTTGGCGGGCTGCCGGCACAATCCTTCGGGCGCCGCCCTACCCTGCTTTGGGTGGGCATTTTGTTTTTGGTTTGCTCGGTGGGTTCGGCACTGGCGCCGAACGTTTCGTGGCTGATGTTTTTCCGCTTTTTGGGCGGATTGGCGGTAGGCGTTTCCTCTGTGGTAGCGCCGATGTATATTGCCGAGATCGCGCCTACGCGGCTGCGCGGTACCCTGACGGCTTTATTTCAGTTCAATATCGTACTGGGTATATTGCTCGCCTATTTGTCGAACTGGATCATCGGTATGAATGTTTCCGACGATAACGCCTGGCGCTGGATGCTGGGTGTGATGGCCATTCCTTCGGTTTTGTATATGGTGGGCATGTTTTTTGTGCCGGAGAGTCCGCGCTGGCTCATCAGTGCGGCGGGCAAGGAAGCGGAGGCGCGGAAAATTCTGGGCCGGCTCGACCCTGGTATTGTGGAAGAGAGCATTGCAGCATTTAAAGTTAAAGAAAAAAGTAGCAATACGGGCCTGAGCGACATCCTTTCCGGGCGTTTCAACAAGCCCATTTTATTAGTGTTTTTGTTTGCCTTTTTCAATCAGGTTTCGGGCATCAATGCGGTGATTTATTATGCGCCGCGCATTTTAAAAAATCTGAATTTAGGCGATGATGCAGCGCTCCTTTCTACCACAGGCATCGGGGTTGTAAACTTAGTATTCACGATGCTTGGACTGGCGCTGATTGATCGTTTCGGGCGTCGTTTTCTGATGTATATCGGAAGTATCGGGTATATTTTGTCGCTGGGTGGTGTTGCCTGGGCATTTTTCAACAATGTGCAGGGCTGGTTGGTGCCGGTGTTGCTGTTTGTGTTTATCGCTTCACATGCGATTGGCCAGGGCGCGGTGATCTGGGTGTTTATTTCAGAGATTTTCCCAACCAAGGTGCGGGCATTTGGCAACTCGCTGGGCAGCAGTACGCACTGGGTATTTGCGGCTTTGATTGCCGGTTTATTTCCCTATTTCAACGCGGCTTATGGCGGCGGCATTATCTTTGCTTTTTTCGCCGGCATGATGTTTTTGCAATTGCTGTTTGTGTGGTTGCTGATGCCGGAAACCAAAGGTGTTTCTTTGGAAGAAATGGAAGATAAACTCAAGCAATAGGCCCGAAAAAGGATGCAATACAACGATTTTCGATTATTTTACAACCAGAGCATTCACCCCGAACTGGTGCACCTGGAGTTGCAGCGCAGGCGATTGATTCGCCTGATGTTTGTATCGGTACTCTTGTTGTTGGGCGTAGTGGCACTGCAATTGTACATCGGCATCTTTGTATTTACCCTCGCTTTGCTCATTCCTGTCGGTTTGTGGATTGCCTATTTGGTTTTTAAAATTCAGACCTACTTTAAGGCATTCAAACCGCGTATTGTGGCGCTTTTGCTGGATTTTGTAGACAACCACATCAATTTCTTTTTTGAAAAATATGACAATGAAGGCAAAATTCCGAAAAAGGAGTTTTTAGAAAGTCGTATTTTCACCACAGCCGACGATTACAGCGGAGAGGACCTGATTGTGGGAAAAGTTCGGGAAACGCCGTTCAAAATGAGTGAGCTGCACGTCAAGGAGTTTTCTCCGGCGCGCAATCAGCTCAACTATGTTTTTCGGGGGGTATTTCTGATTGCCGACTTTCAGCGCTGGGACATGCAGGGCAAAGCCCTGATGCTGCCCGACGCTTATCGCAAATACC
The DNA here is from genome assembly GCA_017303875.1 of Chitinophagales bacterium. Classification (GTDB taxonomy): domain Bacteria; phylum Bacteroidota; class Bacteroidia; order Chitinophagales; family Saprospiraceae; genus M3007. The sequence continues at coordinate 7,721 of JAFLBP010000054.1, read as the reverse complement.
TGAGCCGCAGTGAGCGGGCCTTTCACTTGGAGGGCGGCCGACGGGTGCGCAATCACCTGCTCCCGGAATTTGAAGCGTTTTTTGATACCTATGCCACGCCCGACCTGCGCTTGCAGGACGTCATCTCCACGGATATGCAACGCAGCATCCTGAATTTCCGGAACCGCTTTTTGCAACAAAACCGCGAAAAGGAGATCTACGTATCGGTTATCGGAGATAAAATTTATCTCGGCCTGACCCAGGACCGCGATTTGATGGAGCCCAACCTCTTTGTAAGCAATGTGAATTTTGAGAGCATTCTGGAGTTTTATGAAGATCTCTCCATGCTCCTGAATATTGTTTTGGACATTGATGTGATGAACTAGGCCATTTTTCGCTAAAAAATGCGGTGCAAATGCCTGTATTCCGTCAAATCAGAGATTTTTTTTGCACAATCTTTGGCAGATACACGCCCGGCGCTATCTTTGCGCATCATTCTTTTACTCCCGCACACAAAAAACGCATTTCCCACCCGCGTTTAGCCGATTTTCCGGTATGTCCGGCCTTTGGATTTTAAAAGTCGTTATTCTGCGCCTGTTCCAGGCGTTCGTTCCGACCTTTTTGTTGGCACACTCCTGCAAGTTCAATCCCTAGGCAATTTTTTTAAACTTTGTAAAGGTTAAACAGCTTTACAGCACTCCTTTGTAAACTCATCTGGGCTTCGGCCCGCTGATAGTTTTTTTCCATTATAATCTCATGGTTGCCCCTCCGGTCAGGCTCGCGGTGAGGGGCTTTTTTTTGTGTTTAGGTGTTTTTGTGTTTAAGTGTTTTTGTGTGTTCGATGAATATACGTGCACACATCTCACGAAAATACTTAAACACAAAAACACTTAAATACCTATTAAAAAACTGCTATCGCCGAAGCTGAGGAATCGGTAGTTGTTGTCGAGGGCAGCCTGGTAGATGGTTTTCCAGGCGTCGCCACCGCCGGTGAACGCAGCCACGAGCAGCATCAGCGTGCTGCCGGGCTGGTGAAAATTCGTGATCAGGGCATCCACCATCCTGAACGTATATCCCGGAAAAATATAGATTTGGGTTTCGCCGTACAATTCTTCGATGTTGCGGCGCTGCATATAGTCGAGCACCGCTTGCGCGGCCTCCTGCCTTGTCAACCTCGCTTCCGAGTTGTAAGGATCCATTTTTTGTACAAAAAACGCTGCATTCGGGTCTTTTTGCAGTTTTTCTGCAAACCAGAAAATACTTTCGAGGGTACGCATGGAGGTAGTACCTACGGCAACCACCGGCCGGCCCAGGGCCAGCGCTTCGAGGTTGGAGCGGCGTAAAACCACCTGCTCGCTGTGCATATCATGCTCCAGGGCATTTTCGGTTTTAACGGGCTTAAACGTCCCGGAGGAGACGTGTAAGGTCAGTTCTTCCTGCCGCACGCCTTTGGCTGCGAGTTCGGCCAATACTTCCGGCGTAAAATGCAGTCCGGCCGTAGGCGCGGCCACTGCGCCTTCTTTTTTGCTGTAAACGGTTTGGTACACTTCGGCATCCGTCGCTTCTGCGCGGCGTCGGAGGTATGGCGGAATGGGCATTTCCCCGGCGCGGCTGACGATCTCGGCGAAGTGCACCTGCGGGTCGTCCCACTCGAAACGCACCTGCATCGTGGCGCGATCCACCAAGGTCAGGCGCAGCGTCAGGCGGCCGTCGGCCAAGCTGCGTTGCAACACTTCTCCGTCTTTCCATTTGCGCAAGCCTCCGATGGTGCATTCCCAGATTGTGGGGCCGCTGCTGCGCATGGCCAATTCCACCAAAGCCGGCTCGACGGGTTTGAGCACAAAGACCTCAATCAGCGCGCCGCGTTCGGTATAAAAAAACATACGCGCCGGAATGACGCGGGTATTATTGAAAAACAGCACCGAATCCGGGCGCATGATCTCCGGCAAGTCCCGAAAAATGCGATGCTCAATTTCGCCCTGCTTCCAGTACAGGAGCCGGGAGGCATCGCGCTGCGCCAGCGGATACTGCGCAATCCGGTCTTCCGGCAGCTCGTATTTGAATTCGTTTATATTAATGTACACGTTTTGGTAGCGATGAACGATGAGTGTTTGGGTGTTTGGGTGTTTTAGTGCTTTCGCGATGCCCGGCGCGGAGCCATTCGTGCATTCGTGGCAACCCTTTTGATGCCTGGGGCGCAAAAGTACAGTCTTACTGCAACACATTGCGTGCGAGCGGCAAAAGGAGTTCTATCCAGCGGGTATATTGGATTTGGGAGGGATGCAGTCCGTCGGAGGCGACGAGGGCGGAATTACTAAGCCCCAGGCGCGAAGTAGTGGTGACATCAATATACTGCACCTTATACGTGTTAGAAATTTCCTTATTGGCGGCATTAAACTGGTCAATTTTGGCAGAAATGGCAGCCGGATTGCTGCTATTCTGACCAAAGGGCGTAAATGCCCAATCGGGAATAGACAATACCAGCACCCGTTCCGGACGGTTGCCGGCGCGCAGGATGGCGGTTTTAAGCAATTCCTCAAATTCCGCCCGATAAACGCCTAAAGATTGGCCCTGATACTGGTTATTCACACCGATACAGAGTGTCACGAGGCTGAAGGTGCTATCGTGCAGTTCCGGCGCCGCCTCAATGGCTGTGCGCAATTGATCCGTTCGCCAGCCGGTTTGAGCAATGACACGCAGGGCCGGCCGCTTGTTGTTATTCAGGAGGCGGAGGCTATCGGCCAGCTGATTGGGAAAATTTCCTTCCCAGGCCACGCCCTCGCCTTTGGTGTAAGAGTCGCCGAGGGCAAGCAGGTCAATGGTCTCCCGCTCAGGGGCGGGGGTTGGTGTTTCCGGTTGCATGGATTTGCACTGTAGCATCAAGGCCGCGATGCCGCAAAACAGGATTGTTTTTCTCATGCGTGAATAACCTTTTTTGAGGTCATTATGTTTAAAAACAATATGCAACGCAGTTCGCCGTTTTGATGGCGCTAAAATCAACACCATCATGCGTTTTGCTCTTATCTGCCTGCTGGCAGGCTTGTTTTCCCTCCCGCTTTTTGCACAACAAAACACCACTCCAAAAATTGTCAGCGGCATGGTATTGCTCGAAAGCCGAACGGCGCCCGATAATGCCAAAATTCTGAAATCGCTGAAAACGGACTGGAAAGTGGCGGCCGATTCGGCAAGTGTGAGCGACAAAACGCTGGTGTTTTCGCTGCCCGGCGCTACCGTAATGATCGCCTGGCTCGATTACCCCGCGCCGCAGGAAGATGTCCTGCTGGCATCCGGCATCAGCTGGCTTTGGCGCGAAGCGCGGCAAGTTGCCCCCCGCCATCAATCGCATGTCGTGATTTCTGTGATGGGTAAACCCGAACTGGCACTCGATCTGTACAAATATTTCACGACCTGCGCAGCAGGCGTGCTGAGCCAGACCAACTCCAGCGCCGTGCTGATGAACACGCAATATGTCATCCTCGATAAAGCCACTTACCTGAACTCTGCGACAAACCTCGTCAAAGAAGGCACTCTGCCCTTGTACGCCTGGGTGTATTTCGGCATGTTGCCCGAAGAAGGCAAAAACAGCGGCTACACTTATGGTTTGCAGGAATTTGGCATGAAAGAGCTGGAAATTGTCAATGCACCGCAACCCGCCAATGAGGTGCACGGCGTACTCTATGATGCCGCCGCCGCCTTGGTGCAACGCCCCATACAACTCAAAACCGGTATGGTGTACGATGGTATTCCAGGTGTGCCCTTGAAAATTATGGGCGTGGGCCCGTCGTCCTTAATTAAAGACGAGACAACGGTGCGGGTGGAGTTTTAATTCTCCGGAAGGAAAGTACTGATCTCTGTGATAGCACGCTGAATATCTTCAAGCCACACCTTGATTTCTTCCTGCATAAATCAATACTTTTTGCTGATTAATGAGCTTTTCAAAATACTTATTTGCAATTGACTTGTCTTCCAGCAGGTCAATACTACGTTCAAATATCTTTTCTAATTCGAATTTCAAATTAAAGTAATATTCAGCATATTCAATAGGGTCGGAAGCGTCAATAGATACGATGAAGTCAATATCACTATCGGCACTAAATTTATCAGTAAGTACTGACCCAAATACGTAAAGTTGCGCTACCCGATTATCGAGGCAGGCTGCTGCAACAGCTTTTTTATGATGTTGAATCAAGTCCATAAACTTAGGAATTCTGAAAAAACATTTGCAAAAATAGCATATTTTGCGATGCGCTGCATGAAATGCCGCTTCGAATTTTCTTTCGTAAATCCACGACAAATCCGCCATTTGCCCGATCCCGGTATCCCGGCAGCCAATACTTTTGGTGTGCCATGTATTGCCATTTTCAACAAAACAAACCTATATCGCTCGATAAGTTGCCCTTAGGCGGCAACATGACCAATTTTTCGCAGTTCACCCAACTCAGTGCGCCGCTGGTTTTCCGGAGTTTCTCCATTAAATTTGTACTGCGCGGCACAGAGTATTATGCTGTGAACGGCAATGAGTATGCGATACAAAGCGGACAATACCTGCTCGCCAATCCGCATATTCAGGGCGATAAGCTGTGGGTCGACAGCGCCGATACCGTAGAAGGTATTTGTATTGATATTGCCCCTGCCCTGCTCTCTGAAGTCACCGGCAGTTTCCTGGCGCCCGACACCCCGTTTTCCGACCACGCCCTCGATAAATTCTTTGCAGGCAGCGATTTTTTAGAAAATAAATACCAGGCGCAGGATACCGCCCTGGGCGCTGTGCTGCAAAATATCGGCCGGCAATTCAGCCAAAACCCGGAGGCCGGATACCAGCTTGGCAATGATTTTTACTTTACCCTTGCCGAAAAAATTGTTGCAGATCACCGGCCAATGCTCGGCGAATTATACGGCATCAAAACTGTTAAACACGAAACCCGCAAGGAGCTTTACCGACGGGTCAGCCGGGGTAAAAAATTTTTGGAAGCCAATTTTGCGCGCCCGCTGAACATCGCCGATGCTGCCCGCGATGCGGCTTTGTCGGAATACCATTTTTTCCGCCTTTTTAAAGCCGCTTTTGCTTGCAGTCCGCAACAATACCTCATTCGGATTCGGATGCAAAAAGCCCTGCAATGCCTGCGCTCAGGCAATTTTTCGGTTACGGAAACTGCACAGGCTTGCGGCTATGCCGATATTTTTCACTTCAGTCAGGCATTTAAAAAACACTATGGCATAGCGCCTTCGGGCTGGCAGGGTTTGTCGGTACAGGTTGCGGATTTTAGCAGGATTACATAAACACCCGGCGCCACAAGTGGCACATCTTTGCAGGGTCAATTCAAAGATTTCAGACCTTCCAGGTTTTGATAACCCTAGACCTTCCAGGTTTTTAAAACCTGGAAGGTCTGAAATCGGAAAACATCTGACAGGATCAACCCAAACACCCGCAAGGGATTACTAAAAACATTATGGTTATGCAATTCAAATCATGGTCGGCAGCCTTGCTGCTGACGGGGCTGTTTGTTGCCCCTTTGTCTGCCCAAAACATAGATACCAAACTCGCCAACGCCCTGCAACACACGCTCGACAGTATGCGCAGTGTGCTGAATGTCAAATCATTGGGTGCAGCGCTGCACTTGCCCGACGGCAACACCTGGGCCGGCGCCAACGGCATCTCTTCAGTAGCGCCCTTGGACAGTGTAACACCGGAACATACCTACGCCATCGGCAGCGTTACGAAAACCCTGACCTCCGCCTGCGTGCTGCAATTAGCTGAAGAGGGCCTGCTGTCGCTCAACGACTCCCTGCACCAATGGTTGGATACCTTTCAATACATCAACCCCAATATTACCATCCGGCAGCTGCTGCGGCACCAAAGCGGCATTTACGACATTCTGGGCAACAGCGCTTTCCAGCCCTTTATGTTACAGAATTACAGCGAGTTGTACAGTCCGGAATTCGGGATTAAGACCTTCGGAAAACCCTCCGTTTTTCAGGCGGGCAGCGCCTGGAGTTATTGCAACACCAATTATATGCTGCTCGCCATGATTATTGAAAAGGCGACGGGCAAGCCGTATTACACTGAAATCCAGAAGCGTTTTCTGATACCGCTTGGCCTCAATTCCGTCACCCTGCCCCCCTTCGAGCCACTGCCCGAAAAAATAGCCCACCTCTGGTTAGACATCAATGGCGACGGCGTACGCGACGACGCGCATGATTTTTTCAGCAACTGGAATTCCATGTTCTCCGTCATTTACCCCTCCGGCTCTTACTTTGCTACCCCGCGCGATATGGCCATCTGGATCAATGCATTGATGGGCAGCGACAGCATTGTTAGTCCGGCCACCAAAGCGCAGATGCTTACCTTGGTGAACACCAACCTGGCGGCCAATACCAAATACGGCCTGGGCATTATGGAACGCAATTTTGGCAGCTACAAGGCCTATGGGCATGGCGGCGATTTGAGCTATTCGGCGCTGGTGTATTATTTCCCCACAGAAAAAGTGAGTATTTCGGTATTGACCAACGACTCCAAGAATATTTCCTGGACGCTCGCCCCGGTCGTTTCGGCCTTGTTGAAAACCTATGTGGATTGCAAGGCCATGATGACCAACACTACTGCGGCGGCGCTGCCTGAATCGGCGGTTTCCGTGTCCCCCAATCCGTTTACAGATAAATTGCAGGTAAAAATAGAACTTCCGAATTCAGTGGAATCGCTGACGCTCGCACTCAGCGATTTTCAAGGCAAAACGATCTTGATGGAGCAGTACGATGCTGTCGGTTCGGGCGCGCACGCATTTGAACTGGCCCTCCCGGGTGCAAGTCCGGCCGGCAGCTATCTGCTACAAGTGATGGTAGATGGGCAAGTGGTGGCGGCGAAGACGGTGGTACGAAGTTAGAAGGGGGCGTGTTTTAGGGTTTTAGAGCTTTAGGGTTTTAGTGTTTTAGAGCAGAATTATTCGTGCATTCGTGGCAAAAAGTCGCCACGAATGCACGAATGGCTCCATTCAAAAACACTAAAACACCCAAACACTAAAACACTCATCACTCATCGTTCATCGTTAAAAAACCTGCATAGCTCATTTCAAAACGCAATTCTTTTTCCCCGTTCAGGCCATTTTGCTGCCAGCCTGCTTTGCGGTAAAATGCCTCGGCGCGGGTGCCCGGCGAAGTACCTAACCAAATAGGCTCACGCGTCTGTTGAAAATACCAGTTGAGCATCACCTGGTGTAATTGCCGGCCGATGCCCCGACCTTCATATTCCGGCAGCAGAAACAGCGCCCAGACGTTGTTTTCCTGCAAGTCCACAATAGAAAAACCGACTACCAAGCCATCAAGCTCTGCCACCCAGCCTTTGCCGCGCCGGAACATAAAATCGGCGCAGTCCGCGTCGCTCACTAATGATGGATCAGAGAGGGTATTTTCCTGAACGGAATTGCGCTCCTTGGGGAGGCAGTATGTGTATGATCGTTTTGACAGCTAAAAGTATAATTTAAAAAACTATTACTGTTTTTTTGACAAATATAAACAACTATTTATCTTTGTCAAAAATGTAACTTCATCATGAAAAACACAACTACACTTCTTCTCTCTGTATGGGCAATGCTTGTTGTTCCAACTTATGGTATCAAAGGGCTTTGTTGCATGAATCCCGTTTGATTCCATAGCACCCTTACCGGCATTGCCTTAAGCGGATTTCCGGACAGAGACCGGCTTAGCAGTTTGAATAAACTTATTAAGTACAGCTGCCTTGACAGCCG
>JAFLBP010000053.1 GCA_017303875.1 Chitinophagales bacterium | reverse complement strand
AGAATCGTCAAAGATTATGAGCGAACCGTAGAATCTTCGGTTTTTTGGCTTCTTTTAGCCAATTCAGCTGTAATACTACAGCGAGTGACATAGCGAGCCAAATTAAATTCCCGAACATGCTCTTAAACTCTAAAACACTTAAACACTCAATTAAAGGTGTTTAAAATACTCAAACGGCTCCAGGCAGCTATCGCAGACGTAGAGTGCTTTGCAGGCGGTGGCGCCAAAATGGCTTGATTCGCGGGTATTTGTGGAATCACAATGCGGGCAGGGCACGATGGGCGGCGGCGCGTTCAGGTCGTCGGGAGCGTGGTTGGAAGGTACGGGCGGCGCGATGCCATAGGCTTTGAGGCGGGCTTTGGCTTCGGGCGAGAGCCAGTCGGTCGTCCAGGCCGGACTCATAACGGTTTCCATTTCCACTTTTTCAAACCCCATTTGTTTCATGGCGGCCAGTATTTCGGCGGCAAAAAGCGACATGGCCGGGCATCCTGTGTAGGTAGGCGTAATGGTGATCTTCAGGCGTTCGCCGTTCCAATCAATTTTCCGCACCACCCCCAGTTCGGTAATGCTGATAACCGGCACTTCCGGGTCAGGAATTTCTGCCAGGCGCGACCAGATGCGGGATTCGAGTTCGGAATGCATAAACGTTGGAGGGTGTTTCGAGTGCGGAGTGCGGAATGCGGAATTTTTTTACAAAGGTAAATGACGGAAAAAGTTGCCACGAATGCACGAATAATTTTTTTTCCGCCTTCCGCCTTCCAAACATTCCGCATTCCGCATTCCGAACTCCGCATTCGAAACATTCCGCATTTGCAACGTTTCCTCCGGGTATTTGTCTTTAAACAGCATTGTTTAAATTCCGAAAAAGGATTTTTCATGGAATTTACCTAACTTTGTCATCCGTTTGTTGTTTCGACACGGAAACCGCCAAAACGAACGCACAAGCACTTATGCAGAAAGATAACTATAGCCTGTTAATTGAGAAGCTGGACGGCTTCATCCGCAAATTTTATATCAACCAGCTCCTGCGCGGCGCACTGTATACGGTGGGCTTAGTGTTGGGTTTGTTTATTCTTTTTAACGTACTGGAATACTATTTTTACTTCGGTACGGGCGTGCGTACGGCCATGCTCGTGAGCTTCCTCGGCGCCACGGGTTTTGCCCTGTACCGCTGGATCGGGCTGCCGCTCTTGCATTATTTCCGACTTGGAAAGGTCATCAGCCACGAACAGGCCGCCAGCATTATCGGTGATTACTTTACAGATGTAAAAGATAAACTACTCAATATCCTGCAACTCAAACAGCAGAGCAGCAACGCCATTTATGCCGACCTGATCAACGCTTCCATCAACCAGAAAAGCGAAGAAATCAAGTTTGTGCCCTTCAAATCGGCCATCGACCTGCGCAGCAACCGCAAATACCTGCGCTATGCCCTGCCGCCGCTTTTCCTGCTGCTTTTCCTGCTGCTCGGCGCACCCAATATTATCCGCGAGGGTGCCAACCGCCTTTTCAACAGCCGCACAGAGTTTGAACGCCCCGCGCCTTTTAAATTTATCGTCAATACCGACAGCCTCAAGGCCGTACAGTTTTCCGATTTTACCCTTAATGTAAAAGTAGAAGGCAATGCCCTGCCCAACGAGATGTTTATCAAAATCGGCAGCGTGCAATACCGCCTCAACAAAGACGCCGCCAACGCATTTTCCTATAAATTTTCCAATGTACAAAAAGACACGGAATTCAACCTCTTCGCTGGCGGCGTAGAGAGCCGCAAGTACACCCTCCAGGTGCTGCGCAAACCCAATATCCTGGCATTCAGTGCCAAACTCAACTATCCCGATTACACTGGCCGCGCCGACGAGGAATTGGACAATATCGGCGAATTGTTGCTGCCGCAGGGTACGCAGATCAGCTGGGTATTCAATGCGCAAAACACCGATGTGCTTGGCCTTCAATTCAGCGGCGAAAACGCCGTGGAAGCCAAACGCATCGACGACGAATTCTTCTCCTTCAGCCGCCGCGCCATGAAGGACGAACTGTACAAGGTGTTCCTAAGCAATGCCCTGCTCAACGGCGCCGATTCGGTATTGTATTCCATTACCGTTATCCCCGACCAGGCGCCCTCCATCAACGTGGAGGAGTTTAAAGACAGCAGCAACCTCAAACAGTACTTCTTCGCCGGCGACGCTTCCGACGATTACGGACTGATGAACCTCACCTTTAACTATCAGATCAAAAAAGCAAAGGCCGGTCTGCAACCCGTCAGCACCATTAAAATCGACAAACCCGCAGGCAAACAAACCCAGTATGAATACGCCTGGAATGTTTCCACACTCGGCCTCGAACCCGGCGATGAAGTGTCTTATTACTTTGAAATATTCGATAACGACGGCGTAAACGGTCCCAAAAGCGCCCGCACAGGCGTGATGAACTATCGCATGCCTTCACTCGATGAATACCGCGACCAGCAGGCAGCCAACAACGAAGAACTCAAAAAAGACCTCGAAGCATCGTTGAAAGAAAGCGAAAAAATCAACGAAGACCTGAAAAAACTGCGCGAAAAAATTCTTCAGAAAAAAGAAGTCGACTGGCAAACCCGTAAAGAACTGGAGCGCCTCGTCAATCGCCAGAAACAACTCCAGCAGCAAATCGAAGAGGCTAAAATGTCTTTCGATCAGAATAAAGAACAACAAAAAGACTTCAACCAGACCAGCGAAGAACTCCAGCAAAAACAGGAAGAACTGCAAAAACGCTTCGAGGAAGTCATGTCCGATGAGATGAAACAACTCCTCGAAGACATCCAGAAGCTGATGCAGGACATGAACAAGGAGCAAATGCTCGACGAGATGGAGAAAATGCAGGAAAAAGCTGAAGAACGCGCCAAAGATATGGAGCGCCTGCAGGAACTCTTCAAACAACTCGAAGTAGAGCAAATGCTCGACGAGCAAATTTCCAACCTCGAAGAAATGGCGGAAAAAGAGGATAAACTCGCCGAACAATCGGAGAAAGATCCCGCCAACAACGAAGAGATCAAAAAAGAACAGGAAGACCTGACCAAGCAGTTTGAGAAATTTGAGAAAAAAATGGACGAGCTGCTCGAAAAAAATAAAGACCTCAAGCGCCCCCAGAAAATTGAAAACAATGAGGAAGATTCCCGCGATGCCAAAAAAGACATGAAAGACTCGCAGCAGGAACTGAATCAGCAAAACAACAAGGGCGCAAGCAAAAAGCAGAAATCGGCCTCTGGTAAAATGAAAAACATGGCCAACAAAATGAAGCAGAACAAGCAGGGCGGCGACATGAAGGCCATGGAGGAAGACCTGCAAACCCTGCGTCAGCTGCTTGAAAACCTCGTCGGGCTGTCCTTCAACCAGGAACAGGTAGCCAAAGATGTGGAAGTCACCACCATCAATACGCCCCGCTACGTGGAACTGGGGCAGCAACAGTTCAAACTCAAAGACGACTTTAAACTCGTTGAAGACAGCCTGCAAGCCTTGGCCTCCCGTCAGGCCCAAATTGAAGGCATCATCACCGATAAAGTGGCCGAAATAAAAAGCGCCATGAAGGTCAGCCTCGAAGAATTGGTTGAACGCCGCGTTACCACCGCGCTGGAACACCAGCAACGCAGCATGAAATCGCTCAATGACCTGGCCAACCTGCTTGCCGATGCCATGCAGAATATGCAGCAACAAATGGCCAGTGGCATGCCCGGCTCCCAGAGCTGCCAGAAACCCGGCTCCGGTTCGGGCGAAGGTAAATCCAAAGGCCCCAAGGACAAAATGAGCAAGGGCCAGGAAGACCTCAACAAGATTATGAAAGACCTGAAAGAACGCATGGAGAAGCAGGGCAAAAACCCTGGTCAGGGCAAAGGCTCCGGCGGTGGCGAAGGGTCGATGAGTAAAGAGTTCGCCCAAATGGCTGCCCAACAGGCCGCCCTGCGCAATGCCCTGCGCGAAATGCAAAAAGAAAAACAAGCACAGGGGAAAGGTTCCAAAGCCCTCGATGAACTCATCAAGGAAATGGATAAAACCGAAACGGATCTCGTGAACAAGCGCCTCACCAATGAAATGATGCGCCGCCAGCAGGACATCCTCACCCGACTCCTTGAAGAAGAACGCGCCGATCGCGAACGCGAACAGGATGAAAAACGCCAGGCCGAAACCGCACAACAGCAACCCGCCAAAATGCCGCCGGCCCTGGAAGAATACCTGCGAAAACGCCGCGCCGAAGTAGAGCAGTTCCGCACGGTTTCACCCGCGCTCAAGCCCTACTACAAGCAATTGGTAGAGGAATACCTCAAATCTGCCGGCGGCAGCAAGTAAGCGCCATGATCCGCATCAGCAGCCTGCATACCGGCAACTTCAAACTCGACGGCGGCTCCATGTTTGGCGTGGTGCCCAAGCGTATGTGGGAAAAACTCAACCCGCCCGACGAAAACAACCTCTGCTCCTGGGCAATGCGCGCCCTGCTCGTGGAAACCGGCAATCGGGTCATTTTGATTGATACCGGCATCGGCAACAAGCAGGACGACAAGTTTCGCAGCCATTTCCAGCCACATGGCGACCATTCGCTTTTCGGTGCGCTGGAAATGGCCGGCATCCGCCGCGAGCAGGTTACGGATGTGCTGCTCACCCACCTGCATTTCGACCACTGCGGCGGCGCCATCTGGCGCAATGAAGCAGGTAATACCGAAGCGGCATTTCCCAATGCTGTTTACTGGTGCAACCAGCGCCATTTCGACTGGGCCATGCAGCCCAATGAACGCGAGCGCGCCTCCTTTTTAAAAGAAAATTTTGAACCGCTGCACCGCGAAGGACGGATGCAGTTTGTTCCCTTGCGCCAGAATTTTGCTTTCGACAAGCATATTCGCCTGCGCTTCGTGTACGGGCACACGGAAGCCATGATGGTGCCCATTATCCAGGCCGGCAAGCAAAAACTGATTTATTGTGCCGATTTGTTGCCCTCACAGTGGCATGTAGGCATGCCCTACGTGATGGCCTATGATGTTCGGCCGCTGCTTACCTTGCAGGAGAAAGCCCGCTTGCTGGAAGACGCCGCAAAAGAAAACCACCAGCTCCTCCTTGAGCACGACCCCTTAGCTGAATACTGCCGTGTTGCGGCTGGCCCTAATGGCCGGATCGGTGTGAACCAAACCGGGAAATTAAGTTGAGGTGGGAACATGGCATCATACCTCCATAGCAGAAGATTAGGTAAAGCATATATCCCCCCGTTAAGGGTTTATCCCGCTCCAAAAGCTCAGCGTTTCTCATTAAACATTAATTGTCCTCCCCGCGTTGGCAGCCTTGCCAATGCGGGGTTTATTGATTTATGCCATGCGTAAATATCTTGCAATCATAGCCATGCTGTTTTTAAGTATGGCGATTTCCGCCCAAAAACACGACAATCTGCTGCTTTGGGGCTATGACGAAACACCAACAGAAACTATATGGGGTGGTATGGTATTGGATTTTTCGGAACCGAAAGTACGTTTATATGCCCAAAAGCGGAAGATAGATTTGGGCTTTTATGTAATTACCGGTATTGATTCATCCGGACGATTATTATATTATACCAATGGAATTTCCATTCGGGATACTACACATAACCGGATGCTGAACGGGGACACCATTAATCCCGGACCAGTATGGGAACAAATGAAAGATTATGATTACCCCAATGGCCCGTTTGGTTTTTCCCTGCCAGCGCCAGGTATGCCGAATTGCTATTATATGTTTCATATGGGAAGTTCCTTTATCCCTACACTATCCACTGCCCCTTTTTACTATACCCTGATCAATATGGCCCTGAACAATGATAAAGGGGCCGTTGTGGAAAAAAATAAGATTATACTGCCATTAGGCTCGGACTATACTGCGCCTGTAGCGGTAAAACACGGCAACGGGCGGGATTGGTGGATTATTACCGGAGAAGTATCAACGCCGCTAATCCATACTTTTTTACTCGACCCGGCAGGCGTGCATGGTCCGTTTACCACTACCATGCCTTATCAGTTTCCGGGAGATGAATACCAGTCTGTTAATGATATTTCCCCCGACGGACAGACCTATGTACGCTGTGATGACTTTAACGGCTTGTATATATATAACTTTAACCGCTGTTCAGGCGCCTTCAGTAACCTGAAAGTAATGCCTTTCGGTGATGAAGATTTCTGGTGCATCACTTCGGTTTTTGGCCCCGACTCCAAAAAACTCTACCTTTCAACTTTCAGCGGAATTACTGCTGTAGACTTGAGTGCGCCTGACATCAGCGCAAGTTTTGACACCCTTGCCTGGTATGATGGCAATGTTCAGCCATTAGGCACTGGATTCTTTAATCCCAACCTCTTCCCGGATGGTAAAATTTACTATGCCACAACCAATAGCAATCAAACCCTGCACGTAATCCACAACCCGGAACTGCCAGGCTTTGCTGCGGATGCGGAGCAGCATGGTTTATTCCTGCCCAAGCTCAATAATGGCAGTATGTGCCTCTACCCCAACTACCGCCTCGCGGAGTGGGAGGCTTCGCCCTGCGACACGCTCAATGGGCAGCGGCCAGGCGACGGCTTCATCAAGACGGATTATTTGCCTTCGGAAGCCACCCGCGCGGGGTATACCCTGCTTCCTCCGCTCATCCGAAAACCCGCAGGCCAGCGCCGGGAGGGGCCTGCGCCCGAGCGCCCGCCTATTCAGGAATTGGTGCGGCGGCAGTTGGAGGCGCGTAAGGAGCAGCATTGAGCTGATTGGTTTTCATAAAGTGGTTAAATATGCTTCCACTTTTATTAAAAAACGAATTATGCTGATTTTAAACCAAATAACCCGCCGTTTAATTTCTGTCCTGATAAATATTGAAACATCTTTGTACACTAAACTAAATCCCAACTAGTACCATGCATAAATACCTGACAATTGCCATCCTACTGCTCATAAGTATACAGGCATCCGCACAAAAACACGATAACCTGCTCTTATTCGGCTACGATAATAACACTACTGATCCCCGATGGGGTGGTATGGTGCTAGATTTTTCTGAAATGCCACCGAAGCAATACCCACAAAAAAGAAAGATTGATATGGGACCGTATACTTTAATCGGGGCAGACTCCACTGGGCAATTACTGTTCTACACAAACGGAATTTCTATTCGGGATACCACCCATAACCGGATGCTGAACGGGGATACAATTAATCCCGGCCCACTTTGGGAGCAATACAAAAATTATGATTATCCGAACGTATCGGTAGGCTTCTCATTGCCAGCTCCGGGTAAGTCTAATTTTTATTACATGTTTCACATGGGTAGTTCTTTAGTTCCTACCTCTGCTACTACTCCATTTTACTATACCCTGATCAATATGGCCCTGAACAATGGCAAAGGAGCGGTGGTAGAAAAAAATAAAATAATGCTGCCCTTTGGCCCGGATTATTCTCCGCCCGTTGCAGTAAAACACGGCAATGGGCGGGACTGGTGGATTATTACCGGAGAAGTATCAACGCCGCTTATTCATACTTTTTTACTCGATCCGGCAGGTATACACGGCCCCTTTACCACTACCATGCCATATCAATTTCCGGGTAAAGAATATCCCTCTATCGGTGATATATCGCCAGATGGCCAGACCTATGTACGCTGTGATGGCCTGATCGGCTTGTATATATATAACTTTAACCGTTGCACCGGTGCCTTCAGCAACCTGAAGGTATTGCCTTTTGGTGATGAGGATTTCTGGTTTGTAACTGCTGCTTTTGGTCCGGATTCTAAGAAATTATTCCTTTCTGCTCTTACAGGGATTACTACTGTTGACCTAAGTGCTCCAGATATCAGCGCAAGTTTCGACACCCTCGCCTGGTATGATGGCTATACGGCCCCTTTAGGCACCGGCTTCTGGATGCCTAACCTCTTCCCGGATGGCAAAATCTACTATGCCACAACTAATGGTAATCAAACCCTGTATGTCATTCATAGCCCGGAACTGCCGGGTTTTGCTGCGGATGCGGAGCAGCATGGTTTATTCCTGCCCAAGCTCAATAACGGTTCTATGTGCCTCTACCCCAACTACCGCCTCGCGGAGTGGGAGGCTTCGCCCTGCGATACCCTGAATGCGCAGCGGCCAGGCGACGGCTTCATCAAGACAGATTATTTGCCTTCGGAAGCCTCGCGCACGCCCTACACCCTACTTCCCCCGCTCATCCGAAAACCCACAGGCCAGCGCCGGGAGGGGCCTGCGCCGGAGCGTCCGCCTATTCAGGAATTGGTGCGGCGGCAGTTGGAGGCGCGTAAGGAGCAGCGGAAGGAGCAGCGGGAACATTAATTATTTCCTTGCCGTCGGGACGACTCAAAGTCGTCAGACGGCTAAGCGGGGTTATGGGGCAATATTCGTCTGACGACTTTGAGTCGTCCCGACGAATTTATCAATCTTTTACTTTCTTTTTAAAACACAGCGCATGCGTTCATTTTTATACTTTTTCGCGGGTTTTATGGTTTGTCTGGCGGGTTTTATGCCGCCGGTACAGGCACAACTTTCGGATCGTCTCTGGCTGGGTGGCTATGCCGAATATCCGGGTATGCAACAGTTCGAGTTGCACTTTGAAGGCGACAAAGCGACGGTGCAGGCAAGCACCTTGGCGTTCAATTTTGAAAGCACCGTAGCGGTAGCAACCACGCCGGAGCGGCAACTGTTGTTTTACAGCAACGGCTGTGCTGTCGCCAACCGGGAGCATGGCATCATGCCCAATGGGGAAGGGCTTAACCCCGGCCCCCTGCACGCCCTGGTTTGTCCGGAAAAAGGCTATATCGTACCGCAGGGTGCTATGGCATTACAGGTGCCCGGCCAAAGCAAGCGTTACTATTTATTGCATCTCGGCGCCGAATACGAGCCGCGCCGCAAACTGGCGCTCGGCCCCTTGTATTTCAGCGAAATAGACATGAGCCTTCAAAACGGACTGGGGGATGTTGTCTCAAAAAACAATGTATTGCTGGGAGGTGAGCTGGCGGGCTTCACGGCGGTGCGCCACGGCAATGGTCGCGACTGGTGGATATTGGCGCCCCACCTGAACGGACAATGGGAAATGCTGCTGCTTACGCCCGTTGGCTTCGTCACACAGCCTCCGCAAATGCCGCCACCGGGGGTATTACCCTGCGAGCATTACGGACAAATGGCGGTATCGCCCGACGGCAACCGGGTAGTACTCTGGGGGGATTGCAAAATTTTGCTCCTGGATTTTGATCGTTGCACCGGGCAGCTCAGTCCTTTCTGGCAGCATAGTCCTGAGCGCAGCTGGATAAACGGCGGCGGCGCAGCCTTCGAGCGCAGCGGTCGTTTTTTGTACCTCAGCGAGCACAATACCCTGTATCGTTTGGATTTAGAAACCGTCTGGTTAGATACGGTGCGGGTTTCATACGGCCTCCCGAATTTATCAGCGCCGGGCAATACCTTTCACCACCTGCAAACCGGCCCGAATGGCATTATTTATGGCAACCTGCCCTCGCGTGCGGAGGCGTTTCATGCCATCGCCAAGCCGGAAATGCAAAATGTAATCAACCTGCCTTTTAACCCAAGGGGTTTGCAGTTGCCGGGTGAAAATGTGCGTACCCTGCCGCATTTTCCGAATTTTCAGGTGCTGGATCTTCCGGGTTCGGCCTGCGACACCCTGGGCATTAGCACCGCCCTTTCGCCCGAACCGCAGCAGCCGTTTAAATTGTGGCCCAACCCCACCATGGGGCAAATACAGCTTGAAAGCAGCTTTCCTGTGAGCGCCTATCGGGTTATGGATGCCTATGGCCGCGTTGTACTCACGGCAAGCCCCCGGACAGCAACGCCATCACTCACCATTAATCTTAGCCATTTGCCTACGGGTATGTATTTTATTGAGGCGACGGGTGATGGGAAGCGACTGCTCGAGCGGGTGAGTCGGATGTGACCTCACCCCTTCAAAATCACCATATACCGCCGGGTCGTTGAGGTCTGGCGCGGTACATGATAACCTGCGTGGATTGCCGTCTTTGGCCTGAAGGATATATTGCCCATAGATTTTCTTAACATTCACAAATCGATGCCTAATTGAATCCTAAACGCATCGGTATCAATGACATTTACTCGTGGAAAATCAATTTGCTTCAAGACCCTGAAATCCGCATCGTGTGAGACGATATAGTTACTACTTGCGTTTACGTAATTTAGTGTGTAATAGTTCCTCAACGGTGGCATCCGTCCAGTTATTTTGCTCCCAAGCCTGATCAGCCTGGGCGATTAAGCGTTCAGCAAAAAAGTTGGCCAGCACCTTTCGCAATGCCAGCAAGTCCTGCTCATTCAGGTTGTGAGAGAAGGTTTTGAGTAACTCAAGCTGAACATTACTCAAGGGTTGTTGATTTGCTGCCTGCATTTGTAATTACATTATTGGTGACAAAGATAGTAAAAACTACAACAAAGTCATCATTAAAGCACTTGTTACCCCTTCAAAATCCCCATATACCGCGCCGGGTCGTTGATGAGCTTCACGGCTTCCTGTACTTCAGGGTCGTTTTTGAGCTTACTGCGCACGCGGCCGGGTTTGAAATAGTAGCGGCTCACTATTTCCTGCTCCACTTCGCGAAGGAGGCGGACTTTGTTGCGCTCCAATTCGCCATTCTTTTCAGCATTGATTTTCTGTGCAATGGCATTCAGCTCCGCTTCAAAATTGAGGCCGGTAGCGGCAGCGGTTTTGCGCAGTTCGTTGAGCTTTTTTTCGGTGGGCGTTTCGTAAGAAAATTTGCGGTTTTCCACAAAACGGCTGAAATCGGCCCAATCGCTAAAGGTAAATGCCTCAAAAGAGTCAATTTTTTCGTGTTTTAGGGCAAACTGATTGGCGTAGTCGAAAATCACTTTCTGGTCGAGCAGGGCTTTCACAACGCCGGTGGCCGTGTCGGCCGGAAGCATAACGTCGGGCGTGATGCCGCCGCCGTCGAGTACGGTGCGGCCATTGCGGGTTTTGAAGCGCCCGCGCTCATTATCCGGAATATTGACGGGTTTGCCGTCTTTGTAGCGTGTGGACTGAATGCAGCGGCCGGAAGGCGAATAGTATTTGGCCGTGGTCAATTTGATACGGGCGTTGTAACCGATTTCTTTGGTGTTTTGCACTAGTCCTTTGCCGTAGCTGCGCTGCCCCATGATGACGCCGCGGTCGAGGTCCTGCAAAGCGCCGGACACCACCTCGGAGGCCGAGGCGCTGTGGTCGTTGACGAGCACCACCACCGGAATTTTTTCATCGAGCGGCGTGTGCTGGGCGCGCAGGAGCAGGTCCCATTCGGGTACTTTGCCCTTGGTGGAAACCACCAGTTCGCCGCGCGGCACAAATAAATTCACGATGCTCACGGCTTCGTTGAGCAGACCACCGCCGTTGTCGCGCAGGTCGAGCACTACGCCTTTGAGATCGGGATATTTACTTTTCAGTCCGGAAAGTGCTTTGGAAATATTGGCCGAGGCGTCTTCGGAGAAGGTGGTGAGGTTGATGTAGCCCACTTTATCGCCTACCAGGCCCGTGTACGGCACATTGGGTACTTCCACGGCTTCGCGCTCTACGCGCACGTCCATTTCCTTGCCGTTGGCGTGGCGGACGCGGAGGTCGACTTTTGTACCGGGGAAGCCGCGCAGGAATTCAAACACCTGTTCGGCGCTTTTGCCGGCGGCGCTTTGTCCGTCGATACTGAGGATGGCGTCGCCAACTTTAATGCCGGCTTTCAGGGCCGGGCTGTTTTCGTAAATTTCATTGATAACCACCCAGTCGCCGATTTTTTCGCCATTGGCGCCTAAGCCTGAGTATTTGCCATCGCCCTGAATGCGATAGCTTTCCACGTCTGTTTCAGAGATATAATTGGTAAAGGGGTCGAGTCCTTCGAGCATGGCATCGAGGGCGCGGTTCATCACCTGGTCGGGGGAGAGGTCATCCACATAACCGGTATTGATTTCCCGGAAAGCATTGGAGAAGATTTCCAGGTTTTTTGAAATATCGAAATAACGGCCTTTGGGGCTGGGCTGGGCTGCTGCGAGCACGGGCAGCAGCAAAAGGAGCAGCAAATGTTGAATACGCATATTGATGAGCGGTTGAAAGTGGGTTAATCGAGAAAATCGTGTAAAATTCGGAGCAGTTCCTGGGGTTGATCGGCATGAACCCAATGGCCGGCATTTTCGATGCTTATGACTTCAGCCTGCGGGAACAAGGGTTTTATTAACGGAATTTCTTCTGGTTTAATATAGTTGGAGCGTGCGCCGCGGATAAAGAGCGTGGGTTTGTCGAAAGGGTTGCCGGAAACGGGCGCTAAAATATCCTGATAATGCTTCCAAAGTACCGGCAAATTCATTTTCCAGGAAAAACGGCCGTCGTCTTCGCGGGTGATGTTTTTTAATAAAAACTGTCGGGTGCCAAAATCGGCGATCCGCTCGCCAAGGTAGGATTCTGCTTCCTGGCGCGTGGTGATTTTCGACAAATCCAGTCCCAAAAGCGCCTCAAAGATACCTGAATGATTATCATCAGCCTGAAACGGCTCCATGTCTACCACAACTAATTTTTCAACGGCATCGGGGTGGGTGAGGGCGAGTTGCATGGCTACTTTGCCGCCCATGCTGTGACCGACGATCTGGCCGTGGAACATCCAGTGGTCGTGCATAAAGGCCAGCACGTCTTCGGCCATTTCCGGGTAGGTATGGCTGTCGGTATGCGGCGAGCGACCGTGGTTGCGCAGGTCGGGCGTTACCACGAGGTGGTTGGTAGCCAGTCCTTTGGCGATGGTTTGCCAGTTATCGGAAAACCCGAACAGGCCGTGGAGAATGAGTACCGGATTGCCTTGTCCAAATTCGCGTGAAAAAAGCATTTTCAGTTATCAGTTATCAGTCAACAGTTATCAGTCAGCAGTTATCAGTTATCAGTGAGCAGTTATCAGTGAGCAGTTCTTAGTTAACAGTATGCTGACTGATAACTGTTGACTGATAACTGTTGACTGATTCACTGTTCCCATTGAAGGGTATTAACGATGCGGTCGAGATCGGGTTTCATAAAATTGATGACCTCTTCGAGCGAATCGCGACGGGTTTGGGTATTAAAATACAGGGCGCCGCGCAGGAAGTGTTTGGTAGAATCTGTCAGAAAAAACTGATACATGGAGGCTGCCGGGCCGTCGAGGTCGAAGATCAGGCCGTGCACGTGATCGGCATCGCGGTGTACCGGAATAGGATCAATATAGCTGGCTTTTATTGTATGTTTATTGGCGATGAAAAAAGCATCGGACACCAATTTGTCGAAATCAGCCCGATTTTTAATCGGGTAATAGCTGCAATAGATTTTGGCATTCAGTTGCGGCACATTGAGGTTGAACCAGCAGTCGCTGGAGGGTTTTTCATCAAAAAATAACGTGTCGCGTTCTACTTCTGCATACGTAGGTTGCTCAAAACTGAAATTACAATAGCTCGTCCGAAAGGTCTGATATTGTTTTTCCGGATACAGCACGCGCGGATAAGTACGCGGTTTGGGGGTTGGCGTAAACGTTTCACAGGCGGCAAAAAGCAGCGCGAAGCTGAGCAACAAAAATGGTGTAAATTTCATTGTATCCCCTGATTTGGGTGGATTTGAAGATGTAGCGCGCAAGTGTAAATTCCCGAACAAGCGCTTTGCGCACTTGTTCACTGTCGCCGGGCATTTGAACGACTGAGCAGGATAATCAGCCAGCAAATCAGCGCGCTGAGTACAACGGACGCTATAACGCCATACCAGGGCACTTCAATATCTTTTTCAAAATCAATTACCGATAATTCTTTCCGGAAAAGGTATTGCCCGATTACCTGTGTGCTGTTGTTGAAAAAATGCGCAGCCGCAGGCGCCCAAAAACTTTTAGTCTGGTAATACAAAAAACCCAGAATCATACCCAGAAACATCCTGGAGAAAAAACCTTCCATCTGCAGGTGCATGGCACTGAAAATGGCGGATGCTACTACAATGGCAACCCAGGGATTGCGCATGACACGCATTAATTGCTGCTGGATCAGTCCGCGGAAAATGATTTCTTCTCCCAGGGCCGGCAACAAGCCAATAATAACAACCATTAGCAACAATTCCCAAACATTATCCATAACCAACAGGCGCTTCAATACCGCTTCCGTGGCAACTTCCATTTCCTTCAAAAAATCGGGCATGGGCAGCATTTTATTCCATTCGTACAGCTTGTAGGTCATGGGTGTTGCCACAAGCATCAGGATGCAGGACAAAAAAAGTACCAAGGCCGCAGGCGTAACATTGCTGCGCAAATAATGTCCCCAGCCATGTTGATCAAGGGGCGATCGCCTGCGGTAAAACAGCCACAACAAAAACAGACCGGGAATCAAAAAAGAACCTAATTGGCTGAATGCCGCCATGATCCGGAGTCCGAGGCGATCGTGGGCAGAATCGCTCGCATCAATGCCGCCGCTGCTGAAGAGCGCCATCCAGTCGAACAGGTAGGCAAAAGGCAAATAGAGCATCGTGCCCAGGACACTGCCCGCGAGAAACATCCCGAACGTGGTGATCAGTACTACCCCCGGCGCCGGCTCAAAAGGCTTGTAGTTGGGCGGCAGGGGCGGCGGCACCTGGTCTATGTTGTTATTTTCCATTGGCGTACATTTGCGGCAAATGTACAACGCCCCGACCAATTTTCCCGACAACACAACAACTACCAGCCATGACCCGACTCAGCGTCAACCTCAACAAAGTAGCCTTAGTGCGCAATTCCCGCGGCAGTAATATGCCCGACCTGCTTCAGGTGGCCCGCGACTGTGAAGCGTTCGGCGCCCAAGGTATTACCGTGCACCCCCGTCCCGACCAGCGCCATATCCGCTACGATGACATTGCGCCGCTCAAAGCACTTGTAACAACCGAATTCAATATTGAGGGCAATCCGACACCTGATTTTATGGAATTAGTGCTGGCCAACACGCCGCACCAATGCACGCTGGTGCCCGACAGCCCCCAGCAGCTCACCTCCGATGCCGGCTGGGATACCCTCGCGCACCGCGACTTTTTAAAAGATATTATTCAGGAAATGCACGCCAAAAATATCCGCGTGTCCATTTTTGTGGATCCTGTGCCGGCGATGGTAGAAGGCGCCAAAGCCGTTGGCGCCGACCGGATTGAATTTTATACCGGGCCGTTTGCACATGATTTTAAAAGCAATCCCGCCGCCGCCGTAGCTCCCTACACGGCTGCCGCCCGGGTCGCCAATCAAATCGGTATCGGCATCAATGCCGGTCACGACCTCAACCTCGACAACCTGCGCTTTTTCCAGCAACATTGCCCCAATTTGTTGGAAGTCAGCATCGGCCATGCCATCATCTGCGACGCCCTGTATTTCGGCCTGGAAAACACCATTCGCATGTACCTGGAACAGTTATCAGTTAACAGTCAACAGTGAGCAGTTATCAGTTATCAGTCAACAGTTATCAGTGAGCAGTTCTTAGTTAACAGTTATGCTCACTGATAACTGCTCACTGCTCACTGATAACTGTTCTATCTGCGCCGGAGAGATCTTTGTGCAGGGTAGTGTGCTTATAGCCTTGCTGTTCAAGTAGTTGCACCACTTCCCGGGCATTGAATTCATTGCACTCAAAGAGCAAATGGCCGCCAGGGGCAAGCCGGGTTTTAGCCCATTCAGCTATTTTACGGTAAAACAGCAGAGGATCTGCGTCTTCCACAAAAAGCGCCAGGTGCGGCTCGTGCGCAAGCACGTGCGCGGGCATGAGTGCCGCTTCCTGATGGGGAATATAAGGCGGGTTACTGACAATCAGATCAAACAGCGGCCAATCGGAAGGCAAGGTTTCGGGTTGTAAAATATCGCCTTCGGCAAAATGTACCGCATCCGGGTTTTTGAGTACCCATGTGATGTTTTCCCGGGCAATTTCCAGTGCTTCCGGACTTTTTTCGAGGCCAAACAGCCGAGTATCCGGGCGTTTGGCTTTTATACTTAGCGCAATACAGCCGCTGCCTAAGCCAATGTCCAATACCGCGGGCGCTTTTTTTTCTTTTAAAATATCCCAGGCCAACACCACCAGTTCCTCCGTTTCCATTCTCGGAATGAGTACGGCCGGACTGACTTTAAAGCGTTTGCCCAAAAATTCCGTTTCGCCGAGTACGTATTGAATGGGTTCGCCGGCCAGCAGGCGCTGGCTGAGTTGCGCCCAAAAATCGTTAAGGGCATTTGGCGCGACAAAACGGCGTGCATAATCCGCGGCGATGCGGGCGATGCTCATGGCTTCGCCCGCATCGTACAGCGGTGTGAGTTGTGCGCCAAGGGCGCGGCGCAGGTCTTCCATTATTCTTCTCCGAGGAAGGGGTAACGGTAGTCGGTCGGCGAAACAAGGGTTTCCTTGATGCTGCGCGGCGAAAGCCAGCGGTACATATTCAGGGCCGAACCGGCTTTGTCGTTGGTGCCCGAAGCGCGGCCGCCGCCGAAAGGCTGCTGGCCTACCACGGCGCCCGTGGGCTTGTCGTTCACGTAATAGTTGCCCGCAGCGTGGCGCAATTTGGTATTCGCCAGTTCAAGGGCTGCGCGGTCGCGGGAGAAAATAGCGCCGGTCAGGGCGTAGGGCGAGGTGCGATCCACCAGTTCCAGCGTTGCTTCAAATTCGGCATCGGGGTATACATAAATGGTGAGTACCGGACCGAAAATTTCCTCGCACATGGTCGTGTAATTCGGGTCAGAAACTTCCAGCACGGTCGGCTCAATGAAGTAACCCTTGGATTTGTCGAAATTGCCACCGGCAACGACCGTAACGCCCGGTGCATTTTTCGCATCGGCGATGTATTTGCTGATTTTATCAAATGCTTTTTCGTCAATGACGGCATTGATAAAATTGCGGAAGTCCTCGGTCGTGCCCATACTCATGGAGCCGAGGTCTTCCTGCATGTATTTTTTCACTTCGGACCACATAGACGCGGGCACGTAGGCACGCGAAGCAGCCGAGCATTTTTGTCCCTGGTATTCAAAAGCGCCGCGCACGAGGCCGACAGCCACTGCTTTCGGATCGGCGCTGGAATGGGCGATCACGAAGTCTTTACCCCCCGTTTCGCCAACGATACGCGGGTAGGTTTTGTACCCGGCGATGTTGTCGCCGATGGTTTTCCAGAGGCGCTGGAACACGCCGGTGCTGCCGGTAAAGTGCAATCCGGCAAAGTCGGGGTGTTTGAAAATTTCATCGCCCACAGTGGGGCCGTCTACATAAATCAGGTTGATGACGCCGGCTGGCAGCCCTGCGGCTTCCAGAATTTCCATAATCAGCGCGGCGGAATAGATTTGCGATTCGGCGGGTTTCCAGACGACCACATTGCCCAGCATAGCCGGTGCGGTGGGCAGGTTGCCGGCAATGGCGGTAAAGTTGAAGGGCGTAAGGGCAAACACAAAACCTTCGAGCGGACGCCAGTCGGTGCGGTTCCAGACGCCGCGCACGCTGAGGGGTTGTTGTTTGTAAATTTCCTGCATGAAATACACGTTGTAGCGCCAGAAATCGGCCAGCTCACAGATGCAGTCAATTTCGGCCTGGTACGCGTTTTTGCTCTGACAGAGCATGGTTGCGGCCATCATTTTGGCGCGGTAGGGGCCGGTGAGCAGGTCGGCGGCACGCAGGAAAATAGCGGCGCGTTCTTCCCAGGGCATGGCTTCCCAGGCGGCCTTGGCGCCCAGGGCGGCGCTGATGGCCTGTTGTACGTGGGTGGCATTGCCGCGGGAGTAGTGGCCCAGCACATGCGCGCGTTCGTGCGGCGGGTGCATGGCTACCTTGTTGTCGGTATGCACCTGTTGGCCACCGATATACATGGCGGCGTCGCGGGCGCCGGCTTTGGCTTCAGCCAGCGCTTTTTTGAGGGTTATTTTTTCGGGTGAGCCCGGGGCATAGTTCAGTACCGGCTCATTGACGGGCTGGGGCACTGTGAAAATTGCGTCTGTCATTGCGAAATATCTTTTGCTTGGTGTGGTGTCTTAGTGTGTTAAGCCGGTCGTTTGACGATTTCCGGCACTTTGACTTCTTTGGGAATGAAGGGGGTGGCGTCTGCGCCGCCGACGATAATTTCACGCACAATGGTGCTGCTGATATGCGTGTATTCGGGCTGTGCGATGAGAAAAACCGTTTCTATGCCGTCGCCGACAATATGATTCAGCTGGGAAATGGTTTTTTCATAATCAAAATCGGAGGCGTTGCGCAGGCCGCGCAGGAGATAACGCGCGCCGATGCGTTTGCAGTAGTGGGCGGTGAGGTTTTCGAACTGATCCACTTCCACGGAGGGAAACTGATCAAAAACATCGTGCAGCCACTGCATGCGCTGTTCCAAAGTAAACAAATATTTTTTGCTGGAGTTGATGCCGACTGCGACAATAATCTTGTCGAATAAAGGCAGGGCGCGTTTGACCAGATCCACGTGGCCAATCGTGATTGGGTCAAATGAACCCGGAAATACGGCAATACGCATTGGTTAAGGCTTTTTTTGCGCCGCGAAGATAGGGGAATAACGATGAACTATGAATGATGAATGATGAATGATGAGTGTTTTGGTGTTTTGGTGCCTGGGTGTTTTGGCGTTTGAAAGCATGTGTGTGCCTTTCTGTGTGAAACTATACGCGCCCAGGCATTCAATAGGGTAGCTACTTATGCTTTTTCAAGAATAAAAGCAGGATCAATTTCGAGAATAGTATACAGACGCTTGGCCAGGTCAATATTGACTTTTCGCTTGCCCTGCATCACTTCTGAAAGACGCGTAGCTGAAATCCCCAGCACCTCAGCCAGTTCTTTTTGTTTGAGTTTTCGCTCAAACATCTTGAATTCCAGCATTTCAACCATATTTTGAGGTTGACGAAGCGGCATAATCGGAACGCCATCTTCCCAGGATTCTGCCAGTAAGGAAAGATGCTTAAGGTCTTCTTTCTCCTTTGGGCTGAGTGTTTCACCCCCTCCCTGCGCCGTCGCACGGCTAAGATAGGATTCGATACGATCCATTACCTGGCGATATTCCGTTTCGGAATTTATTTTGTACATGCCATTGATTTTAAATGGTTGAGGCATCTATTTCATCATACTCGGAGTGTGTTCCGACAAAGCGTATATACACCGTCCGAATATCAAAAAATATCATGGCAATCAAACGATAATGATTGCCCTTGATATTAAACACGAATCTGTCATTTCCCACATAATCTACGTTGTTGAATGTCTTTCGCAAGTCGTTTACAGAGTTCCACTTGGCATTTTTAACAGTGGAATACCAAAAATCAAGTGCCTGAATGGCATCGGGGTGAATAACTCCAAAATCTCGAAGTATAGGCTTGGCAATAACTACCATTTCTTGTCCAATTGTTGAATAACTGTATCATAATCCCTTGTTTGAATTTTCGAGTTACAAAGTTAAAAATAAAATTACATTTTTCAAAATTATTTTACACTTTTTATTAAAAAATATATGGATTTCCTCGCCACGTACAGTTTCTCACAGATGTTACACCGGATTTTATATTTGGTTGATAACCATAAATCTGTGTAACATCTGTGAGGGTGATCAGTGTAACATCTGTGAGAAATAATACGCGCCCGGGCATTACCTCAAAATTCATCACTCATCACTCATCACTCATCGTTATTCACTAACCCAACTGCCTCAATAACCATTCCCGCTCATAAAGGGCCTTTTCCGATTCAATTTGCTTGCGCAGCGCCTCGGTTTCCAGCGCATCAAAACGATTGACCCGTAAAACGGAACGGGTAAAGCGCAGCATGTTGAGGTACATTTCGCGGTGGTAGCCGGCGGCGCGCTGGCGGCGGATGTAGTTGTGCGTGCTGTCGATATGGCTTTCCAGCAGGTCGGTTTCGCCCGATTCAAAGTAAATTTTCATGAGTAGGATTTTGGCGTTGAGGCTGCTGATAAAGTCTTTATAATCAGCGTGTTGCAGGTGCAGGAGGGCCTTGCCAAAATCGCGGCGCAGGTAGGCGATGCGGGCGCTGTTGAGGCTGAACGCGGCTTCGCGGTAGCGGCGTTCGAGGAGCGGGCGGTAGTCCTGAATAAACTGATCGGCCCAGTCAATTTCGCCGATGCGTGCGGCAATGCCGACGATATTATTATAGGCAAAACGCGAGAGGTGGCCGTTTTCGAGCAGCAGTTCGCGTTGCAGGGCCTCGCGGTATAGGGCCAGCGTGGCGCGTGGCCAGTAGTCGCCGCTGCCCACATTGAGTTTTTTGATGCCAAAATTGAGGGCCAGCAACACGAGGTTGCGCTGCTCCGAGGGCGGGAGCTGGGCTTCCTGCCCGGAAAAAACCTCCTGAAAAGCGTGAAAATGCTGCTCCGTTTCCGGCCCTTCGCTGAGGAAGCGGCAGGCATGGTAGTAGGGGCCGATGGCAGGCAGGGTGCGCAGGTGTTGCGTTTCTACCAGCTGCAGCACGGCGGGCAGCATCGGAAAATGGTATTCGGCTTTGAAAACAGCCTGGTGCGAAAGCGCCAGACAAACGTGGCGCAGCAGTGCGGCGCAGTATTCCTGATCGAGCAGGGTGGCGATTTCCTGCAAATTGAAATTTTCATAACGCTTGGCTGAAGCCGCGGCCTGATAGGTCTCAAACTCCAGTTCGTAGCGGGCGCGCAGGTGCTCTGCATCGCGGTGCGAAGAGCCTTGCAAGGCTTCAGCGGCCTCACGCCGACTGATGCGGGCATGTTTGTCGAGCAGCCGACGCCGGTAAATGGCGGCAAGCTGTATCTTGTTGCGGGCCGGATCGGCAAATTTTTCGGCGTGCAGCCAGTACTGCTCAAGCAGGGAAAGCAGGTCGCTGTTGGCTAAGCGCAGTTTTTGGTCGGAAAACGGCGTTTTGGGAAATGCAGCGGCAAAGGCTGCTTCCGGCTCCGGCGTTTGCTTGTTTTCTATGCAGGAGAGCAGGTAGGCGCACAGGGCCGTCACCTGACTTTTGCGGTTGAAAAACGGCGACGCCACGAAACGCTCAAACGCGCGCCTTTCAGCGCGCCCCAGGGTACAGATGGCCTCCCAGAGGATATTTTTTTCCATTCGGGATTAATTTATGCTGTTTTTTTGCGGTAAAGCATTTGCAAAATTATACTATCAAATACATTTATAAAAATATTTTACTGAAAATCAATTAGATATAATTTTTAAAGTTAAATTTAAAAATACAAAACCGATTTTTTGTTCTTGTATCGCCACAGGTATTAACGCACCTTTGTAACATGAAAAAAGCCCCGAACCGGAATTGCCTTACATCTGTAACGAAAAATAAATACCAACCCATGAAAGGAAGCATTCTGACACTTCTTGCGCTCTGTTGCACCCTGTTTGGGGTCAATTTATCGCTCCATGCGCAATGCAGCATTGATGCCGGGCCGGATCTGACGGTCACCTGCATCAACCCTACGGCTACGCCGCAGGTCACGATAAACAATGTGACGACCCCGCAATACGCCTGGAGCGGCCCTTCCGGCTTTTTTTCCGATGCCCAAAGTCCTGCGCTTTCCAGCGGCGGCGTGTATACCGTTACGGTCACTGACCTGGCCAACGGCTGCACGGCTACTGATGAAGTCATGCTGGTACCCAATCAGGACATTCCGAACTTAGATATTATTGTTGATTTTCCGATTAATTGCTTCGGCTTCGAAAGCGGCATTTTGAGGAGTAATTTAGTCGGCAGCCAGTACTCCTATTTATGGAGCAATGGCTCGGCGTCGTCCGTCCTCAGCGAACTCGGCGCAGGTACTTACTGTGCGACCGTGACGGATGCTTCCAACGGCTGCACGGCCACCGCCTGTGAAATCCTGAACAACCCGATACCCGTGTCGGGCACCGCAACCGTAACGCCCGCCACTTGTTTTGGCAGCAATACCGGCGCGATTCAGGTGACGGGTAGCGGCGGTACTCCACCATATCTGTACTTTTGGTCGAATGGTGCGACAGGCCCGGCACTGGGCAACCTGGCAGCCGGCCAATACTGCGTTACGATATTTGATAACTTAGATTGCCAGACGGTGATTTGTGAAACCATACAGCAGTCGCCGCAATTGGTCATTACCGTCAATACCGTCACACCAACGACCTGCGGCAACAACAGCGGCGCTATTGAGGTAAGTGTGAGCGGCGGCACCGGCGGGTACACGTATGCCTGGAGCAACAATCAGAACACGGAAGACCTGAGCAATTTGCCAGGCGGCAGTTATGTACTGACGGTAAGCGACGCGAGCGGATGTACGGCCACAACACAAGTGATCGTAGCCAATACCGACGGGCCACAAATTGATTTTAACGACAATCCGCCATCTTGTGCTCAGGGCAACAACGGGGCTATAAGCCTTGCGGTGAGTGGCGGACAAGCGCCTTATACCTATCTGTGGTCAACTGGCGCTACCGGTTTTATTATTACAGATCTGAGTGCCGGCACGTATACCGTAACCGTTACCGGTGCCAATAGCTGCGCGAATATTGTTGCGATTACCCTGAATAATCCCGCACCCATTATTTTGCCTGCCGATCTTACCCCGGTTTCCTGTTTCGGGCTTTCCAATGGAGCGATTAATGTAAATGCCTCCGGCGGCACGATACCGTACAATTACAACTGGGCGCATATTCCCGGTAATAATAACCCTGAAGACCTGAACGGACTGACTGCCGGTTTTTACAACCTTACTGTGACGGATGCCAATGGTTGTACCCGATCCAATGCCTACACCATTACGCAGCCTTTGCAGTTGTTTTTCAGCGTATTCCCTGCGAGTAATTGCGACGGCAGCCCGGTGCGTTTCCGGTTTTCGGTCAATGGCGCTTTACCGCCTATCAATTATTCCTGGACGAACAGCAGTAATGGCACCAGCGGCAATGGTGTGATCAACAGCAACTTAGAAGCCGTTGGCGGATTTGCACCGGGCAACTATACCTTTACCATGACGGCCGCCACGGGCTGCACCCAAACGGCCAGCGCAGTAATGCCCAATGTGACTGGCCCGCTATCCGTCACGTTCAATACCCAGCCGATTTGCGGCAGCAACAACGGACAAATACAGGCTATTGCCGCTGGCGGGCTATCGCCTTACACTTTTCAATGGAGTAACGGCAGCACTACAGCAATACTTACACCACTATCGGCGCCCGGCAACTATTGTGTGACGGTGACCGACGGTTTTGGGTGTTCAGTGGAAGATTGCGTCAATCTTACAACAGTTCCTGCTGTAGCAGCCGAAATCAGTATCCAGGCATTGCCGTCATGTTTTAACAGCAACGGCGCGCTGGAGGCAATCGCGACAGGAGGCAGCGGGCCTTTCCAGTACAATTGGAGTAACAGCCAGAGCGGCGCGGTAATTACCGGCATTCCAAGTGGTTTGTACAGGGTGACGATCAGCGATGCGAATAATTGTACGGCCAGCAGCTCTATAAATTTGTTCAACAGCGATGGCCCGGGCCTGGTTACCATGACAACCAATGCAAGCTGTTTTGGAATTAGCAGTGGGAGTATTGACCTAACGGTAAGCGGAGGTATAAGTCCGTACACTTATGACTGGTCGAACGACGGTGCAGAAACACCAGACAACGACCCCCAGGATCTGGGTAATCTGGTAGCCGGCACCTACACGGTAACGGTAACAGCTGCCAACGGTTGCACTGCCACCACAAGCGCTACCGTGATGCAACCTGCTAATATAGCTTCCAGCGTTTTTGTCAACAATGCAACCTGCGGCCAGAACAATGGCAGCTTTAACCTCCTGGTATCCGGCGGCACCGCTCCGTACACCTACAATTGGACAGGGCCATCCATCACACCGGCCAATCAGAACGTTCAAAGCCCGAGCAACTTGGCGCCCGGCGCCTATACGCTTACGGTTACTGATATACAGGGTTGTACGCATCAGCGTAATTTAACCATTAATGTTGGGGGTGGGCTAACGCTTACGGCATTCAACGGCAGTATTTTATGTAATGGCGGAGCCAATGGATCGATTAACCTCAGCGTAAGCGGCGGTGTTCCACCATACAATTACAACTGGTCGAACGGCGCTACCACACAAGTCATCAACAACCTCGTTGCCGGCACCTATACCGTTACCGTCACAGACGCGAACGGCTGCACGGGTACGCGGGTGGCAGTGATCAGTCAGCCGGCCCCGCTGCTGGCTACTACACAAGTCACCAACAGCCAGTGCGGCGCTTCTACAGGTGTCATTACACTTGTAGTCATTGGCGGTGCTGCACCTTACACTTTCCTGTGGTCGAATGGCAACAATGGCGGAACGATCGGAAACCTAAGCGCCGGCACGTATACGGCAACCATTACCGACAGCAACGGCTGCACCTCAACCGCCAACGGCACGGTGCAAAGTGGTATTGATATTGAAGGCGTAAGCACCAGTAATACCTGTAACGGTACCGCAGACGGCAGTATCGCGGTTACACACAATGGCGGTACCGGACCATTTACTTATAACTGGTCGAACGGCGCCCTTACCCAAACCAACAGCAACCTGCCAGCCGGCACCTATACCGTGACGGTAACGGATGCGACGGGCTGTAGCGGCATCCGAACCTTTACGGTGTTTCAGCCGACACCCGTTGAAGTGACAGAGTTGTTGTTTTGCGATTACGAGGCGCAGTATACGATAAAAGGGGGCCTGAGTCCGTATATTTACAGCCTTGGCAATACGCAGCCGGGCATTGTTGCGGCCAACACGCCGTTTACCCTCAGTCTGCAACCCGGGGTTTATTCCTTGAATGTTACCGACATTAATGGGTGTCCGGCCCAGCCCATTACCCTGAATGTGAGCGCCAACGAGCCGCCATGCAGTAAAATTTACGGCCGCGTTATTTTCGACGCCAACGAAAACTGCCAGCCCGACACCGGCGAAACCGGATTTGGCAACCTCATCCTGAAAGCCAGCAGTGGTGGACTGGATTACTACGGCATGAGCGATACGGCGGGCGATTATTTCATACGGGTAAAACCGGGTGCATACAGCGTGAGCGTGCAGCCGCCTTCATTGGGTACATTTGGCTTGTGCAATAGCCCGCAAACCGCAGTAATCGCACAACCCGGCGACTCGACCCGACGCGATTTTCTGATTAAAGATATTCCGGATTGCCCCAACCTGACGGTAGAAATCGCGAGCAATTTCCTGCGCCGCTGCTTCAACAACAACTATTATTACGTTCAATATTTCAATGAAAGTCCGTTCACTGCCGAAAATGCTTTTGTGGATGTTACGCTGGATCCGTTCCTGAATTTTATTGGCTCGACGCGGCCGCATACGAGCCTCGGCCTGAATGTGTATCGCTTTCAGCTGGGTAATGTGCCTGGTTTTAGTGGCGGCACCTTTGTGATTCGCGTGGAAGTCTCCTGCGATGCTGCCCTGGGTCAGGCCCACTGCACAGAAGCCGTCATTTATCCCAATGTCTCCTGTGTGCCGCCCAATCCCAACTGGTCGGGCGCATTCTTAGAGGTGCGTGCGCAGTGCGAGAGTGATTCTTTGAAATTTATTTTGAAAAATACCGGTCTGGCCCCCATGAGCAGCGGTCTGGAATACATCGTGATTGAAGATGGCGTGATGTTCCTCAACAACAATGCCGCGCCGCTGGCTGCTCAGGATTCGATGGTCGTCAGCCTGCCCGCCAACGGCAGCACCTGGCGCATTGAAGCCGATCAGGAGCCGCTGGCGCCGGGTCTCTCCCTACCTATCCTTTCGGTAGAAGGCTGCACGAATACCGGCAGTTTCAGCACGGGTTTCCTGACGCAGTTTGCACTCAACCAGGGCGAACCGTATGTGGATATTGAATGTCGGGAAAACCAGGGCTCTTTTGACCCCAACGACAAACAGGGCTTCCCGCTGGGTTATGGTAATAAACACTACATCCGGCCCGGACAGGAGCTGGAGTACATGATCCGGTTCCAGAATACCGGCACCGATACGGCGTTCCGGGTGGTTATTCGCGATACCCTCTCGCCCCTGCTCGACCGCGCGAGCATACGCCCGGGCGTGAGCAGCCACGATTACAAATTCGAGATCAGCGGAGACGGCATTTTAATATTTGATTATCAGAACATTATGCTGCCCGACAGCAATGTGAACCTCGAAGCGTCACAGGGTTTTGTGAAATATACCATCAAGCCCCTGCCCACGTCGCCGCTGGAAACGCCGATCAACAACCGTGCGGCCATTTACTTCGATTTCAACGAGCCTGTGCTGACGAATACAACTGAACACCGCCAGGGGCAAAACTTTATTACCGTGGATACCTGGACGCCGGAGCGCGATGCGTATACCCTTTCGGTGCAGCCTAATCCTGCCCGCGAGGAAGTGCGCATTGCCATTCCGGATGCCCCTTCGGCGCAGACCTACACCTTAATGTTGTACGATTTGCAGGGCAAACTGATACTGCGGGAAGAAAATTCCCGGGCGCAGTTCCGCCTCAATGCACAATCCTTGCAACCTGGTCTTTACCTCCTCCGCATTGATGCCGACGGGCAACTGCTGGGTAGCGCGAAAACAGTTATAGAACGATGAATTTTTTTGAGTGTTTTTGTGTTTAAGTGTTTTTGTGTTTTAGAAAATGCCGGGAGCGGAGCCATTCGTGCATT
>JAFLBP010000052.1 GCA_017303875.1 Chitinophagales bacterium | reverse complement strand
CTTTTGAAAGCACAAAGTGAAAAAATCAGTGTTAACCGAAAACGCAATAAATGCGCCCTATCAGATCAATATCGTGAGAAAACTCTCGGAATTTGATGCGTTTGCCCTGCCCCCCCCCCCCTCCCCCCGCCCTTCCTCAAATATCATAAAAAAATTGCAGAAAAAAACATGTGTTTCAAGACAGTAGGTGTCCTGAAGTTCAGGCTTGAAACACGGTTTTGATGATCTGCATCATCATGGCCCGGTTCTCGGTCATCCCCTTGTTCAGATCCCTGATAAATAAAGATAAGTGCCTGATTTTGTGATATTTGTCACAAAACGAATGCGGCTGTTCACCATGCGCGCACGCGCCTGCTGCTATTTTTGTAATAGTTTGTGCTTCAAAGGGGCTGTTTTGCGCTATCCTGAGGCATGACTACGATCAATGCCGCGCCTAAGCCCGCTCAATTCATGCCCGGGAGCAGTGCCGATACCTTTGGCTAAAATTCACACAACGATGAAAGTTAAACTGCTCTTTCTGCTACTCTTCGGATTTTCATTTGCTTACGGGCAAAAATACTACCAACTATCCAATCATTATTTGGTGGTAAAAGGCACTTCCAACCTGCACGCCTGGCAGTCGAAATCCAACGAAGTACGTGCCAACGGCACGATCCACGTGGAAGCCGGCACTTTAAAAGCCATTAATTCCCTGTACGTGGAAATCCCCGTAAAATCCATTAAAAGTGAAAAAGGCTCCATCATGGACGGCAAAACCTATGATGCCCTCAAGGCCGACAATTTCCCCAATATCAGCTTCAAAGTAGATCGGATCAACGGGATCAATAAAAGCGGCGACGGCTTCGACGTGAACGCCGCCTGTACCCTGACCATCGCCGGTGCTTCGCGCAAAATTGATATGAATGTGCGCGCTAAAGTCGGCGCCGACGGCTCCGTCACCTTCAGCGGTTCCAAAAAACTCCTGATGACCGATTACAACATCAAACCGCCAACAGCCCTGATGGGTACGCTCACCACCGGCAACGAAGTGGAGATCGCCTTCCAGGTCACCTTGAAATAAAAAACATCTTGCACACTTCCTAAACACAGCGTTTATATGAAAAACAGTTCTATCATCAGCATGCTGGTGCTCATTTTTAGCGCCAACTTCCTCCTTGCCCAGCAACCGGACATCCAATACTTCCGCCCCTGGAATAAAGAGGGTATCAACATCTTTGAGCCTTCCAAAAAAGCCACACAACCCGCTTACGATGGTTTCAAACTACGCATCGGCGGTTCGTTCACCCAGGATTTCCAATCCATCAAACACTCCAACAAACCTACCTACGCAGCCGTTTCGGCCAGCAACGCCACCAACCGCAACTTCCTGTACGGCGTGGTGAAAGCAGAAGACTCTACTTCCGCAAAACTGACTGGCTTTAACCTCGCGATGGCCAACCTGAACTTCGATATCCAGATCGGCGACGGTATCCGCGTATGCCTCGAAAACTATATGTCGGCACGCCACCACTCCGAATTCTGGGTAAAAGGCGGCTACATCCAGATCGACAAACTCTCGATGTTTAAAGGCAACACCAAGTGGTTCGACGACAATATCCGCGTGAAAATCGGTCACTTCCAGCCCAACTACGGCGACGCACTCTATCGCCGCTCCGACGGTGGTAACACCATGTTCAACCCCTTCGTGGAAAACTACATCATTGATGCGCATACCACTGAAATCGGTGGTGAAGTGTACGTATTCCCGGTAGACGGCTTCATGGGTATGCTCGGTTTGACTTCCGGCTTCATCAATGGCAATATTGAAAATTACCCGGAAGCCAACAACAACTTCGGTGTGGTGCCAACCAAAAAAACACCGTCTGTTTACCTGAAATTAGCTTACGACAAACAGTTCAACCCCGACTTCCGCTTCCGCCTGTCTGCTTCTTTGTACAACAACTCCAACATCCAGCGCAACACGCTGTTTGCAGGCGACCGCACCGGCTCGCACTACTTCTTAGCCATGGATCCGGCCCTGACAGCAGGCGTTGCTTCTACCTCCGCCGCACAATTCACCTCCGGCCGCTTCAACCCGAATCTGAGCAACCGCGTACAAACCGTAGCCATCAACCCCTTTGTTAAATTCAAAGGCCTCGAGTTCTTCGGTTCTTACGAAATCATCAGCGGTAGCATCTATGGCGACACGCTGGTAAGTGCCAGTCGCGAAGCCACCTGGGAAAAACGCAAATTCAACCAACTCGCTGTGGAAGGTATCTATCGCTTCCTCCCGAACGAACAAGCCTTTATCGCAGCCCGCTACGTAAGCGTTACCGGCGAACCCGACGGCGCAGCTTTCAAAAACACCGACGGCAGCCGCAAAGAAATCGGCATCAACCGCCTCGTGTTCTCCGCCGGCTGGTTCCCGACCAAAAACCTGCTGCTGAAAGGCGAATACGTCAGCCAAAGCTATTCCGACTTCCCGGTTAATGACTACCGCAATGAAGGTAAATTCAGCGGATTCATGGTACAGGCCGTTGTTGGTTTCTAAGGTTTTTCCTTCCTGAACATGCTCTTAGTCACGGGGCGGCTAAAGTCACCCCGTGACTACACTTTATCCCGCGATGCGTCCATCCCCTGATTTGAGACACTGTAAAGTGGTTTTAAAAATCATTTCCTGACAATTCGTTGAAAATCAACATGAAAGGATACATCAATTTTGGAACTTGCCTGAATTTAGGGTTCATGTTGCTGATAATGAGCGTGTTGTCGCTTGCGGTAGCAACAGCGTTCACCGTCGTGCGCGTCAAAACCTACCGGCTCGAAGAAACAAGCAAATTATACCTCAAGGGCACCAGCAATGTCAATGCGTTCACCTGCGAATGCCAGGAACGGTATCAGGAAAACACCATTGAGGCGGAAATCAACGGCGGGCACGTCCGTTTCCGCCGGGCCGAACTGCTGATGCGACCGGCGGTCTTCAACTGCCATAACCGCAAAATAGAAGCCGACCTCCAGAAAGCACTTAAAGCCGACCAATATCCGACGCTTAAAGTAGCCCTCACCGAAACCTGGATGGACCCCAAATGCCTTGAAGGGGGCTGTACCGACTGGTTTGATGTAAGTGCCAAAGTACAAATTACGCTGGCAGGCAATACCCGAAACGAACATATAGCCGCCAAAGCCAAAAGCCTCGGCAACAACCGTTTTCAAATCAGCGGCAGCAAGGCGCTCCAGATGACCGCTTTCGGCGTCACGCCACCCGAAGCCATGTTTGGAATGATTAAGGTAAATGACTGGATCAACTTCCACTTCGATCTGAGTGTGGCGGTACGCAACAACTCGTAAATCACTGCAACATCAACGCACATGAAAAACTTTCTGATCAAAGGATTTGCCGCAGGCGCAGCACTGCTTGTTTTAAGCTATGCGTCTTTATACCTGCTGGTCATGCTCTTCCCGGCATTGGCCGAACAATACTGGGATACCACCTTCAATTTTGAGGGCAATAAAGGCATACTATTTTTCCTGCACCCCTTTATCCTGAGCTTTGGCTTGGCCTGGTTCTGGCGCCGTTTCAAAAGCCTCTTTCACGGCCCCTTCTGGTGGCGCGGTATGGAAATGGGCCTCGTTTATGGCCTGATCGCCACGCTTCCCTCCATGTGGATGCTGTACAGCGCCATGAATATTTCCCTGACGCTCGTACTGTCGTGGTTTGTTTACGGCGTACTTCAGGCCATTGTGGTCGGTATTATTTTTGCTAAAATAAGCCCGTAGTATTCAATTGTAATACGGTTAAAAGAGAAGCGGGCCTGAGTTTTACTCAGGCCCGCTTTCACGTAAATGCTTCATTAAAAAGCACTTATTGTTTAAATGCAGGAAATTTTAGATACATTTTTCAGAAAATTTCCCACACAAAAAAACTGCGACACAGAATTAGTTTGTACGCACGGCGCTGCGGTAGCGGCGACCCACTTCTTCCCAGTTAACCACATTCCAGAACGCACTGATGTAGTCGGGGCGGCGGTTCTGATAGTTGAGGTAATAAGCGTGCTCCCAAACATCAAGGCCAAGAATGGGCATGCCTTTTTTATCGGCAATATCCATCAGCGGATTGTCCTGATTGGGCGTGGAGGTAATGAAGAGGTTATCGTCGGCATCCACACAAAGCCATGCCCAGCCCGAACCGAAGCGGGTGGTTGCAGCCTGGTTGAACTGCTTTTGCATTTCTTCAAAAGTGCCGAAATTTTTGTTGATTTTGGAAGCCAGGTCGCCGTCGGGTTGTCCGCCGCCATTGGGCGAAAGGATTTCCCAGAACATGCTGTGGTTCCAGTGGCCGCCGCCGTTGTTGCGCACTGCGGGCGCCAGGGTAGAGATATTGGCTAAGAGTGCTTCGAGGCTTTTGCCTTCGTGCTCGGTGCCTTGCAGCACAGCGTTGAGGTTATTCACGTAAGCTGCGTGGTGTTTTCCGTGGTGGATTTCCATCGTGCGGGCGTCGATATGCGGTTCGAGCGATTCGGGCGCGTACGGGAGGTTGGGAAGTGTAAATGCCATGATAGTGTAGGTAAAATTTGTTTGTCTGAAATTCAGGTTACTTGTTGTGCTTCGGCCAGTTGAACAATTGTGATGTTATGACCGGCACAAAAAACACCGCCACCGTCAGAATGGAAACACCCCAGTCGGCTGCGTGGCTTGCAAGGAACTTACTGAAAACATGATCCGGGTTAAAATGTTCGTAAATCGACAACAAGAGTTTGGTGCCCAATATTCCGATCACAATAAAAGCGGCCGGCTCCAGAAAGGGGTAGCGCTCCATGAGGCGCACAAAACCCTGGGCTACAAAACGCATGGCTAAGATACCGATAAATACGCCGAGCCAGATGAGCAGCAGGTTCTCGGAAAAAGCCACGGCGGCAAATACATTGTCAATGGAAAAGGCGAGGTCCATCAGCTCCACCAATACAATGGTGGCCCAGAATTGACCCAAAGCGCCAAAGGTGACCCGGTACAGCCAGCTTTCTTTCTTGTTCAGCAGGTCATCGTCTTTTGCTTTGGTGGATCGACCTTTAAAATAATCGTACACTAAGTAAAGCAGGTAAAGGCCGCCAAGCGGCTTCAGCCACCAGATTGTGATGAGCCAGGCCGCAAAAATCAGGCAAATACCCCGGAACACGTAGGCGCCGATAATACCGTAGCGCAAGGCGCGGTTGCGTTGGTTTTGGGGCAAATCCATTACCATGGTGGCCAACACTGCGGCGTTGTCTACCGACAACAGGCTTTCAATCAGGATCAGGTTCCCGATGATGATCAGTGAAGGAACAGGGTTGTTTACAATGTCTTGCCAATATTGATGAAAGTCAAATATCACGTCGTTGCTGTTTATTTGTTTGAAATTTGAATGATGGCCAAACGACCACCCTCCTCTGTAGAAAATAGCAGGCGAAGGTCGTCATGTAATTCGATCATCTGACCAATGGGGATAACTTTTTTTTCTTCGGGTACACTCACGTCGGTCAAACCGGGCATATTCTGATTGACGAGCACCCATTTGCCCTGGTGCAACACAAAATAACCAACGGGCTTCTTTTGTTCAGCCGTTAGCTTTTCATTGGGAATTATATTGCGATTAATATGCCAAAGATAGAGGTACTGATTGCTGTACACCATCAGGCGGCGGTTTTCAAAACTGAACTGGCCTTTCGGATTTTTGTAGTACAAATTCAGCATGGGCAAATCCCCGACATAAGGTGCGCCACAAAAGGGGCATTTCGGCGCCGTACTGTTGTCGAACACATACCACTTCATTTCACAATGCGGGTTGTGGCAGGGCTGCATGAGGTCAATGCTTTTTAAAAGGGCATTTTCCCACTCATCGGCTGTCGGGCGCAGCGCCGGCGTATGCAGGCCCTCCATAAAAGCGCGGTCGAACAGTTCTTTCAAATAAGGCCCGCAAATGGTGTAGGGCACTTTGTCCACATCGGCCCAGGGCAGGTAACTGGGCTTCACCTGCTTCAGGTTGGGCCGGTTGCTGCGGTCGCTGGGATGCTCCACAAATAAGGCACGGGCGCCCATCGACAGCTCTTCGTCGCGTTGCGCATCGCCGGGATCATTGATTTTTCCGCCGCGCAGCGGATGCCGCCGCAGCAGGTACATATAAATCATCACGGCCAGCGCATGGCGGTCGGTTTCAATTTTGGGCAACTTCCGGTTGGGGTCTTTCTTCGATAAATGAATGGTAGACAGCACCTCCGGCGCAATAAAATCGGGCGTGCCGATCACATCGGGCGGAAATTTTCCCGGCACCACCAGTCCGTCAATATCAATAATGGCGGCTTTGCCGGTACAGGGGTCAATCAATACATTTTTGTAAGAAAGATCTGAATGCGCCAGCCCGGCAGCGTGCAGGCGCCGCACCGCCCGGCTGATGTTGATGCAAATGATGAAATATTTGAACCAGTCGCCTTTTTCGCGCGGGTCGAGGTTTTTATTCTGGTGAAAAGCCGACGCAAACCATTTGCCCTCTTTTTCCTTACCCCGGATATTTAAAAAGTCGCCATTGCGCGAGCCATACTGAAAGAAAAACTGGCGCGGATAGGTGGGCATCACAATGCCGGTTTTGCCATTCCATTCCACTACTTTGTTGGGCCAGCAATACAGGTCTCTCCAGTATTCGCCGCCTACCTGCTTGAAAATACGGTCGAAGTAGCTGCTGGTCAGCATTTGCAGGCGCTCCCGGGCTGCCGCATCCTGGCGGTCGCGGAAAAAAGCCACCGCGTAAGATTTATCCGGACTAAAATACACGTCCTTCATAACGCCCTGTCCGATCATTTCGTCTGTGAACTGAACGGTGGAGCCGTCGTTTGCTTGCAGGGTAATTACATTTGGCATATTATACCAAGATTTGGGTAGATTTAAAGATTGATGGATTCTTTTATCCTGATTTCCAAAGGATTGCAACAATATGGTTTTCACAACCACTTCGTGGTGGCTATATATTTAGAATAAAATGGCAATGGTTCGGTCGTCGTATTCGCCTTTTCGCCAAAAGTCGAGCCACGACAACAATTCGTTTTCCAGGTCCGCATTGTTGCGGGCAAGGTTTACTTTTTCGGCTATCTCGTCAAAAAAATCTTTCCAGGCGGCTTGTTGTCTGAGCCTGGATTCGGTTTGAAACAGTGGGTCCGATACGCCGTCGCTCATCAGTACCAGGGCATCAAAATCCTGGCTAAAAAATTTCATGCGCAGGCGTTTCCAGGGTTCCTGTCCTTCAAAAATTTCGGGCATGGTCAGGAAGCGCGTCTGGCCGGAATATTCGCCCGAATCGGGTTCGCCCATCAGTACGGGTGCATCAGCATTTTTGCTGTAAATACCGATGGCGCCGTCGCCCACCCAGAAGGTACCGACAAACCAGCCAAAATGGAATTTTTTGCAAATACTCAGCAGCAGGGTAGCTGCATAATCTTTCGGGCGCGCGCCCTCGCGGGCATTGGCTTCGGTTTCAATGCTTTTGTATGCGTGTAAAGCAGTATCAACCAATAGTTTATAAGCTGCCTTTTGCAATTCTTCCGCCGCTTCCGTGTTTTGTGCGTCGCGGTGGTATTGCTGCGCAAAATGATCGAGCCGATCCAGCAGTTGCAGGCAACTTTCCGCTCCGGCGAGCAGCGCAACGGCCGTTTGGCAGGCAATGCGCGAGCCTTCACGGGAGTAGGTGGCCGAGCCGGCGCCATCGCTCACGGCAATGCTGTACCAGCCACTTTGCTCATTGTAGTGACAGGCAAAATCATCGTCGCGGAATTTGCCGTCTTTGGTATGCGAGCGCCCGCGTTTGCTGGCCGCGACGAAAGTTTTGGGGCCGCTTTTATCCAAAAAAGTTGCGGTGTGCGCCTTGGGATAGGGCGCATCTTCCGGCGGCTCCTGCTCTGTCCACAGGCTGCGCGGATCGGGGTTTACATAAAGTTGCAGCGCGCGTTCGTATTGGCGGCCGTCTTTATTCCGGTAAAGCAGCTTAAAAGTTTTGT
This sequence comes from Chitinophagales bacterium, assembly GCA_017303875.1. Lineage (GTDB taxonomy): Bacteria > Bacteroidota > Bacteroidia > Chitinophagales > Saprospiraceae > M3007. Next base: position 19,340 of record JAFLBP010000052.1, on the reverse strand, counting down.
CGCCCGCTGTACCCGGCGTGCCAGTGATTTGCTCTGCTGTTTTGTCGAGGCGCAAGCCCTCGTTTTCAAGCCCCTCAATGGCATACTGAATCAGGTTGGCCGGCGTAATTTCGGCTTTTACCCAATCTATATTATAGGTATACGTTTCTCCCTGTTTGGCATTGGGCAGCACCAATGGGCGCGGCTGCACAATGGTTTTTGCCGGCGGCGCGGGCCTCGGCGGCGGTGCTCCCTGAGGACGAGCGGCTGCCGGGGGCGTGAGTGGCGCAACCGGAGGCGGCGTTGCCGGGACCTCCGCTGCGGTTTCCGGCGATGCAGTATTTTCGGTCGTATGAAAATCAGTGTAATATACCTTTAGCACATCGTGCTTGTCGTAGCCGGTTTTCATATACACCTTCAGGTGCAATGCTTCCAGCAGCTCGTCGCTGATGGCTTCCGGCGCTAAAATCGTACTCAATGCCTCGCGGATCACCTGATACTTATCCATAATGCTTCAATCGCTTGTTTTATCCGCGTCCGCGAATGATGTTATGAGGACCGGGTGTGTCCTCACTGCTGTCTTTGATGATTAATTTTGAATTGCACCAGGGGCATACGGGTACTTCTTCGCGGCCATGACAAAGAATGCCGCCGCAGGGGCACATGGCAAAGCCGTGCTGATTGCCGCAGGCGGGACAATTGGGCACACCCACCAGTGCTGCCGAGCTGACGGTAAATTTATGCGTCGAACTGTTGTCGCTCAGTTCAAAATACTGCTCCGTCACCAAATATGCGCCTTGCAGGTGGTACAGCCGATTGGGTACAGCCAGCCCCTCCTGATGCAGTTGCGCATTGGCTTTTCCGCGCGAATATTTCATCAGGTAAGGTTTTTTGGTTTGCTGGCAACGGGCAATGAACACCGCATGTTGAAGATCTACCGTCCCTTTGTATTCTTGAGCGGCATCGGGCGCAGCACGGGAAAGAATATTTTCGTCCACTCTGGCAGGCTGGAATTCGTCGCGATGCCCTTCATTTACCCCGATACTGGTGGTTTTAATGGATGCCGTCACCCATTTGAAAAACTGTTTGTATGCCGCTGCATCGGTATTTTTAAACAATAAAACCTGGTCGGCCAGGCGGTTCAGTTCGCGGATATCCACTTCCTCGCCAAAAGCAATTGCCACCAGAAAAGCTTTATTGCGGTAATATTTATTCCACTCCTCTACGGCCCGATTGATGTCGTCGGTGGGTACCCCATCTGTAAACAGGAAAATGATGGGCCGCCAGTCGCCCCGGGTATCCGGCGTATTGCGCACGAGGTTCTGGTTGAGGTCTTGAATCAGAAATTCAATGGCTGCGCCCAGCGAGGTGCCGCCGCCGATGGGCAGGCGGGGCGGGTAAAACTGAATCAGGTCAACTAAAGGGGTAATGCGCTTGGGTTTGCCGGCAAAACCGATGATAGACAGCCACACGGTTTCAAGGGCGTAAGGGTCGGAGCGCAGCTCCCTGACGATGGTGGCGATACCTTCTTCAACCTGATAGAGCGGCTCTCCGATCATCGACTCCGAGAGGTCGATCAGAAAATAAACGGGCAGTCGTCTCATGCCGTTTGGGATTGAGGTTTTTTTAAAGGATGACGTTTACTTCGGGCGGCGGGGGCGGCAGTTCACCAATAGAGCCTACCTCGCCGGAAGTGGTTTCCACTTTCTGGCTGCCCGAACTGATGGAGGCCGATACCCATTTAAAAAATGCCTTGATGGTGGCGCTGTCGGCAGTGTCCAATTGCACCACGGTATCCGTAACGTGTTGAAGAATATTGGTATTTACGTCCTGGCCGGCGGCACAGGCGATGACCATTCCGAATTTTCTTTTTTGCATTTCTGCCAGCCCGGCCTGCCAGTTATCGGTCGGCTCGCCGTCGGTCATCAGAAACACGAGTGGTTTCCAGTCGCCTTTGGTATCGGGTGTGGATTTGACCACTTCCCGGTCGACGCATTGTGCCAGCAAATTGAGCGCCTCCCCGAGAGAAGTTACGCCGGAGGCTTGTATTTCCGGCGCCTGAAAAGCGGTGAGTTCGGTGAGCGGCACCAATTGGCGGGCCATGGAATCGAAGGTGATTACGCTCAGGTAGGCGGTTTCCAGGGCGTAGGGATCCTGTCGCAAGGTGGAAATAAGTACCTGAACGCCATTTTTTACGGCTTCAATTGGCTCGCCCATCATGGAGCCGGAAGTGTCGAGTACTAAGTAAACGGGCAATCTTCTCATCGGGTGTTATATTTTGGGTACAATAATACATCAAAAGTTTTAAATTGTGACTAATTGGTGAACACTATAATTCATCTTGAGAGTTCGTTGCTTTAATTGTCCCTCCGCCATGCTGAGTAACCCTTGGGCGAATTTTTATTTTTGATGGACGTTGAGTGATAGTACTATCAGTCGATTTAGATGCCCAAAGAAATGCTTCGCCTGTTTTTAAAGACGACATATCAGCAGGAGTTAAAACTCCAAGCTGTGAAATAGATTTCTGGATGTGTTTTAGCCAAGATGGGCTATTGAACTTATGTGTAAGAACGATACTGCTTAGTTCGATAATCTCGTTAGGAAGACTAGGTGGGTCCTGACTTGCGATCAATATACTTACACCCTTATGCCTCATTTCCCTAATAGCCTCAACGATTTTACCAGATAGTTCACGGTTGTCCATATATTTATGTGCTTCGTCGAAGACAATAAATTTATTGAATCGCTTTCCACCATACTCAGATATGCTTGAAAAAATATTGAGCATGATTACGAAGAGACCAAGGGCCTCGTCCTTCATAATATATTCATCTCGGAGATCGACGACGATAAGCCTGCCGGGTATCAGATGATCTCGAAGTATGTACTGATCGTCAATGTAATCTGCTGCAAAAGTTAAGCGCTGAAGAGCTAGCGACTTCTGTGCATTGGTCAATAAGGTTGAATTCTCTATACTTGTCCGTAGGCCCTCAATTGTAAGCGCATCTCGGTTTTGTCGCATCAGACTCTTGATCTGTCGGATATAAGTTGAGTCGTTGTTTAGGGCCCCAAGTAGAAACATCCAAGCTTTTGCATCTAATTCATTAGAATTAAATAGAATTGGCTGTACGTTGAGAGAAGGGTATTGCGCTTTCCGTTCCTCCAGTTTATCTTTTGGAGTAAGCAAAAGCACATCCTCTATACTGGCAGGTTCAGCGCCATAATCCTGCTTGAGCAGTTGGATTTCAGTCAAATCTGGATTAGGAAACTTCATAGAAGTGAATTCAGGTGCATAGTCCATACTTTCGCTGTAATGGAAAATGACGCCTGCCATTGAAGCAGGAAGGTAGTTTACCTGACCAATAGGCTTAAGTACCATTTCCATGACGGAGCCGATTGAATAACTCTTGCCGCCTCCTTGTACGCCAAAAAGACTAATGGTGACCGTTTCATTCAAGTCTATAGCAATCTTTCTACCGTATTGTGTTTGACCCAGGATACCATACTGTGCCGATGGTTTATTGGTGCCAATAAAAACATCGAAGTGAGGCGGCTCCTGGTTTGAAATAATGGGCTGGTTAGTGGGTATCAGTACTATGGGTTCCAGTGATTCATGGCCACCAACAATCTGATCAGGGGTTACCTCCCTCTCAAATGGAGATTCTTGTGAAATCTCATGCTCTTCTGATGAAGTTTCTATGTCAACTTCCAATTTAGATGGTTCTATCGTTGGAATCATTACTTTGTCCCTGAATTGTTTTAAGAACGGCGTCAGGGTTTTATTAACATCGAAATATTGAACCAGAGGATCTAACTCTGTTTTCTCCAATCTGTTCGTATCCAAATCTGCATGCTCATCCAGGATATCATTAATCAGTGATTTCCCAAAAACGAAACAGGTAAATTCAGCATCAACCTGTTCTTTGCGGTGCGGGATGTCTGTTCCAAAATCGAAAATGAACCCTAATTGCCTGAATTCGACTTGAAAACCGTGATCTAGGGTGTCTAAAAAGCTTTGATAGCCCTCATTAACACTATCTGGCAAATACCCAAAACGCTGTGCTCGATGAGCATAAAAAGAAAGGATAGACCTAAGTTCGTAGTTTTTCAACGCCCTGTCGAGCCTGTCGTGCACAATAGCAAATGCTGGGTCAAATTGCTGTTGCAGTACCTGAGTAGTATTTTGCACCTGACCTTTTATTTGCTCTTTCAAAGTATTCAATTGTGCTACTTTTCTGCACTTAATTTCCAAAACTATTACGTTCAGAGTTCGGGATTCAAGATCAATACTAACGATTAGTTGATCGGCGCGAGATTTGTTTTCTTCTTTGCCGTTCGGAAATAAAGACTGATGGAGATCAATAGGAACAATGATCGCATTTTTAAGGATGCCTTTTTTCTCTAATACCCGCTTGGCCAGGGTTGTTCCGATAACCTCAAAAGCCTTGTTCTGTGTAGAATTGAGTTGCAAGATGAGCGAGCTACTGACGGCACGAAGATCTTCCAGTAAAATCCTGATTTTATTTCGCCCTTCCTTAGTGTCTGAGTTAATGCTAAACTCTTGGAAATGTGGACTTAACAATCCAAGCACCTCGGAAGTAGGATAAGTTGTAAGAAAAGATGAAATTCCTGATATTTCTTCCCCAGGGATATAGTCCAAAAGGAACGGCTTAGTAACTTCCTTTGCTGGAAGGTCGAATATTTCCGGCCCTAGGTTACGGTCGAGCGTAACAACCCAGTCAGAGGATTCGTGTATTTTAGAAATCAATACATTGTCCGATTGTCTGAGCACCAGTTTGGTAGCAGGCAATGATCTGGAGTTAGTACTAGTTGACAAAATATTGGCAGTAAACTGCTGTGTTATTTTTAAGCAGTCTGTTGCTTGAAAAGCAATAGATTCTTGTGGAAAGAATTCCGGGGACAACGGTATGTAATGCAACCAAGATGGCTCATTTCCAGTGAGACTGATCTGAACCTGAGGTTCGGTGACTAGTCCATTAACAAACTGTGCATTTTTTTGTATCTGTTCCCTAATCAGTGTAATTCCAAGCGAAAAGGGATTAATCAAAAAACTGAGGTGTGCTCCGTATGTCAAAAAGTTACCAAGAAAATCCGCTACCGTGTTAACAGAATAACGGAGTTTGGGAAACAGCCGGTTTGTAGTTGCCTGGGAGAATGCTTCTGCCTCTTCCGACTGGTTGAATTCTGGATTGATCAATTCTTTGAAGCCCTGACCATAAGGAATGATTCGCTCTTTAGTCTCAAAAAGGCGTATTTCATAGTTAACCTCTTTGAACCGGCTGTCCTTTTCCAATTCAACCAAAGCATCGGCAAAAACAAATGCTTCACCTCCATTAAAAATGTTAATCACCAACTTATCAACATATGGATGCTGGGTAATAAAGTGGGACAAATGCCTGATAATCACTTTTCGGTTGACATCACTATCCACAAAAGCCGACTTGTCAATATTAAAAAGCCGCCGAAAATACCCCACTAACTGCCGTGCGTTCAGGGTTTCTACAATATGGCTCTTTGCATACATACCCCATCCGAATGCCAACTCGCCTGCATAGATATAATATTCCTTTTCGCCACCAGGGATAACCAACGGATGGTTGGAAGGCATCCATTCACCGGCAAATAATCCTTCTAACTTAGCCGTCCATTCTGTCAAATGCCCCTCATAGGTACGGGTCTTCTCCTCCCAGTCGCCAAAAAGTTGCATTAGAAGCCGAAACCAGAAAAGCCGCAGTGGGTGTAATGGGTGAATTAGTGCGATATCAACGGTTTTGCCATCGGGAAGCTTGGACTGGATAAAGCAAAAATCTAGCGTGGTAAATGCCTGAAACAAACGGCTTAACTCCACTGCTTCTGCACCTGAAACATTGTTATGCTCCTCTGTTCTTTTACGCAGGGCGCTTGCCCAGTCGTGGTAGGCTTCAAGGTACTGGTCGAGTAGTGTGCGATGCTCATGCCAAGGAAAACTCTCGAAGGATCCTTGTCCTTGTTGATATTCACAATGATTGAGCACTGCATTAAATAATGCCTCACGTGCTGTGAGAAAGGTTTCCGGAGCAAATTTAGATAACAAACTCTCTTCCAGACGAGCAGTTTGCAGGCTCTCAAAAGCAGGATTTGAATTGAGGGTTACGGTGCAATGTCCCAGAGTCCGAGGTGCTTTCAGAAAGATATTCTGGAGCAATTTCAACTTTCGTGAGCAAATGATCTGATAATGATGGCGGTTATTGAATTTGACGAAATAGGTACTAAGTAGTTTTTTTTGTTTACTCTCCAACCAAAAGCTTTCGTTGTGGTCCACCGTTGGCATTTCGGACTCTTCTTTTCGTTTGAAACGGTCGACCCGGAACTTGAAATAAGCCTCCAGGGCATTGTGCAATTTAGCCTTCCGATTCTCTGCGGGCTCATCCACCTCCTCGTCGTCGATCTCTACATGGAAAGTGTCAGAATCACAGGTCAACTTATACTGGAATACAGAACGGTCGGCATTGGCTTCGCCTTTAACTTTTACTTCCTTCTGCCATGCTTCCTGCACCTTAGGATCTTTAAACTCATCTTTAGTGTTCAGAATATTGCCGTCTTTATCAAGTGCATGTACCCTAAAGTAATAATTGCCTACTTCAACCGAGTTTGCATACAGTTCAACTTTCTTGTCTGTAAATTGGCGGTTCGTTCCTGGTTTCTTAAATCTGGTCAACTCTGATAGCACCGTGTTAGAGTCGGCCATAATTAAGGAGATTTTGAACGAATCAAGATCTGTCAGCTGGTTAAAGGGAGGAGTAGTTGAAATGCGTATTTTTATATTACCGGATTTGCCGTCCTGTATTTTCAGGATTTTATCTCCCTGTTCGTCCTCCAAACTATTACCGGAGCCATCCTTAATCCATTCAACTGTTACCTTAATCTCACTGGTATTGGGGGTAGGGATTTTCCAGTATTGGAAGTTTAGCAGCGGATATGATCGGGCGATCGTTTCAACAATTTTAGCTCTAGAATCCAGTTCCGTTTCATTTTGAAAAAAACGGATCAGATCCTTTTGCAGGCTGTCCTTTTCAATCGGTAATTGATCGACCCGCTCGTATATGGATTGGCTGAAGTCTACCAGGCGACTAGTGATAATCGTGTTATAATTTAAGCGAGAGAGCATCTGCTGGCGGTCATCGCATAAGATATGATCAGGAATAAGGCCTAGATAGAACAGGTTATCACCTAAAGAAGCCTCCGTAAAACCTGCTTTTTGAACCGACAACACATATGGCAGTACCTTGGAAATCGTATCCGCAGGGTCTATCCGTAGGAATTCTTCAATCTCCTTAAATTGGCGGGCAAGTTCGGCGGGAAATTGCTTTTTTATACCCTCGAGCAGTTGGTAATCAACTTCCTGGAGGTCAATATTCTGAAATGTTGCATTCCCGTAGGAGTCTTCCGCTGCTGTATGGCTATTGGTTGGTATCAGAGCGAATAAGGCTCGATGTTCGTTGTTCCGCAGTTCAATGAGCTTGGTAGCAGATATATACCGAATATCGTCTGCTTTTTTGTCATTGACCACAAAGCAGTCCATTTTAGGATTCAGCCGTCGTATCCGTCCCTGAAGATCAAGCAATTGAGTCTCTGGCAAACCAGTCAATTTGATACAATGGCCTGGCTTGGCCTGCTCCCAAGTCGATTTGTAATTGTTGTAAATCAGATCGAGAATCTGACTGTAATATTCCTGTGTGAGGTTCATAGTCATTTACAATTAAGGCTGAATAGAATACCGGGGGTTTACCTTTTGCAGAATGTAAGCATCGCTCAGATTGTTGTAAAAACCGATCTGGCGGAGCTTCTTTTTAAAGGCTTCTACATTTTCCCGGAAGGCCAAGACAGTCTGTATATCAGCATCATTAAAGCGCTCTTCTCCGATACCATTAATAACTAGCCCATAGCGGTCACGAATCGTTTGAATCAATTCTTCAATAGATAATGCCTGCGTAAAAAATTCATTCTTATTTGAATCGAACTGTAAAACCAGCAGTTGGACCAGGGTTTCCAGTAGTCGCGTACCCATCACAAACCGCCGGGGGTGCCGACGACTCCTACCTTGTGCCATCATTCCTCGCTCCTCGTTTTTCAGTGTGAGGCTATCGATTAAGTCTCGACTGTAGCGGTATTGATAGCTACTCCGAACCGACATGAGTGCCTGAATATATTTCTCAAAATAAGTATCTTCATATTTAGTCAAGTCATCTAGCTGCTGTCTATCTTCGTCGTCCTGAGCTTCTTTCAACATTGCCCAGCGCGCTTGGAAATAGGTTTCAAAATCTGCGGAGGGTTGTTTTAATTCTAATAGTACAGCATCAAGATTTGCAGAGTTGGATCTATCGAGGTTCAACTTGCGTAGTACGGTGTTCACCTTGTAGGTGGAGCGGATATATTCTTGCAGTTTGTTAAAAACCAGCTCTGCATCATGAATTGCCAGCTTTGAAATTTTACTTTCAAGGTTATCCGTCATATCAACTACAGCATTCCAATTGTCTTCCACATCAACTTTCCCTTGTCGGATCATTTCCGGTAACAGATGGACTACTTTCTGGAAATATAAAGATTGATGAAAAGTAATCAGGATTTTGATATATTCAATAATGACGCTACGTGGAATATCGCGTTTGTAAACCAGTAAGCGGTGAATATCGTCGCAACATAGTTCGGCTTGTTTTTGAAGAATGGGTCTGATTCTTGAAAAGGTTTGATCCTGGGGTAACGCACTCACATTTACCTTTTGAATGAGCAATAATATGCCAAGGCTGTCGACATCCAGTTTGCTGCTGGTTGCGATCTTTTTGCTATTTTGATCCCAACCCTCCTCCAGGTATTTCATCAACTCATCCCGAAGGCTGAGAGTAGCGCTCAGCATCATGTACACCTGATCAGCGGAGTTGTAATCGCGGGCGTGGCGGGCATTCCGGACACGGTAGCTTTCCAGATGTATCGGGCGAAGGGATGCAACGTTCTCCTTCTCGACATTGCCCCTGTAAACCATGTTAACAAGGTTAGCCCGTAGCCACATTTCCGCCGCTTCCTGATGTGCAATAAAACCCTCTAAATGCTTATCAGTTTCTTCCATGCCTTGAATCACCTTTAGTAAACTGTTGATATCTACAGATGAATAAGACTGACGTTGAGCCCTGAATTTGGGACGCTTGCCATGAAACCTTAAGAGTAGTCCTAAGTTCAGCAGAGTATAATCCACGTTTACGGCTTTCGCATCGCCAAGATAGATCAACTCGTTGCGAAACACGCTCTCGTCTTTTGTCAACTTAATTGCCATGATTATACTTCCAATTTGCTCATGATCAGGCGGTAATCGCCAGTTTCACGAATTTTGAAAAATTCCACATTGTCGCGGGTAACGATCACTTCGTTGTAGTGTAGGTTTTCCAACAGATTTTTGAAGATCTCCAGTTCTACAAAACGGCCTTTAAAATCGTTCAGCGAGGGAGTAAAGCCTTGTTGAATAAAGTAGAGCATTTCAAACATGTCCAATGAAATTTGCAGTTGGATATGCTCCTCCTTTTTGTGTCGCAGAATGAGGCTGTCAGGTTCGTATTCCAAGAAACGAGCCAGTGCTGCGGCATTGTTGACCCGTAAGTCAAAATCATCCAATGGGAACAGGCGAAATGACAGACTGTACGGGTCCTGTACATGCGCGGATGAGAGCACGATGTTGTTTTCGTAAAATAGCGGATGCTCACAACCTTCATTCAAGGCGATTGCTTTGGCAACATTTTTAAGTGTTCGCCTGCAGGCATCCTGATCGCCAGGGTTTTTAACCAGGTTGTGAAACTGGCTGGCAGAATGATATGGTAAGCGTCTTTTGTAGTCCACCTTACCTTCAAAATACTGGTGTCTGGTGAAACTATCGTGCAAGATGCGCGCCTTTCTTCGGATGGTATCATTCTGCTCGTAGGGCGGCAGGATTTGTTTATTTGTGTTGAAATACTCTAAAAGTTCGATGTCTCGGTCCTGGAAGTCGATGAACTTGCCACTTTGGTGCCGGTCGAAGTACAGATCGCGGTCTTCTTGCGGTACAGGGGTTTGAGCAGGATCGATCTCCCGGATCAGGCGCACCAGGCGGTCATTTTTGCCTGCATCATCAGCATGCACATCGGTGATATTGAAGTAAAAATACCGTAGATACTGCTCTGGTTCGCTTGACTTGTAAAGTGCTTCTACATCCTTGCACCGCTGATCGCGTGTAAGCATGTAGGCAAGAAATGAGCGCATATCGCGTATAGTAACATGCAGTTCCCGACGTAAAATAGCCGTTTGCATTAACCATTCGAGTCGAGTGATAACTTCATCGCCCGCTGCACTGTCGTTGAAGGTGCTCACATTGTAGCGGATGAAGCAATGGTTTTGCTGTGAACAACCCGCGCATTTCTCCCAAAGATTTTTTTCGGTCAAACGTTTGAGTTGCTGTCGCAAAATACTCGGTTCCGTCTCCGATGAAGCAGTTACAGAGCGTAGGTTGAGGTTGATGACCATCAGACCTTTTGGCAGTGGTTTTTCACCCTGAAACTTGAAATAATCAGAAATGATATCGGATAACTGCCGGTGTTTAGCGCTAGTAGATAGGAATTCCACCAAGCGGCCTTCGTTGATCGCGATGATCCGTCCTTCGGGTGCTTTACTGTAGTCATGGAGTTCTTCAAATGGCTGAAAAAAGTGGGTCAATACCGCATTATTAGCTAATTTGTCCTGATCCTGGGAGCCGTCATAGTTGCTTTCATAACGCACTCCGTTAATGAAAAACGCACCGCCGTTGTTGTGCGAAAAGGGTTTATAACCTTGGGCTTGTTTTTCTACTTTGTGGATGAATGCAGTTTTGCCGTCTCCCGCGTTACCAGTAATGATGACCAGCCGGAAGCTGCCGTCCATGACTGCCGGGATGAGTTTTTTGTCCAAAAACGTTTCCGTATAGGTGTACTCATCGAATGGATGGGCCTGCTGGCGCGCACGCGTGCCGGCATTGCCAAATCGCGACTGGCTGAAAAGGGTATTCAGGTAGTTGGGGAAACTATCACTGCCCATTTCAGCAACAGGGATGGCTACTGGAGTCTGCACGAGCTTTTCCTTCAATATACCTTGCTCACCAATAGCGACCAGGGCTTCCTGCATAGCCTTGGCCGTGGCAAAGCGGAGTTCTTTTCGTGGATTGATAGATTTCAGCAAAAAGTCCGTAAAGGCATCAGAGATCAACGCATTAGAAGCACGAGGATCTTTAGGCGCAGTATCCATCAAGGGCATTTTGCCGGGCGTCCAAGGGTAGTGTTTGCAAACCAGTTCGTACAGCGTAATACCCAGGGCAAAGGGATCGGCGGATTTATCCCAGTTTACTTCCATGGTAGAGGCTGCCAGGTCGGGCGGGATGTAGGGGTTGGTACCCACGTAGCGGTTATCCGTGTCGGCCAGGGCGGCCACGTTGAAATCGATCAGCACGAAGCGCTCTTCCCGGTCCCAGAGAATATTGTTGGGTTTGATGTCGCGATGATAAAGCGGTTGTTTGCGCTCCTGCATGTCCACCAAGGCACTGAGCATGGCAGTAGCCAGGTCGTATATTTTTGTCAGCGGGAGGCGCAGGTCGCCGTGGGTATAATCTTTCAGGCTTCGTCCCTCGATGTACTCCATGAGGGTGTAAAACTGACCATTCGGAAGGATGTCATTCCATTCAAATTTCACCACATTGGGATGGTTCAAGGCCATCAGCGACTGGTATTCCCGCTGCACAGCCTGTGCGTCTACACTTTCATTGAAGACCTTCATAGCGTAGTCTCGCCCTTGAAGGGTATGCTTTACTTTATACACCCGTGAGAATCCCCCCTGTCCCAGTGGCTCATAAATAGTATATACTCCAATACGTTTGCCCGGCTTGATCTCATCGAGGCTGTTGGCTGCTGGTTGTTGAGGTGGAGCAATGGTGAGTTGGGTCAGGTCTGGTCGGCTGTGTTTTTTCAGAAAGGCTTTAACCTCCTCGAGGTTGTCCCAGCGGTCGTCAGGGTTACTGCGGATAGTGTGCTGACAGAACTCGTCCAGCCAGCCAGGGAGATTGTTGTTGCGCGCAGAAGGCAGCTTCTCTGCTGGCAACCGACCACCGAGGTAATTCAGTTCAACCGGACTCTTAACCGGCATTTCCCCGGTGAACAACTCATACACAAGGATCCCCAAAGAATAAATATCGCTGGCACGGGAGGCATCGCCAGACATCAATTCCAGCGCGTGGTAAGAACCGATGTTATTTTCTGTAAGGGTTGTCATTACCGTGTAGCCAACATCATGATGATCTACAAAATACGACTTACCAAAATTACCCAGAGCGGCGTAACCGTTGGTGAGAAAAATGTTCTCTGGGTTTACGTCCCGGTGGAAAATACTAACCTCATGCGCGGCCTGCAGTGCCGTGATGACATTATCAATGATATTCAACCTTTCCTCGAAAGTGAAGGTTCGGCGTTGCATTTCGGCGCGCAGCGAATTTTCATCGAGGTACTCGCTGATCTCGTAAAAGGTATGGCTTTCCTCGTCTGTATGAAACTGTACGTTGAGGATAAAGGGGTTGCGCTTGATTTTGTTCAGAGCTACCTGTTGGTTGCGGATGATATTCTCCTGCTGTTTCCGTTCATCCCAGGAGAGGCTGCCTAAGGCCATCGCGTATTCCCGTACGCGGAACCTGATGGAAGAGGCAATATCCGCCGGTTTGCAGAGGTACTCAGCATAGTTATCACTCTGATCCAGCACCTCGATGATGTTGTAAGAAAGTATCCGCTTTTTGTCTTCCCGCCGGATTCCGGCATGAGCACCAACCAGAAAATTGACGATCACCTCCTGGATGTCTTCAATTGCATCAAACTCTTTATTGACTGAATTGCTGTCATCGATGAATTTGATGAGATTGTCTTCAAGTAGAAAGGTTCGCCTGGTACTATCGCCCCATAGCCCCTGCTTGGTCTGCCCCGGGTAAGAAAGTGTGATGACTGTTTCTACCCAGGCTTTTCCCCATTTGGGATTTTGTTCCCGAAGTTTACTGGCCAGTACGCCGGTTTTCCACTTATTGGTTACCAGCGGGCACTTGCGCTCCTTGCCATTCACATACCAGTAGCGGTCGTCGCCTTCCAGCCTGCCCGCCCAGTCTTTATTTTCAATATTGTAAATGCCGTGGGGCGATACGACGATGAGATCGTATTCGATTACCTGAACCTGTTGGTTGCGCGGGTTGGTGGTGGTCAGGGAAAGATTGGGCACTAAGTAGTGACAATCAGGAAGCAAGACTTCCAGATACTTCACCAGGCGCTGCTCGCCTTCCTGCATCGCGCCCAGGCTGCCGGCGGGGTATTTTACGATTGCCATGATGCGATTTCAGTTTCGATTAAGGTGATGGCTTGGCGCTCTTTTTCAGATGCAGCGTCAATCTTTTGAAATGCAGATTGAACTTCTACTTGTATTATTTTAACAAAATCGTCATTTAGAAAGTCCTTTGGAATTGGGATTCGACTAATATACTCACTATTGATTACATCTTGCACAGTTCCATATTTCTGAAATGTAATAAGGCTTTTACCCAAAGGCATTGTTAAATACAAGTAAAGGAGACCGGAGAACTGTTCCTGTGGAATAATTCTAATCATATGGTCATCAATATAGATTCCTGACCATTTATTTGAAATCCTGACCACATTACCAACGGTCCCAGTTCTCGATACTAATACCCATCCTTCCTTTACTTGTAACTTAGCATATCTATCTCTCATCCTGAGTGATAGCCAAAAATCAGTTTCAGGGTAAAGTTTCATCATTGAAGAACTTTTATACATAGGTTCTCCTTTTGTTGAACTACCCTTCAATTGTTTCTTGCCAAACAAAATAGGATGGAAGACTTCGGCTATGGATGAAATCTCAATGTGATCTATATTTTTTATCTTGTTGTAGAGTAATCGTCCTTCTTCAGCGTTATAGGCACCGTCAAACCTGCTCTCATTTTTAATGATTTCCTGTATTGGAATTGTCCGGCATTTGACTCCATTTAAATCTTTGATTCCTGCAATTTTCTTAAGTTTATTCGATAATTCATTTCTTAAAAATTGAATCTGCCTATTCCCCTCCACCCGCAGCTCCGCTGCCTGCACCACGAGATCGTGGATGTGCTGCTGCTGGTCGGGTGGGAAGAGCGGGATGGGTAGGTCGGCAATGTGGTGGGGCTCGATGTGTTGGATGACGGCGCCGTAGGTACTTTGAGTTAGCAGCGCGTAGCCATATTTTGAGGCAAGGAATGCGTGTAAGAAACCGGGTTTGATTTTGACAGGGTTCGCAATGACTCTTATTACATCTTCGGTAGCCGTTTTATTTTCAAAATCTGCATTTGTAAAAACGGTTTGTCCGATCGTTCCAGACCGGGTGATCAGAGTCCATCCTTTTTTAAGGTAAAGTTGATCGATAGCATGGGTCATTTTCTTTGAGATCAACTTGAGGTTGGACAAATCCGCTTTTTGCATATCGGCGCCGCCCATAAAAGGTACTCCGTGCGCTTCACTGTCGACATAATACCTCTTGAATCTAGGTCCCATAAATACGTCGCTGGTGACGTTAGAGAGCGCGTCAATTTGATACGGCGAATTTTCAAGTAAAATCTTTGCTTGGCGACCTTCACTCAAATGATAAGACGCATCCATTCGGACAGCATTTTCAAGTATCCAATTTGTTTTTGAAGTACCTTGTTTCATAACTCATCAGTTAAGTTCTCCATTCAAAAATTGACGGTACGCCTCAGCAATTCGCGGCAAATCATCATCCAACCGGCGGTTTTTTTCAGTCCGGCTTCGGAGCTCCTTACGGCCATCCTTTTTGGCAATGAGGTACTCTACCGTTTCCTCAAAAGTGAGCTCGGCGCCATCTTCATCACGCAGATAGATGGGATTGCCGCGGCGGTCTTTGCTGAGTTTCTCGGCGATGGCCATGAATACCTCGTAGTCTTCATCTTGTTCACGGGCGATTTGTATATCCTTCTCCGTTTTCCTCTGCAGGAAGAGCAAGGAGGCTTGTACCCCTACCTGGGGGAGGAAGGCTTCTACCGCAAGATCAACGGATGCAAGTAACCGGAACTTGCTCAGTATCCAGGCGCGTACGTACTCGGTATTGGGGTTGCCAAGAATACCGTCGGGTAATACGATGGCCATTCGGCCTCCGGGTTTTAGAAAACGGTGGCAGGCTTCGATGAATAGAATTTCGGGTGGTTGGCTGCTTTGCAGGCGGTTTTCTTTTGTCCAGCGGCCCAGATCGTCCTTCTTCCAATTGTACCCCAGTTCGTACTGCTCGAGTATGGCCGGATCATCTATGGGTATTTTCGCTCCAAAAGGTGGGTTGGTAAAGATAATGTCGAATTTTCCTCGTGCGTCGAGCCAGGGTTCGCAGGTTTCGCGGTCGCCTGATACCTCTATGGAGTCTTTTAAGTTATCCCAGATATTTTCGAGTTCATAGCGTTTGTCGCCGCTGGGATAGGACATGGAATTAACATGGAAGATATTTGCATGCCCGTCGCCCGACATCACCATGTTCATCCGGGCTGCTTTTTTCAGGTCGGGGTCAAAGTCGAAACCAAAGAGTTTCCGCTCGGCATAGGTTTTAACTCGGGCATTCACCTCCCGGCTATTATACTTTTCTTCGAGCCAGGGGCCAGATAAATTGGGGAAGAGTTCGCGGGCGATCTTTTTGCGCACATGATCAAGCGCTACAACCAAAAAGCCTCCCGATCCCGCTGCAGGATCCAGGATGCGGTGATGCTCATTGGGGTCGAGCATCTCGACCATACATTTTATGATATTCCGAGGAGTAAAGAACTGGCCAGCCTCCTGCTTCAGGGTGTTGCTCACAATAGTTTCATAAGCCATACCCTTTACATCCACCGAAGCGTCGAGGAAGGAGTAGCGGGCCAGTTCGGAGGCTACAAAAGCCAAGCCCCGATCAGAAAGGTTGATTCGTTCGTTGCCGTCGAACACCTCGGAAAATAGATCGTCAGTTTTTAGTTCTTCGAATATTTTTTTAATGCGTTCAGCGGCTTTGGCTGCACCGGCTTCGGTATATTGTTCTTTGACGCCCACCCAGAATTTGCGGCGGTAGCTATCACCACTTTTAAAGCGGCGGCGTTCGTCGTATATCTTACAAAAGATAAGATTAAGTAGTTCCCAGAAGGCAGTTTTTTTCATGCCCTCATTGCCATATATGTAGTCATGGCAACGCCTGAATACACGCACCAGAGAATCGCCTGCGGGATTTCTCAAGAGCGTACGATCATTTCGGTCAAGGTCTTCCAAGGTTTCTCCTTCACCCGGAAAGTCGGCGATATCGACATAGTTCTCATTTCCGAAAGAGTCTGTTTCGCGGTGCAGGAAGTGGTACACGGCGCCGTTGGTCCAGAGGCCAAAGAAGCCGTGTTCACATACGCTCATTGCGTTTTCTAAGGTAGCCCGAACGCCGTTTTTTCGGTCGTTCTCTTTCGTTTTCTCCCCTTGCACTATACAAATACGAATAATATTATCCTGAATGTGTGTTGCATCTTTTTCAAAGACGACCAACTCTACTTTGCGACTCCAATTTTTACCATATTCGTCAACGCCTGTTACCTTATAGTCTCGCTCCATATCTTGAAGGGCAAAACCATACTCTTCACTTAACATGCGAATAAGTGATTGGAGTGTAACTTCTTTACTTGTCGAAGTTTTGTGGTGGGTGGTGAGTAGGCAGATAATCTGGTTATCTTCTAAAATTAAATCCTCGGACAACTCTTGTTCCATTTTCATTTATGATTAGTAGAAATGCTGCAAAAATAGTTGCTCTATTATAAAAAAAATACACTGACGGTAAGTATTTGCTTAGTTGGCGTTGTTTTTACGGCACAATTTATGTTTACCCATATTCGCGCAGCAATTCCAGCAAATTATCTGTTGGATAGGCCTGACCGAGGGCGCGAAAGCTCCAGCTGCCTTGTTCGTTGCGGAAAATTTCGGCAAATTTCATGGAGCACATTTCTTTAAATGCCGGATTGCGCGACAGTTCAAAACGGGCAATTTCCCGGCCTGCGGCATCTACGGCGTGGATAAAAGCATTGTCGATGATGCCAAAATGCTGGTTGAACTGGCGGCCTTTGTAAATGGCGACGCCCACCACAATTGCGCTGATCCGGGCAGGAATATGGCTCAAACGCAGGATCAGTTGCTCGTCGTCGCCCTGCCCCACGCCGCTGCGGTTGTCGCCACTCAGCCACACGGTGCCGGAAGGGTGGCGCATGTTGTTGAAATAAATGACGTCGCCGCCATAACATTCCACCTCGCGGCCGTCGGGCATCTGCACATTTTTGCCGGCATCAATCATGCGGCGGTTTTTATCCAGCAAAAAAGCAAACGCATCAAGGTCGTAATCTTCCGGGCGCGGCCCGAAGAAACGCCCGAAAATACCGCCCCGGGGCTTGCGCATATCCCAGCCTAAGCCGAGCGTTACGGCGCTCAGGTCGTACAAGGCGCCATCGGCGTCGTGATGCAGGTTAAGGGTCTGGCCTTGTTGAAGCGGAATACTCATGTTATTACAGGCGGCAAGCGGTCGGGGCACGCAAATATACCCGCGAAAAATTATCCTTTACCCCGAAGTTTGACAATAAATTTATACTTCGCCGCCTACCTTTGCAGCTGAAAAAAAACACCCGCGTCAAATAATTTCAACATCATGGAATACCGCATTGAAAAAGACACGATGGGCAAGGTGCAAGTGCCGGCCCACGTATACTGGGGCGCCCAGACACAACGCTCCATCGAAAATTTTAAAATTGCCCGCGACACCAACCGGATGCCCATCGAAATCATCCGCGCTTTCGCCTTCCTGAAAAAAGCAGCAGCCCTCGCCAACCTCGACGCAGGTGTGCTTTCGCAGGAAAAATGCGACCTGATCGGCAAAGTTTGCGACGAAATTTTAGACGGCAAACTCGACGAGCAGTTCCCGCTCGTGGTCTGGCAAACCGGCTCCGGTACCCAAAGCAATATGAATGTCAATGAGGTGGTCGCTTATCGCGGCCATGTACTGACCGGCGGACAACTTACGGACGAGAGCAAATTCCTGCATCCCAACGATGATGTGAACAAATCGCAGTCGTCCAACGACACCTTCCCCACGGCCATGCACATCGCGGCTTACAAAATGCTCATCGAAGTGACCATTCCGGGCATTGAAAAGCTGCGCGATACGCTCCAGGCAAAATCCGAAGCCTTCATGGATGTGGTGAAAATTGGTCGCACGCACTTCATGGACGCTACGCCGCTGACGCTCGGCCAGGAGTTTTCCGGCTATGTGGCACAGCTCAACCACGGCCTGCGCGCCATCCGCAATTCATTGGCCCACCTCAGCGAACTGGCACTCGGCGGCACAGCCGTAGGTACCGGCATCAACACGCCCACAGGTTATGCCATGAACGTGGCCAACCATATCGCCCGGCTCACCGACCTGCCCTTCGTCACGGCGCCCAATAAATTTGAAGCCCTCGCCGCCCACGACGGGGTGGTGGAAGCCCACGGCGCGCTCAAAACGGTAGCGGTCAGCCTGATGAAAATTGCCAATGATATTCGCATGCTGTCCTCCGGCCCGCGCTCGGGTATCGGCGAAATTTATATTCCCGACAATGAGCCAGGCTCTTCCATCATGCCCGGCAAGGTGAACCCCACGCAATGCGAAGCGCTCACCATGGTGGCCGCGCAAGTAATGGGCAATGATGTGGCCATCAATATCGGCGGCTCCAACGGCCATTTTGAACTGAATGTGTTCAAGCCGGTGATGATCTACAACTTCCTGCATTCTGCCCGCCTGATTGGCGAAGCCTGCGTGTCGTTCAACGATAAATGCGCAGCAGGTATCGAACCGCTGCACGACAATATCCGCCGCCACGTCAATAACTCACTGATGCTGGTGACTGCGCTGAATACCAAAATCGGTTACTACAAAGCCGCTGAAATTGCACAAAAAGCGCATAAAGAAGGACTTACGCTGAAGGAGTCCGCACTCGCACTCGGCTACCTGAGCGATGCCGAATTCGACGAGTGGGTTCGCCCGGAAGACATGGTAGGGCGGTGAGTGATGAACGATGAACGATGAACGATGAATGATGAACGATGAATGATGAACGATGAATTTATTTTTGATTTTGAATAAATCTTGTCCGAAACGTTCATTGACATATTGGTAATCAGACTATTATGTTAGGTTTTCAGAGGTAAATCTTTGAAAATCAAAGGAATATTGTGTGGGTCTGTTATCCCCGTGGCAACTATGAG
>JAFLBP010000051.1 GCA_017303875.1 Chitinophagales bacterium | reverse complement strand
TCAATTAAGCGCTTGCGATTCGCTTGTGAGATTACATTGCCCATGCGATTTTTTTTTGACCGCAATTTCAAAGAACTTTATGACTTTTCGTCTATTTTCGTGTTACGAATTATTGTCGTACATCAACTATGAATGATGAATAAGGTTGTCACTCATAGTTCATAGTTCATAGTTCATAGTTAAAAACAAGGCCACAAAAACCCGAAACCGTTTTTTGGGTTTTATGTTTTACAATGAAGTTTTTACCCGAAATACGCCTTTGTTTTACAGCAGACAAATGTTGTCGGATTTTGGTAAATATTCATAAAAAAACATAGGTTTTACCTTGGTTTCACAGGAAAGCCTATAACTTTACGCCTCAATTTGCGCAATAAGATTCCGGAAGGAGATGGCTGTTCAAATTCCCTTTTTTGCCTGCTTTTTGCGCGTAATGCCCTAACGTCTTTTTTCTTCATGGATACGCTTAAACAATTATTTTTCGAACGCTCGCAAGCTCATGCGAAAGAGGTCAAAGAATTGATCAAGGAGCACGGTAACAAAAAAGTGGATGAAGTTGTGATCGATCAGGTGTACGGCGGTATGCGCGACATCATTTCGATGCTCTGGGAACCCTCGCTGCTCGATGCAGAAGAAGGCATCCGCTTCCGCGGCTTTTCCATCCCCGAACTGCGTGAAAAACTCCCCAAAGCTCCTAACGGCAACGAGCCGCTGCCCGAAGGCCTGTTCTGGCTCATGCTGGTGGGCGAAATCCCGACCGCCGAGCAGGTAAAATGGCTCTCCGAAAACTGGGTGCGCCGCTCCAATGTGCCCGAACACGTGTTCAAAGCCATCGAAGCCCTGCCCGTGGATAGCCACCCGATGACGCAGTTCTCCATCGCCATCATGGCCATGCAGAACACCAGCGTCTTCGCCCAGCGCTACAACACCGGCATGAACAAATCGGAATACTGGGACGCCACCTACGAGGACACGATGAACCTCGTCGCGCGCCTGCCCCGTATTGCCGCCTACATCTACCGCCGCGTATATTACAACGGCGACCATATCCTGCCCGATATTTCCCTCGACTGGAGCGCCAACTACGCCAATATGCTCGGCTACAAGGACAACCATGGCTTCTACGAATACATGCGCCTGTTCCTGACCATCCACGCCGATCACGAAGGAGGTAACGCTTCGGCACATACCACCCACCTCGTCGGCTCTACCCTCAGCGATCCCTACTTAGCTTTCAGCGCCGCGATGAATGCTCTCGCCGGCCCCCTGCACGGCTTGGCCAATCAGGAGGTTATCCGCTGGATCCAGAAAATGGTGGACACTTTGGGTACCACCAAACCCACCCGCGAACAGATTGCGGAATACGTAAAAAGCACGCTGGCCAGCGGCCGCGTGATTCCGGGCTACGGCCACGCCGTATTGCGCAAACCCGACCCGCGCTTCATGGCCCAGCGCCAGTTTGCCGAAGACAATGTGCAAGACAGCGACCTGGTGAAAATTGTCTGGAAAATTTTCGACGTGGTGCCGCCCATTCTCAGCAGCCTCGGCAAGGTAAAAAACCCCTGGCCGAACGTGGACTCGCACTCCGGCGCCCTGCTCGAACATTACGGCATGAAAGAACACGGCTATTACACGGTGCTGTTCGGCGTCAGCCGCTCCCTCGGCGTACTCGCAGCCCTGTGCTGGAGCCGCGCCCTCGGCCTGCCGCTGGAGCGCCCGAAATCGGTAACCACCGAGTGGCTTAAAGAATATTTGAAAGAACAGGCATAATAATTGCTTTTTGATGCGGGTCACCGGAAGATGTTAAGGTCTTTCGGTGACCTTAATTTTTTCACCATACTCCAAAATATGAAAGGACTCCTCCTGCAACTGTGCTTGTCCGCAATGTTCCTGCTGGGGATCTCCACTACAACCCGGGCCGGCAAATACTACGATTTTTCGCCCCGTGCCAACAATGCCTACCAGAATATCCTGAGCCTGCGCCTCACCGAAGCCCGCTACGACCTCGATCAGATGCGCCTCTTTGAACAGGACAATCTGATATACCACTACCTTGAAAGTTATTTAGATTTCCTGACGGTTTTTGTCAATGACAATAAAGCAGAGTATAACCGTATGCTCGCCAAACGCGACAACCGTCTTGGCGCATTAGCAATGGGCGACATCAAATCGCCCTATAACCTGTATACCCAGGCTGAAGTACGCCTGCAATGGGCTTATTTGCAAGGACGTTATGGCAACTACATGGGCAGCCTGAGCGACATCAAGCAGGCCTATGCACTCCTGGAAGAAAACCAGCGCCGCTTCCCCTGGTTTGTGGCCAACAAAAAAAGTCTTGGTATCCTGCATGCCCTCGTGGGCAATGTACCGGAAGATTACAAATGGGTTATCCGCACCCTGGGCGGCATGAACGGCACCACCGAGCAGGGCGTCCGCGAACTGGAAGAAGTGCTGCAATACGCCAAAAGCAACAGCTATCAGTTTGAAGAAGAAACCCTGATTTGTTACGCCATGCTGCAACTTTTCCTGAATAACCAGCAGGAAAAAGCCTGGACAACCCTCAAAACCAGCAAACTCAACCCCAAATACAACCCCCTGGCCGCATATGCCATGGCCACGGTAGCCATGCGCACCGGCAAAAACGACGAGGCCATCCAGCTCCTGCAGGAAATGCCCACGGGCGCCAATTACGCCCCTTTCCACCACCGCAACTTCCTGCTCGGCGTGGCCAAACTCCGCCGCCTCGACACCGATGCCTACAAACCTTTACAGGATTTTTTAAATAATTTTAAAGGCAGTAATACCATCAAGGAGGCATACCAGAAATTAGCCTGGTTTCATTTGCTGAGCGACAACCCCAGCGGCTACCAGACCTACATCAATTACGCCAAATTAAAAGGCGCCGACAATGCAGAACCGGACCAAGCCGCCCTTCGCGAGGCTAAAAAGGGTGAAATTCCGGACCCGCTGCTCTTGCGCGCCCGACTGCTGTTCGACGGCGGCTACTACCAGCGCGCCTTCGATTTACTGAAAAATGCGGGTGGGCAATACCAAAACCAGCACAAGCTCAACTTAGAATACCGATACCGCCTGGGGCGGATTGCTCAAAAATTAGGCAAATCCGCAGAGGCCATTCAATACTACCAGCAAACCATCAACAGCGGCAGCAAAGACCCCTGGTATTTTGCCTGCAACGCGGCGCTTCAGTTAGGCCAGATTTATGAAGGGCAAAAAAACTATACCGCCGCGCGCCTCGCCTACAAGCAATGTCTGGGTATGCAACCGGAAGAATACGCCACCAGTTTGCATGCACAGGCAAAATCAGGCCTGCAACGCTGTGAAAAAAAGTGATTTTCCGCATCTTTGCACCCATTATCCCATTTCCCTTAACTACAGACATTAAAAAAACATGAAACATTTGCTCCCGGCAGTATTCGCCGCCCTTGTTGCAATTTCCATGAGCGCCTGCTCCGGCGCCAAAACCGCAGCAAGCTTCTCCTACCCTACCCAGAAACATGTGGTACCGGCAGAAGTGACGTTTGCCAATACCTCCAAAAATGCTGAATCCTACGCCTGGGATTTCGGCGACGGCGGCAGCTCCACCGATGCTGCGCCCACCCACCGATACACCCACAGCGGCAACTACACCGTGACGCTTAAAGCTACCAAAGGCGGCAAAACCGTAACCAGCAAACAAAACATCCAGATTCTGGCGCCCGAACGCTGCCTCATCGAAATCGAAACGGAATTCGGCACCATGCTGGCCGAACTTTCCAACGCCACGCCCCAGCACCGCGACAATTTTATTAAACTCGCCGAACAAGGCTACTACGACGACCTGCTCTTCCACCGCGTGATCAGCGGTTTTATGATTCAGGGCGGCGACCCCAATTCCCGCAACGCCAAACCCGGCGTAGCACTCGGCATGGGCGGCCCCAACTACCAGATCCCGGCCGAATTTGTCGATTCCCTCGCCCACACCAAAGGCGCACTGGCCGCCGCCCGCACCAATAACCCGGAGAAAAAATCGTCCGGATCCCAATTCTATATCGTGCAGGGCAGCAACGTGGACGACAATACCCTCAACCAGATCGAAAGCATGAAACGCTTTCACTACACCCCCGAACAACGCGAAGCCTACAAAAAAATGGGCGGCACACCGCACCTGGATCGCGACTACACGGTGTTCGGCCACGTCATCAAAGGTTTTGAAGTGATTGACAAAATCGCCGCCGTACAAAAAGGCGCCAACGACCGCCCGGCACAAGACGTGAAAATGAAAATCCGCGTACTCAAGTAGTCTGCGTGTTTGCGTGTTTTAGTATTTTTGTGTTTAAGTTGATATGCCCTTCTGTGCTTTTCGGGTAAACCTAAGCGCACCGAAGGGCATAATTTTTAAATACTCCCCACCCTAAAACACGAAAACCCTAAAACACCAAAACACACAAACACTATTCAACGAATGAAAGTCCTCAAATTTGGTGGCACTTCCGTCGGCACCCCCGACACGATCAAGGGCCTGATCGAGATCCTGCGCGGCGCTTACGAGCGCGGAGAGCGCTTTGCTGTGGTATTTTCTGCCTTTTCCAAGGTAACCGACACCCTCATTGAGATGGCCACCCTGGCATCCAAAGGCAATGCGGAATACAACACGGTTTTTGAAAAAGTAAAAAAACGGCATCTCGACGCCATTGAGGCATTGCTGGAGCCTGCGCAGCGCAGCGCAGTACAAACGGCCATTGAGGCCAACTTCGCCGCCCTGGGCAATGTGCTGCAAGGCATTTTTCTGTTGCATGAAATTTCTCCCCGCTCCCTCGATTTTGTGGTGAGCTTCGGCGAGCGCAACGCCGCCCTCATCATCGCCCATGCCATGCGGCAACGCGGCATCCCCACCGAATTCCTCGACGCCCGCCGGGTGGTGCGCACCGACGCCCATTTTGGTAGCGCCAAAGTGGATTTTGAAACCACCAACCAGCTCATTCAGGCGCATTTCGCCGCGCACCCGCAGGTGCAATCCATCACCGGATTTATCGGCAGCACCGCCGACGGCATTACCACAACCCTCGGGCGCGGCGGCTCCGACTACACCGCCGCCATTTTCGGGGCTGCCCTCGACGCCGAAGCCATTGAAATCTGGACCGATGTAGACGGCGTGATGACCGCCGACCCGCGCCGGGTAAAAAAAGCCTTCACCCTGCCCGCCATGAGCTACCGCGAAGCCATGGAAATGAGCCATTTCGGGGCGAAAGTCATTTACCCGCCAACCATTCAGCCGGCGCTGAACAAGCAGATACCGCTGGTCATCCGCAACACCTTCAACCCCGCATTTCCCGGCACCTTCATCAGCACGCAGGCCGGAGAAGACCACGCACATCCGGTTAAAGGCATTTCATCCATTAACCAGATTTGCCTGCTCACCTTGCAGGGCAGCGGCCTGTTTGGCGTACCGGGCATCGCCGCGCGCCTGTTCAATGCGCTGGCGCTGGGCGGCGTCAATGTGGTGATTATCACGCAGGGGTCGAGCGAATCCAGCATCACCTTTGCCGTGTCGCCGCAACAGGCCAAATTAGCGCAAAAAACAGCAGAAAAGGAGTTTCAGTACGAACTCCGCAGCGGACTGGTAGAACCGCTGAAAATAGAAGACAACCTCGCCGTGGTGGCTGTGGTAGGGGAAAACATGCGTTACCAACCCGGTATCGCCGGGCATTTGTTCTCCGCCCTCGGCAAAAACGGCATCAATATCGTGGCCATTGCGCAGGGTTCCAGCGAGCTGAATATCAGCATTGTGGTGGGCGCCGCCGATGAAACCAAAGCGCTGAACGCCATCCATGAAGCCTTTTTCCTGTCGGACACCAAAACGCTGCACCTTTTTGTAGTGGGTGTGGGGCTGATTGGCGCAACGCTGCTGCGGCAGATTTTGCAGCAAACCGAATATTTGCGCAGCAAAAGGCATCTGGAAATCAAGTTGGTCGGATTGGCCAACAGCCGCAAAATGCTGTTCAAAGCAGACGGTATTGCCCTTGAAAACTGGCGCGAGCAATTAGACAGCGCTACCGAGGATTTTTCGATGCCGCAATTCGTCCGGCACATGCGCAGCCTCAACCTGCCCAACGCCATTTTTGTTGACAACACCGCCTCGGCAGAAGTGGCCGGCTTTTACGAGCAGATTCTGGAAGGCAGCATTTCCATCAGCACGCCCAACAAGCAAGCCGCCTCCTCGCCTTACCTGCAATACCACCGCCTTAAGCAATTGGCCGCCCGGCGCGGTGTGCAGTGGCGCTACGAAACCAATGTGGGCGCGGGCCTGCCCATCATCACAACCCTGAGCGACCTGATTCACTCCGGCGACCGGATTTTGAAAATTGAAGGCGTCTTTTCGGGCACTTTATCCTATATTTTCAACACGTTTTGCAGCGCCGACAACCACGAGGCTTTCTCCGCCATTGTAGCCGAAGCCAAACGCCGCGGCCTGACCGAACCCGACCCGCGCGACGACCTCTCCGGCGCCGATGTGCGCCGTAAATTGCTGATTTTGGCCCGCGAAACCGGCCTGGCTTTAGAATCGAATGATGTGGCGGTGGAGAATATTTTACCGCAGCCCTGCCTGGCCGTGCATAGCGTTGAAGAGTTTTTCCACGAGCTGGAAAAGCACGATGCGCATTTTGAACAAATGCGTCGCGACGCCTTAGATGCCGGCAAAGTGCTGCGTTTTGTGGCCAAACTCGAAGACGGCCGCGCTTCGGTGGAGTTATTGCCCTACGATCAGCAACATCCGTTTTACTTCCTGTCGGGCAGCGACAACATGGTGGTGTTCACCACCGAGCGCTACCGCGAGCGGCCGCTGGTGGTGCGTGGCCCGGGTGCAGGCGCGGAGGTGACTGCCGCCGGGATTTTTGCCGAAGTGATGTCCATCAGCCAACAATAGCGTATACTTGCGTCCTGAAAACCCGTCTAAAACCCCTGAAAAGCAGCATTCATCATTCAATTTCCCCTAAATTCGGGTAAATTATGGAAAGATACGGCGCGGTACTCAACATTGCCATGCCCATATTTGTGGGCTTGTTTTTGCTTGAAAAAATCATCGAATGGCGGCGCGGCGCGCAGGTCATCAGGAGTATGGACAGCGTGTCGAGTTTCAGTTCCGGCATCACCAATGTGGTGAAGGATGTGCTGGGGCTGAGCATCGGCATTATTTCTTACAGCTGGATGTACAAGCATTTGGCGCTGGTACATTTTGAGGCGAGCTGGTTGCTGTACCTGATCGCATTTATGGCGATGGATTTTCACGGCTATTGGTCGCATCGCTGGAGCCACGAGATCAATTTATTCTGGAACCTGCACATCATTCACCACAGCAGCGAGGAGTTCAACCTTTCCTGTGCCTTGCGGCAGAGTATTTCCAACGTCATTTCTTTTTTCACCTTCCTGCTGCTGCCGGCTGCCTTGCTGGGCGTGCCGCCGGAGGTAGTGGCAACCGTGGGGCCTTTGCATTTATTTTTACAATTCTGGTACCACACCCGCCTGATAGATCGGATGGGCTGGCTGGAGCATATCATCGTAACACCTTCGCACCACCGCGTGCACCACGCCATCAACAAGGAGTATCTGGACAAAAACTACGGTCAGATTTTTATTTTTTGGGATAAATGGTTCGGTACATTCCAGGAGGAACAAAAGGAGGTGCCGCCGGTGTACGGCGTCAAGCGCCCGGTAAGTACCTGGAACCCCGTTAAAATCAACTTCCAGCACCTGTGGCTGATGATGCAGGACGCCTGGCGCACCCGCAACTGGTGGGACAAACTGCGCGTCTGGTTTATGCCGACGGGCTGGCGCCCGGCTGATGTGCAGGACAAATTCCCGGTTTTCAGTGTGGGCGATGTACAGGAACAGGTTAAATATGCGCCGGCGGCCTCGACGGGTTTAAAAGTTTGGGCTTGGGTGCAAATGTTTTTCAACTACGGCCTGCTGACCTTCTTTTTTGCCTTCATTGCCCGCATTGGCGCTCCGGGTATTTTCTGGTATGGCGCTTATTTTTTCATAGCCATTTATGCGTATACCGAATTGATGGATCGCAATCGAAACGCCGTCTGGATGGAGCTGCTCAAATCGGGATATGCCCTGTTTTTTGTCTGGCAAAACGGCTGGTTTGGCGCGGCTGAACTGGCAGGTACGTGGTTTGTGGGACTGATTGCCGCCTATCAGGTACTTTCGGTGGTCGTAACGGCTTATTTTACGGTAAAAGAGTTTGGACAGGAAGAACCGATGCGCTTGGCGGGGGCGTAAAACATGCGGATTTTACCGTACCTTTGTTGCCCGAAAAGCGCCGATTAGCGCTACTTCAGCTAAAATCAACGCCCAACCATGCAGCAACCCGCTCCCTACCAACCCCAGCACAAAATACGCATCGTCACCGCGGCCAGCCTCTTCGACGGCCACGATGCAGCCATCAACATTATGCGCCGCATCATGCAATCCAGCGGCGCAGAAATTATCCACCTCGGCCACAACCGCTCGGCCCAGGAAATCGTCAATTGCGCCATTCAGGAAGACGCTCAGGGCATTGCCATCACCTCCTACCAGGGCGGCCACATGGAGTACTTCAAGTACATGCACGACCTGCTCCAGGAGCGCGGCGCCGGACATATCAAAATTTTCGGCGGCGGCGGCGGCACCATCCTGCCCTCCGAAATTGAGGAACTGCACGCCTACGGCATCTCCCGCATTTACCACCCCGACGACGGCCGCGCCATGGGCCTGCAAGGCATGATTAATGATGTGCTGCAAAAATGCGACTTCCCCATCGGATTCTCCGTCAATGGCGAAGTGGGCCGTTTTGTCAGCTATATCAAGGTGGATGAGGCCCAAAATGAAAGTGTGGCCTTTAAAGATGTAGCCCGCCTCATTTCCGTAGCCGAAAACAACCCCGAACTTTACGAAAAAGACATCGCGCCGCTGCTCCGGCCCGCGCCCGGCGCCAAAACATCGCCCGTGCTGGGCATCACCGGCACCGGCGGCGCCGGCAAATCGAGTATGGTGGACGAACTCGTGCGCCGATTCCTGCTCGATTTCCCCGAGCGCAAACTCGCCATCGTCTCGGTTGACCCCTCCAAACGCAAAACCGGCGGCGCCCTGCTCGGCGACCGCATCCGCATGAACGCGATCAACAACCCGCGCGTGTACATGCGCTCGCTGGCCACCCGACAGTCGAACCTCGCGCTCTCCAAATATGTCCACGCCGCTGTGGATATTCTTCAGGCCGCCCGCTTCGACCTCATCATCCTCGAAACCAGCGGCATCGGCCAAAGCGACACGGAAATCATTGACCACTCCAATGTCAGCCTCTACGTGATGACGCCCGAATTCGGCGCCGCCACACAGTTAGAAAAAATTGACATGCTGGATTTTGCCGACGTGATCGCCATCAATAAATTTGATAAACGCGGCGCCCTCGACGCCCTGCGCGACGTGCGCAAACAAGTGCAGCGCAACCGCAATGCCTGGGACAAAGCCACCGACGACATGCCCGTGTTTGGCTGTATCGCCAGCCAGTTCAACGACCCCGGCGTCAACCAGGTTTACCGCCGCCTCATTGACCTGATTAATGAAAAATGCGCGGCCGGGTTCCACTCTTCCATGACGCTCACCACTGCCGAATCGGAAAAAGTGTACATCATCCCGCCCCAACGCACACGCTACCTATCCGAAATTTCGGAAAACAACCGCAAATACGACGAGCGCACCGAAAAACAGGTAGCCATCGCCCGCAAGCTCTTCGGCCTCCACCAATCCATCCTGCACCTCGGCGGTCCGGATATGCTGCGCGACCTCACCCCGGCCAGTAGCAGCAATGCCGTCCTGCAAACCCTGCAGGACGCCTATCAGCAACTCCTCAAAGACCTCGACCCGCACCACTACGACCTCATTAAAACCTGGGAACACAAACGCGCGCAGTACTACGCCGATGAATACGTGTACCAGGTGCGTGGCAAGGATATTCGGGTAAAAACCTACAGCGAAAGCCTGAGCCACAGTAAAATCCCGAAGGTGTCGCTGCCGAAATTCCAGGACTGGGGCGAAATCCTGCGTTGGAGCATGCAGGAAAATGTGCCGGGTGAATTTCCCTACACCGCCGGCGTGTTCCCTTTCAAACGCCAGGGCGAAGATCCCACGCGCATGTTCGCGGGCGAAGGTGGTCCCGAGCGCACCAACAAACGCTTTCACTATGTTTCGCACGGCCTGCCTGCCGCGCGTTTGTCTACGGCATTCGATTCGGTGACGCTGTATGGCGAAGACCCCGATTATCGTCCGGATATTTATGGTAAAATCGGCAACTCCGGCGTTTCCGTCTGCTGCCTCGACGATGCCAAAAAACTCTATTCCGGCTTCGATCTTTGCGACCCGAAAACCTCGGTCAGCATGACCATCAATGGCCCGGCGGCTACCATCGCCGCGTTCTTTATGAATGCCGCCATTGACCAGCAATGTGAAAAATACATCCGCGAAAACGGCCTTGAACCCCTTGTAGAGGCCAAACTCAAGGAAAAATACGAAGCCCGCGGCCTCGAACGCCCCCGTTATCGCGGCGAACTGCCAGCCGGCAACGACGGGCTTGGCCTGCTCCTGCTCGGTATCACCGGCGACGAAGTATTGCCCGCCGATGTATACGAAACGCTTAAAGCCAAGGCGCTGCAATCGGTGCGTGGCACCGTTCAGGCCGATATTTTGAAAGAAGATCAGGCGCAAAATACCTGTATTTTCAGCACAGAATTCAGCCTGCGCGTGATGGGTGATGTGCAGCAGTATTTCATTCAGCAAAAAGTGCGGAACTTTTACTCGGTCTCCATTTCAGGGTATCATATTGCGGAAGCGGGCGCCAATCCGATTTCGCAATTAGCCTTTACCCTCAGCAACGGGTTTACCTTTGTAGAGTACTATCGTTCGCGCGGGATGCATGTGGACGACTTTGCGCCCAACCTTTCCTTCTTCTTTTCCAACGGCGTAGATCCGGAATATGCGGTAATTGGCCGCGTAGCGCGCCGCATCTGGGCCAAGGCGATGAAGCACCTCTACGGCGCCAATGAGCGCAGCCAGATGCTGAAATACCATATCCAGACCTCCGGCCGCTCGCTGCACGCCCAGGAAATTGCCTTCAACGACATCCGCACCACCCTGCAGGCGCTGTACGCCATTTACGACAACTGCAACTCCCTGCATACCAACGCTTACGACGAGGCCATCACGACCCCGACCGAGGAATCGGTGCGCCGGGCCATGGCCATTCAGCTCATTATCAATCATGAGTTGGGACTGGCCAAAAACGAAAATCCGCTGCAAGGCTCATTTATCATTGAGGAACTGACCGATCTGGTAGAAGAAGCGGTATTGGCGGAATTTGACCGCATTACCGAGCGCGGCGGCGTGCTGGGCGCAATGGAAACCATGTATCAGCGCGGTAAAATCCAGGAAGAAAGCCTGTACTACGAAACCCTGAAGCATACCGGCGAGTTGCCGCTGATCGGGGTAAATACCTTCCTCAGTAAAGAAGGATCGCCGACCATCGTGCCGGCGGAGGTGATCCGCGCTACGGAACAGGAAAAAGAAGAGCAGATCGAGACCTTGCAAAACCTGCATAAAGCCAATGCCGGAGCGGCGGACAAAGCGCTGCGTCAGTTGCAGCAGGTTGCCGTGGAAAACGGCAACTTGTTTGAAGCCCTGATGTCGGCGGTGAAGGTTTGTTCTTTGGGACAAATTACCCACGCCATGTTTGAAGTGGGCGGGCAGTACCGCCGCAATATGTAAGGAGTAAATTTCGCACAGAAGGGCACAGATTTTCTTCACAGAAAAGCACAGATCAGTGTTATTCTGGGTGATAGATTTGTGCCTTCTGTGCGAAACATTTATATGCAAATCAGGATAGGAAAGCACATAAGAATGCCCCGTTTCCTGCATGAAGCACGAAACGGGGCATTAAAAAAGCAGCAAAGAAAAGGGAAGAATTACTTCACGTCGGAGAAGAAATCTTTCACTTTGTCTTTGTGAACGATCATTTGCTTGTAGGTATACTTACCCGTCACCGGATCTTTGATCGGCTTGATCACTTTCACGTGGTCTTTACCCGAACCGGCGTTGGCGGCACGCTGAGCTACACGCGCGTTCTTAGAAACTTTCTTAGCCATTGCGCTGAGTTATTGAAGTGGGTGAACGATGAGGGTTCGTTTATTTGATTTCGCGGTGTACTGTGTACTTGCGAAGAATGGAATTGTATTTTTTCAACTCCATACGGTCGGGGGTATTCTTACGGTTCTTCTGCGTCACATAGCGCGAAGTACCGGGCATTCCGCTGTTTTTGTGCTCGGTGCATTCCAGCGTTACCTGAATACGATTGCCTTTGCTCTTCTTTGCCATTGGTCAAAGTTATTTTATATCGAACGGGCGAGGCTTAGCAGCCCTGTTCGTCGTTTCCGAAATAAATGATTTCGCCTTTTTTCTCCAGCTTCTTGATGTAAGCATAGAGACCCATTTTAGAAATGGTACGCAGGGCCGAAGTGCTTACTTTCAAAGTAATCCATTCACCGGTTTCCGGCATGAAAAACTTTTTGGTTTGCAGGTTCGGATAGAAGCGACGCTTCGTCTTGCGGTTGGAGTGCGAAACGTGGTTGCCGGTAATCGGCCGTTTACCCGTCAGGTCACAAACTTTCGACATGATTGCTGCTATTAGTGCATTGCCCCGAAGGGCGCGTGTTACCAAAAATTGAGGGTGTTTCATTAACGATGAAACGTTTTACAGAAAATCTAATCAAAAAATTTCTGTACCGCGCTCAACCGTCTTTGAGACACCCTCGTGTGGTGTGGTGACTCCGAGAGGACTCGAACCTCTAACCTTCTGATCCGTAGTCAGATGCTCTATCCATTAAGCTACGGAGCCATCCTCTTCGTTTTCGGGCTGCAAAGATAATACGCCTTCGATTAATTCACCAAAAAGATTTTCTATTTTTTTATAAATTTTGTGCTACGCACGGCTTTACCCCGTCCAATACTGAAAAAATACACCCCACGGGGCAGATTTGTGGCATCAAACTCATATTCTTTGACCCCAAATTGTGGCGGCGTAATCGTTTCTTCCAGAATAATTTGCCCTAAAACATTACTCACCCGAACCGTATACGGCAAAAAACCGGGTGTTTCGTAAAAGAATCGAATCTTGTTTTCCGTCGGATTGGGCAAAGCCGCCGAAACCGCCAAAGGCCCAATGGAACCCTGGCAAAGATCGCGCACAAACGATACCGCCTGCGCCACATCCAGCCTGCCGCCGGTAACCGTAATGCTGTCGAGCGTCGGATTGGGGGAAACGGTGTTCAAAATAATATCCCGCACGCGCTTGCCACAGCTGGCGGGCGCTGTCAGCGCGTCTACCGTCAGGGTTTCGCAACCGAGACTGTACAAAAACGCAATAGCCCCCGCTACGTGTGGAGAAGCCGCCGAGGTGCCGCCGAAAGTACCGTAGCCGGAGTTTTGACCGTCCCAGGTTACGTTATAAGTGCCCTGGCCAGGCGCACCCAGGTCAATGGATTCAGCACCGAAACCGGAGGCGACTTTTTTATCGGCAATGTCTACATTGGTTACGGCAATCATGTAATCGCTCGGGCAGGCCGAGGGAATATCGCCGAAAATCTCCACATTCACCGGGTCATTGGAGGTAGCCACTGCGGAAATGATACCCACCGCGCCAAGTTCATCATAAGCGGCACACCAAAGCGGCGCCTGCGCGGGGAAAGCGCTATCTACGCCAAAAGACATATTGGTAGCCACGATAAACGCGCCTTCCTGCCCATTGCTTTCGTTGTACATCTGGCGCAATTTGGCCACATACGCATAGCCTTCCACCACTTCACTTGAAACATCGGTTTCCTGAATATTGAGGAGTTTTACATTCCAGTTCATGCCGCTCACGCCGGTAATATTGTTTCCCTGCGCCCCGATAATGCCGTTTACGGCCGTGGCGTGGTTGTCGATGACGCCGGGATCGTCGCTGCCGTAGCGGGGCGTCCAGCCATAGTAATCATCCACATAGCCGTTGTTGTCGTTGTCGATACCGTCGTCTTCAATTTCGCGGTAATTCACCCAGCGGTTGCCGATCAGGTCGGGATGCTTCATAAACGGCCCTTCTTTTTCCAAAATAGCCACTACGATGGTATCGCCGTTGGGTGTGAGGCCGCCGGTTCCGGCAATCCAGGCTTCGGGCATACCAATGAGGGTCATGTCGAACTGGTTGGGCCATTGAGTGTCGTTGGGTTCCACGTTCCGGCTTTCGGTAAGGTGGTTCCACTGGGCAGCTGCGATGCCGGCACTCATGCGCACGGCTTCGAGGATATGTTCGGCATTGCCTGCCGGCTCTTCAAAACCGAGGAGGTACATGCGCCAGTCGGGCGCCAGTGTTTTTTTCAGAAAAAAACTGCCGCCGGCCACATTGCGGCGATTGAGTTCGGCAATGACGGGCGCAATGGCAGCGTCGGCGCCCAATTGCACCATAATATCCCCTGCGCGGCGATTGCCTTTTTCGGGGAAAGATTGCTGGGCCGTCAGCAGGTTGACAGACAGCAGCAGCAAACAACAGGAAAGTAGAAGTTTCATATTCATGGGAATAATTTACTAAGGCTTCAGTTTTTGGCGCAGTTCCAGGAAATAGGCGGCACTTTTTAACAAACGGTTGCCATACCAGGAAAACATTTCCCCATCCACTATTTCCACGCGCGCCGAGGGGCAAATATCCTGAAATTCGGCTACATGTTTTTCAGAAAACGGAAAAGGCTCGGAAGAAAGCAGGATAATGTCAGGATTCGCCATTTCCAAATCTTCCCGCAACACTTCAGGGTAGCGCTCCAAATGCCCGAATACATTTTCAAAACCCGCCCGCCCCAGCATATCCTCGATAAACGTATGGCGGGCAGCCACCATAAAGGGCTTACGCCATATATAATAGGCAACGCGCAGGGGCGCCTGCCCCCGCACCCCGGCATCCAGTGCCGCAAATGCCTCGCGGATCTGCGCATGCAACAGTGCCGCCTGTGTGGGGCGCCCGCACAGGTCGCCTACCTGAACGATCATATCCAGGGCATCCTCAAGGGTATAAATATCACTTATCCAGACCGGAAAGCGCGCACTCAGCCACTCGATCTGTTCCCGCTCATTTTCCTCTTTGTTGCCAATAATAAGATCCGGCTCCAAAGCGGCAATTTTTTCCAGGTTCAGGGTTTTGGTGCCGCCAATCCGCAACTTCGTCTGGAACCATTCCGCCGGATGCACGCAGAATTTGGTGATGCCGACCACTTCCCGCTCCAGGCCCAGGGCATGCAGCAGCTCCGTCTGCGATGGCACAACCGACACAATGCGTTGCATTTTTTTAATTTTGGATTTTTGATTTTGGATGCTTGATTATTTTACCACTTGCTGCGCAAGTTTTTGATTATCAATAATTTATTTTAAAGTATCAAGCATCCAAAATCAATTCATCATTCATCGTTCATCGTTCATCGTTTAATAACCGGTAATACCACGCCGGAGGGCAGGGCCGGCGTATGCCAAACGCGGTGCTGGGCCGCGATGAAATCTTCATCGCGGGCGTGATAGATGTTGACAAATTGCTGCGGGTTGCGATCCACGAGCGGGAACCAGGAGCTTTGTACCTGAATCATGATGCGGTGTCCTTTTTTAAAGGTATGCGCCACATCGGGCAGCTCATAACGCACCAAACTGGGCGCATGGGGCAGGAAAGCCTCGGGTTTTTCAAAACTGTTGCGGTAACGGCCGCGGAACACCTCGCCGCGCACCAGCATCTGATAACCGCCCATGGGAATGCCATTGGTACGACCGCTCAGGGTATCGGGAAGCACATCAATCAGCTTGACCACAATATCGGCGTCGGTGCTGGAGGTAGAGAACCAGATTTCAGCCTGCAAGGCACCAGCCACGGTTATATCCTCACTCAGTACTTCAGTTTCATAGGTGAGTACATCGGGGCGGCGGGCGGCAAAACGCTGATCGTCGAGCATATATTCGCGGGTACGGCGCAGGTGTACATCTTCGGTGTATGGCACCGGCTTGGCGGGATCGCTGAGGTATTCATCAAATGCAGTTAGCGGATCTTTGGGTGCATCAAAGGAGAGGCCGCCTTTTTCCCGGAAGAAAATTTTGCGGGGCACTGCGTTTTTGGGCGGCCAGGCATCGTAGGTGGTCCAGCGATTACTGCCGGTTTCAAAAACATTGGCTTCAGCAATGTCCATTTTTCCTTTTCCTTTCAGGTAAAATTCAAAAAAGGGCATTTCGATATTTTGCTGGTAATGCACGGCCGTCGGCGCGCCGAAATTGATATTTCCCAAAAAATCGCCCTTGCTGCGCGCCCAGGCACCGTGCGCCCAGGGGCCCATCACAATACGGTTGCTGGCTTCGGCGCGGCTCTGATTTTCGATGGACTTGTAGGTATTCCAGGCGCCCCAGCAGTCTTCGGCATCAAACAGGCCGCCCACCGTGAGCATGGCCGGCTTGAGGTCGCGCAGGTGCGGACGCGGGTTGCGGGCCTTCCACCAGTCGTCGTAGTTGGGGTGTTGCATCAGGTCATTCCAGAAGGCCACACTGTCTTTTAAAAAACGGCGGTTAAAGTTCTGGAGTGCCCCTACGCGCAGGTAAAAATCGTAGTTATCGGGCGTTTTATACTCCGAAAACCCCGGATTGCCCTTGGTCGTGGGCGTTGGGCGCGCCTTGCCGAAACCGGAATAAAAGGAGAAGGCATCCATGAGGAAAAATGCCCCATTGTGGTGAAAATCGTCGCCGATAAACCAGTCGGTCACCGGCGCCTGCGGGGAAACAGCCTTAATGGCCGGATGCCCGGAAAGCGAGGCCATGGTGGAGTAAAAACCCGGATAGGAAACACCGTACACACCGATGTTGCCATTGCTTTCCGAAAGGTTTTTGACTAACCACTCGGCCGTATCGTAGGTATCGGAGGCTTCGTCGATGTCGTTTTTGCCTTTTTTATCGGGGTTAAAAGGGCGCACATCCATAAAATCGCCTTCGCTCATGTAGCGGCCGCGCACGTCCTGGTATACAAAAATATACCCGGCGCGGGCCAGGAACATATTGGCAAAAGCCTGTTTGTAGTTTTTCTCTCCGTAGGGTGCGCAGGAATAAGGCGTACGGTTGAGCAGAACGGGGTATTTTTCTTTGGTATTTTTTGGGGTGTAAATGGCCGTGAACAACTTCGCGCCGTCGCGCATCGGGATCATTACTTCCCGTTTGTTGAAATTGTCGCGGATAAACGCCGAGTCCAGTTCAAACTGGGAGGGCACTTTTTTCTGGGCGTGTACGCCTGCGGCAAAGGCCAGCAGTGCGCACAACAGGAGGTAAAATCTTCTCATGATAGGTTATGTTGAATCGAAAGGGAAGGCAAACTTATCTGTTTTTTTGGATTAGCCCGCCAAAATGATGCAGATTGACAGTAACTTGGCATCTTGAAAGCATTTTACCTAAAATCCGACAAGATGCGCCATATCCGAAACCTCCTGCTCCCGCTGCTGTTTTCCATTGCCTGCCTTTCCCCGCTTCAGGCCCAGCAAACCATCGACTGGTTCCCCGATTTCCCCATCCTGAACCTGCCGGGCGAATGGCCGCAAAAAACCGCTCCCCTGCCCTTTGAGGGCGATGCCAATGCGATACTTGCGCATTTTTTTCCCGGCAGCCTCGATACCACAATGGCGTATGTAAACGAAGCGGCCGAGATTCCGGAACTGCGTCTATGGTCTTGTACCAGTTGCCAGCGCCAGCGTTTTAAAAATGTTTTTTACGGCGACGGCGATACCACGTATTTTGAATTTCCTTACGATAAAAACTTTACCCACCTCATCGGCGACGATACGTTTCGTTCCGCACAAGGCGAGTTGTACCGCCTGCTGTCGTTCAGCACCGCAGCCGATTATCCGGGTACCGGGCGTTATAGTTTAGGTGTGTTGAGCAATGTGGTGCTGCGCCTGATTCCGGGGCGTTTCTGGCAGGTGATGTGCTTCAACCTCGCCAGCGATGCCAATGGGATGTGGGATAATGCCCAGCATCCGAAGCGCCTTGTGTGGTCGGACAATGCCGGGCGGGCCTTGTTTTTGTTGCAGGAGCACCATCCCTGCGGGCCGGTCACTGAAGACTATTACCCCTGTTTTCAAAGTAAAACGCTGTTTTTATACGATGGAAAAGCCTTTTATAAGGTTTTATCGCTTCCGGATACCGAATGTAAAAATTTCGGCATAGCCAATACACCCGGCTCCGAATGGGCTTCCGAACTGAATATTATTCCACAAAAAACGGGTATGCCGCTGATTGAATGGAGCATGCGCGGCAGCATTTACACCCTTGATCCGACAGATTTTCCCAGCAGCCTGCTACCGGAAAATGTGCGGGCGCAAATTGAAAAAGGTATTAAAAAACCTTTTACCTACACGCAGCGCTTTGGGTTTGAAAACGGGCAATATACATCTGTAAAGTGAATTAAACCGCCCGGCTGAACAACTGCCCCTGCGGCTGGCGGCGCCAGTAATGCGCATCAAAAGCCATACAGACATTGCGCAAAAACGCCTGCCCCTGCGCCGTCACCTGCACGCGCATGGGCGACAACTGCACCAATCCGTCGGCCAGCATCGGTTCCAGGCGGGCAATGGCCGCATCGAGTGCCGGATGCGCCGTTTCCCAGGAGGTTTCGTAGCGCGTCATCAGGTTAAGGATGTGCCGGCGCAACAACTGATCTTCTTCGCTCAGGAAATGCCCGCGAATCAGCGGCAGGCGGCCTGCCGAAATCGCTTCCTGATAAGCGGTAAATGTTTTTTCGGTTTGGGCAAACGCATCCCAGGTATCGCCGATGGACGAAGCGCCAAGGCCAATCATCAGGCGGGTTTGGGTAGTGGTGTAGCCCATAAAATTGCGGTGCATGCTACCGTTTTCAAATGCCTGATAGAGCGAATCGTGGGGCAAAGCGAAATGGTCCATGCCGATGTCGCGGTAGCCCAGGTCTTCCAGCAAGCTGCGGCCGCTTTCATACAGGGCGCGTTTGGCCGCACCGGCGGGCAAATCCGCTTCCGAATAAGCCGTCTGGCTGCGTTTGAGCCAGGGCACGTGGGCATAACTGTAAAAAGCGATGCGGTCGGGCAGCAGTCGGGCGAGGTATTCCGCATCGCGCTCAATATGTTCGGGTGTTTGTTTGGGCAGGCCGTAAATCAGGTCGTAATTGACGGAAGTAAAGCCCAGCGCGCGCGCTTTTTCCGTCACCTGCTCAATGGAGGCGATGGTTTGGCGGCGATTGACCAATTGCATCAAATCTTCATCAAAATCCTGCACCCCCACGCTGATCCGGCGAAAGCCCAGATCGGCCAGCGTGGCGAGGTGCTCCTCGGAAGCGCTCCAGGGATGCGCCTCAAAACTGAACTCCGCATTCGGCGCCGGCGGGATGGTTTTAAAGATGCCTTCCAGCAGGCTGCGCAGGTTTTCAGGACTGAAAAACGTAGGCGTGCCGCCGCCAAGGTGTACTTCGCCGAGTTGTACGTTGGCCGGCAGTACGCGGCGATACATGGCCCATTCCTGCAACAGGCTTTGTACATAAGGCGATTCTACGCGGTGGTTTTTGGTAATATGTTTGTTGCAGCCGCAATAGGTACAGAGGCTTTCACAAAAAGGCAGGTGAATATAAAGACTGATCACCCGGTCGGTTTGCGCCGCCTGGGCGACGCGCTCCAACCACAGCGCCGGGTCGGGCGCTTCGGCTGTCCAATAAGGTACGGTAGGGTAACTGGTGTATCGCGGGGCCGCTATGTCGTATTTGCTCAACAGGGCGGTATCTATGTGCGCCATAACAGGGAAGTTTTCTACTGCAAAGGTGCAGCGAACAAGCGCCTTAAGATGATGAGTTGGGCCACCCTGTAGTATGATCTATATCACGGGAATGCGGAATGCGGAATCTCCCTTCCTCTCAGGGAGGGCCGGGGTGGGTGCGGAATGCGGAATGCGGAATGCGGAATGCGGAATGCGGAATGCGGAATGCGGAATGCGGAATGCGGAATGCGGAATGCGGAATGCGGAAAAAAACACCCTTTACTGAATATCCCAAACACTAAAATACTAAAATACTATATCCACCGCGAAGTGGTTATGAAAATGCATTCTTGCAATCCTTTGAAAATCAGAATGAAAGCATCCATCAATCTTCAAATCCACCCAAATCCGGGTATAAAACACTCAATCCCTACCAGTCCCAATCATCGCCTTCTTCAATCGGGCGGGACTGCACGCTGCGCTTGGTTTCCATACGCTGTTTCTGGCGTTCCAGCACGAGGCGGGCCAGTCCGATATGCGGCGGCTCCGGCGCACCGGGATGCATTACGGGAACAATATTTTTCTCCAGCACATCTAAGCGGTACAACAAACTCATCAGGTATTCCGGCTGTTCTTCCAGCATCCGTTCGATGCGGGCGGAAAGTATCGCCAGCAATTCCGCTTCTGTACCAGGTTGCCCGGTGTTGTCAAGCTCAAATGGCCCGGCTTCGTCAGTCATCAGTTATCAGTCAACAGTTATCAGTGAGCAGTTATCAGTCAACAGTGAGCAGTCAACAGTTATTAGTGAGCAGTTATCAGTAAGCAGGCATGTTGTCATGCTCACTGTTGACTGCTAACTGTTGACTGATAACTGATATTATTTTTTCGCTTTGGAAGCCTTACCCGCTTTTTTGGGTTTTTCTTCAGCAGCTGCGGTAGCGCCGGCAGGTTCTGTTGGCATACGGCCGGCTGCGGAGTCATGCACGAAGGTGCCCCAGGTAAGGTTATTACCGCCTTCTTTGTGTGCCAGTGCGCGCTCGATGGCCATGTTGGCGGCATTTTCTACCACCCACTCGAAATTTTCTTCACCCACAGAATGAATATCAGCATCGGGCGCGGGGTTGCAGAAGTCGATGGCGTACGGAATACCGTCGCGAATGGCAAATTCCACAGTATTGAAATCGTAGCCCAGCGCGTGGTTGATACGCAGCACCAACTCATGCATCTGTTCGCGGAGCGCTTTGGACACTTTATGGTCGGCCACATAGCGCAGGTGGTGCGGGTTGCGCGGCTCATAGTCCATGATACGCACATATTTACCGCCGAGGCAGTAGCAACGGAAGTAAGCGTCGAACTCAATGGCTTCCTGGAGCAGCATCACCAGGGTGTCGGTTTCGTTGTAAGCCGCAAAAAACTCGTCGAAATTGTGTACTTTATACACATTTTTCCAACCGCCGCCGGAGTGCGGCTTCATAAAGAGCGGAAACCCGCCGAGGTAATCGAGCATACGCTCCCAGTCGAGCGGATACTTGAGGTTGCGGAAGCTCTGCGCCGAAGTATCGGGCGGCATCTCTTTGGAAGGCAGCAGAATGGTGCGCGGCACCGGCAGCCCTACCTTGGTAGAGAGGCAGTTGTTGAAAAACTTCTCGTCGGCGCTCCACCAGAAGGGATTGTTCAGCACCGCCGTGCCATTGAGCGCAGCGTTTTTCAGATACGCGCGATAAAAAGGCACATCCTGACTGATCCGGTCGATCATCACCGCATAATTGGACGGATTGCCCTGAATGAGCTCATCCACGTAAGCGCGCTCGGCCTGAACGCCCTTTACATTTTTTGCATTTACCCGCTCCACGAAAGCTTCGGGGAAGGAGTTTTCTTTTCCGTGTAAGATACCTATTTTTTTCATCCTGTAGAAACGGTTTGAGATCGTTTTGAAATAAGGGCCTTATGGCTCGGCGGTAAAACTAAGCCGAAGCACAGTAAACCGTCAAATTTTTCTTAAAAAATTCTTCAATCCTAATCGGATTCTATAATCGGCGCGATCTCAATATCCTCTTTTTGGGGTGCAACGACAACCGTAAGGTTCTGCAAAGCAATTACCTGACCTTCGTAAGTAGCATACAAAGTGAGCGTATGCGGCCCGGAGCGGCGGTATACGTGTTTGATAATGCCTTCGGCAAATGCCTTGCGCTGCCCGTCGCCCAAATCCAGCTCATAGGTGGCGCCTTTCATAAAATTCTCCATCCGGAAAAAGAAAGGTTTGTTCTGCTCGGGGTTTTCACTGGGCTTGATCAGGTTGCCCTGCACGCGCTGATACTGGTTGGCCGCCTGCGGGTCAACGGCGCCTTCGCGGCTCTGCGACTGTACCAGGGTGCGGTTGGAACTGCCCCCCTTGTCGTTTTTCATAAATTGCAAAACCGCCAGACCACCAAGACCAACAGCCGCAACAATGATGAGTAACAGCGTCTCCCGACTGATTTTCGGACGCGTGTTCGTTCGGGTAAAATTGCTCATTCCTTTAAAATTAAATCATTCAGGAACAAAGGAACAAAAAATTAGCGTTTACACTACAATCTCCTTCCTTCCTTACGCTTTCAGGAATGTTACTTTTATCTACCTTTGCGCCCTTATGAGCACAGATATCCGACCCATCCGAATTTATAATACCCTC
Organism: Chitinophagales bacterium; assembly: GCA_017303875.1. Classification (GTDB taxonomy): domain Bacteria; phylum Bacteroidota; class Bacteroidia; order Chitinophagales; family Saprospiraceae; genus M3007. The sequence goes on along the minus strand of JAFLBP010000051.1, from coordinate 9,418 downwards.
AGCGGTAAAAAAGAACCTTTTACCCCCATCACGCCCGGCCGTGTAGGCATGTACGTGTGCGGCCCAACGGTTTACAGCGACGTGCACCTCGGCAACTGCCGCACGTTCGTCCACTTCGATACCATCTATCGCTACCTGCTCCACATCGGATACCGCGTCCGCTATGTACGCAATATCACTGATGTAGGCCACCTGCTCGACGACGGGGAAGACCGCATGAGCAAAGGCGCCCGCCTCGACCAACTCGAACCCATGGAGGTGGCGCAGAAATATACCGTGGGCTTCCACGACATGATGCGCATCTTCAATACCCTGCCGCCCAGCATTGAGCCGCGCGCAACAGGGCATATCCCGGAGCAAATTGAAATGGTAGAATCCATCTTGCAGCGCGGCTACGGCTACGAAAGCAATGGCTCTATCTATTTCGATGTGCTGCGCTTCGCCAAAGACAACCCCGCCATTTATGGCAAACTCTCCGGCCGCGTTGTGGATGAACTCATTTCTGAAAGCCGCGACAACCTTAAAAATCAGGGTGAAAAAAATCACCCCTCCGACTTCGCCATCTGGATCAAGGCCTCCGAAGAACATATCATGCGCTGGAACAGCCCCTGGTCGGTAGGCTTCCCCGGCTGGCACCTCGAATGCTCGGCCATGAGCACCAAATACCTCGGCCCCACTTTCGACATTCACGGTGGCGGCAACGACCTCAAATTCCCGCACCACGAAAACGAAGTAGCCCAAAACGTCGGCGCCTGCGGCTGCGCCCCGGCAAACTACTGGCTCCACGCCAATATGCTCCTGCTCAACGGCCGTAAAATGAGCAAAAGTGAAGGCAATACCATCACACCACAGCAACTTTTTACCGGCGACAGCCCCTTCGTCTCGAAAGGCTATTCGCCCATGATGCTGCGCTTCTTCATGCTCCAGTCGCACTACCGCAGCACCCTCGACATTACCGACGATGCCCTGCTGGCCGCCGAAAAAGGCTTCCGCCGGCTTATGGAAGTGCATGCAATACTCCAGAAACTCAGCATCCCGGCCAGCGCAACCGACGGCTCCGAAACCGATACCGATCGCGCCATCCTGGCCCTCGTGGAAGAAGCCTATCAGGGCATGGACGACGACTTCAACACCGCCGTCGCCATCGCCGCCCTCAACGAAATCGGCAGCTATGTCAATAAGTTGGCCAACAAACAAATCGAAAGCAGCGAAGTGTCGCCCTGGGTATTGGAGCGCCTGAAAACGGTGTTCAATGCGTTTATTTTCGATATTTTCGGCCTCCGGGAAGAAAGCGCCGCCGATAACGGCCCCATTGAACAGCTCATGTCGCTCATCCTCGATATCCGCGCCAACGCCCGCCAGCAAAAAGACTGGGGTACCAGCGATAAAATCCGCGACGCCCTCACCGAAGCCGGTATTCAGGTGAAAGATGGGAAGGAAGGGGTGAGCTGGACACACTCACGTGGTTAAAGTGTTTTGGTGTTTTAGTGTTTTGGTGTTTTAGGAGAGGGGTGCATTCTATTGATTTTTTGGCTATTCAAAATAAAACACATGCAAACGATCAAAAAATTTGAAGATCTCGAATGTTGGAAAGCAGCACGCAGACTGGTTAAGTCTGTTTACCAAATGAGTGACTCCGGGAAAATTGCGCATGAATGGGAACTCAAAAACCAATTGCGTCGCGCGGCTTTATCCATTATGAATAACCTGGCAGAAGGCTTTGGACGGTATGGAGACAAGGATAGTCTCCGATTCTATGATACCGCCAAAGCCTCCGCCTATGAGGTAAAAAGTATGCTTTACGTATTGGAAGATCTGGAATTCCTATCTCTGACACAATTATTGCAACTCCGGGAGCAATTAAATCATACCCTGTCGCTTACAATGGGTTGGATCCGGTATAATGCACAAAAAAGCGCCCCCCCTAAACACTAAAAAAGCACCCCCAAAAACACCTAAACACTAAAACACTAAAATACCTAAACACTAAAAAAAAATGCTTCGCTCATTAGTAGCAATAACCACCCTGCTCCTGGCCATTGTCGCCTGCAAAAACGACCCCAAACCACCAACACCGGCGCCACCCGCCCTGCCCAAAGCAACCACACTAAGCCCGGCGCCGACCTTCAATGCCGACTCCGCCTACACCTACGTAAAAAAACAGGTGGATTTCGGCCCGCGCGTGCCCAATACCACGGCGCACAAAAAATGCGGCGCCTGGATAGCCCAAACGTTCCGACGCCACGGCCTTACCGTGATCGAACAAAGCTTCAAAGCGCCACATTATAAAGGCGGAGAAATGAATGGCGTCAATATCATTGCGCAGTACAAACCGGAAGCCAAACAACGCGTCATCCTCGCTGCGCACTGGGACAGCCGTTTTATGGCCGATCAGGACAAAATCAACCCGGATAAACCCGTCGACGGGGCCGACGATGGCGCCAGCGGCGTCGGTGTGTTGCTCGAAATCGCCCGACTGCTCAAAGATAATCCCATGGAACTGGGTGTCGACCTGATCTGCTTCGATGTAGAAGACCAGGGCAATGACTCCGACGATGCGCAGCAGGACAACAGCCGAACCTGGTGCCTCGGCGCACAACACTGGTCTGAAAACCTGCACACCGCCAATTATTATGCACAATATGGCATCCTGCTCGATATGGTAGGCGCCGCCAATCCGAACTTTGAAAAAGAAGGCGTTTCCATGCAGGCTGCGCCCAATATAGTCAATAAAGTCTGGAATATTGCCAACGTACTCGGCTACGGCAATGCCTTTGTGAGTACCCGTGGCGCCGGTATCACCGACGACCATTTCTTTGTCATCACTAAGGCCAATATTCCAATGATCGACATCATCAATCGGCCCGGCGTCACCCCTTCAGGTTTCGTGGCCCACTGGCATACCCACAACGATAAAATGTCGGCCATTGATAAAAACACCCTTAAAATGGTAGGGCAAACCTGCATTCAGGTGCTTTCCAATACCGCAGCGGGCACATTTTAACACCGTAAACCCGGGAGAAAATTCGCTGAAATTACCAAACTGTAAAAAAATTAACAGGTATTTTGATTAATTCAAAACACCTGTTTACTTTTGCGTTAGGAACTATTCACAAACAAACAAGTATTCCCCGAAATAAAGATTCATGAACAACTTCTGTTCATAGTGTTTGTTTTTTGTTTTGTCTCTGTCAAGTAGGAATATTTGACAGGGCTTTTAGCCCAAATTTGTCGCGAATTGTCATTATTATGTCAGTCCGGCCAAACCCGAATACGCATTTTATGCGTTTGCTTCCCTCAACAACTTTCTTACACTATGATCTTTACTTCGCGATTTCGCTACCTCGCAGCGGCAACACTCCTGTTTGCCCTCGTAAGCCCCTGGGTTTCTTGCAAAAAAGACGACTCCGGCAACGAATGCAACCTTGCCAATGCCAACCAAACCTACAATACCAACATCAAACGCATCATCAACAAACACTGCATTTCCTGCCATTCAGGCAGCGGCCCAGGCGGCGGCGACTATACTACCTATGAAGGTATGGTGGCAGAGCTGAGCAATGGAAAGTTCCGGGAAGTAGTGGTTATTGATAAATCCATGCCACAAGGCGGCAATATGACCCAGGCCGAACGCGACAGCGTGAATTGCTGGATCCTGTCCAATTTTCCGAAATAATTGCAAATCCGATAAAGTGGAGTTGATGTCAAACTACTGTAATGCATTGAAAAACAAATAATTACAATACAGCGAACTTCAATTCCACTTTAATCTGAGTATAATAAACAGACTTCTCGAAAAATTCGCTATTTTTGCGCCTTATACCCCGACATTGCGTTGTGACGGCTTGTTAATTGTAATTGTTATACAAATCGCCGCAGTACTGCAACGGGTAATAAAAGTCGAAAAACGATTTTTTTTGAGTTAATGAAGGTTTCTTTGAACTGGATTCGGGATTTTCTCGATCTACATACGCCTACTGAAACAATTGCCGACATACTGACCGCTCTGGGTCTCGAAGTGGAAGGATGGGAAACTGTTAAGCCCTCGCCGGTTGATTTGGATAAAGTATTCACTGCCAAAGTCTTATCCTGCGAACGCATTCCGGATACCGACCATTTGTCTGCAACTACTGTTGATGCCGGAGACGGCGTCGTCCGCTCCGTCGTTTGTGGCGCACCCAATGTGGCGGCAGGCCAGATTGTCCTGCTCGCTATTCCCGGCGCCAATGTTTACAGCAAAGACGGTCAGCTTTTTACCATCGGCGAGCGCAAAGTGCGCGGCGTACCCTCACAAGGTATGATTTGCGCTGAAGATGAGCTGGGCATCGGCCACGACCACAGCGGCATTAAAATTTTGCCGCCCGATACGCCGCTTGGCCAAACTGCCGCCGACCTCTTCGGCAAAAATGCCGATACCGTTATCGAAATCGGCCTCACGCCCAATCGATCCGACGCCACCTGCCACCTCGGCGTCGCCAAAGACCTGCGCGCGCATTTCGCACGCGAAGGCGCCGAAATACCTTTCCGCAAACCCGAGGTCAGTGCCTTCAAAGCCGGCCCCGAAGCCGCTTATCCGGTCAGCATTCCGGAAGGCGACAGCCGGGATACCCGCCCCGTACTGCGCTACACCGGCGTGATTATTCGCAACGTAAAAGTTGCCGACAGCCCCGAATGGCTGCAAAATCGCCTGCTCGCCATCGGCCAGCGCCCCATCAACAACGTCGTTGATATTACCAATTACATCCGCGCCGAACTGGGCCAGCCCCTGCACGCGTTCGATCTGGCTAAAATCAAAGGCGGCAGCATCAAGGTGCAAACCCTCCCGGAAGGCACGCCCTTCCTCGCCCTCGACGAAAAAGAACGCAAACTCTTCGCCGAAGACCTGATGATCTGCGACGGCGCCGACACGCCCATGTGCATCGGCGGCGTATTCGGTGGTGCCGACAGCGGCGTGACCAACAACACCAGCGATATTTTCCTCGAAAGCGCCTGCTTTAACCCGCGATTCATCCGCCGTTCGATGATTCGCCATAACCTGCGCACCGATTCGGCCTGGACCTTCGAAAAAGGTGTAGACCCCAACGGCTGCCTGTATGCCCTGCAACGCGCCGCATTGCTCTTGCAGGAACTCAGCGGCGGCAGCATCGCCTCCGCCGTCACCGACCTCTACCCCGAAGTCATTGAACCGGTGCGGGTGCCCATGCAATTCGCCCGCATCAACCGACTCATCGGCGAGGCATTGCCGGCAACCAAGGTAAAAAGCATCCTGAACGCCCTCGAAATCGGCATTGCCGACGAAAATGCCGAAGGATTTACCGCACTTATTCCGACCAATAAATTCGACGTCACCCGTGAAGCGGATGTAGTGGAAGAAATTTTGCGTGTGCACGGATTAGACAATGTGCCCATTCCCACGCAAATTCGTTCGAGCATGGAAATTCGCCAGCGCCCGAACCCGGACTCCATCCGCAACCTCGCTGCCGACATCTTAGCTGCCAATGGCTTCAACGAGTGCATGAGTCTTTCGCTCAGCAACTCGGCCTATCACGTGGGCGAAAGCGCACTGCTTCCCTTCGAAGCCGAAAAATTAGCCTTTGTACACAATACTGCCAATCAAGGTTTGGATTGCATGCGCCCTACCCTGCTTTTTGGCGGATTAGAGGCCATCCTGCGCAACCAAAACCGCCAGAACGCAGACTTACGCCTTTTTGAATTTGGCAAAGTTTTCAGTCGCCCGGCACTTGATGCCGACTCCAAAACCTACGAAACCCTGCGTCTGGGCCTGTTCGTGACGGGGCAACACAGCGCCGAAAGCTGGCAGCCCGCAGCCAAAAAAGCCGTAGATTTTTACACCCTCAAGGCTTATGTGCAGGTACTGCTTGCACGGCTCGGCGTGAGCGGATATCAGGAAAGTGTACTGCCTGCCGGAGAAGCGCCCTGGCAATTTGCCCTGCGCTACCACCGCGGGCCACAGGAGCTTGTCACGCTCGGACAGGTGAGCAGCGCCATTTCCAAAAAAATGGACATTAAAAATCCGGTGTTCTACGCCGACTTCCATTTTGAAAACATCATTGCGGCCGTCGGCAGCAATACCATCCGCTTTGTAGAGTCAAGCAAGTTCCCGGCAGTGCGCCGCGACCTGGCATTGGTGGTTGATCAAGCAGTTTCTTTTGCGGAAATGCGGCAATTGGCCAACAAAACGGTTAAAAAAGCATTAAAAGAAGTAAACCTTTTTGACGTCTTTGAAGAGGAGAGCAAACTCGGCGCCGGAAAAAAATCCTATGCCCTGAGTTTTGTGTTTGAAGACAGCGAAAAAACCCTTCAGGATAAAGACATCGACGGCATGATGCAACAACTGCAACAGGCTTTTGAAACCAAACTCAGCGCACAGGTGCGCAAATAATTTTTCAAGCAACAACTTACACTTCCACGGCCGAAACCGGCCAAAGAAGTACTAAAAACCATCAACGCTCATTTAACATCATGGATAATATCACAGGAATTATCATAGGCGTCCTGATTGGCGCCGTCGTGGCCTGGGTGATCGCCACCCTGACCATCAAAAAGACCAACAAAAAATCGATCGAGGAAAGCAATGCCCAGGCCGATTTACTGATACAGGAAGCGCGCCTCAGCGCCAAACGAATTGAAGACGAAGCCTCGCTGAAAGCTGAAAAACTGAGCGCCAAAGCAGAGGCCGAAAACGAACGCATCAAGCAGCAAAAAATCCAGGAAGCCAAAGAGCGCTACGCACAAATGCGCTCCCAGTTCGACTCCGAAAAACACCAGCACCAACTCAAACTCAAAGAGATGGAACTGGAAGTGGTGGCCAAGGAAAAAGAATTGAAGCTGGAAATGGACAATTTCTCCCGCCGTGTGGCAGAAATTGACACCCGCAAAAATGAATTGGACAACCGCGAACTGGAACTCGAAACCCTGCGCGAGAACTTAGACAAGCAACTGAAAATCGTTCAGAAAAAACGCGAAGAACTCGACGCCGCCAACGAAGAGCGCATCAAAGCCCTCGAAAAAATCGCCGCCCTCACACAAGCTGAAGCCAAGGAGCAGCTCCTGGAAGCCGTGCGCGCCAAAAGCGAATCCGAGGCGATGTCTATCGTTAAAGATGCCATCAACAATGCCAAACTGACGGCCAACAAGGAAGCCAAAAAAATCGTCATTCAGACCATTCAGCGCACCGCCGCCGAGTTCACCATCGAAAATACCGTTTCGGTATTCAACCTCGAAAGCGACGAACTGAAAGGCCAGATCATCGGTCGCGAAGGCCGCAACATCCGTGCCCTCGAAGCCGCTACCGGCGTAGAAATCATCGTAGACGATACGCCAGAAGCCATCGTAATCTCTTCCTTCGACCCCATCCGCCGCGAAGTGGCGCGCCTCTCCCTGCAACGCCTCGTTGCCGACGGCCGCATTCACCCGCAGCGCATCGAAGAGGTGGTTGCCAAAGTGCGCAAACAACTCGAAGAGCAAATCATCGAGTTTGGCGAACGCACGGTCATCGAGCTGGGCATCCACGGCCTCAACCCCGCCCTCGTGCGTATGGTCGGCCGTATGCGCTTCCGCTCCTCCTACGGACAAAACCTGCTCAAGCACTCCATCGAAACCGCCGAACTCTGCGGTATCATGGCCGCCGAACTGGGCCTCAATCCCAAGCAGATCAAAATGGCCAAACGCGCCGGTCTGCTGCACGATATTGGTAAAGTAGCCGAAGAAGAAACCGAACTTTCGCACGCCCTGGTAGGTATGAAAATGTGCGAACAACACGGCGAACACCCCGTCATCATCAATGCCGTTGGTGCTCACCACGACGAGATCGAGATGAATAACATCATTTCGCCCATCATCCAGGCTTGCGACGCCATCTCCGGCGCGCGCCCGGGTGCACGCCGCGAAATCCTCGAAAACTACCTCAAACGCATCGGCGAACTCGAAGAACTGGCCATGGGTTACGAAGGCGTTTCCAAAGCCTTCGCCATGCAGGCAGGCCGCGAACTCCGCGTTATTGTTGAGGCCGACAAAGTAACCGACCAGTACGCCGACGATTTGTCCTTCATGATTTCGCAGAAAATTCAGGAAGAAATGCAATATCCCGGCCAGATCCGCATTACAGTTATCCGGGAAAAACGCGCCGTTGCTTACGCGCGATAACCCAGTCTCCCTAAAAAACCATAAACACCAACACGCATGAATAATATTGATATTGAATATAATACCGAGAAACCGGCCATAAACTACCCGGAATATGGCCGCTCCATCCAGGAAATGCTGGAATTCGCCTGTACCATTCCGGAGCCATACAAGCGCCAGAAAACGGTGGAGTCCATCATCGGTATGATGCAAATCCTGAACCCGGCCGGTCCCAACCGCAACATGGACGACTACCGCGAAAAGCTGTGGAACCACGCGTTCGCCATCGTCGGGTACAAGTTGGACGTCACCCCGCCGCCCGGTGTGGAAATTCGCCGGGAAGACGATCGTCCCAAACTCACGGCGGTGGAATATCCGGCCTCGGCCCAGCGTTTCCGGCATTATGGCAACGGCATTCAGGCCCTCATCGCGAAGGCGATTGAAATGCCCGACGGCCCGAAAAAAGAAGGTTTTGTGGAGGTGATTGCCTCTTACATGAAATTGGCTTACAAAACCTGGAACAAAGAGCATTACGTCAGTGACGATATTGTAAAAGAAGACTTAGAGTTGCTCTCCGACGGACAGTTGGCCTTGCATGAAGGCTACGAATCCCTGGATAAATTAGCGGCCCACGCCGGCAAAGTGGATGAAAAAATCCGCAACACTGCCGGTGGAGGCAAAGTGAGTCGCAGCAAGCAGCAGCGCCAGCAACGCGGCAACAACAACGGCCCCAACCGCAGCAAACAGCAGCGTGGCGGCAATAGCGGCGGCAACAGTGGCGGTGGCAACTACCGCAAACGCAAAAAGTAGCGCGAAACTCCGTTTCGCGGCAGTACAGCGAAGCTTTGCTTCGCCCGCAGCAACGTACAAAAGCCCGGCTTAAAGGTGATCTGCCTTGGAGCCGGGTTTTTTATTTGACAGAAATACCATATAAAAAACTACATACTACTACATGTACATGTAAAAAAATAATTCATTTTTATAAAACCCAAAAAAAACACCCCCAAACCCTTTGCACCCAAAATAATAAATCTTTATCCTTGCAGTAGTTATTCACCAGAGCCATGCCCCCAAGTAAATGACCAGCGCGCGGTATTTTACCCCGGTAAGCGCTGTCCTGAACTTGTTTGATTGACTATTCCGAGAAAATCTTGTCCGAAACGTTCATTGACATATTGGTAATCAGACTATTATGTTAGGTTTTTAGAGGTAAATCTTTGAAAATCAAAGGAATATTGTGTGGGTCTGTTATCCCCGTGGCAACTATGAGTTG
>JAFLBP010000050.1 GCA_017303875.1 Chitinophagales bacterium | reverse complement strand
GAATCCAGTCGCGTACTGTCAGACGGAAAGAGCAGGTAGAAGTGTTACCGCAGTCGTCTTCAGCCATGTATACAACGGTGTGTGTACCCATCGGGAGGCAAGTAGTTACACCGTAACGACCGAGGGTGTCAGGAGTCCACAGGTTGTTACCCGGGAAAGTAGTCAGGCTACCGCCAACCACGTACATACCGGTTTGAGCACCAGTTTGCGGGTCGAAAGTAGTTACCATTGCGCTGATGTTGTTGATGCGTGAGCATTCATCAGCGATGATTGCATCCGGAAGATCTACAGTAGCGCAGCAGTTGAACGGATCAACCGATACAGTCAGGTTAGCCGGGCATTCGATAGACGGGCCAACTTCGTCAAGTACTTTCAGGAGTTGAGTGTACTCAAAGCCAGTGCCTGTGCACCAGTCGATGATCGTCCAGTCACGACGGATTTTGTAAGTGCCGTCGCATACGTCCAGAACCTGATCGTCATATTCCCAGTTGATGGAGCAACCAGAAGGAACACCCCAGATTTCGGGGAAGCCTTGCAGGCCTTGACCCTGGATCCAAGTCGGAGTCGGGTAAGCGCTACCGCAAGTGAATGCAGGTGCGTCAATACCGTCATAATCTGGCGGCAGGGAGATGTCGGAGAGTTGCGGACGGAGTACGTTGATGGTCTGTGTGCAAACGGTAGTGTTACCGGAAGCATCGCGTGCAGTCCATTTACGAGAGATCACTTTGGTCAGACCGCTTGCACAATCGCGCTGAGATTCGCTGTCAATATAAGACAGGGTTACGTCAGAGCAGTATTCCATTACCGGAGTACCTGTACCAGCAGGAACTACAAAAGAAGTAGCGCCAGTAGGGATAGCAGCAACGCCGTTCGGGAACGGAATCGGAGCAGCTGTAACGAGGGTGATGGTTACTGTAGCATTGCCAGTGTCGCCACCAACTGCGTCAGCGATAGAAACAGTCCAGTTGCCGTTAAGGTTACCGGAGTTCAGTTGCGCCAGGCCACCGAGGGACTGGTAAGTACCGGCGATAGCGGGGTTGTTACCGCAAGTGCCGTTGAATTGAGCGTATGTGTTGGCAGCGCCGTCGTCGAAAGTAACTTCGAGGCCGTTACCAGCGCAACCACCGTTACCCGGACGGTCGAATACAACCGTTTGTGTACCGCTCGGGTTAGTTACTGTCATAGACAGGTCACCTACCCAAGTGTGGTTGGTAGAGATACCCACAGTTACTTTGAGCACCGGAGCAGCGCCTACGTTAACCGGGATAGAAGCAGTAGCAGTACCTACGTCGATGATGCTGATGCTGGAAGAAGCGAAGCTTACCGGAGCAAGCGAGCTAACAGCGCCAGGAGTCGACGGGTAGTTGCAAGGAATAGTTACAGCCGGGCAAGAAAGCACCGGTGCAAATTTGTCTTCGATTTTAACTGTACCCCAGCATTTGTTGCCGGTAGTCGGGTCAGTAACACGAACCTGGTAGGTTTTGCCTACGTCGCCTGCACCTACAGTAGAGGACAGCCATGGGCCGTTGCCGAACGGAGCAGATTTGTCGAGTTCAACGATGTAGTCGTCGTAGCAACCGTATGGGCCACCTTCCAGAATCTGGTCAGCACCGATAGTAGTTGTGCAGTTTTCGTCGAGCGAAATATTTACGTGGTCGTTGCAGATCAGCGAAGTGATCGGGTTAGCGTACTCGTTAACTACAACGTTGAAGCAGCAGCTCTGAACAACAGCGCCGGTAACCGGGTTGCGCAATTCGAAGCAGTTGGTAGTGGTACCAATCGGGAATTCCTCACCGCTGGCCAGACCGGAAGTCTGAACGAGTGTCGGCGGAACAGACTGGGAAGTAGTACCGTTTACGATCTGGATCACGTGGATGAAGCCGAAGCCCAGGGAGCCATAGCTTGTCGGTGTAGTGATACCAGCAGTCGGGCAAGTGATGTAGCTCGGAGCAGTTTCGCCGAGGTAGTTACCAGCAACAGCGAAGCCGCCGCCAGCAGTTTTGCGCAGCTCAACTACGTAGTTGGTACCGGCAGGAATAACTGCAGGAGCAACGAGGTTAAGTGTAGTGAATGCCTGACCACCAACAGCCGTTGCGTTGGACTGGCCAACGAGCGTCATCTGTGCAGTATTCAGGGTAGCAGCACCAACCGCACCAGTATAAGTATACACGAAAGCCTGTACCGTACCGGCGAAGAAGGAAGCCGTTGTTACAGAGTTGATCGTGAACTGAGTCGGGTTGCTGTAAGCACGCCATTGGCTGGTCGGCACGAATGCAGAGCAGTCAAGTGCGTCGTCAATGGTAGTTGTGTTTACGTTTTGAGTAACAGAAGCCGGAGCTTGTACCAATACGTTACAGTTGCCAGTGTAGTTTACAGCATAGCTGTAAGCTCTGCTGCATTCGCCACCCGCAAGGTTCATGGTAACGTTAGACGGGCAAGTCAGTACACAAGGAATATTAACCGTGTACGTAACGTTGATGGTGAAGCCGGAAAGCGTACCAACGTCGGTAAGACCTGCATCACCAGCAGCCAAAGTCCAAGTACCGTTCAAACCTGCAGCACCCAGTGTCGTTGCCATGGAGGCAAAGGTAGTGTAAGGAGAAACAATAGAACCTTTGTCGGGCGAGAAGGAGAAAACGCCATCAGAACCTACAGTGGTAGCTGTAGCAAGGCCCATGTTTTCAGCAGATGTCGTAGCGGCATCCGAGAACGTGATGGTTGCGCCGGTGAGGTCATCGGAAGCACCGCAGCAGTTCGAGCCATCGTCAATTGTTTCGGCCAAGCCCGGGCGGCTCATAATGCCCATCACGCTGCCGTTTGGAGCAACCAGCTTGATCGTGAGGTCACCGATCCAGGTGTGGGAAGCATTCATGTTAATAGTAATGGCGTCAATCGTAATGTTCGGGCCGGTAGGAATACCGGTAACCGTAGCCGTTTTTTGCGCCATTGAAGCCAGCGTGCCGTTGTAGCCATCATCGGGAATTGAAACGGCTGCACCAGTGCTGGAGAAGGATACTGTAGTCGTCTGAGCGAAAAGCATCTGACTGAAACACAGTAAACCCAAAACCATACTACCTAAAAAGGTAAAGTTCTTTCTCATCATGAGATTACTTTTTTAAAAAAAAAGATGAAAAATGTTGGTTGGATGAAAATTAGTTAACCGGGAAAGTGGCTGTAGTAGCCTCGTAGACTTGCGTCATCATTTGTTTGGTAACCCCGGCGCCAACCATCTCTTGTGCTTTTTCCAGGTTCTTAACCGCAGAAATCTCGGGAGAGATGTGGAAAAGCTTTACGTCGGAAAGTACGAGCGATTTGTACGTGCGTTCGAATCGCTGCTGGAGGTTTGCATTGGTGCCTTTCACGCTCTGAAGTTGCGCGTCAAGAACCTGTGCAGTTCCGTCCATGTTGAAATGGCCCAGCGAGTAGGCGGTAACACCAAGCTTGGTAGCTGTAGCTGTCATCGGATTAACTCCGTTTTTAGCCGCTTCCTGCGCTTTAGCGTCAACACTGCCGACAATCAGAAACGCAAGCAGCAGCATCGCAGCTCCGAGCAACTTTCCGATTTTGTTTGAAAGCATTTGACTCATTTGAAAATGTTGTTAGATGAAAAAAATTTATTATTCAACGCTTTTCGATCCCCGGTGATCCGGTTCACACGAATGAAGCCGCAAATATTGTGCCTAAAATGAAAAACCACTTTCTGCAGGAGGTGTCCAAGCACCAACCTGTAGAAAATGGTCATATTACCCTAGGCGAAAAAATTGAGTTGACATTATTGATTAAAAAAATGAATTCCGGCCAGCCGGAAAAAATTTCCACTTCACGACAAAAAAACCAGTTCGGGAAAGGTCGGGTCAAACAAGGTGCAGAAAAATCAGTAAAAGCCGGGTAGTGGGCGAGAATGAGCAGCTTACCCGAATCGTCCCTGTACGGGGAACACGCAAGCAGGAGATACCTGCGTAAACTTTAAGTACATGAGATACGGGATTAAGGCCACTGATTCAGTACGCCGCTACAAATGTAAGTCGCTTTGCAACAAATGAAAAAATAAATTAACAAGTTTTTTTTAATACTTTTCTAAGCTTGACCCTCTTAAAAGCCGGATACCTTGAAATAATACTATTTTTGCCGCTCTTTTCCACCAAACACTTCAAAAATATGCAAAAACGCATTTTCCCGATCTTCGCACTTGTTCTATTGCTTGCATCCTGCAAAGAAACACCTAAAAATGATGCAGGTCCTGCGCTGAACAAAATCAACGAAGTACAAAGCGCAATGAACAGCAACAAACAACTCCTGGAAACTTACAAAGCCGAACTGGCTCAGCTGGAACAACAGGTCAGAAATATGCCGGCAAGTAACAATCCGGAACTGGAACGCGCCATTGCACTTCTGGATGGCATGCAAGGCAAATCACGCAGCGCACAATCCGAGCAGGATTTTAAATCCATGGAAGGCGAAGTGCAGGACGTCCTGAATTATATCAAGGCCAATCCACAGCTCAGCCAACAACAACTCGACTCCCTCGTCGTCAAGTGCAACCTGTTTAAAGACAGCTCCAAACTGGAAGCAGATGGGATGAAACAAGTGATCGAACAACTGAAATCAGTTATCAGTAAACAGTGAACAGTTACCAGTGAACAGTTACCAGTCAGCAGTTATCAGGGTAACTTCAGCATGAAAAACCCTGATAACTGCTGACTGATAACTGTTCACTGATAACTGAAAAAGCCTCCCGTGCGACTTTTCGCAGAGAGGCCATCCCAAAAACCAATTGTTTAAGACATTCTTTATGTATATGCTCCAAAAGACATAAGCCCGCAGGGCAATGCCGGGAAGCAATGCAATTTTCTTTTTAATGATGAAATCAAGGGATTTTGAGTGCGGAATGCGGAATAAATTTTGAATGTTTAATTTTAAATGTTTGATTAAGCAGAATTCCTAAATTAAGCATTCTGCGCAGCAAACTTATTCCGCATTCCGCACTCCGCACTCCGAACTTCCTACTGTCCGCCCGTTTGTGAGGGTTCCGGCGCAGGTACCGCTTTTTTGCGGTCGAAGGAGAAGGCGATGCCAAGTTCATGTGAGCCGCTGTTATAGCTCTGAAAGTTGGAAAAAGCCAGATCGTAGGTATACAGCAATTGAAGCTGCTTGTATTTGGTGCCGAGCATAAAGGCCATAGAGCCGTTGGAGTTGGGGCGATAAGTCATGCCGGCAATAAGTTTATCTTCGAGGAAACGCGCCTGCAGGTTAAGATCAATCTGATAAGGCACATCGCGTACATTGCGCAGGGCAATGGAAGGAATGAGTTTGAAATTCTGCGCCTCTAAATCTACAATATAACCCAGATTAAGGATATAGTGCTTGAAAAGGCCGGCATCTTCTCCGGCATTCGGGTCATTAACAGCGGCATCATCCAGGCGGGCACGCACGGTATTGGGCATTGCGAGGCTAAGAATCAAATGCTCATCGTACAGCATGTGAATGCCCAAAGATGCATCAAAAATGCGCTGACCATCGGTGCGGCCCTGCAGCACATCATCACCCGGATCAATCAGGCCACTGGGTTGCAGCAGGCTGCGGTCAATATTTTTGCTCAAAAATTCCGTCGACAAACCAATGCCGATTTTAGCTTTTTGCAAGCGAAAACGGAAGGCATAGTTCAGTTGAAGACGAAGGGTATTCATATCGCCGATCTTCTCTGTGAACATACCCCCGCCGAGCGCAAGTTTGTCGCCCACCGGCGCACTGTACATCAGGGTGTAAGCGGTCGGGCGGCCGGGAAAACCAGCCCAGGAAGTACGAGCGTTGCCGACTAATTCGTGTTTGTCGTCAAAGCCGGTATACCCCGGATTTACAAGCACCGGAAATACGGTGTACTGCTGATAAACTGCCTGTTCCTGAGCAAGAAGAGAAAGTACGCTGCTAACAGCGAATATGAGTGTCAAAAATATCTTTTGCATGGCGCAATCGAAGTTTGGGAATGAAAAAGTGTTGTGGATGGATTGAAAAGCAGTTTCGGGGAGCAGCAGGAGTTGTCTTAAACGCACTCCCCGAAACAGTATGTTTTGAATGATTATTTCAACAAATTGATGTGTGCTTTTTGCAGGTGGTCACCTGTCGCATCGGTGTAGCGCAGCACAACATAATAAACGCCTTCCGGAAGGGTCTGGCCACTTTTGGTTTGGCCTTCCCAACGGGTACCGCCGTTATCGTAGTTCTGACCTTCAAATACCAACTGTCCCCAGCGGTTATACACCTCAACCGTGTTGGAAACTTCTTCGATGCAAGGAATAAACATGAAGTCGTTTTTACCGTCTAACTGGTGTGGTGTGATTACCGGACGCACCTTGAAGCACTCACTTTCCGGGAAGTCAATTGTGTCGGAAACAACAAGCTCACAACCATTGGCATCGGTAATCACAAAGTTGATAACTTCACCGGAGCACAAGCGTTCTGCGCGTTGCGTCTGGCCCGTGTGGCCAAAGTTGCCGTCCCAGAGGTATTCGTAAGGCGAAACACCGCCACTTACCTGCGCGATGATTTCTGCATCGCAAGAGTTGCCCGTACTCGGATCTACACCGGCAAATACAACGGTCAACGGATCCGGTTGTGTAACGGTCACGGTAGTAGTATACAAAGCGCCGTTATCATCGGTGATGCTCACGATATAATTTCCACCTTTGAGATCAACCGCCTGAGAGAAATCGCTGGCATTTACCAGTACATCGCTCTGACCTGTCGGCCATTTAATCTGGTAAGGCGGTACGCCGCCAACAACGGAGAGGCGTGCAATACCATCTTCTGCACCCGGGCAGCTTACGCCGTAGCCATTGAAGTCGGTAACCTGCAAGCTGGTTGCCGTTACACCGGCCGGAGCGGTGAGCGAGCCGGTCCAGGTAGATGTACAACCTACGCCATCAGTTACGGTTACCGAGTATGCGCCGGCACAAAGGGTATTGGTCTGTGTGCTCGTCGCACCGTTGCTCCAGGAGATGGAGGTAGTTCCCTGCTGACCGCTGAACACTACAAGTGCCGAACCATCACATTCGCTTGGGCTACTCACCTGGAAACCATTGTAGTTCGACAGGATGTTCACATTCGTTACCGCCAGGTTCGACTGGGTGGTTAATGTCGCGCTCAGGGTGCTGGTCGTGCCGCTGCCATCTGTAATGGTGACGGTGTAAGTGCCTGCAGGCAGACTGTTCTGGTTTTTACTATTTCTGTTGGTATCATTGATACCGGGGCCTGCCCAGTTGTAAGTGTAAGCAGGATTTGGGTTACCACCTGAAACATTCAGGGTAATAGAACCTGTAGGCGTACCTGCGCAGGTCGGGTTAACCGAGTTGGCAATGGTAGTTACCAAAGTTGGCCACTGGCGTACCAGCACATATGCCGCAGTTGAAGTACAGCCGGAAATCAGGTTGGTCACCGTTACCGCATAAGTGCCCTGATCGAGGTTAAAGCGGAACGGCAAGGTGCTGCCATCTTCCCACAGATAACTCATGGGTGTGGTCGTCGGGTTGGGCGTCAGTACAATCTGACCGTTGCCCTGAAGTTGGTTCGGCTGGTTAATCTGCGGCGCAACAAGTGCAGGAGCATTTTGTGTAACCACTTGCGTAGGCAAAACAAAGCTGTGACCAGCGCCATCAGCAATGGTAAGCGTGTAGGTGCCTGCCGAAAGGTTTGGCACTTCAATGGTGTATGAAGTAGACACAATCGGAGCCGGACCTGCGCCGGAAATCACGAAAGGCAAAGCCGTGGCCTGCTGACAAACTGAGATGGTAATAGAGCCATCGTCGTTACACTCATTTTCCACATTAAGAATGGAAGAACACAAGAGCGGATTCTCAGAAGGTACATCAATATTGGCAGGCGTCATGCCGCAGTTATTGGCATCTGTTACGGAAAGGGTGTAAAGCCCGGCAGTAAGTCCGTTTACCACTACCTGATAGTTATTGACAGAAGTCGCACTGCCGCTTGCCACTGTTGCACCGGCTGCATTTTTGAGCGTCCAGTTGTAGTTAGGCGAGCCACCAGTCAGGTTCAGTTGAATACGACCGTCATTACCTGCAATGGTTACGGTATCCACATCAACATTAAGCGTCTTGATTTCAGTCGGCTGTGTGATGGTGATCGGGCTGAACGTCTGGGAGCAACCTGTAGGATCGGTGATGATCGGGGTATATGTACCAGGTGCAAGGCCGCTGATAGAAGGGCCGCCAAGCGTTGTGCCGATCCAGGTAACAACATACGGGGCACCGCTGCCGCCGCTCGGTGTGATGGTAATACCACCATTGCCGGCGCCGAAGCAATTGATTTGTGTTACTTGTGGGGTACCCTGGCTGAGCGGGTTCGGACCAGGCACCTGCGCCGTTGCTGTAACGGTACAACCTTTATCATCGGTTACGGTGGCTACATAAGTGCCAGCTTGCAGGCCGGTAATCGTATTGCCCGCCGGAATGGGCGTCGTGGGGTTTTGTACCCACGTCCAGGTTGTAGCAGTAGGTGTCCAGCCGCCGCTTACGTTCAGGGCAACCGAGCCGGTTGGGGTGCCACCGCAGGAAGCAGGAGTGATAGTGCCAACGGTTGCCGTCAGGGCTGCGCTGGGGGCAGTGATAGTACGACCACCAAGCACGGTTGTAGTACAACCTTTAGCGTCGGTAACAGTAACATTGTACATGCCCGCTGCCAGGTTATCCGGATCTTCCACAGTAGAAACCTGTATAATCGGGGTCACACCGACATTGAACCAGGCGTAAGTATACGGAGCAGTGCCGCCGCCAACTGTCAGGTTAATTTTACCGGTATTCGTTCCGAAGCAAATTACCTGGCTGGTAACCGTAGCGTTGGCCGTCATAGGAAGCGGCTCAGTTACGGTGTAAGGGCCGAATGTTTTCGAGCAGTTTTTATTATCCGTTACAATCAGCGTGTAGTTGCCGGCTGCGATATTGTTAATGTCTTTAGTCAATGCCGAGAATGAACCGGGGCCTGTCCAGGAGTATGTAAAGGGAGCACCGTTACCGCCACTTACCGTACCGAGGGTAATGGATCCGTTTGTTGAACCGGCGCAGGTTGCATTTACGATTGTAGGCGCAGGAAGTGTCATTTCAGACGGTGCAGTTACCGTAATATTCTGAGAAACAAACGTACAGCTTCTGTTGTCTGTAACCGTCACTTTGTAAGTACCTGCGGTAAGACCGGTTGGGCTTTGAACCGTGCGGTTGCCGGCATTGATGCTTGGGCCCGACCAATTGTAGGTGTAAGGGGCAGTACCACCAGTAGGTGCAATGGCGATGCTACCGTTGCTGCCTAAGGGGCAGGTTGGGTTAACAACGGTTGGATTAGCGATGCTCACGGCCACCGGATTGGCCAGTGTAACCGTTGCCGTTGCGCTGGCGCCGGTGGAGCAGCTTACCGTTACGGTATAGGTACCGGGGGTAAGGTTGTTCGGAGCCGACATGGTACGGTTGGATGCCGTGATGCCGGGGCCGGCCCAGTTGTATGTCAGGGTGCCGCTACAGTTCAGCATATTAGCGCTAACTACACCATTATTGCCGTTGTTGCAGGAAACTTCAGTGGTTACGCTGGTGGTTGCCGTAGCAGAAGAGCGCATGTATACGTGGCCGGCGGTCAGGGTAAGCGGTACAGAGCCGATGCTGCGTTTTGCAGCGCCTACAGGTACGCAGGCCACATTTGGAATCGTAAGGCTTTTAATACGAACCATTGCCGTGTCACCTACTGCTCCGATCGTTTTAAAGCAAGCGGAGAAGATGGTGGTATTGGCAGGCAGGGTAATGCCCATGGTGGTGTTGTTGAAAGCACAGCTGATGAAACGCAGGGTGTCGCCGGGGTTCGGCTCCACAATATTGTGTTTCAGGGTAGTATTGGTTGTCAGGCCAAGCGGGTTGGCGCCCAGGTCGAAAGACTGGAACTGTAATTTCTCGTGGTTATAGGTCATCGCGAACTCCGAGTACGACATATTCGTGAAATTCGTCACTTTTACGTCTACACAGGCGTTTTGGCCTACATTTACAGAGTCTTTATCTGCTGTGAAATTAACCGCATCGGCGGGCGCCGGGCTGGTAACAATATTAATCGGAGCGTCTACGCTTACATTGGAGGTCCAGATGTCCACATTAGTAGAACCCTGGCGCTGGATAACTTCCGGCGGAGCGGTAGGTTGCGAACAGGAGTTATTGAACTGGATATTGGACGAAGCGCCTTCGGTGCCTTTTGCAAGGAAACAGAGTTCGTAAATTTTGGCGCCATCTGCTTTTGTTACTGTGGGGTTGGGATTAGACTGCGTTGGTGTTGCGCCTTCCCAGGTGATAGACATACGACCGAGGTTGTTATTGGCAAACAAGTGGCCGCCGTTCATACCCGGCAGATCAAAAGCGCGGGCACAATCGAAGTTCAGCACCTGATTGTTCCAGGAAGCGCAGTATTGCATGGCTACGATATTATCAAAATCGTTTACCGTAACCGGCATACAGCCCACCTCACCTTTAGGAATATAAATGGTATTGGCAATTTGCTTGAAACCCGTGTACGTGGGCGGTGGCGGGGTGCCGTCACCGGAAGTAATACTTACACCGCCGTTTTGGTAATCCACTGTAACCGGTTGTCCGTCTTTATTTACCACTTCAAAAAGGCCTTGGCCGCTTTGTGGCGGTGCGATATTTACCGTCACTACGCCATTTGCAATGGCGGTAAAATACATTTTGAAGACCGTTTTAGTACCCGAAAGCGTTACGCCATTGGGGTAAAGTGCCGGGCTGGGAAACCAGGAAACTGCCAGACGGTTCTGAGCAGGCAGGTTTTGCAGGTTCTGCTGGCCATAGCGCGGATCGGAGGGCGCGTAGGTTGGCTCGATACAAGCCATGGTCAGTTCCGGGCAGAAAGCGGGGAGCAGCACCTGGCGAACGGAGTCGAGACGCAGAATGGTTGCGTTGTAGGAGATACGCGGGATGGTTACCGACGCGATATTGGTAAAATTAGTTACCTTGAAATCCACTACAACAGTAGAGTTCAGCGCAGGATTGGTAGGCGTAGCACTGAAGCTCGTTACCAGCGGCGTTTGTGCAAAAACCTGCGCGGTAAACAACAGGAAGCCTGCAAGCAGAATGTGTGTAATCGGTTTCATTGTTACCATTAACGGGATGAGATGAAAAAATTTGTTCTGTGTGCGGCCCCCGGCTTTACGCAAGCTGAGCATTGTAAGCAGACCGCAAATATTGTTTGAGTGAAAATCAGATGCGAATGAATGGAAGTGTCAGGGTTTGTTTTCCGGTTTCCAGCAACAGGTACCAGGTTCCGGTACCCGGAGGCGCCGGCAAACTCAATTGTTGCGGGCCGGCCTGAAAGTGCTGGGAAGCCACGTAAACCTGGCGTCCGTTAGCATCCATTATACGTACTTGCATCTCGGAAGTTACCTTCAAATTAAAATTAATTTGAATTTGATCTCCTGCAAGTGGATTGGGCGCCAGCGTTGCATCTTCAAAGACGGGCGATTCCGGCGTTTCGGCACTAACGGTGTAACCGATAGCTACAAAACCCTGTGTGATATTCGGAGCGGTATCTGTTTTGGTGACACCGTTCTGTACATAATTGACTTCAAGGTAAGTGGGAGGCTCCGACTGAATTTTTACAGTCGTATTGGAGCTGTCGGGAGCGATGCACTTCAGGCGAAGGCGAAAAATCGGGGTGCTGTCTGGCACCGTAACCCCCATGGAAGTAGAATTACACTCCCATTGAAAACGAACCCGGCCACTGTCGAGTGCCTGGATAGTGTTGAAATTTGCAGCAGAAAGACAGTTTAAATTGTAACCATCAATGGACTGAAAACTCATCACCGAGGGGTTCCAACGCATGACAAACTGCATGGAAACCACCTTATTGAAACCGAACACGCGCAAGGGCATGTTCACGGTTGCATTCGCGGGTGCGTCATTGATGAAGGGAAGCCTGAACGAGGGTTGAGCACTCGCCTTCATTGTGAGCAAAAAAAGTAAACCGCAAAATACAAAACGCGGTAGACTGTGAATCATGGAAAAACAATTGGTTATGATTATGAGTGCCGGGTCGGTTGGATTATGAAAGACCCTGCATACGGGAAACCGTTTTACAACGAGCGGATTAAAATACACTGAATAATCAGTGCGACATAGTGTACTTTGCTAAAAGCGTGCCAAAATTACCTCAACAAGACTTTACCGAGATTATTTTTTTTGTATGTTTTTTACATTTAAAAACATAAATATCTGATTTTCAATAAAATAGACACAAAATAAAATTTTACCACAAAATATCAACTTGCATTTCCGCTTAAAATCCTGAAGTACAAACGCCAGAAACGATCATCGGTTATTGAATAGCGGCATAAAAAAACATGAGCCATCCCGGTTGCCCGAAATGACCCATGTTTTTATTTGTTATTACCGGCTAAGCCGGCATAAACATTTTGCTACTACTGAAATTACTCAGTTACAACCATTTTCTTGGTAGCGCTGTGTGTAGCAGTTTCTACCTGGTAGAACAGAACGCCGGCAGCGAGGTCGCTGCGGTTCAGCGTGATGCTGTTCAGACCTTTAGCGTAGTTACCTTTAACCACACGTACCACGCGGCCGTCGATCGTGCTGATAGTCAGCGTAGCTTCGGCAGCTTCAGGCAGGTTGAAAGAGATCGTTGTGTTGGCAGCAACCGGGTTCGGTGTGTTTTGGAACACTTCGAAACCTGCACCAGCAACTACGGAACCGTTGGAACCATTGAAGCGGATGGCTACGTCGAGACGATCGCTGTTGTTGTTGTAAGCTTCAGCTTTTGTGATGCTGCTGGATACGCCCATCAGTTTGCTGATCTGGCCGGCTTGAGTAGCGCGGAAACGAACAGTGAATTCGTTTTCGCCGTCAACCGAAGTAGTCATTGCTTTGTCGGCAGCGAATACTGCAAAGTTCTCAGCTTTCAGACCAGTTACGTCAACTACTTCGAGACCCGGGAAGTTGAGTGTGAACTGGAAGCCTTGTACTTGCTCAGCAGCTTTGAACGTTACGTCGAACGTTTCACCGGCATTAACTGCGCGGTCTTGAACGTCGAAGTAGAGTGTACCAGCCGAGCGATCTTCAGACTGCATCAGGCTGTTAGCTACTGCATTACCGTTCAGGTCACCTACTTTCACTGCTACGAAATCTTCGCTCATCAGGTTGTTGCTGATAGAAGCAACAGATTTGTTCTCGGGGAACACAGCGGCGAACGGATTCGACGGGTTCGGGAACGAGTAAGCTTTGTCAATGAAGCGCCAGGAAGTATTTGCAGGCAGTTCGGTGTAAACACCCAGAACCAGCTTGCGCAGTTCAACGATGTCGAACGTGGTGATCGAGCCAGACTTGTTAGCGTCAGCAGCGATCATTTTGTATGGGCTGGTCAGCGGCTCGATGCCGAGGATGTGCTTGGAGATCAGTACCAGGTCAAAAGTAGATACACCATTGATGTGGTTGTCGTCTTCTACCGGAGTGATCGTCAGGTTGGAAGCTACCGGTACAGCATTGCTGAACTCGTACTTACCAGTTTCAAGCGTGTTTTGGAACATGCTGAACGGCGGTACTGCCGGGCTGCTGCCTTGCAGGTCTACCTGTGCATCTTCAACACCCTGTTGGCCTTCTGTTTTCAGGTAACCCGCTACAGTCGGTTTCGGACCGCCGCAGTTACCCATGTTGTCTTGAACCAGTACGTAGGTTTCGCAGAAGTCTGCGTTACCGGCAAGGTCAATAGACCACAGTTGAACCAATTCAGGCTCGATGTCTGTGTCAGCGCAAGTGAACTGTACTTCTGTCAGCGGGTTGCCGTTGCCGTCAACCGGGAAGCTGCCAGTGCTTTGTTCGCTGCGTACGATACCGATTTTCAGTTTGTCGGTCGGTGTGCAGTTGTCTTCTGTGTACTGGAGGAAGTCAGATGCCCACAGGCTTACCATGCCGGTCTGCATGATGTTCACGCTCAGACCGTTCAGGCATACAACTGTAGGTTTCTTGCAATCTTTCACTACGAATGTGTATTCGCACTCGCGGTTGTTACCACAACCATCGGTGATGAACCACTTGATCTTGTGCGTGCCGTAAGGCAGCTCAGGAATTACGTAGTTGGTCGGGCTTTGAGCCGTGTTCCAGCGTACGTTAGCAGTCAGGTTGTTACCAGATTTAACTTTCTGAATAGCGAAGCCGTATTTCTGGTTGCCCGGTACGGGGCGCTCGTCGAATGCGTACGCTGTACCACCCGAGAAGTTCGGGTTGCCTGCGTTGTTGTAGTTCACGCGGTTGAAGCCAGGCAGGTTAACAGAGCTAACCACTGTCTCCATAGAGCCATTGCCATCCAGATCAAGGAAGAGCAGGTACTCGATGTTGATGTTTGCGCCAGAGCATGCGTCTGTTGCAGTCAGGGTCAGGTCAGACGGACCTTCGCAAAGGTCATGGCTTTCAGTGCGGTTATCCCAGTAGTACATTTCGTTCCACAGACCACCATTGTTCGGAGTCAGGTCGCAGAATTCAACCGGAGATGCAGGGCACTGAGCGGTCGGTGCTTGTGTATCGATAACCTTGATGATCTGCTTGTATGTGTAGCAGTTCACGTTCAGGTTGTTGTTCGCGAAGTTGGCGTTCCAGTAAGCAGCGCCATAGTTCGTTGCAGGTGCGCCCGGTGTGATCGAAACCACGGTCGGAGCCCAAGGTGCAGGTGTACCTACAGGCGATACGATCGGACCCGGCAGGTTCTGCGGGCTGTTCGTGATTGCGTTCGGGTTCGGGTTCGGCACTGCGATGCAACCCTGGTTCGGGTCGTATGTGCACCAGTTGATAACTTTCCAGGTACGCTCGATCTTGAAGCAAGCATCAGGTACTACTGTGAAGAGTTCGTCTGTGTAAGAAGTTGCGAGCAGTTCGCAGTTCTCGCCGAAGAAGGTCGGTTCGCCGTAAGTGCCGCTACCGTCACATACTGTAACGATTACGTCGTTCGGGAAACGTACCCAGTAGTCCTGGCGGTAAGTAACTACTACGCGCTGTGTGCAAACGCTGGATTGACCGCCGCAGTCGATAGCGCGGAAAGTACGCGTGATCGTACCGCGGTTACAAACGGTATCAAATTGCGTGTAAGAAGCAGTAGTAATAACAGTGTCGATGCAGCAGTTATCGGTAGCGATCGCCTGGCCGTATGCCCAGAGGCTTGGGTCGAAGCTTTCGCAGTTAACAGTCATATTAACCGGAGCCTGACAGATCGGTTTGAGTTTATCTTCAACGATTACCTGAATCATGCAATCATTGGAGTGCTCTTCCTGGAAAGAAGTGGTAACACTACCGGCAGGAACCTGAACGTCATAAACACGGAGAATAACCGTGATGGTATCACCGATGTCTTCGCAGCAGAATTTAACCTGATCGAGGAAAGAGCTGTTGCTCTGACCGCAACCGGAGTTCATGCGACGTACTTTGAAGTAAACATCGCCGCAGTTGTCTTCAGAACCCTGATCGAAAGCAGTGGCATTAACCAATACTTCACCGTTGGCGCCAATAGAAACTTTAGTCAGCTGAGTGCAAACGGGTTCCGGCGGTGTTTGGTCTTCAACGGTGAGGTTGAAAGAGCAAGTGCGCGCGTTACCGCAGTCATCGGTAGCGGTATATACTACACGGTGTGTACCGATGTGGAGGCAAGGAGTAGTACCGTAGTTAGCGAGTGTATCCGGCGTCCAGAGATTGTTGCCGGGGAAAGTAGACAGGAAGCCACCAACGGTGTACATACCGGTTTGAGTACCGGTTTGTGGGTCGAAGGTGGTAACCATTGCGCTGATGCTGTTGATGCGCGAGCAGTTATCTTCCATGATAACGTCGGGCAGGTTTACTGTAGCGCAGCAGTTGTAAGGATCTGTGGAAACTGTCAGGTTCTCCGGGCAGTCGAACTGCGGGCCGGCAGCATCTTCAACTTTGATCAGCTGAATGTGGTAAACCGGGTTGGTGAACTGCGGGTTCGGGTTGGTGCTGGTAGGTTTGCACCAGTCGAGTACTACCCAGGTACGCAGGATTTTGTAGGTACCGTCACAAACAGGCAGGAGCTGATCCGTGTAAGCCACGTTCAGTTCGCAAGCGGTATTGTTGGGATACAGATCCCAGTCAAAACCGAAATCGTCGATGAAAGGAGAACCTGTTACAGAAGGATCAGTGCTTGGATTGGAGCAGCTAACCGTTACATCAGCAGGGAAAAGAACATCGAACATATGACGACGCTCGAAGTAGATGTACTGGTTGCAGGTAGCAGAGTTACCGCTTTGGTCAACAGCAGTCCATTTGCGCAGGATGTAAGCGCTGATGTCGGATTGGCCATTGATCGTCTGCGTGCAGTTCAGATCTACATAAGTATCGATGTAAGTGAGGGTCGGGGTGTTATCGCAGTTTTCGATAACATCCGGGAAAGCCTCAGTGATACCCAGTGTGTTGGCGATGTAAGATGGCGTATGGTTGGTTACCACGCAAGACAGGGTGATGTCTGTGCAGTCCACAATAGGAGCCAGCTTATCTTCGATGTGCATGTAGCCCCAGCAGTTGTTGCCGGAGTTGAGGTCGCGAACGCGCACCTGGATGGTCTGGTTAACGTGGTTGATGTTTACCGTAGCAGGAACCCACGCGCCGTTGATTTTCATTTCAACAACGAGGTTGCCATTCGGGCAGCCATTACCTTCGAGGATCATGTCCGGCAGTACCGTAACAACGCAGTCCTCATCAAGAGAGATCTGAACGAGGTTGTTACAAACCAGCGTACATTGAGCCGAGGCGGTGGTTGCAGTACCCAGCGAGAGTACCACACCCAACAACAAAGACCAGAGTTTGAAAACGAGTGTGTTATTCGTTTTTTTCATGAGATGATTAGAAAATGAATGAAAACAATGATTCAAGCGCAAAGTTAAAATTTGTCCTTCCAAACCAGTACACCAAATTGTAAAAAAAATATTCAGGTGCTTAAGTTTGGAACATATGAGCTTCAAATAGTGTGCCGAAGCTCCGGAACTGACGTCTGCTTTACATTTTCAGACAAGATTATTTTCAAAAGCGATCTTGATAAGGCTTGCGGTATTATTAACCCCCAGTTTTCGCATAATGTTTTTCCGGTGTACACTGACCGTCTGGTCGCTGATGTATAATTTGGATGCAATTTCTTTGTTATTCATGGCCTGCCCGATATACTGCATTAGCTCCAACTCTCTTTTAGTAAGGCCGTAGCGGCGTGCAAATCGTTTGTCGGGGCCTGCATTAAGCTCTGAACCGTTGGTATTTACACCATTATTATATAGGTGTGCCGACAATCCGTGCCCTACAAAAGTTCGTCCGTCGGCTATGGCCTCAATAGCTTCAACCAACTCATCACTACTCCCGTTTTTCAACATGAAGCCGTCGGCGCCAGCGCGCAATGCGGCCTGCACCATACGCGGGTCATCGAAGGCACTCATGACCAAAACCCGAATACCACCACCTTTTTTTAATACCGGTAAAAAACGCAACCCATCCATATCCGGAAGGTTCCAATCCATCAATACCACATCTGCTGCATTGCTGCGCAACAGATCCGACATTTGTGTGCCGTTGCGGGCTACACCTTTAATACTATATTCAAATTTTGCGCCCGGCTTCGACAAAACACTCAGCAAGCCCTCTACAAAGATGGGCTGATCATCGGCCAGCACGATATTTAATGGTCGCATGGTACAGTTGGAGAAGTTGTTCCCTCAAAGCAGCAGCAATTATTGTACCATAGCGATTTTTTATCAGGTGTATTCAGGGGGGCAGGGGGGAGGTTCGGTTAATCATCAAAATTTACCCTGTTCCAAAAGCGTGTGTTTGTCCTTGCGGTGTAAGTGATTGGGGCTGAATCTTTGCAGCAAGTTTTTACCTCTGATTTTGTTCACATTTCAAAAAACTCGACATGCAACAATTTAAAATTTCATTCCTCTTCTCCGGCTTGTGGTGTTTGTTATGCTTCACCGCTCCGCTCAAAGCCCAGCAGCCCAACTCCGGCTTAATTCGAGTCATTCCCTCCAATCAGGTCGTACTCAATGCGGCTGATCAAATGCGTTACGATGCCATTATGGCCGATGATGATGCTTTATCCAGTTGGTTCATTGAATTAGACACCTTTGCAAAACACCTTAATGGAAAACAGTTACAGGTTAAACTACCCGACCGTCTGGATGCCATAACCTTTAATGCCGATTATGTAAGCAGCACCGACGACGGAACATTTACCTGGCATGGATACACCGAAAATGGCAGCAGCTGTCGCCTGACCAAAAATCACCTGGGTACAATTGGTGTAATTTCCGATGCAGAAAACCATTTCGATTATTCTATTCGACAGATAAGCCAATCCAAACTACTCTGTGTGAAACACCCGGTTTCACTCTTGCAAAATGAATGTTCCGACAACGGAGAAGACGAAGTAGCCGACGAAATTACCGAAGAACGCAATAGTTGTCCGGCAAATAATATTCGGGTTTTGGTGCTGTTTAGTCCCGAAGCCGCACTACAAGTAGTACCACAACTGATGGCTGCAAACTTTATTGCGGAGTTAAATGCCACCTGTAGCGCCAGTGGTATGTCGCAAAGTGAAATCTCTTTTTCGCTGGCCAATGCATTGATACTACCAGGATTTACAGAATCTTTAGATATGGATGATGACCTGAAACAATTGTTCGAGTCTGGATTAGCACATACCATGCGCAATGATAATTTTGCCGATTTGGTTATTCTTTTTACACTTAATACACAACGAGATGCCAGCGGAAAAGCCCGGAGAGTTGCGGCGAGTGAAACCAACGGTTTTTGTATTTCTACACTAAATGCAGCCCTGAACAATTTTACCGGCTCGCATGAAATCGGACACCTTATTGGGGCCCGACATCAACGATGTAGCACCTGTTCGACCGGACTTTTTAGCGGTTGCGACCCACTGACCAAACATCATGGCTTTCCGATCGGAGACGAGTTGCGAACCATTATGTTCCAAAACGGGTGTGCGCCGCGGGTGCGGGTTGGGCGCTGGTCGAATCCGGATGCACCGTTTGGCAATAATCAAACCGGCGACTCGGATAACAACAACTCCCGTGTATTGAAGAAACGTGCTGATGATGTATCCTGTTTCAGGTCGGAACCTCCATTCTCTACTTCCATCACCAATGTTGATATTCAGGGACCTGCTCAAATCTGTAAAAGTTCTGTATTTGCATTCTTTACCGCATCTTTCAACCCCTTTCAGGTTGTAATGCCTCTGACCTATAAGTGGGAGATCAGCCTGAACGGCGTTTCCAACTGGACGCAGATTGGCAGCAACGCAACGCTTCCACTCACCAGCAACCTTGTACCGACACTACCCGGTGGCATACAGGCACCTTCCTTCTTTTTGCGAGTGACCATTACTGATTTTGGGGGCAAAAAGGGCAGTGACCAGATGAAGGTAACAATGCTGGATTGTTTGGAAGGGGGAGACGACAGGGAAAACGTACAAGTCGCCACTAATCTTGTTGAAATTTTCCCAAACCCGGTTTCCCGGATTTTTACTTTAAAATCTTCCGAACCATTACAGCATGTTTCTATCTTTAATGCCGACGGGCGCTGCATTTATCAAAACAATACCATAGTAAATACCAATACAATGGTCATTGATTCAGAAAATTTCCACGAGGGCGTATATTACCTTCGCCTTCAAAATGATAAAAGTTTCCAAACCATTAAATTCATCAAACTGTGAAAAATTACACGCTGCCACTGCTCGCTGCCATCCTGATGCTCCTTTTTACGCAATGCCATAAGTACCCCGACGCCATTTTGCCGGAGTCGGTTGAACTTGGGCAATCTGTCATCTTCATGAATGCTGAAAAAACGGAGGTTTTTAAACCGAGAATCAGGCAACGATCTACTCACAGAAATCACATTGACTTTCAATTTGTAGAATACCGCAATGATAGTCTCATTCAAAATACTGTAGTTTTCTACTGGGTACCGCTACAAATCGGCGAATATACTTTGACTGATGACAACTCAGGGCCTACAGGAAATGCGCTTTGCGGTTTCGGTCAACGCATAGACGACGATCTGCCCGGATATGAGTATAAACTCGTTGATGCACAAGACGGATATTTCCACCTGGAAACTTTAGATACCGTCAACCAGATCGTTTCGGGGCGCTTCCGCGCAAAATTCAAACGCACCGATCGAAACGGAAACCGCAATATGGGCCTCGATAAACACATCATCTTTGAAGGCGTGTTTCACGAGCACTATACGTTTTATTAAGGTTTGGAGGTTCAGGGTTCGAGTAATTCCCGGCATTTTGGAGAGGCCATTGCAAAATACGAACAACCTCCGAACCCCGAACCTCCAAACCCTGAACCCTGAACCCCGAACCCTCAAACCATTAAATTCATCAAACTATGAAAAATTACACGCTGCCACTGCTCGCTGCCTTCCTGATGCTCCTTTTTACGCAATGCCATAAGTACCCCGACGCCATTTTGCCGGAGTCAGTTGAACTTGGGCAATCCGTCATCTTTATGAATGCTGAAAAAACGGAGGTCTTTAAGCCGAAAATTGAAAGGTTAAAAACCCATCCGGTCATTAATTTCCAGTTTGCGGAATACCGAAACGACAGCCTTATTCAAAATACTTTTTCTTTTTTGTGGATACCGATCCGTGTTGGGGAGTATGCACTAACCACCGACAAATCAGGGCCCAAAGGAGAAGCACTTTGCAGCTTCGGCCAACGAATAGACGACGACCTCCCCGCTTATGAATATAAACTCGTTGATGCACAGGACGGATATTTCCACCTGGAAACTTTAGATACCGTCAACCAGATCGTTTCGGGGCGCTTCCGCGCAAAATTCAAACGCACCGACCGAAACGGAAATCGCAATATGGGCCTCGATAAACACATCATCTTTGAAGGCGTGTTTCACGAGCACTATACGTTCTATTAAGGTTTGGAGGTTTGGGGTTTGGGGTTTGGGGTTTGGAGGTTTGGAGGTTCGGGGTTTGGAGGTTCGGGGTTCGAGTAATTCCCGGCATTTTGGAGAGGCCATTGCAAAATACGAACAACCTCCGAACCTCCAAACCCTGAACCCCGAACCCTCAAACCCCAAACCTCCAAACCCCGAACTCTTTTATTTCAGGAAGCTGTACTCGCGACCAAAGCGCAGCATTTGCTGCACAAAATCAGTTTCCTGCTCCACCTTGACATCTGTGATGTTTCCGGCGGCATCTTTCACTGCGACAAGGCGCGGCTGCACAAAACCACTGTATGGCTTGGTTGGCAAACTGGCATAACGCGATTTTACCTGCTTCACCATTTCTCCATCCACTTTCACCGCATACGTTTCTACCAGATCACGGGCAGCATTGTAGTCGCCTTCCGATTTAATGCGCTGCAATTCACTGAGCAACTGCCCAAAAAGTTCGCGCAATTTTACATAGTCTTTTACATCGTAATACACTTTGCCGTTGCGCACTTCTTTGGTGATCACGTTGTCTTTTTGTCCTTTTTCAAATGCCCAGGCCGCAATCAGCTGGCGGTTGCGCATGTGATCCTCTTCAATATTTTCGCCGGGCTGGAGGCGGCGCAGCTGCATCAGCAGGCCATTGCGGATATAGCTGTCGTACTCCGCTTTATAGGCATTGGCATCGGGCATTACCCCCCACTCTACCAGTTTCGGATCGGGCATAAAATACAGGGCCACCAGGTCGGCGCGGCCTTCTTCGAGGGTAGAGGAATATTGCTTGAGGGTCACGTTTGGCTCGGGCATGCCGGGCTTGAGCTGGCCGCTGGCGTGGCCAATCACTTCGTGCAGGGCAGTGTGCATTTTACCACAGGCTTCGCCATATTTTTTGGCATTGTCAATTTCCTCCTGGTCGTTGGCAAATTCCTGCAGGGCAAGCGCGCCGCCGGCTTTGCCGTAGGCGTTTTCAATGTTGTTGAGGCTCACGGATTTGGAACCAAAATCTTCCCGAATCCAGTTGGAGTTGGGCAGGTTTACCCCGATGGGCGTTGAGGGCGCACAGTCGCCGCCTTCCATCGCCACATTGATCACGCGGTAAGAAATGCCCTGCACACTTTTTTTCTTGTATGCGGCAGGAATGGTGCTGTTGTCTTCAAAATACTGGGCATTTTTACTGATCACTGCCATTTTTTCGGTGGCTTCGGGGTCGTTATATTGCACAACCGCCTCAAAATCAGCCTTAAAGCCTTTCGGGTCGTGATACACTTCAATAAAGCCATTAATAAAATCAATGGTGCTTTCGGTGTCTTTTACCCAGGCAATATTGTAGGCATCAAATTTTTTCAAATCGCCACTGCGGTAATATTCCGCCAGCAGGCCGATGGCTTTTTGCTGTTGTTCATTTTCGGCAAATGGAATGGCCTTTTCCAAATGTTCCACAATTTTATCAATGGCGCTGCCGTACATTCCGGTACCAGCATGCCAGACGATCTCCTTGAGTTCACCCTTTTCATCGGCCACCAGTTTGGAATTCAAGCCGAACATCGGCGGTTTTTTGCCGCCTGCGGCAATTTTTTTCTTGTAAAATTCCTCTACCTGCGCCTCTGTTACGCCTTCATAAAAATTGACGGCGGAGGTTTGTACCACATCCACACCGGCTTCTTTGTTGGTGCGTTTGGCCAGCACGGCAGGGTCGAACATGACCGGCGTAATGCGCGCCAGCAGGGCATCCACGCTTTCTCCGGAAGCCAGGGGCAAAGTAGAAGCGTCGGCGCCTTTTACCAGGCCCGTAAAATACGCCTGCGAACAGCCGGGCAGGAACTTGTTTTCGCTGTAGTGGTGGTGAATACCATTGCTGAACCATACGCGTTTGGCGTACACTTCAAAGGCTTTCCAGTCGGCGCTGTTGCGCTCGCCCTTATAGCTGTTGAAGATGGCTTCAATCGTTTTGCGGATGCTGAGGTTGTGCTTGCAATGCTGGTCGTAAATAATATCCCGGCCGGCCAATGCTGCTTCGGAGAGGTGGTAGATAAATGTTTTCTGGCGGAGGTCGAGTTTTTCCCAGCCCGGCAGTTCGTAGCGCAGAATTTGCAGGTCGGCGAAGGTATCGAGTACTACGCTGCGGTCGAGGCCCGGGCCGGCAGTGGTGCTTGCCGGAGCGGGTTTATCGGCGCCGCTGTTGCAGGCGCCCAGCAGCAGGGCACTGCATGCGGCGCCCCAGAGCAATTGACGGAAATTTTTCATAGTATACCCGGATCGGGCGGATTTAAAGATGGATGGATATATTTGATTCTCAATGAATTGCAAAGACCTGCTTTTTTGGCAGACACTTTACAACACTTGTGCTTTTCAAAAAGCTACCACGCCGGTTTCAGCATCGGGCAGATGATGGCAAAATGCGAAATTCCGTATTTCAGGCTATTTTTTGTCTGGCCCGATCAGGCTGTTGAGCTGCTGATAAATGTCCTGAATTTTGGAATCCACGGGAAAATCGGCAGCGCCCCAGCTCACGCGGTGATTGCCGGTGCTGTCGGTCATTTCAATAAAGGAATAGGTGTTTCCGGGGTGTTTGAAGTCTATTTTTTGCAATTCCAGCATTTGAACCGTTTCAAAAATGCCGCGTGCTTTTTTGCGCTTCACATCGTCGAGCAAAACCGGCAACGCCCGGCCCTCCGACTTGATGACCTGCCCGTTTTCGGCCATTGCGTACATGACTTCCATGCCGGTAATACCGCCGCCTTTTCCCCAGCGCAGTTGCCGGGCAGGAAAATTTTGAGCCGTATAACGGGTGTGTTTGCAAAACCAGAACAGCGAAGCTGTGGCGAAAAGGGCGAGTACAATAAGGATGTATTTCATAATAATCGGTGTTTAAAGCGAGCAAAAGTAGGGCGAATTACGGGTATTCCAAAATTGGATTTTCCAAAAACCCGCTTACTTTTGCACAGCTATTTGTTCATTAAATTTTTCAATACCATGCAAAACAAAAATTTGTTCTTATTTCTCCTCCTGTTGTGCTATTCCTTTTCCCTGACTGCACAAACGCGCACTCAAACAATCCGCGGACAAATCCTCGACAAGGAAACCCGCCAGACGCTGGCCGGCGCAACCATCAGTGTGCTGGACCAGGCCTCCCCGCTCGGCGCCGTGAGTGACGCCGACGGCAATTTTATTATCCAGCAGGTACCAACCGGACGCCATCGCCTGCAATGCACTTATGTGGGCTACGAGCCATTTGTTACAGACAACCTGATTGTCAATTCCGCCCGCGAAGTGGTACTCAACATCGAACTGCTGGAGGCGAGCAACAAAATGGGCGAAGTAGTGGTGAATGCCCGCAAATTCGGCAGCGAACCCATCAACGAGCTGGCCGTCGTGTCAACGCGCTCTTTTTCTGTCGACGAAACCCAGCGCTATGCCGCCAGTGGCAACGACCCGGGACGTATGGCAATGGGGTTTCCGGGTGTACAGCCCAGTCGCGACAGTCGCAGCGACATCATTATTCGCGGCAACTCGGGTGTTGGCCTGCTTTGGCGCCTTGAAGGCATTGAAATTCCGAACCCCAACCACTTTGCACGGCGCGGCACCTCGGGCGGCGGCATCACCATTTTTTCGGTGAGTATGCTGGGGCAATCCGATTTTTCTACCGGCGCTTTTCCGGCCGAATATGGCAATGCCGTTGCCGGCGTATTTGACATGCGCTTTCGGCGCGGCAATGCCGAAAAACGGGAATATACCTTCCGGGCGGGGCTT
The DNA here is from genome assembly GCA_017303875.1 of Chitinophagales bacterium. GTDB lineage: Bacteria > Bacteroidota > Bacteroidia > Chitinophagales > Saprospiraceae > M3007. The sequence continues at coordinate 8,137 of JAFLBP010000050.1, read as the reverse complement.
TTGGGCCTGGATTTCAGTACAGAAGGGCCATTTTCCAAAAACAGCAAAGCCTCCTATTTGGTCAATTACCGCTACTCCACCCTCGGCATTCTCAACGACCTGGGCATTCACCTTGTAGGGCCACGTACCAATAATACGTTTCAGGACCTGTCTTTTAACCTCGCCTTTCCCGGAAAAAACAACAAACACACGTTTACCCTCTGGGGAATAGGCGGCAACAGCAAGGAATTTTACCGCACGGAAGATCAGGATAAATGGCAGTATTTTGAAGACTGGCGACAGTACAATTTCGTCACCAACATGGGGGCTGTCGGAGCAACCCATACAGTTTTACTCGGCGACGATGCCTACCTGCGCACCAACCTCGCGCTGATGGGACAAAAAATTACCGTTGCCGACGACACCCTTAACAGCAATCGCCTTGCAGGCAACTACAACAACGAGGCATACACCGAAAACCGCCTCGCGCTTTCGACCACTTACAGCAAAAAGTTCAGCAGCCGGGTATCGCTGAAAGCTGGTTTGCAGGCTAATCAGGTGTTTTACGACCTGCAATGGCGCCGCCTTGAGGGCGAACAATTCCGCACATTGCTGGGCAGTGTGGGCAACACCACGCAGCTGCAACCTTTTGCCAACCTGCGCCTGCGCGTGGGTACGCGCACAACCATCAACGCGGGACTAACGGGGCTTTACTTAGCCCTGAATGGCAGCGGCGCAATAGAGCCGCGCCTGGGAATGCGTTATCAAATCAACGAAAAACAGGCTTTTTCGCTTGCGGCGGGCTTGCACAGCCGCGTTTTGCCGCTCGGCGCCTATTTTTATGATGCCGGCGGCCGCGACCTGCCCAACCTCGATCTGGCCCTGATGAAAGCTGTGCACCTCGTGGCCGGCTACGACATTATGATTCGGCAGGGCTGGAAACTGCGCCCGGAAATTTACTGGCAGCATCTGTACGATGTGCCGGTTGCCGCAGCGGCAGGCGATACCTGGTCGATGCTCAATACCATCAGCGGATTCCCGGATCGCATCCTGAGTAATGAAGGGACGGGCCGCAATATGGGTCTTGATCTGATTGTTGAAAAATCTTTTGAAAAAGGGGCATTCCTGATTCTCAGTGGCTCGGTATTCAGCACCACGTATACGGATAATGCCGGCAAACGGCATTCCACGACCTTCAACAGCGGCAGTTCGGCAACGCTGATGGGCGGGCAGGAATGGAAAATGAAACGCAACAGCACCCTGCAATTGGGCTTGAAAGTGCTGTACAACGGCGGACAACGCCTTACCCCGCTGCTGCCGGGCGGAACGGCAAACCGCTATCTGGCGGAGCCGGCGCTGGATCAGAGCCGACCGTTCACGGAGCAGGTACAGGCATATTTTCGTCCCGACCTGCGCATTGCCTGGCGCAAAGACGGCCGCAGCGCCTGGACGCTGGCGCTGGATGTGCAGAATTTCATCAATCGGCGCAACCAGGATCCGATCAACCGCAGTTACGATCCCGACCGGAACGCGTGGATTTTCCGGGAACAAAGCGGTCTGACACCGATTTTGAGTTTCCAGCTGGATCTGTGATTCCTGCTCCGCTCCGCTCCGTAGCGATGGGTTTGAAACTATACCCAGGGGATCAGTTTCGGATATGAGGTTCGGCTGTGATCAGAGGCCCTGCAATGCGGCCTCCCAGGGCAACAGACGGCAGTTTTCCAGCGCCATCTCCTGTGTACCGGCATAAACTAAATAACTTTCCGAGGGCAAGGCCCCTTTTACCTGCTCCCAGCGTTTAAGGCCCGTAAGCAGGCGCGTATTAAAGGTCTGGCTGCTTTTTATTTCAATAGCCATCAGACGGCCGCTTTCTTCAATCAGCAGATCTACCTCATTACCTTGCTGATCCTGCCAAAACCAAAAGACAGGGCGCAGACCGGCATTTGTTCTTTTTTTGTACAAATCAGCAATCAGCGCATTTTCTACAATATTGCCATAATAATGATGCAAATCCAGCTGTGCTACATCGCTGATGCCCAGCAAATAACACAATAGGCCGGAGTCATAAAAGTAATATTTGGGCGACTTGATGATGCGTTTGTTGAAATTCTCGTAAAATGGCTGTACATAAAAAATCATGTACGACGCCTCCAGAATAGAGAACCAGCTTTTAACCGTATTCACCGAAATGCCCAGGTCGGCAGCCAGGGTAGTCATATTTAGCGGTTGCCCTACCCGGCCGGCACACAGGCGGACAAAGCGGGAAAAAAGGCCGAGATCGCCAATGTTTTTTAACAACCGTACATCGCGCTCCAGATAGGTTTGCAGGTAGTTGCCGAAAAAAACAGCCTGCGGCGTCTCCCGGTCATACAATGCCGGATAACCACCCCGCCACACAAAGTTATTCAGCGTGGCCGGCTTGAATGCCGTGGCTTGCAGCTCTGCATAACTAAACGGCAACAAGTTTAATATACCAACGCGCCCGGCCAGCGACTGCGTAATGCGTTCCATTAATAAAAAATTCTGCGAACCCGACAGCAAAAACTGCCGGCTGCGGTCTTCATCCACCAATACCTGCAAATAAGAAAACAGCGTGGGTACCCGTTGGGCTTCATCCAGGATGGCGCCGGCGGGAAAACGCCCTAAAAAACGACGCGGGTCTTGTTCGGCTAATAAGCGCAGTTCCGGATCTTCCAGGTTGGCATAAGGCAAATTCGGGTAAAAATGCCGCAAAAGCGTCGTTTTTCCGGCTTGTCGCGGCCCTCCGAGATAAACAATCGGATAATATTGACGCAGCGATTCCAAGGTTGCTGAAATGTCGCGGGCAAGTAACATTTTTAGTAAATTTTCAATTCAATTGCAAAATTACTAAAAAAATCTATAATGCCTGGTATTCATTTCCAGTGGATTTGTGTTGAAGCATCAGGCGTTTATGTTACGTTTACGTTTACTAAACTTTCAAAGTTTAGTAAACGTAAACGTAACATAAACGCCTGATGCTTCAACACAAATCCGCCTCAACGCTTCCACAAAGCCTCAATCACCTTACCCGTGTTGCCATTCGGCTCCATGATGCGCAGCAACGCCGCCAGCGTAGGCGCAATGTCGGTGATGTTTACCGGACTGACGCTCTCGCCCTGCGGCACTTTCCAGCCATACCAGAGCAGGGGCACATGGGTGTCGTAGGCATACGGCGAGCCGTGGGTTGCGCCGCCTTTTTTGAAGGCCCGATCGTCGGGGTGCCAGGCCGGATCCAGCTGAAAAATAATATCGCCGGAGCGGCGCGGGTGGATACCGGCGCGGGTGATGGCCGCCAGGGGGTAATCAGTGGGCAGCGACGTCAGTTCGCCGCGGGTGTACACCTCATACACGCCCGGCTGCGCGCGCAGGTAGTCGCCGATGATACTGGCAATGGCATCGGGGTCGGCGTCGAGGTCGCCGATGGCCTGCCAGTTCAGGTACACTTGCTGGTTACCGACCCAGCTGATGAAATTGGCATTCACACCCAATTCGGCAGCAATGGCTTTTTCGAGGCGCTCTTCCAGCAGGCTCTCATCAAAGACGCCGGCGGGAATATGAATCGTATTCAGGTGGGCCGGGGTTTCGCCGCCGCCGTGGTCGGCCGTCAGGAATACCAGCACATTGTTTTTGCCGTATTGCTGATCCAAATAATTGAGCAAACGCGCGATCTGGCGGTCGAGTTGGAGGTAAACATCTTCTGTTTCGCGGCCGTGGATGCCGAACTGGTGGGCGCAGTAGTCGGGACTGGAAAAGCTCAGGCACAGGAAATCCGGCGCTTCGCCTTTGCCCATTTGCATGCCTTCGAGGGTGGCGATGGCGAAATCTACCGTCAGGGCGCTGCCGGCCGGCGTGAAGCGCAGCAGTCCGAAGCCATTACCCTGTTGTTTGCGCATTTCGGGCAGGTTGTAAGGCAATTCACCCGGAAATTTACCGTATTGGCCGTCGTTGAATTTTTCCCAACCGGCAAAACTGGACGTGTACTTGCAGGTTGGATCCAGTTCCCAGGGTTTGGCGAGGTATTGTTCGGGCAGGCGTTTGGCATTGAAGCTTTGCACCCATTGCGGCAGCCCCAGCGAGTCGGGATAATACGTGGAAGTGATCCAGTTGCCCGTTTCGTCGTCGAACCAGTAGGCCGCGTTCGGGATATGACCGGCGGGCAGGATGCTGGCGCGGTCTTTCAGGCATACGCCCGCGACTTTGGAGGCGAAATTATTGGAGAGGCGCAGCTCGTCGGTGATGGTCGTGCTGAGCAGTACGCGGGGCGAGTGGCGGCCCACTTTTTTGCCGGGTGCGCCGACGGTTTTCACCGTAGTATCGGTCGTGACATAGCGGTAGGCATTCCATTCCGGATCCCACCATTCGTTGCCGACGATGCCGCTCAGCGCGGGCGTTGCGCCGGTATAGATGGCTGTGTGGCCGGGCGCCGTGTAGGTTGGTATGTAGTTATAATGCGTGTTTTCGCAGGAAAAACCCTCGCGCATCAGGCGTTTGAAGCCCTGCGTGCCGTATTGGTCGTAGTAGCGGTAGAGAAAATCGTAGCGCATCTGATCCACCACAATGCCTACGATGAGTTTGGGTTTTGCAGGTGGCGGGGTAGTTTGTAAAAATGCCGTTTGCGGCAAATAAGCGAACAAAAAGGCAGCAAAAAGCCGAAGAAAAAAACGCATAGTAATGGATGAAACTGAAAAGTTGCCACAAAGTTACATATCTATTCCCAAGCTTAGGTTAAGCAAACATAATGAATGGCCACGATCTAAAATTTCGGACGCCTGTTTTGGCCGCTCTACTTACTTTTACCGGAAATTTCGTTCAGTTATCAGTTATCAGTCAGCAGTTATCAGTCAGCAGTTATCAGTCAGCAGTTATCAGTTATCAGTCTTGGTTGCTCTACTTACTTTTACCGGAAATTTCGTTCAGTTATCAGTTATCAGTCAGCAGTTATCAGTCTTGGTTACTCTACTTACTTTTACCGGAAATTTCAGGTGGTAACGCAACGCCCGAAAACACCCAAACACAAAAACACTCAAAAAACATTCATCATTCATCATTTATCATTCATCATTAGGAAAAAATGCTTCCTTTTTACCAGACCGAATTGCCCGAAGCGGGTTGCGATGAAGCCGGACGCGGTTGTCTGGCCGGGCCGGTATTTGCGGCAGCGGTCATTCTGCCTCCTGATTTTTACCACGAAGATTTGAATGATTCGAAGCAAATGAGCTTGGCGGCGCGCGAGCGCCTGCGCGAAGTGATTGAACGGGAAGCGCTGGCCTGGTCGGTACAGGCCGTTTCGGTAGATGAAATTGACAAAATCAACATCCTGAAAGCATCCATGCTGGGCATGCACCGGGCTTTGCTCGATTTAAACCATCCGCCCGGACTGATTCTGGTAGACGGTAACCGTTTTATTCCCTTTCAAAAGATTCCGCATCAATGCATGGTGAAAGGCGACGGCAAATACGCCGCCATCGCCGCTGCTTCGGTGCTGGCCAAAACCCACCGCGACGCCTACATGCTGGCGCTGCATACGCAATTCCCGCAATACGACTGGCAACAAAACAAGGGCTACCCGACCGAAGCGCACCGCGAAGCCATCCGACAGCACGGCCCCTGCATCCACCACCGCCGCAGCTTCCGCCTGCTGCCCGAGGGAGAGCAGTTGCGGATGTGGTGAAGAATTACGGCTTGCCGCCGCCGAACTTTTCGGCATTGAACTGATCGGAGCCGCCGCGCGGGATGGAGAGGGAAGTCCACTGCGTGGCGCACAATTTTGCGATAAACACAATCTGCCCGATATGGTAAGGATAATGCGCCAACTGGCGGTTGATGGCGTCCAGCGCCGACTGGGGCTGGTTGCGGATATGTATCGTTTTTTCCAGGTCGCCCGCTTGCAGGGCACGCAGGGCCTTGAAGCAGACCTGCCAGCCCTCCTCCCATTTTTGCAGTAAAGCCTCACGGCTGAGCACTTCATTTTCAAATTCGGCATCGCGCTCGCGCCAGGGCTTTTCGCCGTCGGTGGTCAGGAAATCCGTCCAGCGGCTGCACATATTGCCCCAAAGGTGCTTGATGATGGTGGCGATGCTGTTGCTTTCGGCATTGTATTGCCAGAAAAGTTGTTCGTCGGAAACCTGGGCGATGGCTTTTTCGGCGGTTTGTTTGTAGGCTTCTAATTGTCGGACGACGCTGGCGAGGTAGAGTTCGTGCATGGCAGGAATTATTCTATGGTGCCCTTCCGTTTCATCTTGTAATAATGCAGTCCGGCGCCGAAGGCCCAGCCTTCTTTGCCCGATTGCGTGCGCACTTTCACCCAGTAATCGGTCACTTTTTCATAGCCGATACTGATTTCTACGGGTTCCGTGCTTTTTTGATTGAGGAAGGTAACTTGTTCGTAGAGCGAGAGTTCGGTGATGACATCGCTTTTCAGGCCCGGCTGCTTGCGCAGCTTGAGGCCGTCTATGGTGACGTAGAGTTTGGAGGCCGTCGGAGTTTCGGCGGCGGGTTTGGGAGTGTTGGCAGCGGGTTTGGGCGCACTGGGGCTACTGCTGTTGTTGTTGCCGGGTTTTGGAGCAAGGGGCGTAGCGGCCGGTGGTGCGGGTGTGGGGAGCGGCGCAGGATCAGGGGTTGTGGCGCTGCGGCGGGTCGTGTCGCGGCGGGCGGCGGGGCGCTCCTCTACTTCCTCTTCCGTGTCTTCGGGTTTGAGGCGTTTGCTGAGGTCGCCCGATTTGCGGTCGGAGCATTTCGACATGCCCCAGAGGGCCACGCAAGCCAGAAAAATAAAAATGATGAGGCTCTCGAATTTGGGTATTTTCATGCAGCAGTAGCAGGTTTGGGAGAAACTCCTTATTTTTGTGCGCTAATGTACAGGAAGTTTTCCGGTGCATTGCACGCTATCCGAAACATACCGCTAAAGTACGCTTTTTTAAGCGCTAAAGGCTATTCTAACACATGAAAGATTCCCTGCAACATCAGATTGCCCTCGTTGCGGCGTCCCAAATCGGGCCTGTTACCGCAAAAACACTCGTCGCACACTGCGGCAGCGCCCTCGCTGTTTTTGAAAGTTCGGCGCGCAGCCTCCTCAAAATTCCCGGCATCGGCCCCGTGGTGGTCAAATCCCTGCAAGATCCCGGCATTTTTCAGATCGCCGATCGGGAAATGCGCTTCCTCGACGAGCACGACATTCACCCCATTTTTTTCACCGACACCCACTACCCCGCCCGATTGCGCCAATGCGCCGACAGTCCGGTGCTGCTCTTTTTTAAAGGCTCCGACCCGGCCCTGCTCGCGCCCCTGCGCATGGTGGCCATTGTGGGTACCCGCACCCCGACGGATTACGGCCGCGCCCTTTGTGAGGAATTTATCGAACAAATTGCTGTTTATCAGCCCGTTATCATCAGCGGATTAGCCTACGGCATCGACATCACAGCCCACCGCAAAGCCACCGCCCTGGGCATACCCAATATCGGCACGCTGGGGCATGGTCTGGGCGCTATTTATCCCCACGACCACAAAAGCACGGCCCTGCGCATGTGCGACAACGGCGGCCTGCTGAGCGAATTCCTGCACCACACCAAACCCGACCGCGAAAATTTCCCCATGCGCAACCGCATCATCGCCGGCCTATCGGATGCCCTGCTCGTGGTGGAAACCGCCGACAGCGGCGGCTCCATGATTTCGGCCCAGCTCGCCCACCAATACGAACGCGAGGTGTTTGCCTTTCCCGGGCGCGTGCACGACAGCCGCAGCGCCGGCTGCAACCTGCTCATCAAAGGCAATCGCGCCCGCCTCATTGAATCGGCAGCCGATCTGGCGGAAATGATGGGCTGGAACCAGGAAAATCAGCCCCGCGCCATCCAGACCCAACTCTTTCCGGAGCTGAATGCCGAAGAAAAAACCGTGTACGACATCATCCGCCAGCAGGCAGAAATTCCGGTAGACGCCCTCAGTCTGGCCGCCGGCATAGCCCCGGGCGCCTTAGCCTCGCTCATCCTGCACCTGGAGTTCAAGGGATTGGTGCGCACGCTGCCGGGAAAACGGTATGTGGTGGTGTGAGGGGGGGGGGCAGGGCAAACGCATCAAATTCCGAGAGTTTTCTCACGATATTGATCTGATAGGGCGCATTTATTGCGTTTTCGGTTAACAC
>JAFLBP010000005.1:77067-206250 GCA_017303875.1 Chitinophagales bacterium | reverse complement strand
ACAGAGTCGTTAAGCCTGCCAGCGCTGATGGTACTGGGGTTGTTGCCCCGGGAGAGTAGGTCGATGCCAACCCAAGCTACTCATTAGCCTCGTACACTTCATGTGTGCGGGGCTTTTGTTTTTGGGGGCATGAGGAAACAAATACCCTGGAATGCGTTTTATTTATTCATTTGCCTGCTTCATCCTTTAAAAAGATGCTTCCACCTATTGGACCAGGGTGTAGTTGTTGGCGCTTGATACTTTTGCGCTAAACACTACACATGAAAACCTGCTATTTTACCCTCCTGTGTCTCCTCTTTGGCGTAAGTCTTGTGGCTCAGGATTACCGCCCGCACCACTTTAAACTGGACCTTAATGCCCTCTGGCAAAACAACTATGGCTTAGCCTGGGAATGGCGTTTTGACGCCGCCCAAAGTCTTGAAGTTTCCGGTACTTTTACCCGCCATCAACGCATTGATGGCATTCCTGCCGATGGGCAAACCTCACAGCTTATTTCCCAGTACGAATTGGATACCCTCCGCTTTGAAGGGCGCCCTTACCCACAGGATGTGCCAGTACGCCGCTACAGTGATGGCGCACGCCCCCTGCCTGCTTTACCTGTTTTTATGCCCATGCAAACATGGCAGTTTCGCGTGGGTTATCGCTATGGGCAGGAAATGCATTGTAGCCGCTGGCGCTGGTTTGCGCAGCCGGGTTTGTCGCTCTCCAAACATAATTATCGCCAATCTTCCGACCGCACCGAACTCCTGGATACCCGGCAAAGCACTGAAACAAGCGGTCTGGAGCAGTTTCCCACCATTATCCGTACAACAACTTTTGAAAGCAAACAGACACAAGTGGTGGAAAGCAGACAAGCCTGGCTGCTCGGCTTGCGCTATGACGCCGGCCTGTCGCTGCGCATCACGCGCAGCTTGCATCTGGAGGCCCGCGCCAGCGGACTTTTGCATTTCAAAGCACCGTATGCCAATGCGCCGACGCCTGTGCAGCAGTTTCAGGTGCAGGGTTTGATACAGTTGGTTTGGGCGCTGGGTCGGATGCGTTGGGATAATGAGGGGTAGGGGTTCTGCCACCAATCCGTCAAATTCCACCCCAAATAAGCAGAAACCGCCCGCGCAGCCTACCTTTGCGGGCTAAATACCGGGTGTAAAACCCGACATCGCCTGTTCTGTTATGTTGAAATCCTTATTGGGCACTGATATTGGTCGCCTGCGCCTCATGGGCCTCATCGAAGGCCTGTCGCTTATCGTTTTGGTATTGGTTGGCGTGCCGCTCAAGTATATCGGCGGCGACGCGAGCTGGGTTAAAACCATTGGCCCCATCCACGGGGTGCTTTTTCTGCTTTACGTCCTGATGGCGCTGAATACCGCCGCGGCCCGCGGCTGGTCGTTTACCGGCTTTACGTGGAAAGTACTGGCTTCCAGCCTTATTCCTTTTGGCAATTTCTGGATTGACCGGAAGTTGAAGGGGATGGAGGGTTGAGTGTTTAGGTGTTTGTGGGTTTTGGTGTTTAAGTTTTTGTGGTGAAAGATTGACATGCGTGCGCCCTTCGGTATACCTATTTTTTTGGAAAAATGACCTGTTCAACCCGCGGCCGAACGGGTAGGTGTTCCCATATCCCTCTTTGTCTTTCCCAAAAGCGCAGTTCTTCCATGGCTGCGGCTAGGTTGGGATGCATGCTGCCCAGTAGCAAGTGCCCCTCGCCGAGATCAACCCATTTTAATCCCCGGGTAATCAGGGATTCAGGAAGGTTTCCTGCAACGCGTTTTTCGGTGTAATGCCCCAGCACCAGCATAGGAATCGTATCGTATGCGGAGTCATGGTCTGGTGTCGTATCGGAAGTTCTTATTGCCCGTGGCGCTAGGCTTCTCTCTTGGTTATGGCTATTAATAGAACGAGGTGGCACGTTTTCACGTGGGGGGGCTTCTTTTTGCTTTATCGGTGTCGGATCGGTGTATTTCACATTTTGCTTCGAGTTATAGTTCCAAAACAAAATGGCGCCGATCAAAAAAACGACTACCATGGCCCGTCCGGCATTTCTTTGCTCGCGTTCTTCACGAAAAGGATCCTGTCCGTAAGGCATGTGCTGCGTATCCTGTGGATAATGCGGGTAGTGGGACGGATAAAGGTAGTGCATGGGAAAGGGCGGGAACGGCGGCGGGTAAATGCCATATGCCCCGTGTTGGTGCCCCGACGAATGCCCGTAAGGGGGCGGAAAACGCCGATGTTGGTCGTTATCATTGAAAAGCAGATAAAAGACCACGATTAAACCAACAATGATTCCGATGATTAATAAGCCATGTTCCATAATGCGACATCAGTTTGGGTTAAAAAAAGCCTTTCCAAAGTCAAAGGAAATTCTGCATGACCGAGTCTTAATATTTGCTGGATTCGGCCTTGTTGTTCTACTCCAAATTAACTTTTGGAATCCGGCGCTGCAAAGGAATCTGTGTTGGTTTGTGATAAAAAATTCTGCGAGAAATAGTATTTTTTATAATTTTTACCTTCTGGTATCCTGAAAATATATATTTTCAGAACAAAATAACACATTGAATATTAATAAAATACAATGCAACATTTGTTTTGCATAAGCTGTTATGATGTCTCAGTATTATTTCATTAACCACAACCGAATCTAATGGCAACACTTAATAGAACAAATTTTCTCCAACTTCATGATAGTTTGTTCAAGCGCTTCGAAGCGGAATGCGCAGCAAACAGTATGATTATCCCTGAGACTGTTCGGAGAAGATATGGATTTGAGAAGCAGGATGAGCCTAGCCTTAGAGCCTCAATCGAGCAGTGCTGTATCAAAAAGGGGATGTTTGTGCCAAAGAGTTCAAGGCCTGTTGAGGTCAAAAACTGCTTGTACACCAATCTTACCAATCTGAACGCAGACCCTGGTTTAGATAATGTTGTTATCCCGGATCATCAGTATAAATACTTTTTGATCTACCTGGATGAAGAAGCAAAGGTGACGATTAAAGGGCCGCAGGTGGATACAGCGTCAAGCAGGGCAGTGGATGTAAAACCCAAGGTAATTGAAGCAGCTGATTCATACACCCGGTACGATGGTTATTTCTACAGCTATGTGTCAAACAAAGTAATGAGTGCCAAGGTGGAAATTGACTACACGCAAACACCTTTTAAGGTTAGAATGGAAGGTTTTCATCAGCAACCCGGCGCTTCCATCTACACGGGAACAGCGCAACGAAAAAGCGATTACCTTTTCATCAACTTGGAAGGCTGGCGCGAGGGGTGGTCGGAGCTGGATGAGTTCAAAATGATAGGACACATTAATTATGTTGGCAAACTGGAAAATCAGGGATGGCTATGTTGTCTTTTCCTTGGAGTTTCATCGTATAACTACCCTGCTGGCGGGGAAATGGTGCTTTTGAATCCAACATTAGCGCACCATGATTCTCCAAAAATTATCAAACGATATCTTATCTTGAAGCACAACCGGATCAGAGTGAAGGCAAATCCGGGCGATGATTTGCTAGCCTCGCTGCGCGTCAAAGGCAATCCGGTCAACTTTATTGAACAAATGATCGGTGTGTATCGTGTCTTGAACTTCAATAGCCAAGGTAATCTGGTAATCTCAAAATTTATTATTAATGAAGACTACACATCCTCTTTTGAGGTGGCTACTTTCGGGCCGAGTGAAAATATACAGGTCTGTCTGATGGAAATTAGCTCGGTGGTTCGTCGTCGGTTATGCATTACCACATATCCAAAAATCGGGGCTAATATAATCGCATATGTGATGGTAAATATTTTCCGAAATCAATCAGCGGAACTTACAGAGGGAACATTTTCCTCTGTGGGGGGTAATGGCGCTACTAACCCGTTTGCTGGCCCTATTGTATTGCAACGTGTACAATCAGATAGTTTCAAACCTGAAGTAATCGAATTGCCACGAGATTTCACATCCAATGCCTCGATCAGTCCCGACATTACACAGGCATTTAATCGATTGGTAATGATACACCGTCGGTATAAAAAACCTTACTAACTTTTAAATACTGATATCCATATAGCTGGCGTGTAGATTACATGTATATGATGCTCAATTTATGATACCATAATTATTTGAAAAACAGTTGATTAGAATTAATTTGCTATAAAAACTACTCAATAAACCTCTTTATTTGATTTTGCAGATCAGCCCTGCAAGGCCACATTTTTGCAGCGTGTTAGTCAGCACACTATTTAATCATTCATTAAAATTTCTTTCTCACATGAAACACGTATCCCTGACCCTCTTTGGCCTCTTGTGTGCCTTTATGCTCAATGCTTCCAACCCGCCAACGGTGGTTTGTATCAATGGTATGTTAGTCAACCTGATGCCTGGCGGCGAAACCCTCATCTGGACAAGCGATGTACTCCAATATGCTGAAGACGATGAAACGGCTTTTAATTTTCTGGAATTCGGTGTCCGTATCGAAGGTACTGGCAGCGGTTTTCCGCTTGATGCAGCCGGTAATGCACAGGCCTCCATTACGTTTACCTGTGCGCATCTTGGCGAAAACAACGTTGAACTCTGGGCCAGAGACGCCGAAGGCAATTCGAGCTTCTGCCTGACGCAGGTAATTATCAACGACAATGCAAATGTCTGCCCGGCATCGCCCATTGATTCTATTCCGCCGTCTGTAGTCGCTTCAGAGTATACGGCCGCCAATGTGAATGCCTCCGGCATTATTGGAATTGAAGCCCTGCAACTCGTGGAGTTTGCCTGGGATAACACCACCCCCGGCTTTTTGCTGGAATATGCCCTCCGCATCGAAGGCACCGGCACTGGATTCCCACTTAATGCAGCCGGTAACCCGCAAAATGTCCTTAATCTGGGTTGCGATGACCTCGGTGTTCATATGGTAGAAGTATGGGCGCGCGATGAGGCAGGCAATGCCAATTTTGTACTTACTACCCTGGACATAACTGATGTGAATGGGGTGTGCAACAGCACGCCTATTTCAACCGGCACCAATGAGCAAAATACGGTGCAACAGCTTGGTTGTATGCCCAATCCTGCGGGCAGGAACGCACAACTGAAGTTCTCCGGTCTGAGCCTGCAAAGCAGCTGGCAAATTCGCATCAGCGATCTCGCCGGCCGGATGCTGGTTCAGGAGCGCGGCAACGGCAACACTTTTGAGCTGGCCGGAAAAATCTCCAATCCGGGATTGTATTTCCTGCGTATTACGGATAATGCGGGCAAGGAATACGCCGGTAAGCTCATGCTTTTGTCTGAGTAGTCTTTTTTATCCCATAGATCCCCCACACAGATTCCTGAAAACCATTGCGGAGGTGTTGCGCGATTTTGACGCAGCGCCTCCGTGTTATTTTCCCGCTTCGTCAATCATAATGGCCTCAAAAATATAGGTTTTATTCAAGGGTGATGCGCAGTTCCTGTTCGGGTAAAAATTCCAGAAACGCCTCTATATGTTTGAATTTTACTGCTTGCATCCTCATTGATTTGGGTTGAGCGCGTCGCGCCATTGTTGATAATCCTCCCGGGTATCCATATCAATGCTGCCGGCCTCAAATGGCAGGATCGCCACCTGTGCTTCATACTGACGGATGAGGCGGTTGGCGCCCCGGTCGCCCTGAAGTTGCAGCAATTCCGGGAATACTGTTTTGGAAAAAATTGCCGGCACGCCCTTAGTTGTGCCATATTGACTGGCCGTGATGGGCGGGCGCTCGCTCTGGTGGGTATCCAGCAGGGCTTGCAGCAGGGCGGTACTGACAAACGGTTGATCGGCGAGTAATACCAATACCTGTTCCGGTGCTGAAGGATGGGCTATGGCGGCCTGAATGCCTATATGCAGGCTGGAGGCCATACCTGCTTCCCAGTGTTCATTTTGAAGAATCTGAAAATCAAAGGTGTTTGTATTTTGCTGAATATCAGCTGAATAAGCGCCCAATATTAAAAAACGGGCTGAAAAATGCAAGGGTTTACATTGTTCTAAAATATGTTGCAGCAGGGCTTTTCCACCAAAATCCAGCAGTTGTTTGGGCTGCCCCAGGCGGGTGGAGGCGCCGGCAGCCAGTACGATTACTGCGGTATTTCCCATTTTCCTTAAACCTGTTTTTCCTGAAAAACGTAGTGTGATTTATCGTGAATCGGCCCGCTGCGACTGCGCAAATGCCCGCCGCTGCTGCGGTTGAATACGGCCAGTATTTCTGACAGGACGGAGAGGGCAATCTCGGCGGCATTTTCAGCACCAAGATCCAGGCCCACGGGCGCGTGTACGCGTGCGGCCTGCGCGGGCGTAAGCGTGATGCTTTCGTCGTGCAGCGCATCGAGCATCCGCTGATAGCGTTTTTTCGGGCCTAAAATGCCGATATACGGTACCTGCGGAAAATCGAGTAAAGCCTTGAAAATTGCGAGGTCGTAGGGGAAATTATGGGTCATCAGCACCACGGCACTGCGTTCGTCGGGTTGCAATTGTTGCAGCAATTTTTCGGGTTTGGCAACAATAATCCGGCAGGCCGGACCAAAGCGCTGGGAGTTGGCATGGGTGGGCCGCCCGTCGGCAATATTTACCCGCCAGCCCATCAGTTCGGCCATACGCGCCAGCACCTGGGCGTCGTTGCCGGCCCCGATCAACACCAATGAAATGGCCGGATTATGGTATTCAAGGAAGGCGTGTTGTGTGGCTCCATTAAGCTGGTAGGCGCCGAAAATAGAACGCTGCTGTGCAAAAACCTGCCGGGTATCGGCCTTTACAGCTTCAAATAAATCCGGATTTTCTATTTGTCCCGAAACATTCAGGTTGGCATCAATATGCATGCTGGTGCCGGGCTGTATGTTGTCTTTTTGCAGGTTAAAAAGGGTAATCAGCACGGCGCTTGTTGCAGGAGCTGCCATTTTTCGTAAAAACGCCATCGGCCCTTCATTTCCAGGCAAAACAGGCTCAAACAATACCTGAATAACACCGTTGCAGCCCAATTGCGCGCCGACAACGGCATCATCTTCGTCGTTGGTATCGTAGGTGACGAGTTTGTTTTGTCGCTGATGCAAGGCGAGCAGGGCTTTTTTCAGGGCATCGCCTTCTAAGCAGCCGCCACTGATGGCCCCGTGCATCATGCCGTTTTCCGCAACCAACATACGCGCGCCGGCGCGGCGGTAAGAGGAGCCTTCCACGTGCACAACTGTAGCCAGCACGCAGGCCTGCCCCTGTGCTTTAAGTCCTTCGTACACCTCCAGGATGGACTCAATTTCGCTCATAATCCTTAATATTCGGGGAAAAACGGCTGATTGTAGAAGCGTTTTCCCGTGGCTTTGTACAAGGCATTGGCTAAAGCGGCAAATACCGGCGGATAAATCGGCTCGCCGAGTCCGGTCGGATCCACATCGCTCTTCACAAAATGTACTTCAATGTTTTTGGGCGCTTCGTGGTGGCGAATCATGCGATATTCGTGGAAATTCGTCTGTTCCGGCACGCCTTCCTTGAGCGTGAGTTTGCTGTACAGGGCATGCCCGATGGCGTCTACCACGCTGCCTTCGGCCATGTTGGCGGCAGCGTCCGGGTTGACAACTATGCCGCAGTCGATCGCGCAATAGGCTTTGTCGACGACGGGTTTGCCGTCTTTCAGGTGCAGTTCAAGCACATTGGCCACGTAGGAGTTGTGGCAGAAATAAGCCGACACCCCGCGGTGTACGCCGGGTTTGGCGCTGCCCCAGGCGGCTTTTTCTTTTACCAATTTCAATACGCCGGCATAACGCGCCGCATCGTAGTCGTTTTTTTCTCCAACTGGCTTGCTTTGCGCGCGTTGCAGCATTTCTAAGCGCATATCAATCGGGTCTTTACCCATGGCTTCGGCCACTTCATCGAGGAAAGATTGTTCTGCCGAGGCGATGAAATTGGAGCCGGGCGCCCGGAACGCGCCGGTACTGATATTGGTGGCCACCGACCATTCTTCGGCTAAGTAGTTATCTATGGCGCCTGCCGGAAAGCGGTTGGCATGAACAGGTGAATCGGGTACACCGCCGCCACGCACGTGGATGGCAAGGAGTTGTTTGTTGGCATCCAATGCTGCGCGATAGGTAACATGGTAAGCCGGGCGATAAACGCCGTCGGTCATGTCGTCTTCACGGGTGTAAATGAGTTTTACCGGCGCTTTTATTTTTTGCGAAATGACGGCTGCTTCTACGAGAAAATGCCCGTAGAGGCGTCTACCGAAGCCGCCGCCCATACGGGTCATCTGGATGTCTACTTTTTCAAGGGGCAATCCGAGACGGGCGGCCACACTTTTTTCCATAAACTCCGGCGTTTGGATGGGGCCGACGAGTTCTGCTTTTTCGTCGGTGACATGCGCGAAAAAATTCATTGGCTCCATGGTGTTATGGGCCAGAAACGGCGCGGTGTAATGCCGTTCGATAATCGTAGCGGCATTTTTAAAAGCGGTATCCGGGTCGCCGTCTTTGCGGAGTACTTTACCGGGTTGAGCGGCCAGTTCGGCCATTTTGGCACTGTGGGTTTCGCTGCTTTCCAATCCGGCGGGTACATTGACGGTGGTTTTGCCGCGCCAGCCGTCCATTTCAAAACTGTAGGGTTTGATGGGTTCCCAGCTTACTTTCAGGGCTTTTTTGGCTTGCATGACCTCCCAGGTGCTGTTGCCGACGATGACGGCCATTTCAGGGAATGCGTCCACATCAAAGGCGCCGCGGGTCATGGTAGCGGGATAGGTATTGATGCTGAATACCTCGCGGATGCCGGGCATTTTGCGGGCTTCGCTGTCGTCTATGGATTTGAGGGTCAGGCCAAATGCCGGCGGGTGTACGATCATGGCGATGAGCATGCCTTCGCGCTGGTAATCGAGGCCGAAGAGTGGTTTGCCGGTAACGATTTTTTGGCCATCCACATTTTTGCGGGAGGTACCGATGATTTTAAAGTCTTTGACGTCTTTAAGCGTCACTTCTTTAGGCACCGGAATGGCGGCAGCAGCGGCGGCCATTTCACCATAAGTGGCTGATTTTCCGCTGTTTTTATGGAATAAAATGCCTTTATCGGTTGTGATTTCCGTTACAGGTACTTTCCAGTTGGCGGCTGCGGCTTCGCGCAGCATCTGGCGGGCGGTGGCGCCGGCGGTGCGCAGGGCTTTCCAGCTTTGGCGGATGGACTGGCTGCCTCCGGCGATTTGTCGGGAGAAAATATCCGTGTTGAGCGGGGCTTGTTCCACGATGACCTGTTTCCAGTCGACGTCCAATTCCTCGGCGACGATCATGGGCATGGAGGTTTTGACGTTTTGCCCGATTTCGGGGTTGGGCGACTGGATAGTGACCTGGCCGTTTTCGGCTATTTTGAGGTAGCCGTTCAGGTTGAACCAGTTTTTTGGGAGCTGGGCGACTTGTTGTTTGCTTGGCGCACAGGCAGCGAGCCAGCTGAAGCTGAGCAGCATGCCGCCGCCAGCCAGGGCTGTTGTTTTGAGGAATGTGCGTCGGTTATAGGTAGTTTTAACCTTTGTCATATCTTAGACCAAGATTTGGGTGGATTTGAAGATTAATGGATTCTTTTATCCTGATTTCCAAAGGATTGCAACGATATGGTTTTCACAACCACTTCGTGGTGGCTATAATACCTTGATTCGTGGGCGATGCAGTTTGGATGAATTACTTGGCGGCAGCGGTTTTAATCGCTTTTTTGATGCGGGTATAGGTGCCGCAACGGCAAATATTACCCATCATGGCGGCGTCGATTTCTTCGTCGCTGGGATGCGGATTGGATTTGAGCAGCGCGGCGGCGGACATAATTTGTCCGGCTTGGCAGTAGCCACATTGTGGCACATCCATTTCGAGCCAGGCTTTTTGCAGGGGGTGATCGCCATTTTCGGAAAGCCCTTCGATGGTGGTAACGGGGCTGTCGCCTACGGCAGAGACGGGCAGTACGCAGGAGCGTGTGGCGGTTTTGCCGAGGTGAACGGTGCAGGCGCCGCACTGTGCCATGCCGCAGCCGAACTTGGTCCCCACCATTTGCAGGTGGTCGCGCAGTACCCAAAGGAGTGGGGTAGCGGGGTCAACGTCCACTTCACGCCATTGGCCGTTGATTTTTAGTTTAAATTGTGCCATAAAATGCTGTAAGGTTCAATCCTGAGTTGCTTTTCCGGGAAAACAAAAGTACAATTTTGGAAGACAATCTGGTTTTTTGTTGCTGTTTTTTCAAATTGATAATATTTAAAATGGGAACAGATAACCAGTCGGCAGAACTATCAGGTAATTTTGCATCAAACAAAATTAGATTTACGATATGCGTACCCAACTTTTGCTGATGCTTACACTCCTGGCGCTCCAAACGGCGCGCGCGCAGGATGCCTACCATACCCAGTTGCTTGCAAATCTCTCTACTGAGTTTAGCTTGCCGCCCAACCCACAGCGCATTTTACCCAATACGGAAGTTGCTGTGTTGAATGCGGCATTTGATTATGGCGGGCAAACACAAAATTTCAGCGTCAGCACTCAGCCCTTCACACAAGGGCGGAGGCGTACCGTACAGCAGGGCACCGATCCGTGGCTTGCCGGGCATGGCTACCCCAATCAGCAGGCTATCAGCACGGGCGACCGCTGTTTAGTGGTGGTTTGGCTTCGCAGTCCTACACCCGGCGCAACGGTAAATCTGTTTGTAGAAAACAGCACGACCTATTTTAAGGAAGCGTTTGGGCAACTGCGGGTAGATAGCAGCTGGTCGCGTATTTTGCTGCCTTTTCAGGCACAAAACAGCTATGCCGTGGGTACAGTAACCCTTGGTTTGCACCTGGCTTACCTCAATCAGAGCATAGAAATTGGCGGGGTTGCCTGGCTGAACTACAAGCAAACCGTTCCGTTTGCCCAATTGCCCTTGTTTCTCAACAACGATTATTACCCCGGTATCGAAGCGGATGCGCCCTGGCGTGCCGAAGCGGATGCGGCCATTGAAACCCTGCGCAAGGCGAATTTACAGGTGCGCGTGCTGAATGCGGATAATCAGGCCGTTGAAAATGCTGAAATTCGGATAGCAATGCAGCAGCATGATTTCAAATTTGGTACGGCGGTGGTGAGCAACCTGTTCAACGGGGGCAGCGCACAAAACAATATTTATCAGGAAAAAATACTCAACCTTGACGGTAAAGGGCACGGTTTTAATGAAGTGGTGTTGGAAAACGACCTTAAATGGCCGGCCTGGGAGCAGCACTGGCTCAGTTCGCAGCCAGAAATTGCGTCCGATATTGCCTGGTTGAAAAATCGTGGCATCTCGGTGCGCGGGCATAACCTGCTTTGGCCTTCCTGGTCGAATTTGCCACCCGACATCAATGCCTCCCAAACCACCGGCTACATCAAAAACCGGATCAATAATCGCCTGTCGGAGATATTGCAATACCCGGGCGTCGGGCAGGCTTGTATCGACTGGGATGTACTCAATGAAATTACAGAGCTGAATGATCTGGCCAATAAATTCGCCGGCACGCCGGGTTATGTTACCGGCCGCGAATTATACGCCGAGGTTTTTAAATCCGCCAAAGCCCTTGCGCCGGGCGCCAAACTTTACCTCAACGATTATGTAGCCATTGAGCGCGGCGATCAGGCCGACAACCGTATTGCGCTCTGGAAAAGCCGTACCGATGAGATTCTTGCCGCCGGCGGCCCCATTGAAGGCATTGGTTTTCAGGGCCATTTCGGGGCGACACCTACCGGAATTCCACGGGTTAAAGCCATTTATGATGACTTTTGGAACACCTTTGGCCTGGAAGCCAAGGTCACGGAATATGATATTTCCAACCTCGTGCCGCCCAATATACAGGCGCAATATATGCGCGATATTCTGACGATCTCTTTCGCGCACCCCAGCATGAAAGGCTTCCTGATGTGGGGCTTCTGGGATGGGGCGCACTGGCTTGCCAACGCACCGATTTACAGCAGCGACTGGACTCTAAAACCCAGCGGCGAGGCATTTGTAGATCAGGTTTTCCGGAAATGGTGGACGAGTGATACGCTCCTGAGCAATGCAGCCGGTAATGCATCTTTGCGGGCATTTAAAGGAAAATACAAGGTGACCGTGCGCTGCCCGAATGCGCCGACACTGCAAAACCTGGAGTTCGAGCTGCAAAACGATACGGTACTTACCGTACAACTCGCCTGCCTGAGTGCCACGGGTGAGCCATTGCAGGAAGTAAGCCTTGAAGCCTACCCGAATCCGGCACAGGAGCAGCTGCAATTGCGCTGGGCGCCGGCCGGCTTTGGCAGCGCGCCCCGGCTATTGGTATTAGATGCGTTGGGGAAAAGCTGTGTACAAGTGCACCTGCCCGACAACGGCGGCGCTTATACCTTGCCGATTGGTCATTTACCTGTCGGTGTATACCAACTCCGGCTGGAAGATACGCAGGGGCATCGCGAGCAGATACGGATTTGCAGGCAGTAAAAATTTGCGAAAGCCCTATCCGTTCGGGAAAATTTCCTTGGGAGCGCCTTTGAGGTCTAACCATTCCAGCCAGCAAACGTCTGTGCAGCCGAGTGCGCGTTTGACGATCACCCATTTGCCTTTTTGCTTCTGGAGGACAGCCTGAAAATTGTTATCGAAAATGCCGCCTTCGCTCATTTCGCGGTAGTCTTTGTCTTTGAATTTGCTGTGATCCAGCGCCTGGCCGCCGGGCTGCTGCAATTGGCCGTACACGAAAGCCCAGTTGCCTTTAACGCGCATGGTGCTCACTACAAATTCTACGTTTTGGCCCAGTTCTGCCACAGTGGGCTTGCGCACCACATCGAGCAGGGTTTTACGGATGGGGTTGCCGGGCTTGATGTCGTGCGGGGAAGGGGTTTGAGCCGACAGGCCTGTGCAAAACAGGCAGAGTAAAAGGGGGAGGAGGATTGTGATGCGATGCATTTTGAAGAAAGGGTGAATGTTTTTATCAGGAAAGTGGCGATAAAGGACGGATTTTTTTAAATATAAAAATACTACGATAAAAATCGTAGCAAAAATTTGGAACTACGATTTTTATCGTAGTATATTTGTGCGGTCAACCGATGGGTGCTTTTCAGAACATGTTTTTGGAGTGCCTTTTTTTGAAAAAACATCTACGATAAAAATCGTACCTTCTAATGTCAGAACACTCACTACCTACGCCAACGGATGCAGAACTGGAAATCCTTCAGTTGCTTTGGAACAAAAGTCCGGAATCGGTGCGCTATGTCAACGACCACATCAACAGCCGCAGGGCGCCTGAAGCGCAGGTGGGTTACACCACGACCCTGAAGCAAATGCAGGTGATGCTGGAAAAAGGCTTGCTGCGCCGGGAGATAGTAGAGCGCAATCACCTGTATTCGCCGGAAGTTGATCGTGCTCAAACACAGGCGCGTGTTGTGCAGGATCTTGCAGATCTGGCTTTCGACGGATCTGCCTCCTCCCTGGTGCTGCGTGCCTTGGGTTCGGGCAATGCCACGCCGGAAGAGTTGGCCGCCATCAAGGCAATGATAGCGGAGATGGAAACCCGAATGGGCGCAAAGGACGAAAAGCAATGAATTTGTTCAATGTTTTGATTTTCAGCTATTTAAAAAATTGAAATGAAATTTCCCGAGCAAATTTTTTCTCAGGCAATAGACCAGGCTTTTGGTTTGGCGGTATTGCATTCCATCTGGCAAATTACCCTGATCGCCTTGATCGCCGGAATCTTGCTTTGGGTACTGCGGGCGCGGAGTGCTGCGCTGCGCTATATGGTGCTCAACGGCGCGTTGCTGTTAAGTATATGCGTTGTGGTGGCAACTTTTTTTTATTGTCTTGATTATCAGAAACCGCTTTTTCAGGAGGCTAAATCGGGTTGGGCGGCACAGGAAGTTGCTGCATTACAGCAGGCGCCAGCTCCGACTACCATTGCTAAAGTTTCACCCCAAGCCGTGGCTTATCGCCAGACGACAAGCCCGGCTCAATGGAGTGATTATTTTTATGCCTATCAGCCTCTGATTGTACTGATTTGGCTGCTGGGGCTGCTTGCCGGTTTGTTTCGCCTCATGGGACATTTGTCTTATTCTCGCTCACTGCGTACCCGAATGAATTTTGAGGTAGACCCATATTGGTCGGAATTATTGGAGCAATTGAGCCGGAAGGCAGGTTTTCAAAAACCGCTGGCCTTGCTCGAGTCGGCGCTGGTGCGATCGCCACTCACGATTGGCTGGCTCAAACCGGCTATTTTATTCCCGATCGGCGTTATTAACAAACTTTCGGAGCAGGAGGTAGAAGCCATTTTGGCCCATGAGTTGGCCCATATTGTTCGGCATGATTACCTGTTCAATCTCCTGCAGTCCTTTACTGAAACTATATTTTATTATCACCCGGCCGTATGGTGGCTTTCTGCTCAGGTGCGCAATGAGCGGGAACATGCCTGCGACGATCTGGCCATACAGTGGCTCGGCGACAAGCGTCTGGTGTATGCCAAATCCTTGGTTGCCATGCAGGAAATGGCTTATTTTCCGCAAACCCAATCCCTGCTTGCTTTTGCCGGCAACAACCGGGGACAATTGTTGCAAAGGGTGCAGCGGCTTTTTTCACCACAAACTTTCAAACTAAACATCATGGAAAAATGGATTGCTACCTTACTGGTGGCCTGTTCAGTAGCAGTGTTGGCTGTGGCTCAACGCGCAAATACACCCGAACCCAAGCCGCTTAACAACCCGGTGAACCCGCCCGGCCCCGATTTGTATTCAGGCATCTGGCAGGCCGATTTTTTCAAAGACAGCGTTTGTCTTAACCTCAGCAGTGGTCACCGCGATCAGCGATGGATGATGGGGGAATGTTACCCGCAATCAACTTTTGGCTCCTGGGCGGATGCGGAAGGGAATGTCAACCTGAATTTTAGCCGGCCTGCGGGCACTTTACAATTTAACGGCAAAATTGAAGGCGCCGAGGGTTTTGGAAAATTCAAATTTGTACCCGATGACAGTTATATCGCGCGCCTGGAGAAGGAAGGAATTCAGCCCATCGATCAGCATCTGATGATTCAACTGTTTTGGGCTAATTTTTCTCAAAATTATGTATCCGAGCTAAAAAAATCAGGATTTCGCGAAGTAGATGCCGACAAGCTCGTGCAACTTGCAGTTTTTAAAGTAGATAATTCGGAGGCAGATAAGCTGAAGAAAATGGCCTCCGGGCTGAGCGACGCTACCATAACGATTGACGACCTGATACAACTCAAGGTGGCCAATGTGCAGCCGGAAATGCTGGAAGCTTACCGCGAACGCGGTCTGACAGACCTGGATTTATCGCAGGTGGTAGCATTCTCCATGTTGGAGGTGGATCCGGGATACATGAAATCCATGCAGGAACTCGGACTTGGGGCATTTGATGCGGAGGCGATGACAGCTGCCAAGGTAAACGGCGTGACACCGGAATATGTCCGAAATATGCAGGCTACTGGTATAAAAGGGCTTGATTTAGAGACTGTTATGAGTTTGAAAATTCATGGCGTCGAACCGAAGGATATTAAAGCACTTGAAGCGGCCGGTTTTGATATTTCAGATGTAGAAACCTTGCTTAGCGCTCAAATTCACGGTATTGATCCGGCTTTCATCAGTGAAGTGGAAACCTGGGGTTTTCGCAAGCCGACGATGGAAGACCTGGTTAGTATCAAAATTCATGGCATCAATGCGCAAATGATTCAGGACTTGCGGGATGCCGGTATCCAAAAATTAGATATTTCGGACCTTGTTAATGCTCAAATCCACGACATCAGCCCAGAGTATATCCGCAAAATGGCAGAAAAAGGCTATCGTTTTGATCGAATTGACGACTATGTGGATCTGAAAATTCAGCAGATGTCTCGCAGGCCGAGATAATTGAAGCTAAGCAAGTATCCACAATACCCGGGAACAAGCACTCTGGTGCTCGTTTCCGGGTTTCTTTTTAGGCCTCCGAAGTAACATAAGATTTTCCTTATGTTACTTTGGAGGCTTAAAGTAACATAAGAATTTTTTTGTGTTACTTTGAGATGCAAAAGGTAAATACAGTTCGCAGTGAAAGCCTGCACTACTCCCCTTTTTCCGAACAATTGAACATCCATTTCACCCCGAATTGATCGGTCAGCGAGCCGAAATAGGCACCCCAGAACATATCCTGGAGTTCCATCTCCACTTCACCGCCTTCGGCAAGCGCAGCGAACAGGCGCCGGGTCTCTTCGCGGGTATCCGGTTCGAGGTTGATGTAGATGTTGTTGCCGAAATTTACCTTGAAGCCCATAGATTCCGGGGCGTCGGTGCCCATGAGGTGGAAGGCGCCGTCGAAAATAGGCAACACCACATGCATCACGAGGTTTTTATCCTCCTCCGGCATGGGGGGCTGGCCTTCCATTGGCGGCATATCGCCAAAACGACTGATGCCGCCGATGAATTCACCGCCAAAAACGGATTGGTAAAAGTTGAAGGCGGTTTCGGTGTGACGGGAAAAATTGAGGTACGCGCTTACGCTTGCCATAAGAATATGTTTTTTGTTTGTTTAAGTGTTGGGCAAAGGTAAATACTTTTAAAACAAAAAATAGTTATTTGAACATTATTTGTTTTATTTTTTGTTATAACCAATAGGCATCCTGATCTTTGCGCGCTTTGCGTGAAAGTGTGTTGTTTTTCACGCAAAGCGCACAAGGCCTAAGCACTTGCTTTTTTATTTTAATTTGGAAAAACAGGATTGGGTTCTTACATTTGTCCTTGTAAATTAAAAATTCAATTTTTAAAATACAAGGACAAATGATATTTAGAAACATAAGTCCGGCGATATTGAAAAGCGCGGCACATTTTCCGGCGATCGGAATAATAGGGCCTCGTCAGGTAGGTAAAACTACCCTGGCCCGGCAGTTGCGTCAATCCCTGCAAAAGGAAAGCATCTATCTTGATCTTGAGTTGGATGAAGATATTGCGCGCCTGCAAAATCCACAGGCTTATTTACAGGCGCATCAGGACAAGTGCATCATCCTTGATGAAGTACAGTTAATGCCCCGTTTATTTCCGCTCCTGCGCGCATTGATTGATCAGCAACGCTCGCCGGCGCGCTTTTTACTATTGGGTTCGGCCTCTCCAACGATTATCCGGCAAAGTTCTGAAACACTGGCCGGACGAATTGCCTACCATGAGCTGACACCCTTGTCCTTGCCGGAGGCGCAATCTGCCGGTATCTCACAGGAAAAGCATTGGTTTACCGGAGGATTTCCCGATGCGTTGCTCCAGCCCGACCCCGAAGTGGCGCGCACCTGGTTGCGTTTTTTTGTCAATACTTTTTTGGAAAAAGATATTAAAGCGATGGGTTATGAAGTATCGCTTCAGACGATCTCCAAATTGTACCGGATGGTGGCGCACATACACGGGCAACTTCAGAATGCTTCGTCGCTGTCACAGGCATTGGGCGTATCGCCGCCAACCGTGAGCAAATACCTGGATCTGATGGAGGGTGGATTTATGCTCTCGCGCCTTACACCCTACTATGTCAATTTGGGCAAGCGCCTTGTGAAATCTCCAAAACTGTATCTCCGAGACACTGGTATTCTGCATTATCTGGCCGCCATACCCAATTTTGACGCCTTGCAGGGCAATCAACTCATTGGCGCATCGTGGGAGGGTTATGTCATTGAACAAATCAGACGCTGTACTGATGATGCCTGGCAATTTTACTTCTATCGGACGGTTGCCGGCGCCGAAACAGATCTGGTACTCATTAGTCCCAATGGTAAAATGACCTGTGTGGAAGTAAAATATGCAACCATACCACAACTCAGCAAAGGGTTTTATCAGAGTATTGAAGATTTGAAACCAGATTTCCAGTATGTGATTGTCCCCCAGGCAAGCCCTTACCAACTGCGTGAACGTCTGAAAGTAGTCTCACTGTCGGATTTCCTGAATAATGAGTTGAAAACTATTGCATAGCCTCCGCCCAAACCAAGAACTTTCCCGTACTTTGCAGCCCTGTTCAAGCACAAAACATACAAACGATGATCAAATCTCTGCTGAAAATCGGCGCCCTGCTCGTCGCCTGCATCCTGATCTACAATTTCTTCTTCGGCACCAATGAAGAAAAAGAAACCTCCCGCAAAATATTCGGGGAAATGAAAGACGTGGTGGTGTCGGTCGGAAGCCTTATTCGCACTGAAAAGGATAAATTTGACGCCGGTAAATACGATGGCGCCCTTGATAAACTCGGCGGCGCCTACCGCGCTGTGCGCGGCCGTGCCGAACACCTCGATGCAGGTATTCTCAAGCGCCTCGATGAGTTGGAGCAACGCAAAGCCCAACTCGACAAAGAACTTGACACGATTGAAGCGACGGAAAAACAACTCAACACGCCGCCGCCCGCTACACCGGTCAACCCAAAGAAAACCCTGAAAAAAGACCCCAAACAGGAACAAACCACCGCCGCCAAAACAGCCGACCAGCAGCGCCGAAAGGAACAACTCCTCCGCGAACTGGAAAAGCTGACCACCGATACCGAGAAGCTGCTGCAAGACGCCAGCCAATAATCCTGTTTCCGTTCATTTTCAAATTTTACACTTCTGATCCACTTTGAAAGAAAAATACTGCCCAATGGCCTGACTGTCATTGCGCATCAGGATGTTTCGACGCCATTGGTTGCCGTAAACATTGCTTATGATGTCGGCTCGCGCGATGAAGATGCTGCGCGTACGGGTTTTGCCCATTTGTTTGAACACCTGATGTTTTCGGGGAGTAAAAATGTAGCCGATTTTGACGATCCGCTGCAACGCGCAGGCGGGGAAAACAATGCCTATACCACGCCCGACTACACCACTTTTTATGAAATTTTACCCTTGGAAAATATTGAAACGGCGCTTTGGTTGGAGAGCGACCGCATGCTATCGCTTAATATTTCCAAAAAAGATTTCGAAGTGCAACGCAAGGTGGTGGTAGAGGAATTTAAAGAAACCTGCCTCAACGAACCCTATGGCGATATGTGGCATCATCTCAATGCCATGGTTTATCCCGAACACCCTTACCGCTGGCCTGTAATTGGCCTCACGCCCGAACATATTGAACAGGCGACGCTCACCGAAGTGCGCGATTTTTATAAAAAATGGTATACGCCCGCCAATGCTGTGCTCTGTATCGCTGGCAATTTATCGGCGCAGGAAAGTTTTGAGCTGGCAGAAAAATGGTTTGGCGATATTCCGGGCGGTAGCAAGCCCCGGCGCAACATGCCGGTTTTGCCTGCACAAACAGCCCCGCTGTACAAAGAAGTTGAGGCCGACGTGCCGGTTCCTGCCCTGTTTCTTGCTTTTCGTATGCCTGCGCGACTGGAGCCTGACTTTTACGTCATCGATCTGTTGAGCGATATTTTGGCGCAGGGCCATTCCTCGCGCCTGTACCGGAGGCTGTTCAAAGAGCAGCAGCTTTTTTCACAAATAGATGCCTATGTGACCGCCAGCACCGATCCCGGCTTATTTGTGGTGGAAGGCCGCCCGGTAGAGGGCGTCAGCATCGAGCAGGCGCTGGAGGCCATTTGGAAAGAGCTGGAACTGCTGAAAAACACCTTGATTGAGTCGCGCGAATTGTCGAAAATCCTGAATCGATTTGAGAATAATGTGGTGTTTTCGGAGATCAGCGCTTTGAGTAAGGCGCAAAATCTGGCCTATTATGAAATTCTCGACAAAGCCGAACTGATTAACGAAGAGGTGGCGACCTATTTGGCGGTTACGCCCGCCGAATTGCAGCGCTGCGCCCGGGAATACCTGCGCCCCGAAAACGCTGCAACCTTGGTGTATAAACCCAAAAAAATGGCGTAGAGACGGGTTTTAACCCGTCTGTTCTCCGTAGCGATGGGTTTCAAACCCATCGCTACGGAGAACGGGGAACGATGCAGAACAGAGACGTTTTATCCCCCAAACACGCTAAAAACCGGCAATTTACCGTTAGAGCATTTTTGATCTGATTGTAAATTTCCCGCCGATGTCATTTGCTGTTCGTGTTTTTTCAATATTCCTTTTTGCTGTAACCTTTTCGCCTGTTTATGCCCAGGAACAATTGGGTATGCGCCTTGAACGCTATTCCGGTTTATATGGTGCTGCGATAAACCCCGCCAACACAGCCTTTAATCCCAATAACTGGGAAATAAACCTCTTCAATGCGCAGATTTTTGTAGAAAACAGCTACGCTTTTTTACAAAATACAAGCCTGCCCAAGGCCCTTCGAAATTCAGATAAAATATTCTCCATCGCGGATGCCTCGCCCGAACGCCCGATTCCGGACGATGCGATTGTACAGGATTTTTTCGACCGCGATCGCAATATGCATGGCGCCCTGCATGTGGCTGCGGGTGCTCCGGGGTTTAGCTTTCGCTTCAAAACCCAACATACCCTGGGGCTTGTCAGTAATGTCAGGAGCAGCTTTGCCGGCTACGACATTCCTTCGGTTTTGCGGTACAGTGTGCTGTCTACCCTGCCCCGTTTCCGGGTACTGGATATTGATCCGGTGAATGTTAACCTGATGAACTGGGGCGAAATCGGGCTGCATTACAGCTACCGCAACGACGATTATGAGACGCGGCAGTTTGCCATAGGGGTAACGCCCAAATACCTCATGGGTTTTGAAGCCCTGCACCTGCGTGCGGCCGGCACTTTTGATTATTCGCAGCAACAGGGCGATACGGTGGCTTTTGCCCGCGCCGACTGGCGCTATGCCTTTACTACCGGCAATCTGAACAGCGACCAGAATGGCTACAAATTGCAGCGACAAGGCGCCGGGATGGGTATTGATCTGGGTTTTGTACTGGCCCAACGCGCCGATGATGCCGCCAATGAAACCGATTATGCCTGGAAAATCGGCGCTTCCCTGCTCGATCTCGGCTTTATCCGTTTCGCCAAAAGCGCTCAACGACACCGTATCCGTTTCGACAGCGAAAAACGGGTATCGGACGCTGATTTTCCGGGCCGCGACAATGCTCAGGACATCATCAATGACCTGAGTACGGCTTTTTTGGGTACGCCCGATGCCTCGCTTACTGCGGAATCCTTCAGTATGGCCCTGCCTGCGGCGCTGTCCTTACAGGGGGAGCTGCGTTTGCGCCGCGGATTGTATGTCAATGCCCTGTTGATACAGCGTATGCCAATGGGGCGGATTGCGGTTTACCGACCCAATACCCTGGCACTCACGCCGCGTTTTGAACATAAATGGTTTTCATTTTCGCTGCCGGTAGTACTCAACGACTGGCGTTCGGTGCGTATGGGCGCTGCGGGGCGATTGGCGTTTTTGCACTTCGGCACCGATAACCTCGGCAGTTTTTTTACCAAAGCTGCACTGACGGGTACAGATTTTTATATTGGACTGAAAATCAATGGTTTTCGTATTCCTTTGCCACAACTGGGTAGCGGCGGCAAACGCAGTTCCGGCGGCGGCGGCAGTAAAATGGGGAAAATCAAGTGCTATAAATTCTGATCTTTGGGGCGCAAACGCGCCTCATGTCCGCAATTATTCAACAAATCCGTCATTGGTTTTTCCTGCTCCCGGCCACCTTGCGGCTGGCTTGGGTGTTTTTGCGCGCCTGGTATTTTTTCCGGCGCAAAGCCCTGCGCATCCTGGATTTACCCCAACATCAGGAGTTGAACAGTAAAGAGAAGCGTCGTTTTAAACACTATTTCTACGGCGTCAGTTACCTCAGCGCTATTTTCGGCGCCTTACGCGGGCGCCTGCGTACGCGTCGCGAGCGCGAGCGTTTCACACATTTAGCCGCCTTAGCCTACTTTTTTGATGATCTGGTAGATGCCTACCGCCACGGCGATATTGAAGGCGCACATTGGTTGGACAATCCGGAGCAATATGGAAAAATGGCCGATGAGCGCGGCTTGGCCCTCCATTTTCTTCAAAGCGTTTACGCCCTGCAAACTCCGGAGCAAAAGCTTGTTTTTCAAGAATATATGCACCGTGTATTTAATGTGGAAATACGGGGAAGACAGTGGGGAAATGCGGAATGGGGAATGCGGAATGCGGAATTGGGGAATGTGGAATTGGGAAATGCGGAATGCGGAATGGGGAATGCGGAATTGGGAAATGCGGAATGGGGAATGCGGAATGCGGAATTGGGGAGTGTGGAATTGGAAGGGGAGATTATGCGGATTACGGCTGAGAAAGGAGGCTGTTCGGTGTTGCTTTTCCGCAGTTTGCTGGATAACCCGATTTCAGCGCCGGAAGAAAAGGCCTTATACCTGTTTGGCGCCTTGATTCAACTTTGCGACGATATTTTCGACCTCTGGTTTGATGTACAAGCGGGCACCGTCACGGCTGCAAGTACTTGTGCGACAGCCGGAAACATTCAGGCGCTGAACGAGCTGTTTGAGACGCAGGTTAATGCCTGTAAAACAGCGATACAAAAATTGCCCAGGCCACATTTAGCCTGGGCAATGATATTTTTTTTAGTTGCCATTACCCGCGTTTGTTTGCAGCATTACGCGGATCTGGAGCGGCAATTCGGGAAAATTCCCCTGGCTGATCGCAAGTTGCTGGTCGTGGATATGGAACGTTGGACCAATCGCCTGCGTGCAGCCGCTGCCTTGTTGCTCCGGCGCTGATTATTGCTGGGTATTCGGATTGACTTCCTGCACCTGCACTTCGCTGCTGCCGTCGTGCTGGGTATCGGCGCGTTCGGAAGCAAAAACCCTTGCTTTGGACGATTGATTGGCATTTACACTAACTTCCTGTACACGCCAGGTGAGCGCCTCCAATACCGCCCCATCGGTCAGGCTGGCAGAAAGCTCGGTGCCTTTACCAATCAGGTCGAGGGTGCAGCGGCCTACCAACGACACTTCGAGGTCGCGGCATTCCATATAGGCCTTGACTTTCGAGGTGCCACGCACGGAAATAGAGGCTTGGCCTTCATCAAAATCGCGGAGGGTTACGTTGCCGGTTTCATTGGCGATCAGCGAAGTAAACACCGGGGTATTGATCACCACTTTCAGGCCGGCCGGGGCGCCGGTTTTGGCGGTCAGGCGTACGCGGTCGTTGTTCTGCGCTACTTCAAAGAAGCTTTGTGCGTTGGGTGCGCCGCTGTATTCGATGCTGAAATGATCGCTGTGGCGCAATTCCGTTTCAAAGTTGCCTTCCAGCAGGAAGTCTTCATAACGTTCGTCGCTGCGGTAGCTGCGGTCGCCGAAAGCCGGACAATCCACGCAACGCAGGCCGCCGTCCATCATGCGGTACACGCGATTGGGATATTTGTAAATACCCTGATTGCGCTCCGAGTAGTCGTAATCGACATCATGTACATGTGTACTGATTTCATTGTCGAAGGTTACGAATTTACCCACCGGCACATAAATCGTCAGGTTAATGCGTTGGCCACGCCATTTTCGGCCTTGAGGTACGCTATAACCGGTTGGAATTTGCAAAGTACTGCCGCTGAACTGGGGTTGGTAGTTGATGGCACGTGCATTTTCCATGGCATCATTCATGTTTTGGCCCTGTGCGCGGATGATATATTCACACTCAAAGTTATTGCCTGCGGCGCGTTGTACCCGAATATCCAGGGGGCCATTGAGGTACATTTCGTTTTCCAGCACCTGAAAACCTTCTTCTTCCAGATAAATTTCAGCGTTGCGGTTGATGTAGCGGGAAATTGCCTGCACATGCAAGGTGTCGGAATTGATACTGCGCAGATCGGTTTCCTGACTGATACGGGCATTGCTGCTGAAATCTTTTGCTCCAATGGCCACAAAAATAACTGTGGCGATGAGGCTGAGTGTCCAGAACAGCCATACGCCGCCGTTGAACCAGGCCGGAATTTTTTTATTAAAAATCAGGCGTAAAAATGCGGTGAACATACCCACCAACGTCAGGGTGCCGAACAGGAAAAACGTGGTGTACAGCATCCAGGTCCAGCCACTGGAAAAGGGGCTGAAATATTCCACGGCCGGACTGATAGCGCTGAGGCCAATGATACCGGCGATCCATCCGAAAAAGATCGAAATAAAGATCAGAATGGCAATCAGGATGGCAAATCCGAAGGCGAATTTGCCGACGAAGCGCAGCAGCGACCCGAAGAAATCACCGATATTGGAGACGGTGTTTTTCATGGAGTTGTTGGCCTCCATTTTACTGCTCATACGGTGGAAACCGTTTTCAATTTCGCGGGCAATATTGTCTACGTTGACCGGTTCTCCGCGCATGGCGAGGCGGTCGGCAGCCGTCATGGCCGGGGGCATCAAAGCCCAGAGCAGCAGATAGGCCAAAAACCAGAAACCGGTGGAGAAAATAGTGAGCAGTACAAAAATAAGGCGCATCCAGACCGGGTCGGGCATACCGAAGTAGGCAGCTAAGCCTGCACAGACACCGCCGACGGAGGCGTCCTGCATATCGCGGTAGAGGCGTTTGCCGGTGCGGATTACAGGCGGAACCTGGTTGCCGCGGGTGTTGCCGGATGTGTTGGACGTGCTGCCGGGCGGCGGTGGCGGCGCGGCGGGGTCGTCTCCGAAATCTTCGGGTTTGCCCATGGTGTTGATGGCGTCCTGTACATCGGGCATCATAACGATCGTGCGGTTGCCAAGCCCCTGAGCGATGAGTTCACCGAGACGATTCTCGATGTCGTTCATAATTTCATCGCAGCCTTCGCTGGCGCTGAAGCGTCGGCGTATAAGATCGAGATACTCCGACATGGCCTGGTAGGCGTCGTCGTCAATCGTCAGGGCATAACCGCCGAGGTTGATATTGAGAATCTTGTTCATTGTTCGTTTCGCTGTTTAAAAAAAGCGGTTTTTCGGAGATCAGGCATTGTGCCCGTTTTGTAGCGTTTGACTGACTGACTGAACGAGCGTGTTCCAGCTCTGGGTGAGGTTTTCGAGGAACAGTCGGCCTTTTTCAGTGATTTTAAAGTATTTGCGCGGGGGGCCGGCGTTGCTTTCTCGCCAGGTATACTCCAGCAATCCTTCATTTTTCAGGCGGGTTAGTAGCGGATAAAGCGTCCCTTCCACAATAATCAGATCGTTGGCTTTTAGCCTTGCGATAATATCGCTTGGATAGACCTCGTCTTCATCAATAATGGCCAGGATACACATTTCCAGCACGCCTTTGCGCATCTGCGCCTTTGCATTTTCCAAATCCATGTGGCAAAGCGTTATGGTTTGCGGTTAAGTTGTTCTGCCTGCTGCTTGGCCTCAATTGCCGATACCGTGCCGGCCTCCGGAGCGGGCGTTTCTGTATGCGATGCAATTTTGGCGCTCAGGCTTACGGTATGCCAGAGCTGCCGGGTAGCTGCTTTACTGATCGGGCCTTGTCGGCCACAGGCACAGGCGCCCAGCAGGGCAAGCAAGAGTAAAAAACCAGACAGTTGTGCAGTTCGTTTCATCTTTTTTTCAAAGTCCGGGATTTGCTTTCCGCCCTTTGATGATGCAAAGATAAGTGTGCTTAAGGTACTTTGCAATACATAGAACCAAAAAAAACATAGTATTGGCTTAAGAAAGGTTGTGGGCGATGGATATTATTGATTTTAAATAATTGATTTTGAATTGATTATGTTTTTTTTGAACAGAAAATTATTTTTTAAAAAAATTTAATTTTTTATTTCCCGCAGATTTTCTCACGGATCGCGCAGGTATAAGTAGGCAAATAGCTGCGCGATCTGCGAGAGCATCCGCGCTAATCTGCGGGAAATAAAATCGCCAGTTCCGACGACCAATCTGACGCCTGCTCCATTGTCAGGATTTACTAAGAAATTTCACACAAGCATAAAAACATTTCCCTCAATATATTCGTTTCATTATTTTCAAAAACAATTGAAACAAATGATTACGCTACTTTATCCCTCCCCTGAGCGCATCCGGCAATTTATTGCCACTCAAAAAGAACAAGCGTTCAGCTATCCCGAACAATTGCTGGAATATACCCGGGACGCGCGACAAGCCCCCGGTTTCAACAACGATGCCCAGCGCGTGCGCGTCGGGCATGGCCCCGCAGCCTTTCAACTTGCCAAAAAAGCGCTTCAGGAATGGGTACATTTTCCCCGCCACTGGACGCCCGTGGAGCACCTCGGCTCGCCAATACAAACGGGCAGCGTTGTAGCCGTCATTTTCCGATTATTTGGCTTGTTTTGGAGCAATAGTGCCCGCATTGTGTATACCGAAGACAGTGCCACCCGCTTCGGCTTTGCTTACGGCACCCTGCCGGGGCATATTGAGCGCGGTGAAGAATTGTTTCGGGTGGAAATAGATGAACAGGGCGTCGTCTGGTATGAAATTCGCGCCTTTTCGCTGCCGCGCTGGTGGCCCATTTGGCTTATTTATCCCATCGCCCGCCTGTTGCAGGCCTGGTTTCGCCGCGACTCAGCTACGGCGGTACGGCAATTTATTCAGTCTGGCGGCGCTGTGCGCGCACGCGAAGCCTGGCGACCCGATCAATGGCTCCTTGCTTTTTTCCTGACGCCCGTATTGGCGTTTATCGCTTTTCCGGGCCGTTTACTCCACCACGATTATGGCCTGAGCGTACTTATTTACGCCGTATTGTTGTTTAGTCCGGTCGTTTTTCACGCCCTTTGGCGCGAGGCTTTTGCAGCGTCGTATTTTGGAACAGGCTTCAGGCGCGCTCTTTTTCCCGCAGCTTTGGGTGCTGCGTTTGCACTGCTGCTGCCCCGCGGCTGGGGAGCTTTGTTGGTTTTGCCCTGGCTCGGCATGGGGGCTTATGCGTTATGGGAAAGCCTGAAAATTTTCCTGAATCGCAATCTGGTAGGGATCATGCGTCTTGCGCTGGGCAGTACACTTGTTTTTTTCGGAATCGGAACCATTTGGCTCTTCGCTGATCGACTGAATATTACGTCTTTTATAGGTTTCGACGGCGTTTTTATCCGCCTGACGGCCTTGCATTTTCATTTCGCGGGGTTGGGGTTAATGGCGGCCGCAACTTTGTTGTTGCAGAAATTTCCGAACGCCAGCACGCGCCTGGCCGCCCTGATCATCGCCCTCGCCACGCCGCTCACGGCCATTGGCATTACCAGCACCCGTTTTGGGGGCAATATATTTATTGAAAGTATTTGTGCCGGACTCATGGCCCTCGGAACCCTGTTGTTTGCAGTTCAACTGTTGCGCCGATCCTGGGTATTGAAACATTGGGAAGGGGTAGCGGCTGCACTGATTTTCGGCTATACCATGGGCCTCGCATTGGTGTATGCCTTGCGCGTGCTACTGCCGGAATGGGCATACAGCATTGATGCAATGCGCGCTATTCACGGCAGTTTAAATGCTTTACTCGCGTTGCCCCTGAGTTTTTGGGCTTTGGGGCGGCGTGAAGCGCTTTAATACAAGGATAAATTATTAGCGCAGGCGATCGGAGCTGCGCACCAGTTTTTCGTCGGCGCGAATGCCACGACTTGCCATCCACAGTAAAATCAGGCTCAAAACAGGAAAAGCGATGCCAATCTGGAAGCTGTAAGTGCCGCTTTCGGGCATTTTATCGATTGCCTGATAAATACTCACGCCAAGCAGCACCAGCAGGAGCAAGGTGGCTATTTGTGCGCCACCGGCCAAGCGTGCCTGTAAAGGGCGGTTTTTAAAAATAAAAATAGCGGCCAGCGCCACAAGGCCCGATAAAACACAAAGACCAAGCAGGCCGATATTGTCGAAGGGATTGAGCATCCCGTCTTCAAAAACTTTCAGGTTGTGGGCCGGGTTATCGGCCGGAACACTCATATATGGCAGCGTGAGCTGTGAAAAAGAAGCGCCGGCAGCCAGCAGGAGGTAAAGGGTTTGTATGCGTTGGATCATAGTTGGGCTTGAAATTTCGGGCAAATGTAGTGTAAAGCACCATTATCCGGATTATTCACAGGGGGATATAATATTAATGTATTAAATTTAAGTGTTGCAACAACTATTTCAAATGAATCTTGTTTCTTTGCAGGAACATTTAACAACACTATAAAAAAGAAAATTCATGGCAAGCACACAATGGCAACTTGATGCCGCCCACTCCGACATCGCCTTCCGCGTTCGTCACCTGCTCGTGGCTACAGCTACCGGCAAATTCAAAACCTTCGCCGCCACTGTAAGCACTGAAGACGAAGACTTTACCACGGCCAATATTCAATTTGAAGTGGAAACCGGTTCTATTGAAACCGGCGTAGCTGATCGCGATGCTCACCTGCGCAGCGACGACTTTTTCAATGCTGAAGCTTTTCCGAAAATGACCTTCAAAAGCAATGGCGGCCTAAAACAGGTAGACGGCGAGCAGTACACCCTCGATGGTGAGCTGACCATTCGCGACATCACCCAGCCGGTTACTTTTGACGTGGAATTTGGCGGTATCGCCAAAGACCCCTGGGGCAATATCAAAGCCGGTTTCGAAATCAACGGCAAAATCAAGCGCAAATCTTTTGGCTTGCAATGGGATGTGCTGACGGAAGCCGGCGGCGCTGTTGTTGCCGACGAAGTTAAAATCCAGGCGAATCTGGAATTCGCAAAAGCCTAAAGCTTGATCGGAAATTCATAATTCCCGAACAAAGTTTTAATAATAAATGGTTTCGGCATTGCCGGTATAGAAGGGGATCGTCCAGCTTGCGCGAATACCGAAGCGCAGGTCAAGGCGTTGCTGGGCGAGTTTTCGGCCCAGCTCAAAATCCCATTCCCTGCGGGTATTGGTAAAGCCCTGGTTAAATTCCAGGCCGATCATAAAATTGTTACGTCGTTTGGCGCCAAGTTGTTGCCATCCGATAAATTGCTGAAGGGCTGGGCCGGCGGTGAGCCGGTCATAGCCCTTTTTGTAATCTCCGGTGAGTTGGGTGACCGATTGGGTATCATCCTGAATCCGGATTTTGTGTTGCAGCCAGCCGCCGCCGAACGATACGCGCAGGCCCGCGCGTGATTTTCCGAAGGTGAATAATTTTCCCAATGTAGCACCGGCATACCAGCCGCGCTGACGCAACACTACAGAGGCCAGGCTGCGGTCGTTGCCAATGATATACCCCTCCGCAGTCCGCAGATTGGCAAGCGGATCTTCATCTACCGTCGGGCCAAAAAGATAATGGCCTTCCAATCCGATAAAAAAGTTGCGTTCACTGATGCGTTCAACGCCACCGCCGAGGGTGCCGCTGGTGCCAAAGCGCG
Organism: Chitinophagales bacterium; assembly: GCA_017303875.1. Lineage (GTDB taxonomy): Bacteria > Bacteroidota > Bacteroidia > Chitinophagales > Saprospiraceae > M3007. Next base: position 177,228 of record JAFLBP010000005.1, on the reverse strand, counting down.
TATCCAGGTCGGCGCCGGGCAAGTGTGCGCCGAGGCCGAGGTGCAATAAAATTCCGTTACCTTTGTTGCGCTCGCTTTGATCTCCATCGGGGTCAAAACCGCCTTGTGCCTGTACTTGTGTGAAGCAAAAAAGTGCGCCGAACAGGCAAAAAGTGCGCAATTGCAGGGTGTAATTTCTTGTATTCATTGATCTGATTCTACGGGCCTGCTTTTGAGGCCCGTCAGGCAAACAATTTTTTTGCATGGGCAAAAGTACCGAATTTCAAGCCATCTCCGCAGCAGTAATGACTGAATTGCGCGCCATTACGGGCGAAGCGTATTTTTTTACGGATGAATCTGCCCGCGAAGCGCACAGCCACGACGAGACGGAAGACCTGCGTTTTCTCCCACAAGCGGTTGCCGAGCCAGCCGATACGGCACAGGTAAGTGCCATCATGCGTATTTGCAACAGAGAACGTATACCGGTGACGGTTCGCGGCGGCGGCTCTGGTTTGGCCGGTGGCGCCCTTCCTGTTCATGGCGGCTTAGTGCTTTCCATGCGGCGTTTTGATCAAATCCTGAACATTGATAAGCGCAATTTTCAGGCACACGTGCAGCCAGGCGTTATCACGGAGCATTTGCAAAATACGTTGCGCGAAGCAGGACTTTTTTACCCGCCCGATCCTTCCAGCCGCGGCTGGAGCTTCATCGGCGGCAATATCAGCACCAACGCTGGCGGCCCTAAAGCAGTTAAATACGGCGTGGTAAAAGACCATGTACTCAACCTCGAAGTGGTGCTGCCTAATGGCGAAGTAATTGAAACCGGCGCAAATACCTTAAAAAATTCTACCGGCTACAACCTGACGCAACTGATTGTCGGCAGTGAAGGCACCCTGGGCGTTGTCACCAAAATTGTCCTCAAATTACAGCCTCATCCTACCCAAAGCCTGCTGATGCTCGCGCCATTTCGCTCTGCCGAAAGCGCCTGCGCCGCCGTGGCGGCTATTTTCGAGGCGGGCGTTACGCCTTCCGGACTGGAATTTATGGAGCGCAGCGCCATTGAATGGGCCATCCGTTATGTAGGGGAGACCCCCGTTCCGCTCGGCGACGCGGATGCTGCGCACCTGCTCATTGAAGTGGATGGCTTTCATCTGGATGCCTTGTATGCCGATTGCGCTGTTATCAATGAGGTTTTGGAACGCTTTGAATGCGGTGAAATCTTTTTTGCCGATAATGATGCCCAAAAAACGGCGCTTTGGAAACTGCGCCGGAATGTGGCCCACGCGGTGAAGAAAAATTCCATTTATAAGGAAGAAGATACCGTGGTGCCCCGCGCCGAACTGCCCGGACTGCTGCGCTGCGTCAAGGAAGTTGGCGCCCGCTATGGCTTTGAATCGGTTTGTTACGGGCATGCGGGCGACGGCAACCTGCACGTCAATATCCTGCGCGGACAACTTGATGAGCAGGCCTGGCTACACGAAGTGCCCAAGGGCATCCGCGAAATTTTTACCTATGTAAAAAGCATGGGTGGTACCATTTCCGGCGAACACGGCATCGGCTGGGTGCAAAAACCTTATTTAGATATTGTTTTTTCACCCGTCGAAATGACCCTGATGCGGGAAATCAAAAAAGTTTTTGATCCGAATGGTATTTTGAATCCGGACAAGATTTTTTAATGCCTGCGCTTATTGCGACAGCGCTTTGCCTTCGCTCAGGGTTTTGATCATTTGCTCCACACTGCTTTTGTTAACGGCATCGGGCGCCTGGGGCAATGCTTTTTTGGCGTGTTCGAGGGCTTTTTTCAGGTCGCCGTTTGCAGAATAGCCCCTGGCCAGGCCAACGTGTACGGGCCAGGTGTCGCCGTTTTTGTCAAAATTTTTCCGGAATACGTCTAATGCTTTGGCGTATTGTTTTTCGGCGATCAGTCGGCGGCCGTAGCCGTGCATTTCCAGCACGCTTGCATTATCGAGGGCCGTTTGCATAATTTTATCGGCTTCGGCGTTTTTTCCGAGTTTTTGCAGCAGTCCGGCCTTGGTGGAAAGGGCAGTGAAGGATTTCACGCCGCCGAGGGTGGGGTCGGTGGCCCGTTCTATCCAGGTAAGGGCTTCTTCAAAATTGGTATTGTTGCTCAGGCACCAGTTGGCGGCCGTCTGGAGGCTGGGCGGGTCGAAGCCCAAACCGCTGCTCAGTTCCCGGCGCAAGGAGGCTACGGTGAGTGCGTTCAGATCCGTTTCAATGGTAAAAGGGATGCGCCAGTTTTCCCAGTCGAGCGCGATGTCGATGCTGCTTGCACTGTGGTTGAGGAACTTGTATTCGAGGCGTTCCTGCAAGGGCTGGCCTTTGAGTTGGCGGGTGCTTACGCGCAGGGCATCGAGGGTTGGGTTGTAGAAATAGCTGCCCCAGGCATCGCTGTTTTTAGAAAAAATGAGCGTACAGGAATCGGGTGCGAGTATAATATGGAAACCGTATTTACCGGCAGGCAGGGATTTGCCCTGTACTTTTACATCCGTGGAGAAATAAATGGTGGTGTTTTCATCGGCGCCTGCGCGCCAGGGAGAGGGGTCGTTGGAGCCATAGCCCAGTACTTCCATGCCGTAATGCGCCACGGGCGTGCCCCAGATTTTGCCTTCGCGGCCTTTAACGCCGGGGGCATTCCATCGGATTTCGATATCCGTCATGCCTACGCGCCGGCCGGCCATACATTTGAGGTTGCCGGCCCCTGCGGGCATGCTCAGTTGTTGGGAAAAAGCCTGTGGCAGCAGGCTGCAAAACAGAAGTACAGGAAGCAGGAGAAATTGTTTCATGTCGAGTAGAAGGTTTATGATGAAAAGCCATGAAAGGTAAGGTGCACACGCCCGGGGCGCTGCATTTTTAGATGAATGCAAAGACAAAACATGGAAACGTCGGGTTGCAGGGGGCAGAGGGGCACGAATACACGCTAATCATTTCAGCACTTTCCTAAACCCCGTCGGACTCAACCCGCTCATTTTTTTAAAAAAACTGTTGAAGTGCGTCACTTCGGTGAAGCCGAGGGCAAAGGCGATTTCGGCAACATTCCAGGCGCTGTGCCGGAGCATAATTTTGGCCTCCTGAAACAGCCGCTCGCCGATGAGTTGCGTGGTGGTTTTGCCCGTGCAGGTTTTTACGGCGCGGTTCAGGTGGTTAACGTGTACATTCAGTTGCTGCGCGAAATCGGAGGCACTGCGCACTTGTACCTGCGGGTGGTTTTCTTCGATGGGGAACTGCCTTTCGAGCAATTCCAGAAAAAGGGTGGCAATGCGTTGCGCAGCATTGCCCTGCTGTTGCTTGTACTGCGATGAGGGCTGCATTTTCAGGGCAAAATGCAGGAGTTCAAACACTAAGTTGCGCAGCACATCATATTTGTGGATATATTCCGAGTTGAACTCTTCAAACATACGGTCGTAAATGCCCTGTACCTGCGCGGCCTGCGCGTCGCTGAGTTCAAAAATATGTTCGCCGCCGGGCTGGAAGACGGCATATTGGCTCAGGTTGCCGAATTCGCGGAAAAATTGCCGGTTGAAAATACAAAAACAACCCTTCCGGATTTGTTCCGTATGCTCCCATTTGTAAGGGATAAGCGGATTGGAAAAAGACAAAGCCTGTTTTTTAACCTCCATTACCCGATCGGCGTAATGCACCCTGCCGCCGCCTTGAACCAGCATGATTTTATAAAAATCGCGGCGTTTGTAAGGCACCGGTTGCGCTTTTTCCCCTACAAACGGCTCCAGACGGAACAGGTTGAAATGCCCGATTTCCTGGCGGATACCCGCGGGCATCCAGTCGAATTTTCGCCGGTAAAAATCTTCCAGTGATTCAGGTTTTTCCATGTCGCGACTTGTATTTTTCAAACAAAATTACAAGTTTTGCTGCACATAATCGCCTCCGAAGGTGTAGAGCAGGCTGATGTTCCATTCCAGCGATTTTCCGGGAATTGTTGTGTCAATGGCTTTATTCAGCAGGCTGGAAAGGGCGAACGGAATTTTACGATGCGCCAGCGTCAGGGCGGAGGCGACATAAATGCCATCTTTGGCGTCGCCTTTCAGGTAAAAAAACTGAGGTACAAAACGCAGGTAAAATTGTTCGGAAAGTGGAATGCGCATAAAATTAGCGCGCAGGGCCAGAAAATGCGTATTGCGCGTGATACCGGGATCTACGCCGCGTCCGTAGAGGTAGAACATCCCAAGGTCGATGTTTTTGCGCAGCATATAGTTGGGCGCCAGTTCCAGTACCGGAAAAAAACGCGTACTTTGAATGACATCCTGCGGTACGCCGTCTTTGACTACCGAAATGGTACGGAAATTCAACGCGGGCAGGTGGGCGCCGGCAGTTAGCTGAAATTTCCTGGTTTTGAGGACTTTATAACGCCAGATAAAGATAAACGACCAGGGCTTGCCCTCCAGCGCGTAGCGAAATTCCGGCTCGAAGCTGAAGCGTCCTTTGCCGCTAACAGCGAGGTTGACAATGGCTGCCGGTTTGCCAAGGGTAAAAGAGGGAATAAAAGAAAATCCGTTGTTGGTAATACTCAGCGCGCCGCGTACGTGGAGTTCTTTCCGGTGCAGGCTGTCGGTTTTTTGGGCAAAAATGCCGCTTGCGGCGAGCAAGAAGGCAAAGGACAAGAGCAGGTATTTCATTGTGCCTGAAAATTTAGTTGGTTTCAGGCTGCAAAGTTGGGGGCAGCGACGAGCGTGGCGGAAACGAAAATCAAAGGAGAAGTTATGAAAATCAAATCATTTTCCTCACTTCAAACGTTCCAATACACCCCGCCGCTTCACGATGTTTTTGTAGTCCCATTGAATGTCTCGCGCTTTTTCGAGCCAGCGATTCAGGTCAGCCGGGTTGATCTGATCCGGTGCGGTGTAACGCGCTTCTGCAGCCTTGAACTTACCCTCATTTTGCAAACCCGACTCCTCAAAGGACTGTCCACTCCAAAAAAGGAGTCGAACGCTTCCTTTCAGCTTGCTGTAGCCTACGATAGGATTGCCATCGAGAAACCAGACGGGGTGGGCGTGCCAGATTTTGCTTTCCGCTTCGCTCAGTATCAGATCAATTTGTCCGGCAAGTGCTTCGCAAATGGCTTTGTCGTTGGGGTCTTGTTGTTGGTTGTAGGTCTGAATGTCCTGATGCATGGTGTTGTATACCCGGATTTGGGTGGATTTGAAGATTGATGGATGCTTTCATTCTGATTTTCAAAGGATTGCAAGAATACAGTTTTCATAACCACTGCGCGGTGGGTATAATTGTATTGCGTTAATCCATCATTCCTTTGCCTGCAAAAATCTGCGGCATACATTTTTCAATTCGGGCCGTGCGGGTGGCCGATTGTTTGGCGCCCGTAAAATGCAGCAGGTAGCCGCGTTGCCGGCCGGGCGTGAGGGCTTCAAAGGCTTCCTGAAAAGCAGGAATTTCCGCAAATTTATGCTGTAACTCCTCCGGCCAGTCTGGCGCATTGCCCTTTGGCGGCTTCAAGCCGGCTTTTTCTACCTCAATGGCCTGGTAAATGTAGTTTTTAAGTGCTTCCTCGTTTTGGCGCACCTGTTCGGGGGCGGTAAAACGGATGAGTTTTGCAATGTGTGAGTTTTCCCCGGCGTTTTCCAGCAGTCCGTGTTCGTCGTGCAGGAGCGCACCCTTGAAAAAGCTGATGGTACAGTTGTCTTTAAAAGCGGAAAGCATGAGCACATTTTTGCCCTGAAAGGTATAGCAGGGCATGCCCCATTTACATTCCTCCCGGAGATCACAATCCAGCACAATTTGCCGCAGCGCCTGCAATTCGCGCTGCCAGGTATGCACTTTGCAGTCGGGTGTGCCGCCGAGCGAACAGCGGCCGCAGCCTTCGGAGAAATAGATTTCGGCGTTGGTGGTCATGACTTTATTATGCTGAAGTTGTAAAAAGGTGTTGCAAACGGTTGTGCGCCATATTGATGCCCTGCGCGAAGGGCAGTTGCAGCATTGGTTTTTTATTCAAAAAACGCATCCATGGTCAGGGAAACATCTACAAGCCCAACGCTGTGTTCGTTGGAAATAAGGGGAAATGGAGCGATCAGGGTCAGGAAAATCTGTTTTTTAGTTTGGGTTGCCGATTTGAAATGCGCAATTTTTTGCCTTAATGCAGTGGCCATGGCTTTATTCAGGATTATTTCTTCGCTATAGAACTTCAATTCACAGACATTGATGGCATGATCGTTCCGGTCAATGAGTAAATCAATCTGGACTCCAGCCTGCTGCCCGTTGCCGCGCAGGGAAAAAGCAGAGGATTCAGTATGTACTGCCGCAATGCCTAAGGCTTTTTTTAGTTGTGGCAAATGGCGCAGGGCAAGATTTTCAAAGGCATAACCGCTCCAGCTTTTCCATGATTGGTTCTGGCTGAAGGTCTGCCAGGCGCCTCGTTGGAGTTCATGGTTTGCTTCTATAAATTTAAGGTAAAAGAGCGAGTATTCATCCGTCAGCCGGTAGCGCATCTCTTTTTTCTTCTTGCCAAAAGCATAAAAACCTGTGATAAAGCCCGAGCTTTCCAATTCCTCCAACACCTTGGAAGTGTTACCTCCATTGGTTACTTCGCCGTGTTCAATGATTTCAGCCCTTGTCATGCCTTGTCTGGAACGGGCCAGCAAACGAATCACTTTAATATGTTTGTCGGCTTGTTCAAACAGGGCGGGGTAGAGTTGTTCAAATTCATCCGTGAGCAAGCCGTTAGGCGAGAAGCAAATATGGTCAATATTTTGGGCCGCCGTTTTCCCGTTTTCCACCTCTTTTAAATAATGTGGGATACCGCCCAGCGCCATGTATATTTGTAATAGCTGGTAGCGATCCAGCCGAACGCCGCGTTGTAATAAAAATGCTTCGGTTTCCGCCAGTGTAAAGGGTTGAAGGTGTATCCGACGGGTAATGCGGTTATAAAGTCCGCCCCGGTCGCGCACAATATGTTGAATCATCCAGGAGGCGGCTGATCCGCAGATCACCAGCATAACATGATTTTGCGAAGCCCAACTGTTCCAAAAATAGCTCAGGGCGGCTAAAAAGTCGGAACGGCGTGTTGCAAGCCAGGGCAACTCATCGAAAAACAAGACCCTTTTTTGGGGCTTTTTATCAGCCTCCAACCACATTGCAAGCATGTTAAACGCCTCATGCCAGTTGCCCGGCCGTTGGAAAGGCAATAGCGGCTTGCTGTGCAGCGTCAGGCGATCTGCAAAATTCTGAAGTTGCTGATGCTTTCCGGAATTTTGCTCCCCCGTAAGCTCAAAGTCAATTTTTCCGGCCAGGGCTTGCCGGATCAGAAAGGTTTTACCCACCCTTCGGCGACCAATCAGCGCTACCATTTCCGGCTCCGGGCTGTTTAATGCCTTGTGCAGTATCTCAATTTCGGGTTTTCTGCCAACTAAAACTTGCTGCATGTTACGGATTTAGCCGGTTTTATAAAATCTTATCGGGCTAAATCTCTGCAAAAATAGCAGATTTAGCCCAATATAAAAAATCTTATCGGGCTAAATCTCTGGAAAAAAGACACATTTAGCCCGATATAAGTCATCCTTGCTTTAATTCATTTCAAAAAGAACATTTGCAGTACCTTTGGTAACTGCATTTTAAAATACCCGTCACCGCACCATGCACTACAAAATTTTCGGTAAAACCGGCTTGCGCGTTTCTGAACTCTGCCTCGGTACCATGACTTTCGGCGAAGACTGGGGCTGGGGTGCCGATAAAGACGGCAGCCGTCAAATGCTGCATCACTTCCTCGATGCCGGCGGCAACTTTATTGATACCGCCAATTTCTACACACAAGGCAACAGCGAACGCATCCTCGGCGAACTCACCGCCGGTATTCGAAACGAACTGGTCATCGCCACCAAATATTCTCTGATGACCAACCCCAAAGACATCAACACCGGCGGCAACCAGCGCAAAAATATGACGCTCGCCCTCGAAGCCAGCCTCAAACGCCTGAACACCGATTATGTAGACGTTTTCTGGGTGCATATCTGGGACAAACGGACGCCCATTGAAGAAACGCTCTACGGCCTGAAGCAATTGGTGGATGCAGGCAAAGCACTGCACATCGGTATCTCCGACGCGCCAGCCTGGGTCATCGCCAAAGCCAACACGCTTGCCGAACACCGCTACATGCCCCGCTTTCAGGCCATGCAAATGGAATACAGCCTCGTGGAAAGAAACATTGAGCGCGAACACCTGCCCCTCGCCGCCGAAGACGGCATGAGCCTGCTGGCCTGGAGCCCTTTGGGCGGCGGACTGCTCACGGGCAAATACACCAACGGCCACGCCGATGATAAACGCCTGAAAGAAGGCCATTCCCGGTTTTCGGAGCGTAACCTGGCCATTACAGAAAAACTCGTGGCACTTGCTGCCGCGCTCGGGCAAAGCCCTTCAGTACTGGCGCTTTCCTGGCTGCGGGGCAAGCACAATGTTATTCCAATCGTCGGTGCCCGCAAACCCGAGCAGTTGCTGGATAATTTGAAATGCCTTGAATTTGACTTGCCCGCTGCAGCCATGCAGGAGCTGGACGAGCTCAGCAAAATCCCCTACGGTTTCCCGATGGATTTTATCAATTCCAAAGGCGTGCAGGAGATGATTTACGGGAAATTTGATATTCGCTGAGCTCAGGCAGCATTGGCGGCATTGGCGGCGTTGAAGGCGCGCTCATGCAACTCAGCCGCCAGGCCGGGGAGCTTCAGAAAACAACGGGTGAATTCTGCCCGCAAGAGTTGTTGCTCCGCAGCATTTTGGAGGGCAAGTTCCTGCCAAAAGCGATTGCTCAAAGCCGTTCTTTCTTCCTCGCTTTCTGTCATCAGGTATGCGGTGAAAAATGCCCGAAATGCCCGATCATCGGTGAGTCGGCAGACTAAATCGTAGATATTGGCAAATTTTTTCATTTTTCAGAAGTTTTGCTCCAAAATAACACGGATCTCACTTAATCGATCGAGTACCGCATTGACATAGTTGTCAAATTCTTGTGGAGACATTGCAATTTGAGCCTTGTTCTTGATGTGGAAATCCAAAAGCACTTTTAGCATTTCCAACTCCTCAAGCAGGTTTTCGCGGTCAAATTCGTTCATCGGAGTGTAATAGCAATTATTCACAAAGTTAAGGCAAATCAGCAAAATCCCCTACGGTTTCCCGATAGATTTTATCAATTCCAAAGGCGTGCAGGAGATGATTTACGGGAAATTTGATATTCGCTGAGATCAGGCAGTGTCACCTAAACCCTTCACTAACCCGCAAAGCCCGGTACAAAGTCATTTCCCGTACTAAATCCAGCGGCAGGGGTTTATCCAGCATAAAGCGGATGGCTCCCTTGGAATTCGGGTAGTCCTTGATTTTATCCTGAAATGCGGCAATACCATCGCCGGTAGGGTAGAAGCCGATATGCTTTGCGTACACAGCAAAATACACCAGCACACTTTTGGTTTTATAGGCCGGCATGTTGTAGCTGATTACCTCTGTGGCCTCCGGTACGGCCTCGCGGATGGTTTGGCGAAGGCTTTCCACTAAAGGCAAAACCGTTTCCGGCACCTGTGCCATATATTCGGCTACGCTTGTGAATTTATCCATGTTGCAGCAGGTTTTCCAATTGGTTCAGGCCCATTGTGAAGCCCTCTTCCATGCCCATTTCCACGATTTGTTTGAGTGCCGTTTCGTTGGCGTATTGCATTATTATTCTGACGAGGGTCTGCTCGCCCTCCTCGATGAAATGAATTTCCCAAATGGAGGTAAGCTCCGAGGCGGTTACATTGCCGGCTTCGTCGCAAAAGCCATCTTCCGTTTTGATGAACGTTTGCGGACGAATTTCCAGGAAATCCATGAAAGTCCAGTGTTTTTCGCCGTCCGGACCGGCCATGTAGTAATGCCAGCGGCCGCCCGCTGTGAAATTCATGCTTTTGGTTACAGCCTTCCAGGGTTGCGGCGCCCACCATTGTTCGAGGAGTTCGGCCTCCGTCCAGGCGCGCCAAACTGCCGAGAGCGGGGCTGCAAAACTGCGATTGACTAATAAGCGCCCATTGGTCAGGTCTTTGATAAATTCGTGCTTCATTTTTTGTTTGTTTGTAACTGCTTAGCCTTTGCGTCCTTTGCGTGAATGCTCTGCGCACTTTGCGTGAAAGCGTGTTATTTTTCACGCAAAGGACGCAAAGAATTCACGCAAAGATCAGGGAACCTAAGTGGTTACGTTTGTTTTTAAATTTTCCAGAAGCGCGTCTAACTGCTCAAAACGCTGCTCCCACATTTGACGGAAAGGTTCGAGCCAGTCGGCAACAGTTTTCATTTTTTCCGGATTGAGGTGGTAATAAATTTCCCGGCCCTGCTGTTCCTGCCGGAGCAATTCGCATTCCGTCAGAATCTGGATATGCTTGGAAACGGCCTGTCGGGTACTGTCAAAATGTGCCGCCACGGCATTGGGGGTCATTGCCTGCAAGGCCAGCAGGCTCAAAATGGCCCGGCGGGTGGGGTCGGCGATGGCCTGAAAAACGTCTCTGCGCATGGATTGGGGTAATTAAGTTTTGATTAAAGCGTATTTCAGCACCGCAACGCCGCATTCAAAAGCCCGTGCTTCAAGCAGTTGAAAGCGCCGCAAGCTGCTGAGTTTGTCGAAAATAGGCATACCCTTGCCAATGGCTGCGGGGTTGATGAACAGGTTCAGTTCATCTATTAAATCCGCTTCGAGCAGGGCCGAAACAAAGCTGCCACCGCCGTACACGATGAGATCGCCGCCGGGTTCTGACTTGAGCTGCTGCACGGTTTCGGCAAGTGGCCCGCCGGCAATACTTGCATTTTCCCAAGGCGAAGTTTCAAGGGTTTTGGAAAATACCACGCGGCGGGAGTGATTCATTTTGTCGGCTCCGGGCGTATCGGATGGCAATGCGGCCCAGTGCGGGATAAATCCTTCGGCGAGTTTGCGACCAAGCAGGATGGTGTCTACGGGTTCCGTTAGCGCACCTACATAGGCGCCGATGTCTTCGGTCCAGGGAAATTGCATCCAGTCCATTTGTCCTTCCGGGCCACTGATGAAGCCGTCGATCGTGGTTTGTACCTGTAATTTGAGTTTGCGCATTGCGTTGAAAATTTAATTTGCAATTAATCGGTTGCAAATATACGCGCAAATTCTAAAACACCAAATTCTAAAATACCAAAACACTCCCCTTTTTTACACCAGCAACCCGCCCGACACTTCAATGCGCTGCCCGTTCACCCACTTGGCGTCATCGGAGCACAAAAACGCGACCACGCCACCAATGTCATCGGGGTTCCCGACACGGTTCAGCGCGGCCATGCCAGACAGCCGTTCTTTCATTTGCGGGTTATTGCGAATGGCGGCATCGTTGAAGTCCGTTTCCACCGGGCCGGGCGCCACGACATTGGCGCGTATGCCGCGTTGTCCATACTCTTTGGCGATGTAGCGCGTCAGTACTTCCACAGCGCCTTTCATGGAAGCGTAAAGGGAGTAACCCGGGTTGCTGAATCTCGTGGTGCCGGTAGAGATGTTGATAATGCCGCCGCCGTCGTTCATCAGCGGCAAGAGCTGCTGCGTGAGGAAATACACGCCTTTAAAGTGTACGTTCAGGAATGCGTCGAACTGCGCCTCTGTTGCCTGCGCCATCGGGATGGTAGCGCCCATACCGGCATTATTGATCAAAAAGTCAGGCTTTCGGTCTTCAAAATCCGTTTGGAGCAGATTGGAGAGCTGTGCTACGAAGGTTGTGATGCCGCCGGTTTCGGAGAGGTTTAGCGGGAGTGCAGCTGCTTTGCGCCCGGTAACCCGGATGGCTTCCACAACTTCAGCGGCTGCATCCGGCTGTGTGTTGTAGGTGAGGATGATGTCAAGTCCTTTGGCGGCAACGGACAGGGCCATATCTTTCCCGAGTCCCCGGCTGCCGCCGGTGATGATTGCAATTTTATGCATGGTAAATATTGATAAAAAGATGAAAAATGCGGGTGTTTTCGGAAGCTACAAAGGTGTAGCTATCCGGTTTTCAATCATAAACTGTTTGGGCGTGATGCCGAAGCGCTTGTGAAATTCCTTGATAAAATGGGGGATATTCAGGTAACCCGCCTCAAGGGCAATTTCTGAAATTTGTTGGTGCTGTCCTTTGCCGAGCAATTCCCTGGCGCGTTCGAGGCGTTGCTCAATCAGCCATTGTTTGGGTGCTACGCCATCGAATTTTGATTTGAAATCGCGGGTAAAAGTAGAAACTGAGCGCCCGCTCAGGTAGGCATAGTCTTCAATACCGAGGGGTTTATGGAAATTGCTGAGCATAAACTCGCGCAGGCTTTTTCGCGCTTTGTTGTTGAGTGCGGCAAGCAGTTGCGCAAATCCGTGCTGTTGGTCGTAGGCGGCGTCGAGCAGGTGTAGCAGTTCAAAAAGTTTGGTTCGGGCGAGCAGGCGATGGGGCTGCGGCTTATTGCCGTAAAGGCGGAGCAGCGAAGTAGTATAGGTGCTGAGCTCTTCGTTCGTTGGGATCAGGGCATGGCTAACGCCGGGATGTACCGAGTTGCTGAGGCTCAGTGAGTCGAGAAATTGCTGAATCAAATCGGGTTCAAAAAAGTACATCACCGCTTCAAAACTGCCATTTTGGGGCAATAAATCCGACACGGTGTACAGGCCTTTGGGCATAAGGATGGAAGTGCCGGCGGGTACATCCAGCAGCAGGCCCTCGTCGTTTTCCACACGCAGTGTTCCGCGCAAAATCATGGTAAGGGCATGCGCCGAAATATAACCTTCCTTGCCATATTCCGGCGCATCCAGTTTTTTAAACACCGCACAGCAAAGCCCGTCAACCAGAACTTTTTGGATGACCGGATTTTCATAAAATGTTTGCGGAAGTATTCTGACCATTTCGTCGGCGTGCTTTACATGCACAAAGGTGCGGCACAACTTTTAGTCAAACTTTCGCGAATACAGAAAAGTTGTGTTTTTCGGTCAGAAACTCAAACCTGTGCCAACTTTTTATGCCATAAAAAATACGACCCGAACAGCAGTCCCATAAACACCAGCATAAAGGCGAGTTCGGGTTTGAAGCCATCGACGGCTATCAGGGAAAAGAAGGCGCCGGCAAGGTCGAAGAACAAACCCGCATAAGCCCATTCCTTGATGCGTCGGAAGGCAGGGATAAGGAGCACAATCGCCCCCGCAATTTTGGCGGCGCCCAGAAAAGGAACGATATAGGCGGGGTAGCCCAAGTGACCGCTGATGAACTCAACGGCCTCCGGCGCAGAAGTCAGGTTGGAAAAGGAAGAGAAAATCATAAAGGCCGCAAAAAGCCCCGTTACGATCCAGTAAGCGATGTTGATCTTTTTCATCGGACATGTTTTTGTTTGTGAATAGTGTTGTTTTCGAATAAATCAGGCAGCAAATATAATGCAGATGGAATATTTGAAAAATATTTTGTTTTATTTTTGATAAAATTTATTAAAACAAAAAATGTTTTATAATTTTGTGCCTGAAAAATATGATCTATGCTGACTGAAATTCATCCGCGCCTGCCCATGCGCAACAAATCTGCCACGCGCGACTTCTACGTCGGGCAACTGGGTTTTGAGGTAATTGGCAATGACACCTTTCCCGACTACCTCATGGTTCGCAAGGATCAGGTGGAAATTCATTTTTTCCGCTTCGCCGGGCTGGATCCACTGCAGAATTACGGCAGCGTGTACCTCCGAACCGATCATATACAGGAGTGGTACGAACTGGCCCGCAGCCGCGCACTTGATATACCTGAACTTGGCCACTTGCAACACAAACCCTGGGGTGTGCGCGAGTTTGCCCTCCGCGATCCGGACATGAATTTGCTGACCTTTGGGGAGTTGATTGGGTAGAAAGGGACTAAATATACACCGATCACGTGGTCATCACTTGTTTTTTTCCTAAAAAAACCCTTATATTGTGCTTTCGTTTTTAATCATAAAATTGACTCGATGATTATCAAGCAAACACCCGAAGCAATTGTAGTTACGCTTCCTGCCAATGTTCAACTCAATATCGAAGAAGTAGAGCGCTTTCTAAGATATTTGAGGTACAAAGAACTTGTAGCCAGTAGTATGGCAACACAAGAAGATATTGACCAGCTGGCCAGGGAGATTAACAAAAGCTGGTGGGCGAAGAATAAAAATCGCTTTTTGCCAGAACAATGAGACTTGTCATTGATACAAATATTGTATTCAGCGCTTTGTTAAATAAACATAGTAGCATAGGTGATATCATCTTAAACTCGCAGAATGACAGGAGATAAACAGCTCATAAATGGTTTAATGAATAAGGGATTCCAAAATCTTATAACTACTCAGGAACTTTTACGAATAAGAGAAACTTCATAACACGCCCGAACATGTTTCAGTCAATATCCCCCCAATACCCCGGCACGCCATCCTGAAAAACACCGGAAAATGTTCCGCGCGCAGGCAAATCCAGATACGAGTATACAATTTTAGATAAATACAAGCCCTGCGGATATGCCCCCGTAATATTAGGTGGTGTCTGTTTTTCCCGTAAATAATGCTCAAACTGTTCTACCGTCATTTTTCCGCTGCCCACCTCCAGCAAGCGCCCTATAATAATGCGGATCATTCCGGCCAAAAACCGATTGGAGCGAAATTGAAAGCGCAAACGCTCCCCATCTGCATGCTGCCACATGGTAGCCGCACTCAAGCGGCAAATCGTATGTTCGTAGGAGTCCGGCGACTTGCAAAAAGCGTAAAAATCTTCATAGCGGGTCAGTAATGTCACCGCTGCTTTCATGCGCGCCAGATCTACTCTACGTTCCGGGTAATACGCACTTTGCTCTGCCAGAAAAGGGTCTTTATGGAAGTGCAAAAAATAATCATACGTGCGCTGCGTGGCGTCAAACCGCGCATGCGCCTTTTCATCAACAGGAAGTATATCAAATATGGCAATATCCGGCGGCAAATTCCGGTTGAGCCGGGCACGCAGGTCAAAATCATATTCCGCTTCCATATCCGCATGGAAAAAATACTGGCTCGCATGAACCCCGGTATCGGTGCGGCCGCAACCGACGGTGGGTATCGCGCGTTTCAGCACTTTGGCTAAAATTCCCTCAATCACGGCCTGCACCCCGACGGCGGAGCGTTGCCGCTGCCAGCCGTGGTAGTGCTGCCCTTTATAGCCGATATGGAAAAAATAGCGTTTGATAGGGCAAAGGTAACTCCATTATCCGGTAATCCGCATCCTTTACGCTTCATCCGCACTCGGGCCGTAGCTGCCCGGAATCGGAATGTCCAGCAGGCGCAGGTATATACCTAATTGTGCACGGTGGTGAATCATCTGGCTGACGGCCATGCGGGCCATGCCCCAGCGGTCGGTATCCCAAAGGATCATTTCACCCTGGCGCAGTACCCAACGCTCACCCAGGCGCGCGCCGTTTGCCTCTGTCAGTTGCGCCATCCCTTTTTCCATACTTGCTTCAAAAATATCGAGCAGTTCAGCCGGGCTGCTGATCTCTTTGGGTTCCCAGGTAGTGCTGTCGAAGTCTAATTCATCCAGCTCAAAAGCCATGGCAATCCAGGCCGGCAGGTCGGCAATATGCGTAGCGAGTTTGTCCATAGGCATGTTTTTGGCGTGTGGGGCCCACTGCATTTTGTCAGCAGGAACACGGGCGAGCATTTTTCGGGTTGTCAGTGCTTCTTCTTGCAATTCTCTGATAAACAGGGAGATAACGGTCATTGTACTTGTTTTTAATGAAAGAATAGCACAAAAATAGCGGCCGTTACTGACAACATTATGTCAGTGAGTTTTCAGTATTTTTAAAAATTATGTATCTTTTCTGATTGGCACTTCCGCAAGCTCCAGGGCTTTGAGGTAATCGTTGAGTTGCAGGTGTTGTTTAATCCGGAACGGCGCCATGGAAAGGTGTAGTTTCTGGATACGGTCTACCCTGAAATCGCGGTATTCCTGCCGCAGGTGGCACCATGCGATGAGGTGCCAGTTGAGGGAATAAAACGTTAGCCCGATCGGCTCCACTTCGCGTTGGCTGGCCACTGCTTTGAGGTTGAGGTATTCAATATGCAGGATGCGTTGCTCAATAACGGCCTGCTGAATGCGGCTCAGGTAATCGGTAGAAGGCAGCAGGTGGCTGTACGCATCGGGAACGTAATGGGCAAGTTGTTTTTGTATTTGTTCGAGGTTGCGGCGTTGCGTATTGCCCAGTACCTGTTTAATTTTGTTGAGTGCCGAATCGTAGGAGCGGCGAATGGATCGGTCGGCGAAGCGCACCACTAAGGGTTCCATCAGGGCCAGGGCATTGGCTTCGTCTGCCGTCAGGGCAACCGGGGGTAAAAAATAACCGCCGAGGATGTAATAACCGCGCCCGCTTTCAAAACCTACCGGCACGCCAATTTCATCCATCGCGCGCAGGTCGCGGTAAACCGTGCGCACGCTTCGCCCGAAATGTTCGGCGAGTTGTTCGGCTGTTTGGTAAGGTTTGGCCTGCAAGTGGGCGACAATGCCCATAAGTCGGTCGGTTCGGTTCATTTTAGTTTGCTGCGTTCATTGGGCATCAAACAAATTGAGCTGTACTTTTCCCGCCCCTTCGAGGAGCAGGAGCTTTTGTTTGGCAGGCAGCCCGCCGGCATAACCAATCAGCTCGCCATTGCTGCCCACAATACGGTGGCAGGGCACGATGATGGAAATGGCGTTGGCGCCATTGGCTGCTGCCACGGCGCGTATGGCTTTTTCGTTGCCTAAAGTTTGCGACAGCTTTAAATATGTGGATGTGCTGCCGAAAGGGACCTGTAAAAGCGCCTGCCAGACGGTTTTCTGAAACTCAGTGCCGGCGAGCAGGAGGGGAAGGTCAAATACCTGGCTTTGCCCGGTGAAATAGGCTTCCAACTGACGGCGGGTTTCCTGCAATACCGCGTCGTCGCCCTCCACATACCCCGCGCCGAGCGCCTTTTGTATCCGTTCATCCACGCTTTGCCGCATTTTGCGGTAGCGCCAGTCGCAGAGACAAAGTTGCCCCTCAAAACTGCCGAGCAGCAGTTCGCCGTACTCGGTTTTGTAATATTGGGTGATGATGTTGGGCATAGGCAAAAGGTTCGGCGGTTCGGGGTTTTGAGGTTAGCGCCTTCCAGGGGTTGGGGTCGGGGCAGGTGCAAAATTATACATTTTAATTTAAAAAATAACTAAAAATAATACAATTTATTTTAAAAATACAATATTTATAAATTTACCTTAAGAATACGCCGAAAATTATGATATTTAAGCGTGGAAAAGACACTTCGAACTGCACGAAGTCTTCTACATCCTTCAATTAAAAACTACACACCAATGGAACAAGGTACCAAACAAAACCCCTGGCAACTCAAAACCGCCCCCGGTACAGCCGAATACCAGATGTATATGGACGAAAAAGAGGGGCACAAAATCATCGTCTGCGTGGTGGGCAAAACCATTCTGCATTACGACGCCCGCTGCCTCGAAGACCTGCACGCATATCTTAAATCTGTGGGCGACTGGGTGGAGCTTGGCGCCGCCGACGAACAAAAACCTGCCAAAGAAGGCACCGTAGAAGCCTGGGGGCGCGCCGAATCCAACCCGATTGGCGGTTGGTACGGCCTCAAAAAAGGTTTTCGCGGCCGTTTTGGCATGTACGTACCGCCTCTCATGGAAACCCTTGGCCTCGCCGAACTAACGCACGAAGCCAAGGGTAATAAAATGCGGGCGATTTCCTGAGCAAACGCTTACCGCTGCAAAAACGCTATATCATTTTGCACCGATAACACCAGCAAACAGGTGGCCGTGCAAAAGGCGGGCGAGGTGATGCAGTGGTGGCCGTTCCAGCTGCCGTCGGCATTTTGCACCTGCACGAGTTTGCCGCTGATATTGCTGTACCAGTCTTTCCAGCCTTCATCTTTGGCGATGATGAGACCCTCGCCGGTTTGCAGGTAGCTGAGGAATTCTTCGCCGCCGTTGTTGCCGAATCCGGCCAGCACGTCTTCGCGTTGAGCGGTTGCTTTGGCCGCATAATTGACCTGATAGGCGGTGGCATAGCGCAGGGCTTCGTCCTCGCTCAGGCCGGCTTTACTGAGGTTTTCGGCGTTCACCGCGTCGTCTTTTTTAAGAATGCCTTGAGATTGGGCTTTCTGAATGGCGTCTTTGGCTTTGCGGGCTTCCTGTGCGGAAGCGCGGCTGCTGCTGCTCACCGAGTAGAGCACCACGCCGGCGCCGAGGTCGGTATTGACGCGGCCGGTTTTGGCGTCGTAGTTGCTTTGCTGGAAGTCGCGGGAGCGTTTCAGCACGTCTTTATCCACTTTTACGCCTTGTTGCTGTGCCGATTCGAGGGCGTTATTGGCAAAAGACGATTGCAGTACGCCTGCCCAGCCGGAACCCTGGAAGCTGCCGTTGTCGGTTTGGTTTTTTTCAATTTTTTGCACGCAGGAGGCCAGGTTCTGCTCAATGCGCTTGCGCAGCGGATCGTTTTTGGGCAGTTGGTTGAGCGCGTTGCTCAGGCATTGCGCTGTGAGCACCACATCAATGTTCTGGCCGAGTTTGTGCTGGGGCTGGGTACTCCGGACGGTCGTATTGGTATTAGCCGTTTGTTCGTTTTCTTCGGTGCTTTGAAGCAAAAATTCCAGTCCTTTTTTGAGGTGCTGCGCGTATTGTCCTTCCCGCGTGGTTTGGCCGCAGCGCAGCAGGGCCATGCAGGCCATTGCTGTGGTGGCCGGGTCGGAGGTGAAAGCGCCCGGCTGCGCGTTGTTGTGGGCTACATTGCCATAAACATCGTGCGGTTTTACATCATCGGTTTGGTGTTGGGCGGTAATTGCCCGTCCGCTGCGCTTGCCGTCGCCGGTTTTGGGGCCGGGTCGGAAGGCATACATGGCGGCGCTCCAGCCGCCGTCGGCTTGTTGGGCCTGCACAAGCCAGCTGAGGCCTTCGCGCAGGGCTTTTTGGACTTCTTCCGGGGTGTCGAATTTACTAAAGCCTTTGTTTTCCTCTTCGCCCATCAGGCTTTTGAACACGCAGGCGGTGTCGGCGGCGTCGGGTACGACGCACATGGGCAGTTCGCTGCTGTCGGTCGGAGGGTTCTGGTAAGATTTCGGAGTGGTATACAGGGTTTGTGCGGCGGGCCAAAAGGCGGCGGCAGTGGCGGCGCTCAGTACGAGGGCCGAAGCAACAAGGAGCAGTGATTTGCGTTTCAACATGATTGTTTTTTTTCACAAATCTGTACCCCAAACGGGCATTGAGGAAAGTCATACTGGGTGAAAACCCGTTTTCACTTGGTCAAAACCCCGTTTCGGGCGGATGCGCTGCCGTACCTTTGCACCGATGAATCGATTTTTGCTTTTATTGACCTTATGCCTGTCGCTTTCGCCGCTTTTGGCGCAAAAAGACAGTAGTGCTAAAAGTGGACGTGTGCGCAACCCGATGGTTGAAAGCGCGGGCAAACTCAAACGTGCCTATGAGACAGATGATGATGCGATGAAAGCCGCGGCTTATGAGCAATTGGGCAATGAGTATTTGCAAAAAAATGATTTGCCGAAGGCGGAATCCTATTTTGAAAAAGCCAAATCCCTGTACAAACAGCTTGGCAAAAAAGCCGATGTCAGCCGGGTGGCGCTCTTGCTCGCCCGCACGCAGGAGCAGCAGCAAAAAAGCACTGCTGCCGCCGCCAACTACGAGGAGAGTGCGCAGCAGAACGAAACTGAAAGCCAAAAAGATATTCTGAGCAACAATGCCCGGCGTGCCTTGTCGAATGATGATGCGGCGGTACAACAACAGCTGACCCTGCAAAACGTACAGATCGCGCGGGATGCAGGCGACCAGGCCGAAACGGTGGTTCAATATGAGCAGCTTGGCGATCTGCAATTCCGGCAAAACCAGTTCGGAGATGCAGCCCTGAGTTATCAGAATGCCCTGCTCAACAGTCGGGAGCCGGTGCAACAACTCGCCCTGAACAACCGCTTAGCCAAAAGCCTGTTCAATATGGGGCATCCCGACTCGGCCATTCGGGTACAAAAAAAAGCATTGGAGAATATGCAGGTACAACAAAATCCTGCATTGCAGATCAGCCAGATCCGCGAGCTGGCCGATTTGTATGCCCGCTCGCGACAGGGCAATGAAGCGCTGCGACTCCTTGATTCGGCCTATCAGCTTGCCCTGCGTCGGCGCTTCACCCTCGAAGCCCGCAACAGCCTGGAACAGATCAATA
Source organism: Chitinophagales bacterium (assembly GCA_017303875.1). GTDB lineage: Bacteria > Bacteroidota > Bacteroidia > Chitinophagales > Saprospiraceae > M3007. The sequence goes on along the minus strand of JAFLBP010000005.1, from coordinate 157,066 downwards.
CTTTGTTGCTGGCCCGTGGCGATGTGAACGATGCCCTGCGGCGCAGTCGTAATTTTTTGGGGCAACTCGACAGCCTTGTGCTGGCCGACAGTACCCTGCGCGACGAGCGTTTGGTAGCAGAAACAGAGGCGCGCATTGAACAATTGGAACTCGAAAAAGCCTTGAAAGACCAGTTGTTGCGCAAACAGGAGCGTTTTAATAGCTCCTTATTGCTTGCTGCGGCCGTGTTGGGTATTTTACTGTTGGTACTGGCCCGCGCCTGGTTTGCCATTCGCCGTAAAAATCGGAAAATCGCCTTGCAATCCCTGCGCCGCGAGATGAACCCGCATTTTGTATTCAACAGCCTCAACAGCGTGAATCAGTTTATTGCGCAAAATGATGAATTGGCTGCCAACAAATACCTCAGCGCGTACTCGCAGCTCATGCGCTACACGATGGAAAATTCCAACCGCGATTTCGTGTCTTTGAGCAGCGAGCTTGAAATGTTGCGCAAATATTTAGATCTGGAGCGCTTGCGCTTCCCGGATCAGTTTGAATACCATATTAATATAGATGAAAATATAGATCCCGATGCCGAGCTGGTGCCCAATATGCTCATTCAGCCCAATCTGGAAAATGCGATCTGGCATGGACTGCGGTATATAGAAGGGCAGGGCTTGCTGGAACTTTCAGTGCAACGCCGGGCTGGTCGGCTGCTCTTGCGCGTGGAAGATAACGGCATCGGACTGGAGCGCAGCCGCGCTTTAAAAACCCGCAACCAGAGCCAGTACAGCTCCCGGGGCCTGAGCAATACCCGCGAGCGCATACAGCTGCTCAATGAGTTGTATGGGAAAAATATACAGTTTACCCTCACGGAAAAAAACGCGCCGGAGCAGGGCGTGATCGTGGAAATTATGTGCTGATGCCTATGGAAATCAGGAGTGTCATTGTAGAAGATGAAGCGGCGGCCCGTGCTGCGCTTGGGGCTTATTTGAGCAAGTATTGTCCGCAGGTGCGTGTGCTTGGCGAGGCGGCCAACATACGCGAGGCGGTGCCGTTGATTGAGCGCGAGCGGCCGCAGCTGGTTTTTCTGGATGTGGAAATGCCCTATGGCAATGCGTTTGATGTGCTGGAGGCTTGCGCGCATATTCCGTTTGAAACGATTTTTGTGACGGCATTTTCCGAATATGCCATTCAGGCGCTCAACCGCAGTGCGGCGTATTATTTATTAAAACCCGTCAGTATTGAGGAGTTGATACTGGCAGTCAACCGGGTGCAGGCACATTTGCAAACCCGTGAGGTGTTTGATAAAAACAAGGTGATTGTAGAAAACTTCCGGGAGCCACAGGTGCAGCGACAGCAGATTGTATTGCCCACGCTGGAGGGGTTTGAGGTGGTGCGCATGGATCAGATTATTCGTTTGCGCGGCAATGGCAATTTCACCGACATACACCTTGCCGACGGCAGTAAAAAAATGGTGTGTCGCTTTCTCAAACATTTTGCCGAGTTGTTGCCGCCGCGTTTTTTGCGGGTGCACAAATCGCACATTATCAATTTGGATTATGTGAAAGGCTACCACAAAGGCAGTGGCGGCTTTATTGCCCTGAGCGACGGCTCAGAGGTGGAGTTGTCGGCGGCGTATAAGGAAGTGTTTTTGGAGTATTTCAAATAGATGCAGCTGGTTATTAATTTTTCATTCAGTAGTACATGATTACTTTCCTCCTTGTCCGTTTGCCTCCGACAAAGGCACGAAGCTGATGATACAGGCTAAGTAAGGTATTGCGAAGCTCCGCTTCGCAACCGTACCGCGAAGCTTTGCTTCGCACAATAGTACCGCGAAGCTCGGCTTCGCACTCCGCCCAAGCGAAGCCCGGCTTCGCCCAGGCGGTGTGCGAGGCCGGGCTTCGTGCTTTTAGTTACGTACAAGCGGCGCATCGAAGCTAAGCTTCGATGTACGGCTGCGAAGCGGAGCTTCGCAGTACGGCGTATTGTAACCAAAATCACAGAAGTGCAGCAGGAGAAACTCCGTACTTTGTACCGAATTGTTGAAATGACTTTTCAATTAAACCCATTTTGTTAAAACATGCAACTCATTCAGTACATGCGAATTTCAGCATTGTTTATGCTCCTGATTGGTCTGATGGCCTGCGGTGATGCACCTGCGCAATCTACTTCTTCGGTTCTTGATGCCGCTAAATTTGAACAAACCATTAATACGGCGGGCGCGCAACTGGTGGATGTTCGTACCCCCGGCGAATACAGTTCCGGTCATATCGAAAAAGCCATTAATGCAGATATCTACACCGATGCATTTCGTCAGCGAATGGCACAACTGGATAAGAACAAACCTGTTTTAGTGTATTGCGCCAGCGGTGTGCGCAGTTCCAATGCTGCGCGTCAACTCAAACAAGCCGGTTTTACACAGGTATATGATTTGCGGGGAGGCTTTAATGCCTGGCGCTCAGCGGGTAAAAAAGTAGTTCGTTAAAGCTTATGCAGCAATACTGGGATATTTTCGTCAATGCGACAGTCGGCTATGGTCGTTACCTGTGGCATGAAATTTTGAACCCGCACTGGGGAAATTTTTTCTATTGGTTAATCGCGTTATCTATCGCTGTGTATGTATTGGAGTTGGCTTTTCCATGGCGAAAAAACCAGCCGCGTGTGCGCGAGGATTTCTGGTTGGATAATTTTTACATGTTTTTCAACGTATTTCTCTTTTCCCTGATTGGTTACAACGGGGTTTCGGATGTTGGTGTAAAAGCATTCAACGATTTTTTAGGCTGGGCCTTTGGCATCAGCAACATGGTCGCCATAGAGGTAAAAGCATTGCCCGGCTGGGTACAAATGCTGATTTTATTCCTGGTGCGCGATTTTGTACAGTGGAATACCCATCGCCTCCTGCACCGGGTACCTTGGCTGTGGGAAGTACATAAGCTGCACCATTCGGTGCGGCAGATGGGCTATGCTGCGCACTTGCGCTATCATTTTATGGAAACCCTCGTATACCGGGCGCTGGAGTATATTCCGCTGGCTATGATCGGCTTTGGTATACAGGATTTTATCGTGGTGTATGTATTTACCCTTGCAATAGGTCATCTCAACCACGCCAATATCTATTTGCCTTTAGGCCCGCTGAAGTATATTTTCAATAGTCCGCAAATGCATATCTGGCACCACGCCAAAGAATTGCCCCAAGGCTCGTATGGTATCAATTACGGTATTACGCTCAGCCTCTGGGATTATCTTTTCGGTACCGTATGGATGCCCAAAGACGGCCGCGATATCGAACTGGGCTTTCCGGATGTGGAACGTTATCCGCACAACTTTTGGTCCCAATTGTGGGCGCCATTTCGCAAAAGAAAATAATTTTTAATGCTTGATTTTTGATGCTTGATTTTTAATTTTAATAATTTTTACTTGATAATCAGTTTTTTGCGTAGCAAAAAAACAAATAATCAAGCATTCAAAATTAAAAATCAAGCATCCAAAATCAAGCATCCAAAATCAAGCATCCAAAATCAAGCATCCAAAATTTAAAAATTATTTTCTATTCGCTTTCGGCTTCTGCTTTGCCTTGGCTTTTGCTTTAGCATCCAGGGCCTGATATTGTCGAAGATCGGCATTGCCCTTTTCGGTATCGCCCATGGCGAGGTACACATTGCCGCGCGCATTGTAAGCGCGGTAGAAATCCGGATTTAATTCCAGGGTTTTGTTGAAATCGGCGAGCGCCTTTTCATTTTCTCCAAGGTTGGTGTACGACAAGCCACGGTTGAAGAACTGCTCGGCGGCTTCAGGGTGGTATTGCAGGTATTTGCTGAGATCGGCCACGGATTGATCGTAGCGGCGGGCAAGGCCCATGATGCCGCCACGGTATTTATAGGCGTCTACAAGGTTGGAGTCTGTTTCAATGGCTTTTGTAAAATCCTGGAGTGCATCCTGCATTTTGCCCTGATTACCCAACTCCATACCGCGCCACAAATAGGCTTTGCCATGGTTGTCGCCTTGTGCCGCAATAGCTTTATCAATGAGCTTCACGGTACTGCTCCACTCCGTAATACGCACATAAGAAAGCCCGATCCAAAGCAGGGCAAGCAAGCCAACAGCAATGCGTGCGGGCTGCAGCAATGCCGGGCGTTTTTGTCCCAGCCAGCCCGGCAGGGCCGCCAGCAACACAAAAATACCGATGCCGGCAAGGTAATTATAACGATCGGAGCGCAGCTCAAAAGTGCCGAAAGTGGCAAAAGGCAAGGCGACTACAATATTTGCCAGATAAAACAGCAGCGCATACCACAGTAGCCGGGCCCGGCGCCGGAAATACCAGGCTGCACCCGCCACCGCCAGCAGGGCCAGCGGCGCTGCATAATAAGACCAGTGCCACTGGCCATCCATTTTCTGAAATGGATACCAGATGCTCAGGCCAAAAGGCGCAAGAAATTTGCCCCAATAAAACAGAATGGTGTGGCTGACCATATACAGGCGGTCAATCATGGAAAACTCCGTTGCGGAGGTTGCCAGACTATGCCCGGCCGCATCGCGGGTTTGCAGGGTGAGCCAGCCAAAAAGCAGGGAAAGCAGGAAAAAAGGCGCTTTTTCGAGCAATGCACTACTGCTACGCCAGTTTTTCCCGCGCCAGGCATCGATAACCAATAAAGCCAGCGGGAAGGTAACTGCCGCTGATTTGGACAATGCCGCCAGCAGGAAAGCGCCCAAAACAAGCAGGTAGGGGCGACTGAATATTTTATCACCCTCCGGTCGGGAAACCCAGACGTTGAGGCCCATCAGAAAGAAGCACACAAACAAAGGGGTGCTGAAACCGGCAATCCAGGCCACCGCTTCTACTTGCAGCGGATGTACGGCAAAAAGTGCGGCTGCCATGGCGGCAATTTGCCAGTCGGTATGCAGTTTGGACACTAAGCGATACAGCAGCCAGGTATTCAGGGCATGTGCCAGCGCACTGAAAATATGGTACCAAACCGGCGCATCTCCGCCTAATTTATAAGCAATTGCGTAAAAAAGCCAGGTAATTGGCGCGTACATGCCAAGGTTGTGGAAATGCGAAAAAGGCGCAAACTGGGTCACAGCGAGGTTATCGACCGTGGCTGAGTGGTCGTCCATACTTACCATCGCATTGCGGAAGCCCGGCAGGTAGAGGAAAAAGGCAAGCGCTGCAATGGCCCAGGCAACCCAGGCATAGGATTGCTCCTCCGCAACAGGGCGGGTTGAGGCGGTGGATTTTGTTTTGGTAGATGTTGCTTTAGCCATAATACTGTTTACTACAAAATTGCGGCCAAAGGTAGTGTTTCAAGGGGTTTGAGTGTTTTTGTGCCGCCGTGTTTTTGATTTATTTCCTGTGCCCGATGGCGTATGGGGCCGCCAAACGTACGTGCTTGTGTTAATTTATAAAAAATTATATGTAAATTGGGTAAAATAATATAGTACCAATATTACCTTGCGCCTAATAAAACGCTTCATCTGCTGCCTCTGTGTAAATTTATTTTGCCCAATTTTCTGTTTTTTAGAAATTTATTGCCCGAATGTCAACAATCTGCCTGCGATTTTTATCCTGGAATCTTAAAGATTTCGGGAATTACGACTATTCGTACACGATGTCGAATATCGTACAAACCGTACTCACCGACGGCGCTGATGTTTTTGCCATCATGGAGGTTGTTGCCAACCGGAGAGTAAAACGCGCTCAAATTGGGGAAGACCTGATTCTGGAAGGCGCCAAAGTTGCCCTGAAGCAATTATGCAGCGAATTAAACAAGCAGGATAAAGTTTCCAAATGGATGTATGCCGTCTCCGGTGTAAACGCTGGCAACAAAGACCGCGATGCCTATGCTTTTTTCTGGAAATCTACCCCGGTCGGCTCCACCACAGATCCGCTGTATCCAACGGCAATTACGCTTAAAAAAGGCCCGCTCATTCTGCGTAAGGATGAAAACGACAAGGATCTGAAATTCGGCAACTCCCGCCGCCCCGCCGCCTGCCTTTTTGAACTTAAAAATACCGCCGCTAACCCTGCCACACAACAAATTTGGGTGGTTTCCTTCCATGCCTGCGCCAATTTTGATAAAGAAACCGACATCAAAAACGCCATCAAAGACTGTATGACAGCGTGTAGCGCCATTGCCGGAACCACTCCGGTCATCATAGGCAGCGATACCAATCTGGATTACAACAGTAACCAATCGTTTTTTAACACCTTGCAAAGCAGCAGCGGCTTTGACGTAGAAGTCACCGACGGTGTCGGCAGCAGCCTCCTGGGAAAAGTGGATACTTCCGGCTCCAGCCCGAAAGTAGCCGAAAATGCCTATGATAATATTTTTGGGAAAAAAGTCAAAAAGTATAAGACCCGTCCCGTTGGGGTAATCAATGTCATCAATGACATGGCCAATGAGCGTCAAAGTAAACCGACCAAAGGGAAGAAACGAACCCTGAATGAAGATGTAGAAGATTCTTTCAATACCTTCATTACCAAGAACCTGGATAATTCAAAAGCCAAAAAAGGCAAAACAGCAGGCATCAGCGATCACCTTCCTGTGACCATCACCGTCGAGATAAATAATTAAATCCCGCTTCCGATGAATATTGCGTCTTTGATCAGTACCCTGAATGCCGCGCTGAAAAATAACGCGCTTTCACTTACCGACCCCATCGCAGGCCTGAGCTGGACCAGCGACCTGAAAACGGCCATTGCCACCCAGCTGCAAATCAGCAGCCTGCACCTCGGCGCCACAGACCTCAAGGCCGTGGCCGCCCCCGCCGGTTCGGTGAGCGACAGCAAGGGCGCCGACCTGCCCTCCGTCCTGCTTTTTGGCGTACCCGACAGCGATGTACTGGCTTTCCCCAAGGCCCAAACCGAAATAACGCTGTATGTAACGCCCGTCAACCTTTCAGACGACAGCAACACGCAGGTGGATTTTACCCTCATCCTGCAAAATAAAGTAACAGCAATCTGGACGCCCTCCGACAGCTTCCCCGGCTTAGCCAGCAGTTTTGTGTTCAGTCACCTGGCTACCACACACGCGCCTTCCCTGTTGCTTACCTCGCTGGCCCACGCGCAACAGTGGAACCTCGGCGGACCAGGTACGGGATTCTCCAATAATTTCCCCAACCTGACACCGGGCCTCAACCTGCAAGTGCCTGCTGGCTTGTCGACCGACATTTTTCCGGTGCTGGAAAACCTGTTCGGCGACCTGAGTACCGGCACTTTTTACTTCAACGGGCCGGTAGACAATAGCAAAACCGGTACAGATTCGGCCAATATCAGCATGAAATTGCTGACCGATCTGGGCGACAACCACAACGCCGTTATACAAGGCAATGAGGCCATTACTTTTGAATTTGATGCAGGGTTTGAGGCTATTCCGGCTACCAGCTCTCCCAGCGACGCCAGCCAGAGTGCGACTGTGCTCAGCAGCAACCTGCTCCTGCAAACCACCATCGGGAATGCATTGATTCAGGCATTGATTCCACTCGATGGCAACAGTCTGCTTTTTTCCATGAGTGGCCTCGATGACCAGCCCGCCCTGAGTCTGGCCGATGTAAAGGCTTTGTTTCAGCAGTCGGTTTTACAAAGCAACCTGCCCGATAAAATTCAGCAAAGCGATTTTTTCAGCCATATCGGCATAGAGAATATCGCGGTGGGATTGAATATTCCGCAAGGCGGCAAACCGGAATTAAGCTCCATTTTGCTCAAGCTCGGTTACGCCAACGGCCCGGCTATTGGCTATGTTCACTGGTTTGCCCTGAACGCGTTTTCCGTCTCCTGGTCGGTGGATAACCCGACATTTCCGCTCTCCAATTCCAATATGGAGATATTACTCGCCGGCGACCTGGAGTTCCTGAAAGGGGATGTGGCTTTTGAAGCTAATTTTACCAATGACCCAACTATCGGAAAATGGGTTTTTGCCCTGAATGGCGGCCTCGTGGAAGGCTCTTCCATACAACTTTCCGACCTGTTCAGCCAGTTTTCTTCCGATGCTGCCGATTTTCCGGTCATTAGCATTGATGAATTAGCTTTTTCGGCAACGCCGGATAAATCCCTGTATTCCGGCAGCATTGAACTGGATATTGACTGGAGTTTTACGAATTTTTCCTTGCCCAAAATCAGCAGCCTGAAAGCCGATCTGGATAAAAACGGCGAGGAAATTACGGGTAGCATCGCCGCACAAATCGTCATTGGAACAGGCGATGATGCACCGGCTTTCGACCTCAGCGCCGCGCGCAGCGATACCGATTGGACCTTCTCTGCACAATCCGACCATCCGTTTGCGATTGGCGATCTGGCCACAGCATTCGGATTTCAGCATCCGGATTACCTGGATGAGATTCAGATTGCCCAGTGCTCGCTGAAATATATTGCCCCGATCAAAACCGCATCACAGCCGCTGCCAAAGCCTGCCGATGCGCCGCCCGACAGCACTTTCGAGTTGGTCATTGAAGCTAAGTTCCCGATTGCCGGAGAGCTGCTGGACGTCACCATTACCTATCATATCGACAAGGATGGCTGGGAGTTGAAAGGTGTATTCCTCATTGGCCCGGCCGGCGCGCCCGAAAAAGCGCTCGAATTTGATTTTGACGCCAAAAGCGGCGGCGACCCTAACACAAAAGAGACCACCCTCATCGCGAAATTGAACGCCTCCGGCAAACCGCTCAACATCAGCGATTTTGCGGCAGCCTTCAATGCGCCGGCGCCGCCTATTCCCGACGCCCTGAATGATCTTGAAATAAGCGAAGCCAGTTTTGAATACGATACCGGCACGGCAGGTAAGGGCCTGCTGCTTAATGTTACCTCCGATCATTACGGCGAGATTGTTTTTGCCATTGTAAAAACGGGTAGCGATACGCAGCCCGTGTGGAAGCCGTTTTTTGCCGTGGCATTCAAGCCAACCCTTGATTTTGACAAGTTGCCGGTTGTCGGCGACTATATTGCCAAAGTGGCCAATCCGCTGACCATCAATCAGATACAAGTTGCGGGTGTGCCGAAGGCCATGAGTGCTGAGGACCTTACAGAACTCAATACGCTCTTTACCAATGCTTCGGCGCCCACTACACTGATACCAAAAGTGCCTGACGGGCAGGGCTTGCCTGCCGAGGCAATTTTTAATGCCGTTTTTCAAATCAATGAAGACAAGAAGCCGATCAACCTGATTCTCAGCGGAAAAGGCATTAGTACGGGTGGAAGCAGCGATGCCGAAGTGGCGCAGCCCGGCCCTGCTGCCGCGCCCGGCGACGACAGCGACAGCAGCCTGCCTACCAATAACACAAAGCAAAAAGTTGGCAAATCCTTCGGGCCGGTAACGCTGACTGGTTTTAATATCGGATTTTCAGATGGTAAAATAACCCTTGATGTTTCCGGGGAATTGTCGCTCGGTGGCATCGCCATGTCCTTCCAGGGTTTGGGTATTGGTATGAAATTTCCGCCCCAATCCTTTACGGATGTAAGTTTCCGTTTGCATGGACTGGGTGTGAATATGAACAAGGGGGGCATGCGGATTGCCGGTGGTTTCGTCACTATGGACGACAACTACGACAATTTTATGGGCATGCTCATTATTACGGCCGGCAGTATTGGCATTCAGGCGTATGGCGGGTATGCGACGACGACGCCGCAACCCAGCTTTTTCATTTTCCTGAATGTGGAAGTGCCTTTGGGCGGGCCGCCGTTCTTCTTTATTGACGGGGTGGCCGGTGGTTTTGGCATCAATCGGCAATTTATCATGCCCGATTTTGAGGAATTGCCCTCGTTCCCGCTTTTGCCGGGGGCATCGAGCAATCCGCTGCCCACGGGAGCGCCTGCCAGCGTGGATGATATTACGCAGGTGCTTACCCAATTGGCTAAGTTTATTCCGCCCAAAGCGGGCGCATATTGGATTGCAGCGGGTCTGGATTTTACCTCATTTGAATTGTTGCAGGTCACGGCTATTTTGGAGATGTCGTTTGGTGCGGGCTTCCAGATCGGCCTGATTGGTTCGGCGGCCCTGAGTGTACCCGAGCCGGAGGAGCCGATTGCGTTTGTGCAATTGGATTTTGAGATCAATTTCGATTCTGAAGCTGGCTTTTTTGCGGTATTGGCAGTACTTACGCCAGCTTCCTATGTATTTTCGGGCGCCTGTCATTTGCAGGGCGGTTTTGCCTTTTACACCTGGTACAAAGACCAGCTCAATGGTGCGAGTGCGGGCGATTTCCTGATCACCCTCGGCGGTTATCACCCGGCATTTCATAAACCGGCCTGGTATCCGGCGGTGCCGCGCTTGGGCATGAACTGGAACCTGGGCGTCTTGAAAATCAGCGGACAAGCCTATTTTGCGCTTACGCCGCACATGATTATGGCGGGTCTGGAAATGTCGGCTGTTTTTGACATTAAAATCGTAAAAGCCACTTTTGATGCCGGTTTCGACTTCCTTTTGGGCTGGAAACCATTCTTCTATCTGGCGGATGCTTATATCCATATCGACATTGAATTGCACCTGTTATTTACGATTCACTTCCATGTCGGGGTGGATATGAATATCTGGGGGCCTGAATTTGGCGGTACTGCGCGGATAGATTTGTCCATTTTCTCCTTTACCATCAGTTTTGGTTCCAGTGCGCCCACACCGCCGCCGATTTCCTGGGTGGATTTCAAAAAACTCCTGCCCAATTCACAGCCGTCGGAGCAGGCTGCGCCGCAATTGATGCGGGGCAATGAACTGCTCTTTGCTGCGGCTGCCGATGTGCCGCCTTTCTCGGTTAGTCAGGTGGATATTGAATCGGGTATGCTCCAGACCTTGAGCGATAAACCCCTCAAGCAGGCTGATTTGAACAATGAAAAAGTGTTCAACTGGCTGATTGATCCCAATGATTTTGCCTTCCTGTTGCTGGCCGGTGTGCCTTGCAACAACTTCTGGTTCAATTATAGTGACCCGGTGGGTAGTGGCGACCTGCCCAACAGCCCCACTGATTCCTTCAACGCAAGGGCGCAGCCCGCACAGTTTACGCCGTCGCCCGGCGCGAAGAGCATTTATAAATCGACCAATGATCCGAAGGCATTTTACAGCAGAGACCCCGACGGCAGCACCAAATCTGATGTCATTTTCGCCTATGATGTTCCAAGCGACCTGGCTACCGCCTGGTGGAAGTGTAAGGTTCAAGTAGGGCCGGTAGATATAGAAGAAGGCATATTTAGCACGGATGGCAGCCTGATTAGCGGTTTTGAGTCTACTTTTATAGTGAAAATCTATAAATTAGAGGAAAACAATACCCGCTCCTACGAAAGTAATTTTGTGGTAACGCTTCTCAACCGCAATGCTGCCAAGTCGCTTTGGGGCAGCCTCGTTAATCCGTCCAACGGCAGTACGGTACTCAACGATGAGGTACTGCTCAAGGATGCCCTGTTTGGCATCAACCTGACGCCCAAGATCTGGAATCCCTTAAAAACGCGCGACATCAATATTTACCTGCTGCTTTTCGATGGCGCAAACAACCTCTGCTGGCCGGTCGAAGCGACGCCGGAAACCGGAGCAAACACCTTCGAGGAGCAAATCAGCAGCGACGGCAACAGTATGCAATTTAATATGCCGGGCGGCGGCGTGGTGCAAAGTACATTCCGACAGCTCAACGCCAATGCCTTTGGCAATGCAGCAGCCGGTGCAGCCCTTGTGAATAACCTGAACAACCTGTTTGGATACAACTTCGAGGTAAGTCAGGACAGTAAAGCTCTGGCTGCTCCCATGTATAAAGACTGGCCGGCGCTGATGCTCACCGGCGAGGAATAGGTGTCGGGTTTTAAAACGCTTGTTCGGAACAAAAAATGGCAGCTTAACTTCCGAATAGCCCCTAAATTCTTTTTGTTTTAAAAAAGCACAATTATGGCCAATAACACACTTATTGAAAAAGCGACCTTCATCCAACACCATTTACCGGGCCTGGATGCCGGCGAATATGCCATTGAACTCCAGCATCGCTTTGGAGATACCGGAGGGAAAATCCCGAACGGGCTTGATCTGACAACGCCGTTGCTGTATAAGTTTGCCGTAAAAGCACCTCAGTTTGCTATGGATCCCAGCGTGGTGCATAGTGTTTTCCCGCCCAAAGATGCCAAGGGGGAATTCTCCAATGTACTGCCGCATATCGTGCTAAACAGCGAAACCCTGCCCTGGATACGGCTGCCTTTTACGCCGGCAAACGGGAGCGGGCCGGTGACTGATCCGTTTAAGGACAACAGCGGAATGTACTATGATCGGGACATGCCCAGCTGGCTGGCGGTACTGATTCTGACAGAAAACGATACGGACCTGAGTATAGCCTTACAAACAACCACCGTGCAGCAATTTTTCAGCAACGGATCGGATGTTTTTCTTTCGCCGGTGCAGGGAGATGACCCGAATAATCAACCATCCTGGGTGGATATTCAGGCCAGTGTGCAAGCCCTGAAACTGCCCATAGCCTTGTTTTCTACCTTGGCGCCTTCCTTGGCTGATCTGTTTATGATGGCCAATGTACGCGCGGTGAATATGGGTAATAAACCTGCTGCTCCCGGCTCCGACCTGGAAGATGTGGGCACCTATTCCATTGTTTTGGGCAATCGTATTCCGGTCAGCGGGCAGCGCCATCTGGCCGTACTGGTATCGCTGGAAAACATGGGGGATTATCTGCCCGACCACAATGGAGTGCCATCGACGCTTATTCCCGCCAATGCAACCTATGCGTTGCTGCCCGTACTACACTCCTGGCATTTTATCTCGCAGGGCGATTCTTTCAAATTTGAACATTTGCTGGAAAGCCTCAATGACCGGGCGCCCGATGGCAAACCCGCTGTGCCGGGGCCGCTCCCGCAACCGCGTATGCGCCTGTACCCGCCCAACAATGCCACCGTGCCGGTGCCGGTACAATTGGGTTACGTACCGATGAAGCATACTACCCGCAACAATGTGCTGACCACCTCCTGGTATCGCGGGCCGCTGGCGCCCTATAAATTCGACGACAATGCCGGAGAAGCCATACAGTTTTTGAAAACCGAAGACGGCCAGACTGTACCAGCCATTTACGATGCCGATGCGCTGCTGCGCTTCGATCCTTCTATTGGCATGTTCGACCTTTCCTACGCTTCGGCCTGGCAGTTGGGCCGACTGCTGGCCCTGCAGGATCGCAATTTCTCCCTGAATCTGTACCAGTGGAAACGCACCCAGACGAGTGCCGTGGTAAACCAGTTAGAGCAAGACCTCATCCAGGAAACTTTTACGGAAATACTCGCCAATCAGGGTACGCCCACGGGCAATACCACTCAGGATCTTCTGGAAGGCACCATGCAGGCATTGATTAGCCGCACAGCTCGTTTCCGCAAATAAACGTCAGAAAAAGCGCTTAAACCAAGCAAAAACATTAGCACATGTCGAAATCTATCATAAAACCGGCGTTTTCAACAGCACTCGGCAGCATCAAACTGACGCAGTCGTCGCCGGAGCAAGACGATCCGGTAGCCCGTCAGATCTTTCAGTGGCTGGGCCGCCTCAAACTCCTGCATCAGGTGCCGTTTCATTACCTGGTGCCCGACGAGCGATTGTTGCCGCCCGAAACCATTCGCTTTTTTCACTTAGATATGAACTGGGTGAATGCACTGGCCGACGGCGCTTACAGCATCGGGCGTTATGCCACGGGTTTAGATACCCAGACGCTGTACAATCAGGTAGAAGGCAGCCTGCAGGGTGGACTGATGTCGGGCGCCAATGCTGCAACCAGACAGGTGCGCTCCGGCGCATTTAAAACCAATGCGGTGAACGATAATACTGCGGCTTTTGAAGTTGTGACAGGATTTCTGTTGCGCTCCGAGGTGGTACGCGGCTGGCCTTCCATGGAAGCGGTGGCGTATGAAAAAAGCAATTATCCGGATTTGCCCAACTGGGATGGCAGCAGCCTGAAAATGCTGCGTTATGAGCACCTCTCCGACGAGGTGTTGATCGGGATTTTTGAAGGGGAACTTTACCGGCTGGATTTGCACGAGCCGGCAGAAGGCCTGCACTTTGGTTTTGATACTGATCCGGACAGTAATGATGCCCTGGAAAAAAGTTTGAGAGATCCGAATACCGGCGAAAAATTCAGTCCGCAGAAAACGCTCAGCACTCAGCAGCTGAATACGGGCAATATTTTCCGGAATGGCGGCACAGCCAGTGGCCCTAATGCCGGCGGGCAGGTACTGAACCTGTACAATCTCTCAGCGATGATGTTTGCGACTTTAGGCGCCAATACGACAGGCTATGTGGAGCCGGTTGTGTCGCAATTAAAAAATGAATCCCCGCAAAATGTCAGTGGCCTGAGCAACGACGCCAATCCCTTAGTTTCTTCCGATTTTGCTTTGCAAATGGTGGAAGGCGTCGGGATGGTGACCTTTTACAATGCTGCGCCCGGTGATCCGGTGGCTTGCACTTCAAATCCAGCCTGAAATAACCTTAAGCACTATTGAAAATGGCAAACATCAGCACCTTTATCATACCGGTAAACGTTCAGGCCATACGGGTACTGGAAGAAGATCTTGGCAACGGAGTTAATATTCCAAGCCGTTTTAAGGGATCTACGGTAAATTTCAGCCTGCTGGGCAGCAGCAACACCTTCCTTGGGGAGCAGATATATCAGGACCTCCCTGATTCGCCATCGGCCATGACGATGGGGCTGCACCTGCACTGGTCTTTGCCCGATGCCCTGACGCATGGCGTGCACGATCCGGTCAGCGACTCGATCGTTTTTCCGGCGGTACCCAACCGATGGTTGCTCACCCGCTACCTGACGCCGGAGCCGGGATATACCTTGCCCGATGCCAAAGCGCAGGCTCAGGTGGCGGCGCACGGGGTTTGTGTACAGCAGTGGGTGATAGAGAGCAACCGGCTTTTTGCTGCCTCCGAGATGGCTTCATTGGGAGGAAATATGCCGACCACGATTCCTTTATTGGTAGATAACAACGAAATTTTTAGAAGTACCAATCCTGTGATGCTGAACCCCGGATTGCAGAATCCGCCAACCCTGAACAATCAGTTGTTGGGCAGTATCCGGGTTTTTGATAGCAGCTGGACAGATAATGAGGCGAGTAATCCGGATGCGTACGATAAAGATTTGAACGCCATCAGCTATTACGGGCCGGGTTTTGCGGCGTATTATCAGAACAGCGCGGCGGTATTTGGTTTCAGCGACGATTTTAAGGACATCGGCATCGGGCGGGCCAATCTTTTCGGTGCCCGCTTCCGGGTTTCTTACCAGGTTATCGGCTGGTTCAGTGAGGCCGGAGCAGCCGACATTGCCGCCACATTGCTTGATAATGCCAAAGCCGCTTACGAAAAGGAAAGTGATCCGCCTGCCGACAAAATGGCTTATTTGGCCGATTACCTCGCCAAATCACTCAAATGGACGCCTTCCGTCGGTATGGACGGGCAAAATGGCGGCAACTGGCCCGATGGCATTCAAAGCCTTTACAACGGCATCGCCGCCGATATAGCCTGGATACCCGGCGGAGATATTGGCAATCAGAGTTTTTTACCCCTTCCCGATACCGTATTTCAGAATATTAAACCGGAATTGGCGCTTGGCAATAACGCTGCCGAAGCCATTTCCGCATTGATCAGCAAGGAACAAATTGTGCAGCCGGAAGGCGAAAACGATGGGCAGGAGCCTTATCCGGTCGTTGAACGACAGGTAGAGCTGTTGTTCAATGCCTTTCAGCAGGATTTGTTGCGCCGCCTGGCCGGCAGCGATCCGAATGCCTCGGTGGGCATTTTGGAGGAATATATCCATACCCGGCAATTTGCCGCCCGCAGCGGTGGCAGTATCTGGACGGTGCGGCCCAAAGGGCAAAACAATGACAGCGGAATCGGGCAGGACGAATCGCCGCTGCAAGCAAGCGACGCCGAACTGCTCAGCCTGCTTAATGCCACACAGCAAACCTATGACCGACAACTTGCAGCCCTGGAAAGCCGCCAATCTCAGGCTTTTCTCGACTGGACGCGCTGGGGGCTGACGTTTGTTGCCAGCTCCGGTTCCTCTGATACGGCCGACAGCGAGCGCAATTATATTGAAAGCGAATTACTTCAGATTTATACGGAAAGCGGAAAAACCGGCTATTATTCCATGGATACCAGGGAAGATGGCAGTACGGCATTGAATTTTACGCCGGTGTATACCTACGTCAATACAACGGCACAAGGGCTGGCAACCCAATTGGCCATTACAGAAAATACCCTGCGGCCGGCATTTGTACAACCGCTTGCGCAATTGATGGACGGCATACTGGAAGCCCAGGCCATTTACAACAATGGCAACAGCAAGGGCGCGCTGGCGCAATTACAAGGTTTTCTGGCGAGTAACAACCTCGGTGAGCAACTTGCGGCGCTGCAAACCCAACTTGCCGACACTTCACTTGCCGACAACCTCAACGCCGCGGTGAGTACCATTTTACCCAATGAGTTGCTTCAGTTGCAGAGCGCTTTGCAGGACAATACAAAAGGTATTACCAACCTGATCAATAATTTTCATCAAAACGGCGCCGATCCCGACGCGCTGACTAATTATATCAACAATTGGCAATCTGTATTCTTCAACGACAGCAACCTGCTGGATACCCAGCAGATCTGGTTGTATTTTCAGGCGGCCAACTATGACGGCCTCACCCTGCAAATTGCCGGTGCAAAACTGCTGGCTACCCAAAATGCCCTTCAGGATTGCCTGAATCAGGGCCAGAATATCTTGTTGCCAGCTTTAACAGCCGCTTACCAGTCTGTAAATGCATCATTACCTGCCCTGAAACAGCAAGTCGATAACATCGTCGGACAGCTGAGCACTTTGATGCAAAACCTGAGCAGCACTAACGGTAGCGCCGATTTTTCACCCTTGCTTCAATCCCTGACCACAGCACTGGCGCCCAACAATGTCAATCAGACCTGTGCGGCGAGCCTGCGCAAGGCCTGGCTCCAGTTGATTGAAGGATTGCCGACGGGGCATCAGGTGGTAATCATGGCCGGTGCGTTTTCGGATCTGGTCTTCAAAATTGGTTCCGACAATATTGTGCAGCTTGGCTCCGCCGACCCGTACTGGTTGCCCAACGACCCGGTGGTGGTGATTACACAGCCCAACGATGCGCCTTCACCGCTGTTGCCGGTCAATCGGAATGGTGCGGCAACCCTGGTGCCGTTCCGGCAAGTAGCCGACCTGATCGGGACGCTGACGCTGAATGCCGGCGGCAATACGGTGCAGGTGAATGCTGCGCAGTTGAGTGCCACGGCTATTCCGAACCTCGGCAATTACGCCGGGCTGGGTACACGCAGCGCTGTTTTACAGGCCCTGCTTACAGAAACATATTTTATGCTGCCGCAAACGGCGCAGGATGTATTGCTGAATGCTGCCAAACTGAATGCTGCCGAATTGCCGGCCTTACAGGATATTCAGGCGCAGCTGTCTGCCAAGTTGCTTGCCGACCAGCAGGAGCAGGTGACGCCGCCCGTGGAGCAGCAACTGAGCTTCAGCAGCAGCAAAGGCAGCGCACCCTTTTCAGCAAGTTATTCGGGCGTAGCGCCCTACTATATCGGCCTGAATACCCTTGGGAACGACAATCCATTCCTGCCACTTTATTTGGCCTGGACGGCGGATTTTGACACCATCCGCCTGAATGCACAGGATGGCTTAAGCGTTTCGGGGTCTTTCCTGAGTGATAATTTCCTATTCGATACGGATGATGTGGAATTGACGTACCATTACGATAAACCGCCCTTCCTGCATTGCTCCGACGGGCAACGCGCGCCCCAGCAAATGAGTGGGCAGGTAACCCTCTCCAACCGAAGTGCCGACAATTTGCTCAATCAGATCCGCGTGTACCTGCAATCCGTATTGAATGTGGATATTGCCAAAGGGCCGCTGAATCCTGCTGTTTTCCAGAATGATTTTCAGCGCGATTTGAGTACCGTGTACGAGCATTTCCGGAACACCACCATTTTATCGCAGGGTTTGAATGGCTTTAATGCCGGTTTGCAACTACAACTTGCCCTTTTACAAACACCGTTGAATGAAATTGACAATTCGGACGCGACCATGAGTCCGCTGTTTGATTTTTTGAAAGATTCCTGGAAGAATCCGCAATGGAACAAAGTGACCGTAGGGTCGGGTAGTACCAATGCGTTCATGCCTTTGCGCGCCGGGCGCCTGCGCCTGCGTGAGCTGTTCATTGTAGACACTTTTGGGCGTTATTTCAGTATCGGAAGTAATAGTGCGCCGGTTCAGCAGCAGCTTGCCCTTTCAGCGGGCTTGTCGCAGATATCCGACCATTGGCTTCAGTCGGTCTGCACGGGCCATAACGAAACCCAGCCGAATGACGCCTATTTGCCACCGCGTATATTACAACCGATGCGACTGGGATTCAACTGGCTTTCTGCCAGCTCCGACGAAGGCGGGGAAAATACCTTTGTGGAACGCACCAAAGTACCGGCTTTTTCGCCCATTACGGGATGGATATTGCCCAATCACCTGGACGACAGCCTCGCTATTTATGATGCCGACGGCAATGCCCTTGGCTCGCTGGGTATAGAAGGCGCTGCGCGGCAGAGCACCTGGCGTTCTGTGCCTTCCGAACAAGTTCAGAATCCGGCAGACAACGGCCGCGTACAAATGGGGATTGACATTGCGCAGGCCAATCCGTTTTTGCAGGATTTTTTGAACAAATTTGCTTTTCCGGAAGGCGGAAATCCGGCGTTTCAGGATTTTTTGAATGCGCTGGATTTAACGCAGCGCTATATTCACACCAGCAATTTACTGGAAGACAAAGGGCTTGCCATCCTCATTGGCCGGCCGTTTGTGCTGGTACGCGCTTACCTGCGTCTGGAAATGTTGGGCCTACCCAATGTGGACCTCAGTGCCGGAACTTTATCGTCGCTGGCTTCCGGCTTCAGTAACAGCAGTACTGCCTGGAACGACTACGATTACACCCAGCGCTCCTCCGGAGGTTTCAACACCCTCGAAGTGCCGGTAAGTCTGGGCGATTTATATCAGTTCAACGACGGTTTGGCCGGTTTTTTCCTCGGCGGCGACTGGAGTACTTTTTACACGCCGGTAGCAAAAGCAAGTTCCGGCGCCGTGCAGGCTTCCAAGTGGGGCACTATTCGGCTGCTGCCCAATGCAGATACAGCTGAGCCTTCATTAGTGCCGCTACCCGACAAAATAAGCGCCGAGACTCCGGTTTCGGAATTGGTCATCACGCTCGTGATGGATCCGCGCGCCGCAGTACACGCCAGCACCGGCGTGCTGCCGGTCAAGTCGCTGCGCGTTCCGGAAGCACAGTACAGGCCTGTGTTGCACAAATTAATGGTCAATTTCCTGAGCAGCCCGGTGATGGTCAATAAGCAAAACCTGACGACAGGCGGGCAAAGTTTCAACGTGCCCCTGCCGCCGGAAA
Source organism: Chitinophagales bacterium (assembly GCA_017303875.1). Taxonomy (GTDB): domain Bacteria; phylum Bacteroidota; class Bacteroidia; order Chitinophagales; family Saprospiraceae; genus M3007. The sequence continues at coordinate 137,676 of JAFLBP010000005.1, read as the reverse complement.
AAGGCTACGACTGGTACTGGGTACAGCCCGGGCAGGAGGAGACCGCGCTGGCGCCCAACGAAGCATCAGATGGCGCCCGTTTCCCGACAACGCCCAATGAAATGCTCGACGGCTGGTTAAAACTGATGCCGCAAGGCGATTAACCCTTCTGCAATCTTTCAAATTCAGGTACAACATGATCAAATTTGAAGTGGCCAACCCGGCAGTGAAAATTGCACCGAAAAATGTGCTTTATCTGGGTGAGACAAATACCCTGCAATTTATTTTTTCCGTGGATAGCGGTACTACTCAGTTCAATCAGGGTGATACAATTATCATTCAGGCAAAAACCGGGCTGCTCACCCAGGCCGATGGCGTACAATTGCACAGCAACGCAGACTGGGATTTTTCCTATAAAAATACTTCGGGCAGTGATGTTTTTATCCTGACAGCCCAAAAGGAGGTGGACATTACGCCGCTGGCGGCATGTACCATGGAACTCAGCGGATTTCAGCCGGCTAACCTGAGTACAAATTTTACTTTTGGTGCACAGTACGTTTTGGGCGGGCGGCGTCAGAGTGGCGCAGCGACTCCGATAATCATTCTCAACCCTCCCGAAAACCTTCAGGATTTGAGGACGGCCATTACGTTTACGAGTTTTATCAACGACAATCAGCCTTCAGGCCAGACGCATTTGCCGGAAAATATCCTTTACCTTTCTTTACAGGACCTGAACCCGCCTATCGCCAACCGCATACATCTCAATCTTTCCTACAGCGGAACGACGCCCTTGGTGAGTGGTTGGAGCGGCGCCGTACCACAGATTACCCTGTTTTTTAGTTATGGAACCGGCGATAGCGACCTGACGGATGATATTCAATCGGATGATCAGGATCCGCCACAGCCTTACAATGCACTGACAACCGCCTGGAATATAGCGGCGCAGGTTTTGGGCAGTCAGGCTCCTTTCTGGAATTTGCAACCCCCAAAACAGAATTCCGGCACTGCTTATCCGGCCTGGATTATTACCCCAAAGCCCGGAAATCAGAACCTTTTTACACAAAATATGCACAGTTTCGACCTGCTCTTCGATCATGTGATCAGCCGGTTGCCGACTGGTGTTGCAATTTTGTATGTACAGTGGAACCATATACCCGGATATTTCGACAGCGCTATTGCCTTGCCCCTGAGCAAGCAAACGTCTTCGCCACAAGTGCTGGCTTTTGAATGCAGTAATATGAATCAGCAAACGCCGGAAGCGCTGAATTTGAGCTGGTCGCTTTTTGCCGCCAATACCATGTTGCTGAGCTGGGATGCAGGTTTGCGCAGTGATCAGTTTTCATTGCCCAATCCGGTTCCCATACCACAACTTACTTACAGCGGATCAGATAACAGTATCGTTCCCGATCAGCCTGATACGACCTTGATATACCAGCCTCAGAACAGTCAGCAGCAATTGGGGCCAAAAGGTTCTGTAGAAATTATTGTCAAAATTTTCCCCAAACCCACCTTGTCGCAGTTCAGGGGTGTTTACCAGCAGGATGCAGGCGGCAATTGGAGTATTTTATTTACCTGGTTGGCTCAAAACTTAGGCGGACGCTACACCTATACATTGAATAACGTAGCCCTGGATTTATCCAAGTTGCAAAGCGCTCCGTATACGCCCAAAGGTTACCCTTTTTCCTATCTCTATCCGGTTACAGAGGCGGTTGTGGCAACCAATTTCAGCCTTGTGGCCACAGATCTCGTTAATCAGCTGTCGGGCCGGATTGCCATTGCGCCCGACTTTCCCGATCAGATTGTACCGCAAATTATCAGCTTTACAGCAGTAGTGCGCCGTGATGAAAACGGCACCAAAGGGATACAGTTTGACGGGGCAGTACGGCTGGCAACCGACCAATCTGAATTTACCGTTTTCTCCGACGCCGGGGTGGTTCAGCGACCGCAACCGGGCAGTGATGGTAAAATCAGTTTTTTTGTACCGATAACGGCCGGAAATCCGGCAGAGCCGGCATACACACTTGTCGTGAGGAACCCGATCGGTACCAGTGCAACATTAAACACAGCACTCGTTAACCCTGGTAATATTTAGCGTATGATCTTGTTTTCTGTTTCCAATTCAGCATTAAAGGACGAACCCACAAACGTCCTGTACATGGGTCAGGATAATTCCCTGAGTTTTATTTTTTCTGTAAATACCGGCAGTACGACCTTTTATCCCGGTGATTTGATTCAGTTGCGGGTTCAAACGGGGCAACTTGGCAGTCCGGGAAATGTAACGATGCAGACCGACGCCAACTGGGAATTTGCGTATAACAGTATTGCGGGATATGATGTATTCAGCTTCAAGGCAAAGCAGTTGGTGAAGATCACCCCACTGGATACTTATACACTGCAACTGAATAATTTGCAGCCTGCAAACCTGAGTCTTGATTTCGCCTTTATCTCGCAGTATCAGCTGGGCGGCCGTCGGGAGAGCGGCACGAAGGCGCCGATGATTATTTCCAACCCGCCGGGCGATTTACTGGATTTGGTAGGTGTACTTGCATTTACTGCCTTTATCAATGGCGATCAGGATGGTGCGCTCCAAATTAAAGATAATAATATTTATATTTCTTCACAAGACCTTGACCCGCCAATAGCCAACAGTATTCACCTCAATATCGCCTATTCCGGCGAGCAGCCGCTTGCAACCCAATGGGGCAAAGAGACCCCGACAATTACCTTCTTCTTTACTTACGGGGAGGAAGCCTACGACCTGACGGATGATATTAATGTAAATGACAAAAAACCGCCTCAGCCCTATAATGCACTTACTTCGGCCTGGAATATCAAGGCTGCCCTAAGTGGCAAGTTTAAGTCCTACTGGAATCTGGAGGCTTCAACCTACAATTCCGAGGGCGATTATCCTTTCTGGACTTTGACGCCGGGCAGCGGAAATATCGACTTGTTTACGAAGGATGCGCCGAGTCTTGAGCTTGAATTTTCTCACATAATAAGCATTTTACCGTCTGGTGTCGCGCTGATGTATGTGCAATGGAACCATATTCCCGGCTATTATGACAGTGCGTTGGTGATTCCTTTGCAAAAGCAAACGACGAAGCCGCAAATTTTGCATTTTGAGTGCAGCAATGCCGACCAGCAAACCCCGGAAGCCCTGCAATTGAGTTGGACGATATTTGCCGCGAATAAACTGATGTTGCAATGGGATGGCAACCTTCGGAGCAAACAAATTCCGATCACTTACGATTCCGACAACCTGCAGTTGACCTATTCGGGCAACGACAACAGTATCATGCCCGATCAGCTTTTAAGCAATTTGGTGTATTGGGTGGAAGATAGTCAGGGGCAGTCGGGACAGCAGGAAACCCTGCCAATAACAGTACAGAACTTGCCCAGGCCGCAGTTGTCGCAATTCAACGCTGTTTACCAGCAGGATCAGCAGGGCAACTGGACCATTGAGTTTTCCTGGCTGGCACAAGACCTCGGCGAAGGCTATTATTTTCAACTGAACGGCACACAATTAGACCCTTCACTGATAAAAACAGGGCCTTACACAAATAATGGCTACCCCTTTTCCTATACCCATCAGATAAGCGAAGCTATAGTGGCTTCCACCTTTGAATTGGTGGCTACGGATACCGGCAACCACCGCTCGGGGAATGCCACTGTTGTGCCCGTGGTGCCAGCGGCATTTATCCCACAAATCACCGGCTTCACGGCAACTCTGGAACGCGACGGGGACAATAACCCGCAGGTGCAGTTTGCCGCCACGATGAATCAGGTGCTGGATAACGCACGGGTGTATGTGACTTCCCGATTAGGCGCATGTGCTTTGTCACTGGATACCAACAGCGGTGCCTGGCGTGGGACGCAGCAGGTTGGCCCTGCTGCGCCGGTACAGAGCGATTATATTTTACATGCAGGCAATCTGGCGAATGGGCCCGAAAATTCATCAAGGCTTCAAACCGGCTTTAGTGTAGCACAGGAGTTCAGCTGCTGGCCGGAGAAATTTATGCCGATGGATATGGTGCTAAGCCCGGATAAGCAACGGGTATATGTTTTGAGTTCTGACGGTAATTTTACCTGCCATCTGTCGTATTTTGATCCTGAAAATATTGATAATCAAATTGATATAGCTACTTTTAATGTATATCAGTTTGGGTATTATGGTACAAACCCTCCTGTTTTTAGCCTCAGTGTTGCGCCGGATGATTCGCAGGTGATGTTAACAGCCCCCGAGCTGATTGTTGCAGTTGTTTTAAGCGGATCTGATCCTGCTGTCATGTTGGTTAGCAAGCTGGCGGGAGGTATGGAAGCCCGATTTGCCAGTCTCAATAATATTATAGGATATAATGGCCTGAAGTTGTATCTGTTTAACCCGGATCCGGAGTATTTTCCTATCTATAAAAACCTTATGCCCTATGAGTTCAGACAGTTCAATGCCGGCTCCGACACCCCGACCTACACGGCCCTGGCCATGCGCCCCGACGGGCAGCGCGGTTTTGTAGGGGCCCAGTACGGCAACGACGGACGTGTATACTGGTTTGATACCGACCCGAATAATACCGGCAACCCGATAGCACATTGTATAGATGGATGCAACCAGATTTGCGGGCTGGCTATGGCCGGCAACAACTGGATGTACGCCATTTACCAGGGCAGCAACAATAACGTGCAGCTTTTTGCCTTCGATACTACCAGCGGTCAGCCGTATGACCAAAGTTGTGCAGTTGCTTTCGGGGTATTTACCAGTAACGACATGATAATTGCGGTGTCGAGTGATAACAGTTTTGTGGCGGTGGCTAATTACAACAATAAGCTCGCCTGGCTGCTCACCGGCGCCTGGGATATGAATACGCCGCCAGCCTTGAGGCAGGACAAAATGCTCAATCAGCAATTGCTAAACGGTTGCTCCAAGGTTTTTGCCAGGGATAATTCCAGACTTTTTGTTGCCGGATTTGAGGCGGGTGGCAATGCCTGTATTTTGGTGCTGGAACCAGTTTTCTCATAATGCACTGCACGCCCGACGCGCTTTTGCTTAATTTTTCTGCTTCAACACATTCAAGAGATCCGTTGTCAAAATGTTCACTTTCACCATCACCAACCCCGCCGCGCCGCAAAACGCCAACCCCACACCGGTTTACCTCGGTCAGGCCAATACGCTCGAATTTCATTTTCAAGCCGGTATGCACGAACAAACACAGGCCGGCGACCAGATCACAATAGTACTCGACCAGCGCCTGCTTGATAACCCCGCGTCGTTAAAAGTAAATTCCGATTATTGGAAACTCGGCGCCTGCACGGCGCAGGGCAATACCTATGTGCTGCGTTGCGACTTTTTGGCTGCGGTTTCCCTCTCCGAACCATTTGCCCTCCAATTGGAAGGCCTGACGCCCGTGTCGGCATGCGTGGCGCAGGTGAATATACAGGCGCGTTTTGGCGGTCGGCCGTATTCGGGTTCGAGCCAGAGCCTGGCTGTGATGAACCCGCCTTCGGCGCACAAAGACCTGCGCGAAGTGTTGTCGTTTGAGTTGTTGGTGAATGATTTTCAGCAGGAAGTGATGCAGCAATTTTACCTGTCGGATGCCGATTTACAGACACCAATCGCCAATACGCTGCACCTCATTGTTACTTGCAGTACACCGCCTTTGACTTACGACGGCAACGGCCCCCGGCCCGTGCTCAACCTCTCGTTTACTTATGGAGAAGATCAGTATTCCCTGACCGACGCCCTGAAAAACAGCGACCCGAATTACAATGCCCTGAGCAGCGCCTGGAATATTGCCTGCCAGGTGGGTGCGGGAGAAAATGATCGCTGGCAGGCGATTGCACCCAATGCGGCCACCGCAACGCCCAACTGGCAGCTTGCGGGTAATGCCGGAAACCTGTTCCGCCAAAGCGAGTCGGTACTGGATGTGTTTTTTTCGCATGTCATCAGTCGCCTGCCGGAGGGCACGGCGGTGCTGTATATTCAATGGATCAACTTTAAGGGTTACGATGACGGTGTAATGGCCCTGCCCATTGCCAAATACAAGGCCTCCGCGCAAGTGCTGGCCTTCAACAGCCCGCAAAACAACCAGACCATCGCTTTTGGCCAACCTGTCACCCTGAATTGGACGGTTTTTGGCGGCAAACAAGTGGCCATTTCCTGGGATAATGGACTGCGTCATCAAAATTTTCCGGTGTATAACGGACAAACGCCCGCGCTCACCTACAGCGGTGAAGCGACCGTGCTGCCCGACAGCCATGAGGCTAAATTTTACATCGCGCAAGACGGGCAGGCAGCAGATACTTTTCAGGTGGAAGTGACGGTTTCCGATTTTCCGCCGCCGCAAATCAAAACTTTTGAAGGGGCGCTCACCAGGCTACCCGATGATTCGCTGGTGGTGCAACTCAATGTGCTGGTAGACAACTTAGGCAACAACGGCGTTTTTGAAATCAACGGACAAGCGTACAATGCCGGCAACTACAATGGCTTGCCTTTTCAGTTGAATTTGCCTGCTGAAAATTTGCAATTTCCCGCCACCTTTAACCTGCATGCCATTGATAAAGACCTCAACCCGAATACTAAAAGCAGCAGCAGCATCAGTGTGGATTTGCCGGAGTGGATACAGCCCCAAATCAAGTCGTTTTCAGGTGTTGTGCAAAAAGACGGCAATGGACAGATCAACGGCCTGAGTTTGCAATTTCAGCTGGGAAATATTTACCCTTTTACCAAAATTCTGATTAATGAAATTCCCGTTTCAGTAGGCGCGGATGGCTCCGGCCAGCTTCATTTGCCGGTGAATGCACAAAATCCGATTGTTGGGAGCTATATTTTGGCCTGCACCAACCCGATTGTTGCACCCGCGCTCCGTACCGTATCACTGCAATATATTCAAACCAACAGTTATCAAAACGGAAGTGATATTTTGCATGTAATGGCCGTTTGTGTGCAGCGTCAGTCGCTGCTTGGCTTGTTTTCAGGCGATCAACTGACGATTAAAGAATGTCCGTTGAATGCACCCGGCAGTTGGGATTCCGGTGTGGTTTTTGAAAATGGTTCTGATGCGCATATAGCGCCCTTTTCAAGCCTCGTGATGGCGCCTGATGGTTCGCAGGCCCTACTCTGCGGGCATAGTTTTTACGGCCTGGTGTATGAAAACAATCAATGGAAAAACAACCTTTATCTGCTTACCCAAACCGATAATACGGATTCTTATGTCGGGCTTCCCGGCGCTTATGCACCCGATATGCGCCTTGCTTTTATCAACGGGTATTACAATGTCAGTTACTTCAAACCAGACCCGTCAACATACCAGCTCAACGCATTTGTGCCGGTAAAAACCGTTTCGGCCAACTATCTGAATGCAACCGGTATTGCAGTGACGCACGATGGCAACAGGGTGTTTGTTTGTGATCCGACTAACCAAAAAATCTGGTATTTCGACACCAACAACATTCCGGAAAATTTTAGTGCCGGAATTGACCTGCCCTCAGGGGGAGAGGTGCTCGTGGCCAGCTCAAGAGATTACCTGTACTTTACAAATGGACGCCAAATCTTTGGAGTAAATACTGCGGATACTGCGGATAATATGCGTCCGCTTAAACTTGCCGACCTTGGGCTGGGGTTTCAGGAGTTTTATAAATTGCAGATTTCCGCCGACGGTACTTTGCTGATTTTCAAAGGCTTCGAGGCCATAAGTGTTTTCTACGTCTCGGTCACCAACCCTTCCAGTTTGCTGCTGCTGAATGATATAAAAATTGAGGAGGTATTGGATGTAGCTATCAGTCCCGATAATACCCGGATTTTTATTTCAACCCTGAATGAACTTCTCGTTTATGAAGCGCAGTTTGTGCAACAGGGCGCCTGAGCAGGCTCTAATCCACTTTGCCGCGCATCCATTTCAACATGTGTGGGAAAGGCGGCTGCCCGCTTGTGGCGGCGTTTTTCGGGTCAACGCACAGCTCCATCCATTCCAGCAGGGGCAGGCCAATCCACTTTTCTGCCTTGTAATTTTCAATAAACCAGGCGCTTTGCCCCTTGTATCCCTGCTCATGAAAAACCGTTTCGGGACGAATATTCAGGTGCCGGAGCGCCGCCATCGACCATAAAATGGTGGCAATTTCATCGCCCATGGCATTGGGGTCGTGCTCGCCTACATTGCCACATATCTGGTTCGGGTTTTCTGCCACCGCGATATGTCCGGCTTCGTGTAGCAGGTCGCCCGGACTAAGCATTTTTTCCACATCATAAAAAATACGACCGTTTTCAATCAGGATACCGGGCAGAAAGGTCTCGCCTGCAAGCGTTTTTTCCTGCGTCGGAATGCCAATTTCATTCAGGAACGCCACGATGCGCGTCAGTTCATGGCCGCGTTCGATGTGGTTCAGCAGCCAGTCGTTGGTTTTGCAATCTATCACCAAATGCACCCGATCCACCGTACTGTTGTTGGAAACGTGGTGGGGTTTGGTAAAATCAGCATACCACAATTCACCGGGGCGCATCGGCAGCGCCTGCCCGTCGACCCAAAACAGTACCTCCGGATGGGTGCAAATGGGAATATGTAATCGGATGTCTCGTGCCGCACCCAAGCCCATCTCGTCGCGGTGTTCCAGGATGCGGGCGCCGGGGCCAAGCCGCATCAGGCGCGCTGATCCGATAATACACGCCAAGCGCTGCAAAATGCCATTGATATAAGGCATTTTGTCCAAAAAAGGCGTGTTTTTATAAAAATCAGGCTGGTGCGCTGCAATCGGAACGGAGTAAATTACCTCCGGATGCCCGCCAACAGAACGCAATGGCGCAACGGCCCAGTCGCCTTCATATTCCTTGTGGTTGTAATGGCCGATCCAGGCATCTGCCGGAAGCGTGTTCAGTTCGGCTTGCAGGCGTTCGGGGTCAAAGCGAAATAGCAGGCGTGTAGCAGACATTTTTTTAACGATGAACGATGAGTGATGAACGATGAGTGATGAGTGTTTTGTAACGATGAACAATGATATACGACGTTAACTTATCAATACGATAGTCAGGTGCTGCCAACCAGCGTTGTATGGTGCGCTCGTGAGGAACTTTTGCATGTACCCCCCGGCCAATAAGTACTTCTGATAATAGGCGCTCCAAGACGCTTGCGATTTGCTTGTGAGATTACATTACCCATGCGATTTTTATTGACCGCAATTTCAAAGAACTTTATGATTTTTCGTCTATTTTAGTGCTACAAATTATTGTCATCAGTCATCAGTCATCAGTCATCAGTTATCAGTTATCAGTCAGCAGTCAACAGTTATCAGGTAATAGTTATCAGGTCGCAGATAACTATTACCTGATAACTGCTGACTGCTGACTGCTGACTGATAACTGATAACTGATGACTGATAACTGTTGACTGATAACTGATAACTGCTTTTACACCCCGTTAACAACATACAGGCCGCGCAATTCCCTATTTTTGCGTCTGTTTTTGCAGTCAACATCTAAAAATACATGAAAAAAACACTGATTCTAAGTCTTTTACTCGCTCCGGTACTGGCATTCGCCCAAAAAACCGGTGGAAAACCCGCAGCCGCCACAACCAACGACCCCAAACAGGTGACGCTGGTTTGTAAAATAACGGCAGCCCCGTCCAACGTTGATACCCTCGTGCTCTACGAACCCGCAGGCCTGGCAAACCGCCCCGTCGGCAAAGCCATTCGCCGCTACACCGACAGCGCCTACGTTGCCGTACTGCCCATGAGCAAAACGCCAAAATTCTACGGCGTATCCGTTTTCGGCACCGCCGTGGGCAAAGTCATCCTCGGCACCGAGCCGGATGTTACCCTCTGGGGCCACGCGCAATTTATGGAAAAAGCGCGCTGCACCGGCTCCGCCCTTAATAAAGGCCTCGATCAGATCGTTCGTCAGGCCGATCAGTTCCAAATGCAAAGCGACCTGCTCCGCACCGAATTTTACAATGTGCCCGGCAATAACCCCGACGGCGTAAAAGTCGTTGCAGAAAAAATCCGCGCCCTCGGCGCCTCCAAACAAAAATACGTCGACTCCGTCAAAAGCGCCAATCCGCTGCTCGGACAGGTTGCCGGCTCCCTCATCGCGCCCGAATACATCGCGGGTAAAAAAGAAGGTGAAACTGAAATTGATTTCTACGGCGCCCAGTCGCTCCGCTTCGCCGACCTCAACGATCCCCTCTCCAACGAAAACCCCTACGTTTTTGAAGGCTATGAGCGTTTTGTCCAGCGCCTGCTTCAGCTCAACGCGCCCAAAGACCGCCTGAAATACTACATGGATTACCAGATGAAGAGCATCAACGACCCCAAGAGCAAGACGCATCGCCTCGCACTGGCCGGTATGCTCTCTGCCCTCAAGGCCGTCAACCATGCCCTCTACCCCGTATACACCATGAAGTACGTCGACTTGTACCGCAACGATACCTGGGGAGAAATCGGCCGTATGGAATTCGAGATGAAACAATCGGGTACCTCCACGCCCGGCTTCGAAGCGCCGGATCTCGTAGGCCCGACGCCCGATGGCCCCGAATACGCCCTGTCTAAGCTGCGCGGCAAAGTCGTGCTCGTCGACTTCTGGGCCAGCTGGTGCGGCCCCTGCCGCCGCGAAAATCCCAATGTGGTGGCCATGTACCAAAAGTACAAAGACAAAGGTTTTGAAATCCTCGGCGTCAGCCTCGACCGCGACGCCGAAGCCTGGAAAAAAGCCATTGAAATGGACGGCCTCACCTGGAAGCATATCAGCGACCTCAAAGGCTGGCAAAGCCAACACGCCCGCCTATACTCCGTCAACTCCATTCCCGCTACCGTACTCGTAGACCGCGACGGACGCATCATCACCCGCAACCTGCGCGGCGAACAATTGGGCGCCAAACTGAAAGAAATTTTCGGAGAATAAGCCACAGTTTTTTGGGGCTTGTCAATACACAGGCACACAGGGCATTATCGCTCCTGTGTGCCTGTATTTTTTACCACACCCAACGCTTCCACAGCCGCTACCGTCCTTGCCATAAAAACACAACAATCATGAAAAAAATACTTCTGTGCTGCTTCATCGCCTGCGGGCTTTTCATCACGGCCTGCACCAACTGCAAAGAACCCGGACCTGAAAACAACGCCATCCTTTGCGGAGACGATCTCAGCTTCGATATGCCCATCATTCCCGGCGATTTACAGGTAGGTCAGCGCAACCGATACCGCCTCCTGCGCGGCAACGGCTACGGCTCAGCTTCCGGACTCGATTTTGAGTACCTGCCCGATACCCTGATTGTTGAGGTGGCTACCAAAAACGGCGATGTGTATACCCTGAAAGAATTTTTCAGCTGCGGTTCCCAAAAGTTGACCGACAAACCCGGCTTTGTGGTGTATGCCGACAGCTTTGCAACGGTACATGTGCGTGTGGCCAACGACAGTTTCTACATCCTTCCGTCTATTGGCAGTTGCTGCAATGATTCGCGTTTGTTCTTCAACCATGCCGGTGCGCTTCCGCTCCAACGAACCATTGGGCCGATCGTGCAAATCGACGGCTGGAAAACAACGCTGAACTACCACGAATCCAACAAAATGGCCTTAATCAATGACGCGGAAATATTAGATAAACTTTGGCCTTCGCTCAATGTTGCCAGCCTGAACGCCGGCATGCAGGTGGATGGCCCCGGCTTCACCTTCCTGTACGACCGCGAATACGGCATTGCCCGCACAGCCTACTATTCCTGGTGGACGCAGGCGGGGTATGGGTTTGATTATATGGAGTGAATGTTGGAGAAAAATCGGATATTTGCTTTCCACAAGTATATCTCCGATGACAACAGAACTGGCCGAGGCCATTGAAAAAGTTGAATCCCTGCGCCGCGATATACAAGCGAAGGGTAAACTCAGCGACGAAGTGCTGACCGAAATTCACAAAAAATTCCGGTTGGAATGCAACTACCATTCCAACCGGATTGAAGGCGGCACCCTGAGTAAAGCCGAAACCCGCAGCGTGATGATTGACAACATCACCGTACGCGGCAAGCCCCTCAAGGATCTTCGGGAGATGAGGGGGCACGACAAGGTCATGCAGGAAATCCTGAAACTGGGTTATGGCGAGGCGCGTATTTCGGAGACGCGCATCAAAGCTATTCATAAAACGATTATTGCTGGCCATCAGGAAGAAGACGAGCAGGCGATCATCGGTGTCTGGAAAACCAAAGGCAACCATGTAATCAACTACCGCGAGGAGAAATTCAATTTTGTAGCGCCAGAGGACGTGCCGAAAAAAATCCACCAGCTGCTGAATCGCCTGAATACTGGGATTGACCGCATTGTACGACAAGCGCCTGATGCTCCGCATCCGCTGTTGCTGGCCTTTCAATTTCATACTGAATTTCTGACCATACATCCATTTACCGACGGCAACGGGCGCACCGCGAGGCTGTTGAGCAATCTGATACTCATTGCCTTGGGCTACCCGCCGTTTTGGGTTTCGGAAGGTGCTGAAAAAAGCACCTACAACCGCTATTTAGCTGATATTCAAGGCTACAAGGACGAAACAGAACCGTTTTTTGTTTTTCTCGCCAGCTTAGTGGAACGCTCCTTGCAACTTGTAAAAGAAGCCGCCGAGGGACGTTCCGTTGAGGAATTGGACGACTGGATGAAAAAGCTCGAACTCCTCAAATCCGAGCTGCCCAAAGACGATGCACTGCGCCTTAGCCTGACCCCCGAAACGGGACGGGACGTGTACGACAAATCCATACGCCCCTGCCTGGTATTGATGATGGAGCGCCTGCAGCAGTTTGATGTGTTGTTTTTGGAGCGGGAAATGATGTTTACGTTTGGCAATGGAGGAGTAGATGTTGAAAACATTGACCATGCTGATCACGCCTTAATAAATAACAGTCGTTTTCAGCATAAGGATCGAATTGGACTCAAATACTCACTTCGTGGTTTCAAAAAATCTGAAAAAAATCCGTTCTCAATTGAATGTGGTGTTTATTGGCAATTCAGAACTTACGAATACGCATTTCACCTGAATAACGTCCAGGAATCGCCCCAATACACCCTGAAATACGATCAGTTTTACTCTGAGTTGGAGATCGCAGAACTGGTCAGCCAATGCGCCAACGCGTTGTTGGCGCAGTTAGAGGAGCGGTTGAGGGGGTGAGGAAATATTTTTAGATACGCGAATCAGTATAGCTCACTAAGGCGATTCGTTTTTACGTCAAAACACGCATAATACAGCGGGAGATTAAATTGATGCCTCAAATGCTCCAAATAGGTGGTGGTAGCATCATCAATTTGATGCTCGGCAACGACAACTAACTTTTGAGCACGTAATTTATCCGGGAAACAGCAATACTCAAGCAGCTGACCCAATGCGATACGGATACATGTATGCAAGGCATTATAGGATTTGACCTCGTAAAAAATATAGTTATCCTTATCTACCTGCTCAACCAGGTCTACTCTGGACTGGTTTGGCAGGCTCAGTTCATGTGCAACCGTTTTGCCGTTTTCTTGCAAATACCCATGTAACCCTTCTAAGATCAATCTATGGCGATTGGGATTTTCCCTCAACATTGACGGATATTCTTTGCGAATATAGACCAGGCCTGTTGGCTGTAGAGTCGTAGGCGCAAAACTAAGCCCGGGTTCGTCCTCGATAGTTTCAACGTTTTTCTGCACATGGAATAATTTGTATCGACTGCTCTTATACGATTCGATGTCAGTATCCTCAAAAGGGATCAATTCAGGGTAAATACTCAAACTTGAAGGCTTGAATCGAATATTAAACATTGCATTAATCTCCTTGGGAGTATTTCCTTTAAGCAACCTGCCATCAATTTCAAGCGCATCTAATTGCCCCGCCATTTCATCAAGCCAGCCTTTTTCTCGGTATTCAATCAGGATACTACGGGAAGTATCTTGATCTATCACTTCAATATCCTCAATACTTCCTACCCAATAATTTGCTTTCTCTTCACTGTTTCGCGTAAACAACTTGACATTAAAAGTCTTTCCTGTATTAACATCCAAATTACTATTGACTGGTTGCAAAAACGCATAGTGGTACCCATCGTCAAGAACTTTGTCCATATCCAGCAGCCATTCCTCAAACCCAAAACCATAGCGATATTCAAAGGCTTCCTCATAGGTGGATTTCCCCAAAGGTCCCGAAGGACTAACCCAGGCATTCGTATTCCAACAAATCCGCGCAATGCGTTCTTCCGTTACTGCGGATTGTCCGCGCAGCTTCCATATATTATTCAACTTATTGGTAAAACTATTTTCACTTACCGCAAGTGATTCCAGCCCGTGCTGTTTAATCAGTCGCTGAAAAGTTGGCCAGTGTTCTTCCAGAAAAGTGTTCAAAGCCTTCTCTACATCGTTTCCATAATCAAACACAAAAAAATCATGATGCACTTCCCTCATACCCAGAGCTTCTTTCAATGCAAAATAAAAATTTTTAATATTCTGCGCTGGATTATTTTTGAATAAAACGATAAAATGGGCAGAGGGAGCCTCAGGCTTACCACAGTCTACCATAAAACTAACCGATTTGGTTGAGTGATCTCCCGAGGCAGCAGTCACCAAACCTACATGCACATAGTGCGTACCCGGAAACCAGTGCCCCGCCTCAAGCAACTCCCGTTTCTTGTTTGTACGCAAATGATAGTAAAAATCAGGGTGTGTTTTACGAAACTCCAACAGGCGATTAAAAATCAACTCATTGTAGCGCTGTACGACTGTTTGGGAGGATGTACCGGTTGTCTGGCTCATAGAATTATATATTTTAGAATAATAATGACAAATAGTATTCCAATTCATAATTTTACAATCAAATCGCACCTAAAAAAACAAAACACAATTATCTTTATGACAAAAAACACATGAAATTTCAAGACTGGAGAATCGAAGTTGATTTTCACGATATAAAATTTGATAGCGCTGCTGAGGAAAAAAAACTACAGATCAGCATGGAGCACACTATCAAGCTATTGGTTAATAATCATGACTTCATGCCTACTCAATAGATAAGTTTACATTTGCATCATTACTCACTTAAACACTTCACGATACTATGCCCCTAAGTTGGAATGAAATTAAAGCCAATGCAATCGCTTTTTCCAAAGAATGGGAAAACGAAAGCAGCGAACATGCGGAAGCCAAACCATTCTGGGAGCAGTTTTTTAGCATATTTGGAGTAACAAGAAGGCGAATTGCGCAATACGAAGCCTCGGTGCAGAAACTGGGCAATAAAAAGGGATTTATTGATCTCTTCTGGCCGGGAACCTTGATTATCGAACATAAATCCAAGGGTAAAGACCTGGACAATGCCTTTAGTCAGGCCATTGACTACTTTGCAGGCTTGAAAGAGCACGATTTGCCCAAATTCATCCTCGTCTCGGATTTTCAACGGTTTCGATTGTACGACCTTGAATCCGATACCAAGCATGAGTTTCCTCTAAAACAGCTGGTAGACCACATTCACCTTTTTGGCTTTATTGCCGGCTACCAAAAAAGGGTGTACAAAGAAGAAGACCCCGTCAATATTGAGGCCGCCGAGCGCATGGGCAAACTGCATGACCGCCTGGAAGAAATTGGCTACACCGGCCATGCCCTCGAAGTTTATCTGGTGCGCCTGCTGTTTTGTCTTTTTGCCGAAGACACCGGCATTTTCGAGCGCACCCAATTCCAGGATTTCGTAGATAACCATACCCGTGAAGACGGCAGTGATCTTGCCGAACGCCTGGCGATGCTTTTTCAAATATTAAACACCCCGCCCGAGAAGCGTTTAAAAAACCTTGACGAAACCCTGAGTGCCTTTCCATACGTCAATGGCAAATTGTTTGAAGAAATGTTGCCAATGGCTGCGTTTGACCGCAAAATGCGGGAAATACTGCTCTATTGCTGCGCCCTGGATTGGAGCAAGATTTCTCCTGCCATTTTCGGCAGTATGTTTCAGGCCGCAATGAACCCCAAAGAGCGCCGGAACCTGGGAGCGCACTACACCTCTGAAAAGAATATACAAAAGGTTATAAAACCCCTGTTTCTGGATGAACTGTACAGCGAATTTGAAAAGGCCAAAAGCGGAGGCGGCAGCAAACGCGTAAACGATCTGAAAACCCTGCACCAAAAACTGGCGTCGCTGCATTTTCTCGACCCCGCTTGCGGATGCGGTAACTTCCTGATCATCGCTTACCGGGAATTACGTACCCTGGAACTACTGATTTTGCGTGAACTGTACCGCGACGGACAAGGCTTCCTCGATGTACGCGAGCTGATACGCGTAGATGTTGACCAGTTTGCCGGTATTGAATACGACGAATTTCCGGCGCGCATCGCAGAAGTAGCCATGTGGCTGCTCGACCACCAAATGAACCTGAAAGTGTCGGAAGAATTTGGTCAGTATTTTGTACGACTGCCCTTGCAGAAGGCAGCAAAAATCGTACACGGCAATGCCTTGCAGATTGACTGGGAAGCAGTAGTGCCTAAAGAAAAGCTGAGTTATATTTTGGGAAATCCGCCGTTTATTGGGGCAAAAATGATGAATGAAAGCCAACGATCTGATCTACTAGTCAACAACCCCGGATTGGACGGGGCCGGATTACTTGACTATGTGGCTGCATGGTATTTAAAAGCGGCAGACTTAACTAAAGATACGTTCATAAAATCCGCGTTTGTATCAACTAACTCCATCACACAAGGTGAACAGGTTGGGATTCTTTGGAGCACGATGATCGCAAAGGGGATTAAAATTCATTTTGCACATCGTACTTTTAAATGGAATAATGAAGCAAGAGGAGTTGCTGCTGTACATTGTATCATAGTTGGTTTTGCAAGTTTTGATATTAAAAACAAACTTATTTTTGACTATCAAGATGCAAGAGGTGAACCAAGCCAAATAATTGCACAAAATATCAACCCTTACCTAGTAGATGCTGCTAATTTAGTAATTGTTCGTCGTTCAAAACCACTTTGCCATGTTCCAGAAATAGGTATAGGGAATAAACCTATTGATGGTGGTCACTATTTATTTACGGGTGAAGAAAAAGATACTTTTATTCAAAAAGAACCTCAATCTGCACCTTATTTTCGTCGATGGATTGGTGCAGATGAGTTTATTAATGGTTGGGAAAGGTGGTGTCTTTGGTTAGGGGAATGCTCCCCTGAACTAATACGAAAAATGCCTGAATCAATGAAAAGAGTACAAGCAGTTCGAGAATATCGCCTTTCGAGTGTAAGCGCACCGACTCGAAAACTTGCAGAATCACCCACTCGTTTTCATGTAGAAAATATACCAAACCAAAATTATTTAATAATTCCCGAAGTTTCATCTGAAAGGCGAAAATATATACCGATTGGTTATGAGAATCCAGAGACATTTGCAAGCAATAAACTTCGTCTTTTACCTAGTGCATCACATTATTTATTTGGGAATTTGACATCTGAAATGCACATGACATGGATGCGTTATGTTTGTGGTCGTCTCAAAAGCGATTATTCATATTCAATCCATATTGTCTACAACAACTACCCTTTCCCACTCAATCCCACCGACGCCCAAAAGAAAAAAGTAGAAGAAGCCGCGCAGGCGGTATTGGACACGCGTGCAAAGTATCCGGGCGCAAGTCTTGCGGACTTATATGATCCTAACACGATGCCGCCCGATTTGGTAAAAGCGCATCAGGCCTTAGATAAGGCCGTGGATTTGTGCTACCGTCCGCAGCCTTTTTCCAGCGAGCTCAGCCGGATTGAATTTTTGTTTGGCTTGTATGAACAGCTTACGGCGCCGATGTTTGGTGCGGAAAGTGGTAAAAAAAGGAAAAAGTAATACCTAAATTATGGAGCAGCAAAACGAAAATTCAAACCACTCTGCCACCTCACCTCCCGTAAAAAGCGGTTTTAAACCCTTAGCTATTCGCAACCTGTTTCCGGGTATGCTGATCGGCGTATTGATCGGAATTGTTGGCTTTTTGGCTTATGAACGATATTTGCCAAAAATAACCGAAACCCTTTACATTGTTACACTCACCACCTTCGGGGTACTTGTTACAGGTTTTATCCTGATTTATGCTTTCAAGCGGCAGATAACCACCTTCCTCTTTGGCAGCGCAACCGCCAACGCCGGAGAAGTGATAGATGATGCACAAAAAATTACGGATGCGATCACAGACCGTTTTGCGGATACTCTGTTGCGCGATATTGACCCCGGTGCACGCCAACGGATACGCCATGTACTGCCCCGCCTCACAAACTGGTTTATTTGGAGCAGGTTCAGAAACTGGTGGTGGCAGTGGTTGTTGGGTATTTTTGTTTCGTTGGGTGGCCTGACGGGGACGCTTTTGTTGATGAATCAGAACCAGTTATTGGAGGAGCAAAATAAAAAAATCGGTATCCAAACGGAACTGATGCAACAGCAAACTGCACTGGCAAAACAGCAGATGTTATTGTCAGAAGCTAGCAGGAGAAGTGCATTGGTAGTTTTGATGAGTAATATAATGGACAAGGTGGACAAGGAGATTGAAAACCAACAAAAGGGGCTTTCTTTAAAGCAAAAAGAAAATAGAAAGTATAAACTAAGCCAGTCTCTAATAGGACAGATAGCGGCACTGAGTCATTCTTTTAAGCCGTATCTGTTTATGGATGTAGATACTTTGATTGGCAAGCCTTTAAGCCCGGAGCGGGGGCAGTTGTTGATTACATTGACACGCTTGCCATTAGACACACAGACGTTATATAAGATATATGATGTTTCAACTTTTGCAAATTCGGAATTGAGCGGGGCAGAATTGAGCGGGGCGGACTTACAAGGGATAGATTTGCGAGATGCGAACTTGAATGGTGCTAACTTAAGAAAATCCAATTTATGTAACGCATTACTTCATCATATATCCTTTGGGAGAGGAGCAGATCTGACTTTAGCCAACTTAAGTAGTACAAAATTGTTTAGCGCATCTTTTATAGGTACCTCATTAATATCTGCAAATTTGAGTAACGCAGAATTAGGCAGTGCATTTTTTGAACTAGTAGAATTTAGAAATGCAAATTTAAAAGGTACAGATTTGTCACATACAATATTTAAATTTACTTGGGATGGGCCAACAGTTCCTCAACTAAAAGAGTGTAAATCTTTATATCGTAGTAAGGGTATACCGGATTCAACGTTAACTCAACTTCGCCAAACCCACCCCCATTTATTCACGTGGTCAAAAGAGTAAAAGCAGCCAAAAAGGAGCGATTTTGGCAAGTTTGTATCTTATGTGCACCCATTTTTATAAATTATTGATCATAGCTCCTATTTTGAAAACCAAAAACAAATTGTATTTTTACCGCACAAAACAAAACAACTTGTCGAGCTATGAAAAAGGAACTTATACTTGAGCTTTTTGAAAAATTTGAGGCCGCTTGTTACCGCATCGAAGATACCGATTGCTGGAGTGCGCGGGATTTACAAACCATTCTTGGTTATGCAGAATGGCGAAACTTCCTTAATGCAATAGAAAAGGCCAAAAATGCTTGTGAAAGCGCTGGCGAGATGCTTGCACACCATTTTGTTGACGTCAACAAAATGGTTGATATCGGTAGCGGCACCCAACGCCGTATCGAAGACATAGCCCTTACCCGCTACGCCTGTTACCTTATCGCCCAAAATGGCGACCCAACCCAAAAGCCGGAAATCGCTTTCGCCCAAACCTATTTCGCCGTACAAACCCGGCGGGCGATGCCGGTAGAAACAAAACATTAGGGCTAAGCAAGCATGAAAAGGCGTTTCGGGGGGAGTGGTGAGAATTTTCCTGCATTGCAGGCTCTTAATATCGTTTCAAGTATTGACTGAAAACACCAACGAAACTTATGACAAAATCATTAAAGCTTGTTTCCTACGAAAACCGTTCCGGGTTTGAACCGGATTTAAAAGCTATAGTTCCTATACTACCCAAAAGGCATACCTTAGTATTGGATACCGCTATTACAGGCGAAGCCCCAAAGGATTTTATCAGGGTATACGAATTTGGTCGTAGCACAAGGAAGAGAAACAAAAACTCATGGACGCCGTATATTGCTAAAGTTGGACAAAAATGGTATCCCAATGAAAGCATCACCGAGTACCTGTTAAACAGATTGGGGGTAGCCTTAGGCGTATACATGGCGCAATCGAAGCTTATGATTGATGAAGAGTTTGGTCAACTGCGCTTCATGAGTGCATATTTTCTGCGCCCTTCAGAAAGACTGGAACATGGTGCGGAAGTCTTCGCGGGATACCTTTCAGATCCAAATCTGGTTGATGAAATTGAGCGGGATCGCAAAACAGTTCGCAACTATTTTACCTTTCAGTTTGCAGAATCAGCTATGCATCATCGCTTTGGATATGGACCTGAAGGGAAACAACTGATGGCAGACTTTGTTCGGATGCTTGGATTTGACGCCATCACCGGTAATAATGACCGCCATACTTATAACTGGGGAATTATTTGCGATTTAAGTGGACAAAAAGCGCCTCGTTTTGCCCCTGTATACGATTCCGCAAGAGGTCTGTTTTGGAATGAACAGGAAAAAAGATTGACAAAATTTGCCCAAAAAGACAGAGACGGAACCAGCAACCTTGAAAAATATGTTAA
Organism: Chitinophagales bacterium; assembly: GCA_017303875.1. Taxonomy (GTDB): domain Bacteria; phylum Bacteroidota; class Bacteroidia; order Chitinophagales; family Saprospiraceae; genus M3007. Next base: position 117,115 of record JAFLBP010000005.1, on the reverse strand, counting down.
TGAGTCTATGCCACGTATAGGATGGGAAGGACAGGAAAACCAAAACCACTTCGATTTGTTTAGACTGATATATAAAAATCGTTCGGAGTTTCGTTACCTGTTTGATGACATGCTTACACCGGATCGGAAAGCAGCGCTGGATATGGTTCTGGAACGCGAATTCAAAAAAATGTTTTCCGCTGCACGTTACGAGTTGATAAAAAAGTGTCTTAACTTGCGGATCCAAAAACTCAACAACATCATTCAACAAATTCAAAAGGAAGAACGCGTATGAAAATCAAGGCTTGGTTTGACAGCTTGGTGCGTTCTGATAATGCGCCTCCTGCTCCCCCCAACACGCATCCCATCGTTTTTTTTCTGATGTATAAAAACGATACGATCGGAACATTAAACTTTACAGGAGCGCATTGGGTCTTTACCTATTCAGATTGGTTTAAACAACAATCGAATGTTAAGCCATTTGCCAATTTTCCGGATATTCATCGAGAATACATTTCAGAGGATTTGCCACCATTTTTTGAAAGCCGCATACCGGGTCTTTCACAGCCTCAGGTTGAAACCTTCCTGCAAATGTTAAAAACAAATAATCCGGTAAATGAAGGCGAGACAAAGGTTGCATTATTAAAAGAATTTGGACGTCGTTCCATTACGAATCCATTTGAATTGCAACCGGCTGTTTAACACATCCTGCAAATAACGACAAGAAAGCCCATGACTCAGGGATTTGAGCTCATGGGCTTTTTAATTATATCCGCCTTTTTAGGTCACTTTAACAGATAAACAGGCAAAAATAACCCGCCCGGGTGCGCATGCAAGCAGAGGCGTGGCAGGTCTTATTACATGCAAAGATAAATAATTGCCGTCAACGCAGCAAGTATTGTTGTTCCGTTGACGGCAAAAAAGCAGCGAAAGAAAGTTTACCTCACGCCATCTCCACCAACAACTGCCCCTTGTCCACGGCAGCGCCTTTTTGTACGTGGATGGCTTTCACCACGCCCGAATCTACGGCTTTGATGACGTTTTCCATCTTCATCGCTTCCAGGATGAGCAGCGGATCGCCTTTCTGAACTTCCATGCCCGGCTCGGCGCTGATGCTCAGCACAAGGCCGGGCATAGGCGCTTTAATGACGTTCACTTTCTGGTGGCCACCCACCGAAAGGCCAAGCTGCTGCACGAGTTGCTGGTAGCGGTCGGCAATGTCCACACTGAAGCGGCGACCATTTACCTCAATCACATAATGACGTTCAGGTCCGTCGCTTTCCAGCAGGGTAGCATGAAAAGCCTTTCCATCCATGAGGAGGTGATAGGCATCGGGGCCGTCGGCAATCAGATCGAGGCCGCGGGCTTCTTCAGGTTGTACTTCAAATTGGTACTGACCGTTGTTGACGCTGAGTTTGAAAGGTTCAATAGCCATAGCGGGTTTCAGATATTTTATTGAAAGACTTTGCAGGTGAGTACGGTAATGTCGTCGGGGTAAGGTTCGCGCTCGCGGAAGCGCTCGATGTGTTGCAGGAGCAGTTCGTTGAGTTCGCGGGCGCTGTCCTGGCAGTGCTCGAGCAGGTACTGCGTCAGCTGTTGCTCGCCGAAATCTTCGCCTTTGCTGTTGCGCACGTCGGTCAGGCCGTCGGTATAGCTGAAAATGAGCGACTCACCGGTCAGGCATACGCCGCCCACATTGATGCGCGGCAGCTCGGGCAAAAAGCCCAGCACGGTGCAGCCGTGGCGCAGGGCGGTCACTTCGCCATTGGCGACAAGCAGCGGTGCGGTATGCCCGGCGTTGACGTAATGCAGGGTGCGGGTGTTGAGGTCGTATTTGGCAATGAACAGGGTAATGAACTTATCGCCCTGTGTGACGCGGTACACGGCTGCGTTCAGTTCGCGCACGACATCTTCGAGGGGCGCCTGTCGGGTGACGAGCGCGTGGAAGTTGGCCTGAAAATTGGCCATGAGCAGGGCGGCTGAAGCACCTTTACCGGTAATATCGGCAATACAGAACGCAATTTGTCCGTCGGAAAACTCCACCACGTCGTAGTAGTCGCCGCCCACGGCAAAGTGCGGTTTATAAATGCTGGAAAGTTGGTACTTGTTGCCGGAAGGCAGGCGCGCGGGTACGAGTGCGCGCTGGATTTCGGCGGCTACTTCCAACTCGCGGTTGACGACTTCCTGATTGACCTGTTGTTTGAACAGGCGTTTGTTTTCGATGGCCACGGCGATCACGTTGGTGATGGTGGTCACGAACTGCACTTTATCGTAGGGGTCGTCGGTACTTTCGCCGAAGCCGCCGATAAAAGCATAAGCGATGGGCACTTCTTTGTGCAGCACCGGAATAACGAGGTCGAACTCGCGGAACAAGGGGTGGGTGCTTTCGCTCAGTCCCTGTTTGCTGCGAAACTGGGAAAGTTGTTCGCCGACATCATTTTTCAGCAGTGCTTCATCGATGCCGAGGGAGCTGACACATTCCCAGGTATCTTCTTCTTTAAAATACAATGCCATTTTGCGGATGGCCATTTCCCAGCGCAAAAAGGAATTGTACATGTTGAACAGCCCGGGCGCCGACACGTTTTCGTTGATGGCCTGAGTTATGGCCAACAAACTTTTGATCTGAAGCTGTTTCAGACTAACTTCGCGCTCCAATTGTTCGATCCGCGAAAGGGTTCTTTTTATTTCCTGTAGTTCGGGCATAATTCGGGTAGCGAAAAGCTACTTTCTGCAGCCCGAAGGTACGGAGTACCAGATTTTTTCAATGCTTTTTCCCAAAAAATGGAAAAGTTCTGAACTTTGCACCCTGAAAAATTGCAATACTGTTCAAAATAAGCCGTTTTTTGCAACTTTTTCGCGATCAACTGTCTCAAGCAAGCTTGTCAACTCGTCATTTTGTTGAATATGGAAGACCTAAATAAAACTTTTGCCGAAGCTACTGCCTCGATGGACAAAGCCATCGACCACCTCAACCACGAACTCGCCAAACTGCGCACCGGGAAGGCTTCTCCCTCACTGGTAGCCGACCTCGTTGTGGAATACTACGGTTCGCCCGTACCCATTTCGCAGGTTGCCAACCTCCAGGTTGCCGACGCCCGCACCATTGTCATCCAGCCCTGGGAACGCAATATGCTGGGGCCGATTGAACGCTCGATCATCAATGGCAATATCGGTATCACACCGGCCAACGACGGCGAGATTATTCGCCTGATGATTCCGCCGCTCACGGAAGAGCGCCGCAAGGAACTGGTGAAAAAAGCCAAGCATGCCGGGGAAGAAGCCAAAGTAGGCGCCCGCAATGCACGCCACAAGGTGCTTGACCACCTTAAAAAAGCAATCAAGGAAGGTTTGCCCGAAGACATGGGCAAACGCAAGGAACAGGAAATTCAGGATCTGTTGAACAAATACGTCGCGGAAGTCGATAAACACGTCGCTGCGAAGGAAAAAGAAATCATGACCGTCTAATGGCACTTAATCTCGATCAATTTCTCGTGATCTCCGGCGTGACCGGAGTGCACAAACTTGTTACCACCCGCGGCAACGGACTCATCATTGAAGACCGCCACGAGGGCCGCACACGCTTTGTACCCGTGCGCCAAAATCAGGTAACCCCGCTGGCCACTGTGGCCGTGTACACCGAAACGGAAGAAGGTACCGTTCCCCTCACTGAAGTATTTGAAAAAATGCTGGAACAGGTGGACAGCACGCCGCCACCACCGCACAATTCGGCTTCCAACAACGAACTGCGTTCGTATTTCAGCAGCATCCTGCCGGAACACGACCACGACCGCGTGCAAATCAGCGACATCAAAAAATGCATCAAGTGGTTCAATTTTATGCGCGAAAAAGGCATTTTTGAAGAAGCGCAGAAAATTGCCGCCGAAGCCGCCGCCGCTCAGGCCAACACTGAAGCCGTGGAAGTAGCTGAAGTGACGGAAGTGAGCGCCCCACAACCCGAAACCGAAGCGCCGGCCAAGAAACCCGCTAAAGCTAAAAAACCGAAAAGCGACGAATAAAACGCCCTTTTCCGCGTCCTAAGCCCCCGAAATGTCTTTAAACGCCCATACGCGCATTTGAAGCTTTTCGGGGGCCTAATAAACTCCTCATGTACAAAGGCAAAAAAGTTGTGGTGGTGCTGCCCGCCTATAATGCAGCCAAAACCCTTGAAATTACCTACCGGGAAATCCCCTTCGATCTGGTTGATGAAGTGATTCTCTGCGACGATCACAGCCGCGATCAAACGGCTGAATTGGCCCGCCAGCTCGGCATTCAGCACGTCATCGTGCATGAAAAAAACAAGGGCTATGGCGGCAACCAGAAATCGCTGTACAACAAAGCCCTGGCAATCGGCGGCGATATCGTCATCATGCTCCACCCCGATTACCAATACACGCCCAAACTTATCCCTTCAATGGTGAATATCATCGGCGAAGACCTCTACCCCGTAGTGCTCGGTTCGCGCATTCTCGGCATGGGCGCACTCAAAGGCGGCATGCCGACATACAAATATATCGCCAACCGCTTCCTCACGTTCTCTCAAAACCTGCTGATCCGCTACAAACTCTCCGAATACCACACGGGCTACCGCGCCTTCAGCCGCGAAGTGCTGGAGACGATTAATTTTAATGTCAATTCCGACGACTTCGTTTTCGACAACGAGATGCTCTCGCAAATCGTCTATGCCGGTTTCGACATCGGTGAAGTGACCTGCCCCACCAAATATTTTGAAGAAGCCTCCAGCATCAATTTCCGCCGGAGTATGAAATACGGCCTCGGTGTGCTGCGGGTTTCCCTTAACCACTTTTTTCAGCGCATGGGGCTGCTCAAACTGAAAATGTACGAACGTCAATGATGAGTGATGAGTGATGAATTGATTTTTTAAGCAATTGAAAATCAATTCATCACTCATCACTCATCACTCATCACTCATCACTCCAATGTACGGTTTTCTCATTCGTTGTTACGGCGCCCTGCTCGCCCTTGCTGCCCGCTTTCATCCGAAGGCGCGGCTTTGGCATGAAGGGCGGCGCAACTGGCGCGCGCGCTACCGCGCGGCATTTCCACCCGAACCGGCGCGGCCGGTGCTGTGGATACACGCCGCTTCGCTGGGTGAATTTGAGCAGGGCCGGCCGGTGCTGGAAGCCTGGCGCGCCCGACATCCGGAATACCGTATCGTGTTGAGTTTTTTTTCGCCTTCCGGGTATGAAATCCGGAAAAACTACAGCGGCGCCGATTTTATCTGCTATTTACCTTTGGATACGGCCCGCAATGCCCGTGATTTTGTAGAAATCATTCAGCCGGAGGTGGCGATTTTTGTAAAATATGAATTTTGGCACAACTACCTCAAAGTGCTGAAAAACAATAATATAAAAACGCTGCTCATTTCCTCCGTATTCCGCCCCGAACAGGTATTTTTCAAACCCTGGGGCGCCTTCTGGCGCAAGATGCTACATGCATTTACCCATATTTATGTGCAGGACGAACGTTCGGTACAACTCCTGCAAAGTATTAATATCACTGTTGTCACCCGCGCCGGCGATACCCGAATCGACCGGGTGCTTGAAAATGCGCAGCAGGCGCATGTGTTACCGGAGGGGGTAGTTATACAGGTAGATCTGGTGGTGGGAAGCTCCTGGCCCGCCGATGAAGCCTTGCTCCTGCCTTTGCTGGTCAAACACGGCTGGCGGGCAATTATTGCACCCCACGAACCTGCTGAGGGGCATTTGCAGGCGCTGGAAAAAGCCTTGCCGGCAGGCAGCAGCGTGCGCTTGTCTAAACTCCATGCCGGCAATGCGCATTTGCCCTATGTACTGGTAGATGGAATTGGCCAGCTGAACCGCTTGTATCGCTATGGCCGTGTGGCCTATATCGGCGGCGGTTTCGGGAAAGGGATACACAATACCTTAGAGCCGGCAGCGTATGGCTTGCCGGTGCTTTTTGGGCCGAAATATCATAAATTTGAAGAGGCCAGGCAATTGAGTGCACTTGGTGGTTTTTTCCCGGTACAGGATAGTGCTACATTAGAAAAACAGCTGAAAACCTTGCTTGGGCCTGGCGATGCGCGTGAAAGAGCTGCGGCAATTGTGCTACAATGGCTGGAGGAAAATAAGGGGGCTACGGAACAGGTACTGAATGGGATAAATACTCAAGCCGGCTAAAAACGGATAAAACGTTTACTAAACTTCCAAAGTTTAGTAAACGTTTTATCCGTTTTTAGCCGGCTTGAGCGCCTGATATTCCGAACGAATTACATCGCTGTTTCCGAGGTAAATACCGCAGCGGCATACTCCCGGTTCATGCGGGCAATATTGTCTACCGAAATCTCTTTCGGGCATTCTGCTTCGCAGGCTTTTACGTTGGAGCACTGGCCAAAACCTTCAGTATCCATTTGCGCAACCATGGCCAACACGCGTTTGCGGCGCTCGGCATGGCCTTGCGGCAACATGGCCAAGTGGCTTACCTTGGCTGAAGTAAAGAGCATACCGGATGCATTCGGGCAAGCGGCAACACAGGCGCCGCAACCGATGCAAGCTGCGGAGTCAAATGCCTTGGAAGCGTCTTCCTGGCTCACCGGAATGGCGTTGGCGTCTTGTGCTTGTCCGGTATTGACACTTACGTATCCACCGGCCTGAATGATGCGATCGAGGGCGGAGCGATCCACCACGAGGTCTTTCAGTACCGGGAAGGCCTTTGCGCGGTATGGCTCAATTACGATGGTGTCGCCGTCTTTGTAATGGCGCATGTGTACCTGGCAGGTAGTGGTACCTTTCCAGGGGCCGTGCGGACGGCCGTCGATCACCAGCGAGCAGGTGCCGCAGATGCCTTCACGGCAATCGTGTTCAAAAGCCACCGGCTCTTCGCGGCGGCTAACTAAGTCCTCGTTCAAAACGTCGAGCATTTCGAGGAAGGACATGTGAGCGTTTACGTTCGGCAGTTCATAGGTGACAAATTCTCCTTTGTACTTGCCGCCTTGCCGCCAGATTTTGAGCGTCAGTTTCATATCCGTAGCGAATTATAGCTTCTACTTTTTTTTGCGAATGATTGGCGAACAATTGTCCACCAAAAGATTTCCATTGCGTTTTTCAAGGCCGGGCGCATAATACGCCACGAGGTTTATTTCATCAAAATCGTCTTTGCCGGGTTGCAGTTCAAAGCGGTATTCCAACCAGTTTTTATGCGTTACAGCTTCTGTTTGCGCCAACAGTTCCTCTGTTCCGTGTTTCGCATTTACGCCCCAAACAACGAGGATTAAAGGTGAAACATACAAGGCTTTTTCACCGCTCACCCTCGACAGCGAGGTGTATTCAGGCGATTGAGCCAGAAAAACGCTGAAAGTATAGGTAGAATCTTTCAGCAAATTACTGCTCAGGCGCTGTCCGACACCTTCCCAGGTATTGTTATCGCGGGCGACCATACCGAGGTAAGTATCGCCGTGTTGTGCCGGTGTCTGGCAACCAAAACTGCCGGGTTGAACATCCGGCTCACTTTCTCCTTCCGGGCCAATATTGACCCAGCCATCGGGCGTGATCGAATGTCGGGCAATACGCATTTCAAAAGAAGGATTGGCTAAAAAAATGGTATCAGCCTGGGCCTTTCCCTGAAAAACATAAAACACGACGCCTGCTGCAATGAACAAAAAACGACTTGCTTTCATGGGGTTTTGATTTTATTCGTAAGAACGCTGAACCACTTCAATTTCTTCGTAGTTGAGCGGTTCTTTGTGCAGCGTGGGTTCGCCGTTTTCACTCCATTCCCAGGCGGCAACATACATATAGCCTTTATCGTCGCGCAGGGCTTCGCCACCTTCCGTCTGATATTCCTCGCGGAAGTGACCGCCGCAGGATTCATTGCGGTTGAGGGCGTCGATGCACATGAGTTCGCCGAGTTCGATAAAGTCGGCTACACGCAGGGCCTTTTCTAATTCCGGGTTGAATTCGTCGGCTTTACCGGGCATAAACAGGTCGCTCCAGAATTCCTTGCGCAGTTCGCGGATTTCCTGAATGGCTTGTTTCAGGCCTTGGGCATCGCGGGCCATGCCGCATTTATCCCACATAATTTTACCCAGACGGCGGTGGAAACTCTCGGCGCTTTGTTTGCCATTGATGCTGAAAATCTTCTGAATGCGCTCGCGCACTTCTTTTTCAACGGTATCGAAAGCAGCGGTATTCGTTGCGATGGCGCCCGTACGAATCTCTTTGGACAGGTAAGAACCGATGGTGTACGGCAGTACGAAGTAGCCGTCGGCTAAGCCCTGCATGAGGGCGGAGGCACCGAGGCGGTTGGCGCCGTGGTCGCTGAAGTTGGCTTCCCCGCAGGCGTAGAGGCCGGGTACGGTGGTCATCAACTCATAGTCTACCCACAAGCCGCCCATGGTGTAGTGTACGGCCGGATAGATGCGCATGGGCACTTCGTAAGGGTTTTCGCCGGTAATCTTTTCGTACATTTCGAAGAGGTTACCGTAGCGCGCCTCGATGGTTTTGCGACCGAAGCGCTTGATGGCGTCGGCGAAATCGAGGTAAACGGCGAGGCCGGTTTGCCCGATACCGCGGCCTTCGTCGCACACTTGCTTGGCGGCGCGGGAGGCGATGTCGCGGGGAACGAGGTTACCGAATGCCGGGTATTTGCGCTCGAGGTAGTAGTCGCGTGCGTCTTCCGGAATCTCGCTGGGGTGCTTTTTGCAATCTGCGGCGTTTTTGGGTACCCAGCAACGGCCGTCGTTGCGCAGCGATTCCGACATCAGCGTGAGTTTCGACTGATAGTCGCCGGAAACCGGAATACAGGTCGGGTGAATCTGCGTGAAGCAGGGGTTGCCGAAGAAAGCGCCGCGGCGGTGTGCGCGCCAGGCGGCGGTCACGTTGCACATCATGGCGTTTGTACTCAGGTAGAATACGTTGCCGTAGCCGCCGGTGGCGAGCACCACGGCATGACCGCTGTGGCGTTCGAGTTCGCCGGTAATCAGGTTGCGGGCGATGATACCGCGCGCTTTACCGTCGACAGTTACCACATCCAGCATTTCGTGGCGGTTGTACATTTTCACACTGCCGAGGGCAATCTGGCGGCTGAGAGCCTGATAAGCGCCGATGAGGAGCTGTTGTCCGGTCTGACCGCGTGCGTAAAAGGTACGCGATACCTGCGTGCCGCCGAAGGAGCGGTTATCGAGCAGGCCGCCATACTCGCGGGCGAATGGAACGCCTTGCGCGACGCATTGGTCGATGATGTCGGTTGAAACTTCGGCGAGGCGATGGACGTTGCCTTCGCGGGCACGGAAGTCGCCACCTTTAATAGTATCGTAGAAGAGGCGATATACGGAGTCGCCGTCGTTGCGGTAGTTTTTGGCGGCATTGATACCACCTTGTGCGGCGATAGAGTGCGCGCGGCGGGGGCTGTCGTGGTAGGTAAATACCTTGACGTTGTAGCCCAACTCGCCCAGGGAGGCTGCGGCGGAGGCGCCGGCAAGGCCGGAGCCGACGATAATGACGTCGATGCGGCGCTTGTTGTTGGGGGAAACGAGGGGCACGTGGCCTTTATAATTTTCCCACTTCTCGCCTACTGGGCCTTCCGGGATTTTCGAATCTAATCGCAGTGAACGCTCGTCGGTTGCCATATTGTGAATTTGGAAATTACTGCTTGATGAAGAGATAGAAGTACACCGGAATAATGGCAAATCCGAGGGAAATGCCGACGGAGTAGATGTAGCCGATCGTTTTGATCAGGCCGTTGTAGCGGCGGTGGCTGACGCCGAGGGTCTGGAAGGAAGACCAGAAGCCGTGCCAGAGGTGCAGGCCGACAATCAGCATACAAACCACGTAAAAAATCACATAGCCCAACTGGCTATACGCTTCTTTAACGGGTGCGTAGAGATTGTACACCTGGAAATCATAGGCCGTTACATCCACCAGTTCCAGCGCGCCCATTTTCATCTGCAACCAGAACTGATACAGGTGAATGAGCAGGAAAATGAAGATGATAATGCCCAACCAGGCCATGTTGCGCGACTGGCGTTCGCTCGGTCGGCTGTACTGCACGGCATAACGCTGCGGGCCGCGGGCTTTGCGATTGCTCAGCCAGAGGGCAATACCTTTGTAGGCATGCAGCAAAATGAAGAAGTACAAGCCGTAGGAGACGACCTTGATCAGTGGGAAATGCGTCATAAAATACGCATAGGCGTTGAACGCATCACCACCGTCATCTTTCAGCAACTGGAAGTTGCCGATCAGGTGCACCACCAGGAACAGCATCAGGAAAATACCGGTCAGGGACATAATCCATTTCTGTCCGATGGAGGAGGATAAAAATTTGGTAAACCAACTCATATGCAGGTCAGAATGTGTTTGCAGCTTTTCGTTTGTTACAAGGATTGAAGAGCAGGCACAAAGAAAATACATTTATTTTGCACCTTTATGTTACTCGCCAAATTTCCGGCAACAAAGCTACTATCGTAAACAGTTTTCCCAAATTTTTGTCTTGAAAACCTGCAATTTAAGCGCTTATTTAGACGCATTAAAAATTTGCATTCTCAATAGCTTACGCTTTGGGCAACAAGCATATACACATGGCCTCAATATTCGGGCCGGTACTGCCTGCACTGCCCAACCAGGCGCCGTCGGCGGCATAACGCCAAAGCGGCGAGCCTTTAAAACGGGCGCCATAGCGCAGCACGAAGCCGGAAGCCGGAGCGCCTTCTAACCAGGCCGCAAATCCAAGGGCGCGTTTGGAAGCGCCACTCGCCCCGACATATTCCCCTTCCGCCTCATTCAACTGCAGGATATTACCGCTGGTATTGACTTTATAGCGCAGTTTGAGTCCCGGCGCTGCCGGCGACAGCCACAGCCGAAACCCTTGCAGCCCCCGCCGCTCCAAAGCGCTTTGTGTAGGCAAGCCTTTTGTTGCAAGCGGTATTTCGCCGGCATGCTGAAAGCGCAGGTTCCCCGCCACCTGCACGGCAGCAGCCGGTACATTGCGTTGCAAGAGGGCCAGCTCCGCTGCCCGACCGGCATCTACACGGCCATAACCGTAGTATTTACTGTGTCCGCTTGCGTCATACTGTCCTTTTGCCGGATCAATTGCCGTACAGGCATGGCGCAAGAGGGCTTTGATCTCTGTGGCGCTAAGTGCAGGATTCAGCGCCAGCATCAGCGCGGCCACGCCGGCAGCGCCGGGGCAGGCGGCCGAGGTACCGATAAAATTATTGTTATAATCGCCGGCGGTTTCACCCGATGCCCCCCGATGATCGGTGGTGTGCAAACCCTTAACCCTTGGGGCGGGGTGTTTGTAATCGGCAAAACCATAATCGCCGCCGGGAAAACTGAGCCAGACCGCTTCGCCATAATCACTGAATACGCTTCGTTTCCCGCGATCGTTGCAGGCGGCTACCGCGATAACGCCGGGATGCGAAGCATAAGCATCATAAGCAATATCCTCATTGCCATTGCCGGCTGCAAAAAACACTACGCAACCTTTGCCCTTGCGGCCATTTTTCAGGGCATGTTCAAGAGCTAATCGGGTACTGTCGGGCATGGGCGTAAACTGCGTATGCCCGGGGTCGGCGCCGTCATACCATCGTCCGTCGGGCGGCCCCCAGGAGCAGGAAATTACATCGGCGCCCTGATCGGCGGCCCAGGTAAAGGCCAGGGCTTCCAGCATACTGCCGATACCGGCATAGAGGCGCACGGGCATCAGGTTGGCTTCGGGGGCTGTGCCGGAAGCACCGCCTTCCCGTCCAGCCGCACAGGCCAGGCCGGCACAGGGTGTGCCGTGGGTTTCTCCTTCAAATTGCGGGCGCGGGTTGTCGTTGTGTTCGTTGGCATTATAGGGAAAAACGATGCGCCCGGTAAATTCCGGATGGTCAATGTCGATACCTTTATCAATCACCGCGATGGTGATGCCTTTCCCCCGGGTATATGCCCAGGCGGCTTCGATATTGACATGTGCGTCAATCGTTTTTTTGCCGATTTGCGTTTTTTTTAAATGCCATTGTACCGGATTAATCACTTTATCCGCGCGCTCCTGCACTAATTCCGGATGACAATATTCCACTATGGCTTCGCTCAGCAGGGCTTCAGCAATGGCAAAAACCGCCAGGCCCGTACCTTCCGGCGCCTGTACAAACCAGGCATTGGCGGCAAAAGGCAATTTCATTTTTACCTGTAAATGATGCGCCTCGATCAATGCCAGACAGGCTTTTTCAGGCGTATCTTCTTTAAATTTCAGGAAAAAATTCTCGGTATACAGCATGAGCGCGCCGTTTTCGGCATTTTGCAGCACCCGACCTGCAAAACGGATATCGTCTTCCTGCTTAAGTGCCGTGCGGGTGGCATCGCGTTGTTCGAGCGCTTCCTGTTTGGTTTCGGCCTGTACCTGCAAGACGCTGACGCCGGCTTCCGGGAAAGCCGCCACCTGGGTGGTTTGCGAGAGCAGGTCGCGACTGCGCTTGCTCACCTGAATACCTTCGAGGCTTCGGTTGTTTTTAATGCGCACGACGAGTTTGTCGGGACTTTCCACCAATTGAATGGTTTTCCCGTCTTTTCCGCCGTATTTAAAACTGTATTTCATCACGCCTGATTTTTTTCAATAAAAAATATACCCTCAAAAATCCATCATTAAACGCAAGGCAGCACTTCCATTAGCATATTTAACATTGAAAAAATACAGGCCGGCAACCTGTTTCTCTATGCGGAGGGTAAGGGCATTTTCGCCATTTGTTTCCCCTTGCATAACCAAGCGTCCGAAAGCATCAAAAAGTTGCCATTGTGCGGGCTGCTCCGGCAAGCCTTCTATACGCGTCCAGTTAGTAGCCGGGTTGGGCGTTGCGCGCAGAACAATTTTTTCGGCGGCAGGGTTCTTCGTCGCAACGGTATAATCCTGCAAATTGGTTTTGTACAGGCTCAGGCCGCCGCGCGCATTTCCGGTCAGCATTTCCAATCGGCCGTCGGCATTCAGGTCGGCGAATGCCGGATGGCTGCGCAGGCCGTCGTCGAGGTTTCCGAGTGTTTCTGTAAGCAACTGGGCCGCAGTGCTGTTGGGCTGTATGCCGAGATAGGCTTCGTAGTGGCCGCCCTGGGTGCCGGTAACGAGCATTGGCCCGTCGGGTGTTTGCCAAACGGTCGGTGCGCTGAAACCAAGGAACTGGTTGGGCTGGCGCGTATCAATACTGCCGACATTTTCCACCGTCGGCACGAGGTTGAACTTCGGAGCACCGGGAAGGCCGATATTTTTGAAAAAATTGATAAATCCAAGTCGTTCGCCGGCAATAATGTCCTTTAAACCATCGCCGTCGAGGTCGAAAATGGTGGGCGTGGACACCTGACCATTTACGTCCATGGTAATCCACATAGCATCAGTGTCGAGCTGAAACTGCATGGGCTGGCCCGGCCCGGCGATATTGCGATGATAAAAAAACGAACCGATATCATTGCCGATCAGCAGGTCGAGGTCGCCATCGCCGTCGAGATCGCCAAAAGTTGGAGAGAACTCGAAATTATCGGGTGCGAATTGCGACATCTGCAACCAGTCCGGATTGCTCAGTTCAAACTGCGGTTGTGTGGCAGTGCCGGTGTTCAGGTACAAATACAGGCGTGCATTGGTAGAGGAAGCATTGGCCGCAAGGAAATAACCGTAAGTACCTACCACGAGATCCATAAGACCATCGGCGTTTACATCTGCAAAAGTCGGGTGCGTGCCGGTACCGTGGTCAATCATATCCTGCACCAAAAAAGAGCGGGTCCGGAGCTGAAAATTATGTCCACTGGAAGCCGTATTTTTGTAAAACCAGGCGTTTTTCTGGTCTTCGCCGATGGTTTCATTATTGGGTGCGGCAATCATGTCTTTTTTGCCGTCATTATCCAGATCAAGGTAAAAAGCTGCCGGAAAAATAGAAATATCCACCGGCGCATTATACGAAGGAAAGCCAGTATCCTGGGCATTCATCCAGGCATTGGAGGGCGTGCCGCCATTGGTCATCATGTTCAGGCAGGCAAAAGAAATATCGCCGAGCACCACTTCTTTATCGCCGTCGCCCTCCTGGTCGTATACCATCACGGTAGAGCCGGGGTGTCGCACGCCGCCGATACCGCCGTTGGTCAGACCATTGACACAGCCCGTAGGGGAAGGACTCAGGTCATTAATACAGGGCAGCACCCCGCTTTCGTAAAAGCGCCCCCAGCAGTCGTCGGCCAAGCGGAAGCGCAGGCTGTCGAGGGGCAGCCCAAGCTCTTTGGAGGTATTTTTGATCCACCAGACATGCCCGCCGATGGTTGCTGCAAACGTAATGATATCGAGGTCGCCGTCGCCGTCAATATCGTCCACATCGGGGTAATCGGCTTTGCTGATATTGAGGTTTTCCCAAAGGCCGGGCTGGCTTTCGCTGGGAATCCAGATCTGTTCCGGCACACAGGCAAAGCAGTTGGGATAATGGAAAAGATAAGGGCGAAATTTCAGTACATTCCCTTCATAATAGCCGGTAAATACCTGCATTTCCTGGGTTCCCTGCGGAATGGAGGCGCAAAAAATATCCGCTGCGCCGTCTTTGTTGTAATCGCGCAGCACCATATAATCGGTGATGGGCGGAAAGTTATCGGCATATTCCGGGGCATACACATAACTGCTTTCGCCGGGCGTGCCGAGGTTGAGAAACGTAAGCACTTTATCGCCCACGCGGTCGAACACCACGAGGTCCTGAACCTGATCGCGGTTGAGGTCGGCCGGGAGAAACTGCGGCGTATTCAGGCCGCCCACCCAGGGCTGAGCCAGCAATTCGCCGTCGTGTTTGACAGGAATATTGTAGCGGGAAAAGGTTTGAGCCTGAAGCCAAAAAGACAGCGCCGTAAAAAGCAAAACAAGACCGTTGCGAAATACCATAATGAAGTACATTTGTTTGATGGTACAAACGTACTACATTTACAAACAGCTCCGGAAAATTAGCCGGGGATGGTCAAGTATTGACTAAAATATGATCTACGAATTTAAAGGCTACCGACCGGTGGTACATGAAAGCGCCTTTGTGCACCCGCAGGCGGCGGTTACCGGCAATGTGATTATCGGCCCTGATGTGTACATTGGGCCAGGCGCGGCTTTGCGGGGCGACTGGGGCGCCATCGTCATTGAAAAGGGCTGTAATGTGCAGGAAAACTGCACCGTTCACATGTTTCCCGGCGTTACGGTGGTGCTGGAGGAAGGTGCGCATATCGGCCACGGGGCCATCATTCACGGCGCGCGCATCGGGCGCAACAGCCTGATTGGCATGAATGCAGTGCTGATGGATGAGGTGGAAATCGGGGCCGAGTGCATCGTCGGCGCACTTTGTTTTATCAAAGCCGGCGAAAAAATTCCGCCGCGCAGTTTAGTGGTCGGCAACCCCGGCAAAATCATCAAAAGCGTATCTGATGAAATGATTGCCTGGAAGACAGAAGGCACACGTTTGTATCAGCAACTGCCCGCTGAATGCTACGAAACCCTGCGTCCCTGCGAACCCCTGCGCGAAGTACCGGAGGGTTGGTCGGCGCAGATGGGGGAGTATAAACGGTGGAAATAATATTTGATTTTGGATGCTTGATTTTTGATTTTGGATGAATGCAGTAAACACATCTATCATCCAAAATTCAAAATCAAGCATCCAAAATCAAATATTCAAAAAATTACTGTTTGTCCAAAAACGCCTGGACAGCCTGTTTGTAGGCTTCGCCACCATCTTTATAAATCGTAGAATGGCGAGCGCCGGGCACGGCATACCAGGTTTTATCGGCGGAGGCCAAGTGTTCAAAATTCTGGCGGCCGAAGGCCAGAGGAATGCGTTCATCCGCCTCGCCGTGGGAGATGAACATGGGCTGGGTGATGCGTTCGGCGGCTTTTACCGGAAGAATGCTATATGGGTCGTAACGGGCAATTTCGGCCGATTTGTCGAGGGTACGCCGGGCCAGCCATTCGCTGCGGATACCGAAATAATTGACGCCGTATTGCTCGATGACGGCCGGCAGGGCATGAAAAGTGCTTTCGATGATGCCGAATTGCAGGCGTTTGTCGTTGGCGAGGCATTGCAGGGCGATGGCGCCGCCGAGCGAGTGGCCCAGGATGCCGACTTTGGTGCCGGGATGTCGGGCGTCGAGGGTATCGAGCAGGGCGGAGATGTCGCGAGTTTCGCGGTAGCCGAAGGTATTGTAATCGCCGCCGCTTTGGCCGTGGGCGCGCAAGTCGGTGAGCAACACATTGTAGCCCTGAGTGGTCAGTTCGGCAGCCCGGGGCAGGAAGGATTCCTTGCAATTGCTGATGCCGTGGAGCAGGAGCAGCGTTTTGCCGTTGGCGCGGGTGCGGGCGGGCAGGTAAAAGGCGCTGAGCAGGATGCTGTCGGGCGTGTGCACCTGCCAGGTTTCGGCCTGCAGGCCGTATTGTTCGGGCCGGTAGCCGAGGGGCAGTTGCGCGGTCATTTCCGCCGGGTTGCGGCGCAAGGGCTTGATGGGCCAGTACGGCAGGGCGTACTCGACCGCCCAGGCGGCGAAAAGGCAAAAGAGCAGCGTGAGTACGCCGAGGGTGCGCAGGCTGCGGCGGAGCAGGCGTTTGTAGTTCATGGAAGGATAAACGAGGATTGGGGCTTGGGTGTTTTGGGGTTTGGGGGTATTTTTGTGGAATGAAGAACGCCGTTGTACCGCAAATACTGCTTATCGCCCTGAGTGCCTTGAGCCTTGTTGCATGCCATACAGCTGAGCATGCCCTTATTCCCCAAAAACATCAATTGTACATTCCACAAAGCGCCATCGCGTTTCAGGCGACTACCTCAGAATTGCGAAGCGCTGAAAAACTGCTCCGACGGGCATTTGCAGCGCGGCCGGGTTATCAGGACTGGAAGGTTCAGTTCAGGCTGCGCGACTATCGCCGTCAATTTTATGCCTATACCAATGCAAAAGGCGAAAAAATTATATTTGCCCAATGCATCATCAAATCCTGGGCAGATCAGGGCGACTGGCGCAGTTTCTTTTTTCAGCCGGACGATGGCTGCGACGGTATCTTCAGGGTGTACCTGAATTTAACCCTGCATACCTATTCGGATTTCCAGTTTGGGACTTGTGCGTAAGGGTTTATTTCCCGCAGATTTCGCGGATTTTTGCGCAGATTGCGCAGATTTTTACCGCTGGCGCGAAGTTCTACTTCGTGTCTGCGATCTGTCGGGTTCCGACCCGATGACGCCCGCAACATGTCAATGGCAAAGGTAATATGCGGATCCGTTTATCAGGTGTCTGTCATCCGCGTGTAGCACCCGACGGATGGCTGGTGCGAAGTGGAACTTCGCGCTGGCGGATTTATATTATCTATTGTTGCCATAATGTTGTTTGATAATCTCTATAACGCGCTCAACAGGAATATCAAGAAGGTCTGCTATTTCCTCGTCTGATTTTCCCTTCAAATGCAGTTTACCAACGGTCTCGGCTTCTTTTTCATCTTTCCCTTCTTCTCTGCCCTCTTCTTTTGCTTTTTTTGCTGCCAATTCTTTCTCTCCCCGCTCATCTTGCGCCTTAATTCCCACATTATCATAAGCCTTTAATTCTTCTTTACTCCATTGGTACTTATCCGCTTCAATAAAAGCAGTCTTTAAGCCTTCATCTTCATTGGCAAAATCGGGGATGACGTGCAGTTCTTCCGAGTGCTTGATGAAATAAGTCCACTTGTCAATCGGCGTATCCAATTCGTGCATTTCCATGGTAAACTTGGGTAACTCAATGAAAGAGAACTGAATATCTTTCAGCAAGTGCTCATTGGTCACTTTGTTCAGGATCAAATGCCGGGTGTGGTAATCGGTATCCGTGCCAAAAGGAAAATCCAAAATTCCGATAAAGTAAGCAGGATGCAGTATCGGGTAGTCTTCTCCTTTATCTATTTGCATGGAGTAGTCCCGTGAGATGTAATATTGTACCCGCTTGTCAAAGCCGGTTTTGTCGGCTACCTGCATTTCCACCACGAACTTTCGTCCCGACTGGTCGGTCGCTCGAACATCAAGGATAGTTGCTTTCTCTCCTGCGATGCGTGGAAACTGATATGGGTTAGCGATCGAAACGCTCACCACTCGATGATCCCCCTCCAACTCCAAAGCCGCGTTTAAAAACGAGATGAGCGGAGCCGTTTTCTGCTCGTTGCCGAAAATCTTGCGAAAGGCGATGTCGTTTTTTATATCTGCGAACTGCATAAATTAAATCTTTGTACAAAGATACAGGAATCAAGCAAAATCAACAAATTTAAACACAATTAGTTTTATTTTTTTATTAATGCCATCCGCGGGTAGAACCCGACGGATGGCTGGCGCGAAGTGGAACTTCGCGCTGGCGGTTACAGTCTTTAATTCATTTTTTTCTTAATTCTGTCAAGTTCATTTAAGTTGCAATTCTTCCCTGGGACTATATTTAGAATCTTAATTTCTCCAAAATCACTTTTTCCCAAGTCAAGTTTAATGACTTTAAAAGATTTTCCATTTGGAGTAAAAGGAATCAATCCCATATTTTTAGCAATGTCCTCCTTAATCAAAATTCTAATTTCATTTTCGATGCTCAGACTATTTTTAAGTTGAAAAAATCCAGCACTTGAAATATCTTTAAAAACTAACAGCTTATGATATTTTTTAGCTAACTGGCACATGTTTGCAATTAAGTCGATTTTTCCATTTTGTTTATAATATATCTTCCTTGGCTTTAATGGTTCTTTTAGATTACTTATCGAAAATTCAATCTTGACCCCTTGAGCATTCTTACTAAATGTATTCCATAGGTATTGTTGTGCTTCATTAGAAACCTGTTTTGGTACTAAAGAGATATAGTATGCTTTGTTTACAATTGATTCTGCAAGCAAAATCCCATTTACTTTTCTTTTTCGATAACCTTCCATTCCATTTTGCTTATAAAATTCATTGAACTCTCCTTCATTAAATCTTTTTTCCAGACCGGTCAACCAAATTCCATTGGAATCAATTATGCCTTCCAACGCTTCTAAAGTCGTGTAGTGTGAAAATATTTGATTTTTTGCCTTGGGGAAATAATTACTGAATACTAATTTCTTTATTTTATATGGAGGAAAAAAAATGTCTCCTATTATCTGAGAACTATTGGCAATCGTGATATCATTCAGGCCAATCGATGATTTGTATCTCAAACTACTACTCGATATTAGAGAATTCAACTCGGTTATGAATTTAATATGCATTTAGTTTTCTTTTTTCTGATTGTGCCAACGGTTTGTGAAAACGCAGTAGGGACGCATAGCCCCTATTGCCGTTTTGCACTTTGTTGGCGGCTGGTTTTTTTATTCATTAAATTTATTTTTTGGTAAATCTTCTTCATCTTCACCAGTCCACAATTTACCAGAACATCTATTCCTGTACTTTCCATTAAATTTCAAGATATTGAGAAGTGAGATTTCAATATACCATAATCCAAGTTGCTGTGCCTCATATTTAACCTTATGAGAAATTTTCGATAACTTTCTTCGCTTATCCTCTTGCGAATGAATTATTGCATTTCGTATTTGGACAAATAAATCAATCTCATCATAAATATCTTTATTTGAATCCAGATAGGACTTCATGTTTATAAAGTATTGTGGCAATCTAATATTTGTACCAAATTGTGATAATAATAATCTTATTTTGTTTGATGCTGAAATGTTATCGGCATCTTTTCCATAGATTAATTTTCTCTTTTCAATTACTAGCCAGTTATAAATTAATTCCAATGCCGTTTGTATCATTATAATAGAGCCTTCGAGATAGCCTGAATTAGCATTCGCTTCGATGTACCAATGTACAGCTGACACTAAGAAATCTTCGTCATTTGCATTGTTATTCCAGAGCTCATAAAACTCATTCCACAACTCACTTAATCCGTTTATTGATAATTTTTGTGGCCACGAATGAACGTGTTTGAATAAATCTGATTCGTATCCTGTGTAATCAGTCCATATTATTTCATTGTCATGAATTCCTTGAAGAAAAAGTAGAGAACATCTTTGTCCATTTATGAAACTTAGAAAAGTTGAAAAACAATGATGTAATTTATTTAAATTTTCGAAACTAATATTGCCTGATTTTTTCTGAATCTCTCCTGCATATAATAGAAAATACCCTCCTCTCGCAGTAAGTGATTCGAATGATTTTTTGTAGTCTCGGGATTTGTCAATAGTAATAACATAATCCTTGTTTTCAAAAATTAATCTATTATGCCCAGAGTAATAACCACCTTTTTCATTTATCAGCTTGTTAGGTAATCCCCAAAAGTCTCTTAGGTTAGGTATTGAGAAGGTTATTTTTGAAATGGGTATTGTTCTGTCTCCAATTACAGATAGCCCAAGAACTTGCCCACTTACTTCTGCGTTACTTCCAACTATACTATTTGTAATATATGACTCTCCAAAGAGAAGATCATTTATTTTTAAATCATATTTGTCATTAGCACTAAGCAATCCAATTATATCTTTTGTAGAGGATTTGACAATACCATTAAATTTAGTATTTATATGCGGAAACCAATCAAACCAAACTTCTCCTTCAATTTCGATGGAATCTTTGCCTATCATTAAGTTGAATGTGCCACTATAAATCATAATTTTCTGATTTGGCTCACTCATGGGGATTGAAGAAGTAATCCCAAACGGTATATCTTTATATATCTCTTCGATTTCTTTTTTCATTAGCTCATTTTATTTTTTTGCTTGCCGTGATCTCCCACAACAGACAACTATCTTAAAACCCGCATTGCGGGATAAGTGTCACTTTTGGGTAGTTAGTTAATTTGCGGCTATGCCAGCTATGAGCGAAGGGTTTGGCTGCTCCTTTTTGCTGCTTTGCAGGGCAACAGCCTTGCAAATATACACGCGGCTGCCAAGGCGCAAAAACTTTTTATCGCCTTTTTCCCGGCATAGTTATTTTTTGCTACGCTCCTACTCCACCAACACCTTCACCCCGCCCACCCCGCGCAGCGAGAGGTAACACAATCCCTTGGCCGCACCCAAAGGCAGCAACATACGCCCGGCCACCGGCGTGGTTTCGCCCTGCGCCACTACCCTGCCCAATGCGTCAAACAGCTGCCAGGCAAGCGGCTGCTCGGGCGCGTTTTGCAGTTCCAGCAGGAGCTGATGGCCGCGCACGGGGTTGCCCAGCACGCGCAGCGCCGGGCGCGCGTCCGGGCCGCCCACGCTGCTCTGCTCAGCGGGTTTGAACACCAAGGGCAACAGTTGCGGCAGGTGATCCGATACGCCCACCAGAGCCGTACATACGTTGAGCGGCACGCTGTTGTTGTTGTTGCAATTGAGGGCTGTGTTGTAGCTGTTGCCGTTGTTGCCCACCGTCTGGTACTGTTCCGGGAGGTAGTAGAGGCGGTCGGCGCCGCCGGAAATCTCGGGCGTGGCCAGGATAAAATCGAAGCGGTTGTCGAGGCCGCCACCAACGGCGCAGCCGATGCTGCCGTCGTCGGGCGACTGGGTATGCACGGCCGCAAAAGCAGGCCCGACCCAGCCCACGTAGGCATTCACCGGGTCGTCGAAGTAAGTGGTCAGGGTTTGCCAGGCAGGTTCGGTGCTGCCATAGAGGTTGAGGTCGCCGCAAAACAGCACGCGTTGCGCCTGCGGGTGCGCGAGCAGCCAGTTGGTCACCCGCTGCGCCGCCAGAGCGCGGGCCGTTTCATTGGCCTGGCCCGTGGAGGACTTAAAATGCGCCACAATGACGTAAAAATCACTGGTGTCGCCGGGCTTGGTGGTGGCTTTATGGTAGAGGCGGTACACGTCGATGTCGCGTACGCTGCCCGTAATGGCTTCGTGTTCGAGCAGGCCAAACTTGGCGCTGTTGTAAAAAAAACCGTTCACAATTTCGGAGCCGGTGGTGTTGCTCACCGGCGCGGCCTGCATCAAGGGGTTGAACATCAGGGTATTCACCTGAAAACTGTTGGTGTTCACCTGTCCGGGAAACAGCTCGTTGACGCTGAGCAAATCGGGGCGCAAATGCGTAAAAATGGTGCGCAGGCGGTTGTTTTTGACGGTAAAGGACAAACAATTCGGGTCGCCGTAGCGCATTACATTGTAGTGAACGAGGCGTACGGTGTCGGGCGTCTGGGCGGCCAAAATCTGCGGGCCGACAAAGAGGCAGATCAGGATTAAAAATTGAATGCGCATGATGAAGCGGAATGTGGTGGAATGGCGGTGCAGGCAGAAATATAAGATACCTCCGGTTTGCACTGAAAATTTTACTTTTGAGTTCTGATGGGCAAAAACTTACTTTTTGAAGCTTTATCGGCGCTGAAACCCGCTGTCTTGCGCGCGTTCGACAAGTTCGTGCGCTCGCCGTATTTCAACACGCGCCCCGAACCGCCGCTTTTACTCGCTTATTTGGGTCAATGCTTAGATCAGTCGGCAGCGCCGGAAGCAGAAAAAGCTTTTGCGGCAATTTTTCCCGGACAAAAGTACAACGATGCGCGGCTGCGCATGCAAAACAGTGCACTTTTGTCTTTACTCGACCAGTTTCTGGCGCAAAAAGAGGCGGAAAGCGACGAACGCCGCCAAAAAATACGCACGGCCCGGGCTTACCGCAAATTGCAATTGCCCAAACATTTCCAGATTGCCCTGCGCGAAGCGCGGGCAGGCGTGCTAGCCAATCCGCAGCGCGATGCCCTGCATTTTCAATTGTTGTATGAAATTGAATGGGAAACCTTTCAGTTTGAATCGGCAGCCAAACGCACCGACGCACTCAACCTGCAAGCGCCTTCCGACCTGCTGGATGCGGCTTTTTTGCTGCAAAAAATACGCCTGGCCTGCCTCACGCGCACGCATGAGGCAGTTTACAACACGCAGTATCACCTCGAATTGCTGGAGCCTGTTTTGCAGGTAGCCGAGGCGGCACAGGAGCAGTCGCCCGCCCTGGCGCTGTACCTCAATTGCTATCGTTTTCTGAGCGACCCCGAAGACCTGGCGGCGTTCAACCGGCTCCGTACCCTGCTGGATGCACATGCTGAGGTATTGCCGCCCGACGACCTGCGCACGCTGTTTTTGCTGGCCATTAATTTTGCCATTAAAAAATTAAACAGCCTCGAACCCGGCTGGTTGGAAGCGACCCTGGCGCTGTACCGCAGCGCGCTGGAGCGGGAAACTTTGCTGGAAAATGGCGTGTTTTCACGCTTTGCCTTCAATAATATCGTAGCCATCGCCCTGCGCCTCGGCGAATTGGGCTGGGCCGAAAACTTTGTAGGGCAATACAAACCCCTGCTCGAACGCGCCTACCGGGAAGCTACTGCCGACCTCAACCTCGCCCGCATCGCCTATGCGCGCCGCGACCTGCACACGGCCCTCCTGCACCTGCAACGCGCCGACTACAAAGACACGCTCAACAACCTCACGGCCAAAACCCTGCAACTCAAAATCTTCTATGAAACCGACGCGTTCGACCTGCTGGAAAGCCACCTGAAAAGTATGCAGACCTACATCCGTCGACATACCGGCATCGGATATCACCGCACAAATTACAGCCGCATCGTATATTTCACCCGACAATTGCTGCAACTGAATTTTCACGACGCAGCAAGTGTCGAAACATTTAAAAAACGTTTACGCGCAGAACCCATTCTGACGGAAAAAGAATGGTTTCTGGAAAAACTGTAGTCTTTTTATGAAAAAACAACTTTTTTGTTTCCTGCTTGCCGGCACTTTGCTCGCAGGCGCCTGCACACAGGAAGAGCCGAAAAATCCGCTGCTTGAGGTACAAGCCAAAAACGAAGCTGTTGTGCGGCAATTGTACCAGCATTTTAATGCGCACGACTGGGCCAAAATGGCGGCTTTGTACAGCGACAATGCTGAATTCCTCGACCCCTCGCTGGGCACAGCGCCGGTTCGGCAAAGCCATGCCGATGTCGTGAAAAAATACTCGGAACTGAACGGAGTATTCCCCGACATTCACGACGACGTAAAGGCCATTTATCCTTCGGGCGACAAACACGTGATTGCAGAGTTTGTCTCAAGCGGCACAGCGCCTGACGGCAGCAAATTTTACCTGCCCATTTGCACGGTTTTTACTATTGAAAACGGCGTTATCGTGCGCGATAACACGTATTATGATAACGATGAGCGATGAGTGATGAGTGATGAGTGATGAATTTTTGGGTATACTTATAATAGGTGTGCGAATGAGTCTTTCTTTTTGACAATTCAGGCGGCAGAAGGAGCAGTTCATACGATCCGACGGGGTGGGGCGCAGGAGGGGGGGCTATCTTTGAAGCAGTAAAAAAAACGTCATGCGCGAGTTTATTCTTTGGATACATGTCATTGCCGGTTCGGTTACCCTGTTAACAGGCCCGATGGCCATTTTCTTCAATTTCCGCGATCCGAAGCGGCATAAGGTAGTGGGTAAAATCTTTTTTTACGCCATGCTGCTGGTTTGTTTTTCGTCGCTCGGCGGGTATTTTATGCATCCGGGGCAGGTGTTTTACCTGTTTTTGCTGGGCATTTCGGTGCTGGTGCTTGGGGGTACGCTGCGGGGCGTGCGGGCAATGATGCTGATGCGCGGCGCTGCGGTGAATGTGCTGGATTATCTGCATAATATTATGATGCCCCTGAATGGCCTGTGGATGCTGGGAATGGCGCTGCGGCTTTCGCAAAAAGAGGGTATGCTGGCATTTGTGATCCTGTTTTCGGTATTCGGCCTGGGGGCTTTTTCCGAACTCAGGCGCAGCTGGCAGGCGCTGCGGTATCCGGAAACGTTGACGCGGATGACCTGGATGCGTATTCACAGCAGTAATATGGTTGGGGCGTTTATTGCTTCTACGACGGCTTTTACGGTGAATACAGCGCATTATTTGCCCTGGTATATCCAGTGGTTCGGCCCGACGCTGCTGCTGCTGCCGGTGCAAATTTATTTCGGGAAAAAGCTGAAGCGGGGTGTTTAAGTGTTTAAGTGCTTACGTGTTTTAGTGTTTAAGGGTTCCTGTACATAAACACTAAAACACCTAAACCCTAAAACACCTCAAAAAAAGATTTAGTAGTTATTAACAATAAGTGTTGTAACACTTATTTTAAATGTAATTACCTTTGTGGCGTTGAATTCGTTCAGCACGAAAAAATTAGTCATCAACTATTTCAAACACAACACAACATGAAGAAGTATCTTCTCCTTTCTCTTTCGCTGTTGGCTATCGTAGCCATGTCTTTTGTTCCGCCGATGAGCTACAACGTTGACACCAACGCCAGCTACATTACCTGGACGGGCTACAAAGTAACCGGCAAGCACACCGGTGTGATCAAGCTGAAAAACGGCAGCCTGCAAATGACTGACGGCGTACTGACCGGCGGTTCTTTTGAAGTGGATATGAACACGATGACCTGCACCGACCTGGAAGGTGAATGGGCCGGCAAACTGCTTGGCCACTTGAAAAGCGACGACTTCTTCGGCGTTGCAAAATTCCCGACTTCCAAGTTTGTGATTACCCGCGTAATTCCGCAGGACAGCAAGGGCAACTACAAAATCATTGGCAACCTGACCATTAAAGAAACGACCAAAGAGCAGAAGTTCTTTGCAACTGTGACTGCCAACGGCGGTGTTGTAACGGCCAGTGGTAAACTGACCATCGACCGTTCTGAGTACAATGTACGTTACGGTTCCGGTTCTTTCTTCGACGGTTTGGGCGACAAAACCATCTACGACGAATTTGATCTTCAGGTTAACCTGACTGCCAAGCAGTAATCGCTTGCAATATACTTGTTTGGCTTGCATGAGTCATTTCCGGCTGGTTCGGAGATGGCTCATGTTTTATTTATAGCTTGCCGGGAGGCAAAAAAGCTGTACTTTTGTGATCCCTGTAAAGTAGATAAAATCTGGCGTCGGCGTACCAAAACGGCTTGATTTGCGTTGTAGGTTTTATTGCATTAGGGCCATCTCAAACGATCCATTCGTTATGATTACACGATTTACACTACTTGTTTTTATATTGTTTTGCGGCAATTTGGCGGCTCATCCGACCAATACGCCTCCATTTTTTGGTAAAAATTCCTGGTACAATACGACGGTTGGCAAGCACTTTGGCGGCTTTGAGGCGCCGGGTGATTTTGATGGCGATCCGGAAAAAAAGCGCTTTGCTGCGGCGAAATCTGTGTCGCGCGGGCGCATCTTATTTTTAAATTACAGCGCTTACGACAGCGCTTACGCAGATAAATTTCAGAAATTGATTGCTGCTTATTTTCCGGCATGCACCCTGAGTACTTTTTCGGAAGGCAGTGCGGAAGACCTGAGTGCGCAGCTTGAAGGCGTTCAGATTGTTGCCGTGCCGTACCCGTCTTCGGGCAGGAGCGAGGTGTTGCGCGCCTATGGCAAAGTGTTGCAGGGTTTTGTGCAGAAGGGCGGCCATGTATTGTTTACCGGCACACATGATGCGGGCGTAATTCAGGATTATGGCTTGCTGGAGTTGGAGAAAGGCTATTATTGCAACGACATGCAGATACAGGCGATTGTGCCGGATCATCCGATGGTGAGCGGGATGCCGACGGAGTTTTTGGTTTCAGATTTTGCTTACCCGCTTGATGTGAGCGACACAGCTTTTGTGTCGCTGGCGGAGATCGGCGGTTTTCCGGTATTGGGTTACAAGCAGTCGGGATTAGGCAAGGTGGTTTATCTCGGCCTGGAATATTATTATGCCAAGCAGGCGACGACCATGCAGATTGCCATACAAACGATGGGCTGGCTGTTGAGTACATGTAACCCGGAATCCGACCGGCCTGTGCGCAGGGTAGAGGAGGTGTATCGCACTGGCGGTTCGGTGCGTTATGATTTAAAAATATATCCGAATCCGTATATGACCAAGGCCACGCTGGATCTGGATTTATCGCAGGCGGCTTATGTGAGTGTACAAATGACAGAGGAAACGGGGCGTTCCGTTATCAACATTACCTCTCCAAGGCAGTTGCAAAACGGGTTTTATCATTTTGATTTACCAAACGTAGCGCCGGGTGTATACTTTTTGCAGATTAATATTGACGATAAAAAAGTGGTAAGAAAAGTGGTGAAAAGCGCTGCTCAATAATGTAGTATGCATTTTTTGCGACATTTATTCAAAAAAAAATATTCATTTTACATCTTTATGTAGTGACTTAGTTACCTTTGCCCGTCTTTAGCACGCAATCAGCTTCTTATGGGCATTTAATCCACTACATTCCTCCCCCCTTGCGTAAGCTACCAGAGTCTGTCTTCCTGCACAAGTAAAACATCATTGGTTCAAGCATCTTTATCTCTCCCCCCTTGATGATGCTGTGCCCGCGATGCGATGCGCTCTATTGAGCGTGTTGTAAGGCTTGTTGATAAAATTTAATATTGCTTCTCGTGCGTAATTTGTAAACTGATGGTCGTGTTGTTATGATGACAACACGCTGTCTGACTATTATTTTGGGAAATAGTAGCAGGTAAACGCCTGCACTTGAATATACAACCAGATAAACCACATAACAATCTTTCCGGCAGCTTTACGACGGCTGTCTAAATTGGACAAAAAACAAACACTCCGGTTTGACAATCAAAAAACAAACCTGACCGGGGTAAACGGAAACAAACACAACGGCAGCAACTGACAAACACCTGCCGGACTCGACTTGGAACAAACTGGTTTCAGGCAGCGCTTGCATGCTGTCTGAGCTATCGGTGAAATTATTGCTTGCATGAAAAAAAATCAACACCAGCGAAACAGCTTGTATTTCGACTGTGTGGGTGGCTTGATGACGGACAAAAAATTGTCGGGGTGTGCATCTGTGAAGGATGCTGCACGCACAATTTTGTATTCAGGCCAATCCGATTCTTCCAACGAACATTTGGATGTTCAGTTTTTTTCTGCCCCTCATGCGCCACAGTGCAGCGTGAGCGGGCCAGGCTATTTTCATTCCGGGACAGCTGCCCTTGAATTCGAAAATCGAAAACAGATTCAAAACAAAAACAAACAACAAGTTATGAACGCATTTGTACAACCCGTACAGAAGGCGAAGGCCTCTTCTTTAGCGCCTTCTTTACTTTCCTATGCTTTTTTAGTATTCATTATGAATCATTTACGATTAAAAGTTGCGCGTGCGGCCATGCTTGCCGGTTTGATGCTGTTGGGGGGGATGTTGCAGGCGCAGAGCTCCGGCTCACCGGTTCAGAGCAATGTGGGGGCATCCGGTGTTGTGGAAGAGCAGTGCAGCGGTATTACCATCGCAGCGGTAACCGGGATAGACCTGGCGCCCTGTGAGGAAAAAAGCGGCGAGCTTATCATTCAGGTACAGGGCGCAAAAGCCGGTGAGGTTTTTGATGTTTCGTACAAACATAACAAGGGAATGAGCTATGGCGATGCCAAAGGGGTTCTTTCTGATGAAGACGGGAATATCCGACTGAAGCACCTGCCTTTTGGGATTTTTTCTGATTTTACAGTGACGCGCACTTC
Source organism: Chitinophagales bacterium (assembly GCA_017303875.1). Taxonomy (GTDB): domain Bacteria; phylum Bacteroidota; class Bacteroidia; order Chitinophagales; family Saprospiraceae; genus M3007. The sequence continues at coordinate 88,733 of JAFLBP010000005.1, read as the reverse complement.
TGATAAATGCAAGGCAAGCAGCGTGCATCAGGTAGTGCTTCAGTACCAGTGTACAAACGGCGCCGAGACCAATTGTGGTTCCGGCACATTTAACTATACCAACTGCCGGGGTACAACCGTTACGCTCAATCGGGCGAACCTGCAACCCAGCACGTATTTTTTCTCGCACCCGGGTTATCTGGGTACAATTTCGTACATCAACGCTTCTTGCCAGATCACAGAGTGTTACAAGGTGGTTTGTGCGAAAGAGACCGGCTATGATCCGGCCTCTTACGCATACGGCACCCTCACTTTTACTAAAGTGACCGGCAGTACGAACGTTGGTATTTCGGCACTTTCCGCTACACGTATCAACTGGATCCTTTGTCGCTACCAGTCGCTGGGTTATACCCTCGAGCAAGCCAATGCTGCAATCTGGTGTGCCATTAATCCAAGCAGTGGATATTGTAATGCATTGGCTGGCCATGCGGCGGCGGCGGTAACCGTTGCCGATAACAGCATCGCGAGCCAGATGGTATTTTTTGTTCCGAGTGTAAGCACCGTGCAGACAATGGTAGAAGAGAAATGCTACCCTTGGGACAACTCGGAATGCTCTTGCCCGAACAACAAAGTCATTAATGGCGGTTTGGAGAGCGGTACCAGTAACTGGAACTGGTGGGGTGGTAATTTTTATACGGGCGGTTATGCTGCACAATGTGGCGATAATTCCGGTCAGATGCAGATTACAACTTCCTGGGGCGGCGCTTATCAGGATATTACAGGCATTGCCGGAGGCTCTACCATTACCCTTGGCGCCTATGCGGCTACCCACGATCCCTGGGGTTACTATGTAGCCTTTGGTGTGGAATATTACAATGGCGGCGGCGCTTATATCAGCGGACAGGAAGTAGAGGTAAATGCCCAGCTTCCGGACATGTCGTATTATCAATTTACTTCGACCGTTCCTGCGAATGCGCAAACGGTTCGGGTGGTCTTTAAAGGCAATGGCAACTGGATTAAGTTTGATGGTGTTTGCCTTACGGTCACTTGTAATATCACAGCTTCTATCAGCGGCAACAATACGATTTGTACCGGCCAAAGCACAACCCTTACCGCTACTGCAAGCGGTGGCACTTCCCCTTATACTTATGCATGGTCTAATGGCCTGGGTTCGGGTAATGTAAAAACCGTCAGCCCGACCAGCACAACTACGTATGTCGTAACAGTTACAGATGCTGCCGGTTGTACCAAAACGGCAACCCGGACGGTAACGGTCAATTCCGTGGGTACGGTGGAGTGCGAGTCTTATATTGGTTCCGGGCCCTGGACGGTTGAAACGGATTGTGCCGTGACCGTTTGTGAAGGGCAGACCCTCAAGCTGAGCGTTAATCCGAACGTGACGACCGTCAACTGGACTGGTCCGAACGGGTTTACGGCGACCGGTATGAACGATATTGACCTCGGCACTGTAGCGCTTAACGAAGCTGGCACTTACACGGCGACCATTACCAATAATGGTTGTACGGCAACTGCGAGTATTGTGGTGACGGTGAATACGGTCAATGTGACCATTACGGCGCCTTCAACTATTTGTGCCGGTCAGAGCAGAACGCTGACGGCAACGGGTGGAGGTACGTATCTCTGGAGCACCGGCGCCACCACGGCTTCTGTGACGGTTACGCCTTCAGCCACTACTACTTATACGGTGACGGTAACGGGCGCCAATGGCTGTACCAAAACAGCTACGACGACCGTAACGGTAAATCCGCTGCCGAATGCGACAGCGACAGCCGTGCCGGCTACTATTTGCGCAGGTCAGTCTTCCACCATTACAGCAACAGGTGGCGGCACTTACGCATGGAGTACCGGTGCTACCACTGCCAGCATAACGGTTAACCCAAGCGCTACCACCACTTATACGGTGACGGTAACGGGTGCCAATGGCTGTACCAAAACAGCCAGCGCGACAGTCACGGTGAATGGGGTGCCGACGGTAAACATCACTGCTACGCAGGATGTTATCTGTGTAGGCCAGACAACAGTGATTACCGCAAGCGGCGGTGGCACTTATGTCTGGAATACAGGTGCTTCTTCGGCGGGCATTAACGTCAGCCCTACCACCACCACCACCTATACCGTGACGGTAACGAATGCGAGTGGTTGTACACAATCGGCGACCAAAACCATTACGGTTAATCCGAAGCCGACGGTAACGATATCTGCATCGCCCAATACGATTTGTCTGGGACAGAGCAGCGTTGTTACGGCAACCGGCGGTGGTACATATTTATGGAGTACCGGTGCAACAACGGCATCGATTACTGTCAGCCCGACTTCGGCAACAGACTATTATGTTACTGTTACCAATTCGAGTGGCTGTACCAATACTGCGGTGTTGAAAGTATATGTCAATCCAACGCCAAATGCTACTGCCACGGCAACTCCCGCAACCATCTGTGCGGGCCAGTCAGCAACCATTGTTGGTTCAGGCGGCAGTTCCTATCTGTGGAACACGGGTGCTACTGCGGCAACCATTACGGTTAGTCCGACCACAACAACTACCTATACGGTTACGGTAACCGGTTCAAATGGTTGTACGGCAACGGCAACATCGACCATTACCGTTAATCCGCAGCCGAATGCTGCAATTACAGCAAATCCGGCATCAATATGTTTGGGTAGCAGTTCTACACTGACTGCCAGCGGCGGCGGCACCTATGTTTGGAATACCGGTGCAACTTCAAGTTCCATTACGGTTAGCCCGCTGACAACAACGACGTATACCGTTACGGTAACCGGCACCAATGGTTGTACCAAAACGGCTACCACCACAGTTACGGTAAGCCTGATTCCAACGGGTTCTGCAACGGCTTCTCCTGCGACTATTTGTGTTGGTCAATCATCGACGATCACTGCAACAGGCGGTAGTACATATTTGTGGAATACTGGTGCTACGACGGCGTCTATCACCGTTAGCCCGACGGCGACCACGACCTATTCTGTTACTATTTTGGGTACAAATGGTTGTGTTGCAACGGCTTCCGCTACGGTAACGGTTAATCCGCTGCCGAATGCAACGGCAACTCCATCTCCTGCGACCATTTGTGTTGGTCAGTCTTCGACCATCACTGCAACGGGCGGTGGTACTTATGCCTGGAGTACCGGTGCGACAACAGCATCCATCACGGTAAGCCCAACCGCAACAACATCTTACACGGTAACGGTAACCGGCACCAACGGCTGTACCAAAACAGCAAGCGCTACGGTAACGGTCAACCCGCTGCCCAATGCGGTTGCGACAGCTGCTCCTGCGACCATTTGTGTTGGTCAGTCTTCGACCATCACTGCAACGGGCGGTGGTACTTATGCCTGGAATACCGGTGCGACAACGGCTTCCATCACGGTAAGCCCGACTGCGACGACCACTTACACGGTAACGGTAACCGGCACCAATGGCTGTACAAAAACAGCAAGTGCAACAGTTACGGTTAATCCGCTGCCGAATGCAGCGGCGACGCCATCTCCCGCGACGATCTGTGTGGGCAGCAGCGCTACGATCACTGCAACGGGTGGTGGTACTTATGTGTGGAATACCGGCGCTACAACGGCTTCCATTACGGTTAACCCGACAGCTACAACTACTTATACGGTAACCGTAACGGGCACAAATGGCTGTACCAAGACGGCTACTGCCACCGTAAATGTAAATACGAACCCAAGTGCAAATGCGACAGCCGCTCCGGCTGCTATTTGCGCCGGCCAGTCTTCGACCATTACAGCGACGGGCGGCGGCACTTACCTCTGGAATACAGGGGCAACGACGGCATCCATTACTGTCAGTCCGACTACTACAACGACGTATACCGTAACGGTTACAGTGGGTAGTGGTTGTACGGCAACGGCGACAACGACCGTTACGGTTAATCCGGGAGCAACTGTTGACGCCGGCTACAGCGTTTCGATGTGTGCTGCAGATGGTTCCATTAACCTGAAGGGTGTAATTGGCGGCGGCGCTACTTCTGCGCTGTGGACCAGTTCGGGTACTGGCACATTTGGTGATCCAACTTCGCTGAATACCTATTATACTTTCTCTTCGACAGATATTTCAAACGGTACCGTTAATCTGACATTGACGACCAATGATCCGGCTGGCCCTTGTACTGCGGCATCGGAAACCATTACCATTACGATCGTACCAACGCCGGTTGTTTCACTGTCTGCGTCTTTGCAGCGTGTTTGTGCGGGCGACAATGTATCGGTGAGTGCAGCGCAAATTTCCGGTGCAACATACCAGTGGTATGGCCCGAACAACTTCACCAGCACGAGCAGTACCCTGACATTTAACAATGTTCAGATGAACCAGTCGGGTGTTTACTACCTGCGTGTGACGAACAATCTGGGTTGCACCAACGATGTTACGACTACCACATTTACCCTTGTTGTAGATGATGACAACTGTATCACAGAGGTTGTAAAATATATTGGCACTACGGATTGGAGCAACACCCTTGCTGTTCCGCAGTTTGATGGGGATTGTGGTTCCTTACAATCTGTCAATTACAGTGTACATGGTGTGATTTTGGGCTATTTCGGTATTGAAAATACTTCAACCAGCAGCACTAGCAATTTTACGCTTGACGGAACTAACCTTTTGAATGTTACAGCTCCTGCCAATACATACAGCTTACCGTTGAATCTGGATGCCAGTGGCACCCTGACTGTTTATGACGGCATGACGAACTTTGGCGGCGCCAGTGGTTTCCGCACACCTTTTGGTGCTTATGGAGGCTCTACTGGTAGTTCTACGGATTTTGCTTCCTTTACTGGCAACGGAACGGTAGCATTTCCTGCCAGTGCAGACGCTAATACTACCTACACTGCTACCGGAGGAAATACAGCCTATTTAATCCGCACCGTAATGGGTGCAGATGTCGTAGTGCATTACTGTTTCTCTTCTCCGCTGACGGTTACACCTCCGCAAACAGTTTGTGTAGGTAATTCTGTGACCTTCACGGCAGTTGGTAACAATAATTATCCTTATAACTGGACACTTCCCGGCGGTGGTACCTTTACTGGTAATCCGCTTGTGGTTAATAATGTTTCGGTGTCCAATGCAGGCACCTATACCGTAACACAACCGCGCTGCGGTGGCTGTGCCGTTTCGAGTGCCAGCACAACCCTGACGGTTAATCCGCTGCCCAATGCTGCGGCAACGGCAACACCGGCCACTATCTGTGCCGGCAATACCGCTACTGTAACCGCTACTGGTGGTGGTACATATTTGTGGAATACAGGTGCAACGACAGCATCTTTCAATGTTTCTCCGACAGCGACGACTACCTACACCGTTACGGTTACTGGTACCAATGGATGTACCAAAACGGCTACAGTGACGGTAACGGTTAATACTACGCCTAACGCCAGTGCTACGGCTTCTCCGGCTACTATTTGTGTGGGCCAGTCTTCAACCATCACGGCAACAGGCGGTGGAACTTACCTGTGGAATACCGGCGCTACAACGGCGTCTGTTACGGTAAGTCCAACAGTAACAACAACTTATACAGTAACAGTAACAGTGGGTAGTGGTTGTACCGCAACGGCTACTACAACGGTTACGGTTAATCCGTTGCCGAATGCTACGGCTGCTGCCTTGCCGGAAGTTATTTGCGTTGGTCAATCTTCAACCATCACTGCAACTGGCGGTGGTACATATTCCTGGAGTAACGGCGCGACAACGGCTTCCATCACGGTTAGCCCGACTACAACAACTACTTATACGGTAACCGTAACCGGCACCAATGGCTGTACTAAAACAGCAAGCGCAACGGTAACGGTCAATCCGCTGCCGAACGCTACGGCTGCAGCTACACCTGCGACCATTTGTGTTGGTCAGTCTTCGACCATCACAGCCACCGGCGGTGGTACTTATCTTTGGAATACCGGTGCAACAACGGCTTCTGTTACGGTAAGTCCGACCGCAACGACTACATATACGGTAACCGTAACCGGCACGAATGGCTGTACAAAAACAGCCAGTGCAACCGTAACAGTTAACCCGCTGCCGAATGCTGCGGCAACACCTGCTCCGGCGACAATCTGCGCTGGCGCCAGCTCGACCATCACTGCAACTGGCGGTGGTACTTATGTATGGAATACCGGTTCTACCAGTTCGGTAATTACGGTTAATCCGACAGTAACAACTACCTACACCGTAACGGTCACAAATTCCAACGGCTGTACCAAAACGGCTACAGCGACAGTTAACGTTAACCCGCTTCCAACTCCGACTGCCACGGCAACGCCTGCGACCATTTGTGTTGGACAGTCTTCAACGATTACAGCCACCGGCGGCGGCACATATCTTTGGAGTAATGGTATTACCACAGCTTCTCAGACGGTTAGCCCGACGGCCTCGACCACATACACCGTAACAGTTACAAATGCCAGCGGCTGTACTGCAACAGCCAGCACCACAGTAACGGTTAACCCGCTGCCCAATGCAACGGCTACTCCGTCTCCGGCAACGATTTGTGTGGGCTTCAGCTCCACCATTACAGCCACCGGCGGTGGTACCTACGTATGGAATACCGGTGCTACAACAGCAAGCATCACGGTTAATCCGACGGTAACAACTACTTACACCGTAACAGTAACGAATGCCAATGGCTGTACGAAAACAGCTACGGCAACGGTGAATGTGAATACCAACCCCGGCGCAACAGCCACATCGACGCCTGCTGCAATTTGTGTGGGCCAGTCGTCCACACTGACTGCTACCGGCGGCGGTACGTATCTGTGGAGCAATGGGGCTACAACGGCTTCCATTAGTGTTAGCCCGGCAGTAACAACTACCTACACGGTAACCGTAACGGTAGGAACAGGCTGTACTGCCACAGCCAGCACGACGGTAACGGTTAATCCGCTGCCTACGCCGACATTCAGCATTAACCCCACATCCGTATGTGAAGGTTCAACAGCTGTCATAACGGCCTCTGGTGGTGGTACTTATGCCTGGAGTACAGGCGCTACAACGGCATCCATCACCGTAACACCGGCATCGGGTGTGCTTTACACAGTAACGGTTACCAATTCATTTGGCTGTACTGCTTCAGCAGCGACAGAGGTAGTGGTTAAACCACGTCCGACGGTTACAACGACGGCAGGTCCTGCGGTTATTTGTGTTGGTCAATCATCCACACTGACTGCAACTGGTGGCGGCACCTATTTGTGGAGCAACAATGCGACAACGGCTTCTATTACGGTAAGCCCGACCGCAACGACCGCTTATACGGTAACGGTAACTGGCACAAACGGCTGTACAGCAACAGCCAGCACGACGGTAACGGTTAACCCGCTGCCGAATGCAACAGCTACGGCTACCCCTGCGACCATCTGTGTTGGTCAATCTTCAACATTAACCGCAACAGGCGGTGGAACTTACCTGTGGAATACCGGCGCTACAACGGCGTCTGTCACGGTAAGTCCAACAGCAACAACGACCTATACTGTAACCGTAAGCAATGCTAATGGCTGTACCGCCGCTGCCGAAGTAACGGTAACGGTTAACCCGCTGCCGAATGCAACTGCTACGGCTACGCCTGCGACCATTTGTGTTGGTCAGTCTTCAACCATCACCGCTACAGGTGGCGGCACCTACGTATGGAGTAGCGGTGCAACAACGGCGTCCATCACCGTTAGCCCGACTGCTACGACAACTTACACAGTAACGGTAACTGGCACGAATGGCTGTACCAAAACAGCATCTGCAACAGTAACGGTTAACCCGCTGCCCAATGCAACGGCTACTCCGTCTCCGGCAACGATTTGTGTGGGCTTCAGCTCCACCATTACTGCCACCGGCGGTGGTACCTACGTATGGAATACCGGTGCTACAACAGCAAGCATCACGGTTAATCCGACGGTAACAACTACCTACACCGTAACGGTAACGAATGCCAATGGCTGTACAAAAACAGCTACGGCAACGGTGAATGTGAATACCAACCCCGGCGCAACAGCCACATCGACACCTGCTGCAATTTGTGTGGGCCAGTCGTCCACACTGACTGCTACCGGCGGCGGTACGTATCTGTGGAGCAATGGGGCTACAACGGCTTCCATCAGTGTTAGCCCGGCAGTAACAACTACCTACACGGTAACCGTAACGGTAGGAACAGGCTGTACTGCAACAGCCAGCACGACGGTAACGGTTAATCCGCTGCCTACGCCGGCTGCCACAGCAACACCAGCGGTAATCTGTGTTGGTCAATCTTCTACATTGACTGCAACTGGCGGCGGTACCTATATGTGGAGCAACGGCGCGACAACAGCAACTACAACAGTTAGTCCGACTGCAACCACCACTTATACTGTGACGGTTACCAACGCTAACGGATGTACTGCTACAGCGACAACCACTGTAACGGTTAACCCGCTACCGAATGCAACTGCTACAGGTGCTACAGGTTGCCCAGGTTCTACGGTAACGGTATCTGCTACAGGAGGAACAGCATACCTTTGGTCTACAGGAGCAACAACTGCTGCTATTCAGGTAACTGTTTCCGGAGCACCCAGTGTGTATGTAGTAACGGTTACCAACGCGCAAGGCTGTACTGCTACTGCTCAGGCAGTTGTTGATCCCTACTTCCCTCCGATTGCAACTGCAACTGCTACTCCAGCTACAATTTGTGTAGGACAATCCTCTACACTTACTGCGACAGGTGGTGGTTCTTATTTGTGGAGTAATGGCGCTACAACGGCGTCTATTACGGTAAGTCCAACAGTAACAACAACTTACACAGTAACAGTAACTAATGCTAATGGCTGTACTGCCACAGCCAGCACGACGGTAACGGTTAACCCGCTGCCGAATGCACAGGCTTCTGCTGCGCCAACTACTATTTGTGTTGGTCAATCTTCTGTACTGACTGCTACGGGTGGAGGAACTTATCAATGGAATACTGGTGCTACAACTGCTGCTATCACGGTAAATCCGATAGTAACAACCACTTATACGGTAACAGTAACCAACTCAAACGGTTGTACCAAAACTGCAACGACTACCGTAACAGTTAATCCGAATCCGACAGTAAACGCCACTAAAATTGATGCAACATGTGGCCTTGCAAATGGTTCAGCAACTGCTGTACCTACTGGTGGCCAAGCTCCGTATACATTTGTATGGAGCAATACACAAACCACTGCAACCATTAATGGGCTTGCACCTGGTAATTATTCAGTAACTGTAACGGATAATAAAGGCTGTACCGCGACGACTTCCATTGCAATTAACAACATCGGCGGTCCGAGCCTGAACACCGTAGTGACCAATGTAACTTGCTTTGGAACGGCTAACGGTGCTATCGATCTAGTAGTAAGCGGCGGTACCACACCATACACTTACGACTGGTCAAACGACGGTGCAGAGACACCGGATAATGATACACAAGACCTGAGCAACTTGGTTGCCGGCACCTACACGGTAACGGTTACAGACAACAACGGCTGTTCGGCTATTACCAGCGCAACGGTAAATCAACCGACACAAATCGTACTGAGCACCGTACCAACAGCGTCGACCTGCGGCAATGCCAACGGATCAATCAACCTGTCAGTAACAGGTGGCACAGGCGCTTACACTTACGACTGGTCGAACGACGGTGCAGAAACACCGGACAACGACCCGCAAGACCTGAGCGGTCTGCTTGCCGGTACCTACACGGTCACGGTAACAGATGCCAACGGCTGTACCGCCACGACTTCGGTAGTGGTGACCAACATCGCTGGCCCGAGCCTGAGCGCAGTAGCTGCACCTGTAAGCTGCTTTGGTGGCAGCAACGGATCGATTGACCTGACAGTAAATGGCGGTACCAGTCCGTTCACTTACGACTGGTCGAACGACGGTGCCGAGACACCGGATAACGATACACAAGATCTGAGCAACCTGACAGCTGGTACTTACACAGTAACGGTAACAGACGCCAACGGCTGTACTGCAACCACAAGCGCAACGGTTAGCCAACCGACGCAAATTGTGCTGAGTGCCGTACCGACGAATTCAACTTGCGGCAACGCCAACGGATCGATAGACCTGTCGGTAACAGGTGGCACAGGTGCTTACACTTACGACTGGTCGAACGACGGTGCCGAGACACCGGACAACGATACACAAGACCTGAGCGCTCTGCTTGCCGGCACTTACACAGTAACGGTAACGGATGCCAACGGCTGTACCGCGACGACTTCGGTAGTGGTAAACAACACCGGCGGTCCGAGCCTGAACACCGTAGTGACCAATGTAACTTGCTTTGGAACGGCTAACGGTGCTATCGATCTGGTAGTAAGCGGCGGTACCACACCATACACTTACGACTGGTCAAACGACGGCGCAGAGACACCGGATAATGATACACAAGACCTGAGCAACCTGGTTGCCGGCACCTACACGGTAACGGTTACAGACAACAACGGCTGTTCGGCTATTACCAGCGCAACGGTAAATCAACCGACACAAATCGTACTGAGCACCGTACCAACAGCGTCGACCTGCGGCAATGCCAACGGATCAATCAACCTGTCAGTAACAGGTGGCACAGGCGCTTACACTTACGACTGGTCGAACGACGGTGCAGAAACACCGGACAACGACCCGCAAGACCTGAGCGGTCTGCTTGCCGGTACCTACACGGTCACGGTAACAGATGCCAACGGCTGTACCGCCACGACTTCGGTAGTGGTGACCAACATCGCTGGCCCGAGCCTGAGCGCAGTAGCTGCACCTGTAAGCTGCTTTGGTGGCAGCAACGGATCGATTGACCTGACAGTAAATGGCGGTACCAGTCCGTTCACTTACGACTGGTCGAACGACGGTGCCGAGACACCGGATAACGATACACAAGATCTGAGCAACCTGACAGCTGGTACTTACACAGTAACGGTAACAGACGCCAACGGCTGTACTGCAACCACAAGCGCAACGGTTAGCCAACCGACGCAAATTGTGCTGAGTGCCGTACCGACGAATTCAACTTGCGGCAACGCCAACGGATCGATAGACCTGTCGGTAACAGGTGGCACAGGTGCTTACACTTACGACTGGTCGAACGACGGTGCCGAGACACCGGACAACGATACACAAGACCTGAGCGCTCTGCTTGCCGGCACTTACACAGTAACGGTAACGGATGCCAACGGCTGTACCGCGACGACTTCGGTAGTGGTAAACAACACCGGCGGTCCGAGCCTGAACACCGTAGTGACCAATGTAACTTGCTTTGGAACGGCTAACGGTGCTATCGATCTGGTAGTAAGCGGCGGTACCACACCATACACTTACGACTGGTCAAACGACGGCGCAGAGACACCGGATAATGATACACAAGACCTGAGCAACCTGGTTGCCGGCACCTACACGGTAACGGTTACAGACAACAACGGCTGTTCGGCTATTACCAGCGCAACGGTAAATCAACCGACACAAATCGTACTGAGCACCGTACCGACAGCGTCGACCTGCGGCAACGCCAATGGTTCAATCAACCTGTCAGTAACAGGTGGCACAGGCGCTTACACTTACGACTGGTCGAACGACGGTGCCGAGACACCGGACAACGACCCGCAAGACCTGAGCGGTCTGCTTGCCGGTACCTACACGGTAACGGTAACGGATGCCAATGGCTGTACCGCCA
>JAFLBP010000005.1:0-76967 GCA_017303875.1 Chitinophagales bacterium | reverse complement strand
GGCGCTTACACTTACGACTGGTCGAACGACGGTGCCGAGACACCGGACAACGACCCGCAAGACCTGAGCGGTCTGCTTGCCGGTACCTACACGGTAACGGTAACGGATGCCAATGGCTGTACCGCCACGACTTCGGTAGTGGTGACCAACATCGCTGGCCCGAGCCTGAGTGCAGTAGCTGCACCTGTAAGCTGCTTCGGTGGCAGCAACGGATCGATTGACCTGACAGTAAATGGCGGTACCAGTCCGTTCACTTACGACTGGTCGAACGACGGTGCCGAGACACCGGACAACGATACACAAGATCTGAGCAACCTGACAGCTGGTACTTACACAGTAACGGTAACAGACGCCAACGGCTGTACTGCAACCACAAGCGCAACGGTTAGCCAACCGACGCAAATTGTGCTGAGTGCCGTACCGACGAATTCAACTTGCGGCAACGCCAACGGATCGATAGACCTGTCGGTAACAGGTGGCACAGGTGCTTACACTTACGACTGGTCGAACGACGGTGCCGAGACACCGGACAACGATACACAAGACCTGAGCGCTCTGCTTGCCGGCACTTACACAGTAACGGTAACGGATGCCAACGGCTGTACCGCGACGACTTCGGTAGTGGTAAACAACACCGGCGGTCCGAGCCTGAACACCGTAGTGACCAATGTAACTTGCTTTGGCTACGCCAATGGTGCTATTGATCTGGTAGTAAGCGGCGGCACAAGTCCGTTCACTTACGACTGGTCGAACGACGGCGCCGAGACACCGGATAATGACACCCAGGATTTGGGGAATCTGGTTGCCGGCACGTATACGGTAACCGTTACGGATGTAAATGGCTGTACAGCAACGATCAGCGCAACGGTAAATCAACCGACACAAATCGTACTGAGCACCGTACCGACCGCATCGACCTGCGGCAACGCCAATGGTTCAATCAACCTGTCAGTAACAGGTGGCACTGGCGCTTACACTTACGACTGGTCGAACGACGGTGCAGAAACACCGGACAACGACCCGCAAGACCTGAGCGGTCTGCTTGCCGGCACCTACACGGTAACGGTAACGGATGCCAACGGCTGTACCGCCACGACTTCGGTAGTGGTGACCAACATCGCTGGCCCGAGCCTGAGCGCAGTAGCTGCACCAGTAAGCTGCTTCGGTGGCAGCAACGGATCGATTGACCTGACAGTAAATGGCGGTACCAGTCCGTTCACTTATGACTGGTCGAACGACGGTGCCGAGACACCGGATAACGATACACAAGATCTGAGCAACCTGACAGCCGGTACTTACACAGTAACGGTAACAGACGCCAACGGCTGTACTGCAACCACAAGCGCAACGATTAGCCAACCGACGCAAATTGTGCTGAGTGCCGTACCGACGAATTCAACTTGCGGCAACGCCAACGGATCGATAGACCTGTCGGTAACAGGTGGCACAGGTGCTTACACTTACGACTGGTCGAACGACGGTGCCGAGACACCGGACAACGACCCGCAGGATCTGAGCGGCCTGATGGCTAATATTTATGCAGTAACGGTAACCGATGCCAATGGCTGTACGGCCTCTGCGACGGTGATGGTTAATAACACCAGCGGTCCGACACTGTCGGTCGTAGTGACGAACGCTACCTGCTACGGTGTTCCCAATGGCGCGCTTGATCTGGTAGTAAGCGGTGGCACAACTCCAATCACTTATGACTGGTCGAACGACGGCGCAGAGACGCCGGATAATGACACCCAGGATCTGAATAACCTGTTTGCCGGCACGTATACGGTAACCGTTACGGATGTGAATGGCTGTACGGCAACGATCAGTGCTACGATTACAGAACCGACTCAGATTGTCGCTTCTAATGTCAAAACAGACCTCACTTGCTTCAATTCCGGTAACGGCTCCATTGATCTGTCGGTAACAGGCGGCACTGGTGCTTATACTTACGACTGGTCTAATGACGGTGCAGAAACACCGGATAATGACCCGCAAGACCTGAGTGGCCTGGCAGCAGGAACCTATACGGTTACCGTGTCAGACGCAAATGGCTGTACGGCCACGAGCAGCGCAACACTGATTCAGCCTGCTATTCAGGTAGTCAGTGCTGTTGCAGGTCCTTGTGTGCCAGCTACCAATACCTACTCGGTAACTGTAATCGTTAGCTATTCCAATGCTCCTTCCGGTACAATTACAGTAACAACAACACAAGGTGGCTCTGCTACGGCAAATATTACACCCGGGTCTTCCGGTACGCAAACGCTTGTAATCAGCGGATTGCCGTCTAACGGCACCCAGGACGTGGACGTAACAGCAGCATTTAACGGAAACTGTTCTGTAACTGTGGCAGATATCTACGACGCTCCTATGAGTTGTATTCCTGCCGAAATTGGTAATTTTGTATGGAATGACCTGAATGCCAATGGTATTCAGGATGGGGCAGAACCCGGTATTCAGGGCGTATTGGTTACCCTTAATGGTACCGATCAAAACGGTAATGGTGTAACATTGACCACCACTACAAACGCCACTGGTTTCTACTTGTTCCCGAACCTCGTTCCGGGCACTTATGCTGTGACATTTGGTACACCTGCCGGCGGATTTATCCTCAGCCCTGCAAATCAAGGTCCAAATGATACTACAGACAGCGATGCTGCTCTTGGCACACAAACAACGCAGAATGAAATCCTGACACCAGGCGAGTCTAACCTGACTTACGACGCCGGTTTCTACCAACTCGCATCAATTGGCGACTATGTATGGTCGGATATTGATGGTGATGGCCAACAGGATAACAACGAACCCGGTATTCAAGGCGTAACGGTTACCCTTAATGGTATTACGGGTACCGGAGCTGTGGTAAACCAGACGACAAGCACAAATGCTACAGGTTTCTATCAGTTTATTAACCTGATCCCGGGCACCTATACAGTAAGTTTCACTACGCCTTCCGGCCAGCAGGCAACTACTCCTAATCTGGGTAGCGACCTGAGTGATTCCGACGTGAATCCGGCTACAGGCCAGGCTCCGGCGGAAGAACTGACCAGTGGTGAAAACAATATGACCATTGATGCCGGTTATCTGCAACTCGCAGAAATTGGTAACTATGTATGGCATGACCAAAACGCCAATGGTATTCAGGATGGTACTGAACCTGGCATCCAGGGCGTTACTGTAACCCTGAATGGTACCACAGGCGCCGGTCAGACAGTTACACAAAGTACACTTACCAACGCTTCCGGATTCTATCTCTTCCCGAACCTGCAACCAGGCACTTACACCATTACCTTCGGTACCCCGAATGGTGGTTATGTGCTGACACCGCAGGATCAGGGCGGTAATGATGCCCTCGATAGCGATGCCGCTCCTGGCACACAGGTAACGATTGCGGAAGTGCTGACTTCCGGTGAATCTAACCTGACTTATGATGCCGGCTTCTACCAACCTGCCAGCCTTGGCGACTACGTATGGAGCGATACCGATGGCGACGGCCAGCAAGATGGCAATGAAAATGGAATCCCCAATGTGACGGTGACGCTCACGGGCACGACCGGAAATGGCACACCTGTGTCGCAAACGACAACAACCAACAGCACCGGTTTCTACCAGTTTACAAACCTGCAACCAGGAACGTACACGGTAACGTTTACCACGCCGGTAGGCTCTACCGCAACAACACCTGATCAGGGTGGTGATGCAACGGATTCCGATGCCAACCCGGTTACGGGTCAGGCACCTGCGGTAACCCTTGTGAGCGGTCAGAATAATAACACCATCGACGCCGGTTACCTGCAAGCAGCAGAAATTGGTAACTATGTGTGGAACGATTTGGATGCTGATGGTATTCAGGACGGTAATGAGCCGGGCATTGAAGGTGTAAGTGTAACCCTGAACGGTACTACCGGTACTGGTCAGTCAGTTACCCTGACAACTACAACCAATGCTACGGGATTCTACCTCTTCCCGAACCTGCAACCGGGTACCTATACCGTAACCTTTGGCACGCCAGCTGGTGGTTATGTGCTCACAGCCGCAAATCAGGGTGCTAATGATGCCCTTGACAGCGATGCAGCTCCGGGCACGCAAGTAACCGTTGCCGAAGTACTGACTTCCGGAGAGTCTAACCTCACCTACGATGCCGGCTTCTATCAGCCAGCTTCACTGGGTAATTACGTTTGGTTTGATCAGGACGGCGATGGCGTGCAGGATGGAACAGAACCGGGCATTTCCGGTGTCGGTGTAACACTTACTGGCACAACAGGTACTGGTCAGTCGATCACTCTGACTACTTCCACTAACGGAACGGGCTTCTATCTGTTCCCGAACCTGCAACCTGGTACTTACACCCTTAGCTTCAATACCCCTGCTCAATTTGCGCCAACTGCCGCAAATCAGGGTGGAAATGATGAATTGGACAGCGATATCAATACGCTGGGTGTTGCACCTGCTGAAGTATTGACTTCTGGCGAGAATAACCTCAGCATCGATGCCGGCTTTAGCCAGTACGATCTCGCACTGACAAAAGGTCTCAGCCCGACAACTCCTGGTCCGTTCCAGCCTGGCAGCACGGTGGCCTTTACCATCACAGTAAGCAATCAGGGAAGTATCCCGGCTGCTAACGTAGTGGTGGAAGATCGTGTACCGACCGGCCTGACCATCACTGGTTTCGACGCCAACGGCAGCAGTGTGATCAATAATGGCAACGGTACTTACACCGTGCCGACCCTGGCAGTTGGTCAGAGTGTGAGCTTTACAGTAATTACTCAGATCAACTCGAATTTCTACGGCTCCAGCCTTACCAATGAGGCGGAAATTGTTACTGATAATGGTGACGATATTGATTCTACGCCGGATAATGATGTTCCGACTGAAGACGATCAGGATGATGAAACCGTGCCGGTAAATCAGTCACCTTCCATTGACATTGAAAAATTGGTTAATGGTCAGGACGCCGATAATGCACCGGGTGTAGTAATTCTGGTGCCAAATACACCGCCGACAGTAACATTTACCTATATTGTTACAAACAATGGTTCCATGCCTTTGATTAATGTAACGGTAACGGATGATATTCTTGGCGCCGTTTGTACCATCCCGTCGCTTGCGCCGGGTGCTTCACAAACTTGCACCATGACCTCCACAGCTGTTCGTGGCCAATACACGAACATCGGTACGGTAACCGGTACGCCGGTGGATAACAACAATACTCCGGTAGGTCCTCCGGTAACCGACGAAGATCCGGCCAACTATGTAGGCGTGTTTATCAATGTTGAAAAAACAGCCAACAAGACCGAAATCTGCGCCGGTGAACAGGTAACCTACACCCTCACCACCCGCATGCTGGGTGGTGCGCCTGGAATTCAACTGCGCGATGTATCGGTTGAAGATACCAACCTGCCGATTACGCTTGTGCCTTATGGCCAGTACTGGGTAGGCGGTGATTTGAACGGCAACGGTATTGTCGACTATATTGACAATAATAATGACGGCAAATCCGATGAGGAATTTGTTTGGAGCTACACCCTGACGCTCAACCAGACTACTGTAAATGTTGCAGAAGATATGGCTGAAGTTTGGTATGTTGACCCGACAACAGGCACAGAAACCTTTGTTGGAAATGTAATGAATACAGATGAGGTTACTGTAACGGTCAATCAAAATCTGTGCGCAAGCCTCGGCGATTACGTATGGCATGATCTGAATGCCAATGGTATTCAGGAAGGCAACGAACCGGGTATTCCTAATGTACCGGTAACCTTGAATGGTACTACCGTTGACGGTCTAACCGTGAACACGACCATCAATACCAATGCAGCAGGACTTTACCTCTTCGCTGATCTGGTACCGGGTACTTACACCGTAACCTTCGGTACACCCGCAGGCGGTTTCGTACTCACAACACAGGATCAGGGTGGTAATGATACCAACGACAGCGATGCAGCACCAGGCACACAACAAACACCTGCTGAAGTCTTGACTGCCGGTGAACACAACATCACCTACGACGCGGGCTTCTTCCAGTATGCATCTATCGGCGACTATGTATGGAGTGATACCGACGGCGACGGTCAGCAAGACGGCAACGAAAGCGGTATCCCGAATGTAACGGTAACGCTTACGGGTACCACTGGTAACGGCACGCCGGTATCGTTGACCACGACGACCAATAGTACGGGCTTCTACCAGTTCACCAACTTAGTACCGGGTTCGTACACGGTAACGTTCACGACACCTGTCGGCTCTACCGTAACAACACCGGATCAGGGCAACGACGCTACCGACAGCGATGCGAACCAGACCACTGGTTCTTCTCCTGTAACGACATTGATAAGTGGTGAAAACAACACCAGCATTGATGCCGGTTACCTGCAATCTGCTGAAATTGGTAACTACGTGTGGAACGACACGAATGCCAACGGTATTCAGGATGGCGGCGAACCAGGCATTGCAGGTGTAAGTGTAACCCTGAACGGCACCACCGGTACTGGTCAGTCAGTTACCCTGACGACCACCACGAATGCTTCGGGTCTGTACCTGTTCAGCAACCTGCAACCGGGTACCTACACGGTAACCTTCGGCACCCCAGTGGGCGGTTATGTACTGAGTGCTCCGGATCAGGGCGGCAACGACCTGCTGGACAGCGACGCGGCAGTGGGCACACAAACCACTCCGGCTGAAGTACTGACTTCGGGAGAATCGAACCTGAGCTACGACGCGGGCTTCTACCAGCCGGCATCTATTGGCGACTATGTGTGGAATGACACTGACGGCGATGGCCAGCAAGACGGCAACGAAAACGGTATTCCGAATGTAACGGTAACCCTTACCGGCACAAGCGGCACCGGAACACCTGTCACGCTGACGACGACGACCAACAGCACAGGTTTCTACGAATTTATCAACCTCCAACCCGGCACTTACACGGTAACCTTCGGTACTCCCGCAGGATTCACCGCCACGACGCCGGATCAGGGTACGGATAATATTGACAGCGATGCCAACCAGACGACCGGTGCAACACCTCCGGTA
Organism: Chitinophagales bacterium; assembly: GCA_017303875.1. Lineage (GTDB taxonomy): Bacteria > Bacteroidota > Bacteroidia > Chitinophagales > Saprospiraceae > M3007. Next base: position 69,938 of record JAFLBP010000005.1, on the reverse strand, counting down.
ACGCTCACAGGTGGCCAGAACAACACAACCATCGACGCGGGCTTCTACCAGCTTGCTGAAATTGGCAACTACGTATGGCACGACCTGAATGCCAATGGTATTCAGGAAGGCAACGAGCCCGGAATCGCAGGCGTAAGTGTAACCCTGAACGGTACCACAGGTGCCGGCGCGGCAGTTACGCTGACGACGACAACCAACGGCACGGGCTTCTACCTGTTCACCGGCCTCGTACCGGGCACCTACACCGTCACCTTCGGCACACCTGCCGGTGGCTATGTACTGACAGCACAAAACCAGGGCGGCAACGACGAGTTAGACAGCGATGCAGCACCGGGTACACAAACCACACCGGCTGAAGTACTGACTTCGGGTGAGTCGAACCTGACTTACGACGCAGGCTTCTTCCAGTACGCATCTATCGGTGACTACGTATGGAGTGACACAGACGGCGACGGCCAGCAGGACGGCAACGAAAGCGGTATCCCGAATGTAACGGTAACGCTTACGGGCACCACCGGTAACGGCACGCCGGTATCGCTGACGACGACGACCAACAGCACGGGCTTCTACCAGTTCACCAACTTAGTACCGGGTTCGTACACGGTAACATTCACCGCACCGGTTGGCTCAACGGTAACAACACCGGATCAGGGCAATGACCTGACAGACAGCGATGCGAACCAGACGACTGGTTCTTCTCCTGTAACGACATTGGTGAGTGGTGAGAACAACACCAGCATTGATGCGGGTTACCTGCAATCTGCTGAAATTGGCAACTACGTGTGGAACGACACGAATGCCAACGGTATTCAGGATGGCGGCGAAACAGGTATTGCAGGCGTAAGTGTAACACTGAACGGCACCACCGGTACTGGTCAGTCAGTTACCCTGACGACCACCACGAATGCTTCGGGTCTGTACCTGTTCAGCAACCTGCAACCGGGTACTTACACGGTAACCTTCGGCACACCTGCTGGCGGTTATGTACTGAGCGCACCGGATCAGGGTGGCAACGACCTGCTGGACAGCGATGCGGCAGTTGGCACACAAACCACTCCGGCTGAAGTACTGACTTCGGGAGAATCGAACCTGAGCTACGACGCAGGCTTCTACCAGCCGGCATCTATTGGCGACTATGTGTGGTACGACTTGAATGGCAACGGCGTACAGGATGGCAGTGAGCCGGGTGTGACTGGTCTGCTGGTAACCCTGACAGGTACCAATGGTACTGGTCAGAGCGTAACCCTGACGACCAACACCAATGCTTCCGGTTTCTACTTGTTTGATAACCTGCAACCGGGTACCTACAAACTGACATTTGCTTCACCTGGCGCGCAGTTCACTGCAACTGCACCGGATCAGGGTGGCAATGATTTGACTGATAGCGACATTAACCCGTCGACACTCATGACGCCAAACGAGGTACTCGTTTCCGGTGAGGAAAATCTGAGCTACGACGCTGGTTTTGTGAATACAATGTCTACTTCCACAATTGTGGTAAATGTTACCTGCTTCGAAGGACAGAATGGTTCGGTTGACCTCACCGTTACAGGTGGTGTGCCTTCCTACACCTTCCAGTGGAGCAACGGTGCTACTACTGAAGACCTCAGCGGTCTGAGTGCTGGTACTTACTCCGTTACGGTTACAGACGCCCTTGGATTTACAGCAACTGCCGTAGCAGTGGTTGCACAACCGCCGGTATTGGTGCTGACAACCAGCGTTACCAATATCCTCTGCAACGGCGCAGCCACAGGAGCTATTGACCTGACCGTAAACGGCGGTACACCGGGCTACACTTATCAGTGGAGCAATGGCGCCACCACGCAGGATCTGACGGGTATTGTGGCCGGTACGTATACCGTGACTGTAACAGACGCCAACAATTGTACTATGACTGCCAGTGCGACACTGACGGAACCGCCAGCGCTCGATTTGAGTGTTCAGGTAACAGATGTGGCTTGTGCAGGTGGTAATAGCGGTGAAATCGATCTGACCGTTACAGGCGGTGTGCCCAACTACACTTACCTCTGGTCAAACGGCGCACAAACGCCCGACCTTAGCAATGTTGCTGCCGGTACTTATACCGTAACGGTAACAGATGCCAATGGCTGTACCAAATCTATCACAGGTACAGTAGGTCAGGCCAGCGAACTGATACTGAGCACTCAGGTTACCCAGGTAGCTTGTTTCGGCGCCAGCACAGGTGTTGTTAACCTTACGGTAAATGGTGGAACAACACCATACACCTACAACTGGAGCTTCAACGGTCTGACAACAGAAGACCTGAGCAACGTACCTGCCGGAACATACACGGTAACCGTTACCGATAATAATGGCTGTATCAAAACAACCAGCGCTACGGTAACACAGCCAACACCGCTGGTACTTACCCACGTGGTAACCGATCTGAGCTGCTTCAGCGCAGGCGACGGTGAAATTGACCTTACCGTAACTGGTGGTACAGGTGCATACACGTACACGTGGAGCAATGGCGCCAATACGCAGGATCTGACTAATCTTTCTGCCGGTACTTATAACGTGACGGTGAAGGATGCCAACAACTGTACTGCAGTTGCCAATATCCAGGTAGGTCAGCCCAATTTGCTCGAAGCTACAGCAACGGCAACCAGCGTATCCTGCTTCGGCGGTAGCAATGGTACCGTTAACCTGAGCGTAACGGGTGGTACACCTGCTTACACGTTCTCCTGGAACAACGGTGCAACAACCGAAGACCTGAGCAACGTTCCTGCCGGCAACTATACCGTTGCAGTAACAGATGATAACGGTTGCGCCACGACGACTTCGGTTATCGTTACGGAACCAACAGCGCTTAACCTGAGTACAACATTTGATCCGGTATCTTGTAATGGCGGAACCGATGGCGCGATTAACCTCACGGTAAGTGGCGGAACGCCAAACTATACTTACCTGTGGTCTAATAATGCAACAACACAGGACATCAGCAACCTCGTTGCCGGTATCTACACCGTAACAGTAACAGACGCTAACGGCTGTACTGCAACGACAACAGTTGAAGTTTCGCAGGCTACCACCATCGAAGTAACTGCAACATCCACTCCGGCCCTGTGCTTCGGCACAGCAACGGGCAGTGTAACGCTGGATGTAACAGGTGGTACGCCGGGTTACTCCTTCAACTGGAGCAACGGTGCAACGACACAAAACCTCACCAATGTTGCCGCCGGCACTTATGCTTACACGGTAACTGATGTGAATAACTGTCAGAAAGTAGGCACAGTAAGCGTTGGTCAACCGACAGATCTGGTACTTACTGCGAGCGTAAATAACGTCTCCTGCTTCCAGGGTAACGATGGTGCAATCAACCTGACCGTTTCAGGTGGCACACCGGGTTACACCTTCCTGTGGAGCAACGGTGAAACAACGGAAGATATCAACACGCTCACTGCCGGAACTTATGTGGTAACGGTAACGGATGCCAATGGCTGTACCAAAGTGCTTTCCCGCACAGTTACAGAACCGGCACTCCTTAACCCGACCGCAATTGTAGACGACGTGAATTGCTTCGGTGGTAATGACGGCAGCATTAACCTGACTGTAAATGGCGGTACTACACCGTATACATACATCTGGTCTAATGGTGCAACAAGCCAGGACATCAGTAACCTCATTGCCGGTACTTATACCGTAACGGTAACAGATGCCAAGGGTTGCACCGCAATTTATACCGCTGAAGTCGCCCAGCCGACCGCACTGACTGCAACTGCCACTGCCACCCCGGTAGTAGCCTGCACCGGAGGCAGCAACGGCTCCATCGATCTGACACCTGACGGTGGCACACCAAACTACACTTACCTGTGGTCTAACGGTGCAACTACTCAGGATCTGAATAACCTCGCTGCCGGAACTTACACCGTAACGGTTCGCGATGCAAACAACTGTACTTTCGTTCTGCCGGTACTGGTACCACAACTCTCTGACCTCGACGTAACAGTTAATGTCACAGATGTAACTTGTAACGGTGGTAATGATGGTGCAATTGACATTACTGTGGTCGGCGGCCTTGATCCATACAGTTATAATTGGCAACATATTCCGGGTAATAACAATCCGGAAGATTTGTCCAACCTGTCTGCCGGTAACTACAGCCTGACCATTACAGATGCTAACGGTTGTACTGCTGTTGTGACCGCAACGGTCAACCAGCCAACCATCGTTCCGACAACTGTGGTGACCAACGTGAAATGCTTCGGCGGCAACGATGGCGCCATTGACCTGACGGTAACAGGCGGTCACGCGCCTTACACCTTCAACTGGTCAAATGGTTCCAGCGTTGAAGATCCAAGCGGTCTGACTGCCGGTACCTACACGGTAACCATTACAGATAGTGAAGGTTGTACCAAAACCGCCTCCGCAACAATCGCTCAACCGACTGCACTTGTACTGACGATCACTCAAACAGGTGTCTTCTGCAACGGTGGCAACAATGGTACCATTGACCTTAATGTATCCGGTGGCACACCAAGCTACACCTACGAGTGGAGCAATGGCGCAACAACACAAGACCTCAACAGTCTGAGCGCCGGCACTTACACGGTAACGGTGACGGATGCCAATAACTGTACGAAAACCACACAGATCACAGTAACCGAGCCACCGCTCCTGCAAGTAAGCACCCAGGTTACAGATGTTCGTTGCTTCGGCGGCTTTACCGGTGCGGTAAACCTCACTGTAAGCGGCGGTACTCCGGCCTTCACTTACTTCTGGTCGAACGGCTCTACCCAGCAAAATCTGCTGAATGTACCTGCCGGTAACTACTGTGTGACCGTAACCGACAACAAAGGCTGTACCGCAACCGCTTGTGTAACAATAAGCCAACCGCAGGCTCCGCTGTCGCTCAGCACTCAGGTAACCAACCTGCTTTGCAACGGCGTACCAACCGGTGCAATTGACCTCAGTGTAAGCGGCGGTACACCTGGATACAGCTTCCAGTGGAATAACGGCAGCACCAGCGAAAACCTGAATAATATCCCTGCCGGTACCTACTGCGTAACGGTAACCGATGCCAACTTCTGTACAGCAACCACTTGTGTGACCGTAACGCAGCCTATGCCGATCAATATCACCGGCGTAGTGACCAATGTGTCCTGCTTTGGTGGCAGCAACGGTGCAGTGAACATCACAGTAGTTGGTGGCACCAGCCCATTCAGCTACCAGTGGAACACCGGTGAAACAACGGAAGACATCAACAGCAAACCTGTTGGCGCCTACACCGTCACCGTAACAGACGCCAATAACTGTACCCGCTCGGCAACCTTCAATATTGGTCAACCGACCAGACTGACGGTAACGGCTACCATCGTACCCGACTGGTGTAATGCGAACTTCGGACTCGGCAATATCAACCTCACGGTTGGTGGCGGCACACCGAACTACACGTACAACTGGTCGAACGGCAGCACCTACAAAAACCTCTACCAGGTTGATCCGGGTGAATACTGTGTAACGGTAACGGATGCCAACGGCTGTACGGCAACAGTTTGTGCAACACTGCCTGCAATCCCGTCACTGAATATTACGGCCAATGTTACACCGGTTTCCTGCTACGGCGGCTCCAATGGTATCATTGATGTCACGGTAACGGGTGGTAGTGGTGGATACACTTATGAATGGGATACTTGGGCTACAACCCAAGACTTGGTTAATGTTTTTTCAGGAGTCTATTCCTTGACAGTTACCGATGCCCAAGGGTGTAAAAAATCCGCAAGCTTCATCGTGGTTCAGCCCCCTGTAATTCAAATCAGTGGCGTGGTATACCATGCAACTTGCGGTAATGATGGTTCTATTGATGTCTCGGTTTCCGGTGGCACAGGTACCAAAACCTACCAATGGTCGAATGGCGCAACCACTCAGGACATCGTGAACCTCGCAGCTGGCACTTACACCGTAACGGTAACCGATGCCAACGGCTGTACGAAAACGCGCAGCTGGACCGTGCTCTCTCAAGGTGGTATCTCCGCAACAGGCACGGCAACAGGCGCAACCTGCGGCTTGTCTAACGGATCGATCAGCATCGATGTCAACGGCGGCACAGCGCCGTTCGCTTACAGCTACACTGGCCCGGCTAACGGCTCCGGCTCGGCAACGAGCGAACCGTTCACCATCAATGGCCTGCCTGGCGGAACGTATAATGTGAATATTACCAGCAATGGCTGTACCGCATTAGTAACTATTGTGGTGCCGACAACGGGTGTTCCGACACTCAGCACATTGGTAACAGACGCTGCTTGCGGCCAGACCAACGGTGCTATTGACCTGACGGTTTCCGGCGGTACCACCCCGATCACTTACCTGTGGTCGAATGGCGCTACCACGCAAGACCTCAGCGGCCTCTCTGCTGGCACCTACTGTGTAACCGTAACCACGGCCGACGGCTGTACCGCAACGACTTGCGCTACCGTAACGGCTCCGAACGCACCGACACTCAGCACCAGCGTGCTGAATACCAGCTGTGGCCAGAACAATGGCTCGATCAACCTGACAGTAACAGGCGGTATCGCTCCGATCACTTACCTGTGGTCAAATGGCGCTACCACCGAAGACCTGACAGGCCTCGCTGCCGGCACTTACTGTGTAACGGTAAGCAGTGCCAACGGCTGCACCGCCAGCACTTGCGCGACCATCGCACCGTCTACTCCGCTCACCATCGCACAGGCCATCCCGACCGAAGCAACCTGCGGACAACAAAACGGTACGATCACCATCATCACTATCGGCGGTACTACGCCGTTCAGTTACAACTGGACTAAAGTAGGTGGTGGTACTGGCAGCGCAAGCGGTATCAACTCGAATACATTTACGATTATCGACCTTACAGGCGGTACTTACAACATCACGGTGACAGATGCCTCCGGTTGTACCGCAACCATCAACAGCGTGGTTGTGCCGCAGCAACAAGGTCTGACGATCTCCATGACTTCAATGCCTGCCAACTGTAGCAATACCAACGGTCTGATCACTGTAACGGTAAGCCCCACAGGCAACCAGCCTTACCAGTACAACTGGCAAATGGTCGGTAGCGGCACGCAAGGTAACGGACAGAATATCAATGCCAATCCGTTTGTAATCACAGGCCTCCAGGGCGGTACCTACAATGTTACCGTAACTAATGCCCAGGGTTGCACCGGAACAGGTCAGGTAGTGGTAGGTCAATCGGCCAACACCATCAACCTGAATGCAACGACCATCGCAGCAAGCTGCGGCCAGAACAACGGCAGTGTAAACCTCAGCGTTGGCGGCGGTACACCAGGCTTCACTTACCTGTGGAGCAATGGCGCAACCACGCAAAACCTGACAGGCCTCGCCGCCGGCACCTACTGTGTAACGGTAAGCGATGCAGCCGGCTGTACTGCCAGCACTTGCGCAACCGTAGCCGGAACACCTGCGGTAAGCCTGAATGCGACTGTTGAATGTGTCAACAATGTGTCGAAAGTAACTGTAAATGTTACTGCCGGTACTGCACCATTTACCTACTCGTACAACGGCCCGACCGGCACAGTGAACGGTACTGCCGCCACCAGCCCGATCGTGCTGAATAACCTGCCCAACGGTAGCTACACCATCACGGTAACTGATGCCAACGGATGCAGCAAAGCAGCGAACTTCACCGTGAACTGTAATGCTACCTGCGACCTCTCGCTCACCACGGTTCACGTCTGCGCACCCACTTGCAGCGGTACCAACGGTGAGTTCGGAATCCTGGTCAACGGCGGTGCTGCACCGTACACCTTCAGCTGGAATGGCCCGAACGGCACAAGCGGCAACGGCGGCCCGACTACCATGGATACGGTGAAAATCATGGGCCTGCAACAAGGCAGCTACACCATCACCATCACCGATGCACAGGGCTGTACGGCCAGTACCACTGCTACCATGACGGCGCCCATGCCGATGTATGCAGCGGCCTTCCCGACCTGCGCAACCATCTGTGGTGGCAACGACGGCAAGATCAAAGTAGGTGTCATCTTCGGTATGCCGAACTACACTTACCAATGGACGAATAGCACCGACAATACCTCCGGCAACGGCACGGGCGTGGGCAATGAGTTCACCATCGGCAACCTGACGGAAGGTAACTACTCGATCACCCTGACCGGTACCGACGGCTGCACAGCGGTTGTCACCACGACAATCGTTCCGATCAGCTTCGTATCGGCAACTGTTAGCACTCAGCCGGCTGGCTGCGCCTGCGACGGCTCTATCAGCCTGAACATCGGCTCCGGCAGCGCGCCATACACCTACAACTGGGCAAATGGCAGCAGCAGCGGCAACGGTACGGCCAACAGCAACAACTTCAGCATCAATGGCGTATGCGCCGGCACTTACGTGCTGACCATCACCGATGCCAGCGGTTGTACTGGTACCCTCACGGCAAATGTGGGCGGCCAGATCGGTGGTCAGGTGTTCAATGACTACAATACCAACGGTATCATCGAAACGGATGAACTGGGTATCGACAGCATTCTCGTATACCTCTACGAATGCAATAACCCGATTCCGGTTGACTCTGCCTGGACGAATAGTGAAGGCCAGTACTCCTTCGGTGATCTCTCGCATTTCCCGTACCGTGTTGAATTTGTTTCGGTAATCGATACCTGCTGCCTCAAACCGGCAGCTGTCGGCCCGAACAGCGGCTCTACCGTACAATTCATCACCGCTGCCGACTGTGAAGTCAATGCAGGCTTCTTCTATCCGGGCGACTACTGCCAGGAAGAACCAAGTGTAGCCTTCTCCTGCTTCGCACAAGGCAAAACGGAACTCGTGAACAGCACTGTGGTAGCACTCTTCCCGTACAATGCTCAGGATCGCAGCGAAATCTTCGGCAACGTGACCGCCAACCAGCAGGTAGGCTCCGTTTACGGCCTCGCTTACGACCCGACGCGCAACTACCTCTACGCTTCAGCCTTCCTGAAACGTCACGTTGGCCTCGGCAACCTGGGTCTGGGTGGTATCTACCGCATCGACTACAGCAACACGAACAACCCGATCGTAACGCCGGTATACACCGTGCCAAACGTAGGCAGCATTACCCGCCCGAGCGACCTCGGCTCGCCGACAGAACCAAGCCAGGATACCGATGCCTTCGGTAAAATTGGTAAAGTCGGCCTCGGCGACCTCGACATCGCAGGCAGCAATACGCTCTACACGATCAACCTGTTCAACAGCAAATTGGTGCGCATCGACAGCGTACTCTCTACGCCGACATCACACGAGATTGCTATTACTTCAGCGCCTAACTGCGCAGGCGGTACCTTCCGTCCGCTGGGCCTGAAAGTTTACTGCGATAAAGTGTACGTAGGTGGCGTTTGTACTGCTGAAAACGGCGGTACCAACATGAACCTCTCGGCTTCCGTGCACGAGTACGATTTGAAAACCAGCAGCTGGAAAATGATCCTCAGCTGGGATCTCACACCGCCGGCTTACAACCACGGCGACGTAGTGGGCAGCGTGAATCAGAATCTGGCACAATGCCGCGAATGGGAAACCTGGGTAGATGAATACTCCGAGCGCAACCTCGTAGCCAACACCGGCGCAGGCGAACCAAGCCAGATCTTCCAGGGCAACTTTGAAGTAATTGGTGGTGGCCCAACCGGCGCTGAATTCCGCTGCCGCGCGCAACCAATGATCTCCGACATCGAGGTAACCCGCGACGGCATCATGGTCATCGCCATGATGGACCGCACCGGTCACCAGTTCGGATACCGCCAGTATCGCCCGAACACTGTGGTCGGCAACCCGATCTCCGCAAGTGCAGGTGGCGACGTGCTCGCAGCCGCTTACGATAAAGTAGCTAAAATCTGGAAACTCGAAAGCAATGGTACCATTCCGGTGGTCAACCGTACCAGCCAGTACGGCCCGAACAGCGGCGACGGTATCAACGGCGGTGAGTTCTTCTACGATAACACACGCTTCACGCACCTCGACGCAGATGCAGGTGGTCTGTTGTACGTGCCTGGCAAAAACGAACTGCTCGGCTCTATCAACAACCCGAACACTTCTGAGTACAACTTCGGTGGTGGTGTGGTATACTACAACCTGCTTACAGGCGCCAATACCCGCACCGACCTGACGCTGCTTGACCCAACCTCCAACACCGTTGGTATCGGTATGGCCAACAGCATCGGCGACCTCGAAGCCATGTGCGACGCCGCTCCGCTCCAGATCGGTAACTACATCTGGGAAGACCAAAACGGCGACGGCGTACAGGATGCTTGTGAAAAACCGATTAAAGACGTAGTAGTCGGGCTGTACAGCACCAATGGAACCCTGCTCGCAACCACGATCTCCGGCGCCAACGGTGAATACTACTTCACCGGTATCGGCCACGCCGGCGAAAACTGGATACAGACCAGCGGATTCGACAGCGTACAGGCACACACCGCATACCGCATCGTATTCGGTAAAGCCGGGAACAACGTTCAGTTCAATACGAATACCGCCAAACTGACGGTGAACAGCGTAGAATACGAACTGACCGTGGCCAACACCGGCGCAGGCCACTACAAAGACTGGAACGACTCCGACGCTCAGATCAGCAACGAAGTGAACAAACCCTGGTTTGGTTTCCCGACCATCAGCCTGGTAACCGGCGATGCCGGTTGGGTGAACCACACCTTCGACGCCGGCTTCATCGCCGACGACCTCGTTCGCCTCGAAGTATGCGCACTCACCCCGGGTCAGGATCTCGGCCTGTTCTTCCTCACGGAAGCCAACAGCGAAATTGACCCGACAGGAACGGCTACCATCACGTACCACGCCACACAGGCAGACGCACAAAACAACACGGCCAACCTCAGCAGCCCCTACGCAGCCAGCAATGGCGACAAAGCTTACGCTCGCGTAGTTGCAGGCCCGACCGTTACAGTTGTTGAAGTGCTCCTGCAAGTAAACCCGCTGCCTACCGTAAGCCTCGCCTCCACCGACAACACTTGCAACGGTGTCAGCGACGGCAAAATCACGGCCCAGGTGAACAGCGGTACCGCAGGCTTCCTGTACAACTGGTCGAATGGCGTAAACCAGGGCCCGAATGCTGCCGCCAGCACCACGCTCGGCAACCTCGGCGCCGGTATCTATACCGTGACGGTTACCGACCTGAAAGGCTGCTCCGCAGTGGGTATGGCTGATATCGAAAACAGCATTGATTTCTCGATCATCCCGATCGCAGATATCAGCGCCAACTCCGGTACTACCGTAGGCCCGATTGTGCTGCAAACCACTACCTGGGGTGCTGAATTCTCTTGGACGGGTGGCGCAGCCGCCGGCCTGCAAAACGGTACGGCAACGGCCATGCTCCCGCTCATCCAGCCCTTTATCGCCTCCGGTGCTTCCGCTTCGGTTGTGGTAACGGCTAACCTGGGCGTCTGCTCGGATAAGGATACCTTCCAGATTAATGTCATGCAGGCACTGCAACCCTTCATCGCTTGCGATGATACGCAGAACGATGCCAAATTCTGGAACGGCAACCCATGGTTCGATCAGCAAATGCAGCAGTCCAACCTCTCGGATGGCGCCGCAGAACTGAACTTCGAGTTTGAGTCCACTTGTCCGCTGCCGCAACTGCCGAAAGTACACTACCTCCTCTACCTCGACCTCAACGGCGACGGTATCCAGGAAACCGTAGTGAATACCGAAGCAGTACAGCCGGCCAATAAAGTACTCTTCAACAACATGGCCAGCGCGCCGCTGTACAACGTCGGTGAAGCCCGCAGCTTCGACCAACGCGGTGTGCCGGCAGCCGATCAGTACCGCTTCGATGTGGAAGTCTTCCGCATCAGCGCCGACTCGGTAGCCGCCCGTGTACGCTGGACCAGCGCTGCTGCACCGAACACCTACGTGGTACCGCAATTGCCGCATGGCAACCACCGCATCCACTGGTTCATGCACGACGCTTGCGAAGAGAAAGTTGAAATTGAATACGGCTTTGAACTGAAAGATTGTAAAGCGCCGACGGTCATTTGCAAAACAAATCCGCTCAGCGTAGACATGAACTTCACCGGCGCCGTTTCCGTAAATACTGCCGACCTCGTGCTCTCGGTTTCGGATAATAACACGCCGACCAACCTGATCGCTCTGGGTATGTGCCCGGCTAACCAGTCTGTAAGTACCATGCCCACAAGCACGAGCATGAACTTCAACTGCACTCAAATTGGCACCCACACCATTCAGTTGTGGGCCGCCGACAAAGCCGGTAACACTGCTGTTTGCGAAACGACCGTCACCATCAGCGACAACAACAACGCTTGCCAGCCAAGTGTAACCGTTGCCGGTGAACTCGCCACCGCAGCACTCGAAACCGTTGAAAATGTAACGGTGGATATTCAGGCCAACAAAAACACTGCGACCTTCTCTTCTGAAACCAGCACCATCGAAGATGGCGCCTTCAAATTTGAAAATGCAGTGCCGATGTATGGCAACTACACCGTCACACCGGTGAAAGACGACGACCACAAAAACGGTATCTCGACGATGGACCTCATGGTGCTCTCCAAGCACCTGCAAGGCACCGCACCGCTCTCAACGCCTTACCTGCGCATTGCAGCAGACGTGAACAAGTCCGGCTCGATTACCAGCTTCGACCTCATCGAACTGCGTAAACTCGTGCTGGGCCAATACCAGACGCTGCCGAACAACACTTCCTGGCGCTTTGTCGACAAGAAGTACAGCTTCCCGAACCCGCAGGATCCGTTCCTGACGCAGTTCCCGGAAAATATCACCGTGGAATCGGTCACCGGCGACCGCCTGACGGAAGACTTCGTAGCGCTTAAAGTGGGCGACCTCGACGGTACGGCCATCGCCAACCAGTTCATGCTTACCAGCGATCGCAGCAGCGGTACCCTCTACTTTGAGGCACAAGACCGCAACGTGAAAGCCGGTGAAGAAGTGGAAGTACTGTTCAGCGCCGCCGAACAGGTAGACGGATACCAGTTTACCCTCAACACCGGTAAGCTGCAAGTGGTAGACCTGACACCGGGCGCCGACATGGATCAGCGCAACTTCGCCGTGTTCAACGAACGCAATGCCCTCACCACCAGCTGGTTTGGCACTGCCAAAGGAACCTTCACCGTGAAATTCCGCGCTACCCGCAGCGGCAAACTCAGCGAAATGCTGGCGGTTTCCAGCCAGATCACCAACGCTGAAGCCTACCGCAACGGCGACCGCCTCGACGTGGCCCTGCGCTTCAACAACGCAACGGCTACCGCTACTGCCGAAGCCTTCGAACTGTATCAGAACCAGCCCAACCCATACGTAGAATACACCGTGATCGGCTTCCACCTGCCGGAAGCAGCCACGGCTACCCTCCGCGTATTTGATGCGGCCGGCAAACTGATCTACACGCAAAAAGGAGACTTCGCCAAGGGTTACAACAAGATCACCATTGATCGTCCGCTGCTCAGCGCGCCGGGTCTGATGCACTACACGCTCAGCACCGACAAACACAGCGCCAGCAAGCAGATGATACAGGTGAATAACGAGAAATAAGTTTTACGCTAAACTTGGATGAATAGTTTAACGACGGGGCGCTGCGGTAATCGCGGCGCCCTTTGTTTTTTGGGTACAGTATGTGTTTTTGCTGTTTTTTAACATTTCAAACGCTCCGGCTTTATATTTGTGGGAAGTAATTTGAATCATTAAAAACAACCCATTTCCACACCATGAGAAAGCAACATTACACTTGCCTTGTATTTATTTTAATCTTTACTCCCACAGTCCTCTTTTCAAAAGTATGGTACGTCAATGGCAGTGCTTTAGGCTCCGCCACGGGGGCAGATTGGCCCAATGCCTTCCCTTTTTTACAACAAGCCCTTTCCGCAGCCCAGGCGGGCGATAGCGTATGGGTGGCGCAGGGGGTGTATTATCCGACATTTACGAATAACCGCCTCGCTCGTTTTGATGTGCCTTCGCGTGTGGTATTATTAGGTGGTTTTACAGGCACTGAAAGCAGTGCTATGCAGCGCGACTGGGTAGCGTATCCTGCCGTATTAAGTGGCGATATCGGGTTGTTTGGCATACAATTCGATAATTCTTACAACATCATGTATTTGAATTTTCCGGAAGAAGGAACACTAATTGACGGTTTTGTTTTTGAAGATGGCGCAGCCAATATTGCGGTCATCTCAGATGAGTTTTCTTCTTTGCAAAATGGTGGCGCTGTATTTATCAATGCTAATAACGGGAATGGTTTCCCCGATTTTGTTCACTGTGTATTTCGGAATAATAAAGCTGTTTTAAGAGGTGGAGCGGTCTTTATGACTGCCGGTTATAACGGGTCTGTTGCTACCCGTTTTATAGATTGTAAATTTTACAATAATACAGCCTATGAAGGCGGCGCAGTAGCGCGTTATGGAGGCAGTATGGTAGAGCGTTCGCCTGATTTCGGCAACTGTTTTTTTGAAAATAACAGGGCTGTCAACGGCGGCGGATTCCACTTTGATGATTCTGACGGGCAGGACCGGATGGATATATTAAATACAACATTTTTGAACAATAGGGCGGATGCTAGTGGAGGCGGATTTATCATTTATGCAGATCGCGGACCGGCAGGCTCAAAAACGCGTATTGATAATTGTGTTTTCGATGCATGTAAGGCAAGAATGGGCGCCGCGTTTTCAGATGTTAGTACTACCGGATTCAGTGGTACCTTTTTATTAGCCAATACCCTTATTAAAAATTGTATCGGAACTCATGTTGAAAGTACTCAAACTTCGGTAGTTGATATTGAATTGAATTCCAGTTCGTTGGTTACAGGTATCCCCACGAATATGCAGATACAAAAATGTCGTTTTGAAAAAAATTATGCGGTAACGAATTTTATATTTATTGGTCTGGATAATATTTCTATTAATAATTGTGATTTTATTGACAATGTCGGATTTAGTGAAAGTAATTCCTTTAGTGGGAATTACACCCTCATCAGTTCTGAATTTACGGAATCAAAGATTACACGTATTTCAAATAGTACTTTTACGAGAAATGTGCTGGATGTGGTCTTCGGAGGGGGCAATAGTATGCAGATAGAAAATTGTCTGTTCGAGCTAAATAAATTGACTATGTTTAATCGGCTTACGCATAATAGTATGATAACGTGTTTTTACAATAATTGTACATTCTTTGAAAATATTAATAAGGTTATTACTTTTTCACCCAGTGCCAGATACGCTAAAGCGCAGAATTGTGTATTTTATCATAATTATCCTGAGGTGCTTATCAACTTTAAAACGCCATTCGGCCAGCTTCAAAACTGTGCCATTCAAACGCCTTGTACGGGCATCCCCAACGATCTGTGTGCACAGTTGTTACAAATTTCATGGTTTGATTTTGAAGCGCCCTACAACTTCCGCCCCTCCTCCTGCTCCAAACTCATAGACGCCGGTACCCTTCAGGGCATCACGCCATTGGCCAATGACCTGGCTAACCAGCCGCGTCTTGCCGGAAATACCATAGACATCGGCGCTTACGAATTTCAGGGATCATCCGCCGCAATACAGTTTGCCGGCCCACCCAATATTTTGCCCCCCTGCAATCCGGCGCAATTAGGCGCTGTCTACTTCAATGTGCAAGGCGCCTGCCAGGAACTGGTGTATCAGTGGACCAATGCTGCCACCGGCGCCACCGGCACGGGTAATACCGACCTCCCGCCCGGCGAATATTATTTCACCATTACCGACGACTATACCGCTCAACTGCTCGATACCATTTCCCTGCTCGCCAACAACGGGATGCAGATCAGCGCCGACCTGACGCCGGCAGACTGTGGCAGTGCGCAAGGGGGCAGTATTGCGGTTTCAGTGCAGGGCGGCAGCGCCCCCTACGGCTACCAATGGAGCCACGGCGGTAGTGGCCCCGTGCAACAAAACCTCGAACCCGGTTTTTACACCCTCACCATCGCCGACGAGAGCAATTGCAAAGTCACGCAACTATACGAAGTGGGCCTGTACGGCACGCTGTCTGTGGCGCTCGACAGCCTGCCGGTCTCCTGCGCGGACGCATCCGACGGCTATTTGGCAGTACAAATCAGCGGCGGACACTCACCCTTCATCTACCAATGGGCCGATGGCGTTTTTACGGGCATCCGCGATAGCCTGCCGCCGGGAATATACAGCGTCAGTGCGACAGACAGCTACGGTTGCAAGGGCGCAATACAGGCGGTATTAGGCGCGCCGCAACCCCTTTCGGAAAGTGTGGTGGTGCAAAATGCCAGTGCCATGACGGCTTCCGATGGGATCATATCCGTGTTTCCTTCGGGCGGTACCGCGCCGTATATGCTTGCCTGGGCATCGGGCGCAACGCAAAACCCCAATTTCGGGCTGCCGCCCGGCGCCTACGCATATACCATCACCGACGCGCGCGGCTGCACCCGCACGGGAGCGGCAAATGTGGGCGTGACGGTATCCGCCCCCGTCGCCCTCGCGCCTTCGCCCGTCCAGCTCTTTCCCAACCCCGCAAGCCATGCCCTGACGCTGCTGCGCCCTGAAGCACAACGCGGGGAAGCCCGTTTGCTGCTCTATGACGTGGCCGGCCGATTGCATCAAAGCACCGTGCTTCCCGACGGCGAGGGCAGCACCCGTATACCGGTATCTGCCCTCAGCCCGGGCCTGTATTATTATCAGGTGCAGGATGCCCTGGGCCATACCCTCGCAGCCGGGAAAGTGGGCGTGTTGCGCTGAGTAGATTGTACTGCCTCCCCACCGTACCTGTTGTGCTGATATATAACCATAAAAACCACATCGCTCGCAAGCGCCATAAGTGACAAAGGCACTATTTCTTCACCCAATTTCCATTGGTAGCTTCGCAGCCCTTATATTTGCCGTCGCCCGGGAGCAGCAAAAACCCGCACAACATGAAAAACATCCTGCTTATCGAAGATGAAATCAATGTCGTCAGTTTTATTAAAAAAGGCCTGACGGAGGAAGATTACGACGTCTCGGTTGCCCTCGATGGCAGCATGGGTATCTCGATGGCGGAAAACAATCCCTACGACCTGCTCATCCTGGATATTATGCTGCCCGATAAAAACGGTATCGACGTTTGCCGCGAGCTGCGCAGCAAAGGCATCCAGACCCCGATTCTTTTCCTCACGGCCCTCAATACATCCGATAATATTGCCCTGGGCCTGAACTCCGGCGGCGACGACTACCTCGGCAAACCTTTCAAATTCGTCGAACTGCTGGCGCGCATTAAAGCCCTCTTGCGCCGCAGCGCCCTTGGCAATGCCGCCGAAACGCTCAACAAAGAAAATATTTACAGCATCGCCAACCTCAATGTTGACGACAACGCCAAAACCGTGGAGCGCAACGGCGATTTCATTACCCTTACCGCTACCGAATACCGACTGCTGCTGGCCCTGATTAAAAACCGGGGACGCGTGCTGTCGCGCATGGACCTCTTAGAAAGTGCCTGGGATATCAACTTCAACCTCGGTACCAATGTCGTGGATGTTTACATCAATTACCTGCGCAAAAAACTCGATGCCAATTATGAACCCAAGCTGATCCATACCGTCGTCGGGATGGGCTACGTACTCAAAGAAGCATGAAAACACAACACCGCATCGCGCTGCTGCTCAGCCTGACCTCCGTTTTTATTTTCCTTGTTTTCGGCGGGAGTATCTATTTTTTTCTGGATACCTACTCGTTTACTGATTTTTATAAACGACTGCGCGCCCGCGCAACCATTGCGGCCGAATACCATTTAGACAAAGACGCAGATACCCAAACCTATTTGAATATCCGCTCTAAACACCTGGAACACCTCACCAACGAAACCGAATATATTTATGAAATCGCCCGGGAATCCGATCTGGACTCTGTGGCCCGAAGCGCGCCCCTGCCTTTAGCATTTGTGAAACATATCTACCGCGACGGCGAGGCCCGCTACCACAATGGCGATGTGTTCTATTCAGGTATTAAATATTTAAGTCAGGGTAAAACCTATGTGGTCGTGGTCTCTGCCCAAAACTACTATGCTTCCAACCACCTTATTTTTATCAGAAATTTAATTGTAATAGGGTTGCTGACCGTACTGGCAGTCATTTTTTACCTGTCCTTTTATTTTTCCAAACATATATTCGATCCCATTAAACGCATTACGGAAAAGGTCAGGCAAATCAGTTCTGAAAACATTCACCTGCGCCTGCAAAATGAGGGCAACGACTACGAAATCAGCCAGTTAACAGCTATTTTTAACGGCCTGCTCGACCGCCTGGAAACTGCATTTGAGGCGCAACGCAATTTTATCAGCAATGCCTCACATGAATTCGGAACCCCTCTGACGAGCATCATGGGCGAAGCAGAAGTGATGCTGATGAAAGAACGCCATCCGGAAGAATACCAACAGGCGCTGCGCAAAATTCTGGAACAGGCCGAACGCCTCAACCAGATCACGCAAACCCTGCTCGGATTAGCCAGAACCGGCTATCAGGATAAAAGTATTAAACTTGAAATTGTCCGTACCGACGAGCTGATTTTTCAGGCCAAAGAAACCATTGATAAACTCAATCCCAAAAATCAAATTCAAATTGACATCAGCCTGCTGCCCCAAAATCCCAAAAAGCTGAAAGTCATGGGCGACAAACAACTCCTGCTCCTGGCCTTTAGCAATATCCTCACCAATGCCTGCAAATACTCGCAAAATCAGCCGGTAGAAGTCAGTATCGCCTCCAGCGACGACCATGTTTATATCGTGGTTACGGATAAAGGGATCGGTATTCCGGAAGCAGATCTGCCCTATATTTTTGAGCCGTTTTTCCGCGCTTCCAATACGCTTAAATTTGAAGGCTACGGGATCGGGCTGCCACTGACCAAAACCATTATCAATATGCATCAGGGGCAATTGCAGGTGGAATCAGTAGTTAATACAGGCACCATTGTAAAAGTCCGGATTCCGTTGGCTCAGATCGTATAAGCTCGTTTTGGGCATTTATGAGAGCTTTTGGCCTTTCTAATCGCTTTCTAATCTGCCTCTTAGTTCGCTCTTAGATAAGGGGCCAACCTTTGTGCCATAATTTTTCATCAAACTTATCGCACCTGAGGTTATGGCAAAACGCATGCTTATCGTTACGGATCTTCGTGTTGAATCGCTCAACACCTTACGCCTTGCACTGGAACATGCCGGTGAGGAACAAGTAGAGATCGTCCTGATGTACGCCGAGACTTCCCCCGATTCTATCACGGAAATGCTTTTCCACAATCCGGAATACCGCATCAAAGAACTCGTGAAGCCCGAATTTCAGGAGGCGCTGGCCATCCTTAAAAACCGCTACGAAAATGTGATCCGCTCCTTGCGTATCCGGCTCTTTTCAGGCTTTACCACCAACGCGTTCAGGAACTTTGCCGAAGGCCTTCGCATAGAAGTTGTCTACCTGCCCCGTACCTATCAGCTGCAACCCGGCGAAAGGGGCTTTGATCCCACGCCATATATTAAAAAATCCGGCCTGCCGTATCACGAGCTGGATTATACTCCCGGCGCCAACAGTGTTAAAGACAATGTACTGGATTCACTGTTTAAGCTGGATACGGTTCGCGCCTGATTGCAGGCTGATGCCAATACTAAAATTCAAAGGCGCGGCAGCATTATAATAACGCCCGCCAAAAGCATTGAGGTCATTCCCAAGACTGTATTGTTGATTCAACAGATTATCGGCGCCCAAAAAAACAGCTACTACCGTTTTTTTTAGTTGCAAGCCCGACCAGCTGAATTTGGCTTGCAACAGTTCGTATGGATCCGCAAAAACCGTATTAGCGTCGTTCAGTGGCAGTCGCGAAGTGGCATTACAGGCCACAAACAAACGCAAATGCTGCGGAAAAAGCAGGGTAGTGCCGAGCGCCAGCACGCTGCGCGGCACGCCGGTCAGGCGATTACCGGAATAATCATTCCCGCTCAACTGGTAATCGCTGAATATAAAATGACTGTACGTAAAGCTCGCATTGAGCTGCCAGGCGCGCAAAAAACCACTGTTTTCAGGCGCTTTTATCCACATATTCAGGTTGCTTTCCAGGCCGGTCTGCCGGGTGCCACCGGCATTGATGAAATACTCGGCGCCATTGTCGTCGAGCCTGCGCACGATGGCCTGGCGCAAGTTGTAGCGAAATACGGAGGCGTCGAGTTGAAGCCGGTTTTGCCACAGGCTCAGGCGAAGTCCCGCCTCCCGGTTCCAACCCGATTCGGCCTCTATGCTGTTATTGATGCGGTTGTCGGAAGCGCGCACTTCGGCCAGTCCGGGCGGCGAGTAACCGCGGCTGAGGGTAGCGCGCAGGGAAAAGCCGGGCGCGGCCAGGTAGCTCAGGGCAAGGCGCGGCATCCATTGCGCGGCGAGTTGCCGATTGCCTTCAGCAGCCCAGCCGGCATAAACGTATTGATAGGTGTTCAGGCTGAGGGCCGTTTCGGCAACAAGGCGTTTGCCGAAGCTTGTCGTCAGTCGGGAAAAATAAAATAACTGATTGATTTCCAGGTCATCCTGAGCAAGTTGCGCACCCGGCGCGCCGCCCTTATTCTGAAAAGTTTCGATATCCTGCCAACCTTTCTGGGCTTCCAGTCCGAGGTTCCATTTCCAGCGGATACGGGCATCCTCCCGGCCATACCACTCCAAAAAAGTTCGGATGCCGAGGTTTTGTTCCAGCCGCGTTTCATAAGTGCTGATAAATGGATTTTTAAAATTGGTATTGCCAGTAAAAATAGCAGCCACGTGGCGGAGTTTTGCATTGATCCAAAGCTCATTGCTGAGGCCCGCAAACAAGGTTTTGTTGTAAATGCCTGCCTGTTGGGCCTCCGCGCCCGGATTCGGCCCGGCAGCCGGCCGCGCCTGCCTTGGATCGGCTTCGTATTGCGCCAGCGTGAGCCCGCCTGGTGTCTGATAGTGCAAATTGGCGTAAAAAGCCAGCAATTGCAAGCTGTTGTTTTTTCCGTAGCGCAGGCGCTCCGATACTTGCCAATATTGTCGTTGCATGGCCGTATGCCGGCGATAGCCATCGGCTTGCTGGTAAGCCTGCTTGAATGTAAAGCGCGATTTTTTGCCTGCCAATTGTAGTCCCGCATGTTGGTGCAGCAAGCCAAAGGAACCGCCGCTCAGGCCGAGGGCTACCTGGCTGCTGTCCTGCTGTCGTCCGTTCAAATCCAGCAGTACGACGCCGCCGGAGTTGGCGCCGAACAGGCTGCCATCGGGGCCGCGCAACACTTCCACGCGTTCAATGGCCGTAGGGTCGAGGAGGTTGAGGTAGGTATTGCCGCCGGCGTCGGTCAGGGGGAATTCATCTACATACACTTTTACGTTGCGCACGCCAAAGGGCGAACGCAGCAAGCTGCCCCGCAGCGAGAGTCGGTAACTGCCGGGCGAGCGCTCCTCCATCCGGACGCCCGGAAGCAGGTTGAGCGCGGGCAGCAAAGTGCTTTGCGTATGGCTGCGCAACTGCGCCGTATTGAGAATGCTCACCGACGCCGGAGTTTGCAGCAACGGCTGGCGCGATAAATAGCCCTGCACCGCCACCTCAGCGAGTGCTTGAAGGGTATCAAGCCCTTGTGTCGATTGCCCCCTCATTGTTGGTAGTATCAGGAGTAAGGCGAGGCTGTACAACAGGCACCGTGCACAAGGTGTATTCCTTTTCATTGCAAATACAGTTATCAGTCAGCAGTTATCAGTCAGCAGTTATTAGTCAGCAAATATATATGCTTAGAGCCACCACGAAGTGGTTGTGAAAACCAAATTGTTGCAATCCTTTGAAAATCAGGATAAAAGAATTCATCAATCTTCAAATACATCCAAATCTTGGTATAACTTTGGGGGTGTGCATTTAAGCGTTACTATAGCCACCACGAAGTGGTTGTGAAAACCATAATGTTGCAATCCTTTGGAAATCAGGATAAAAGAATCCATCAATCTTCAAATTCACCCAAATCTTGGTATAATTCACAGCTGCGTATGAACATTTGGAAGTATTTATATATCGCCCTCTTGTTATTGAGCGTTAGCACGCGTTCCTTTGCCCAGCAATACAGTAATTACCGGGAAAAGATGCTGTCGCGTGAACAATTAATCCGGGATTACAGCATCTTGTATTCTGCCCTGACCAATTACCATCCTGCCCCTTTTATGTATACCCCGGAAGCGGAGTTTAAGGCATTTTATGAGGCCCAGGCAGCAGCATTTCCCGACAGTTTGTCCGAGCGCGCATTTCATATTCTGGTGAGACATTTAATTGTACAACTCAAATGCGGGCATACTGTGGGCAAACCCTCAGATGCGTGGTACCAATCGCTGGCAGGCAAAAAAGTATTGCTGCCTTTTGAAATCAGGCGCGTCGGCGAGCAGTTTTATATCAGCAATACCACCGAAGACGCTACCGAATTACAAGTAAACGATGAGCTGCTGCGCATTAACGGAATTGCCATTCAGGACATCCTGCGGCAAATGGCCGATATACAGGAAAGAGACGGCCTGACCCGCTCGTTTGTGGAAGTTGGGATCATAAAACGTTTCAGGATGTATTACTTGTTCCTTTATGGCATACCCGAACAAATAACAATTGAATACAAAAACCAGCAGGGTGAGCTGCGCCGCTGCAATACTAGCCTTAGTCTCAATAAACTCCGCCCCCTGCCGCCCCTTGCACTACCGCCCGGTTTTCAGACGATTTATCAGAATGATTGGAGCGTTTTTGCCGTAGATACCCAGACCCGCCTGGCTTACCTGAAGATCAGAAGTTTTTCTGATCGCAAAAGTTACAAGACCTATTACAAACAGGTTTTCAAAGCGATGTCGGAACAGCAATGCACGGAATTACTTATTGATATCCGCGATAATGGCGGCGGTTTTTTCAAAAACGGACATATTTTTTTGCGCTACCTGAGTCCAGAAAAATTTGAATTCAATTTTCAACGTCCCATCCGGAAAATTACCAAAAATGAATATACTTCATTAGGGCGCATCAGCAAAATGACGAAGCGCGCATTTGCCTTAAAACCTCAAAAACACAAACATAAAGGGCAAAGAACCTATACATTTTCCTACAAACCCCATGAATTGCGTTTTAAAGGCAAGGTGCATGTGCTGCAAAACGGGATCACGTTTTCACAGGCCGCTCTCGTCTCCGCACACCTGCGGGCGCACAATGCCCGTTTTTGGGGTGCCGAGAGCGGCGGAACGGAAAGTGGTACCAATGCCATGCTCAATTACAAACTGGTATTGCCCAATTCCGGTATTCAGGTGCAAATTCCATATTACCGCATGGTTTCCAACTCGACGGGTGGTACTTTTGGTTTCGGCGTAAAAGCCGATGTGCCCATTGCGCCCGGGCTTGACGGCAGCCGCGATGAAGTGCTGTACAAAGTGATTGAAGGCATTAAGCGGTAAATATTACATTTGCGCACACCCTTTAAAAACAAGTCAGGCCGAATTTTTTCACCTTGTTTAAAAAAAAGATACAAAAGCATGAATTTCAGACATTTGTGTGCCGTTGTGTTGTTGCTGGTATTCAGCCAAAGCCTGTCCGCGCAATTGCCATTAAGCGCAGGCCCCGGTATTGCCGAAGTGCAAACGACAGCCGGTAAGGTGCGCGGGTATCAGCATAAGGGAACCTACATTTATAAGGGCTTGCCGTATGCACGGGCCGCACGTTTTGAAGCCCCTGTGCCAATGATGCCCTGGGAAGGCGTTAGAAGCTCAATGAGTTGGGGGCCGGTTTGTCCGCTGCTCGACCCTACTACAAGCGTAACGGACGAACCGGAGTTCTTCTTTCACCACGATTGGGGGTATACCTCAGAAGAATGTCTGGTGCTTAATATTTGGACACCGGGTATTGCCGACGGTAAACGCCGTCCGGTGATGTTCTGGATTCACGGCGGCGGATTTACCGCCGGCTCGTCTCAGGAACTGCCCTCTTATGATGGGGAAAACCTGAGCAAAAAAAATGATGTCGTGGTGGTATCCATCAATCACCGGCTGAATGTACTGGGCTTCCTCGATCTCTCCGCGTACGGAGAAAAATACCGCGAATCTGCCAATGTGAGCATTCTGGATATGCACGCTGCCCTTGAATGGGTGAAAGCCAATATCGCCAATTTTGGTGGCGACCCTTCCAATGTGACAATTTTTGGCCAGTCCGGCGGCGGCGCCAAGGTCAACACCCTGATGGCAATGCCCCGTGCCAAAGGATTGTTTCACAAAGCCATTAACCAAAGTGGTGCTTTCAGAACGGCGATGCTGGAAAAAACAGAAACCCAGCGCATCGGTGCCGAGGTACTCAAAAACCTCGGTTTGCAGCCTGCTCAGGTCGATAGTCTCCAGAAAATACCGTTTGCTCAACTCGCTGCAGCTGGCAAAAAAGCCCTTAAAACCGTTGAAAATGAAATGCGGGCAGCTGGAAAGCCCATTCCCGGTTTTGGATTGGGCTGGGGACCGAGTCGCGACGGTCTGGTATTGCCCTACCAGCTTTTTTCAAAAGAAGCATTCGAACTATCCAAAAATGTACCCCTGTTGATCGGCACCACCAAAAATGAATTTGTTGCCTCGGCTTTTTCAGGCTTGAGCGACGCAAGCGAAGCGCAAATATTGGAGGCGATACAAGCCCGGTACAAAGAACGGAGTGAAGCGTACCTGGCCGCTGTGCGCCAGGCATATCCGCAAGACCGCAAACCAAGTGATTTGCTGGATGTAGATGTCATTTTCCGGCCGGGAGCGGTGGTACAGGCCAATGAAAAATCGGCACTTTCAGGCGCAGCGCCGGTTTATATGTACCTCTTTTCCTGGCAGTCGCCAGCACTTGGCGGCAAGTACAAATCTATGCACTGTATGGAATTGCCCTTTGTTTTCGACAACATCGCCCGTTGTGAGGAAATGACGGGTGGCGGCAAAGCGGCCTATGTGCTGGCTGAGAAAGTCAGCCGGGCGTGGGTACAATTTGCCCGAACCGGCGACCCCAACCACAAAGGGCTGCCGCGTTGGCCCGTATATACGCCTACAGGTACTGCGACGATGTTTTTCGATAATACCTGCAGGGTCGGGCCACAACACGACCGCGCGCTTATGGATTTTTTGAAATAGGGGCTTTAAAGGACGTTTTATCCCGTGGGTAAATCGTATTTCAGTTCTTTTGTATTAGCGATCGCGTTTTTTGGCGTTTTTGCTTTACTACTTTTTTAAAGTGGCCAATACATTGTCAAGTTCGTTCAAGGTCATTGTAAAGCCACCCTGAAAGCCCATTTCAATCATTTGCTCCATGCGTTCAAGCGAATCATTGTATATGGTAATACGCACTTGCGTTATGCCATCGTCTCCCTGGCTGAAATTGAAATCCCATTCAGAGCCGGGCAGGTGGGGGTTGCCATCTTGGTCTGCAAAGGCATTGAGGTATTTGAAATTCGTTTTGGGATTAATGGCGGTATATTCCTGTACGGACCAATGCGCTTGTCCTTCAGGACTTACCATGGCGTAGAATCTTCGTCCGCCAACCTGGAAGTCCATGGATTTGGTTTGGGAGGCCCAGGGTTTTGGCGCCCACCATTGATCCAGAATTTCCTGTTTGGTAAAGGCGTCCCAGACCAAATCAAGTGCAGCGTCAAATTGTTTGACTACCAATGCTGTTTTGCTTGATTTGTCAATGGAAAAGTCAAATACCAGGTTTTTCATGTTGTGTGTTTTAAATTGCGAAACCAATCGGTTGCAAATGTACGTGCAATCAATTGGTTTCACAAATTTATCGACTCTTTTTCTGATATTTTAAATGCAGGCGTGTGTAGTGGGGCCAAAACTCACTCACACTCACAAAACGCATTGGTAATGCCCGTCCATTGCAGGGGCAGGCTCCCGGGCGGGAAGCTCGCGCCCGCAGGCGCACACAGCGTGAAGGTGGCGGGCGTGGATGTAGCCGTCCAGGTGCCACTCAGCGGCCCGGTGCTGCTGCTCGTCGTCCAGTTCAGGGTAATGGGTAAATCGCCCGTAAACTGAAGGGCGACGTCGGTGCAGCCAATTTCACACAAGGCAGCGGGCGGCGCACTCAGCGCCACGGTCGGGATGGGCTTCCAAACGACCGGCACCAACAAACTCAGGTCTTTGCACGCGGCATTCCACTGGGGCTGGCCACCGCTCAGGGGCGCAGCAAAAGCCGCTACGTAGTAGGTCGTGTTGGTCGTCATGGTCGCCGGGTTGAAAGCAAAAGAAGGCGTGGCGGAGATCGCCAGCACATTGGCGGGCAATGTCGGCGTATTGCTGTTGAGCAGTAAAAACGTCAGGCTGGAGCCGGAACTGAGCACTTCATCGCCGTTGTGATCGGGATTCACGGATTCATTGGCGCACAGGGTAATGGGCGCCAGGCTGGCAAAAGTACCGGCATCATTGACACAGCAGGTGACGGAGAAATTGGGCGGCGCACCGAGGTCGCCCGCAATGACACCCGGACAAAGCATGGTGAGCGCGCCGGTTGTCATATCGAGTGTGTGGATACCAAATGTACCTGTAGCTGTATTTTCTGCAAAAACCACAACCGTAGGCGTTCCGTTGAGGTTAACCACCGCACTGGCCACTAATCCGGAAATGCCTGGATAACTGAACAGGATAGTTCCGCTGTTGGGGTTTCCGAGCGGCACCTGCATCAGAACGCTGGTACCAGTGACATCGCCTGCGAGGCAATACAACAAGCCGTTCCAGAAAAAGAGATCGCCCAGTGGCTGGTAGGTATCTATCACACCCAGGTTGCTGATGGCGCCGGTATTAGGGTTGACAGCATACAGCGCCTGCTCGCCGAGCATGTTGACCCCTATGGTGTAAAGCAATCCGTCGGGGCCGAAAACCAGGTTATTGGTTGTAAAGGGCAAGGGCGTTACGACAGACGCGGTACCGCTGCTCACATTGAATTGGTACAGAATGTCGCTTTCCACGTAGTAGGGGTTGAGGTTGGGGCCTGTGGCGAGGGCGAGGGAGGCTGCAGGCGTGACTGCCGGGCCGGTACTGCAATTGCACAGATCAAGGGGTTCAATACCCGAAGCACCCTCAACATACAACTGCCCATGCAGTGAAAAAGGGATAAAAAACGCAAGAAAAAGGAAGTACCGGAGTAATTTGTCCCGCATGGTTGATTTGTTCAATGCCTGATGTAAGAGCTTCGTCGTAGCTGCCGGCTACGCCTGTGAAAACCGCCTTGTTCAGCATGAAATTTGCTCGCTTTCGCGCGATCATGAATTCCCGAACATGCTCTAAGAGGTATAACAGCGGGAATTGGTACAAGATTAATTTAGGCTGGGAAATTTCGGGATTTGGCCAGTTTGCGTCATACAGCGGGATCGCCACCGTAAGGCGTTGGCGCCTCTTCGGCTACTTGCGGTTGTTGTTTTAATCCGAACATTTATCGCTCGTTTAACTCGGTCATTTTGTTTTTAAATTCCAGCATCAATGAATAATACCATTTCACTATATTTTTTACGATTTCTTCAGCTGTTTCCTCATTATAAGTATGTGAGGTCTTATTGCGGCTTTTGATCATTTCCATCCAGCCCTCGCCATCTGCAATCAAACCTTTGTTAAACGCCTCGCGGGTAGCATCTCTTGAGCCTGTAATTTCGGTATTACCCTGATATTCAAAATAATCTTTGAGCACGTTCCAGGCCAACTCATGTGTAAACCCAAACCGTTGAATCAACCCTTGTGCTTCCAACTCGGAAAGGCCGGATGCCCGATATTTCATGACGGCTTCCTCTAAAAGCGAAAAAGCTTTCTGGAAGTTCTGAAACCGCTGCTGCCACCTGATGTCCTGAGTACTCATGCCTTGGGCAATTTTAATTATTTGCCTGATTATCAATTTTTTGTACGACTTTTTCTGATATTTTTTAGGAGCTTTTTCAAAAAAAGTGATACAAAAGTAGTGAAAAAGTTGAGGTTTGACAAGTGTTACCTCATCAGAAAATTCCCGAACTTCGCCCCCGCAATGAATACCCAGATCGGCGCCGACCTCCGCGCGGCCAAACAATTTCTCGAAGCCGGACTCCCCATCGGCATCCCCACCGAAACGGTGTACGGACTGGCGGCCAATGCCCTCTCTCCAGCCGCCGTGGCGCGTATTTTTGAAGTCAAAAACCGCCCCACCTTCGATCCGCTCATCGTGCACGTGCCCGATGCCGAAGCAGCGCAGCGCTACACCACGCAGTGGCCCGAAGCGGCCCAACGCTTGGCCGACGCTTTCTGGCCCGGCCCGCTCACGCTGCTGCTCGACAAACACGAGGTGGTGCCCGATTTGGTCACTTCCGGCCTCCCCCGCGTGGGCCTGCGCGTACCCGCGCATCCGCTCACGCGCAAACTCCTCCAGGCCATCGACTTCCCGCTCGCCGCGCCCAGCGCCAATCCGTTCGGGTATATCAGTCCGACCAGCGCCCAACACGTATACGACCAGCTCCAGGGCCGCATACCTTATATCCTCGACGGCGGGCCGTGCAGCATCGGCGTGGAAAGCACCATTATCGGTTTTGAAAACGGCCAAACGCTCGTCTATCGCCTCGGCGGACTGAGCCTCGAACAATTGGAACAGGTAGCCGGGCCACTCACGCTGCAACTCCACCAGAGCAGCAACCCCGCCGCGCCGGGCATGCTCAGCACACACTACGCCCCGCGCAAATCGCTCTACCTCGGCAATATCGACGAACTGCGCCTGCGCTTCCCGCTCCTGCGCGCCGGACTGCTCACGCTGCGCCCGCTGCCACAAGTGCCACCCAATACCTTAGCCATTTACCTCTCTGCCGGCGGCGACCTCAACGAAGCCGCCCAGCAACTCTTCGCCGCCATGCGCCTGCTCGACCAGTCGGATGTCGATATTATCCTGGCCGAAGCCATGCCGGAAAACGGACTGGGCCGCGCCATGAACGACCGGCTCAAAAGGGCTGCGGTGTAAAGGGCAAAAAAAATCCCTGATTTCGGAGCTTTCCAAAATCAGGGATCATGCCTGCTTCAGCCGGATTAATCGCGGCTTCCCAGAAAACGCATAAGCAGATACAGGAATTGAATCAGGGCCGCAAGGGCAGCAGAAACGTAGGTCATAGCAGCCCAGGTAAGGGCATCTTTTGCACCTGCATACTCGGCGCCACGGGCAAAACCACTGCTGTCGAGCCATGCCAGGGCGCGTTTGCTGGCGTCAAACTCCACCGGCAGGGTGATAAGGCTGAACAGGGCCGTCACGCCAAAAGCGATGAGCACAATGATCATAATGATCGGACTTTTCATCAGGCTCATGCCGACCAGACCGAACATAAACAGGTATTGCTGCACCGAAGCGGCGATATTTACCACCGGCACGAGCGAAGAACGCATTTGCAAAAAATTGTAAGCCGTAGCGTGCTGTACGGCGTGGCCACATTCGTGCGCGGCAACGGCAGCAGCGGCAACATTGCGTCCACTGTACACTTCCGGACTCAGGTTGACGGTTTTGTCCTGCGGGTTGTAGTGATCGGTCAACTGACCGGGCACTTGTGTGATTTGTACATCAAAAATACCATAGTGGCGCAGCATGGCCTGAGCAACTTCGGCGCCCGACATGCCGTTTTGGAGTGGAACCTGACTGTAACGGCTGAATTTGGAACGCAGTACCGAACTCAGGATAAACCCGATTACAGTGAAGATGATGCTGATAATGAAAATTCCCATGATTGAAAGTTGCGATTGTTGAAGCTGCAAATTTGTTTGTATTGCAGCATATTGTAACCCTTAAACGAAAAAAAAGTTGAAAGTCACGCTTCGTGTTGGCTGTTGTGCGTCCGATGATCGACGTAGAAGGGGAAAGTCAGGATAAAACTGCTGCCTTTCCCGGGTTCGCTTTTTACATCAATAAAGCCTTTATGGGCCGTCATGATGGTTTTGACGTAGCTCAGGCCCAGGCCAAAGCCTTTCACATCGTGTACGTTGCCGGTGGGCACGCGGTAGAATTTATCAAAAATATGTTTGCGCGCTTCCTTGCTGATGCCCATGCCTTTGTCTTGCACCGTCACCTCCACGCCTACCTGGACGCGGCGGGTGCTGATGGTAATTTCGGGCTGTTCCGGACTGTATTTATTGGCATTGTCCAGCAGGTTGTGAATAATACTGGAAATATGCGTGACATCACCTTCGATCAGGGCCGGATCGGCGAGTAATTGGGTCGTGAGGGAGCCTTCCCGTTTCTCCACGTGCAGGCGGAAATTGGCGGCTGCCTGCGTGATGATCTGATTGAGATCTATTTGTTCGAGTTTGAGCTGGAAATCTCTTTTGTCAATCAGCGCCATTTGCAACACCCGTTCCACCTGGCTGTTCATACGCCGGTTCTCCTGCCGGATAATGTCGACGAAACGCCGGATTTTATCCGGATTTTGAATAATCATATCGCTGCCAATGCTGTCGGCGGCAAGGGATATGGTAGCGATCGGGGTTTTAAATTCATGGGTCATGTTGTTGATAAAGTCGTTCTTGATGTCCGACAATTTTTTCTGCTGATAAATGACCCGTATGGTATACCAGAAACAGAACAGGATGATGCCGGTAAAAACCACCGACAAGAGCAATATCCGAATGACGGAGCTGAGCAACAGGCTGGTACGACCCGGAAAATAAAGGGAAAGATAACCCGGAGAGTCGTTCATGTCGTTGGTGAACAGCGACACCCGGTAGGGCGAGGTAAAGAGGGTTGGAGCGCCGCCGTCGCTGATTTGGGGGCCGTGGTCTTCCACCACAAAATGGTCGTTCAGGATCACGTAGCTGTTTCTGGCGAAAGCATAAATGCCATATTCAAAGGGTGCTTTGATGCCCCGGTCATTGATTTCCTCCTGCAATGCTTTTTGTAACAGGTCGAGCGGAATACGTTCAGCCAGAGGGGTTGCATTGAGCATCTGAGTGATGCTCTGCATCTCATAAATCGTCATATCGTCGTAATAACGATCGTCGTTGAGGCTGTCGCGGTTAGCCATTGCCTTGGAGGCGAATCCGTTTTCGGGGGCTTTGCTGTTGGAGCCATCTTCTTTTTGGCGGGAAATATAGAGGTTGGCCCGCTCATAGTTTTCCAATTGATAGGCCACCCGTTTGAGTGCGCTGAACACGTTTTTGTCGAACTGCTCCTCATTCAACAAAATACTGCTCCGAATCCAGTAAATCTGGAGGGAGATAACCCCGATGAGGGCCATGGTCATCAGACCGATGATAATTTTTATGCGTTTGGCATCCATACTATAGCGTGTCGGGGAGTGCGTAAGCGTTCACAAAAGTAGAGACAGTTCAGAGAATTGGTCATCTATGGGCAAGGATTAAATATTTTTGTTGCATCATTTCAGTAAATCATACTTTTGAAGCGCAGACCAGCCGGGTAATAATCTCCCAAACCGGCAATTTTGTTTTTTATTTCATCCAAATCAAACTCTTATGCTGCGTGCTTTACTCCTGAGCGCTTGCTTCTTCCTGACGGGGCTTCAGCTGAATGCCCAAATTAAATCTGTCTATTTCGATTGGGGAACGCTTGCGTTGCCTCAGAATTTTGACCACCCGACGCAATGGCCCGCCGTTCGCAGCGAGGAAGTAGTCGGTGATCGCTATGTACGCCTGCTGCAATGCAGACACTTGCCCGAGGCTGCCACGCGTATGCGCCTTGAAGCCCAGGGTGTACAGTTTTTGGCCTACATGCACCAGCATACTTACCTGCTCAGCCTGCCCGTGGGTTTCCGCACGGAAGCCTTGCAGGTGTTGGAGCCGACGGCCCTTGCTGTTTTTCAGCCGGAGTGGAAAGTTGCGCGCAGCCTGCGCGAAAAACCCTGGGGCGCCTGGGCCGTTCACGGCGATGCGCTGGATATTAATGTACAATTATACCCGCAACTCAGCATTGCCGAAGGCGCCGAACTTTGCCGGCAGCAAGGTTGGGAGATTTTGAAAATGGGCAACAATAATGGTTTTGTCAAACTGCGGGTAGCGCAATCGGCGCTCCTTGAGGTTGCGGCAGCTCCATTTATCCGTACCCTTGAATTAGCCACTGCACCGTCTGTTCCCGACGATACCCGCGGCCGCAGCCTGCACCGCTCCAATGTGCTGGATGCCGATTTTGCCGGAGGCCTGCATTTTAATGGCAGCGGCGTAACCGTTCAGGTGCGCGACGACGGTCCCGTCGGGCCGCATATCGACTTTCAGGGCCGACTTTATAACAGCGACCAGCCGGGCTTTAATCCGTTCTCGCATGGCGACGGCGTAGCTGGTATCATCGGCGGCGCAGGTAACCTCAACCCCAACCAGAAGGGTATGGCCGATGGCGCCGACATCTACACCACGCAATATGAAGCCGATTTCCAGGATGCGACCATGTCGCTGCATTTTGATAAAAATGTCACGCTGACCAATACTTCCTACTCCAACGGCTGCAACGAAGGTTATACCATAAACGCCCAGACCGTTGACCGCCAGCTGTATGAAAACCCGACGCTGATGCACGTTTTTTCAGCCGGCAACTCCAACAACTCCGATTGCGATTACGGCGCGGGCAACCAATGGGGCAATATTACCGGAGGCCATAAAATGGCGAAAAATGCCATTGCAACGGCCAATTTGAACCCCGCAGGGGTCATAGAAACAACGTCGAGCCGTGGCCCCGCACACGACGGTCGCCTCAAACCCGATATCGCCGCCAATGGCCGCGATCAAGGTTCCACCAATGAGAACAATACCTATCAGGTGTTTGGCGGTACTTCGGCCGCAGCGCCGGGAATTGTGGGTTGCCTCGCGCAACTGACTCAAGCTTACAAGGAACAATACAGCGGCACAGAGCCGGATAAAACCCTGCTCAAAGCCATGATACTCAACACCGCCAACGACCTTGGCAATGTTGGCCCCGACTTTATTCACGGCTGGGGACATATCAATGCCATGCGCGCCTATTACCTGCTTAAAGAAAACCGCTGGAGCAGCGGAACGGTAGATCAGGGCGGCACAGCAACGCACACATTGCAAATTCCGGCCGGTGTAAAACAGGCTAATATCATGATCGTCTGGCTCGATCCGCCAGCAGCAATCGGCAATACCCGTGCGCTCATCAACGACCTCGACCTGGAGCTGGTGCGCCCCGGTGGCGCCATCAGCCTGCCCTGGCTGCTTGACCCGACGCCCGATCCGGTAGCGCTTGATGCCCCGGCCACCCGCGGCCGCGACTCCCTGAATAATGTCGAACAGGTAACCCTCGACGACCCTGGCGCAGGTAGTTACACCATTACCATCAAAGGCACGGAAGTGCCCATGGGGCCACAGCACTATTTTGTCGTCTGGGATTTCCGCACCGACGCCATAAAACTAACCTATCCCAATGGCGGTGAAGGGTTTGAACCCGGTACCGTTCAACGCCTGTGCTGGGACGCTTACGGCAGCACCACGTCGTTCACCCTGCGCTATTCACTCGACAGCGGCAATGTGTGGCTGCCCCTCGGCCCGACACAAACCGGCGAAAAACGCCAGTACGACTGGACGGTGCCCAATACCCTCAGCGGAAAAGTATTGGTACAACTGATTCGCGGCAGCCGTCGCGACACCACCGACGCCGTGTTGGCCATCGCGCCGGTGCCGGCAGGCATCTCGTTCCCGAAGGTTTGTCCGGACTCCCTCACAATCGCCTGGACTGGCCCTGATACGATTGATTATCAGGTCTATATGCTGGGAGAGAAATACATGGAAGTAAAAGGCCAGACCGATACCACACAAATCACCATTCCTTTCGCCAACGACGGCAAGGAGCGCTGGGTATCCGCAAGCGCCGTGCTGAAAGGTGGCATTTCCGGCTTCCGGGCCAATGCCGTGCGCTGGGAGGGCGGTTTGAAAAACTGTCCGCAGGCAATTGACCTTGCCGGACTTGGGCTGAGCAGCCCGAACAATACTTCCATTGTTGCCTGTGCCCCGCAGATGATTCCGGTGACCATTCAGGTGGCCAATGTAGGTCAGATGCCCGTAAGCAAGGGCTTAGCCAGCTATCAGGTAAATAACGGCCCGGTAATAACAGATACTTTGCCGGATATTGCTGCGGGTGAAACGCTGGAATACACCTTCAATACCCCGCTGGATGTTTCGGTAAATGGTACCTACAACCTGAGCCTGAACGTAGCGGCCGCCGGCGATCTGGTACTGTTTAACAACAATATTGCCTTCAGCCTGAATGCCCTGATTCAACCCAAAGACGCGGAATTTACCGAAGGTTTCAATGTTGAAAACTTTCCGCCGCCGGGCTGGGCCGTTGTGAACCCGGACACTTCGTTTACCTGGCGTTTGTCGCAGCAGGAAGGCGTTGGACCGGACGGTGCAACGCAGCGATTGCCGGTATTGCCCTGTTACGACTATGATGCCCGCGGTCAGTTAGACTACCTGTATATGCCGCCACTCAACCTGAGCAATATTACAGAACCTGCGGTTTCCTTCTATGTAGCGCACGCCAATTACAGCACCAATTTCTCCGATACGCTGCGCGTGGAAGTTTTGCCGACTTGCGACCTGGGGGCTACTCCGATTGTGGTCTGGGAAAAAGGAGGCGCCGACCTGGGCACCGTGCCGGCCACTTCGACCGACTTTCTGCCTACCGCTTCGACGCAATGGCGCTTGGAAGTAGCAGACCTGAGTGCTTTCAGCGGACAGGAAATTTTAGTGCGCTTCACGACGGTCAATGATTACGGGAACAACATTTATATTGACGACGCCGAATTGTCGTCGCTGTCGCTGACGCCGCCGGATGCAGCCTTCAGCCTGAGTACTGATACCGTTTGCCGACTCGATACAGTGTACTTGCAGGCGCTTGCTGCCGACTCTCTGGACATGAATTTTGTCTGGACCTTCGGTGCAAATGCCCAACCGTCATCCGGCACCGGCCGCGGCCCGCATTTAGTGCGCTATCTGATCGGCGGCTCCAAAACCATTCGCCTCATTGCAACAGCAACCGGCGGTGTGGACACCAGTTTCCAGCAGATCCAGGTGTTGAATTTTCCGGTAGCCAACTTTACGGCCGTTACAGACACGACGACCATCACCTTTACCAATACCAGTACCAACGCAACTTCCTATCTTTGGAAATTCGGCGACGGCAATACCAGCACCGAGGTCAATCCGGTACATACCTACGCAGCGCCAGGTACCTACACCGTAACGATGGATGCGACCAATGAATGCCGGACGCTCACCCGCACCAATACATACACACTGACTACCGGCATACGCGATTTACAGGATCAACTGACGCTATTGTTACAACCCAACCCGAATAATGGCGATTTCACACTCTACCTGACACCACCACAAGCGATGGAGCTGCAGGCTGAGTTGACCGACCTGAGCGGCCGGGTGCTGCACCAGCAACGGATTGAGGCGGCAGCAGGCCCCAATGCAGTGACATTTACGCAACAAAAACTGCCCGCCGGCGTATACCTCCTGCACCTGCATGGCGCAGCCGGCAGTACGCTGCTTCGGGTGATTATACAATGATGAACGATAAACGATGAATGATGAGTGATGAGTGATGAGTGATGAATGCCGGGAGCAGCGCCATTCATCACTCATCACTCATCGTTATTAAAAGTTGCCACGAATGGCTCCGCGTCCGGCATTTTCAAAAACACTAAAACACGCAAGATCTTGATTTACGATAATTCAGGATTTGCTGGGTCGCGAAAGCAGATAAGCCTATCGGGATATACACGAATATTATGAAAAAAGGATGGGATAAGCTAAAAAGTCCGCTGGATGATTTGGAAAAATAAAGGGTACGCACGTATATTTGCCAAACCTAAAAATTAAATGTTACGCGCCATGCTTAACGAACCCCTGCCATACTGCTACCCAACATCGGTTCTTTGGAGGCCGGTGTTGGGTGTTTTTTTGGGTGGGTGGATCCAGCCGACAGTTGCGGCTATGCAGCTATATAAGTTAGCTTGCGGCAATTGTATGTGTGGCTATGTGGGTCTCTAGCTGTATATTGCGGGTTACGGTTAAACTGAGTTAGCTGCTACAAGAAAAGATAAAAGACCCCGACTCACCTGCGCACCGAGGCGAATGAAATAAATAAACCGGGACACCGACCGAGGCAATATAAATATAAAAACCGGGACGCCGACCGAGACGCAAGGGGCATAAACCCCGACGGAATCACGGGAGTAGATTCGGCGGGCAGCCGCCTGAACCCCACCTTTTCCCAAAATCACAACCATTCTCCCGGTACTTACAGCAACCAGCCATTCTCCATCCCCGACAAAAGTCTCCTTCCAGAGTGACGAGCATCACTGCGGTTAAAATCTCTATGCCTCACCTTTGCAGGGTGAATATTCGCTAACATAAAAAATTTCAAAAATGACCGGTAAAAACAACATCGCAATCGGCTTCCTCACCATGGGTCTCTTTATGGCCTATGGGTTTCTGCTGATTTATCTTCGGGATTTTGCACCAGACAAAGAGGCATGGGTGAACAGTTACTCCGTTGGCAAGCACTTTGAGTCCCGCTTGGCGCACGTCCACGGCAACCTGTTTGCTTTTCTCAACATCCTGATTGGCTACCTTTTGATGCGCTTTGAGCCGCAATTGTCCAATGTCAAAACCATCTCGTGGTTGGCACTCACAGGGCTTTTGATGCCGATAGGCATTTTGTCGGAAGTCTATTTCGGCTTGCCGCCCGCACTCGTGCTTATCGGTGCTATCGCCATGACGGCTTCGGTGATTTGGATGGGAGTTTCATTTTTAAAAATTAAAAATCAGAATTTATGAAAAATTCAACCAATAAACAATTTGCCGCAATCATTAAACTGCGGCATTTGACAAATGCAATTCAAACCAACTGGGAGATGCTTGGGAAAACCAAAGAATCTGTCAATAATCTTTTGGATGATGCCCGTGCTATGTTGGTCGAAATGGGTACGGATTCTGGAAAAACGGCCTTTGAAGACGACTACCGCCAATTACAGCAAATAATCTCACAGGTACAACAACAATTTGACATTTTTAAGCAATTCATTCATTCGGGAAAGACATCTGAACAAGATATAGACCTGGCTTGGCGTGTGTTCAATGATGCAATCGGCTCAACAGCGAGCGTATTCGTCAATATTGCAAAATATCCTGAAAAGCATTTTGTCAATGCTGATGCTGCGGCTAATTGGAAAGATGTTTGGAATGTCATTCAGTCCAATATACACATCGTTCAAGGCGTGGGCGAATCCGCATACATTAAGGTGAAAATGATGCAAAACTTCCAGAAAGTAGAATCAGAAATTTTGCTGAATACCATTGCCAAGCATATTCCTCCTTCCTTCAATCTTTTGGAAGCCAATAAATACAGAGTGGAATACCTCCAAGCCGTAAAGGAGATTGAGGAAGAGGCTAATAAAAATGATAATCTTTGGGATAGGTTTTTAAATTTTTTGGCTGGAAACATTCCTTTCAAACAAACTCCCGAAGAGCGGGTGATGATGCGCCGTTGGCTCGAAGGGGAGCGTGGTGAACTTTAAAAAAAATTAAAATTATGAGCAACTTAAATGCAATCGGCTTGAACGAAGCCGCAACCCAAAAACTGGCCGAAAAGCTCAATGTTTTATTGGCGAATTATTCCATTTTTTATCAAAATACCCGTGGCTTTCATTGGAACATCAAAGGGGAAAAATTCTTTGAACTGCACCTCAAATTTGAGGAACTCTACAACGACCTCTTGCTGAAAATTGACGAAGTGGCTGAACGTATTTTGACCTTGGGATTTACCCCGGAGCACAATTATTCAAAGTACGCCAAACATTCGGCTATTAAGGAAAGCGAAAAAATATCTGACGGTATCGAGGCGGTGCGCCAGATTTTGGAGGCTTTTAAATCGGTCATCATTTTACAACGGGAAATTTTGAGCCTCTCCGCTGAGGCCAACGATGAAGGCACCAATGCCCTGATGAGCGATTACATTCGTTTTCAGGAAAAACAGGTGTGGATGTATTCTGCTTTTTTGAAAAATTAATCTTTGAACAATATGCTTTCAAATACCATCACCGACCGTCAATTAGAAATCATCGAAGCGGCGGGTAAAATCCTGACTGTTTCAGGCGTTGTCGGACTGACCATCAAGAACCTGGCTAAGGAAATGGGCTTTTCAGAAAGCGCCATTTACCGCCATTTCGAGAGCAAAGAAGCAATCGTAGTCGCTATGTTGGGATATTTGGCGGAGAACATGGACAAAAGATTGCAAAAAGCCATTTCCAACCACAAAAACCCCTTGGAAAACCTGGAAAGCATTTTCCTCGACCAATTCACTTTTTTTGCCCAAAAACCGCATTTCGTGGTCGCCGTTTTTTCGGACGGACTATTGGATGACCGCCAAAACATCAATGCTTCCATCTTCCGCATTATGCAGGTGAAAATGAAGCATTTAATGCCAGTTGTCATGCAGGGGCAGCAGCAGGGATTTTTCACCAACACCATCACGACCGAAGAACTGATGCACATCATCATGGGCAGTTTTCGCTTGCAAATGTTCAAATGGCGCATTGCCAATTTTCAGTTTGATATTGAACGGCAGGGGAAAAACATGCTCCATGCTATTTCAACACTCATCAAAAATTAAATTTCCAACATGAAAATCACACTCATTTTATCCGCTTTTTCGCTTTTCATGGCAAGTTGCGCCATGCATAAAAATCCGTCAAACGGCAGTTTTAACAATTTAAACAATCGGACAATGACCAACATCAGTTCCATGCACGAAGCCACCAAACCCGTCTCCGCAAAACCAATTTTCAAAGGGCAGGAAGGCACAGTCGCTGCCTTGCAAATCAAAAAGGACGGGCTGCTCGACAAGCACATCACCAAAGTAGAAGCACTCTTGGTTTGTGTGGCGGGCGAAGTTGTTTTTGAAAACGAAAAAGGCTTCAAGCAAACCCTCACTAATGGCGATTTCGTCAAAATCGAACCCCTGGTAATGCACTGGGTGAAAGGGGTGCAGGACAGCCAACTCTTGCTCATCAAGTAAAAAAAATTTATCCGATGAAGTTAGTGAATATTCACACGCTGCGATTCATGGTCTGGTTTGCGCTTGGTTTTGGGGCACAAAACGCCACACAAGCGCAGACCATGACCTTGCAGCAATGCGTCGAAACGGCTTTGCTCAACAACAAAAACCTGCAAGTCGGCAGGAACAACCTGAGCCTCAGCCAACTCAAACGGCAGGAAGCAAAGGCGATGCTGTTGCCCAAGGCAACGGCATCGGCAGACTACAAGTTTTTCACGAATCTGCCTTACCAACTCTTGCCCTTGTCGGTTTTCAACGGCCCCGAAGGGCTGTACAAAGAGGCGCAATTCGGCGTGCCGCACAACCTCGGCATCAACGTGCAGTTGGCTATGCCGCTTTACAATCCGCAAATCAGGGGGGGCATAAATGCCACCGAAATCGCAAGTGAACTGAGCAATTTACAGGTTGAAAAAAGCGAAGAGCAAGTCATTTTTGAGGTGACAAACTTGTATTACAACGCCCAGATTTTGCAGTACCAACTCCTTTTTGTAGACTCCAATTTGGTCAACACCAGTCGCCTTCTCGCCAATATAAAATTGTTGCGGGCGCAAGGATTGGCAAAAGGCACGGACGTGGGCAAAATCGAATTGCAACAAGCCCAACTGCAAACCCAACGCTCGCAATTGGACAGCAAATCAGCACAGGTGCTTAATGGTTTGAAGTTTTTCATGGGCAAGAATTTGGATGCGCCTTTGGCGGTGCAAACAGCGATTGCGCAGGGCGAAAAAAATGAATATACCGTTTTGCCGTCGTTGGATGCCCGCATCGTGCAGACCCAAAATCGACTGTTGGCCAGCGAGTTGAATACCATCAAAAAATCCAGGTTGCCGAGTGTTTCGGTGGTCGCCAATTATGGTCTTTCAGGGTTTGGTTATTTCAAACAGCCAGAACCGTTCTTCAAGATTTTCCCAATTGGCTTCATCGGCGCACAGGCAACCTACCCGCTTTGGAACAAAGTAACCCGTCACCAAATCGCTCAAAAAGAGGCAGAACTGGAAAGCAATCGGCTCCAATCAGCAAACGTGCAGGCGCAAAACAACCTGATGCTCGCCAACGCAATTTTGCAAAAAAACGCCACTGTCGCCAACCTCCCCGCTGCCGCACAGCAAATCGAACTGGCAAAATCGGTCTATCAGCAAACGCTCCTGCAACAGCAACAGGGCACGGCAACGCTCACGGATATTTTGTTGGCAGACAACGCCTTGCGGGAAGCCCAACAAAACTACCTCAACCTCCTCGTGGACTACCTGAAAGCCGATTTGGAACTCAAAAAAGCATCCGGTTCAATCAAAAATTAAACGATGAAAAAAATACTTTCCTTCTTGATACCTGCCGTCATTTTGATTGGGATTGTTGGTGGCATTGCGTTCAAATTGAAAAAAAACAAAGCAATTTCAGCGGAACGGGTATATCAACACGAGCCCGCCGAAACACCCGTACCCAACAGTAAACCGATGGACCCTTTGCCCCCGGCCGCATCAAGCGACCTGCAATTCACGGGCGTTTTTGAGCCAAACCGGGAGACCAAAATCAGCGCAGAGATGCAGGGCAAAATCAACAAAATCATGGTGGACGCGGGCAGCGTGGTCGGCAAGGGGCAGACTTTGGTGCAGTTAGATAATTCCCTGTTGCAGTTGCAATTGCAATCGGTGGACGTGCAAATTGAGGGCCTCACGGCGGATGTGAACCGCTATTCCATTTTGGCGAAAGCCGATGCGGTGCAAGGTATTCAATTGGAAAAAGCCCAATTAGGCTTGAAATCTGCCCAGGTGCAACGGGCGACCATTCAGGAACAAATCCATAAAACGACTATCAAATCGCCATTCAACGGAGTCGTTTTCGCCAAATTGAGCGAGGAGGGAGGCTTTGCTGCGCCGGGCGTTCCGCTGTTGCACATACTCGACATTGGGCAGTTGAAATTCACGGTCAATGTGCCTGAAAATGATTTGAAATATTTCAAATTAGGGCATAGCCATAAAATCATTGCTGATGTTTTTCCCGACAAACCGCTTTCCGGAAAAGTAACCCTGATTGCCAGCAAAGCCAACGTGGGCAACAGTTTTCCGGTGCAGTTCACGGTAAAAAATCTCCCAAACCATGCGCTGCGGGCGGGGATGTTTGGCAAAATTACCTTACCAAATTCAAACTAATCGGCCATGAACCTTACTGAAATTTCCATCAATCGCCCTTCGCTCATCATCGTTTTGTTCAGCGTGTTTGCCTTGCTCGGCATCATTGGCTACAAAAATTTGAGTTACGAATTGATGCCCGATTTTAACCAGCCCGTCGTCGTCATTCGCACGGGCTACCCGGGGGCAGCACCCGACGAAGTGGAAACTTCGGTTTCCCGAAAAATAGAGGATGCTTTGTCCAACCTCGAAGGCGTGGATTATTTGGTGACGAAATCATTGCCCAATGCCTCGGTCATCATCGCCAACCTGAATTACGGCACTGACCTCGACCAAGCCATGCAGGATGCCCAGCGGTATATTGACAATATCCGAAAAGATTTGCCCGCCGATATTTTAAGCCCCGTGATGAGCAAAGTATCGCCCAACGACCTGCCAATTATGTCGGTGAGTGCAACCAGCGAACTGCCCGCACCGGTTTTTTATCAAAAAATGAAGGATGAGTATTTGCCACAAATTCAACAATTGAAAGGTGTGGCGGAAATCACGTTACTGGGCGGCGAGGAGCGGGAAATACAGGTGAAGGTTAATCAGGAGAAACTGAAATTGTACAAAATCTCCCTGTCGCAAGTGGTGGAGGCCATCAACCGTGCAGGTTTGGATTTGCCCGCAGGGAATGTGCAGACCAGCACGGAAACCAATTCGGTGCGCCTGGTCGGCAAGTTCAATACGCTTGAACACATTCGAAACGTGCAGATTGCCATGCCCTCGCCCAACAGCCCGATTTATGTGAAGGACGTGGCAGATGTCATGGACGGCATTCGGGAAGTGACTTCCGTGAGCCGTTTCAACGGCAAAAACGGCATAGGGCTTTTGCTCAAAAAACAGGGCGATGCCAATGCGGTGAACGTCTCGAAAGCCGTGCGCAGCGCATTTGAAAAAATAGAAAAGCAAAACACCGGGGACAATACAAAATTCATCATTGCCGACGACAGCACCGACAACACCATTGCAGCAGTTGACAGTGTGGTGGTGGATTTGATTTTGGCGGTCTTGCTCGTGTCTTTGGTGATGCTCCTGTTTTTGCGAAGTTTCAGGAATTCATTGATTGTTATCGTGGCAATCCCGACCTCGCTCATCACGGCTTTTGCGGTGATGTGGATACTCGGCTACACGCTCAACCTGATGACGCTTTTGGCCATGTCGCTGATCGTCGGCATCCTGGTGGACGATGCGGTAGTGGTTTTGGAAAACATCCAACGCCACTTGGACATGGGCAAGGAAAAACACAAAGCCGCCTTCGACGGGCGCATGGAAATAGGTTTTTCGGCCTTGTCCATTACGCTGGTGGACGTGGTGGTATTTTTACCGATTCTGTTTTTGCAAGTGTTTGTGGCGGATATGTTGAAGCAATTTTCGGTGGTAGTCATCACCTCCACGCTGACGAGTTTGCTGGTCGGTTTTACCCTCACGCCCTGGCTCGCTTCCCGCATCGGCAAAAAAGAGGACTTGCAGCCGACCAACCTTTTCAACCGCTTTTTGATTGGTTTTGAAAAAATGTTGGACCGATTTATCGAATGGTACGGCAGGCAGTTGAGCTGGGTGTTAAACCACAAACTGATTTTTACGGGCATCGTGCTCGTGCTTTTTGCCATGACATTGGGCATCATGCGGCAGGGCATAATCGGAAAAGAACTAATTTCGACGGGCGACCAAGGGAAGTTTCGTTTTGCTTTAGAATTTGAAAAAAACACCTCGATTCAGCGCAACAATGCCGTTTCGGGAGCAATTGAAAAACATATTTTGGCGCAGCCAGAAGTCAAAACCCTGTTTAGCAACGTGGGCGGGCCGAGCACAGGCATCGGCAGTCTGGGAGTAGGTGTGGCCTATAAAAGCGAGTTCACAGTGCAGTTGAAAAGCAAAAAAGAACTCAACAACCTGCGTACCGAAGATTTTATGCTCCGTTTGCGGCGGGGTCTGCAAAAACAGTATCCCGACATCCGTTTTTCCATGGCAACGCTGGGTTTGGTGCCACGCTCGGCACCCGTCGAAATGACGTTGAGCGGCAGCGATTCACGACAAGTCATGGAAACCGGGAAGGTGCTGAAAGACGTGGTGCAGCGCATCCCCGGGGCGGACAACGTGCAACTTTCGGTGGAAGAAGGCAGCCCCGAATATCAGGTGCTGCCCGACAAGGACCGTATGCAACGACTAGGCCTGAACACCGCCTACACGGGGCAAAACCTGCGCATTGCCTTTACGGGAAATGACGATGCCACGCTGACGGAAAACGGAACCGAATACCCGGTACGGATTTGGCTCGCCGATTTCGACCGCCGCAATTTCGATGACGTAAGCCGCCTGAATATCCTCAACCCAATGGGTTCTCCCGTGCAGGTGGCGCAATTTGCGGAGGTGGTCAAAGGCCGCACGCCCTCGCTTTTGGAGCGCAAAGACCGCCAGCCCGCCGTCACGCTCACCGCCGATGCCTTGGGCAGACCATCTGGCACGGTGGCAGACGAGGTGGTGGCATACTTGAAAAAAAATCCCTTGCCCGAAGGCATAAGCCTCACTTGGGGCAGCGACATCAAGCGGCAGAACGATAGTTTCGGGGCATTGGGCGGGGTGTTGGCGATTTCATTTTTGTTGATTTACCTGATTATGGTCGCTTTGTACGATAGCTTCGTATATCCTTTTGTCACCTTGTTTTCCATACCCGTCGCAGCAATTGGGGCGTTTTTGGCCCTGAATTTATCGTTGAGCAACCTGAGTTTGTTTGCCCTTTTGGGCTTGATTATGCTCATGGGTTTGGTGACGAAAAACGCCATTCTGATTGTGGATTTCACCAACCAACTCAAAGCCGAAGGGCTGCACTACCGGGATGCGCTCGTCCAAGCAGGCAAGGAACGGATGCGCCCGATTTTAATGACCACGTTGGCGATGGCTATCGGAATGTTGCCCATCGCCCTGGCAAAAGGCACCGCCAGCGAATGGAAAAACGGGCTGGCTTGGGTCATCATCGGTGGCCTGCTCTCTTCATTGATTTTGACGGTGTTTCTGGTGCCGATGATGTATTATTTGGTGGACAGTGTTAAGGAGCGGATTGGGGGGAGAATGAAAGCGGGGATGAAAAAATAATAAATGCCGCTAACAACGCACTCCCGACCATGCCGCTCAAGCCCAACCCGCAAGGCCAACGCAGGGCGGCACGGGCGTGAGTGCC
Organism: Chitinophagales bacterium; assembly: GCA_017303875.1. GTDB lineage: Bacteria > Bacteroidota > Bacteroidia > Chitinophagales > Saprospiraceae > M3007. The sequence continues at coordinate 25,578 of JAFLBP010000005.1, read as the reverse complement.
ACCCGTCAATACAAAATATCTCCTTAGATACAGGCGAGGCGGTAGAAAAACAATCGCTTTATCAAGCTTTAGTGAGCGCAATGTTGAACGACCAAATCGCATGGATTAATGATAGAAATCATGTCCGAAAAATAAACCAGGATAATGCCGTGAGTTCTTTGCAAGTTGCGGAGCAAGCAGAGATAATGGTACGAAAATACCCGTTTTTGTGCCAAATTCCGACAAAAAAAATAGTGTTCAGCATGCTGTATCAGGTCAAAAAAAAGCCCTATCAGCATGCTGAACACTACCCATTAATAGCTCAACGCAATGAACAGTCGCCATGAATGCACGAATGGCGCTGCGCCCGGCATTCATCACTCATCACTCATCACTCATCACTCATCGTTACAGCGTCACTTCTACCCATTCGCCGGAATTAGCGGCGCGGATTCGGCTGTCGTACATGCCTTCGCAGGAAACCGGCGGCAGGAAATAACGACCGGCATACGCAGCATTGAGCTGAATGCGGTAGGTTACCGTTTCATTTTTGGCAGCGCTCCACAGGCTGTTACTCAGGTTAAAGTAAGTGTACACCCGATCGTCGCGAATATCCTGATAGGTCATCGGACTATTGGACGCACCCATAAAATTACCCATACGCGGGTTCATCACCTCCCAGCCGGAAGGGAAAATCTGCGTAAGCGCCAGATCGCGGAAGGGGAAACCAAGCGTAGAATTGCGCTTGACGGTAATTTCCGCCACAAAATCAGTGCCCTGCGCAATACGTGTCGGATTCAATTCCGCCCCCTTGCTGTCGAGGTAGCGCACGGCTAAGGCAATATTGCTCGGTGGGGTAGGGGGCACGCCGGCAGTGGGCGCAGCCGTAATAACCACACGGGCATACAAGCGGTTGCTTCCGTTGTTTTTCACTGCCACCTGGGTTGCACTCGCCGCCTGATCGGTAAAGTTGATCAGGTTGATGGCGCGCAGGTTGTCGCCGGTTTTGGCGCCACTGCTACCGATGCGGTAGGTGTAAGCCGGTCCACCCTTAAAGGTCTTCGACACATATTTCGACATGGCGCGCAGGCAGGTTGCCAGCGTCTGGGTATTCCAGTACCAGCGGTTTTCCGTGCTGCTCAGGTCCGAGCTGATGTAATTGACCATTGCTTCGGCACGGGCAAAATCACCGACATTGGTGTAGGTTTCCAGCAGCAGCGCGCGGTCGCGCAGGTCGCTGCCGTAGGTGTAGCCGCACCAGTCGTAGCGCCAGTCGGCACGCCAATTGCGGTTGGCAATGATATCGCGGGCAGCTTCCGATTTGCCGGCCATTGAATAGGCAGCGGCTAAGGTGGTGGCGGCTTGCTCGTACATGTCCTTGCGCTCGCGCATGCGGTTCATCTCGCCGATGGCGGGTTTGCCGGCCAGTGCCAGGGTGTAGAGGCGATAGGCCTGATCGAGGTCGTCGTGGTAGTAGTTTTCCTTTTTAACAGACCAGGATCGGCAGGCTTCTGTTTGATAAGCTGCCCAGCGGTCGATCAGTCCTTCCGGAATGGCGTAGCCTTTGTTTTTGGCTTCCACCATAAAATGGCCGACATAGGAGGTCGCCCAGGGGTTGACGCTGGTTTCGCCGCGCCAGTAGGCAAAACCGCCGTTGCTGGTCTGGAAATCGCGCAATCGATTGATCGCCGCGTTGACATTTTTACCAATAGCCAACTGCTGCTCGGGACTGAGCGGCGTCAGAATATCCACGTACAACTGCGGGAAGGCAGCGGAAGTGGTCTGCTCGACGCAGCCGTGCGGGTAGCGAATCAGGTATTCCATGTGCTTGCCGAGGTTGATGGAGGGCAGGGCGCTTACTTCAATCACGGCGTTACTCATGTCGGTATACTGGCTCGGGTTGAGTGTGGGCGCCCATTCTTTGCCGGGTTCAATGACGCCTTCCACCACATTGGTCATCACGGGGTTGGGGTTGCGCACGGCAATTTCAATTTCCTGTGATGCGGTTTCGCCGCCGCCCTGAGCGGTGATGATGAATTTGGCAGCGCCGGTCTTTTTACCCACTACCAGGTCGAACGCCGCCATTTTCTGGCCCGGTTCGGCAAAACTCAGGTTCATGCTCGGGTTGGCCACCTGCACCAATCCGGATTGCTCTTTCACGGTAATGGTGGCATTTTGTACCGATTTTTCCATGGCAAATACTTCCACGGGCAGGCGCAAGGTTTCGTTGGGACCGAGCACACGCGGCAGTGTAGGCATAATCATCAGCGGCTTGCGCACCGGGCAGGTTTTTTCGGCGCTGCCGTACGCGCTTTGTCCGGCAGCAGCTGGCGCCGACATAACGGCCATAACCCGCACCGAACCCACGTAATTTTCAATTTTCAGGCGGTGTTTCGCAACTTGTCCTTTTTCTAAATAAAATGGTCCGACGTGGATTACACAAGGCTTGAAGCGGTTGATTTGCGCGCCGTTTTTGGCCTTTTGGTTAATGCCGTCACCACCGATGCCGAGAATGCGCTCCAGCGAGGCGCCGTAGGCGCCAAGCACGTAGTCGAAAATATCCCAGGTTTTTACGCCCAAGGCTTCGCGGCTGTAGAAAGTTTCCCAGGGATTGGGCGTTTTAAAACGCGTCAGATCCAGCAGGCCCTCATCTACAATGGCGAGGGTGTAGGCGCCGGCGCGGCCATTGGCTTCGCTGACACTTACCGTAAAGGCTTCGTCGGGCTTCAGCACGTCCGGCATGACAATTTTGGGCGTCAGGTGGGTGGCGGCATTTTCCACATTTACCGGCATGACGCCATACATCCGGATGGGCAGGTCGTTTTTGGTTTGCGCATGCGGCTGAATGAGGCTCACGTGGGCGTAAACCGTTGGCGCCATATTTTCTTCCGCCTTGAATTTCAGGAAATTATCACCTGCTTTGGCATCAAACCAAAGGTGTTTGAGTACGCGGGAGCCATTTTCCAGCGTCAGCAAAATACGACCCGATTCGGAAGCCGGAACTTTGAGCGTGACATCCTGGCCCACTTCATATTTTTCCTTTTCTACCGTAAACGGCAGCATGGCGGCGGCGTTGCGGCTCTTGATGTCGTCGAGATTATCAGGAGCGCCTGTCCAGAAGAAATCGCCGGCTGCGTGGCCGCCTTCTTCATCGAGTGCGCGCACAAAATAGCGGCCCCAGTTGCCGGGTTTTACTTTCCAGCTGGCTTGTCCGCGGGCGTCGGTGGTAAGCGTTACATGGTCGAGGGCGTCATTGAATTCCGAAGAATTGAACTGCCCTACGCCGGAAGCGGCATCTTCATCCCACCACCAGCGCCAGTCGCAGCGGTAGAGTGCCACCTGAATTTCCTGATTGGCGCGGGGCTGGCCGTTTTTGTCTACACAAACAAAATTCACGGTGCCGCCCTGTTGGCTGATGCTTTTGCTGCCCCATTTATCAGTAGGCATATACACGCCGACGAAATTGGGGTAAGGGAAATAATCCATCGCGAAGTTATCGGTGCTGAAATCGCCGCCATTTTCAAAAATCCGCATACGGAAATTGGCGATCAGCTTACCCGGCGCCTGATTGATGTCGCCGAGTTTGAGCGGCACCGTGGCGTTGCCATTCTGGTCGGTATTACCTTCAAACAGCACCTGGGGCTCGCTCCAGAACCCGCGGGAGGGGTCGTCGAAGGCATATCCTTTGTAGTTTTTAAACTCCGTTTTTACGGCGCGCATTTGCAGCTCAATTTTGGTTTTGAGGTTGCGGGCCGTTGCGCCGTGCAGCCAGGAGGAGCTGAATTTGGCATTCAGGTTTTCATCGCCCACGCCGAGGTCTTTTTTACCAAAATCGAGGGCCATCCGCAGGCGGTTGGGCTTAACAGTTTCAATTTTCAGTTGACGCGTAAAGGTGGCGCTGCCTACGAGCACGCGGGCGGTCCAGTTGCCGGTCGGTGCTTCCGCGCGGGTAGCGCAGTGCAGCGGGTACACGCCGCGGGTATTCACGCTGGTCACGCGGCGGTATTGCAGCGCGCCGCGCGGGTCGATGAGTTCAAAAGTAAGCGGGTGGTTGGCGGGCATTTTGCCGCTTTTGTCTTCCAGAACAAAATTCAGGTACAGGGAATCGCCGGGACGCCACACGCCGCGTTCGCCGTACAGGTAACCTTTAAGGCCTTTTTGAGCCTCCGTGCCGGCCACATCGAAGCGGCTGAGCGAGAGCGTATTGCCGTCGGCCATACGCAGGTAGCCGCGGCGGTTGCCGCTGTTGACCGCCACCACAAAAGGTTTATCGCGCAGGTTTTCGAGCAACGCGGTACCGTCGGCGCCGGTGCGGGCTTTGGTGATGGGCTGCAACTGGTAGCTGAACAGTTCAAATTCGAGGTTGGGCACCGGCTGGGCGGTATGCAGGTCGGTGAGCGCCACAAACAGCGAGCCGTCGCGGCCGGCTTTGGCGGTCAGGCCGAGGTCGCTCACAAATACATTGCGCTGTGCAAAATGTTCAGAATAGTAGTATTCCTTGTCGCAGGGATTTTCGCGGGCATCCCAGTCGTAACCGTCTTCGCCCCACCACTCTTCTTCACCGTCGTCTTCCCAGTAAATACCGCGCCAGCCGCCGATGATGCTTTTATAGTTGCCCCATTCGTCTTTTTCGCCGATGGTAACGGCCAGTTCGTCATCATCGGACTGCATCAATCCTTCCTCGCTGCTGCCTTTATCGGGTGCAGCGCAACTTGCGTTGGTGTAGCTTTTGCGGAAAGCGATACGCACCTGATAAATGGCGCCGGGGTCTTTGGCGATCATGTCTTTCAGGTCGAACGCATAGCGTTGCCAGTTGCCGATACCGGCTTCCGGGTTCAGGTCGGCGAGTTTGATTTGTTTTTGTAAAATGATTTTACCGACGCGTTCCAATTGCTGGTCGCCTTCAATTTCATTGACCTGCAAATATTGTAAAATATTGGAATTGAATATTTTAAATACTTCCACGTCCACCATTTTCAGGCCGGCGGCTTCAAATGGAAACAAAACGCTGCCATTGCTTTGCTGCGGCACCACGGCGCCGCGGCCCACGAGGCGCACTGCCGGTTTGAGGTCTTCAAAGCGAATGAGCCAGTCGCCGTCGCCATCAATGCTCTGACCGTTGGTGCTGCGGATGCCGCGCGAGATGTGTATGTTGCGCTCACCGCTGATGCGCTCGGCCGGGAATACGCGCACGAAATTGCCGTCGGTGACGAAGCGCAGTTTGCCCTTGTATTCATCGATGCGGATGAGGCCGTTGAGGTCTTGCGAAGGATCAACCGGATCGGAGAAATTGAGCAGGATGTACTGCTCTTCCACTTGAACGGCGCGGACATTGAGCAGGGTAAAATTATCAAAACCGCCCACAACGTGGTCGATGTAGCCTTCTTCATCGGCGCCGATGGGTGCGCCCGTCCAATGTACTTTTACCTTGCCCGGCGCTTGTCCGCGCAAAATCCCTTCGATGCTGAAGCGGTGTGTTTTACCGTCGGCCTCGTGGTTCCAGTTGACGGCGAGGTCCTGGTTACCGAAGTCGGCGTCGAGGATTTTTTCTACTTGTGCGGGGTCGGCATTTTCGTTGACCCGTACCACGCCCGTGATTTTTTGCACGCGCGGGTTGGCCGGGTCGCTGTTGCTGATGCCATCGGTTTCGAGGGTGCAGGCCGTTTTGCGGGCGTTGAAGTTGAATTCAAACACTTCTGCTTTATCGGGTACTTCCGAGTAGAGTTGTTCGAGGTTGAGGCGTGCGGTGTAGCGTTTACCGCTTTCCAGCGCTTCGCTGGGTTGGATTTTGAGGGTACGGTCGTCTTCCCAGACTAAATCGCCTTTGATTTTCGGGGAAAAGCGGAGCAGGTTGGCGGCCGCTTTTTTGCCCACCTGTTCGGTGGCGACGGCGGGGTTGTTGAAGCGGATACGGATGGGTTCGGTTCGCCCGATGGTGCCGCCGCTGAAGGCGTACACGTATTGGGAAACTGCCTGGTAGTACGCTTCGTCTTTGACGATTTGCCGGGCATTCCAGGCCCAGAACAGGCCTGCGGCGGCAGCAAGAGAAAGCAGGATGTAGGTTAGTCGCTTTCGCATGGGTTGGGTGAGTTGGTTAAGCATAAAAATGTATCGGTTGCAATTTTGCAATAAAGGTAAATGAAGATTGTGCGCTTTGCAAGGCGGTGTGGCCGGAAATGTATTAAGCGTAGGGATTGAATGAGGAAACGATGGTCTTTTGTCTTAAGGTTTGAAGGGTACAAAGCGCAATTGCTTTTTGCCGGGCCGCCAGGGGCTTGTTGAGGGCATCGGTTTGTGTTTTGACCCTGAGTTGGGTTGTGGATGATGATTTCGGGTGAAAATACTGAAGTGGGCAAGCAAAGATACATAAAAACCCGATGCCAGATGCGGGGCGGTGTTTTACGGTGCCGGGTGGCGATGGGAGCTGCTGCTGCTGTGTAGCGATGGGTTTGGAACCTATCGCTACGCAGCAATTAAAACAGGCTTGTAATGATTATGTTACTTTTAAATATTACAAAAGCAGGCTGTCTAAATGTTAATTATTGGGATTTATTCTGTTAGTTTTCGATAAATGCTTTTCTTTGTTGTGTTTCTACCCAATTCACCGGTAGTGTAGGTTCTTAATGTGTAGACGAATTGTTCCAGAGTGCGACCAGAACCACTGATTTAGATTTTTGAACCAAAATGATTATACTATGCAAACATCATTTAAGTCGATTGTTTTTGCATTTTTCTTATGCTTTGTAACTCAGGAAAATGCTTTTTCTCAAAACTGTACTGTTCCTCCTGCCCCGAACCTTACACCGGAAGGCAACTTTGAGGCGCATGATGTCCCTATCGGAAGCACCATTAATGCGGCCTTCAATAATGGGTACATTCCAAACTGGTTTTCGGGAAACGGAACACCTTCTTTATGCAATGCCATTACACATATCAATAATAGTCAAACAATTAATGCATTTGAAGGCACCGATTTTGCTTGTTTGTCCTGTTCGCGTGATGGAAGTACATGTAGCGAAAATGAAATGATTTTCACTAATGTATATCTTTGTCAGGGAGCAAAATATAGATTGAATTTTGCATTTCATCGAATTTATGTGTTTGAGTTTTGGACAGCCTGAATACCCAACTCAACGCAGTCATGATTGCTTTGCAAAGTGCGCATGGGCAGGATTCGCTGGGTATACTGGAAGCGATACGGCAAAATGTTACAGCCCAGGATAGGTATGCCTTTCATCTGGCGCAGCTGCAAAATAGTATTGAACAGCAACGCAGCCAGCAAACCCAGACTGCAATCCAGTTAAACAATGCGCTGCCTGCGGATGCGATTTATGAGTCAAACCGCAAAACGGTCAATGAGATATACCTGCAAACGCTGGCACAAAATATCGTCACCCTGACACCGGCACAATTGGCGCAGGTATCGGCCATCGCCCACCAATGTGTCTTTGAAGGCGGGGCCGCAGTGTTGGATGCCCGTTTATTGTATCAGTTGCATGAAATTAAATCTTTCGACGAGGATACCCTCTGTGCCGGAAGCCGCCAACAGCGCGTTACGGCAGTTCAGAATGCAGGACAACAGCTTTCATTGCAGCCTAACCCGGCCGACAATTTGGTACTCATTAAAGGGATACCGGAAAAAGACCCGGGAGATATTCGAATTCAGCTGAATAGCGCGCACGGGCAAAGCCGAACCATCCGGCCAACACAAGCCTTTTTCTCAGTAGCCGATCTGCCTGCAGGCGTTTACTACTGCACAATTTGGAACGGAGACTTGTGCTTGGGAACACAACGACTGCTGGTCATCCATTAATTTTTTCACTTCCAACAATCCGGTGTGTAGTCAATACTCTATACACCGGATACTTTTTTTATATGAAAAAACTACTGTTCACCAGCATAATCTTCCTCACGACGCTTCCATCATTCGCCCAGTTGCACGATAACACCTGGTTATTTGGGTACGATAATAATCCCGATACTCTTGATCCGTATGGCATTTCCATGATTAGTTTTATTCACGATCAACCATTGGTTTTTCAAAACAACAAACCTGATGTTAATTTTAATAGAACAAACAGCTCTTTCTCTAATGAAAACGGCGTTTTACTAATGTATACTAATGGCACGCATTTATACAATGCCGAAGATACTATTATGGATGGCGGAGCATTTTTAATGGATGGAAGCGATGCGGCTGGACAGGTAGTTTCGCAATATACCACAATTGTAGCCTGGCCTAATAAAAAAGATATATATGTATTATTTTACTTAGAATATGCCTGGACGATACAGGATATCGTCGCATCCGGTTTATATTATGCAGTCATTGACATGTCACAAAACAACGGCTTGGGCAAAGTGATCAGTAAACGCAATAAAGTGGTAGAGGTAAATTTACGGTTAGGCTATGTGCTACCCGAGCGCCATGCAAACGGCAGGGACTGGTGGCTACTGATGAACAAATGGAATACCAATCAGTTTTATCGGATACTAATTGATCCGCGTGGCGTATTAGTGGATGGATTACAGACAATTGGTGATACCCTGAAAAACGGATCCGGGCAGTGTGTATTTAGTCCGAATGGTGAAAAATATTGCTCCTTCGCAGGTGTTTCTTTTCAGGTTGGAGATTATTTAGATATTTATGATTTTGATCGTTGTTCCGGCTTGTTGAGTAATCATAAACAATTTCATCTTCCCGGGGCTTGGGGAGGATTAGGAATCTCCCCCAATTCACGATACATCTATGTGAATCTGGACTTAAAGGCATATCAATATGACCTTGAAGCACCGGATATTTTAGCAAGTCGGGTACAGGTATGCGAGTGGGATGGCGTAACGCTTTCGTCATTAGGGTTCGCCACTGGTTTTTATTCCATACAGGCGGCTCCGGATGGAAAATTGTACGCCGCCACCGTATCTTCTTCGGAGTATCTGCATATAATTCACAGGCCGGATGAGCCGGGCCTGGCGTGCAAGTACGAGCAGCATGGCATTGTATTACCTACCTACAATGCCTTCTCCATGCCCTCTTTCCCCAACTACCGCCAAGGCCCGCTCGACGGCTCGGCCTGCGATACGCTGGGGCTTGATAATCATCCTGTGGCCCGCTGGCGATATGAGCAGGATACAACGGATGTACAGCATATTGCGTTTCGGGATTTATCCTACTTTGAGCCGGATTCCTGGCGCTGGCGCTTTGGCGATGGCTCGCCCGAAGTAAACGAGCGGCATCCGGAACATACCTACGCGCAGCCGGGCAAGTATGAGGTCTGTCTGATCGCATCCAATAGTAACAGCGCCGACACCCTCTGCCGCACGCTTTTTATTGGCGTGAGCGCCGAGCAAAACCCGGAGTTGCAAGCGCAGATAATGGTCGGCCCCAATCCTTTCGGGTCGCAGCTGTGGGTATCGCTGGGCGCGTCGCTGCGCAGTCCGCTTTTCCGCTTGTACGACCTGCACGGGCGCTTGCTACGGCAGTCGCCCCTGTCTTTGGGCCTCACAGAAGTCAACACCGCCGGACTGCCGCGCGGCATGTATTTCTGGGAAGTCCTTTCGGGCGGCGAGCGGGTAAAATGGGGAAAACAGGTTTGTAACGATGAACGATGAGTGATGAACGATGAATATTTTACACAGAAAACACAGATTCCGTGACTTCTGTGTACAGTATCTGTGCCCTTCTGTGCGAAAATATTCATCGTTCATCGCTCATCGTTCCTCGTTACAAATTCATCATTCATCATTCAACATTCATCATTCCACATTAAACTATCTTTGCCCCCATGAAACACGCCTGGATAGTTTTCGGAATACTCCTGCTCTGGAGCTGCAATGACGCCCCCTCCCCCAGCACCCAAAAACCGCTGTTCACCCGCCTCAGCCCGGCGCAAAGCGGCGTGGATTTCCGCAACGACCTCGTCTACGACCGCGACTTCAACATTTACCGCTACCGCAATTTTTACAACGGCGGCGGCGTAGCCATCGGCGATGTGAACAACGACGGCCTGCCCGACCTGTTTTTTACCTCCAATATGGCCAAAAACAAGCTCTACCTCAATCGCGGCAACCTGAAATTTGAAGACGTCAGCGATAAAGCAGGCATCTCCGGCAAAGGCTCCTGGGCTACCGGCGTGGCGATGGTGGACATCAACGCCGACAACCGGCTCGACATCTACGTCTGCAATTCCGGCAACCCGCGCTCGGATGAAAAAACGGGCAACAACTTCAACCGCGACAACGAACTGTTTATCAATAACGGCGACGGCACCTTCTCCGAACAAGCCGCCGCCTACGGCCTCAACGACCCCGGCCTGACGACCCACACGGCCTTTTTCGACTACGACGGCGACGGCGACCTCGACGCCTACATCCTCAACAATTCTTTCCGACCCATCGGCTCTTTCGACCTGCGCCGCAAACTGCGCAATACCCGCGACAGCCTCGGCGGCCACAAGCTCCTGCGCAACAATGCCGCGCAAGCCGGCGCAACCACTTTCAGCGACGTGAGCAGCGAGGCCGGTATCCTCGGCAGCGTCATCGCTTTCGGCCTCGGCGTAACGGTGGGCGATATTGACATGGACGGCAAGCAGGATATTTACGTCTCCAACGACTTTTTTGAACGCGATTACCTCTACCACAACCAGGGCGACGGCACCTTTTCGGAACAACTCGAAAAAAGCATGCGCCACATCAGCGCCGCCAGCATGGGCGCCGATATGGCCGACATCAACAACGACGCCTTTCCGGATATTTTCGTGACGGATATGCTGCCCGAACCCGACCGCCGCATCAAAACCACCACGTCCTTCGACAGTCCCGACCGCCTGCGCTACACGCAGTCCTGCGGCTATTACAACCAGTTTACCCGCAACATGCTGCACCTCAACAACGGCGACGGCTCTTTCTCCGAAATTGCCTGTCTGGCCGGGGTGGAAGCGACCGACTGGAGCTGGGGGGCGCTGATGATGGACATGGACAACGACGGCTGGCGCGACCTCTTTGTGGCCAATGGCATCGCGCAGGATCTGACCAATCAGGACTACCTCATGTTTGCCTCCGACCCGAATGTGCAACAGGCCATTATCGGCGGCGGACAGGTGGATTTTAAACGCCTGATTGATTCCATTCCAAGCGAAAAAGTGCCGAATTACGCCTTTAAAAACCTGAAAAACCTGCGTTTCAGCAATGAAACCCAAAACTGGGGCCTCTCGGAACCTTCCTTCTCCAATGGCTCGGCTTATGGCGATTTGGACAATGACGGCGACCTTGATCTGGTGGTCAACAACGCCAATATGGAGGCTTTTGTGTACCGCAATGAAGCCCGCGAGCAAATTGTCGAGCACCACTTCCTGCGCCTGCAATTGCGCGGCGAGGGCCTGAACACCCAGGCGCTGGGCGCCAAGGTATTCCTGCGCGCGGGCGGGCAAACGCTGTACCAGGAACAAATGCCCATGCGCGGCTTCCAGAGTTCAATGGACCCGCGGCCGCATTTCGGATTGGGTAATATCACGATGATTGACAGTGTGGTGGTAATCTGGCCGGGACATCAAAAAGCGACGGTGCTCACGCAGGTAAAAGCCGATCAGGAACTGACGCTTGATCCTTCGGGCGCGCAACCCATCGGCCAGCTGATGTCCGCTTTATTCCCGCAACCCAGGCCTTTGCTGAAAATGACGGACATCCTTTTTCCCTTTCAGCATCAGGAAAATACGTTTTACGACTGGGACCGCGACCGCCTGCTGTACTTCCTGTATTCGACCGAAAGTCCGCGCAGCGCCGTGGCTGATGTAAACGGCGACGGGCTGGAAGATATTTACGTCTGTGCGGCGGCCGGACAAAGCGGCGCCTTGCTGCTACAAAAGCCGGACGGCAATTTCAGCGCCAGCGCGCAGCCGGCTTTTCAGGCCGATGCCGCCTGTGAGGACAGCGACGCGGCGTTTTTAGACGCCGATGGCGACGGCGACCAGGACTTGTACGTGGGTTCGGGCAGCAATGAATTTGAACAACTCAGCGCCCCTTTGGCCGACCGCCTTTACCTGAACGACGGCAAGGGCCGTTTTACCCGCAAAAAAGATGCGCTGCCGGGTGAAAAACCTTTCGCCACGGGTTGCGTGCGTCCCGCCGATGCCGATGGCGACGGCGATCAGGATGTGTTTGTGGGCATGCGTTTGCTGCCGGGCAAAGTCGGTGTGCCAGTAAGCGGCTTCCTGCTGCTGAACGACGGCAAGGGCTTTTTCAACATGACCCAGCCGCCTGCCTTGAAAAACCTCGGGCTGATCACCGACGCAGCCTGGAGCGACCTCGACGGCGACCGCGACCCCGACCTGCTGGTTTGTGGCGAATGGATGGCCTTGCGGGCCTTCCGCAACGAGGGCAATCAATTGACGGATGCCACGGAGCAATGGCTGCCGGGCAGTGCGCGCGGCCTGTGGAAACGCCTGCATGTAAGTGATTTGAATGCCGATGGCAAGCCGGATTTTGTAGTGGGCAATATGGGTTTGAACACACGCCTGGAAGCGGGTGCGCAAACGCCATTGACGCTTATTTTTAATGATTTTGATCAAAATGGCACGCCGGAGCAATTGCTTTGCCGCTACAACGAAGGGCTGCTCCTGCCCTTCAATTTGCGCGGCGATTTGCTGGGTGAAATTCCGATCCTGAAAAAGAAATACCTGCATTACCGCAATTATACGGGCCAGACACCAGAAAAAATCTTCAAGCCCGAACAGTTGCAAAATGCCGTTAAATTGGAAGTAAATGAGCTGCAAAGCGGCGTATGGCTGAGTCAGGCTAACGGCAAATGGGCCTTTGCGCCCCTGCCGAGCGAGGCGCAATTCGCGCCGATATTCGGTATCGCAGCGGCGGACATCAACGGCGACGGGCATACCGACCTGATGACGGCGGGCAATTTCCACGGTGCCAAACCGGAATTCGGACACACCGATGCCGACTACGGACTGCTGCTGCTCGGCGATGGCAAGGGTGATTTTAAAGCTTTGCGCTCGAAGGCTTCGGGCCTGCGATTAGAAGGGGAAATACGCGATATTGCCCGTGTAAAAAGCGGTAAAAAAACGCGCTGGATCGCGCTGCGGAACAATGGGGCGGTGCAGGCGTGGGAATGAGCGGAGCAGTGTTTTGGTGTTTTAGTGTTTGGGTGTTTTAGTGGAAAACTAATTTGGCGCTTATGCTGTTTTGTTGCTCACAGATGTTACACAGAAGGTTTCGCACAGAAGGGCACAGATCATAGTACACAGAAGGCACTGAATCTGTGTTTTTTGTGTGTATGATCTGTGCCCTTCTGTGCGAAATAATACAACGCCAGCACGTTTGCGATGAAAAAAATAGTAGTGGGAATAGCCGGTTCTTCCGGGGCCTTGTATGCCAAAGTATTGTTGGATCGGCTGGCGACTTTGCGCGGGCAATGGGATGCCGTGGGCGTGGTCATGTCGGATAACGCCATCGTCAATTGGGAATTGGAGATCGGCACGCCGGATTTCAGCGTTTACCCCTTTGATTTTTACAAAAAAAATGATTTCAACGCGCCTTTTGCTTCGGGTTCGGCGCGCTATGATTCGATGATCGTTTGTCCCTGCTCGATGGGGATGCTGGCGCGTATTGCCACGGGCATCAGCAACGACCTGATTACCCGCGCGGCGGATGTGGTGCTCAAAGAGCGACGACGCTTAGTGCTCGTCACCCGCGAAACGCCGCTGAGCCTGATACATATCAACAACATGAAAACCGTGACCGAGGCGGGCGGCATCATTTGTCCGGCCACGCCTTCTTTCTACTCCAACCCGACGAGCCGGGAAGCCATCGTCGGCACCGTAGTGGATCGGGTGCTGGATTTGTGCGGGTTGGAAGTCCCAACGTTTCGTTGGGGGGAGTGATATTGGAACTTGTTAATTTTACGTATATTTGTACTTTACTAGCCTATGAACTTTCCTTTTGACAAAAAAAAGTATGAAGCAGCCATACTTGCTGGCCAGATTGTCTGGCGTAAGCATGCACTAGAAAAATTAATCAGCAGAGGAATAAGCAGGTACGAAGTATTGGATGTAGCCCTTCATGGAGAACTCATTCAGACCTATCTGGAAGACAAACCCTATCCCAGCATATTACTTCTGGGGTTCGCTGAAAGCAGGCCGCTGCATGTAGTTCTTTCATTTAACGATGAAGATTCAACCGTATTCATCATAACCACTTACGAACCGGATACAAAGGTTTTTAACCCTGATTTCAAAACAAAAAGGAATTAAGATGACTCATATCCCTTCAAAATGCCCCTTTTGTGGCGGCAATATTGAAAAAGGTACTACCACTTTCACCGCCGACTTGCAAACCGGTGTGGTTGTCGTGCGCAATGTACCTGCATTGGTCTGCTCCCAATGCGGAGAGGACTGGCTGGAAGACAGCACTGCGGAAAATCTTGAAGCCATTACACAACGCGCCCGGGCGCAAAAAACCCAATTAGAGATGATTTCCATGTAAGCTTAAACCGCCACCAATTATATATGAATCAACAAAGAAATCAAATCTATTTCTTGCCTACAATGATAATATTTTATCAAAACTAATTCCCTGACCCATTGGCAACAGCACCAAAACACCCGAACACTAAAACACCCCCAAAACTAATGTTCCACCGCCTTTTCCCCCACGCTTACCTCAATCGTTAATCGGTTTTGCGCGGGCGGCAGCGGACAAGTTGCAAACGGCGTAAACGCGCAGGGCGGATTGATGGCCCTATTAAAATCTAAGATGGTATAGCCTTCGGCGTCGGGTTGATCGGCGTAGAGAAAACGGCCGGAGCCATAGGTTTCTGTGCCGTTGGTCGGGTCGGCGAAGATGAGAAAGAGCTGGCCGTCGTCGTAGACCGGATCGAGGCGGCAGGGACGGCCTTGCAGGGTAAAATGCAGGGTTCCGGGACAATCCATCTGCGTTGTCTGGCCCAGCACATTGGTGATGGGAATGGTTTTACCGGGCCTGCGTTCCAATTTGGCGCGCACCCGCCAGCTGGTATCTGCCGGAAAAACGGGGATACCGTGGAAGGTTTTCAGGGCCGGATGTTCGAGGTCGCGCAGGCGCAGGATGAATTGTGTGCCGCGCCGGATAATGAAATACCGCAGGCTGCCGCTGTGCAACGTAAGGCCCTCCGGGCCGGGGTACAGCAGCGTTTTTTGGCGAATTTTGTTGCCCTGGAGCCGAATATCGGCTTTTCGGGCGGGCAGCACCCAGACGGAATCCGGGCCTACGAGCAGCGTACCCATGCGGGCCGCGCATTTGCCTTTCGGAAATTTGACCGCATTGTCTTTGGCCGAGCCGAAAGTATTGGCTCCCGGCTTGAGGATATAACGCCCGGCGAGGTTGATCCAGCCATTTTCGGCGGCGAGCGCTTGTTCGCGTTCGGTGTGCCACTGCTGCAATTCCTTAAAATAGTTTGTGTTTACCTGGGCTTGCAGTGCCAATGGCATCAGGAGGAGCAGGAGTGCTTTTAAAAATTGCATAGGTGTTTTTTTATTGATTTAGAGCATGTTCGGGAATTCATGATCGCGCGAAAGCGAGCAAATTTCATGCTGAACAAGGCGGTTTTCACAGGCGTAGCCGGCAGCTACGACGAAGAAAACCAACGTAGTGCAGCAGGAAATTTGCCGCTTGCAGCCGATTGATGGATTTCCGAACATGCTCTTAACGTTGGAATGGTTTTACGCTTGTTGTTACTTAATGGCAGATAAGCCGCATACAAGTGCGTGATGTTTTGCCATAGCACGATCAACTGTCAAAATGCTCATCCAATTCCCGTTCGAGTTCCTCGGTTGTAGGCAGGATGTTTTTCAGGTTTTCAGGGAGCGTATTGGTCAGAATATACTCCGAAATACCCAGTGGTTTATGGATGTCACGCAGAGCATACTCTACGGTCGTACGCTTGCTTGACTCCCGACAAAGGATTAGACCGATAGTGGGTTGCTCTATGTCAGTACGCAAAAGATCGTCCGCTGCCGAGCAGTAAAAATTCATTTTTCCGGCGTATTCGGGCTTAAACTTTCCACCTTTTAAATCTACAACTACATAGCAATGGAGGCGGGTATGGTAGAAAAGCAGGTCAAAATAGTAGTCTTCGTCGTCTACCGTAATTTTGTATTGTCGGCCTACGAGCGCAAAGCCCTGCCCAAGTTCGAGTAATACGCGCTCCACGTGCAGCATCATGGCCTGCTCAACATCACGTTCCAGGGCTTCATCACCGAGATTCAAAAAGTCAAAATTATACGGATTTTTCAGCGTTTCAATGGCGAGGTCGCTTTGGGGTTTTGGGAGCGTTCGCTCAAAATTGGTGATAGCCCTGCCTTGTCGCGCATAAAGATTTTGCTTTATTTGTCCGACGAGGGCATCGCGGCTCCAGTTGTGCTGGACCGTTTTTTGGAGGTAAAAAACGGCTTCGTCTATATCAGAGCATTTATCAATAATATGCCTATGATGTCCCCAAGGAACAAGCAACAACACCTTAAATTCTTCATTATCATTTTTTTGAGATTGTGCTTCGCTCTGCGAGACAAGTACTTTTTGTTTGTCTTCTAATTGTCCCGCAAGTTGTGGGACAATTGAGAACTCAGCTTGATAAAACAAGTACCACTTTCGCACATAAAACAGATTGGTACGCGAAAATCCCTTCAAATGCGGAAACGTCGCCTTTAAATCCCTCGCAAAGCGGGGTATCAGGCCATCGCCCCAGGTAGCACTTTTTTGTTTTTCGGCGATGTCACGGCCTAACTCCCAGTACAGGAGCAACACTTCTCGGTTGACTTGCAGGGCAGCCTTAATTTGCGCAGACTGAATACGGCTTTTCCAATCGGCGAACCAATCGGGGTAGCGGATTGGGGATGTGGATGCGGGATGCTCCATGTTTTAATGTTTTAGTTCAATTTAGCAGTTTCCGGAGCGGTATAAGTATCATCATTGCCTGTTGGTTTTGATCAGATGCTCCTATGTATCGTTTACTGTTATAGCAATGCGCAAAGATATATTTTTAAAACAAAAAGTTTAATTAAAAATAAAAAAATCCTTCCCATCCCTAAAAAAAACCATAAATCCTGACTCCAGGCTCCTTCCTGTGACTTATGTCCGCCTCCTTCTACGCACAGGCTTGTACCTTTGCCCTTATCATATCCTGTGCTGCCGATGAAACGCGTCGTTTTCATATTCCTGTTGCTTGCGCCACTTGTGTTGTCGGCGCAAAGCCATTTGTCCCAAACCCTTTACTGGGCGCGTTATTACCTGCGCTGGCACTTGCATCCGCGCTGGACGCTGCACTACGAACTCGACAACCGGCAGTTCCTCGCCCCCGCGCAGGGGCAACACCAGTTGATTTCGCACCTGCACCTGCACCGCAGTTTTGGTGCGCGGCAGCAATGGGAAGCCTGGGCGGGCGTTTCTGCGTCCGTCGTGAGTCGGCAAAAACCCGATGAGCCGCCGGCGCCTTTTCGGCCCGAACTGCGGCCGTGGCAGGCGCTGAGTCTGCAACAAAAGGCCGGGCATTTCCGCATCGGGCATCGCCTGCGCTGGGAGCAGCGTTTTTTCAATGTATTCGATGAGCGCGAAAACCGCTTTGCCTTTCGCGCTCGCTATGCCCTGACGGCCCAATACCCCCTCCACCCGCACTGGAACCTGAAAAGCGGCAATGAAATCATGCTGCAATGGGGCGAAGGCCAGGCCCGGGCCTTCGATCAGAACCGCCTCTGGGGCGGCTTAGAATACAGCATACCGCGCAGCACCCTGAGCTTAGAGCTGCTCTACATTTGGCTGCACCAATTGAATGCGGGCGGCACAACGGTTTATGACCGGGGCGTGTTGAGGCTGACGGTGTTGCAGGGGGTTGAGGGGTACAAAAATTAGCGACGTGTGGGCAAAAAACAAGGTGGTCGAAAAATTAAATTTATCTTTGCAAACACATTTGAAACCGATAGCGGCTGAGACTTGAATGCCTCAGATAAACAACAGACTTATTTAAAAACAAAAAATGACAAGCACAACGCAAAGAGCAGAATTGCAAGCCAAAATATGGAAAATAGCCAACGATGTTCGCGGCTCCGTAGATGGCTGGGACTTTAAACAGTTCGTACTGGGAACGCTATTCTATCGCTTTATTAGTGAAAACTTCACCAATTATATTGAAGGGGGCGATGAAAGCGTCAACTACGCCAACTACCCCGATAAGGATATTAGCCCCGAAATAAAAGACGATGCAGTAAAGACAAAAGGGTACTTTATCTACCCCAGTCAACTTTTCGTAAATGTAGCCAGAACAGCCAATACCAATCCCAACCTGAACACAGACCTGAAGGCCATTTTCGACGCTATTGAAAGCTCCGCAAATGGTTACCCTTCCGAACCGGATATCAAAGGACTTTTTGCCGATTTTGACACCACCAGCACCCGACTTGGCAATACCGTTGAAAGCAAAAACGCTCGTTTGGCTGCCGTACTGAAAGGCGTGGAAGAACTGAATTTTGGAAATTTTGAAGACACGCAAATTGACCTTTTCGGCGATGCCTATGAATTTTTGATTTCTAATTATGCCGCCAATGCAGGAAAATCCGGCGGTGAGTTTTTTACGCCACAACACGTATCCAAACTCATCGCGCAATTAGCCATGCACAAGCAGGACAAAGTGAACAAAATATACGACCCGGCGGCCGGTTCAGGTTCTTTGCTCTTGCAAGCAAAAAAACACTTTGATAAGCACATCATCGAAGAAGGCTTCTTTGGGCAGGAGGTAAACCACACGACCTACAACCTTGCCCGTATGAACATGTTTTTGCACAACATCAACTACGACAAGTTTAATATTGCCCTCGGCGATACGCTGCGCGACCCTCATTTTATAGATGAAAAACCTTTTGACGCCATCGTTTCCAATCCGCCTTATTCCATCAACTGGATTGGAAGCGACGACCCCACGCTGATTAATGACGACCGTTTCGCGCCTGCCGGCGTACTGGCCCCAAAATCCAAAGCAGATTTTGCCTTCGTGCTGCATGCGCTCAGTTATCTTTCAGGCAAAGGCAGGGCCGCTATTGTTTGCTTTCCGGGTATCTTTTACCGGGGCGGCGCAGAGCAGAAAATCAGAAAGTACCTCGTAGATCATAACTTTGTGGAGACCATCATCTCCTTACCCCCCAATCTGTTTTACGGCACCTCTATTTCTGTAACCATCCTGGTGCTTTCAAAAAAGAAGCCGGATACCAAAGTCCAGTTCATTGATGCCAGCGGGGAAGATTTCTTTAAAAAAGTAACCAATAATAATGTGCTTACCGACGAGCACATTGAAAAGATTATGGGCATATTCGACAGCAAAACGGATGTGCCGCACGTGGCGCTTGCTGTTGATCATACAAAAATTGCCGAAAACGATTATAACCTTTCGGTCAGCGCTTATGTACAGGCTAAGGACAATCGGGAAAAAATTAACATCGCAGCATTGAATGAAGAAATTGCCGCAACGGTAGAAAAAATCAATGCGCTCCGTATCAGTATTGATGCCATTGTTCATGAAATTGAAAATTGAAAACCGATGGCTAAAAAAGTAACAAATAAGGTAGATATAAGGTCATCCGCCGCAGAATACTTAACGTTCATTGCTGCTACGGGCGAAAACGCCGTAGAGGTCATCTACGCAGATGAAAACATCTGGCTGTCGCAAAAAATGATGGGAGTACTTTATCAGGTAGAAACACATACCATAAATTATCACTTAAAGAAAGTTTTCAGTGATAATGAATTGGAAGAAAATTCAGTTATTCGAAATTTTCGAATAACTGCCTCCGATGGCAAAAATTACGAAACCCAACATTACAGTCTCGCTGCGATCATCGCCGTAGGATACAAGGTAAATTCCGAGAAAGCCGTGCAGTTTAGAAAATGGGCGACCCAAATCGTGCAGGAATTTACCATCAAAGGGTTTGCGATGGATGATGAACGCTTAAAAAATGACGGGACAATTCTTGGCAAAAAATACTTTGAAGAACAACTCCAGCGCATCCGGGAAATACGCCTGAGTGAGCGAAAATTCTATCAGAAAATAACCGATATATATGCTACCTCCATTGATTATGATGTAACAGCCGGCGCTACCCAACGATTTTTTGCTACGGTCCAGAATAAATTGCACTGGGCAATACATGGCAATACTGCGGCAGAAATTATTGTACAACGGGCCGACCACCAAAAAGAACACATGGGATTAACCTCCTGGAAGGACGCACCCAATGGTAAAATCCAAAAATTTGATGTATCCGTTGCTAAAAACTATTTAAGCGAAACGGAAATGCAACAACTCCAGCGCTTAGTCGCTGCTTACCTCGATATTGCCGAAGATATGGCCATCAGGCAAATACCCATGACCATGGAAGACTGGGAAACGCGGCTGAACCGATTTATAGAAGCCACCGACAGAGGCGTGTTGAATGATGCGGGAAAGGTAAGTGCCGAAATCGCCAAAGCACATGCCGAATCCGAATTTGAAAAATACAGAATCATACAAGACCGCCTGTTCGAGAGCGATTTTGACAGGATGATAAAACAACAACTTCCACCTCAAACTGATAATAACGCATGACCTATTTAGATAAATTACTCAACGGCGCCGACGTGGAATGGAGGGCGCTGGGAGACGAAAAATTCATCGAAATTGCCAACTCGGGCCGCCGACCTGTTAAGGCATCAGAGCGAATTTTGGGCAAAGTACCATATTATGGAGCTAACAATATCCAAGACTATGTTGAAGGGTTTACGCATAATGGCGATTATATACTTATTGCAGAGGATGGCACAGCAAGTCTTGAGAATTATTCAATTCAATGGGCAACAGGCAAGTTTTGGGCAAACAATCATGTTCATGTCATTCGTGGCACTGATTTTATAAACAGCCGATTCATATTTCATTACTTACAAATGATAAATTTTATTCCGTTTTTATCTGGGGGGGATAGAGCAAAACTTACTAAAGGGAAGTTGGTTGAAATACCAATCCCAATCCCATGCCCAAACAACCCAAAAAAATCCCTCGCCATCCAAACCGAAATAGTCCGTATTCTCGATACCTTTACGGAGCTTACAGCGGAGCTTACAGCGGAGCTTACAGCGGAGCTTACAGCTCGTAAAAAGCAGTATAATTACTATCGGGAGCAGTTGTTGAATTTTGAAGAGGGCGAAGTGGAGTGGAAGACGTTGGGGGACAAAGACCTTTTTGAAGTTTCATCAGGTGGAACGCCTTTAACATCAAATAAGGATTATTGGGACGGAGGCAATATTCCTTGGTTAAAATCGGAATCATGTAATAATGAATCAGTATATTCAGCCAACAACTTTATTACCGAGTTAGGGCTTAGAAAGTCAAGTGCAAAACTATTAGATAAAGACACTACACTTATAGCTTTAGTAGGTGCTACCATCTTTAAAACGGCATATTTGGAATTTCAAGCTGCAACAAATCAAAATATTGCTAGTATAAAATCCATAAACCCAAAAATTGTTAAAGATAAATTTCTATTCTATTACATTACAAATTTATACGAGTATTTAAAATCAGAAATGCGTAATTACGGAATGTTAAATCTGTCGACATTAAGACAGTTTAAAATCCCCATTCCACCCCTCGAAGAGCAAGCCCGCATTGTCTCCATACTCGATCAATTCGACACGCTTACCACCTCCATCAGTGAGGGTTTGCCCAAGGAGATTGCGTTGCGGCAAAAGCAGTATGAGTACTATCGGGACTTGTTGTTAACCTTCCCTGACCACTGACCACTGACCACGAAAGGCACGAAAGGCACGAAAGATATGGGAAATAAAATTTCGTGAAATTCGTGCCTTTCGTGGTAACAAAAATAAAATCATGAGCGATAAGATAATCTACAAGGAAGAATCCTATTTAATTCAGGGAGCACTTTTTGAAGTGTATCGTGAAATGGGATGCGGTTTTTTGGAAGCAGTATATCAGGAATGTTTGGAAAAAGAATTTCTTTTTCGTTCAATTCCTTTTATTGCTCAACCAGAATTACAACTTACCTATAAAGGTGAAACGCTAAAGCAAAGGTATAAGCCAGATTTTATCTGTTATGATAAAATAATTGTAGAACTTAAAGCCTTAAAACAAACTGCTCCTGAACACGAAGCGCAACTCATCAATTATCTCAAAGCAACCAATATGAAACTTGGACTGCTTGTAAACTTTGGAACCTATCCTAAAGTTAGCATTACAAGATTGGCGCTATAATTCCTGACCACTGACCACGAAAGGCACGAAAAGCACGAAAGATAAAATTTCGTGAAATTCGTGCCTTTCGTGGTAAAAAATAAAAATTATGAACTACAAAACCATAGCCGAATCCAACAACTTCATTGTATTGGATAAATTTACCAAGTACAATGAAGCGAATGAAGCGTCTGTTGCGTATCAAACAGAGGCGGCACTGGAGCATGAATTTGTCCGGGATCTCATCCAACAGGGTTATGAAAACCCCTCCAACCTGAATACACCGGAAGCCCTGCTGGCGAATGTAAGGGTACAGCTACAGGTGCTGAACGACATGGTGTTTTCGGACGCGGAATGGGATCGTTTCGTGGAAGAGTACTTAGACAAACCAAGCGACAGCCTTGTTGAAAAGGCAAAAAAGATACACGAAAACTATATTTATGATTTTGTTTTTGACGATGGCCACATCCAAAATATTTACCTCATAGACAAAAAGCATATCGCACGCAATAAAGTGCAGGTAATCAAACAGTTTGAGCAAAAAGGAGCACAAGCCAATCGTTATGATGTCAGCATATTGGTCAATGGATTGCCTTTGGTGCAGGTGGAGTTGAAAAGGCGCGGCGTTGCCATCCGCGAAGCGTTTAATCAGGTGCACCGCTACTCCAAAGAAAGTTTCAACAGTAATAATTCGCTTTATAAATACATTCAGATTTTTGTTATTTCAAACGGTACCGACAGTCGGTATTTTGCCAATACGGTTGCGCGCAATAAAAACAGCTTCGACTTTACCATGAACTGGGCAAAGGCCGACAATACTTTGATTAAAGACCTGAAAGATTTTACGGCGACATTTTTCCAGAAAAACACGCTTTTAAATGTGCTTTTCACCTATTCCGTTTTCGACACGAGTAATACCCTGCTCATCATGCGGCCCTACCAGATTGCAGCAACGGAGCGGATGTTGTGGAAGATAAAAAGTTCGTATGAAGCTAAAAAATGGTCGAGCAATGAAGGCGGCGGTTATATCTGGCATACCACCGGCTCCGGCAAAACGCTGACGAGTTTTAAAGCGGCGCGTTTAGCCACACAATTGGAATTTATTGATAAAGTATTCTTTGTCGTTGACCGCAAAGACTTAGACTTTCAAACGATGAAAGAGTACCAGCGGTTTTCGCCCGACAGCGTAAATGGTTCGGACAGCACAGCAGGATTAAAGCGAAATATTGAAAAAGACGATAACAAGATCATTGTAACCACCATACAGAAGCTGAATAACCTTATGAAAACCGAGGGTGATTTGGCCATTTATCAAAAGCAGGTTGTTTTCATTTTTGATGAAGCGCACCGCTCCCAATTTGGGGAAGCGCAAAAGAACCTGAACAGAAAATTCAAAAAATTCTACCAGTTTGGGTTCACCGGAACACCCATCTTTCCACAAAACGCTTTAGGCGCGGAAACGACCGCCAGCGTATTCGGTCGCGAATTGCACTCCTACGTCATTACAGATGCCATTCGAGATGAAAAAGTGTTGAAATTCAAGGTTGACTATAATGATGTGCGCCCGCAGTTCAAGACCATTGAAACCGAGACAGATGAGCAAAAATTGAGTGCCGCAGAAAACAGAACGGCGCTGCTCCACCCTGCCCGAATCCGGGAAATATCTCAATACATCCTGAAAAACTTCAGGATAAAAACGCACAGAAACCAAGGCGGCGACAAAGGCTTTAATGCCATGTTTGCGGTCAGCAGTGTAGATGCAGCGAAGAGTTATTATGAGGAATTAAGCAATTTGCAAAAAGGTAGCGAGAAGCCATTAAAAATTGCGACAATTTTCTCTTTCGCTGCCAATGAGGAGCAAAATGCAATTGGCGAGATCGTTGACGAAACTTTTGAACCTGCTGCTATGGACAGCAGCGCCAAAGAGTTTCTGGCTAAAGCCATCAATGATTATAACGCAATGTTCCAAACCAATTATGGGGTTGACAGCAAAGAATTTCAGAACTATTATCGCGACCTTGCGAAACGTGTAAAAGATAAAGAGATTGACCTGATTATTGTCGTCGGGATGTTCCTGACGGGATTTGATGCGCCTACGCTTAACACCTTGTTTGTTGACAAAAACTTGCGTTATCATGGATTGATGCAAGCCTTTTCCCGGACAAATCGTATTTATGATGCGACAAAGACGTTTGGCAATATTGTAACCTTCCGCGATTTAGAAACAGCGACCATTGATGCGATTACTTTATTTGGGGATAAAAACACCAAAAACGTAGTACTCGAAAAGAGCTACAAAGAATATCTGGATGGCTTTACAGATATTGTCACAGGTGATGCACGCCGGGGTTATGTCGAAGTTGTAAAAGCGTTAAAAGCGCAATTTCCAGACCCCGATGCTATTGTCACTGAAAAGGACAAAAAAGAATTCGTAAAACTGTTTGGAGAATACTTGCGCGTAGAAAACATACTTCAGAATTACGATGAATTTAACCACCTCAAAGTATTTAAAACAATAGATCCTAATGATGCTGAGGCAATAGAAGCTTTTAAAAGGGAATATTTTGTAACAGATGAGGACATGGCAGCAATGCAAAAAATTGAATTGCTGAGAGAGCGAACGATTCAGGACTATCGTTCCACCTACAATGATATACGTGATTGGTTGCGGCGTGAGCAGTTTGGAAAAGCTCCGGAAGCATCAACCATTGACTGGGACGATGTGGTATTTGAGGTTGACCTGCTCAAATCACAGGAAATAAACCTCGATTATATTCTTGAATTGATTTTTAATCACAACAAAAAGACCAAAGACAAAGCTACTTTGATTGCCGAAATACGCAGGGTTATACGAGCCAGTGTAGGCAACCGAGCTAAAGAGAGCTTAGTAGTTGATTTTATCAATGAAACTGATCTTGATACGCTTCAGGACAAAGCGAATGTCATAGATACATTCTTCGAATATGCACAAAGCCAACAGAAAAAAGAGGCTTCTGAACTAATTGCAGACGAGAACCTGAATGAAGAAGAAGCCAGACGTTATATAGCCGCTTCTTTAAAACGAGAATATGCGAGTGAAAACGGAACAGAACTCAATGCGCTTTTGCCGAAAATGAGTCCTTTAAATCCTCAATATTTGAGTAAAAAGCAGCTTGTTTTTCAAAAACTGACCGCATTTGTAGAAAAGTTTAAGGGTGTGGGCGGCAATCTTTAAGCCCCCCCCCCCCAGGGCAAACGCATCAAAATTTGACCTGATGTGATTCTACTGAGTACCTTTCTGGCAAAAACGCTTTGCCATGAATAATGAACAAAACCTGGTCAATGGTTTAATTAGGTCTTTTGGCTCT